>NZ_JCAWAD010000003.1:0-737172 GCF_059691755.1 Herbiconiux sp. 320_LB | reverse complement strand
ACGAGTGTCTCGTGGGCTCGGAGATGGGTAGAAGAGACGGTGGCGGCGCGACCGCCGGTGGCGCAACCGGAGCGGGCCGCGGGTCGCTGCCCGCCGCGCCGAACGGGGCGGCGCAGGGCGGCTCCCTGCCCGACGGCGCGACCGACCAGGCGGTCCTCGCCTACGTGCAGGCCAACCGCGGCGGCGCCCGGTACCTCGTCGCCACCTTCGGCGCCCAGTCCGCCGCCGGCTACATCACCGCGACCGACGGCGACGCCGTGCTGCCGATCGGCGGCTTCAGCGGCGCCGACCCCGCGCCCTCCTTCGACGCCTTCACCGCGCTGGTCTCCTCGGGCGAGCTCCGGTACGTGCTGGTCTCCAG
The DNA here is from genome assembly GCF_059691755.1 of Herbiconiux sp. 320_LB. Taxonomy (NCBI): domain Bacteria; kingdom Bacillati; phylum Actinomycetota; class Actinomycetes; order Micrococcales; family Microbacteriaceae; genus Herbiconiux; species Herbiconiux sp. 320_LB. The sequence continues at coordinate 736,811 of NZ_JCAWAD010000003.1, read as the reverse complement.
CACCGGGGGCTTCGGAGGCGGCTTCGGCGGCGGAGGCGGCGGCGGGGCAGGCGCCGGCGGCACCGGTGCGACCGGCGCGTCCGGCGCGACCGGCGCAACCGGCGGCGCAGCCGTACAGGCCCCCACGATCGCCACCGGCGACGTCGCCGCCATCCGCTCGTTGGTCACCGCGAACTGCACCCCCGTCGACTCGGTGACCTACCTCTACGACTGCGCTCCGTAGAAAATCCTTGACACCGTTCGCCCCACCTGGTTGGTTAGTTACATGAGTAATGAACCAACCAGGTGGGTCGACCGTGGATGACTCGCGGCCGATCTTCGTTCAGATCGCCGAGTTGATCGAGAACGACGTCCTGGCCGGCGCTCTGCCCGAAGAGAGCCAGGTTCCCTCGACGAACGAGTTCGCGGCCTTCCACCGCATCAACCCGGCGACCGCCGGCAAGGGCGTGAACCTGCTCGTCGACGAGGGGATCCTCTACAAGAGAAGAGGCATCGGCATGTTCGTCGCAACGGGGGCGCGTGAGCGCCTGGTCTCGAAGAGGCGCCAGCAGTTCCAGAACCAGTACGTCCGGCCACTCGTCACGGAGGCCGAGAAGCTCGGCATCTCCCGTGCCGCGCTGGTCGACATGATCCGAGAGGAGGACGACGCATGACCGCCGTCGTCGAGGCCCGTGGCCTCACCAAGCGCTACCGCACCGTCACCGCCGTCGACCAGGTCGACCTGACGATCGAGGAGAACACGATCTACGGCCTCCTCGGCCGCAACGGCGCGGGCAAGACCACCCTGATGCAGCTGCTCACCGGGCAGGAGTTCGCCGGCTCCGGCAGCATCCGCGTCTTCGGGGAGGACCCGGTCGAGAACGCCCGCGTGCTCAGCCGGATCAGCTTCATCAAGGAGAGCCAGAAGTACCCGGACGACTTCACCGCCAAGCACGTGCTCGCGAGCGCCCCGTGGTTCTTCCCGGAGTGGGACGCCGAGTTCGCCGCCCGCCTGGTCGACGACTTCCGGCTGCCGCTGAAGCGCCGCATCAAGAAGCTCTCGCGCGGGCAGCTCTCGGCCATCGGCGTCATCACCGGGCTGGCGTCGCGCGCACCGCTGACCTTCTTCGACGAGCCCTACCTCGGGCTGGATGCGGTGGCCCGGCAGACCTTCTACGACCGCCTCCTCGAGGACTACGCGGCGCATCCGCGCACCGTGGTGCTCTCGACCCACCTGATCGACGAGGTCGGCGACCTGCTCGAGCACGTGATCGTGATCGACGACGGCGCCATCGTGATCGACGAGGATGCGGAGAGCCTCCGCGGGTCGGCCAGCACCGTCGCCGGCACCGCCGCCGCGGTCGACGCCTTCACCGCCGGGCGCGAGGTGCTGCACAGCGAGCGGCTGGGCGGCCTGGCCTCGGCCACCGTCGGGCGGCTGAGCGCCGCCGAGCGGGCCGAGGCGGTCTCGGCAGGGCTCGAGATCGGACCGGTGTCGCTGCAACAGCTCGTGGTGCGGATCACCGCGGGCACCGTCCCCGCATCCCCCTCGATCGAACAGGAGCAGAGCGCATGACCGCCTACAGCCCGCCCACGACCGTCGCGGCGACCCACGTCGCCGACGCACCCCGCCGGCCCCACCGCATCCTCGCTGTGGCGCGGTTGCAGGTGATGAACCGGATGAGCGTGTTCGGGGTGCCGTGGCTCATCCTCGCCTTCATCTTCCTGGTCAACCTGGTGATCTGGTGGATCATCTTCCAGTCGGTGGCCGACCCCGCCGATCGGGCCGACGCCCTCGAGGGTCTGCAGTACTCGGGCGCCTCGTTCTACTTCTTCGTCTACATGCTCGTGCTCGGAGTGCTCTCGATGGCGCAGTACTTCCCGCTCGCGCTGGGGCTCAGTGCGACCCGGCGGGAGTTCTGGCTCGGCAGCTCCCTGGTGTTCGTGGCGCTCTCGGTGCTCTACGGCATCGCCTTCACGGTGCTCGCGACGATCGAGCGGGCCACCGAGGGGTGGGGCTTCGGCGGCCGCATGTTCACCGTGGTCTACTTCGGCGGCTGGGATGCGCCCTGGTACGCCCGGCTCGGGCTGTTCACCGCGGCGTTCCTGTTCTTCTTCTTCGTCGGAGCCGCGATCGCCACGATCTACCAGCGGTGGCGGGTGAACGGGATGCTCGTCTTCTTCGCGACCCTCGGTGTCGTGCTCGTGGGCGCGGCAGTGCTGATCACCCTGGCGTCGGGCTGGCCGGCGGTCGGCGCGTGGTTCGTCACGAACGGGGCGGCGGGGGTCGTGGCCTGGGGCCTCATCCCCACCGCGCTCGCGGCGCTCACCGGCTACCTCGTCCTCCGCCGGGCCACCCCCCGAGGCTGAAAGACGGTCACACCAGGAGCTGGTGCTTCGCCAGGTCGCGGTAGAGGGGCGTCGAGACCACGAGCTCGGAGTGGGTCCCCACCCCGACCACCCGGCCGTGGTCGACCACGACGATCTGGTCGGAGTCGACCACGGTCGAGAGCCGGTGCGCGATCACGATCAGCGACCGGTTCTCGGCCACGGCGTCGATGGCGCCGCGCAGCATCTGCTCGTTGAGGCCGTCCAGCGACGAGGTCGACTCGTCCAGCAGCAGCACCGGGGGAGCGGCCAGGAGCGCCCGCGCGATCGCGAGCCGCTGGCGCTCGCCGCCGGAGAGCATCACACCGTCCTCGCCGACCGCGGCATCCAGCCCCTCGGCCGAGCGCGAGAGCACCTCGCCGAGGTTGACGGCGTGCAGCACCTCGATGCACTCCTCGTCGGTGGCGTCGGGGCTCGCCAGCAGCAGGTTCTGGCGGATGCTGCCGGCCAGCACCGGTGCATCCTGCTCGACGTAGCCGATCTGCGAGCGGAGCTCGGTGCGCGACAACCGCCGCACGTCGACCCCGCCGAAGCGCACCGCGCCCGAGGTGGGGTCGTAGAAGCGCTCGATCAGCGCCAGGATCGTGCTCTTGCCGGCGCCGGAGGGCCCGACGATCGCGGTGCGCTTGCCCCGCGGGGCGGCGAAGCTCACACCGTGCAGCACGCCGGTCGAGACCTCCTCCTCCGGTGCGTCCTGAAGACCCGAGTCGCCCGCCTTCCGCACCTCGTCGTAGGCGAAGTGCACGTCGACGAACTCGACCGCGGGGGCCTCGGGCGACGCGGAGCCGGCGACCGAGCGGGCCGCGATCTCCCGGTCGTCCTGACCCTCGACCGGCAGGTCGATGATCTCCTGGATGCGGCCGAGCGCCCCCAGCGCCTGGTTCACCGAGTTGAGGGCGCCGAAGGCCTGCCCGAGCGGCATGATCATCATGAACAGGAACAGGATGAACGACACCAGGCTCGCGATCGTGATCGCGCCGGACGCGACGCGGAAGCCGCCCACGCCGAGGACGACCAGGAGCGACACCTGCAGGGCGATGCCCGCGATCGGCACGACGAGGGCCGAGATCTTGGCGACCTTGACGCCCGCCTCCCAGGCGCCCTGCGCATCCTTCTCGACCGTCGCGGTCTCGCGCTCGGTGGCGTTGGCGGCGCGCACGGTGCGGATGGCGCTGATCGAGCGCTCGACGGCGGCGGCCAGGTCGCCGACCTTCTCCTGCTGCTGACGGCTCGCGGTGCGCACCCGGCCCGAGATGAGCACCACGGTCACCACCGAGACGGCGATCACGAGCACGGTCAGCCCGAGCAGCACCGGGTCGATGATGAGCATCGCGACCAGCGCGCCGAAGAAGACCAGCGATCCGCCGATCGCGTCGACGAGCCCCTGGGTGATGACCGCGTACAGCAGCGTCGTGTCCGACCCGACGCGCGAGACGAGGTCGCCGGTGCGGCGGGTGTCGAACTGGCTGATCGGCAGGCGCAGCATCCGGTAGACCAGCTGGCGGCGGGCCGAGAGCACGACGCTGGTGCCGGTGCGCTGCAGCAGGTAGTGCTGGAAGCCGCTGATCACGCCGGAGACGACGACCAGGGCGACCAGCGCCCAGACCAGCATGTCCAGCGGCCGGCCGGCCTGGACCACGGTGATGACCTGGCTGACCAGCAGCGGCTGGGCGAGGCTCGCGGCCGCGCCGAGGATGCTGAGCACCACGACGACCCCGAGCACCTTCTTGTGCTCGAACAGGAACGGCAGCAGCTGGCGGAACTTCGCCCGCGGTCCCTCGTCGGTCTTCCGGCCGCGCGCGAACGGGCTCCGCGATCGCGGGGGTGCTGACGTCGTCGAACTGGACATGCTCTTCTTTCTGGAAACGCCGGAGGGCGAGCGGATCGCATCCGCTCGCCCTCCAGGATAAGTCCCGCGCCTGTCAGCTCAGCCGGTCGGCGAAGTCGACGTCGTCGGCCTTCTCCGGCTTGCTGATCAGCAGCGCCGTCAGGGTGATCAGCGCCATCAGCGACAGGTAGTTGCCCACCAGCGCCGTGCTGCCGTTCGCCGCCTGCCAGAGGGCCACCGCGATGAACGGGGCGACGGCCGCGCCGAGGATCGAGGCGACGTTGTAGCTGATCGCCGATCCGGTGTACCGCACGTTCGCCGGGAAGAGTTCGGGCAGCTCGGAGCCCATCGGCCCGAAGGTGAGCCCCATCAGGGTGAAGCCGATGATCAGCAGCGCCATGACGCCCACGAAGCCCCCGGCGAACAGCGGCACGAAGAGCAGGCCGAACGCGGCGATGCCGACCGTCGTCCAGATCAGCGCGTTGCGGCGCCCGACCTTCTCGGCCAGCGGGCCGGAGACCAGCGTGAAGATCCCGAAGAACACGCAGCCGACCACGAGCATGATCAGGAAGTCGTTGCGGCCGTAGCCGAGCCCCGGCACGAAGGTCGAGGGGTCGAAGGCCTTGCCCGCCTTGGTGGCGGCGGCCTGCGCGGCCTCGACCGAGGAGGCGGTGGTGCCGAAGGTGAGGGTGAACGTGGTCATCAGGTAGAAGAGCACGTAGGTGGCCAGCATGATGAAGGTGCCGAGGATCAGCGGGCGCCAGCTGGTCTTGAACACGCGCGCCAGCGGCAGCTTCGCCACCTCGCCCTTCTCGACGACCTTCTGGAACGCGGGCGTCTCGACCAGGCGCACCCGCACGTAGAGGCCGACGATCACGAGCACGGCCGAGACCAGGAACGGCACCCGCCAGCCCCAGGCGAGGAAGGCGTCGGAGGCGAGGGTGGTGCTCAGGATGAGGAACACGACGTTCGCGATGATGAAGCCGATCGGCGCGCCCAGCTGCGGGAAGGTGCCGTAGATCGAGCGCTTGCCCTTCGGCGCGTTCTCGGTCGCAAGGAGCGCCGCACCCGACCACTCGCCGCCGAGGCCGAGACCCTGGCAGAAGCGCAGCAGCACCAGGAACCCGGGGGCGAGGATCTCCCAGCCGGGCGTCAGACCCGTCGGCAGGCAGCCGATCAGCACCGTCGCGATGCCCATCGTGAGCAGCGAGGCCACGAGGGTGCGTTTGCGCCCGATCCGGTCGCCGAAGTGGCCGAACAGGATGCTGCCCACCGGCCGCGCGACGAAGGCGACTCCGAAGACCGCGAACGACTGCAGCAGCGAGATCGTCGGGTCGGAGTTCGCGAAGAACAGGGAGGGGAAGACCAGGACGGCGGCCGTCGCGTAGACGTAGAAGTCGTAGAACTCGATCGAGGTACCGATCAGGCTCGCGAGGATCACCCGGCTGCGGGTGTTGGCCGGCGCCGCCGGGGGCGCGTCGAGGACAGAGGAGGACATGGCGTCTCGTGCTTTCAGGAAGGAGGAGTCGAGGGACGGGTGCCTCAGAGGAAGGGGCGACGACACCGGTCGGGCGTCGTCGCGGGCACCGGTGTCAGCGTAAGGGCGAGGGTCGCTCGCGAACGCCTAGTTTACGCGCACCGTAGGATGCTGAGGGACGTTTTCGAAGGAGTGCACGTGGGTACCGTTGTCGTGGTCGGTTCGTTGAACATCGATTCCGTGGTGGCGGTCGAACGCCATCCGTCGCCGGGGGAGACCCTGATGGGCGGGGATCTGGTGAAGCACTTCGGCGGCAAGGGCGCCAACCAGGCGGTCGCCGCGGCCCGGGCGGGAGCCCGCGTCGGCTTCGTCGGGCGGGTCGGCGACGATCCGGACGGCGACGCGTACCTGCGCCGCCTGCAGGCCTACGGGGTCGACACCACGCACATCGCGCGCACGACCGGCGTCGCGACCGGGCACGCCGCCATCGCGGTGGATGCGCGGGGCGAGAACACGATCATCGTCTCGCCGGGCGCGAACGGGCGGGTGACCGTCGCCGACCTGGCGTCGCTCAACTCGCTGCAGCCGGGCGACGTGCTGCTCGGCTCGCTCGAGGTCGACACCGACGTGATCGCCGAGGCCACCCGGATCGCGGCGGCCCGCGGCGCCCGCGTGGTGCTGAACCTCGCGCCCTTCGCTCCGCTCCCCGGAGACGTGCTCGACCTGGCCGACCCCGTCGTGGTCAACGAGCACGAGAACGAGCAGCTCGCGGCCGACGGTCTCTCGCCCCGATCGGTGCTCGTCACGCTCGGCGGGGCGGGCTCGCGCTGGGGCGAGCACGTCGTGCCCGCCGGTGCGGTGGCCGAGGTGATCGACACGACCGGTGCGGGCGACTGCTACTGCGGCACCCTCGCCGCGGGCCTCGCCGCCGGGCTGAGCGACGCCGACGCGATGCAGGCTGCCTCGACCGCGGCCGCGCAGTCGGTGGGCTGGGTCGGCGCTCAGCCCTGACCGGCGGTGCCGGCGGTGGCGTCGAGCGGCCGGCTCGCCCTGACCGGCGGCGCTCAGCCCGACCGGCGGTGCCGGCGGCCGGCTCAGCCCTGCCGGATCGCCCGCAGCGTGACGGCGGTGGCGACGGCGGCCTGAGCCGCCTCGCGGCCCTTGTCCTCCTTCGACCCCGGAAGGCCGGCGCGGTCGAGCCCCTGCTGCTCGTCCTCGAGCGTGAGCACGCCGAAGCCGACCGGCTTGCCGGTGAGGATGCTGACCTGCGTGAGGCCAGAGGTGGCCGCATCCGACACGTACTCGAAGTGCGGGGTGCCGCCGCGGATGATGACGCCCAGCGCGACCACCGCGTCGGCCCCGGACTCCAAGGCGGCCTTCGACACGACGGGCAGCTCGAAGCTGCCTGAGACGCGCACGAGCGTGCTGGTGGCGCCGGTCTCGTCGAGCGCGGCCTGTGCGCCCGCAATCAGCCCGTCGGTGATCTCGGTGTGCCAGGTTCCGGCGACGATGGTGATGTTCAGGCCCGTGCCGTCGAGGTCGACGTCCAGGGCGGGGGCTCCGGCTCCGCTCATGGCGTGTCCGTCCTTCCGTGGTGGGTGGTTCGGGGTGGGGTGCGGGGTGGATGCGACGCGGCGGCCGGCCGGTGGCCCGTCAGTGGCCCGTGGGCAGCACGTGCCCCATCCGGTCGCGCTTGGTGTCGAGGTACTGCTCGTTGAACTCGGTGACGCCGACCACGAGCGGCACGCGCTCGGCGACGTCGATGCCGTGCTCCTCGAGCTGACGCACCTTCTCGGGGTTGTTGGTGAGCAGGCGGATGGCCGGCACGTCGAGGTCGTTCAGGATCGCGACGGCCGCTCCGTAGTCGCGCGCGTCGGCCGGGAGGCCCAGCGCGACGTTGGCGTCGAGGGTGTCGAGGCCGTCCTCCTGCAGCCGGTAGGCGCGCAGCTTGTTGATCAGGCCGATCCCGCGCCCCTCGTGGCCGCGCAGGTAGACGACGACGCCGCCGTGCTCGGCGATCAGGTCGAGCGCGGTGTCCAGCTGCGGCCCGCACTCGCACTTGAGCGACCCGAAGGCCTCGCCGGTCAGGCACTCCGAGTGCACACGCACCAGGGGCGCGACCGCGGTGCCGTCGGGGCCCGCCGCGTGCAGGTCGCCGGAGAGGATCGCGACGTGGTCGGCACCGGTCTCCAGGTCGCGGTAGGCGCGCATCCGCAGCGGCCCGTGCGTGGTCGGCACCGTGGTCTCGACCTCGAACTGCACCCGAGGATTCGTGCCGCCGGGCACCGAGGCGGTCTGGGCGGCCGCGAGCTGGGCCGCATCCAGGGGCGGGGCGTCGGCCACGGTCGCCTCGACCGCGAGGCCGGCGGCCGCGTCCTGCTCGTCGAGCCACTCGATCAGGAGCGGGATGGTCGTGATCGGGAGACCGTCGCGAGCGGCGACGCGCTGGAGGTCGTCCATCCGCATCGCGGAGCCGTCGTCGGCGATCATCTCGCCGATCACGCCGACCGGGGGCAGCCCCGCCGCCTGCATGAGCTCGACGGCGGCTTCGGTGTGACCGGCCCGGCGACGGACCCCGCCGTCGACGGCCCGCAGCGGGATGACGTGGCCGGGGCGGATGAGGGAGGCCGGCGTCGAGTCGGGGTCTGCCAGCACGGTGAGTGTGCGCGCGCGGTCGTGCGCGTCGATGCCGGTGGTCACGCCCGAGGCGGCGTCGACCGTGATCGTGTAGGCGGTGCGCCGGGTGTCCTCGCTGTGCACGACCATCGGCGGCAGGGCCAGGCGGTCGGCGAGCTCGGCGGGCATGGGCGCGCAGAGGTAGCCGGAGGTGTTGCGCACCATCCAGGCGATCCACTCGGTGCTCGCGAGCGAGGCGGCCATGATCGCGTCGCCCTCGTTCTCGCGGTCGGCGGCGTCCGAGACGAGCACGGGCCGCCCGGAGCGGAGCGCCTCGAGCACCTCGGGGATGGGGGAGAAGGTGGTCATGATCCGCTCCTCAGGCTGAGCAGCCGTTCGACGTGGCGGGCGAGGATGTCGGTCTCGAGGTTCACCCGGTCGCCGGGGGCCAGGGTGCCGAGCGTGGTCGCGGTCAGCGTTTCGGGGATCAGCGAGACCTCGAACCAGTCGTCGCCGACGTCGGAGACCGTGAGGGAGACGCCGGAGACCGAGATGGACCCCTTGTCGACCACCAGGGGCGCGAGCTCGGGATCGAGGGAGAAGCGCAGCACGCTCCAGGCCTCGCCCGGGGTGACGGAGAGCACCGTGCCCGTGCCGTCCACGTGCCCCTGCACGATGTGGCCGCCGAGCCGGTCGCCCACCCGGGCGGCGCGCTCGAGATTGACGCGGTCGCCGACGGCGAGCCCGCCGATCGTGCTCATGACGAGGGTCTGCCGCATCACGTCGGCGGTGAAGGTGTCGTCGGTCCGCCCGACCACGGTGAGGCAGACGCCGGAGACGGCGATCGAGTCGCCGTGCCGCGCGTCGCTGACCGCGAGCGGGGCGCGCACGGTGATCACGGCCGCATCCGCGGTCTCGGTGAGGGCGATGACCTCGCCCTGCTCTTCGATGATTCCGGTGAACATCGGTTCTACTCCTTCGAGGGGGCGACGGATGCCGCCCGGCCTGGGACGGCCTCGTCGCGCGGCCGGGCGATGATCCGGAGATCCTCCCCGAGCCGGTCGAGGCGATGGATGTCGAGACGCCGCTGATCCTGGATCCGGTCGACCCCGAGATCGGTGATCGCGAGCCGGGGCCCACCGATCAGGGTCGGTGCGACGTAGACCAGCACCTCGTCGGCGAGACCGGCGGCGAGGAACGCGCTGGCGAGGGTCGGGCCGCCCTCGACGAAGACCGAGCGCACCTCGTCGCGGTACAGCTCGTCGAGCGCGGAGGCCAGGTCGTGGGTGGCGAGGTGACGCAGGGGCACCGGATGCGCGTGGAGGCGCGCCCCGGCCGGCACGGTGCGCTCGCCGATCACGACCGGGGCGGGCTGGTGCGGGAACAGGGCGTCGCCGTCGCGCGCGGTGAGCGAGGGGTCGTCGGCGAGCACCGTGCCGGTGCCGACGGCGACGACATCGGCCTCGGAGCGGCGGAGGTGCACGTCGGCGCGCGCCTCGGGCCCGGTGATCCAGCGGCTCGAGCCGTCGGAGGCCGCGGCCCGGCCGTCGAGGCTCGAGGCCCACTTGACGGTCACGTAGGGGCGGCCCCGTCGCACCGCGGTGAGCCAGGGGCGGATGGCCTCCTCGACCGCGTCGGCCTCGAGACCCTGCTCGACGTCGATGCCGGCCCCGCGCATCCGTTCGCCGCCGCCGGCGGAACGTGCCCCGGGGTCGGCGACGGCGTAGACCACGCGGGCAACGCCCGCTTCGATCAGGGCCACGCTGCACGGCCCGGTGCGGCCGAGGTGGTTGCAGGGTTCGAGGGTGACGACGGCCGTGGCGCCCCGGGCGGTGCCGCCGGCGGCCGTCAGTGCGGCGAGGGCCTCGATCTCCGCGTGGGGAGTGCCGGCGCCGTGGTGCCAGCCCTCGGCGAGCAGCTCGCCGTCGGGGGAGAGGAGGAGGCAGCCGACCTGCGGATTGACGCCGGATCGGGGGCCGCGGAGGGCGAGCTCGAGCGCGCGACGCATGGCGTCGGTCTCGTTCAGCACTGCGTTCATCCGGTCCTCGTCCTTCGACGGTCTCCGGGGTGCGCAGGGAAGTGCCGATGGGATCGCTCGCGCGACACCACCCGTGCATCCTCCCATCCGGACTCGACCCGGTCTTTCGACCGGACCATCACCGTCGGTTCCGGAATTCCACCGGATCAACCTCGGACGCCCTGCACGCAGGGCCTCGTCAGTTCGCGGACTGTCACCGCCGGTTCAGATTCTCACTGACCCCGGAGCACGTTACTGATCTCTCAGTTATACCTCAACGAGGTGAGCGCCTCGATATTCCTTGCGGAATGCGTCAGCGGCGGGCGGGCAGCGCGAGCCGCTCGGGCGCCTTGCCCACCAGGCTCGACAGGCCCCACCCGGTGACCTTGAGGAGGGCCTCGATCACGATGCCGGTCGACATCTTCGACACGCCCTCGGCGCGCTCGACGAAGGTGATCGGGAACTCGCCGATCTTGGCGCCCGAGCGCTCGAACAGCCAGGCCATCTCGACCTGGAAGCCGTAGCCCTGGGAGTCGACCACGTTCATGTCGAGCGCCCGCAGCGACTCGGCGCGGAAGCCGCGGTAGCCGCTGGTGAGGTCGTGCAGCTTCGAGCGGAGCATCAGCCGGGAGTAGAAGGTGCCGGTGCGCGAGATCGCCTTGCGGTACCAGGGCCAGTTCACGATCACGCCGCCCGGGATCCAGCGCGCGCCGATGGCCATGTCGCAGCCGTCGGCCAGCAGGGCCTGCAGGCGGGGCAGTTCTTCGGGCTGGTGCGAGCCGTCGGCGTCCATCTCGACGATGAAGTCGTAGCCGTGCTCGAGCGCCCAGCGGAAGCCGGCGCCGTAGGCGGCACCGAGCCCGTTCTTCTCGGTGCGGTGGATGACATTGATCCGCTCGTCGTCGGCCGCCATCCGGTCGACCAGGTCGCCGGTGCCGTCGGGCGAGTTGTCGTCGACGATGAGAACGTTCGCCGCGGCGTCCGTGTTCAGGATGCGTTCGATCACGCTCGAGATCGAGCCGATCTCGTTGTAGGTCGGTATCACGACGACGGTTTTCGCCACAGTTTCCTCTATCATTCAATGGCCGCGAGAGTGAGCGCCGGGGGAAATCGTATCGTTGCTTTCTGGTCTGGCTCCCCACCAACGCTCAGCATTGCCTCGCAAGATTCGAAAGTCCCCAGCTCAACGCATCGGTCGGAAACGGTAGTCCTTCTATGAGCAGTGCTCCCGCACCGAGGTCGCGCATCCGCGTCCTCGCCACGGAGTTCATCCGGTTCGGCCTGATCGGGGGCATCGGATTCGTGGTCGATTTCGGGGTGTTCAACCTCCTCCGCACCACGGTGATGGACCCGGAGAACATGCACGGCGGGCCGGTGATCGCGAAGCTGATCTCGACGGCGCTCGCCATCCTGGTCAACTGGCTCGGCAACCGGTTCTGGACCTTCCGCGACCGCCGCCGGCACGACGTGCTGCGCGAGAGCATCGAGTTCTTCGCCGTCAGCATCGCCGGGATGGGGATCGGGCTCGCCTGCCTCTGGGTCTCGCACTACGTGCTCGGCTACAAGTCGCTGCTGGCCGACAACATCTCCGGCAACGTGATCGGGCTGATCCTGGGCGCCGCGTTCCGGTTCGTGCTCTACCGGGTGTGGGTGTTCGGGCCGCACCGGGTTCAGACGACGCCCTTGGTCAAGACGAAGACGCAGTAGGGCGCGGTCTCCAGCGTCTGCACCACAGCGAAGGCGCGGGCTGCCCGGGCGTAGAGGTCGAATCGGGGCACGACCTCGAAGTCGGCTACATGCGGGTTCGTCGCCGTCGCCACGTCGAGCACCGCGCGCTGGGTGTCGTTCTCGGCCTCCGGGTCGTCGCCGATCTGCATCCGGGCGAGCGGCTGGTCGACGAAGGTGTCGAGGGGGAAGACGCTGAGCAGGGCCTCGATGGTCCGGACGACGCCGGACTCGCCCATCCAGAGCACCGGCCGGCCCCCGGCGTGTGAGGGAAAGTTGCGGTCGGCCAGCACCAGCTCGTCGCCGTGGCCCATCAGGTCGAGGATGCGGAGCACCTCGCCGTTCAGCAGCGGATCGATCCCTTTGAGCACGTCATCCTCCTCGATGCGGTCGGCCGGGCCGGGTTCGTCGGGCCGGTCCAGCGGGCGGATTCAGCCTACTGTGGAGAGGGTGAGGTCGAACGAGAGCGCCCGGTCGCGGCTGAGGGATGCCGCCAGGGCGACGCTCGCGCCGGCCCGGGCCTTCCAGGCCCAGCAGCGCACGCCGCTGCTGCAGGTGCTGAAGACCGCCGCGGCGTCGGTGATCGCCTGGATCGTCTGCTCGTTCATCGCTCCGGGGCAGGTGCCGGTCTTCGGCGCGATCGCGGCCATCATCGTCGTGCAGCCGAGCGTGAACCAGTCGTTCAGCCGGGCCATCGAGCGGTCGATCGGGGTGATCGTCGGGGTGGTCGTGGCCTACCTCGCCGCCCTGGTCTTCGGGGCTCCGAGCTGGCTGGTGCTCGCCGCGATCGTGGTGTCGCTGCTGGTGGGCTGGGCGCTGCGGTTCCCGCAGTCCTCGACCGTGCAGATCCCGATCAGCGCGATGCTCGTGCTCTCGATCGGGGCCCAGACCCCGGGTTACGCGGTCGAGCGGATCATCGAGACCGTCATCGGCGCGATCATCGGGGTGGTCGTCAACTGGCTGATCGTGCCGCCGGTGGCGCTGCAGCCGGCGCACGACGCGGTCAACGCACTCGGCCGCGAGGTCGCGCGCACGATGGAGGCGCTGGCGACGGTGCTGAGCGAGCCCACCGACGAGTCGTTCCGCACCGGGATGCTCGTCGAGGCCCGGCTGCTGCGCCCGATGCAGGCGAAGTCGCAGGGCCTCCTGGATGCGGCCGAGGAGAGCCTGCGGTTCAACCCCCGGCGCACCGGGCACCGCGACCTGCTGACGGCCGACCTCGACCGGCAGGCGATGCTCGTGATCGTCGTGCAGCGGGTCCTCGGCATGGCCCGGGCGCTGAACGACCACTACGACGACACCCTGCACCGTGAGCCGACGGCGATGGGCATCGCGGATCAGCTGCGGCGCGCGGCGCACGACCTCCGGCTGGTGCTGGCCGACGGGGGCGGGGCGACCGCTGCGGCTGCGGCTGCCGAGGCCGTCGCCGACGAGCCCGCACTGACTGCGCCGCTCAAGGCGATCGTGCCCGACCCGACCCACTGGATCCTGATCGGGTCGCTGATGGAAGACCTGCGGCGCGTGCGCGAGGAGATCGTGGGAGCGATCGACGAGGTGCGCTGATGCGCCCGGGTCAGCGCACCCGGCGGAGGAAGCCCACGCGGTCGTAGACCGTGTCGAGCGTCTGCTGGGCCACCGCGTTCGCGCGGTCGGCGTTGACACCGAGGATGCGGTCGAGCTCGCCTGGGTCGTCGAGCAGCTCGAGGGTGCGCTCGCGGATCGGCTCGAGGGTGCCGACGACGACCTCGGCGAGGGCCTTCTTGAGGGCGCCGTAGCCTCCGCCCGCGAACTCCTCGACCACGGAGTCGATCGAGCGGTTGTCGAGGATCGCGAAGATCGTCAGCAGGTTCGCCAGCCCCGGCTTCGCCTCGCGGTCGAAGCGCACCTCGCCGTCGGTGTCGGTGACCGCGCGCATGATCTTCTTGGCTGTGACCTTCGGCTCGTCCATCAGCCAGATCAGCCCGGCCTGCGACTCGGCCGACTTCGACATCTTCGACGACGGGTTCTGCAGATCGAAGATCTTCGCGGTGTCTTTGAGGATGTAGGGCTTGGGCACCGTGAAGGTGTCGCCGAAGCGGGCGTTGAACCGCCCCGCGAGGTCGCGCGTGAGCTCGATGTGCTGCCGCTGGTCTTCGCCGACCGGCACGTCGACCGCCTGGTAGAGCAGGATGTCGCCGGCCTGCAGGATCGGGTAGGTGAACAGGCCCACCGAGGCGGCCTCCTGGCCCTGCTTGGCCGCCTTGTCCTTGAACTGGGTCATCCGGGCCGCCTCGCCGAAGCCGGTGAGGGTGTTGAGCACCCAGGCGAGTTCGGCGTGGGCGGGCACCTGCGACTGCACGAAGAGGGTGGAGCGGGACGGATCGATGCCGGCCGCGATGTACTGCGCCGTGGTGCGCCGGGTGTTCGCGCGCAGCTGCTCGGGCTCCTGCGGCACGGTGATCGCGTGCAGGTCGGCCAGGAAGAAGAAGGCGTCGTGGGTCTCCTGCAGCGCCTTCCAGCTGAGGAGGGCGCCGATGTAGTTGCCCAGGTGGAGGGAGTCGGCGGAGGGCTGCATGCCCGAGAGCAGGCGCGGTTTCGGTTCAGTCATGGCATCTCCGAGCGTAGTCGTCGTCTGCGGGCCCGACGAAGTCGGGAGCGGTGCCTGGGGCGGGGCCACGGCCTGTGCGGTGGCTACAGCGCGTAGTCGACGACCACGGGGGCGTGGTCGCTCCAGCGGGCCTCGTGCGAGGCGGCACGGTCGATCGTGTACGAGGTGGCGGTCGCGGCGAGCTCCGCGGTCGCGAGCTGGTAGTCGATCCGCCAGCCGGTGTCGGTGTCGAAGGCGCGGCCGCGCTGCGACCACCAGGTGTACGGGCCTTCGACCTCGCCCTCGAACCGTCGGTGCAGGTCGATCCAGCCCAGGCCTGCGCCCGCGTTGTACTCCGGGTCGTCCTCCGCCCCGATGAAGCGGTCGAAGTACGCGCGCTCGGTGGGCAGGAACCCCGCCTTCTTCTGGTTGCCCCGCCAGTTGCGGATGTCGAGCCGCCGGTGGCCGACGTTCAGGTCGCCCACGACGAGCGAGAGCGGGTTGTGGGCGTGGAGCTTCGGGAGGTGCTCCTCCATCGCATCGAGGAACTTGTACTTCTCGACCTGCTTGGGCGTGCCGTCCTCCCCGGAGTGCACGTAGGTCGAGACGACCGTGACCAGCCGGTCGCCCCACTCGTAGTCGGCCTCGAGCCAGCGGCCGGCGCTGTCGAAGTCGTCGGGGCCGAGGGTGACGCGGTGGATCTTCGCCTTGTCGCGGCTGAGCAACGCGACCCCCGCGCGGCCCTTCGCCGTGGCCGGGTCGTGCAGGATGTTCCACGCGTCGCCGACCAGGGCCTCGATGTCCTCCGTCTGCGCCCGCACCTCCTGCAGGGCGAGGATGTCGACGTCCCGCCCGTCGAGCCAGTCGGCCATCCCGTTGCGGAAGGCGGCACGGATGCCGTTGACGTTGACGGAGGCGACTCTGAGGGGCTTGCTGGGCATGATCCAACAGTAGCGGGGGCCTCCGACACCGGGCCCCTGCGCCGGTGACCACCGGTCTCCGACTCCCTGCCCCGCCGCGGGTCAGTGCTTCTTGGCCAGCTCCACCGCGCGGGCCTCGTCGAGGCGCTCGAGCCGCTCCAGCTTCTTGCGGATCCGCCGGTGCACGAGACCGCTCGTGGTGGCCAGCTCGCTGGTGAGCCGCTCGCGTTCGGCCGACACCAGGGTGTCGCGCGCATCCGCCACCCGCTTCTCGCGCTCGATCTCCTGCTGCTCGGGCGTGAGGGCCCGGGCGTCGAGGCCGGCGTCGTCCATGCCCACGGCGATCCAGGTGGCCGAGATGAGGATGACGCGGCAGACCAGGTTGAGGAAGATCATGATCCCGATGATCACCGCGAACGAGGCCAGCAGCGGGTTGCTCGTCGCTCCTCCGAGCAACTGGCTGCCGAGGATCTTCAGCACTCCGAGCGCGGCGCCGCCGATCGCAGCACCCGCAAGCAGGCGTCGCCGCGGGATCTTGACGCCCGAGAGCACCCGGAAGGCGGCGGCGAGCACGAGCGTGTCGAAGACGAACACGACCACCACGCCGACCAGCCAGCCGACGACGTCGGCGAAGGGGGACTTCGTGTCGATCCCGAGCAGGTCGAAGGCGAGCGAGAGGCCCTGGTTGCTGATCAGGCTGGCCGCCGACGACAGCACGATCGCGACGCCGAAGGCCAGTGCCAGACCGAAGTCCTTGAGCTTCAGCAGGACGGGGTTCGTCTTCGGCGGGTCGAGCTTGAACAGGCGGCGCACCGAGTCGCGCGTCGAGGCCAGCCAGCCGACCGCGGTCAGCACCAGGCCGACCAGGGCGATGGCGCCGGTCCAGCCGAAGACGCGGGCCTCGGCGAGGGCGTCCGGCTTGATCGCACCGTCGTCGCCGATCAGGCCGGGGATGGCGTTGCTGAGCTGATCGACCACGGCGCTCATCAGCTGCGGGTTGCCGGCCAGCACGATGCCGAAGATCGAGAACCCGACCCAGATGCCCGCGAAGATGGCGAACACGGCCTGGAACGACATCCCGGAGGCCATGATCTCGCCGCCGCTGGCGCCGAACCGGAGGAACACCCGCACGGGCTTCAGCGCCATCACCCAGGCGATCAGCTTCTGGATGCCCGTCTTCGGCTTCTCGACCTCGGTCTTCTTCTCGACCTCGATCGTCGGCCTCCCGGCCGCCGTGCTCGCGGTCGTGGCCTTGTCGTCCTTCACGGCGGTGCCGCTGCGCCCCTGATCGCTCATGTCCCGAGCCTAGAACGGACCGCCGCCCCCCGCCCGTCCCCGCCGCACCCGGTGGCCGGGGCAGGGACGGAAACGACGGAGCCTCAGTCCGGGAGGGGACTGAGGCTCCGTCGTCAGCGCCGAGGGCGCGGGCCCAGAGGGGCGGTGCCTACGGCTTGCCGCGCATGATCGCCTGCTTCACCTCGGCGATGGCCTGCGTGACCTGGATGCCGCGGGGGCAGGCATCCGTGCAGTTGAAGGTCGTGCGGCAGCGCCACACGCCCTCCTTGTCGTTCAGGATGTCGAGGCGGGTCTGCGCCGCGTCGTCGCGCGAGTCGAAGATGAAGCGGTGCGCGTTCACGATTGCGGCGGGGCCGAAGTACTGCCCGTCGGTCCAGAACACCGGGCACGAGGAGGTGCACGCGGCGCAGAGGATGCACTTGGTCGTGTCGTCGAAGCGGGCGCGGTCGGCGACCGACTGGATGCGCTCCTTGTCCTTCGGCGGGGCCGAGTTCGACTGCAGGAAGGGCTGCACCTCGCGGAAGGACTCGAAGAACGGGTCCATGTCCACGATCAGGTCCTTCTCCAGCGGCAGACCCTTGATCGCCTCGACGTAGATCGGCTTCGAGATGTCGAGATCCTTGATCAGCGTCTTGCAGGCCAGGCGGTTGCGGCCGTTGATCCGCATCGCGTCCGACCCGCAGATGCCGTGGGCGCACGAGCGACGGAAGGTCAGCGAGCCGTCCTGCTCCCACTTGATCTTGTGCAGGGCGTCGAGGATGCGGTCGGTCGCGAACATCTGCACGTCGAAGTCCTGCCAGCGCGGCTCGGTGTCCGTGTCGGGGTCGAAACGACGGATGATCAGGGTGACGGTGAACGCCTCGACGGGCGCCTCGGGTGCCGGGCCGCCCGCGGGGGCCTCGTCGATAACCATCGACATCAGTACTTCCTCTCCATCGGCTGGTAGCGCGTCACGACGACGGGCTTCCAATCGAGCCGGATGTGGTCGGCGGCGTCGCTCGAGTGGGGGTCACCCGAGAGGTACGCCATCGTGTGCTTCATGTAGGTCTCGTCGTCGCGCTTGGGGTAGTCGTCGCGCATGTGCCCGCCGCGGCTCTCCTGGCGGTTGCGCGCCGAGTAGACGACGACCTCGGCCAGGTCGAGCAGGAAGCCCAGCTCGATCGCCTCGAGCAGGTCGGTGTTGAACCGCTTGCCCTTGTCTTGAACCTGGATGTTGCGGTACCGCTCGCGCAGGCCGTGGATCGTCTTCGTGACCGAGGCGAGCGACTCGTCGGTGCGGAACACCTGGGCGTTCTTGTCCATCTCGTCCTGCAGCTCCTTGCGGATGGCCGCGATGCGCTCGGTACCGGTGCCGGCCCGCAGGGAGGCGACGAGGTCGACGATGGCCTTGGCCGGCTCGGGGGGCAGCGGCGTGAAGTCGACGGTCTGCACGTACTCGGCCGCGTTGTTGCCCGAGCGCTTGCCGAACACGTTGATGTCGAGCAGCGAGTTGGTGCCGAGGCGGTTCGAGCCGTGCACCGACACGCAGGCGCACTCGCCGGCGGCGTAGAGGCCGGGGACGACGGTGTCGTTGTCCGAGAGCACCTCGGCCTTGATGTTGGTCGGGATGCCGCCCATCGCGTAGTGCGCGGTCGGCATCACGGGCACCGGCTCGACGACGGGGTCGACACCGAGGTAGGTGCGGGCGAACTCGGTGATGTCGGGGAGCTTGGTCTCGAGCACCTCGGCGCCCAGGTGCGTGCAGTCCAGCAGCACGTAGTCCTTGTGCGGGCCGGCGCCGCGGCCCTCGGCCACCTCCTGCACCATGCAGCGCGCGACGATGTCACGCGGGGCCAGGTCTTTGATCGTGGGGGCGTAGCGCTCCATGAACCGCTCGCCCGAGGCGTTGCGGAGGATCGCACCCTCGCCGCGCGCTCCCTCGGTGAGGAGGATGCCGAGGCCGGCGAGCCCGGTGGGGTGGAACTGGAAGAACTCCATGTCCTCCAGCGGCAGGCCCTTGCGCCAGATGATCCCGACGCCGTCACCGGTGAGGGTGTGCGCGTTCGAGGTCGTCTTGTAGATCTTGCCGAAGCCGCCGGTCGCGAAGATGACGGCCTTGGCCTGGAAGACGTGGATCTCGCCGGTGGACAGCTCGAACGCGACGACGCCGGAGGGCTTCTTGACCCCGTCGACCTCGGTCATCACC
The DNA here is from genome assembly GCF_059691755.1 of Herbiconiux sp. 320_LB. NCBI lineage: Bacteria > Bacillati > Actinomycetota > Actinomycetes > Micrococcales > Microbacteriaceae > Herbiconiux > Herbiconiux sp. 320_LB. Next base: position 717,814 of record NZ_JCAWAD010000003.1, on the reverse strand, counting down.
AGGTCGAGCACGTAGTACTCGTTGAAGAAGTTGATGCCGAGCTTCACGCAGTTCTGGAACAGCGTCTGCAGGATCATGTGCCCGGTGCGGTCGGCCGCGTAGCAGGCCCGGCGCACGGGCGCCTTGCCGTGGTCGCGGGTGTGGCCGCCGAAGCGCCGCTGGTCGATCTTGCCCTCGGGGGTGCGGTTGAAGGGCAGACCCATGTTCTCGAGGTCGATGACCGCGTCGATGGCCTCCTTCGCGAGGATCTCGGCGGCATCCTGGTCGACCAGGTAGTCACCGCCCTTGACCGTGTCGAAGGTGTGCCACTCCCAGTTGTCCTCCTCGACGTTCGCGAGGGCGGCGGCCATGCCGCCCTGCGCCGCACCGGTGTGGGAGCGGGTCGGGTAGAGCTTGGAGATGACGGCCGTCTTCGCCTTGGGGCCGGCCTCGATGGCGGCACGCATGCCGGCGCCGCCGGCGCCGACGATCACGATGTCGAACTGGTGGTAGTGCACGCCGTCGATCACGGCACCGTCTTCGAACTGGGTCACGGATTCATTCACGCTGATACTTGGCCTGATCTTGGTAGGGACTACTGGTTGACCGGGCAGAACGACGGCAGCAGATCGGCCGGCGAGCCCGCGGGGCACGGATCGAACGCGAAGATCACGACGGTGCCGAGCACGATCTCGGCCACGACCGAGAACAGGATGGCGCCGAGCAGGATCTTGCGGGTGAGGGGGCGCGTCGCGTAGTCGTTCACGATCGTGCGCATCCCGTTGCCGCCGTGGATGAAGGCGAGCCAGAGCATCAAGAGGTCCCAGACCTGCCAGAACGGGCTCGCCCACTTGCCGGCGACGAACGCGAAGTCGATGCTCTTGATGCCGTCACCCAGCAGCAGGTTCACGATCAGGTGGCCGAAGATGAGGATGATCAGCAGCACGCCCGAGGCGCGCATGTAGATCCAGCCCCACTTCTCCCAGTTCACGCCGCGCTTGCGCGGGACCGAGTAGGGGGCGCGGGGGGAGTCGATCGTCGTCGCCATCAGTGCCCCATCTCGCTGAACACGTTGATCAGGTGACGCGGCGCGAAGCCGAGCATCGCCACGACCCAGAGGCCGATCACGACGTAGAACATCACCCGCTGGTACTTCGCACCCTTCGACCACAGGTCGATCAGGATGATCCGGATCCCGTTGAACGCGTGGAACACGATGGCGGCGACCAACGCGGTCTCGCCGAGCCCCATGATGGGGTTCTTGTAGGTGTCGATCACCGCGTTGTACGCGCCCGGAGCGACGGCCACCATCGAGCTGTCGAGGACGTGGACGAGTAGGAAGAAGAAAATCGCGACGCCGGTGATGCGGTGCAGAACCCACGACCACATGCCTTCACGGCCGCGATAGAGGGTGCCAGCGGGCCGCCTCGGCGTCATCGTCCCTGCCGAATTCTCAGGCATGAACAACCCTCCTTGGCTTCAGTTCGAATCGTGCCGCTCGCACTCTGAGAGGGTGCGGATCCGGTCGACGATCTTCCCCAGTCTATGCTCTGTTCGCCGAGATCGGGGATTAGGCGGGCCTTAGTTGTATACACGGCCCCCTTTCGAGGCGATCCGCAGGATCATGCGGCGGAACGGCTTCTGAATACCCGAATGTATTCAGGAGTGTGAGCCGGCCGGAGTGCGCTTTCGCACGGGGAGGGCGGGAGCGGTCACCGATCCGTAGTGGCCGAGGAGCTCGTCGCAAAGGGTCTCCCACGACTTGCCGAGCACCGCGCGCCGGCCCGCCTCGCCCATCCGGAGCCGTAGCGCGGGGTCGCCCACCAGACCGCCCACGCGCATCCGGAAGTCGTCGGCGTCGTCGGGGTCGAACAGGTAGCCGTCGACGCCGTGCTCGATCAGGTCGAGCGGGCCGCCGACCGCGGGGGCGACCACCGGCAGGCCCGCGGCGTGCGCCTCCTGCAGGGTCTGCCCGAAGGTCTCCTCGGTGCCGGTGTGGGCGAACACGTCGAAGCTCGCGTAGGCGTCGGCGAGGTCGTCGCCGGAGAGGCGGCCGAGGAAGGTCGCCGGCATCCCGCGCAGGAGCCCGCGCAGGTGGTCGTCGCTCGGGCCCTCGCCGACGACGGCGAGATGGATGCCGGGCATCCCGTGCAGGGCGCGCAGGCGCTCGAGCCCCTTCTCGGGGGCGAGCCGACCGACGTAGCCGACGACCGTGTCGGCGCCGCCGCGGGACAACAGGGTGCGCAGCGCCTGGGCGGTCGGCCGCGCCCGGTGGTTGGGGTGGTACCGGGCCAGGTCGACCCCGCGACCCCAGAGCCGGATGCGGTCGACCCCGGCCCGCTCGAGGTCGAGCCGCGAGGCCTGGGAGGGGGCGAGCGTGAGGTCGGCGCCGTCGTGGATCCACTTGACGAAGCGCCAGGCCAGCCGCGACGCGGAGCCCAGCCGGTTGCGGCGGGCGTACCCGGCGACGTCGGTCTGGAAGACCGCCACCGACGGGATGCCGAGCCGGTTCGCCGCGGCGATGCCCTGGGCACCCAGCATGAAGGGGGAGGCCGCGTGCAGCACGTCCGGCTGGAACCGCGCGATCAGGCGGGCGACCTGGGCGTTCGGGATGCCGACGGGGAACTGGCGGTAGGCCACCGCCGGCACCTGGTGCACGCGGAAACCGCGGTAGTGCGTCGGCGACCCGGCGGCCGGGGCGATCACGATCGCCTCGTGCCCGTGGTCGGCCAGGTGGTCGAGCACCTTGCAGACGCTGTTGGTGACTCCGTTGACGGTGGGTAGGAAACTCTCGCTGATGATCGCTACGCGCATGACGTGCCTCCGCAGTCGCCGTGCGGCCTCATCCGGCCACGTCTCCGACGGTAGGCAGGGGAGGTGGACCGACGGTGTCGGCGAGGTGGCGCGACGGTGAGCGTCTCATGTCGGCGTCGCACGCGCTCGCTAGGCTGTGCCCTATGAATTCCACCCCCTCCGCGCTCGAGCGGTTCTACAGCGTCATCCCCGCCGGGGGAATCGGGTCGCGGCTCTGGCCGCTCTCGCGGGCCGACGCGCCGAAGTTCCTGCACGACCTCAGCGGCTCCGGCCAGAGCCTGCTCCGCGACACCTGGGAGCGTCTCGCGCCCATCTCGGGCGAGCAGCGGATCATGGTCGTCACCGGGCGGGCGCACCGCGCCGCGGTCGAGGAGCAGCTGCCGAACCTCGACGACCACAACGTGGTGCTCGAGAGCGAGCCGCGCGACTCGACGGCCGCGATCGCGCTGGCCGCCGCCATCCTCGAACGCCGTCAGCCGGGCGTGATCATCGGCTCCTTCGCGGCCGACCACGTCATCGCGAACCCCGACCGCTTCCGCGCCGCCGTGGCCCAGGCCGTCCTCGTCGCCGACTCCGGGTACATCGCCACGATCGGCATCACGCCGACGGATGCGGCGGTCGGCTTCGGCTACATCCGCTGCGCCGAGCCGCTGGCCGTCGACGGCGCCCCGTCGGCGCTCAAGGTCACCAACTTCGTCGAGAAGCCCGACCTGGCCACCGCCAAGCGCTACGTCTCGGCGGGCAACTACCTCTGGAACGCGGGCATGTTCATCACGCGGGCCGACAAGCTGCTCGAGCAGCTCGGCGCCTCCGAGCCCGAGCTGCTGGCCGGGATCAACGAGCTCGCCGACGCCTGGGACACCCCGCAGCGCGGCGAGGTCGTCGACAAGGTGTGGCCGACGCTGAAGAAGATCGCGATCGACTACTCGGTCGCCGAGCCGGCCGCGGCCGCCGGGGCGCTCGCCGTCATCCCGGGTGACTTCGACTGGGACGACGTGGGCGACTTCGCCTCGATCGCGAAGCTGCACAGCGCCGGCCGGGGCTCCGAGCTCGCCATCCTGGGCAAGAACGCGCGCGTGCTCGCCGACTCGTCCTCGGGCATCGTCGTGTCGCAGTCCAAGCGCGTGATCAGCCTGATCGGCGTGCATGACATCGTCGTGGTCGACACCCCGGATGCGCTGCTGGTGACCACCAGCGAGCACGCCCAGCGGGTCAAGTCGGTCGTCGACGCCTTGCGCGCCGGCGGCTCCGGGGATGTGCTGTAGGCCATGACGACCTCCACGACCTTCCGCCTGCTGCGCACCGGCGCCGTGCTCGGCGCCCTGGCCCTCCTGGTCGCCGGCTGCGCCGAGGCGCCCTCGACCTCCACCGGCACCGACTCCGCCACCTCGGCCGCGGGCGATTACTGCGCCCGCATGGTCACGAACTCCGGGGGTCTCGACGACCGGTCGTTCAACCAGTCGAGCTGGGAGGGTCTGGAGAAGGCCCAGTCGGAGTTCGGCATCGACGCGCAGGTGCTCGTCTCCACCAACGAGACCGACCTGGCGCCGAACGTCTCCCAGGCGGTCGACAGCGGATGCGGCTTCGTGCTCACGGTGGGCTACGAGCTCGCCGACGCCACGCTCGCCGAGGCGGGCAGCAACCCGGAGACGCACTTCGCGATCGTCGACGAGACCGTCGAGGCCCCGAACGTCAAGCCGATCCTCTTCGACACCGCCCAGGCCTCCTACCTGGCCGGGTACCTGGCGGCCGGGGTGACCAAGACCGGCAAGGTCGCGACCTTCGGCGGCGGCAACCAGCCCCCGGTGACGCTGTTCATGGACGGCTTCGTCGACGGCGTCGCGAAGTACAACGAGGTGCACGGCACCCAGGTGCAGGCCCTCGGCTGGGACAAGCAGGCCCAGGACGGCGTGTTCACCGGCGACTTCGAGGACATCAACAAGGGCAAGACGGTCACGCAGAGCTTCATCGACCAGGGCGTGGACATCATCCTGCCGGTCGCGGGCCAGGTCGGCGAAGGCGCGGCCGCGGCAGCGCTCGAGAACTCGGGCGTCTCGATCATCTGGGTCGACAACGACGGGTACGACACCCTGCCGGCCGAGTACAAGCCGCTGCTCCTGACCAGCGTGATGAAGAACACCGGCGACGCGGTCGTCGAGATCGTCGGAGCCGACCTCGGCGGCGACTTCTCGCCCGAGCCCTTCGTGGGCACGCTCGGCAACGGGGGAGTGGCGCTCGCGCCCTTCCACGACCAGGAGTCGAAGGTCTCCGCGGAGCTCAGCGGCGAGATCGCCGACCTGTCCTCGCAGATCACCGCGGGCTCGATCACAGTGCAGTCGCCGAGCACTCCCTGACCTCGCCGTTCCAGGCCCGCGTGCTGGACATTTCGCGCAGATTACGGGGTGGTCGCGGCTTTGTAACGCTTCCGACCCGATGCCGCGCATCCTCTGTCGCGCGGCGTAACTTTCGGTAACGTGTTCACTCACACAGCCCCTGCGCTCCTGAGGCAGGGCAGCATCTTGGAGGACATCTTGAGCATCAACCTGCGCCGCGCCAGCGTGGCCGGCTTCGCCACCCTGGGCGTCGTCGCCCTTCTCGCCGGATGCGCGTCCGCTCCGTCGGACACCGCGTCCACCGGCACCGCTGCTGCGGCCGGCGGCGACTTCATCCCCTGCATGGTCTCGGACTCGGGCGGATTCGACGACAAGTCGTTCAACCAGGCCGGCTACGAGGGCATCAACGAGGCCGCCGACGCCCTCGGTGTCAAGGCCGTCACCGTCGAGTCCTCGGCCGACACCGACTTCGCGCCGAACATCGACAACCTGATCTCGCAGGACTGCAACCTGATCATCTCGGTCGGCTTCCTCCTCGCCGACGCGACCAAGGCCGCGGCCGAGGCCAACCCCGAGACCAGCTTCTCGATCATCGACGACTCGTCGATCGACCTGCCGAACGTCAAGCCGATCGTCTTCGACACCGCCCAGGCCGCGTTCCTGGCCGGCTACGCCGCCGCCAGCTACAGCACCTCCGGCACCGTCGGCACCTTCGGCGGCATGCAGATCCCGTCGGTCACCATCTTCATGGACGGCTTCGTCGACGGCGTCAACTACTACAACCAGGAGAAGGGCAAGAGCGTCAAGGCCATCGGCTGGGACGTCGCTGCTCAGACCGGTTCGTTCACCGGTGGCTTCGCCGCCGGCGTCGAGGCCAAGTCGGCCGCGCAGACCCTGATCGACCAGGGCGCCGACGTCATCCTCCCCGTGGGCGGGCCGATCTTCCTCTCCGCCGGTGAGGCCGTTCGCGACTCGGGCAAGAACATCGCCCTCGTGGGTGTCGACTCCGACAACTACGAGACCGCTCCCGACCTCAAGGACCTCTTCCTCACCTCGGTGCTGAAGGGCGTCAAGGCCGGTGTGGTCGACGTGACCGACACCGCCGCAGACGGCAAGTTCGACGCCACCCCGTTCGTGGGCACGCTCGAGAACGACGGCGTGGGCATCGCCCCGTTCCACGACTTCGAGAGCAAGGTCTCGCCCGACCTGCAGGGTGAGCTCGACAAGATCACCTCGGGAATCAAGGACGGCAGCATCAAGGTCGAGTCGCCCTCGACCCCGTAACACCCGCGCGTTCTGAGAACGCGAACCGGTCGGGGGGACCAGCGCTGCTGGTGCCCCCGACCTCTTTCACTTAACGCAGGCTCACTGCACAGACAATTCGTCGGACCGGCCCGGTGCGGGCCCGGATCGTGGAGTAGGTAGATTACCTCTATGAAGCTCGAACTGCGGGGCATCACGAAGCGCTTCGGTGCCCTCACCGCGAACGACCACATCGACCTCACCGTCGAGCCGGGAGAGATCCACTGTCTCCTCGGCGAGAACGGTGCCGGCAAGTCCACCCTGATGAACGTGCTCTACGGCCTCTACCAGGCCGACGAGGGCGAGATCGTGCTCGACGACGTCGTCCAGCACTTCGCAGGCCCGGGCGACGCCATGAACGCCGGTATCGGCATGGTGCACCAGCACTTCATGCTGATCCCCGTCTTCACCGTCGCCGAGAACGTGATGCTCGGCCATGAGAAGACCGGCTTCGCCGGGCGTCTCGACCTCGCCGCCGCCCGCAAGCAGGTGCGCGAGATCAGCGACCGCTTCGGCTTCGACGTCGATCCGGATGCGCTGGTCGACGACCTGCCCGTCGGCGTGCAGCAGCGGGTCGAGATCATCAAGGCCCTCTCGCGCGACGCGAAGGTGCTCGTCTTCGACGAGCCGACCGCGGTGCTCACGCCCCAGGAGACCGACGAGCTGATGGAGATCATGCGGCTGCTGAAGGAGCGCGGCACCTCGATCGTGTTCATCACGCACAAGCTGCGCGAGGTGCGTGAGGTCGCCGACCGCATCACCGTCATCCGGCTGGGCAAGGTGGTCGGCGAGGCCTCGCCCACGGCGACCAACGCCGAGCTCGCCTCCCTCATGGTCGGGCGCGCCGTCGAGCTCACCGTGCAGAAGGAGCCGGCGACGCTCGGCGCCTCGGCCCTGAAGGTCGAGAACCTCTCCGTGATCGACGCCCGCGGCCAGATCGTCGTCAACAACGTCTCCTTCGACGTCAAGGCGGGCGAGATCCTCGCCATCGCCGGCGTGCAGGGCAACGGCCAGACCGAGCTCACCGAGGCACTGATGGGGCTGCAGGACCGCGTCACCGGCACCGTCTCGCTCGACGGTCGCCCCCTGGCCGGGCTCAGCCCGCGCAAGGTGCTGGATGCGGGGGTCGGCTTCGTGCCGGAGGACCGCAAGGAGGACGGCCTGGTCGGCGAGTTCACCATCTCGGAGAACCTCATGCTCGACCGTTCGGAGGGTCGCCCCTTCGTCAAGGGCGGGTCGCTGCAGCTCTCCTACCTCTCGACCTTCGCCGAGGAGAAGTCGCGCGAGTTCGACGTGCGCTCGCAGGGCATCACGACCGAGGTCGGCCGCCTCTCCGGCGGAAACCAGCAGAAGGTGGTGCTCGCCCGCGAACTCTCCCGCGAGCTGCGGCTCTTCGTGGCGGCGCAGCCCACCCGCGGCATCGACGTCGGCTCGATCGAATTCGTGCACAAGCGGATCGTCGCGACCCGCGACGAGGGCATCCCGGTGATCGTGGTCTCGACCGAGCTCGACGAGGTCGTCGCGCTGGCCGACCGGATCGCCGTGATGTACCGCGGGGGGATCGTCGGCATCGTGCCCGGCGACACCTCACGCGACGTGCTGGGCCTCATGATGGCCGGGGAGATCCCGGCCGGAATCGAACTGGAAGGATCGGCCGCGTGAGCGACACCGAGAACACGCCCGACCCGCAAGCTCCCGCCGGGTCGGCCATCCCGGCGCCGGCCACGGTCCCGGCCCCCGCTCCCGCCGGAGGCGCCGACCCCGGGCAGCCCGCCGTCGAGCCGCCGTCGCGCTGGCGCGTGGCATTCAACGAGATCATCGGCGGGTCGGTGATGATCTCGATCCTCGCGGTCGTGCTGGCCATGGTGGCCGGCGGCATCCTGATCGCGGTGACCGACGAGAACGTGCAGAAGGCGGCCGGCTACTTCTTCGCCCGCCCCGGCGACACCTTCGCCGAGATCTGGAAGGCCGTCTCCGGCGCCTACGTCGCGCTGTTCCAGGGCTCGGTGGTCAACCCGAACCGCAAGGACTTCGTCGACGTGATCAAGCCGATCACCGAGACGCTCACCTTTGCCACCCCGCTGATCGCGGCCGGCCTGGGCGTGGGCCTGGCGTTCCGGGTCGGCATGTTCAATATCGGTGGCCGCGGCCAGATGCTGATCGCCGCGGCCTGCGCCGGCTGGGTGGGCTTCACCCTCCACCTGCCCTGGGGCCTCCACCTCGTCGTGGCGATCATCGCCGGCGTCGTCGGCGGCGGGATCTGGGCCGGCATCGCGGGGCTGCTCAAGGCCCGCACCGGCGCCCACGAGGTGATCGTCACGATCATGCTCAACTACGTCGCCTTCTACCTGGTCTCCTACCTTCTGCGCACGCCGGTGCTGCAGGCTCCCGGATCGAACAACCCGAAGTCGCCGCCGATCGACCCGACCGCGGTGCTGCCGGACATCCTGGGCCCGCAGTTCAACCTGCACCTCGGGTTCATCCTCGTGATCGCGGCCACCGTGTTCGTCTGGTGGCTGCTCAACCGCTCGGCGCTCGGCTTCAAGTTCCGCGCCGTCGGCCTCAACCCGAACGCCGCACGGGTCGCGGGCATCGACGTCAAGAACATGTACGTCTACGCGATGCTCATCTCCGGCGGTCTCGTCGGTCTGGCCGGCGTCTTCCAGGTGCTCGGCACCGTGACCACCGGCTTCAGCTCGGGCATCGACGCGGGCATCGGCTTCGACGCCATCACCGTGGCGCTGCTCGGCCGCTCGAAGCCGTGGGGCATCTTCGTCGCCGGCATCCTGTTCGGCGCGTTCAAGGCCGGCGGGTTCGCCATGCAGGCCTCGCAGGGCATCCCGATCGACATCGTGCTCGTGGTGCAGTCGCTGATCGTTCTCTTCATCGCCGCCCCGCCGCTGGTGCGGGCGGTGTTCCGACTGCCGGATCCGGCCAACCCGAAGAAGCCGAAGGCGCCCAAGGCGCCCCGACCGGCTGTGACCCGTGAGACGGTGGCCGCGAAATGAGCGAGAACGTCGGAAACCTGCCCTCGGCCAGCAACCTGGCCTCCACCGCGGGCCTGCCGCCCACAGAGCACAACCACCCGGATTCGGACACGGGGCTCGCCCGCGTGATCGTCAAGAGCTGGAAGGCGCCGATCGCGTTCGGGGTGTTCGCGCTCGTCGCGATCATCCTGTTCGTCGTGTTCGGCCGCGACGGCGACTCGACCTTCCGTCTCTCGACCGACTCCGACCTGATCCAGCTGCCGGCGGTCGTGCTGCCGACGCGCGGCACCGGGCTGGTCATCTCGATCGTGCTGGTGCTGCTGGCGCTGTACTCGGCGTGGCTGGTCCGCGGCGCGCGCAAGGTGCGCATCTGGCTGATGGCCGTGTTCGCGGTGCTGTTCCTGATCGCGTTCCTCGCCTGGGCCTCGGCCGGGCAGACGCTGCCGGTGCCCGGCCTCCTCATCGGCACCGTCTCGCTCAGCGTGCCGCTGATCTTCGGTGCCCTGGGCGGCGTGATCTCCGAACGAGTCGGCGTCGTCAACGTGGCGATCGAGGCGCAGCTGCTCGGCGGGGCCTTCGTCTCCGCGGTCGTCGCCTCGGTCACCGGCAACCCCTTCGTGGGGCTCGTCGGCGCGATCGTCGCCGGTGTGCTGGTCTCCTTCGTGCTCGCCGCCTTCTCGATCAAGTACCTGGTCGATCAGGTCATCGTCGGTGTCGTGCTGAACGTGCTGGTGACGGGGCTGACGTCCTTCCTCTACTCGCAGGTGCTCACCAACAACGCCTCGGTGCTCAACTCGCCGCCGCGCTTCGACCGCTGGGACATCCCGCTGCTGTCCGAGATCCCGGTGATCGGTCCGACCCTGTTCCGCCAGACCGTGATCGTGTACCTGATGTACATCGCCGTCGCGGTGGTCTTCTACGGGCTGTTCAAGACCCGATGGGGTCTGCGCGTGCGTGCCGTGGGCGAGCATCCCCAGGCGGCGGACACCGTGGGCATCAAAGTCAACCGCACCCGGTTCTGGACCGTGTCGCTCGCCGGCGCGATCGCCGGACTGGGTGGGGCGTACTTCACCCTGGGCTCGGTGGGCGCCTTCAACAAGGAGATGACCGCGGGCATGGGCTACATCGCCCTGGCGGCCGTCATCTTCGGTCGGTGGGACCCGATCCGCGCGACCCTCGCCGCCCTGCTGTTCGGCTTCGCGTCGAACCTGCAGAACGTGCTGGGCGTGATCGGGTCGCCGGTGCCGTCGGAGTTCATGCTGATGCTGCCCTACGTCGTGACCATCTTCGCGGTGGCCGGGCTGGTCGGCCGCGTCCGCGGGCCCGCCGCCTCCGGCCGGCCGTACATCGGGTCGTAGACGCCGTCGGCGTCGGGTGAGAAGGAGTCTGTTCCATGGCTGAGATCGACTGGGATTCGCTGCGCGCCGTCGCGCTCGAGGCGATGGAGAAGGCCTATGTGCCGTACTCCAAGTTCCCCGTGGGGGTGGCGGCGATCGTCGACGACGGGCGGGTGATCTCCGGCTGCAACGTCGAGAACGCCTCCTACGGCCTCACGCTCTGCGCCGAGTGCACCCTGGTGTCGACGCTGATGATGACCGGGGGCGGCAAGCTTGTCGCCTTCACCTGCGTCGACGGCCACGGCGGCGCGCTGATGCCCTGCGGTCGCTGCCGCCAGCTGCTGTTCGAGCACTCGGCCGAGGGGATGCTGCTCGAGACCGTCTCCGGCATCAAGACGATCGACGAGGTGATCCCGGATGCGTTCGGGCCGCGCACGCTCGTCGAGTACCGCGAGGAGTCGCTCGCCGAGTAGGCGGACGACCCCACCACAGTAAGGAACCACCAGAGCATGGCCGAGAAGTTCGATGTCGTCGACCTCATCCGCACCAAGCGCGACCGGGGGGCGCTGACGACCGCCGAGATCGACTGGCTGATCGACGCGTACACCCGCGGCTACGTCGGCGACGAGCAGATGGCGGCCTTCGCGATGGCCGTGACGCTGAACGGGATGTCGCGGGACGAGGTGCGCGACCTGACCCTGGCGATGATCGCGTCGGGCGAGCGGATGGACTTCTCGTCGCTGTCGAAGCCCACGGTCGACAAGCACTCCACCGGTGGGGTGGGCGACAAGATCACGCTGCCGCTGATGCCGCTCGTGGCCTCGTTCGGCGTCGCCGTGCCCCAGCTCTCCGGCCGCGGTCTCGGCCACACCGGCGGCACGCTCGACAAGCTCGAGTCGATCCCGGGCTGGCGCGCGAACCTCAGCAACGAGGAGATGTTCGCGCAGCTCGAATCGGTCGGCGGCGTGATCTGCGCCGCGGGTTCGGGGCTCGCGCCGGCCGACAAGAAGCTCTACGCGCTCCGCGACATCACCGGCACCGTCGAGGCGATCCCGCTGATCGCGTCGTCGATCATGTCGAAGAAGATCGCCGAGGGCACCGACTCGCTGGTGCTCGACGTCAAGTTCGGCTCGGGCGCGTTCATGCAGGACATCGCGCTCTCGCGGGAGCTGGCCCGGACCATGGTCGACCTCGGCAATGACGCCGGTGTGCGCACCACCGCGCTGCTGACGAACATGGAGGTGCCGCTCGGTCTCACGATCGGCAACGCGAACGAGGTGCGCGAGTCGGTCGAGGTGCTCGCCGGCGGCGGCCCCGCCGACGTGATCGAGCTCACGCTGGCCCTCGCGCGCGAGATGCTGCGTCTCGCCGGGCAGCCGGACGCCGACGTGGAGGCCGCGCTCCGCGACGGCCGGGCCATGGACACCTGGCGCCGGGTCATCCGCGCGCAGGGCGGGGATCCGGATGCGGCGCTCCCGACCCCGCACGAGACGATGACCGTGACCGCCCCGACCTCGGGCGTGCTGCTGCGGCAGGAGGCGCTGCCGTTCGGCATCGCGGCCTGGCGACTGGGTGCCGGTCGTGCGCGCGCGGCCGACCCGGTCATCCACGCCGCCGGCATCGACCTGCACGCGAAGCCCGGCGACGCGGTCGTCGAGGGTCAGCCGCTGTTCACGCTGTCCGGCGACGACCCGAGCCGGTTCGAGCGGGCGCTCGAGGCGCTCGAGGGCGCCTGGAGCATCGGGCCGGCGGCGGAGTGGACCGGCGCGGCGGCGCTGGTGGAGGACCGGATCTCCTGAGCCGGCGCCTACCGTCGGCCTGCGGGGCTGCGGCCTGCGGCCTGCGGCCTGCGGGCCTGCGTGCCTGCCCGGCCGTGCGCCGGTGGCAGGAACTGCGGGCTGGTTGGCAGCCCGGCGGTGGCGCAGGTCGAGTCCGGGATGCCAGGGTCGGAGGATGACGATCGTTCCCGACGAGAAGAACTGGACCTGGGTGCTCGAGCGCCGCTGCGAGGAGTGCGGTTTCGACTCCTCGGCCACGCCCGCGAGCGAGGTTCCCGGCCTCATCCGCGCCAACGCAGCCGCCTGGCCGGCCGTGCTGGAGCGACCCGACGTGCGGGAGCGGCCGGATGCCGGCACCTGGTCGGCGCTGGAGTACGCGGCGCACGTGCGGGACGTGTTCCGCATCTTCGACGTGCGGCTCGCGCTGATGCTCGAGCAGGACGACCCCGAGTTCGAGAACTGGGACCAGGACGCGACCGCGGTCGCGGAGCGCTACGGGGAGCAGGATCCGGCGGTGGTCGCGGCCGAGCTGACCGCCGCGGCCGAGACGCTGGCCCGGGCGTTCGAGCGGGTGCCCGACGACGCGTGGGAGCGCCGGGGGCTCCGGGGCGACGGCTCGGCGTTCACGGTCGATACCCTCGCCCGCTACTTCATCCACGACCCGGTGCACCACCTCCACGACGTGCGCGGCTGACCGGGCTCGGCCTCAGGCGGGGTCGCCGATGCGCTCGAGCGCGTCGACGATCAGGGCCCAGAAGGCCTCGTGGTCGAGTTCGACGGCGACCTGGGTGTGGCAGTCCGCCGGCGCGGGCGCGCGGAAGTCGGCCACCGTCATCCCGAGCGTCAGCGTGCCGGTGAGCTCGATGTCGACGGGCACGCGCCGGGCCGAGACGACGTCGGGGGCGATGACCCGGGCCACGGCGCAGGGGTCGTGCACGGGCGGGTGCTCGAAGCCCTGGGCCTCGAGGTAGGTCGACGCGAAGAACTGCAGCAGCTCGACCACGAACTGCGCCGGGCCGGTGCCGATCTCCGCGATGCGGGCCACGACCTCGGGGGTCGCGAGCGCCTGGTGCGTCAGGTCGAGCCCGACCATGGTGAGCGGCCACGGCTCGTTGAAGACGATGTGCGCCGCCTCCGGGTCGATGATGATGTTGAACTCGCTCGTCGCGCTCCAGTTGCCCCCGGCGTAGCCGCCGCCCATCAGCACGACCTCCTTGACCAGCGGCACGATCCGCGGCTCCTTGCGGGCGGCCATCGCGATGTTCGTCAGCCCGCCGGTCGGCACGAGCGTGACCGTGCCGGGCTCGTGGGCCATGATCGTCTCGATGATGAGGTCGACCGCGTGCCGGCCGTCGAGCTCGAGCGTGGGCTCGGGCAGCTCGGGCCCGTCGAGCCCCGACTCGCCGTGGATGTCGGGGGCCACCTCGACCGAGCGCACCAGCGGGCGGGCGCAGCCGGCGGCGAAGGGGATGCCCGTGATGCCCGCGACCCTGGCCACCGAGAGGGCGTTGCGGGTCACCTTCTCCAGCGTCTGGTTGCCCACCACCGTCGTGACGGCGAGCAGCTCGATCGACGGGTTGCCGTGGGCGAGCAGGAGGGCGATGGCGTCGTCGTGACCGGGATCGCAGTCGAGGATGATCTTCTGGGGCATGACTCGAGCATAGCGCTGATCGCACAGATGAAATCTGGTTTCATATGTGCAACACTCGGATCATGACCGATCTGACCTCTTCCGCCGACCTCGCAGCGGCCGGTGCCGCCCGCGTCGAGTGGATCCGCTCCCGCATGCCGCTGCTCGCCGCCGCCCGCGAGGAGCTCGCCCGCACCCGCCCCTTCGCCGGTCGGCGGATCGGCATGTCGCTGCACATCGAGCCTAAGACGGCGGTGCTGCTCGAGACCCTCGCCGCCGGCGGCGCCGAGATCGTCGGCACCGGCAACCACGGCTCGACGCAGGACGACGTGGTCGAGTTCCTCCGCGCCTCCTCCGCCGAGGCCGGCCGGAGCATGACGCTCTTCGGCCGTCGTGACGACACCCTCGACGAGCACCACCTCAACGTCGCCCGCGTGCTCGACGCCGAGCCCGACATTCTGCTCGACAACGGCGGAGACCTCGCGGCCGGGATCGTGGCGCGCGGCGCGACCGCGAGCATCCTGGGCGGCACGGAGGAGACGACCTCGGGCGGCGACCGGCTGCGCGGCGAGCTCGCCGGGGCCGTCCCGTTCCCGATGATCGTGATCAACGACAGCCTGCTCAAGGCGATCGGCGAGAACAAGCACGCCGTCGGCCAGTCGGTCGTCGAGAGCTTCATGCGCATCACCAACCTGATGGTGCCGGGCCGCCGCTTCGTCGTCTTCGGCTACGGCTGGTGCGGCCGGGGCGTCGCGCACTACCTGCGCGCGCTCGGCGGCAAGGTCGCCGTGGTCGAGGTCGACGAGCTGAAGGCCTTCGAGGCCGCGCTCGACGGCTTCCGGGTCTCGACCGGGCTCGACCTCGCGCCCTGGGGCGACGTCTTCATCACCGCCACCGGGCATCCGGGTGTGCTGGGCGTCGACGCGATCGAGCGGATGCACGACGGGGCGGTGCTCGCCAACTGCGGGCACTTCCCGTGGGAGATCGACGTCGCCGGGCTGCGCGCCCTCGCGACGGGCAGCCGCGAGATCGTCGACTCGGTCGAGCGCCTCGACCTGCCGAGCGGGCGCCACGTCATCCTGCTGGCCGGGGGGCGGATGTTCAACCTCGCCGGTCGCGAGCCCAAGGGCAACTCGCTCGAGTCGATGGACCTCGGTTTCCTGCTGCAGACCCTCTCGCTCGAGCGGGTCGCGACGGATGCGGCGTCGCTCGTCGCCGGCGCCCAGCCGGTACCCGACGACATCGACCGCACCATCGCCCGGCGGATGCTCGCGGCGATGAACGCGGCCGAGTAGCCGTGCCGCCGGAGTACGCGGTCCCGGCGCTGGAGAAGGCGCTCGACATCCTGGAGACCCTCGCCGACAGCCCGGAGCCGCTCAGTCAGCTCGAGGTCGCGCAGGCCGTCGACCGGTCGCCGAGCCAGATCTTCCGGGTGCTGTCGACGCTCGAGCGGCGGGGGTACCTCTACCGCGACGCGCAGAGCGGGGCCTACTCGCTGTCGCTGCGGCTGTTCGACCTGGCGCACCGGCAGGAACCGCTGCGGGCGCTGACCGAGGCGGCTCTCGGCCCGATGCGCGAGCTGGCCGCCGCGACCGGCCAGTCGTGCAACCTCAGCGTGCGCGAGGGCGGCGGGGTGCGGGTCGTGGCCCAGGTGGAGAGCCCGGCCGACTTCGGGTACCGGGTGCGGGTGGGGGCGTTGTTCCCGATCGAGTCGACCGCGACGGGCGCGGTGCTGCTGGCCTTCGGCGGGACCGGGGAGGGTGCCGGTGAGGATGCCGGTGCGGATGCGCCGCGCGGTCCGAGCGCGGGGATCCGCGACGACGGGTACCTCGAGCGGCCGGATCCGGTGCAGCCCGCGATCACCGACGTCGTCCTCCCGCTGCTCAACCGGGAGCGGATCGCGCTGGCCGCGCTGACGGTGCCCTACGTGGCGACCAGCTACAGCGCGGTGCCGGCGGAGCGTGTGCGGCAGCTCGCCCAGGAGGCGGCGGAGCGCATCAGCGCCTCGCTCGGGATCTAGTCGCGCTCAGCGCCACCGCCCGGGGATGGAGTCCGGCTCAGCGGCACTGCCCGGCGACCTCGATCTGCTCGTCGGTCGGGCGGCCGTAGGCCTCGATGCCCGAGCCGGGCACGTCGAAGCCCTGACTGATCGCCCAGGCGGTCGCCCACATCTCGTGGTCCTCCGAGAACACCGGCCCGGAGAACAGGGGCCAGCAGTTCTCGCGGTACACCTGGGTGTGACCGACCTCGTGCGTCACCACCGCCCGGGGGTTCGTGTCGAGGTCCCATTCCTCCTCGACCGGGAAGTTCAGGCTGATGATCGCCCAGCCGCCGTCGGTGTCCCAGGTCTGCGCGGTGCCGGAGAGCCAGCCCTCGCCGAGCCCGCTCACCTCGGGCGCCCAGACGAAGTCCAGCGTGATGCCGTTGCTGATCGACCGCGCGTAGGCCTCGATGTCGTGGCGCACCGCGAGGTCGGGATCGGCCGCCTCGGCGGCGAGCTGCACCTGCGAGTCGCGCACGGCCTGCTCGGCCGCGCTGAAGGCGGAGACGAAGGCGGCGTCGTGCGAGGCGCTCGACGCGCGATCCTCCGCGACCTCGATCTGCCGGGTCAGGTCGACCTTCGACGACTTCGTGGCGAGCGGGCTGTCGGCGATCGTCTGCTCGGCCCGCGTGCCGAGGGCGCCGAAGTACGCGGCCTCGGCGTCCTCGGCCGCCTGCTCGTAGCCGGCGGCGGTGTCGGCCGCCGACCGGAGCGCCGCGGTGGCGTCGACGGTCTGCCGCGCGAGCTCGTCGGTTGAGGCGGCGGTGGCCTGCACGGCCCAGGGGAGCCGGAAGCCCTCCGCGTCGCCCTCTGTCCCACTGGCGCCGGCGCCGGCGGCTGATGTGTCGTCGGCGTTCTCCGCGATCACCGAGGGCAGCGGCGGGACGGTCGGCTGACCGCCGGTCTCGAGGGCCGCGATCGCCGCGCGGAAGGGCTCGGCCTCGGCCGAGACGTCCGCCGTGAACTCGGGAGCCGCACCGACCGTGCGCACGCGGCTCAGCAGGGTGGAGACGCTGCGCATCCGGGCGTCGAAGGCCCGCTCGGCGTCGCCGTGCTCTTCGACCGCGACCCGGAGCGCGTCGTCGGCGCTGCGGAGCTGCGACTCGGCCAGGATGCTCCACCCCAGGAAGGCTCCGCTCAGCGCCAGCACCGCGGTGGTCACCGAGGCGACGATGACGAGCGGTCTCCGCGACCGGCGGCGCGGTGCGGCCGGCTCGACGGGATCGGTCCGCGCCTCGGCCGGCTCGACCGCTTCCGCTCCCGCGCCGCGCAGCTCCGCGGGGTCCGTCCCCGCCGCCTCGGCTTCCGCGAACTCGTTTTCGGGCAGGCCGTCGACCGGCGCCTCCTGAGTCATCCCCCACGCACTCTCCCCGCCGCGTGCTGTCGCGGCGTCCTCATCCTAGAGGCGCTGCACGACACCTGTCGGCTCCCTGTGCGCGGGACGTCCGAGACGGCGGGGCACCCCGGCACCTAAGGTGGGATCATGACCGCCGCGCCAGAGGAATACCTCGTCCCCGGAACCGCAATCAGCTTCAACTCCCTTCCGAAGGTGTCGCTCCACGATCATCTCGACGGGGGACTGCGTGCCGCGACGATCATCGAGCTGGCCGACGAGATCGGGCTCGCCCTGCCGTCGACCGACGAGTTCGACCTGGCCGACTGGTTCGAGGAGAACGCCGACTCCGGCTCCCTGACGGACTACATCGCGACCTTCGACCTCACCATCGCGGTCATGCAGACCCGGGCCGGTCTCGTGCGGGTCGCGCGCGAGTTCGTCACCGACCTCGCGGCCGACGGCGTGATCTACGGCGAGGTGCGCTGGGCGCCCGAGCAGCACCTCGCCCAAGGCCTGTCGCTGGATGAGGTGGTCGAGGCCGTGCAGGAGGGCATCGACCTCGGTACCGAGGATGCCCGCGGTACCGGCCGCAGCATCCGGGTCGGTCAGCTGCTCTCCGCGATGCGGCACCAGCGGCGCGGTCTCGAGATCGCCGAGCTCGCCGTGCGGCACCGCGACGCCGGAGTCGTCGGCTTCGACATCGCCGGCCCCGAGCTCGGCTTCCCGGCGAAGGACCAGCTCGCCGCCTTCGACTACCTGGCCCAGAACTACCTGCCGGTCACCGTGCACGCGGGCGAGGCCGACGGCCTGGAGAGCATCCGCGGCGCGCTCTTCGACGGCCGCGCACTCCGGCTCGGCCACGGCGTGCGCCTCGCCGAGGACATCGAGATCGAGCGTCAGGACGACGAGAACACCTACGTCTCGCTGGGCCTGCTGTCGCAGTGGGTGAAGGATCGCGAGATCGCCCTCGAGCTCTCGCCGTCGTCGAACCTGCAGACCGGCGCGATCGCCGAGTGGGGCGACGAGCTCGCCGACCACCCCTTCGACCTGCTCTACCAGCTGGGCTTCCAGGTGACGGTCAACACCGACAACCGGCTGATGAGCAACACCTCGCTCAGCCGCGAGCTCGCCCTGCTGACGGATGCGTTCGGGTACGACCTCGCCGACATCGAGGTCTTCCAGTTGAACGCCGCCGCCGCCGCGTTCCTCCCGGTGGAGGACCGCGAAGACCTCGCGGACGCGATCTCGGAGGGCTTCGACTCCCTCTGAGTCAGCGTCGCGGCAGCTCCTGCAGCGACCACGAGTTGCCGTCGGGGTCGCTGAAGTAGACGAAACGGCCCCAGTCGAGATCGGAGATCGGGCTGCACTCCACGCCCCGGGCGACCAGGTGCGCGTGGGCCTCATCGGCCGAGGGCACCACGATCTGCACCGCCTGCAGACTGCCGGGCGTCATCTCGGACACGCCCCGGCCGAACGCGATCGAGCAGGCCGAACCGGGCGGGGTGACCTGCACGTAGCGGATCTCCTCCGAGGGCGAGGCGTCGTGGTCGGCGGTCCAGCCGAGCGTGTCGACGTAGAACGCCTTCGCCCGGTCGATGTCGCTGACGGGGAATGCGATGAGTTCGATCTTCCAGTTCTCGATCATGGGGGATCCCTTCGGTGTGGTGAGCTGATGAATCGACGGTAGGAGAGCATCAGGACGCTTTCTGTCCGCAATGCGGGCAGAATCGAGCCATGACGACGACGGCGTCCCGCATCCTGACCCTGCTCGACCTTCTGCAGACCCACCGGCAGTGGGCGGGCCCCGAGCTCGCCCGGCGGCTCGAGGTCACCGAACGCACGCTGCGCCGCGACGTCGAGCGGCTCCGCGAGCTCGGCTACCGGGTGACGGGCAGCCGCGGCTCGGCCGGCGGCTACCGGCTCGAAGCCGGGTCGGCGCTCCCGCCGCTCCTGCTCACCGACGAGGAGGCCGTCACCATGGCGATCGGCCTTCGGCTCGCCGCGATGCGCGGGGTCGTCGACGGCGAGCGGACCACGCTCGGCGCGCTGGCGAAGTTCGAGCAGGTGCTGCCGGCCGAGCTGCGCCGGCGGGTGAACGCGCTCGCCGCGCACGTGCAGCCGGACGGACCGCGGCCCGGCGCCTGGAGCACGGGCTCCGCCGCGTCTCCGGTGCCGCAGGAGCTGGTCGGGGCGCTCGCCCTGGCGTGCCGGGACCACGAGCGGGTGCGCCTGCACTACACGGCGGCCGACGGCGCCGAGACCGACCGGCAGGTCGAGCCGCACACCCTCGTGGCCTCGGGGCAGGTCTGGTTCCTGGTCTGCTGGGATCTCGGGCGCGCCGACTGGCGCACCCTCCGGGTCGACCGGATGAGCCGGCTGACCGGCACCCGGCTTCGGGCCGAGCCGCGGCCGCTGCCGGCGGAGGACGCGGTCGCGTTCGTGCGGAGGGCGGTGGAGGGACTCCGCCGCCGGCGCACCGCGGAGGTGCACCTCCGGATCCCGCTCGCCGCGATGCGCGAGCGCTTCGGCCGCTACGGCGACGAGGCCTGGAGCCGGGATGCCGACACGACGGTCTGGCCCATCCACGGGGAGACGGTCGCGGCGCTCGCGGCCTGGCTGCCCTGGATCCCGACGGACCTCGAGTACACCGTGCACGGCGACGAGGAACTGCTCGCCCACGTGCGGGCGGCGGCGGGCAGGATGCTGCGGGCCGCGGGTGACACCGGCGGCACCGGCGGCACCGGGCCGGCGCACGGGCAGGGATCAGCCGGGGTGCAGCGAACTCCCCGGTAGCGGGCCCCGCGGGCTGCGATGATGGGGAGGAGATGTCCCAGATCCTCCCGCTCGATCAGCTCCCCGATCCGGCGATCGCACTGAAGGCGGCCGCACCGGACTGGCGGTCGGCCGTGCGCGCCGCCGCCACGGCGCTCGAGGCCACCGGGGCGGCCGACGCGGCCTACGGCGAACGGATGATCGCGCTGGTCGAGGAGTACGGCCCGTACATCGTGATCGCGCCCGGGCTCGCGATGGCCCACGCGCGCCCCGGCCCCGACGTGCACGCGCCCGGCATCGTGCTGGTCACGCTCGCCGAGCCGGTCGCGTTCGGGCACGCCCACAACGATCCGGTCTCGGTGGTGATCGGTCTCGCCGCGACCGAGGCCGACCAGCACGTGGCCTCCATCGCCGCCCTCGCCAACGTCTTCAACGACGAGTCGGTCATCCCCGCGCTCGCCGCGGCGACCACCCGCGACGAGGTGCGGACGCTGCTGGCCGGCGCGGCCGGTATCCTGAACCCGTGAAGATCGTCGCCATCTGCGGAGCGGGAATCGGGACCTCGGAGATCCTGCGGGTCAACGCCGTGCGCGCCCTCGAGCGTCTCGGCATCGACGCCGAGGTCACGGCGACCGACGTCGGCAGCGTGGGCGTGGCCGCGGCCGACGCCCAGGTCATCCTCTCCTCGGCCGAGCTCGTGTCGGCGATCGGCCGCACCAACGCCGACGTCGTCGTGATCGACAACTACTTCGATCTCGAGGAGATCACCGCCAAGCTCGAGATCGCCGTCGGCTGACCCTCGGCCGTCCCGTCGGTTCAGCTCCGCTGGCGGCTCAGCCGACCGGTCGGCTCAGCTGGACAACCTGCTCAGCTGAACAACCGACTCAGCTGAACAGCCGCCGGAACACGTTCGTGTCGGCCAGATCGATCAGCTCGTCCCCGCGCCCCGAGAGCAACGTGCGGATGGCGTAGAGCGTGAAGCCCTTGGCCTGCTCGGCCGTGATGGTCGGCGGGATCGACAGCTCCTGACGGGCGGTGACGACGTCGACGAGAGCCGGCCCGTCGTGCGCGAACGCGGCCCGGAGCGCGCCCTCGAGGTCGTTCGGCTTCTCGACCCGCTGCCCGTGGATGCCGATCGCGTTCGCGAGCGCCGCGAAGTCCGGGTTGTCGAGCTCGGTGCCGAAGTTGACGATCCCGGCCGCCTTCATCTCGACCTCGACGAAGTTGAGCGAGGAGTTGTTGAACAGCACGATCTTGACCGGGAGCTTGTTCTGCCGCAGGGTCAGCAGCTCGCCGAGCAGCATGGCGAGCCCGCCGTCGCCCGACAGGGCCACGACCTGGCGGCCCGGGAACGCGGTCTGGGCGCCGATGGCCTGCGGCAGCGCGTTGGCCATCGACCCGTGGCTGAACGAGCCGATCAGGCGACGTGATCCGTTCATCCGGAGATAGCGGGCGGCCCAGACGACGGGTGAGCCGACGTCCGGGATGAACACCGCGTCCTCGGACGCCAGCTCGCTGACCAGGCGGGCGACGTACTGCGGATGGATCGGCGTGCGGTCATGGTCGTTGTCGGCCAGGGAGTCGAGCTCTCTGCGGGTCTTCGCGTAGTGCTCGGTGCTCGCATCCAGATGGCGGGTGCTCGTCTTGGTCTCCAGCAGCGGCAGCAGGGCGTCGGCGGTGTCGCCCACGTCGCCGACCAGCGCCAGGTCGACGGGGGTGCGCTTGCCGATCTGCTCGCCGCGGAGGTCGACCTGGATGATCTTCGCCTTCGACGGGAAGAACTGCGGGTACGGGAAGTCGGTGCCGAGCATCAGCAGCACCTCGCAGCTCTCCATCGCCCGGTAGCCCGAGGCGAAGCCGAGCAGCCCCGTCATGCCCACGTCGTAGGGGTTGTCGTACTCGAGGAACTCCTTGCCGCGGAGCGCGTGCACGATCGGCGCCTTCAGCGTCTCGGCCAGCGCGATCACCTTCGCGTGCGCGCCCTCGGTGCCTGCGCCGCCGAGGATCGTGACCTTCTTCGTGCCGTTCAGGAGCGCCGCGGCCGCCGCCAGCTGATCGTCGGCGGGCCGGACCACGCTGCGGGTGGCCACGATCGGGGCGGTGCGCCCCTTGCCCTCGTGCTCCTTGAGGAAGATCTCGCCCGGGACGACGACGACCGCCACCCCGCGCTTCTCGATCGCGGCGCGCATCGCGATCTCGAGCACCCGCGGCAGCTGCTCGGGGGTGCTGACCAGCTCGACGTAGACGCTGCACTCGCGGAACAGCTCCTGCGGGTGCGTCTCCTGGAAATATCCGGTGCCGATCTCGGAGGCCGGGATGTGCGAGGCGATCGCCAGCACCGGCACGCGGCTGCGGTTGGCGTCGTAGAGGCCGTTGATCAGGTGCAGGTTTCCGGGGCCGCAGCTGCCGGCGCAGACCGCCAGCTCGCCGGTCAGGGCCGCGTCGGCCGCCGCGGCGAACGCCGCCGCCTCCTCGTGGCGCACGTGCTGCCAGGAGACGGAGTCGCGGCGGCGGATCGCATCCGTGAACCCGTTCAGCGAGTCGCCCGGGAGACCGTAGACCCTCGTCACCCCGGCTTCCGCGATGACGTCGACCATCTTCTCCGCGATTGTGCTCATGCACCGAATCTACGGCCGCAGCGGATGCTCCGCATCCGCCGTCCGTCGAACGTGCGCCGGATGCGGGTGTCCGGGAAGGTCGGCGGCCTCGAGAGCCGTGCCGGTTACGAGAGCCGGTCCCGCATCCCGCCCTCGAGCTTCTGCAGCAGCTCGACGACCGCGTCGCGCCGGTCGGCGAGACTCCCGTCGTCGCTCCAGGCGTCGAGATAGATCTTCAGCTTCGGCTCGGTGCCGCTCGGCCGCACCATCACGCGCGCCCCCGGCAGCAGGATCCGCAGCACGTCGCTCGGCGGAACCCCGTCGACACCCCGGCTGAGGTCGTCGATGCGTTCGACCGGCAGGCCGCCGATCTCGGCCGGCGGATCCTCGCGCAGCGCGGACATCACCGCGTCGATCTGAGCCAGGTCGGTCACGCGGAGCGAGATCTGCGCCGAGCCGTAGTGACCGAAGCGGCCGCTGAACTCGTCGAGCCGGTCGGCGATCGTGCGGCCCGAGGCGGCCAGCTCGGTCGCCAGGTCGAGCAGGGCAATCGCAGCCGAGATGCCGTCCTTGTCGCGCACGGTCGCCGGGTTGACCAGGTAGCCGAGGGCCTCCTCGTAGCCGAAGACCAGGCCGGGAGCGCGGGAGACCCACTTGAACCCGGTGAGCGTCTCGGTGAACCCGAGCCCGTACTCCCGGGCGACGGCGCCGAGGGCGGGGGAGGAGACGATCGAGCAGGCAAGCGTCGCCGACGGCTCCTCGTCGAGCAGGTCGTCGCCGGGCTGCACGGCCGCCGAGGCCGCGGCCTCCGCGGCGCGCCAGCCGAGCAGCTGGCCGACCTCGTTGCCGGTCAGCGAACGGTAGCCGCTGGCCGACGAGCCGTCCGGCACCGCGATCGCGAGGCGGTCGGCGTCGGGATCGCTCGCCACGATCAGGTGCGCGCCGACCGCACGAGCGGTCTCGAACGCGAGGTCGAGGGCTCCCGGCTCCTCCGGGTTCGGGAACGCCACGGTCGGGAACGCCGGATCGGGCTCGATCTGGGCCTCAACGATCACCGGCCGGGCGAACCCGGCACGGTCGAGCACCCGGGAGAACGTCTCCCAGCCGACCCCGTGCATGGCGGTGTAGGCGACGGTGAGCCCGGCCGCCGCATCCTGTCGCAGTTCGCGGGGCGTGGTCGCGACGGCCGCGGTGGCATCGACGTAGCGCTCGACGACGCTCTCGTCGGCGATCTCGTAGTTGCCCGACCGCGGCAGCGCGAGCACGTCGCCGGTCGCGGCGACCCGGTCGATGTGCGCCGCGATCCCGGCGTCGGCCGGCGGCACGATCTGCGAGCCGTCGTCGGCGCCGCCGAGGTAGACCTTGTAGCCGTTGTCGCGCGGCGGGTTGTGCGAGGCCGTGACCATCACGCCGGCCGAGACCTTCAGGTCTCTGACCGCGAAGGCGACCAGGGGCGTCGGCAGCAGACGCGGCAGCAGCACCGCACGGATGCCCGCGCCCGCCATGATCTCAGCCGTGTCGATCGCGAAGACCCGCGAGTTCTTGCGCCCGTCGTAACCGATCACGATCGAGGGGCGCTCGCCGGGCTGCGCACGCTCGAGCAGGAAGGCGGCGAGCCCCGCCGCCGCCTGCGCGACCAGCACCCGGTTCATCCGGTTCGGGCCGGCGGCCAGCTCACCGCGGAGGCCGGCGGTGCCGAAGGCGAGCCGCGACCCGAAGCGCGACCGCAGCTCGTCGGCCGACCCCGGGAGGCTCGAGCCGACCTGCCGCAGCAGCGCGGCGAGCTCGTCGCGGGTCTCGGGATCGGGGTCCTGCGCCATCCACGCCATCGCGGCGTCGACCAGCACCTCGACGTCGTTGCGGGACTCGGGTGCCGGGTTCGCCCCGGCGGTGTTCTCGCTCATCGCGACTCCTCGGTTCCCGGCCGACGGGCGGCCGTCACAGCGCGCCGACCACGCGGGCGAGCATCCCGCCGATCGCGGCCTCGGCGTTGCGGCCGGCCTCGATGACCTCTTCGTGGCTCAGCGGGGTCTTCTGGATGCCGGCGGCGAGGTTCGTGATCAGCGAGAAGCCGATGATCTCCATCCCCGCCTCGCGGGCGGCGATGGCCTCGAGCGCGGTCGACATGCCCACGATGTGGCCGCCGATGGCCTTCGCCATCTGCACCTCGGCCGGCGTCTCGTAGTGCGGGCCTCGGAACTGCACGTAGACGCCCTCGTCGAGCGACGGCTCGACGCTCCGGGCCAGGTCGCGCAGGCGGGCCGAGTACAGGTCGGTGAGGTCGATGAACGTGGCGCCCTCGAGCGGGGAGTCGGCGGTCAGGTTGATGTGGTCGCTGATCAGCACCGGGGTGCCCGGGGTCCAGGTCTCCTTGATGCCGCCGGCGCCGTTGGTGAAGATCATCGTCTTCACGCCCGTGGCGGCCGCGGTGCGCACGGCGTGCACGACCCGGCGCACCCCGTGGCCCTCGTAGTAGTGGGTGCGCGCGCCGATCACCAGGGCGTGCTTGCCGGTCGGCAGCAGGATCGAGCGCAGGGTGCCGACGTGGCCGGGCACGGCCGGCATCCCGAAGCCGACGACGTCGCTCGCCGGGATCGTCGCGACCGTCTCGCCGATCAGGTCGGCGGCCTTGCTCCAGCCGCTGCCGAGCACGAGGGCGATGTCGTGGTGCTCGACCCCGGTCAGCTCGGCGATCCGCGCCGCGGCGGCATCGGCGACCTCGAACGGGTCGGTATCGGGAAGGTCGAGGGGATTCGAGGTCGTGGAGGACATCCATCCACTCTATTCAGTCGCACGCCCGTGCGGTGCCCGGGGATCGTTCGTCATCCGTTGGTTTTGCGGGCTTCGGCCGACACAGGACAATGGAGCCATGGGCAATGCATTCGAGCGCAAGCAGAGGGTCGCCGTCGTCGGGGGAGGCCCCGGGGGGTACGAGGCCGCGATCGCCGGAGCGCAGCTCGGAGCCGAGGTCACGCTGATCGAGCAGGTCGGCGTCGGCGGATCGGCCGTCATCACCGACGTGGTGCCCTCGAAGACCCTGATCGCCGTGGCCGAGGCCACCAACGCGATCGGTGAGGCCGCCGACCTCGGCGTGCAGTTCTTCGCCCGCAACGAGACCACCGGGCGACCCGTGCGGCCCGAGGTCGCCGTGAACCTCGCCCAGGTCAACAAGCGCCTGCTCGGCCTCGCTCGTCAGCAGTCGGAGGACATGCGGGCCAGCCTCATCCGCGCCGGCGTCAAGATCGTCAGCGGCCACGGGCGCCTCGACGGCCCCGACTCGGTCATCGTCTCCACCGGCGCCGGAGCCGACGGCGTCGACTTCGACCACATCGACGCCGACACCATCGTCGTCTCCGTCGGCGCCAGCCCGCGGCTGCTGCCGAGTGCCATGCCCGACGGCGAGCGGATCTTCACCTGGACCCAGCTCTACGGCCTCACCGACGTGCCCGAGCACCTCATCGTCGTCGGGTCCGGTGTCACCGGCGCCGAGTTCGCCTCGGCCTACCGCGCACTGGGCTCGAAGGTGACCCTGATCTCCTCGCGCGACCAGGTGCTGCCGGGTGAGGATGCGGACGCCGCCGCCGTGATCGAGAACGTCTTCAAGCGCAACGGGATGACGGTGCTCTCGAAGTCGCGCGCCGACTCGGTCGAGCGCACCGCGACCGGAGTGGTCGCGACCCTGTCCGACGGCACCAAGGTCGAGGGCTCGCACTGCCTGATGGCCGTCGGGTCCATCCCGAACACCCGGGGCATCGGGCTGGAGGAGGCGGGCATCCAGCTCTCCGAGTCCGGCCACATCCGCGTCAACCGGGTCGCGCGCACCAGCGCCCCCAACATCTACGCCGCCGGCGACTGCACCACCTTCCTGCCGCTGGCCTCGGTCGCGTCGATGCAGGGGCGCACCGCGATGTTCCACGCGATGGGGGATGCGGTGAACCCGACCGAGCTGCGGAACGTGGCGTCGAACATCTTCACCCAGCCCCAGATCGCCACCGTCGGCTGGACCCAGCGGCAGATCGAGGAGGGCATCGCCCAGGGCGACATCTACAAGCTGCCGCTCTCGTCGAACCCGCGCGCCAAGATGATGGGCATCAAGGACGGCTTCGTGAAGCTGTTCGCCCGCACCGGCTCGGGCACGGTCATCGGCGGGGTCGTCGTGGCGCCGAACGCCTCCGAACTCATCTTCCCGATCGCACTCGCGGTCGAGCACCGGCTCACCGTCGACCAGGTGTCGCGGGCGTTCACGGTGTACCCGTCGCTGTCGGGGAGTATCTCGGATGCGGCGCGGGCTATGCATATCGTGCTGTGATGCTGCCGGGATGCGCGTGCTTCGCGCGCGTATCCCGGGTCGCGCCGGTCCCTGCCCGGCGCGACGCGACATGCTCGGGTGAGGTCGCTTCGCGGCCTCGCCCTCACCTTGGGTCAATGAGTACGGCCTGCTGCTTGGATTCGGTCGATCAGGTGCATGGTTCGGGCGTTGTCCTGGGCGTCGCTCGGGGGGTCGGTGGGGGTTTGGGGGGCGCCGGCGACGGCGGCGGCGAAGGAGGTGAGTTCGCCGACGAAGCCTCGGAGATGGAGGTCGCGGGCGGTACCGGACATCGCGCTCTCGGCGGGGCGGAACAGGTCGACGTGCTCGGCGAGGGAGAGCCAGCCGGCGGCGGACCGGGCCGCATCCGGAACCGTGCGGTGCACCCGGAGCTCGACGGCGTCGACGGTCTGCGCGTAGCCGGTGTCGCCGGTGACGTGGAGGGTCTCGGTCTCGCTGGATCCGCTCGGCAGGCCCGTGAGGTCGAGGGTGCCGGCGACGCCCGACTCGAAGCCGACCAGCACCGAGAGGGCCACCCGTGCGCCCTCGCCCGACCCGATCGCGGCCACGGTCGCCACCTCGCCGAAGACGAACCGCACGAGGTCGACCAGGTGGATGGCCGCGAGCTTGAGGTACTCCTCCTCGTCGGCGCAGAACGGTGTGCTGTCGCAGGTGAACCGCAGCGAGAACGAGCGCACGGTGCCCAGCTCGCCTCCCTGCACCAGCTGCCGGAGTCGGCGGTAGACCGGCGCGTGCCGCTTCATGAAGCCCACCCGCAGAACGGTGCCCGCGGCATCCGCTCGCTCGGCGATGCGATCGGCCTCGTCGCCGGTCCAGCCCAGGGGCTTGTCGACGAAGACCGCCTTGCCGGCGTCGATCGCCTCGAGCGCGATCCGGGTCTGGTCGGCGGGCTGGGCGATCACGGCGACGGCGTCGATCGCCGGGTCGGCGAGCAGCTCGGCCGCGGATCCGTACGCGGCGCCCTCCGACCCGATGAGGCGCAGCGCCTCGCGCGAGCGCTCGAGGTCACGCGTGGCCAATCCCGCGACCGGTATCCCGGCGAACGCCAGAGCAGGAACGATGTTGGTCCGCGCATGAAACCCCGCGCCGACAAGTCCAAGATGCACCCCTAAACCCTAGGCCCCCGCCCCACCCACCCCGACCCGTCACCAGTTGTCGCCATTCGCCCCCGTTAGCGACAACAACTGACGTCTCGCCGACAGTCAGGGGGCAACGAAACCCCAC
Organism: Herbiconiux sp. 320_LB; assembly: GCF_059691755.1. Taxonomy (NCBI): domain Bacteria; kingdom Bacillati; phylum Actinomycetota; class Actinomycetes; order Micrococcales; family Microbacteriaceae; genus Herbiconiux; species Herbiconiux sp. 320_LB. The sequence continues at coordinate 689,357 of NZ_JCAWAD010000003.1, read as the reverse complement.
TCGACGGCACACAACTCAACGGCACACAAAGCTGCGGGCCATACTCGCCGACCCAGGGTGAGCGCGTCGCCGCGGATCACGACCGAAGGCCGCGATCCGCGACGGCACGCGAACATGTAGCCCGCGCCGGGCAGGGACCGGCGCGGCAGCAACACAGCTCAGATCACATCCAACAACACATGCCCCGACGAAACCGTGCTCCCCACCACCGCCGTGATGTTCCCGATCGTCCCGTCTTTGTGGGCCGTGATCGGCTGCTCCATCTTCATCGCCTCGAGCACCAGCACGAGGTCGCCCTTGACGACCTTGTCGCCGTCGGCGACCGCGATCTTGACGACGGTCGCCTGCATGGGCGCCTTCACCGAGTCGCCGGTCGCGGTCGAGATGCCGGCCGCGACCGCGCCGCGGCGCTTCGGGGCCGCACCGGCGGAGTGACCCGAGGCCTGGCCGGCCGCGGCACCCGCGCGGGCGCTCGCCGACAGCAGTCGGGCGGGGAGGGCCACCTCGACGCGCTTCCCGTCGACCTCGACGACGACGGTGCGGCGCTCGGCCGCGGGAGCCGCATCCTCGAGCGACCCGCTCCACGGCTCGGCCGGGTTGTCGTAGTCGGTCTCGATCCAGCGGGTGTAGATGGAGAACGGCTCGCCGTTCTCGGGCGCGAAGGCCGGGTTGCGGACCACGTCGCGGTGGAACGGCAGCACCGTGGGCAGCCCGGCCACCTCGAACTCGTCGAGGGCGCGTCGGGCGCGCTCCAGTGCATCCTCTCGCGACGACCCGGTCACGATCAGCTTCGCGAGCAGGGAGTCGAAGGAGCCGGAGATGACGTCGCCGGCCTGGACGCCCGAGTCGACGCGCACGCCGGGGCCGCCGGCGGGCTTGAAGACGTGCACCGGGCCGGGCGAGGGGAGGAAGCTGCGCCCCGGGTCTTCGCCGTTGATGCGGAACTCGAACGAGTGCCCGTGCGGCGCCGGGTCGTCGTAGTCGAGCACGCCGCCCTCGGCGAGCCGGAACTGCTCGCGCACCAGGTCGATGCCCGTGACCTCCTCGGAGACGGGGTGCTCGACCTGCAGGCGGGTGTTGACCTCGAGGAAGGAGACCGTGCCGTCCTTCCCGACGAGGAACTCGCAGGTGCCCGCTCCGAGGTAGCCGACCTCTTTGAGGATGGCCTTCGACGCGGAGTAGAGCAGGGCGTTCTGCTCGGGGGTGAGGAAGGGCGCGGGGGCCTCTTCGACCAGCTTCTGGTGCCGGCGCTGCAGCGAGCAGTCGCGGGTGGAGACCACGACGACGTTGCCGTGCGCGTCGGCGAGGCACTGGGTCTCGACGTGTCGCGGGCGGTCGAGGTACTTCTCGACGAAGCACTCGCCGCGACCGAAGGCGGCGATCGCCTCGCGGGTGGCCGACTCGAACTGCTCCGGAACCTCTTCGATCGTGCGGGCGACCTTGAGGCCGCGACCGCCGCCGCCGAAGGCCGCCTTGATGGCGACCGGCAGACCGTGCTCGGCGACGAACGCGAGCACCTCCTCGGCACCGTTGACCGGGTCGATGGTGCCCGGTGCGAGCGGCGCGCCGACCTTCTCGGCCACGTGGCGGGCCGAGACCTTGTCGCCGAGCTTCTCGATCGCCTCCGGGCTCGGGCCGATCCAGATCAGGCCGGCGTCGATCACGGCGCGGGCGAAGTCGGCGTTCTCGGCCAGGAACCCGTAGCCGGGGTGCACGGCGTCGGCGCCGGAGCGGCGGGCGACCGAGAGGATCTTGTCGATCACGAGGTAGGTCTCGGCGCTCGTGGTGCCGTCGAGGGCGTAGGCCTCATCGGCCAGCTGGACGTGCAGGGCGTCACGATCCTGGTCGGCGTAGACGGCGACGGAGACGATTCCGCTGTCGCGAGCGGCCCGGATGACCCGGACGGCGATCTCGCCTCGGTTGGCGATGAGGACCTTGGAAATACGAGGCATAATCCTCAAGCTTATTGCCGCCGCCCCCAACCCTTTTGGCATGTGGCGACAAAAATGCCTTGGGCACTGCTCGCAGTGTCTACAAAGAACCGTGCTCGCGGTCGTGGTTCCACAGCTCGGTCCAGTCGACTCCGGCCTCGCGGAGGAGGTCGCGCACGACCGGCAGCGACATCCCGATCACGGCCGACGGGGAGCCCGTGATGGTGCGGATGAACGGGGCCGCGAGACCGTCGATGGTGAACGCCCCGGCCACCAGCAGCGGTTCGCCCGAGCCGACGTAGGCGTCGATCTCGGCGTCGGTGATGTCGTCGGCGAAGGTCAGTTCGGCCTGGTCGGTGCGGCCGGCGGCCCCGCGTCGCCGCCCGCCGCGGTAGTCGATCAGCCAGTGGCCGGAGTGCAGCACCCCGGTGCGGCCGCGCTGGCCGAGCCAGCGCTCGCGGGCCACCTCGGGGCGGTGCGGCTTGCCGTAGGCGACCCCGTCGAGCTCGAACGCCGAGTCGCCGCCCAGGATGAAGCCGTCGACCGGCTGCGGGTCGTCGGCGAGCGAGTCCGCGGGTCCCTCGAACGGGATTCGGCCGCCGGCTGCGGTCACGGTGTCGGCGACCGCCTCGGCCTTGGCCTCGGCGAGCAGCTGCACCATCTCGGCGGCGGTCAGCGGGCCGCGTTCGGCGACCGCGCGCACGACGGCCGCATCCTCGTCGACCTCGGAGGGGAGCACGACCGGCTCGATACCGATCTGCCGTAGCAGGGCTAGGCGGGCGGGCGAGGTCGAAGCGAGGTAGAGGCGCACGCGCACAGCCTAAGGCGAGTCTCTGATCGCGGTGTGGGATGCTCGGACGATGGCCGAACAACACCCCGCTCCCGTCGAACTGCAGATCGATTCCATCGCGCACGGCGGCGTCTCCGTCGCCCGACTCGACGGGCGGGTGGTCTTCGTCGCCGACGCCATCCCGGGCGAGCGGGTGCTCGCGCGGGTCACCGACGACGGCAAGAGCTCGTTCTGGCGCGCCGACACGGTCGAGGTGCTCGAGGCCTCGCCCGACCGGGTGCCCCACGTCTGGTCGGCCGCCTCGATCGAGCGCGACCCCTCGGGGCGGGCGGGCGGCGCGGAGTTCGGGCACATCGCCCTCGCACGCCAGCGCGCGCTCAAGGCCGAGGTGCTGACGGATGCGCTGCACCGCTTCGGCGGACTCGACCGGTCGGTGCCGATCGAGATCGAGGTCGAGCCGATCGGCAGCGGTTCGGTGCGGGAGGACGGCACGCGCTGGCGGTCGCGGATCCGCCTGCACCGGGGCGCCGACGGGCGGTTCGGGCCGTACGCGGCCCGGTCGCACACCGTGGTGCCGGTCGAGGATCTGCCGCTGGCGACCGCCGCGGTCGAGGAGGCCGCCGCCTTCGGGCGCCGGATGGACGACGTGGATGCCGCGGCGATCGAGATCGTCGAGACTTCGGGCGGCGAGGTGCGCGTGCTGGAGGTCGCCGAGGAGCGGTCGAAGACCGGTCGGGGCGGGCGCGGGCGTGGGGCTGGCGGGCGCGGTGCGGGCGGGCGCGGTGCGAGTCGTGGTCGTGGTCGCCAGGACGGCGGGCGCGGGGCGGGCGGAGGCTTCGATCGGGACGACTCTGGAGCCGCGGGCGCGGCCTCGGGCTCTGGCTCCGGTTCGGGTTCGGGTTCGGCCAAAGCAGCCGCGACCGTCGTCGAGCGCGTGGGCGATCGGGAGTTCCGGCTCGCCGAGAACGGCTTCTGGCAGGTGCACGTCGACGCCGCCCGCACCCTGACCGAGGTGGTGCAGTCGCAGACCCGTGCCGACCTGTTCGACCCCCGTGCCGCCAACCAGGACCTGTACGGCGGAGTCGGTCTGCTCGCCGCCGCGATCGCCGACCGCTTCGGCCCGGCGACCCGCATCACGAGTGTCGAGAGCGATCCGACGGCCACCGACAACGCTTCGGAGAACCTCGCCGAGTGGCTCGGGGCGCGTGCCGTCACGGGTCGGGTCGACCGGTACCTCGCCGAGCTCGAGAAGACCGCGGCCGGCTCGGCCGAGGACCGCCGTCGCCTCGCCGCCGCCACCGTCGTGATCGACCCGCCGCGCTCGGGTGCCGGGCGCCAGGTGGTCGAGTCGCTCGCCCGCCTCGACGTGGCTCAGGTCGTCTATGTCGCCTGCGACCCCGTGGCCTTCGCGCGCGACCTCGCCACCTTCCGCGAGGCGGGCTACGAGCTCGACGCCCTCCGAGCCTTCGACCTCTTCCCCCACACCCACCACTTCGAAACCGTAGGCACCCTCATCCGCGCCTGAGCGGCCGGCGGGTGGAGGCGCACCTCGACCCGCCGACCGATCAGCCAGGATGCTCAGAGGTCAGGGGCTCGGCAGCACGACGAATCCCGTCAGCTGATCGACCACCTCGTCGGAGATCGTCTGCGGCCCGCCCAGAACGACGATGCGATCCGGCTGGAGCGCCTCGAGGGTGGGGATCACCGACGTCGGCAGCGCTCGATCCTGCACGAGCAGCACCGGTGAGTCCTGGGTGATCGCAACGGCCGATGCGGCCAAGGCGTCCGGGAACTCCTGGCCCGACGCGATGTAGACCGTCCCGCCCGTCTGCCCCGCGAACTCCGATCCGGCGACCGCCGCGGCCGTCTCGTAGCGATCGGAACCGGCCAGCCGTGTCGTCGTGGAAACGGTCGAGAGCTGCGCGATCACGGACTCGGCGATCGTCTCGGCCCCGCCGATCACGACGATGCGGCTCGGCTGAAGGGCCCGGATCCGTTCCAGGACCACCGAAGGCACGGAGTTCTTCTGCGTGAGGAGCAGGGGCGAGTCCTTTCCGGCACCGGCGCCCCCGCTCAGCGAGTCGGCGGCGATCTCTCCGGATGCGACGAAGACCACGGGTGCGGTGTCGAACGTCGCCGCCGCGATCGCGGCCGAGACCTCGTACCTGTCCGCTCCACCGATCCGCTGGATGATCCGCCCCCGGGAGGCAAGCGCACTCTCGACGGCGAGCCCCACGGTGGCCGGGCCGCCGAGGATCACGACCCGGGTCGCTCCCAGCTCGTCGATCTGGGCGAGCGTGGTGTCGCTGATCGTGCCCTTCTGGGTCAGGAGGATCGGCGACCCGGCGACGCCCGCTGCCACCGATCCGCTCAACGCGTCCGGGAAGGTCTCGCCCGATGCCAGGAACACCGAGTCGGAACCGTTCGGGAACTCGGCCCGGGCCAGCGCGTTCGCCGTCTCATAGCGATCCGAGCCACTGACCCGGGTCGCGCGCGGCATCGTGTTGATGTTGCCGAGGAAGGTGTGCCACGCGCGGTGCTTGGGGCTGGGCGGGTAGGTGTCGGGAGTCAGGTTGGTCGCCGCGGAGGTCCAGACGACGAACCGACCGTTCGACGACAGCGACGGCACGTGGGATTCCGCGTTTCCCGGGTCGGGCACCCGGCTCCTGCTGACCAAGCCGACCTCGCCGGAGATCCGGTTCCTGCTGTAGACCTGGGCTCCACCTCCGGTCGACCCCGCCGACTCGTACGCGACCACGCTCCCGTCTGCCGTGATGGACGGAGACGAGGCGACGACGGGGCTCGACCTGCCCTCGCGGCTCTCCAGGGTCGTCGTGCCCGTCGAGCGATCGTGGACGAACACGTGCGATTCCGACGGGATCGCCGTGGGGAGGAGGTTGCCCGCGCGACTCTCGAATGCGACGCTCCGCCCGTCTCCGGAGAGATCGACGACGACCGAGTCCCCGTTGGAGGCCGTGGAGCGGGTTCCGTCGACGGTGACGAGCTCGGTGACGTAGCGGGCGGTGTCCCTCAGGTAGACCTGCCGATGGCCCGCGGTCGGGAGAGCAGTGTGCGCGTCGGAGGACAGGAAGGCCACGTAGCGGCCGTCGGTGGAGACGGACGGCCCGGTCGCGCTCAGAGACGGATCGTCTTCGACGATCGTCGTCGCCCCGGTGCGGACGTCGACCTTGTAGGCCCTCGACCGCGGGACGACGTACGGGTCGCCGGGGAGGACGTCCGTGGCGTCGGTCTCGTAGACCACCGTGCTTCCGTCTCCGGACAAGTCGAGGGACCTCACTTCGGCATTGACGCTCTGCCCGGCAGCCACGTAGCTCGTGCTGATCTTGGAAATCGCGCCCGTGGCGATGGTGTACACGAACGCCTGAGCGGCCGACGTGCCGGACCCGGGCAGGAGATACCCGCTCGCGATGAAGGCCACGTACCGACCGTCGTCGGATACGACGGGCGCACGGCCGTACAGGGAGCCGGCCGGCAGGTCGTCGTTCTTCGTCAGCATCGTCGTGGTTCCGAGCACCGTGTCGCGGAGGAAGACCTGCGAACTGACGACGGACGGTTCGCTCCCGCCGCCGGGGATGAGATTCCACGCGTTGGAGGTGAAGGCGACGTATCTGCCGTCGGCCGAGACGGACGGACGCTCCGCCTGATCCTCGTTGTTGATCGAGGCGACTCCCGGTGACGTCACATCGATGAGCTGGATCTGGCCGGGGAGGGGTGGCGCGGCGTGGGCCGCGGGCGTGCCGGTGAGCAGGGCCGCGACGGCCCCGAGGGTGATCGCACCGGCGAGCGATCGGATGTGTCGGGTCATAGCTGAGAAAATATCACTGCAACTGTCGAAAAGCACGGGTTCGGTGAGAATTCGTCGGAAACTGCACGGTCGTAGGATGGCGGGAGGTCGACGAGGGGTGACGGTGCACGTGGAGACGACGGATGCGCGAGCCGACGGCGGGGCCGGGGCCGACGCGGCGACGGCCGACGAGACCGTGGCTGTCACAGCCGCCGACGGCGAGACCGGGGCCGGGGGCGGCGTGCGGGTGGCGATCGTGGACGACCACGAGTCGGTGCGCCTGGGCATCCGGGCCGCGTGCCAGGAGGCGGGGTTCGAGGTCGTGGCGACCAGCGCATCCGTCAGCGAGCTGTGGGTGGCCCTCGCGGGCACGAGCTGCGACGTCGTGGTGCTCGACCTGAGCCTCGGCGACGGGTTCAGCGTGACCGAGAACGTGCAGCACGCCCGCTCGATGGGCGCCGCCGTGCTGGTGCACAGCATCGCCGACCGGGTGGGGCTGGTGCGGGAGGCGCTCGCCGCCGGCGCGGCCGGAGTGGTGCCGAAGTCGGCCGCGACCAGCGTGGTGATCGGCGCCGTCGCCGCCGTCGCGCGCGGGGACGTGCTCAACAACCTCGAGTGGGCGAGCGCGATCGACGCCGACCGCGAGTTCGGCAAGGCCCAGCTCGCCCAGCGCGAGCGCGACGTGCTGCACCTCTACGCCTCCGGACTTCCGCTGTCGCAGGTCGCCCTGAAGCTCGGCATCAAGACCTCTACCGCGAAGGAGTACCTCGACCGGATCCGCGCGAAGTACGTCGAGGTCGGCCGCCCGGCGCGGTCGAAGGTCGAGCTGCTGCGGCGCGCCGTCGAAGACGGCATCCTCGCGCTCGACGACCCGGGCCAGGGCTGACCCGCGCCCGCACGGCGCAGACACCCATGACGGCCAGACCCCGTGACCACCGAGCCCCGATGAGCACGCCCACCCGCACCCCACCCGGCCGCCCCGAGCTCGGCCGCACCCCACCCGGCCGCACCCGCTTCAGCCGCGCCAAGATCGACAGCACCCTCGCCCGTCTCGAGGGCCTGTTCGGCTTCGGCTTCGCACTGCTCTCCCTCCCCGTGCTCAACGCCTCGATCGACACGCTGAAGCCCGAGTGGGCCTGGGGTGTCTCGATCGTGACCTTCGGGTCGATCGCGCTCGCCTTCGTCTGCTCCCTGGTCGGCCGCGGCATCCGCGTCAGCATGGCGCTCGTCGCGCTGCTCTTCGCGGTCACCCTGCTGCTCTGGCCCCTGGCGGTCCGCACCCCGGATGCCGCCCTCGGCGTGCAGCCGTGGCTCTGGTACATCGTGATCGTCGCGGTCGGCGCGGCCGGTATCTCGTTCCCCACCCTGTGGGCCGGGGTCTACACCGTCGCGGTGCCGGTGATGTTCGCGGTGCTGCGCATCCTGCCCGCCGGCGGCGGGGTGGGGTGGCAGCTCGCGACACTCGACGCGTTCTATGCGCTCGTGCTCGGCTCGTTCGTCGTGATCGTCATCACGACCCTCCGCGCGGCGGCCTCCCGGGTGGATGCGGCGCAGGCGACGGCTGTGCGACGCTACGCCGAGGCGGCCAAGCGGCACGCGACCGAGCAGGAGCGCACCCGGGTCGACACCGTCATCCACGACCGGGTGCTCTCGTCGCTGCTCGCGGCGGCGCGGGCGGTCTCGCCCGCCGACCGGGCGCTCGCGGTGCAGATGGCCGAGCAGGCGCTGGTCGCCCTGCACAGCGCCGACGCGGAGTCCGACGGCTCGGCCGACCAGCCCGTCGCCGTGCTCGTCGAGCGGCTCCGCGCCCTCTGCGGCACCCTCGACGCGGACATCGCCTTCGACGTGGAGGGCGATCTCGGCCAGGCCGTGCCGGCGCGCGTGCTCGAGGGGATGTACGCGGCCGCCGTGCAGGCGGTGGTCAACAGCATCCGGCACGCGGAGTCGCCGGGCCCGGGTCCCGATGGATCGGAAGCGGTGGCGGCAGCAGAAGCCGCTGCAGCAGCAGAGGCCGCGCCACCCGGCATCGAAGACCTCGAAGACACCGTCCCCCTCGCCCCGTCCCGCCGCCGGGTCGCCCGCAGCATCCGGATGCACGGCTGGGGCGTCGCCGGCCTCACCGTCGTGATCGCCGACACCGGGGTCGGCTTCGACGTCGACGCCGTGCCGGCCGATCGGCTCGGCCTCCGCATCTCCATCCGCGAGCGGCTCACCGCCGTCGGAGGGGCGGCCCACGTGCGCTCGGTGCCGGGGGCCGGCACCTCCGTCATCCTCGAGTGGTCGCCCGACGGAGGCCGCCCGTGATCTCCCTGCCCCGCACCCTCCTCGTCGGTCTCGCCGCCCTGTTCTCGGCGTTCCACATCGTGCTCGGCATCTCGGCGCTCGACGTGCCGGACTCGCCGTGGCCGGCCGTCGTCGCCATGGTGCTCTACGGCGCCGCCACGGTCGTCAGCCTCGCGCCGTCGAAGCGGGTGAGGATGCCCGCGGGCCTCGCCGCCGCGAACATCGCGGTGGTCGCGGTGGGCCTGATCCTGGTGCTGACCCAGCTCGATCCGGCCAGGCAGAACGGCTACGCCACCTGGATCGTCGGCGCGGTCGGCACCCTGATGACGATCACCGCCGTGCGGCAGCGGCCGTGGTTCGCCTGGGCGGGCATCGCGCTGATGCTGCTGGCGATGACGATCTGGTCGCGCGACATCCTGGCGCTGCCGGCGCTCGGGGCGACCGGCGGCCCGGTCTGGGTGGGCGTCGCCCACGCCGCGTCGCTCGCGATCGCGCGGGCGGCCCGGGATGCGCGGCTGCTCGAGCAGGCCGAGCAGCGCGCGGCCGAGTGGCAGGCGCAGGAGGAGGCCGAGTTCTTCGAACGACGGATGCGGCTGGCCCAGATGAACCGGCGGGTCGAGCCGATGCTCCGCACGATCGTCACCACCGACGGCGCCCTCGACGACGAGCAGCGCCGCGAGTGCCTGCACCTCGAGGCCGCGATGCGGGACGAGATCCGGGGCCGGCGGCTGCTGGACGACCGGGTGCGCACCGAGGTCATGCAGGCCAGGCGACGCGGGGTCGAGGTCACCCTGCTCGACGACGGCGGCATCGACGAGCTCGACCGGGCCGATCACGCCCGGATCACCGCGACGATCGCCCGCGAGATCGGCGAGACCACGGCCGACCGGGTGATCGTGCGGACCGCGCACGACGACGAGCAGGTGGCGGTGACGATCGTGGGGCTGAAGGCCGCCGACGAGGGGGCGGCGGAGGATCCCGAGGTCGCGCTCTGGGTGGAGGTGCCGCGTACCGCGAACGGGCCTGAACAGGCCCCGGACGAAGAAGTGCCGGGGGCCGACTGACGTCGACCCCCGGCGAGTCTTCGAGTCAGGACGACAACCCGAATATCGCCCTGACTCGCCCCCGGAGACGAGCCCGCTTACCCTAGTCGACCCGTTCCGGCGGTGCCGCTCCAGAAGAGAGACACCTTGCGATACCTATTCTGGTGACCCGGGCGCAAGCGCACAGTCGGTCTTTCGGTGGACATTTTCGCGAGCGCTTTCAGGAAGCGTTCACCGAGCATCCAGACGAGCGGCCGTTCAGACGAGCAGGCGACCCGCGACTCAGGCGCTGAAGCCCCGCCAGTGCCCGGCACCCGGATGCAGCGGCGCGCGCACGGTGCGCTGGCTGCGCTCCCAGGCGGAGGGGTTGATCCGCACCCCGGAGTGCAGCTCGTCGAGCTCTTCCTCCACGGCGGCCTCGACGACCGCGACCACGGCCGCGAGCTCATCGGGGGAGAGGGCTGGGGTCAGCACGCGCAGGGGCGTGGAATCCGTCGTCTCGTCCACATCGTCGAGGCTACATTAGATCCCAGGCCGCAGTGGGCCGGGCGTGGCCGGGGCGGAACCCGGACCGCAGAGGGGACCGGGGAATGAAGAACACGCTCGAATTCACAGGGCGGTACCTGCGGACGGTGCCGCTCAGCATCGCCTTCGCCGCCATCATCCTGATCACCTCCCTGATCGCCGGCACGTTCTTCGGCACGGCGTCGGAACAGACCCAGGCCGCCTGGGCCGCGGGCGTGACCACGACGGTCGACGCGGGCACCTGGTGGACGGTCTTCACGGCCCCGTTCATCCCGTGGGACCCGTTCCAGCTGGTCTGGGGCATCGTCGGTTCGCTGGTGCTGCTCGGGGTCGCGGAGCGGCACCTCGGCCGCCGGCGCCTCGTGCCGGTCTTCCTGGTGACTGGCTTCCTCGGGGTCGGCCTCGGGGTGCTGGTGCAGTGGGTCGGCTCGCTCGCCGGCGAGTGGTGGGCCGACGGCACGAGCGCCGACCTCACGATGGACCCCTTGACCCCGATCGTCGGTTCGATCCTGACCGCGAGCGCGTTCATGACCGCCCTCTGGCGCCGACGCGTGCGCCTGGTCGCCTTCGGTCTGCTGATTATGTTCGCGCTCTACGACGGCGACACCTCGACCGTGTACCGGCTGATCGCGGGCGTCGCCGGTCTCGTGATCGGGCACTTCCTCTCCGGGCGGGAGCACAAGGTCGTCTTCCGCAAGAGCTCGTTCGGCGAGGTGCGGCTGCTGATCGCGACGATCGTGCTCATCACCGCCCTCGGCCCGCTCGTCTCCCTCCTCAACCCCGACGGCAACGGCGCCTTCGGGCTGGCCGGCAGCTTCTACGGCGACATCTTCCCGAGCGCCGCCGACATCAACGACCTCTGCCAGACCGCGACCTCCTCGGCCTGCGACGACATGCGCCGGCTCGCCGCGCTCGGCGGCGTCGGCCCGATCGTGCAGACCTTCGTGCCGCTCGCGCTGCTGCTGGTCGCCGCCTGGGGCCTCCGTCGCGGCCGGCGGTTCGCGCTCTGGCTGGCCGTCGTCACCAACGTCGCGCAGATCGTGCTGGCCTTCGTCTTCCTCGGCCTCGCCGCCTCCTTCGTGCCGCTGATCGACGGCGACACCAGCGAGCTGCAGGCCGTCGACGTCGGGGAGTACATCGTCTGGGGCGGCTCGACGGTGCTGGTGCCGCTGGCCGTCGCCATCCTGCTCGTGATCGCGCGGAGGCGGTTCGCCGTGCGGGCGCCGCGGGAGGCCGTCATCCGCTTCGCCGTCGTCGTGATCGGCAGCTTCCTCGCGCTCTCGCTGGTGTACCTCGTGGCCGGCGGCATCACGATCGGGCAGTTCACGCCGAACGGAGTCACGATCGTCGACCTCGCCTTCGACCTGCCGCGTCGGTTCCTCCCCGTGACCATGGTCGGGGTCACCGGAGACGTCGTCGTGCCCTCGGCCGGGGTGACGCTGTTCCTGTTCCAGTGGATGGGGCCGGTGTTCTGGGCGGTCTTCACCGTGGCGTCCTTCCAGCTGCTGGCCTCGATGGAGCAGTCGGTCAAGGTCGGCGACCCGCAGCGCATCCGGGCCCTCCTCCGCCGGGGTGGGGGCGGCACGCTCGGCTGGATGACCACCTGGCCCGGCAACGTGTACTGGTTCGACCAGGCCCAGGATGCGGCGGTCGCCTACCGGGTGATCAACGGCGTCGCGATCACCATGAGCGACCCCGTCTGCCGCCCGGGCGACGAGGCGCGCACGGTGCGCGAATTCGTCGCGTTCTGCGACGCGCGCGGCTGGATCCCGGTCTTCTACAGCGTGCACGAGCAGTTCCTGCCGGTCTTCGACGAGCTGGAGTGGCAGTACATGTCGGTGGGCGAGGAGACGCTCATGCACCCGCAGTCGCTGGAGATGACGGGCAAGTCGTGGCAGAACGTGCGCTCGTCGCTCAACCGCGGGGTGCGCGAGGGCATGACCACGGTCTGGACCACCTATGACGAGCTCTCCCGCTCCTACATCTCGCAGATCAACGCGATCTCCGAGGCCTGGGTCTCGGAGAAGGAGCTGCCCGAGATGGGCTTCACGCTCGGCGCGCTCGAGGAGATCAAGGATCCCGACGTGAAGCTCATGCTCGCGATCGACGCCGAGGGGAAGATCGCGGCGGTCACCAGCTGGCTGCCGGAGTTCCGCGACGGGGTCCCGGTGGGTTACACCCTCGACTTCATGCGCCGCGCCGACGGCTCGATGGGCGGCACGATGGAGTTCCTGATCGCCTCCTCGGCTCTGCACATGAAGGAGGAGGGCGTCGAGGTGCTCTCGCTCTCGGGCGCCCCGCTCGCGGTCGCACCCGTGCCCAAGGGTGAGGAGCCGCCGGCGCCGACCGTGATGACCGGGCTCGCCGAGTTCTTGGCCAAGGCGCTCGAGCCGGCCTACGGGTTCTCGTCGTTGTTCAAGTTCAAGGCCAAGTTCAACCCGACCTACTCGACCATCTACATGGCCTACCCGAACCCGCTCGCGCTGCCCACGATCGGCGGCGCGATCGGCAAGGCCTACCTGCCGTCGATGAGCGGCAAGGAGGCGGTGTCGCTGGTGCGCACCCTCATCCCGCGCCGCTGAGCGGCGACATGGGCCTGCCTAGAGCGGGATGTTGCCGTGCTTCTTCGGGGGCAGGCTCGCGCGCTTGGTCTTGAGGGCGCGGAGGGCCTTGGTGATCGCCACGCGGGTGGCGGCCGGCTCGATCACGCCGTCGAGCTCACCGCGCTCGGCCGCGAGGAACGGCGAGGCCACGTTGTAGGTGTACTCGTTCGCGAGCTTGGTGCGCACGGCGGCGACGTCTTCGCCGGCCTCCTCGGCGCGCTTGATCTCACCGCGGTAGAGGATGTTGACCGCGCCCTGACCGCCCATCACCGCGATCTCGGCCGTCGGCCAGGCGAAGTTGATGTCGGCGCCGAGCTGCTTGGAGCCCATGACGATGTAGGCGCCGCCGTAGGCCTTGCGCAGGATGACCGTGACCAGCGGCACGGTCGCCTCGGCGTAGGCGTAGAGCAGCTTCGCCCCGCGGCGGATGACGCCGGTCCACTCCTGGTCGGTGCCCGGCAGGTAGCCGGGGACATCCACCAGCGTGAGGATCGGGATCGAGAAGGCGTCGCAGAACCGCACGAAGCGGGACGCCTTCTCACCGGCCTCGATGTTCAGGGTGCCGGCCATGGCGCTGGGCTGGTTGGCGACGATGCCGACGCTGCGGCCCTCGATCCGCGCGAAGCCCACCACGATGTTCGGCGCGTACAGCGGCTGGGTCTCGAGGAAGTCACCGTTGTCGACCAGGTGCTCGATGACGGTGTGCACGTCGTAGGGCTGGTTCGGCGAATCCGGGATGATCGTGTTCAGCTTGCGGTCCGCATCCGTCACCTCGAGCTCGACGGCGCTGTCGTAGACCGGCAGCTCGGCGAGGTTGTTGTCGGGGAGGAAGCTGAGCAGGGCCCGGGCGTAGTCGAGCGCGTCGTCCTCGTCGCTGGCCAGGTAGTGCGAGACGCCGGAGATCTTGTTGTGCGTGAGCGCGCCGCCCAGCTCCTCCATGCCGACGTCTTCGCCGGTGACGGTCTTGATCACGTCGGGGCCGGTGACGAACATCTGGCTGGTCTTGTCGACCATGATCACGAAGTCGGTGAGGGCGGGGGAGTAGACCGCGCCACCGGCCGCCGGGCCCATGATGATCGAGATCTGGGGGATGACACCGGAGGCGGCCGTGTTGCGGCGGAAGATCTCGCCGTACTTGCCGAGGGCGACGACGCCCTCCTGGATGCGTGCGCCGCCCGAGTCGAGCATCCCGATGATCGGGACGCCGGTCTTCAGCGCCAGATCCATCACCTTGATGATCTTCTCGCCGGCGACCTCGCCGAGCGAACCGCCGAAGATCGTGAAGTCCTGCGCGTAGACCGCGACCTGGCGGCCGTGGATCGTGCCGGTGCCGGTGACGACCGCGTCGCCGTAGGGCCGGGACTTCTCCATGCCGAAGGCGTGGGTGCGGTGGCGCACGAACTCGTCGATCTCGACGAAGGAGCCGTGGTCGAGCAGCTGCTCGATCCGCTCGCGGGCGGTCTTCTTGCCGCGCTTGTGCTGCTTCTCGATCGCCGCCTTGCCGGAGGCCGTCACGGCCTCGTGGTAGCGGTTCTTGAGGTCGGCCAGCTTGCCCGCCGTCGTCATCATGTCGGGGAGGGTGGTGCTGGGCTCGGTGGTCTGGTCGTCGCTCACGCCGTTCACTCTACCGGCCAGTCCTCGGGCCACCTCGTTGATGAAACCCTACAAAACCACCGGGGCGGCTTGTCACGAAGTAGCGTGGGCGCATGGATCTGCCGCTGTCCGCACCCCTCTCGCCCAAGCTCGTCTGGCTGGCCCAGGCCGGTTCGACCAACGACGTGCTGGTGCAGGCGGCGACCGGGCCGGCGGGGGCGGACTGGCCCGCGTTCTCGGTCGTCGCGACCGACGACCAGGTGGCGGGCAAAGGCCGGCTCGGGCGGGTATGGACGGCGCCGGCGGGGCGTTCGCTCGCGGTCTCGGTGCTGCTGCGGCCCCCCGCATCCGTCGACCGCGACCGCTGGGGGCTGCTGCCGCTCGTGGCGGGGCTGGCGATGGCGCGGGCGGCGGACCGGTTCCTGGCGGGGGCTAGCGGGGTGACCGGCGCGAGCGGCTCGAGCGGGGTGACCGGCGCGAGCGGCGCGCCCGGCGCTCCCGTCGCCCTCAAGTGGCCGAACGACGTGCTGGTGGGCGAACGCAAGCTCTCGGGCATTCTCGCCGAGTTGCTGCCGGATGCGGCGGGCCTGGTGATCGGCACCGGCGTCAACCTCTCGCTCCGGGCCGACGAGCTGCCCACCCCGCAGGCGACCTCGCTCGTGCTCGCGGGGGCCGACCCGACGGCGGTGACGGCGGATGCGGTGCTCGCGGCCTACCTGGAGGAGCTGACCGCGCTCTTCCACGCCTGGGCCGACCACGGGGGAGACCCCGTGGCGAGCGGGCTGCTCGACGCCGTCGTCGACCGCTCGGCCACGCTCGGCCGTGCCGTGCGGGTGGAGCTGCCCGGCCCGTCGATGCGGATCGGGACGGCGCGCGCCATCGATCCATCGGGGCGCCTCGTCGTCGACACGGCCGAGGGCGAGCTCGTGGTCGCCGCGGGCGATGTGACGCATCTCCGGCACAGCGACAGCTGATTCCGGGCCGGAGCCGCCAGACTGTGCTCATGACCGGGCGGAACGAGGAGACGGAGCGCTTCGGCTGGGGCGCGCCCGCCGCCGCATCCGGTCATCCCGCCCCGCAGGCTCCGGCCTTCGACGACCTGCTCGGCGGCATCCCCCAGCCCTACGGCTTCGCCGGCCACACCGACCACACCACGAACGTCGAGCCGGTGCGGGAGCCCGCCCCCGAGACGATCCTGCTGCGGGTGCGCCCGCACGCCCGGCGCCTGGTGCTCCCCGTGCTGATCCTGTTCGCGACCGTGACGGCGTTCGGCTGGTACGGCGGCCGGTTCCCGGAGGAGTGGCAGAACTGGCTGGCGCTGGGCGCCGCCGCGGGGCTGCTGTTCTTCGGCACGATGCTGCCCTTCTTCGCCTGGCTCGGCCACCGGTACACCCTCACCGACCGCCGCATCATCGCCCGCAGCGGCTTCGTCGTGCGGCACCGGCAGGACCTCTATCTCGCCCGGGTCACCGACGTGCGCCTCCGCCGCGGTCCGCTGCAGGCGATGGCGGGCTCGGGCGACGTGCGGGTGACCGCCGGCCCCGACCTGACGCTCGTGCTGCACGACGTGCCGAGCGCGCGCCTGGTCGCCGGTCTCCTCGGGGAGCTCACCGAGCATCCGACGCCCTCCACGCCGTACTACGGCGCGGGTAAACTGGTGCCGTGACTTTTCGAGTGGGCGTGATCGGCGGCGGACAACTCGCGAGGATGATGGTGCCCCCGGCGATCGAGCTGGGCATCGACATCCGGGTGCTGGCCGAGAGCGAGGGCATGGCGGCCGCGATCGCGGCCACCGCGGTCGGCGACTACACCGACCTCGAGACCGTGCGGGCCTTCGCGCGCGACGTCGACGTCGTGACCTTCGACCACGAGCACGTGCCGCAGGCGGTGCTCCGGGCCCTGGTCGCCGACGGCGTCCGCGTGCATCCCGGTCCGGATGCGCTCCAGTTCGCGCAGGACAAGCTGGCCATGCGGCAGCGGCTCGGCGAACTCGGCGTGCCGATGCCCGACTGGGCGCGGGTGGCGACGCCGGCCGAGCTCGACGACTTCCTCGCCGACCACGGCGGTCGTGCCGTGGTCAAGACCGCGCGCGGCGGCTACGACGGCAAGGGCGTGCGGGTGGTGTCGGCGGCCGAGCAGGCCGAGGACTGGTTCCGCGCGCTCGACGAAGACGGCAACGGCGGGGCGCTGCTGGTGGAGGAGCTGGTCGACTTCCGTCGCGAGCTCGCGCAGCTGGTCGCCCGGCGGCCGAGCGGCGAGCTCACTCTGTGGCCCGTGGTCGAGTCGATCCAGCGCGACGGCGTCTGCGCCGAGGTCATCGCCCCGGCACCCGGCGCGTCGCTGAAGCTCGCCGAGCTGGCGGCGCAGATCGGCACCACCATCGCCGAAGCGCTCGGGGTCACCGGGGTGCTCGCGGTCGAGCTGTTCGAGACGACGGACGAGCGCATCCTGGTCAACGAGCTGGCCATGCGACCGCACAACACCGGGCACTGGACCATCGACGGCTCGACCACCAGCCAGTTCGAGCAGCACCTCCGTGCCGTGCTCGACCTGCCGCTGGGCGCGACCGGCATCCGCGACCCGTGGAGCGTCATGGTCAACATCCTGGGCGGGCCCGCCGACGGCGACCTCGACCGGCCGGCGGCGCTGGCGCTCGACGACCAGCCGACGGCCAAGCTGCACCTCTACGGCAAGTCGCCCCGGCCCGGCCGCAAGATCGGGCACGTCACGACCTCGGGTGAAGATCTCGACGAGGTCGTGTTCCAGGCGCGTGCCGCTGCCGCCTTCTTCACCGACTGAGACCTATCATCGGGGGCATGCCCTCCGAACAGCCGATCGTGGGCGTCGTCATGGGGTCGGATTCCGACTTCTCGGTGATGAGCGACGCCGTGCAGGTCTTGAACGACTTCGGCGTGCCCGTCGAGGTGCAGGTGGTCTCCGCCCACCGCACGCCCGAGAAGATGATCGACTACGGCCGCAGCGCTCGCGCGCGCGGCCTCAAGGTGGTCATCGCGGGCGCGGGCGGGGCGGCGCACCTGCCCGGGATGGTCGCGGCCGTGACGACGCTGCCGGTGATCGGCGTGCCCGTGCCGCTGGCGCGGCTCGACGGCCTCGACTCGCTGCTCTCGATCGTGCAGATGCCCGCCGGCATCCCGGTCGCCACCGTGTCGATCGGGGGCGCGAAGAACGCCGGGCTGCTCGCTGTCAGCATTCTCTCGACCCACGATGGTGAGCTAGCCGACGCGCTGGATGCCTACCGCGCCGGGCTCACGGAGCTCGTCGAACAGAAGAACGAAGCCCTGCAGACCCGCCTATGACCGCTATGACCGCGAACTCCACCGCGAGCCCGATCCGGTATCCGGACACCTCCTCAGCCAAGGCCATGACGGTCAGGGGCTGGTGGCTCGTGGTGCTGAACTTCCTCATGCCGGGTTCGGCCCAGGTGCTCGCGGGCAACCGCAAGCTCGGCCGGTTCGGACTGTACTTCACGTTCGCGCTGTGGCTGATGGCGATCATCGGCATCGTGGTCTACCTGATCTGGCCGCAGGTCATCTTCTCCATCGTCACCAACCCGATCCCGCTCACGCTCGTGCAGGGCGTGCTCGTCGCCTACGCGGTGCTCTGGGTCATCTTGACGCTCGACACCCTCCGCCTCGTGCGGCTGGTCAACGTCGGATCGAGCGCGCGGCCGTGGCTGGCGATCTTCTCGGTGCTGCTCCTGGTCGTCACCTCGGGCGGTGCCGCCTGGGCGGCCTACGTCGCGAACGTCGCCCAGAGCGGCCTGAGCGCCGTGTTCTCGGCCCAGGCGGCAGCCGAGCCCCCCGTCGACGGCCGCTACAACATCCTGCTGCTCGGTGGCGATGCCGGGCCCGACCGCGACGGGATGCGGCCCGACAGCATGACCGTGGTCAGCATCGACGCCGACACCGGTCGCGCGACGATGATCGGCATCCCGCGCAACCTGGAGCAGGTGCCGCTGCGCGAGGGGTCGCCGTTGATCGGCACCGACTACGCGCCGGACGGCACCTACGACTGCGGCAGCGACTGCCAGATCAGCTTCCTCTACCCGCGCGTCGAGGCCTTCGACCAGGACCTGTACCCGAACGCCGACGCCGAGGGGTCGAACCCGGGCGTCGAGGCGACGAAGGACGCGGTCGAGGGCGCCCTGGGCATGACCATCCAGTACTACGTGATGATCGACATGCAGGGCTTCTCCGACCTGATCGACGCGCTCGGCGGCGTCGACATCAACGTGACCGAGAAGCTGCCGATGGGCGGCGACGAGGACGGCAACGAGATCGAGGGCTGGATCTGGCCCGGCGAGCAGCACATGAACGGGTACACCGCCCTCTGGTACGCGCGGTCGCGGCACACCACGAGCGACTACGACCGGATGCAGCGACAGGGCGAGCTGCAGACGGCCATCCTGCAGCAGTTCCAGCCGGTGAACGTGCTGACGAAGTTCCAGGGCATCGTCGAGGCCGGCACGCAGGTCGTGCAGACCGACATCCCCCAGTCGACGCTCTCCTACTTCCTCGACCTCGCCCTCAAGACCCGTCAGCTCCCGGTCGACCGCGTCGACCTCACCCCGCCCCTCATCGACCCCGAGGCCCCGGACTGGGACCTCGTGCGGAGCACGGTGCAGAGTGCGCTGAACCCGGCGCCGGAGACGGACTCGGCTGGCTGAACAAGGGTGCCGGCAGGTGAGGGCTGACTGACGGTCTCTTGCGTTCCGGCAGGTGACGGCCCACTAACGGCATTTCCATGCCGGCAGGGGAGGGCCCACGAACGGCTTTTCCGTTCCGGAAGGTGGAGGCCAGCTAACGGCTTTTCCGTCCCGGCAGGTGAAGGGCCACTAACGGCCTTTCCGTCCCGGCAGGTGTGGGCTGAAACTGTCCCGCTGTGTTAGCTGCCGGGATGGGCGTGCTTCGCGCGCCCATCCCGGGTCGCGCCGGTCCCTGCCCGGCGCGACGCGACATGTTCGTGTGCGGTCGCTCACGCGGCCGCGCACTCACCCTGGGTCAACGAGG
This sequence comes from Herbiconiux sp. 320_LB, assembly GCF_059691755.1. Classification (NCBI taxonomy): domain Bacteria; kingdom Bacillati; phylum Actinomycetota; class Actinomycetes; order Micrococcales; family Microbacteriaceae; genus Herbiconiux; species Herbiconiux sp. 320_LB. The sequence continues at coordinate 669,754 of NZ_JCAWAD010000003.1, read as the reverse complement.
AAGGCCCGTAGCATTCCACCACCCAAGAACTCTTGGGACGGAGAGGAAAGCTGCGGGCCTTTGTCGACGACACAGGGTGAGCGCGTCGCCGGAGAGCTCGACCGTAGGCCGCGCTCTCCGACGGCACGCGAACATGTCGCCCGCGCCGCAGAGGCGGCGGCGCGGCAACTAGCTACAGATCAGCGTGCAACTGCCACACTTTGTCCGCCGAATCCCGCCACGAGAACGCCCGGGCACGGTCGAGGCCCGAGATCGAGAGGCGGGTGCGGAGGGCGGAGTCGCCGACGACCGCGCCGATGGCCTCGGCCAGCTGGCCGGCGTAGGCCTCGGGGGTGGTGCGGGGCACGATGAAAGTCGAACCGGCCGCGACCTCGACGAGGGCGGGCACATCGGCGTGGATGACAGGGGTGCCGAAGTTGAAGGCCTCCACGAGCGGGAGCCCGAAGCCCTCGGCGAGGCTGGGGTAGACGAACACCGTGGCCCGGTCGACGAGCAGGGCGAGGTCGCTGTCGCTGACGAATCCGAGTACGCGGATGCGCGACGCATCCACCCCGGCCGCCGCCGCGACGGAGGCGACGTCGAACTCGCCCCAGCCCTCGGGCCCGGCGATCAGCAGCGGCAGGTCGCCGGTCGCGGGGTGCGCGAGGGCCTGGATGAGGGCGCTCAGGCCCTTCCGCGGCTCGAGCGTGCCGACCGCGAGGATGTACTGGGCGGGAAGGTCGAGCTCGCGAGCGCGTTCGGCCGGCTCGGCGGGCAGGCGCAGCAGCTCGCTGACGGCGCCTCCGATCACCCGCACCCGGTCGCCGAAGTTGAAGTACCGCGACAGGTCTTCAGCCACGGCGTGCGTGGGCACCACGATCGCGTCGGCGTAGCGGGCGGCGCGCTTGGCCATGGCCTTGTGCCAGGTGACCCCGCGGGGGGTCAGGGTCTGCGGATGCGTCCACGGCACGACGTCATGGATCGTCACGGCCGTCTGCGTGCCGAGGTCGGCGCGGCGGTCGTGCTTGCGGAGCGGGGCGAGCAGGCTCGTGGCGTGCACCATGCCGGAACCGGAGGATCCGATCACGCCGTGCTGCCAGGCGGCGGCGAGCTCACGCCGGGGCAGGGTGGCTCGGTGCAGCCCCGCGAGACCCGGCAGCCGGGCCTCGATCTCGTCGGCCTTCTCGTTCGAGATCGCCGAGACGATGCCCTCGACGTCGCAGTTGCGCGGAGCCGTGGCGATGAGCTGCTTGGTGAGTTCGAGCGTGTACCGACCGATGCCGCCGGGGACGGGTGCGACCAGCTGGTCGACGATCACCCGCAGCGTGGCCATTACTCTCCAAAAACTCCCGAGGACGCCGCTTCGTGCAGAGCGGCCCGCCAGTCTCGCATGGGCTCCAATCCCGCTCGGGACCACGCGTCGTGCCCGAGTACGGAGTACGCGGGCCGCGGGGCGGGACGAACAAACTGCGAGCTGTCCGTTGGCTTGACTTTATCAGGGTCGAGTCCGGCTTCCTGAAAGGTTGCCTGGGCGAAGTCGAACCAGGATGCCTGCCCGGAGTTGGTGCCGTGGTAGACGCCGGCGGGCGCATCCGAATCGGCCAGCTCGACGAGCTTGCGGGCGAGATCCGCCGTCCAGGTGGGCTGCCCGACCTGGTCGTTGACGACGCTGACGGTGTCGCGCTCGCGCCCCAGACGGAGCATCGTGGCGGGGAAGTTCGGGCCGGCCGCGCCGTAGAGCCACGCGGTGCGCACGACGTAGCCGCCGGAGGGGTTCAGCCGCAGCACCGCCTCCTCGCCACCGGCCTTGGTGCGGCCGTAGGCGTTCAGCGGATCGCGCGGCTCGTCCTCGGGGTAGGGCGTCGTGGCGTCGCCCTGGAAGACGTAGTCGGTCGAGATCTGGAAGAGCTTGGCGCCGGTGGCGGCGGTCGCCTCGGCGAGGGTCGCCGGACCGATCGCGTTCACGAGGTGGGCGGCCTCCTCGTCGGTCTCCGCCGCATCCACCGCCGTGTAGGCGGCCGCGTTGAACACGACATCGATGCCGGCGACGGCCGCGGCCACCGCATCCGCATCGGTGATGTCGAGCTCGGCGCGGGTGAGGGCGGTGACGTCGCGGCCCGCGAGGGCGGCCTGCAGGTCGTGGCCGAGCATCCCGGCGGCGCCGGTGATGAGGTAGCGCGTCATGTCAGCGTCTTTCGTCGGAGCAGAGTGGAGCGAGGCGGATTCAGACCGAGCGTGCCGAGCGGTTCAGACCAGGGCGGCGCGGGCCTTGAGCGGCTCCCACCAGGTGCGGTGGTCGCGGTACCACTGCACCACGTCGGCCAGGCCCTGCTCGAACGGCACCAGGGGCTCGTAACCGAGCTCGTTCTGGATCTTGGAGATGTCGACCGAGTAGCGCAGGTCGTGACCGAGGCGGTCGGCGACGCGGTCGACGTACGACCAGTCCTTGCCGGTCGCATCCAGGAGCAGCTGGGTGAGCTCCTTGTTGGTCAGCTCGGTGCCGCCGCCGATGTTGTAGATCTCGCCGGCGCGGCCGCCGACCAGCACCATGGCGATGCCGCGGGTGTGGTCGTCGACGTGCAGCCAGTCGCGGATGTTGTTGCCCTCGCCGTAGAGGGGCACGTGCTTGTCGTCGATCAGGTTGGTGACGAACAGCGGGATGACCTTCTCGGGGAAGTGGTACGGCCCGTAGTTGTTCGAGCAGCGGGTGATCGAGATGTTCATGCCGTGCGTGCGGTGGTACGAGCGGGCGAGCAGGTCGCTGCCGGCCTTCGACGCGGAGTAGGGGGAGTTCGGCTCGAGCGGGCGGTCTTCGGCCCAGGAGCCCTCGGCGATCGAGCCGTAGACCTCGTCGGTGGAGACGTGCACGAAGCGGGGGAGGTTGTTGCGCAGCGCCGCGTCGAGCAGCTGCTGCGTGCCGAGCACGTTGGTCTCGACGAAGATCGAGGCGTCGCGCACCGAGCGGTCGACGTGCGACTCGGCGGCGAAGTGCACCACGGCGTCCAGGCCCGGGAACAGGTCGTCGAGCAGCTGGCCGTTGCGGATGTCGCCCTCGACGAAGGTGAGGCGGGGGTTCTCGGCCACGGGGAGGAGGTTGTCGAGGTTGCCCGAGTAGGTCAGCGCGTCGAGCACCACGACCTCGGCGCCCTCGAGGCCGGGATAGGCGTCCTCCAGGGTGCGGCGGACGAAGTTGGAGCCGATGAACCCGGCTCCGCCGGTGACAAGAATCTTCATGTGGGGAGGTCTCCTCGCGATGTGGTCGCCACCGAGTGTACCGGGAGCGCCCCCGCCTCCCCTGAAGCGCCCCCCTTCGGAGTACGACGGGTGTCGTGCGGGGGCGGGGTCAGGCGGGGGGCCTAGAGTGTGCACGTGACAGAGCCGGGCGACTCGGACGGCGCAGTGGACGCCGAGCGCGCCACCGACGGCGGCGCACCGCAACCCGGGCTGCTCCTCAGGGTGGTGAAAGACCGGAAGTTCGCGTTCCTGCTGGTGGGCGGCTTCAACACCGGCTTCGGGTTCGTGCTGTTCATCGCCTTCGACCTGACGGTCGGCGCCTGGCTCGACCGGACCGTCAACGAGACGGTCGGGTCGCTGGCCACCCTGTTCTGCGCCCACGTGATCGGCGTGCTGATCGCCTTCGTGCTCTACCGCCGCTTCGTCTTCCGGGTGCGCGGCCACGTCTGGCGCGACCTCGCCCGGTTCGAGAGCGTCTACCTGGTCTCGATCGGCATCAACGCGGTCATCCTGCCCATCCTGGTGAACCTCGGCTGGAACCGGATCCTGGCCCAGCTGTGCATCCTCGTCATCACCGTCGCGATCAGCTGGTTCGGCCACAAGGGCTTCTCCTTCCGCCGCACAGAAGAGGAGGAGCGCTGATGCCCCAGCTCTCCGTCGTCATCCCGAGCTACCAGAACGCCGACTTCATCGCGGCGACCGTGCGCTCGGTGCTCGACCAGGACCACCCCGACTTCGAGCTCGTGATCGCCGACCACTCCTCGACCGACGCGACCCTCGCCGAGATCGAGCGCGCGGCCGCCGGCGACCCGCGGCTGCGCATCCTGACCACCCCCACCGGCGGCGGCGCCGAGGCGAACTGGCGCCGGGTCTCCGAGGCGGCGACCGGCCAGTACCTGAAGCTCCTCCCGGGCGACGACCTCCTCTATCCCGGCGCCCTCACCGCGCACACCGAGGCGTTGGACGCGCATCCGGGAGTCGTGCTCGTCTCGAGCCCCCGCGACATCCTCGACGCGCGCGGCGCCGTGACCATCCGCAACCGCGGGCTGCAGGGCGTGCCCCGCCGCGTGCAGCCGGGGGTCGAGGCCGTGCGGCAGACCGTCCGCCGCGGCACGAACGTGTTCGGCGAACCCGGATGCGTGACCCTCCGCCGGGCGGTGCTCGAACAGGCCGGCGGCTGGGATGCGCGCTTCCCGTACCTGATCGACCAGACCACCTACACCGCGGTGCTCCTGCGCGGCGACTACCTGCCCGTCGACCGCACCCTCGCGGGCTTCCGGGTGAACGAAGGGCAGTGGAGCGTGTCACTCATGGACGAGCAGTCCTCGCAGGCCAAGGCCTACCACGCCTGGTGCCGCGCCCAGGCCCCGGACGTGATCGCCGAGCGCGACGTGTGGATCGGCGACCGCCGCGCCGAGGTCATGGCCCTCGCGCGCCGCGCCTACTACACGGTCAACGGCCGACGGATGAAGGCGGCCTCGTGATCGCTCGCCTGACCGGCTGGCGCTGGCTGCCCTACGCGGCCGCGGCCCTGCTCTCGCTCGTCGCCGTCTGGTACGGCCTCGACCTCTGGAACCTCGACTGGCGGGTTCCGCTCTACTACTCCGGCGACGCGCTCGCCGTGGCCTCGCACTTCAAGACGATCATCGAGACCGGCTGGTTCACCCAGCAGCCCGATCTCGGGGCGCCGTACGGCCAGTTCTACAGCGACTACCCGCAGGCCGACAACCTGCACTTCATCGCCGCCGACGTGCTGCGGCTGTTCACGAGCGACTTCGGCGTGGCCATGAACGTCTATTTCGTGATCGGCTTCCCGCTCGCCGCCATCACCGCGGTCTGGTTCCTGCGGCTGACCGGCGTGAGCCGCACGCTCTCGGTCGCGCTCGCCGTAGCCTTCGCGATCGCGCCGTACCACTTCATCAAGGGCGAAGGCCACCTGTTCCTCGCCGCGTACTTCGTCGTGCCGCTCGCCCTCGGCGTCGTCTACCGCGCCGCGCGCGGGATGCCGCTGTGGTCGCGGAAGGTCTTCTCCCGGCGCAACCTCTCGACCGTCGGCATCCTGGTGCTCCTGGGCACCGCGTCCAGCTACTACTCCGTCTTCGTGGCCCTCGTGCTCGCCGTGGTGGGGCTGGCGAAGCTCTGGCAGACGCACGGCTGGCGCCGGTTCTTCGGCGCCGCGGCGGCCGGGCTGGTGATCGCGGGCACCATGCTCGTGAACCTGACCCCGAGCATCCTGTACCGGCTCGCGAACGGTGCGAACGAGGCCGTGCTGGTGCGAAGCCCCCCGGAGGCCGAGCTCTACTCCTTCAAGCTCTCGGCGCTGCTGCTGCCAGTGCCGGGCCACCGGTTCGGCCCGTTCGCGACGCTGCGGCAGCTCTACGACGCCCACTACCCGCTGCCCTCCGAGGAGCCCGCCCTGGGGCTGATCGCGGCCGCCGGGTTCGTGGCCCTCGTGGTGATCGCCGTCTACGTCCTGCTGACCGCCGGCCGCACCCGCTGGGCGATGCCCCGGAAGACGCTCAGCACCCTGATCGTGCTCGCCGGCCTGGTGCTCGTGGCGTTCCTGTTCGGCACCGTGGGCGGGCTCTCGACGCTGCTGTCGTTCATCGACTTCCCGATCCGCTCCTGGAACCGCATCGCCATCCTGATCGCGATGCTCGCGCTCGCCGCGGTGGGGCTGCTGCTGGACCGCGTGGTGCGGCGCATCCGCTGGCGGTGGGCGGCCTTCCCCCTCGCGGCGCTCCTGGTCGTGGTGGCGGTGTGGGACCAGATCCCGCCGATCGACCCGCCCGCCCGGGCCGCCACGGTCGCGAGCTTCGACTCGGACCAGAGTTTCGTGCAGCAGATCGAGGCCGAGGTCGCGCCGGAGTGCCTGATCTACCAGCTGCCCTACATCGCCTTCCCCGAGTCGGTGCCGATCAACGGCGTGACCGACTCCGAGCAGCTGCGGATGTTCCTGCACTCCGACACGCTGCGCTGGTCCGGCGGCGGGATCAAGGGCCGCGCCCCGATCGATCAGGTCGGCGCCTACGGCTCGCTTCCCGTGCCCGAGATGATCACCGCGCTGCGGGGCATCGACAGCTGCGGCATCGTGGTCGACCGTGCGGCGTTCACGGATGACGGGGCCGACCTGATCGGTCAGCTCGAGCAGCAGCTCGGCGACCAGGGCGGCGCGACCTCCGCGGGCGCCTCGTTCGACTCGCCCGACGGCCGCTTCCACTTCCTGGAGATGACGAAGTGATAGCTTCCCGTGTTGTGCCCCACGACGACGCGATCCGCGACGTGACCGAGTACACCATCTCCGTGGTCGTACCCGTCTACCAGGGCGAGCGCACGCTGACGGCCGTGGTCGCCGAGCTCGAGCCGCTCACCCGCGGGGGAGTGACCCCCGAGGGCGTGCGCTACCGCATCTCCGAGGTCATCCTGGTGCACGACAACGGGCCGGACCACTCCGACACCGTGATGCGCGCACTGGAGCGGCAGCATCCCTTCGTCAGCATCCTCTGGCTCAGCCGCAACTTCGGGCAGCACGCCGCGACGATCGCCGGCATGGCGGTCTCGACGGGCCGCTGGATCCTGACGATGGACGAGGACGGCCAGCACGACCCCGCCTCGATCGGCGCCTTCCTCGACACGGCGATCCGCGAGCGGGCCGGCGTCGTCTACGCGCGCTTCACCAACGAGCGCCCGCACGGCGTGTTCCGCAGCGCCGCCTCGAAGAGCTCGAAGCGGATGCTCGGGGCCGCGTTCCACCTGCCCGACGCGTCCCAGTTCCAGAGCTACCGGCTGGTCCGCGGCGACGTCGGCCGCAAGCTCGCCGAGTTCGCCGCCACCGGGGTCTACCTCGACGTCGCCCTGTCGTGGGTGACGAACCGCGTGGCCACCGTGCCGACCCGGCTCCGCTCGGCCGACGGCCGGGTCTCGGGCTACTCGTTGCCGGCGCTGTTCGCCTACTTCTGGCGCATGGTGCTCACCAGCGGCACGGCCGGCCTCCGCGCGGTCAGCGTGCTCGGCGGCGTGATCGCGCTGATCGGTCTCGCCATCGCGGTCTACATCGTCGTCTCGCCCGAGGTCGGGCAGGACAGGGAGACCGCGGGCTGGGCCTCGACCATCGTGGTGCTGCTGCTCTGCTCGGGCGCCGTCCTGGTGTCGCTCGGCATCATCGCCGAGTACATCGGCGTCTCGCTCAACGTGGCCATGGGCCGCCCGCTCTACCTCGTGGTCGACAACCCCGAGACGATCATGCCCGACGACGCCCCCGGCACGATCCTCGCCGACGACGCCCCCGGCACGATCATGCCCGACACGATCCTCGCCGACGACGCCCCGGTCGCCGGCTCCCACCCCGACAGAACGGATCCCGCACCCGGTGCTCGATGAGATCGTCTTCAGCCGCCCCTTCCGCACCCCCGGCGAGCTGACGAACCTCGAAACGGTGCTCGCGTCCGACCACGCGCACGGTGACGGCCCGTTCACGGCCTCGGCGACGGCGCGGCTGAAGGCCATCCAGAACGCCGACCACGCCCTGCTCACCACCTCGTGCACCCACGCGCTCGAGATGGCGACCCTGCTGCTGGAGATCGGCCCGGGCGACGAGGTGGTGATGCCGAGCTTCACCTTCCCCTCGGCCGCGACCGCCGTCGTGCTGCGCGGCGCGACACCGGTATTCGTCGACATCGACCCGGCGACCGGCAACATCGACCCGGCCCTGATCGCCGAGGCCGTCACCGAGCGCACCCGCGCGGTCACGGTGATGCACTACGGCGGGGTGCCGGTCGACCTGGCGGGCGTGCTCGCGGTCACCGACCCCCTCGGCATCCCGGTGGTCGAGGACAACGCGCACGGGGTGGGCGGCCGGTCCGGCCTCACCGGCGACGACGGCGCGGCCCGGATGCTCGGCACCGTGGGCGTGCTCGGCACCCAGAGCTTCCACGACACCAAGAACGTGCACTGCGGCGAGGGCGGCGCCCTGCTGGTCAACGATCCCGCGCTGATGGAGCGCGCCGAGATCATCCGGGAGAAGGGCACGAACCGCGCCCGCTTCCTCCGCGGGGAGATCGACAAGTACACCTGGCAGGACTCCGGGTCGAGCTACCTGCTCAGCGAGCTGAACGCGGCGGTGCTGGATGCGCAGCTTGCCTCCTTCGACACCATCCAGACCGAGCGTCACCGGGTCTGGGACGGCTACGCGGAGAACCTCGGCGAGTGGGCCGACGGGATCGGGGCGCGGCTGATGTCGGAGGGCCCGGCCTTCGAGCACACCGCCCACCTGTTCTACCTGCTGATGCCCTCGCACGACGACCAGTCGGGCCTGATCGCGCACCTGCGCCGGCAGGGCGTGCGCGCCGCCTTCCACTACGTGCCGCTGGACGCGAGCCCGGCGGGCCGACGGTTCGGGCGCACCCTCCGGCCGCTCGACCGGAGTCGCGACTTCTCCGAGCGCCTGGTGCGGCTCCCGCTCTACGCGGGGCTCAGTGGTTCTCAGCAGGAACGGGTGCTTGACGGGGTTCGGTCGTACCGCCCCGCCGCGACTCGCGCCACTGCCGCGCGCGGCTGACCCAGTACGCGATGCCCTGACCGGGGCCGCGGTTCTTCAGCTTCATGACCTGCTTCTCGATCAGGTGCCAGCTGAGCCAGGCGCAGCCGAGCGAGAGCACGAACACGATCAGGATGAACGGCACGATGCCGAGCTTCTCGACCCCGAACGACGCCAGGAACTGCTGCAGCAGGAAGCCGTAGAGGTAGATGCCGTAGGAGTAGTCGTTGACCCGGCCCACCCGCCGGAAGGGCGCGGGGAGCGCGGCGGCCAGCCAGAGCAGGAAGTACGCCATCGCGGGGTAGCCGACGATCTCGAAGCCGCCGTAGTGCAGGCTCACCAGCACCACGATCAGGCCGCCGATGCCCAGGCGCCAGTCGAAGACGATCTCGTTCGCGTAGAGGGCGAAGCAGGCGCCCACGAGGAAGGCCAGGGCGAGGTTCACCAGCCGGGGGTCGGCCAGGAGCGGGATGAGGCCGCCGAAGCTGTCGGGGGACAGGTTCTTGGCCACCTGGAGGGCGAAGAAGACGCCCGTCACGATCAGCACCAGCGCCCGGGCCCGCTTCAGCACCCCGAAGAGCACGAAGGCGGCGATGATCAGGTAGCAGGACCACTCGTACGCCAAGGTCCACAACGAGCCGTTGAAGATGCTGAACCCGGTGATCGCGCCGTAGGGCGTGTCGTTGACGTAGATGTCGTGGATGCCGAACTGGGTGACTGTCAGGTTCCAGTTGTTGTAGAAGTAGCCGAACGGGTTGAGCGGCCCGGTCGTGAAGTAGGTGCCGAGCGTGCCGCCGTTGGAGAGCCAGACGATCGGGCCGACGATGAAGGCGCCCACCAGCAGCACCACCCAGAACGCCGGGAAGATGCGAAGGAACCGGTGCCAGACGAACTGCACGACGTCGGCGTTCTTGCCGGTCTTGGTGATCAGGTACCCGCTCAGCACGAAGAAGCCGGCCACGGCGACGCCGCCGAGGTTGGTCTGGTTGTGCGCCCACGGGCCGAAGGGGTCGTCGCCGAGCCCGCCGGTGGGGAAGGCGTGCGACACGATGACCATCGCGGCGAGGACGAGCCGGATCAAGCCGAGTGCGTTGTCGCGCCCCACGAAGGAGTTGCCGAAGGTCTTGATCACCGCTACACAGTAACAGTTGACGAACAGCGGACCCGGGGGTTGGGCCGGGCATGGTCTAATATCATGAGCCGCAATTTCACACGACGAAAGGCTCCACGATTTTCGCACTCACCGACACCGATGAACTGTTCGGTCGGCCCATCCAGGTGGGAGACGTCGTCGCCGCTCTGACCCTCTTCTCGGGCGGATCCACCTGGGCCCTCTGCGTCTCGAGCCTGCTCGAGCACACCAGCGCCGAGACCCCCATCGTCGTCTTCGACGACGCCGGCCCCAGTGAGATCGCGGTCGAAGAACTGGCCGAGGTCGAGAAGACCTACGGTCGCCAGGTCTTCTACTACCGCCAGCCGAAGAACCGCGGTGTCGTGGGCAACCTCAACACCGCGTTCGAGAAGCTCGCCCCCGCCGACGTGATCGTGCTGAACAGCGACATCATCGTCGGGCCGGAGTGGGACACGCGGCTGATCGCCGCCGCCCGCTCGCGCACCGACATCGCGACCGCGACCGCGCTCAGCGCCAACGCCACGATCTTCACCGTCGAGGGCCCGGAGTCGTGGAAGCTGCAGCCGCCGAGCGTCGGCGAGTTCGCGCAGATCGCGACGAAGGTCTCGGCCGCGTCGAAGCAGGTGCGCCCCTTCGTGCCGGTCGCCACCAGCTTCTGCACCTTCTTCGCCCGCCACGCGCTCAACGTCGTGGGCCTCCTCGACGAGGAGTTCAGCCCCGGCTACGGCGAGGAGGTCGACTACTCGCTCCGCTGCGTCGCCTACGGCTTCACGCACATCGCCGTCGACGACGTCTACGCCTACCACGCCACCGGTGAGTCCTTCGGCGAGGTGTCGCTCAACTGGCGCAAGATCGACAACGACGAGCTCGTCAACCGCCGCTTCGGCTTCTGGTACGACTGGATCACCGAGTTCGCCGCCGACGAGTCGACGCCGCTTGACCGGGTGCGCCGCCACACCTACGCGACCATCCACGGCCTCACGATCGCGATCGACGCGGAGCTCATCCACCCCAACCTCACCGGCACCTTCGAGGGCAGCTTCGCCCTCTCCCGCAAGCTCGCCCTGCACCCCGACGTGCAGCGGGTCATCTGGGTCGCCGCACCCGACCGCGTGCATCCGCTGCGGGCGATGCTGCGCGAGGCGAAGGTCGACACCATCGAGGTCACCACGCTCGGCGACCTGTACGCGCGCCACGTCGACATCGACGTCGCCTTCCGGCCGTACCAGGACTTCACCGGTGCGACCTGGCCGGCGCTCGCCGGCTACGCCCGCCGCAACATCATCTGGATGCTCGACCTGATCGCGCTGCAGAACCCCCACTACGCGAACGACTACGCCGACTTCTCCGCGAAGAACACCGTCGCCCGCCGCGGCTGGGACAACGCCGACGCGATCGGCGTGCTCACCCCGCACGTGGAGAAGACGCTGACCGCGTACTACTCCGGCACGAGCGACCACGAGAAGATCTTCGTGCTGCCCAACGGCTCGCCGGAGAACTCGGCCGCGACGCAGAACTGGAACCTCGAGAACCCGGGCATCGAATCGCTCGGCGACTCCCCGTACATCCTGGTGCTCGGCACGAACTACCTGCACAAGAACGTGCCGTGGCTCATGCGCGTGGGCCTGCGGCTGAAGTCGCTGGGCTGGGAGGGGCAGTTCGTCTTCGCCGGGCCGACCCCGGACACGGGTGACTCCTCGCAGCTGCAGAACGACCTCATCCGTCTCGCCGACGCCGAGTGCTTCAACTTCCTCGGCCGGGTCAGCGACAGCGACAAGGCGCGCTTGATCAGCGGAGCGACCCTGGTCGCCTCGCCGTCGATCACCGAGGGCTGGGGCATGATCCCCTCCGAGGCGATCCAGTACGGCTCGACCCCGATCTCCTCCCAGGGCGGCGGCCTCGGCGACATCGCGCCGGAGGGCGCGCGCTTCCTGAGCCTCCGCGACGACGCCGCCGACGCGCAGACGCTGTTCGAGCTGGTCACCGACCTGCCCGCGCGTCAGAAGCAGCAGGAGCTGTGGGCCGCGAAGGTGCAGGAGTACCAGTGGGCCGACTCGGCCCAGCGGGTCGTCACTGCCGCGTTCGACAGCCTGCTGCGCCACCGCCAGTTCCGGCTCGACGAGCGTCTGCGCAGCAAGGTCATCGCGACCGGCGGCGTCTCGGTGCGTCGCCGTCTGCTCGACCAGTCCGTCGTCGTCTTCCCGGTCGGCAGCCGTCGGCGCACGGCGCTCAAGCGCGTCGTCGGGAAGATGTTCGAGTGATGCGCAGCAGTCAGGCGATCCGCTCGGGTCGGTCGGAGACGCAGCCGCTCCCGACCTTCGTGCCCGCCGGTCCCATCGAGCCCGCCACCTGGGTGCGCGCCCACGGCATCGAGGTGCTCGTCCCCTCGGCCGACCAGGTCGTCACCCCGTACATGAAGCGCAAGCGCGAGTGGGACGGCACGGTGCTCTCGGCCGTGCTCGACAGCCTCAGCCCGACGAGCTCCTTCCTCGACGTGGGCGCGATGGTCGGGTACTTCTCGACCGTCGTGGCCAAGAAGATCCCGCGCGGCACGGTCGTGGCCGTGGAGCCGCTCCGGGCCAACCTGGAGCTCGCGAGCCTCAACCTCAGCAACTTCGACAACACCCTGCTGCTGGAGGGCGCGGTCACCGACTCGCCCGAGCTGGCGTGGTCGGTGGTTCCGGATGACGGCAACCGCGGCAACACGCGCGTCGGCGTCGACCGGGTCGCCGGCAGCGACGCCCCGCACGTCGCGACCGCGACCCTGCACGATCTGGTGCGCCACTTCAAGAGCGACGTCGTGAAGATCGACGTGCAGGGCATGGAGAAGGACGTCCTGGGTTCGCTCGACGTCTCGGGCAAGCTGCCGCGCAACCTCACGCTGTTCTGCGAGATCACCCCCTCGCAGTGGCGCGACGACCGGGAGATCCTCGCGGCCATCCGCCAGTTCCAGTCGGTCGGCTTCGACGCGTACTTCCTGACCGAGGCGAACGCCTACTCCACCTTCACCCCGGCCCGCCTGGAGCGCCTGGTGACCGTGGGCTCGTCGTGGGTCGACCACTTCGACATGATCATCACCCGCGGCCGCTACGCCGCGACCATCCGAGGGAGGGCCTGAGTTGGCCGAGCTGACACTGCAGCGAGCGGGATCGTTCCGTCTGGGGGGAACCGTGTTCGGCTGGTGGACGCTGGGTGACAAGGCGCTCGACGCCTGGGTCCACGTCCAGCCCGAGACCCTCAGCGAGCCCGAGGCCGGGCGGGTCTGGCTCTCCGAGGAGTTCCTCGCCCTGGCCGCCACCAAGTCGGACGACGACAGCGTGCAGGTGCTCAGCACCTGGTCGGTCTTCCAGCCCGAGTTCGACTGGCCCCTCGCGGCGCGCGAGTGCGGCTGCCTCGAGGAGCAGGGCTTCCCCGCTCTGGCGCGGGAGCTCAACGGCGACGCGCTGGTGCCCTCGCCCGGGCCGATCTTCGACCACTTCCTGCTCAAGGTGTCGCTGCTCGAGACGCTCGCCGCCTCGGCCGAGCTCGACGACACGACCGAGCTGCCGTTCAACCTGTGGGCCGGCGTCGTAGGGGTCGACAACGCGTACTTCGCACCCGCGTTCGTCGATCTCGGCGAACCGACCACGTTCATCCGGCGCAGCTCGCAGTCGCACCAGACCGGCGAGGCGCACGAGGCCTATCTGCGCGCGTTCGACGCCTTCTACTACGGTGGCCTGCCGGCCCGACTGGGCAAGACGAACAAGAAGGTCTACCTCGACACCCTCGAGTCACGACTGGGCTACAGCTTCGACGACCGGGAGACCGAGACGGTCGTGCGGAGCCTGTCGACGGTGAACGCGATGCGGATGCGGAAGTCGTTCTGCTGCACCTCGATCGAGACCCGGGGAGCGAAGATCTTCGCCTCGCGCCTCGAGAAGGTCGCGGAGTCGACGACGTTCGCCTGACCCGGCGCCCGCCTACCGGTAGACTCGGCGCGTGCAATTCCGCGAACTGAGCATCCCAGACAGCTACGAGATCACGCCGAAGCAGTTCGGTGACGACCGGGGAGTGTTCCTCGAGTGGTACCGCTTCGACAAGCTCGAGGCCGAGATCGGTCACTCGATCGATCTCGCGCAGGCGAACACCTCGGTGTCGAAGAAGGGTGTCGTGCGCGGCATCCACTTCGCCGACATCCCGCCGTCGCAGGCGAAGTACGTGACCGCGACGCATGGTGCGGTGCTCGACTTCGTGATCGACATCCGGGTCGGGTCGCCGACCTTCGGGCAGTGGGACTCGGTGCTGCTGGACGACGTGGACCGGCGCGGCATCTACCTCGCCGAGGGGCTCGGTCACGCCTTCGTGGCGCTGACGGACGACGCGACGGTGTCGTACCTGGTGACCTCGACCTTCGCCGCGGAGCGCGAGCACGGCATCAACCCGCTCGACGAGGAGGTGGGCCTGGTGTTCCCGGAGTCCGCCGGTGAGCTGCTGCTGTCGCCGAAGGACACGGATGCGCCGTCGCTGTCCGAGGCGGCCGCGTCGGGTCTGCTGCCGACCTGGGACGAGGCGCGGGCGTTCTACGCGTCGTTGAACGAGAAGAGCGCCCGATGAAGGGCATCATCCTGGCCGGCGGATCGGGCACCCGGTTGTGGCCGATCACCAAGGGCATCTCGAAGCAACTGATGCCGATCTACGACAAGCCGATGATCTACTACCCCTTGTCGACGCTGATGATGGCCGACATCAACGAGATCCTGATCATCACGACCCCGGAGTACAACGAGCAGTTCCGGGCCCTGTTGGGCGACGGCAGCGAGCTCGGTATCCGGTTGGAGTACGCGGTGCAGCCCTCGCCCGACGGGCTGGCGCAGGCGTTCATCATCGGTGAGGAGTTCATCGGCGACGACTCGGTCGCGCTGGTGCTGGGCGACAACATCTTCCACGGTGTGGGCCTGGGCTCGTCGCTGCGCAACAACGAGACGCTCGAGGGGGCGCGGATCTTCGCGTACCACGTGTCGAACCCGCGCTCGTACGGCGTGGTCGAGTTCGACGACGACTTCACGGCGCTCTCGATCGAGGAGAAGCCCGAGAACCCGAAGTCGAACTACGCGGTTCCGGGGCTGTACTTCTACGACAACAGCGTGGTCGAGATCGCGAAGTCGATCGAGCCCTCCGCGCGCGGCGAGCTGGAGATCTCGACGGTCAACGAGCGGTACCTCGACAAGGGTGAGCTGCACGTGCAGGTGCTCGACCGGGGCACGGCGTGGCTGGACACGGGGACCTTCGAGTCGATGATGCAGGCCTCGGAGTACGTGCGGGTGATCGAGGACCGTCAGGGCTTCAAGATCGGCTGCATCGAGGAGATCGCGTGGCGGGCCGGCTGGATCGACACGGCCCAGCTCGCGAAGCTCGCCAAGCCCCTCGTCAAGAGCGGCTACGGGGCGTACCTCGAGACGCTGATCGCCTCCGCCGACGCCGAGTAGCGGGCCTCCGCGCGGGCGCAGACACGTGTAGGGCATACTGCTAGCAGAACCCCTACTCGCGGAAAGGCCGTCATGCCGCCCCTGTTCTCGTTCGAATCACTCCTCACCGTCGTCATCGTCGGAGTCGTGGTCCTCGTCGCGCTGATCGTCCTGATCGTGCTGCTGCGCGGTATCAAGGTCGCCAAGCCCGACGAGGCGATCATCGTCACCTCGCGGCAGAAGCCGGTGAAAGAGGGGCATCCACCTCTCGGCCAGACCGCGCTCGAGGAGACCGAGAACGCCGGGCAGCGCGTGGTCTTCGGGTCGCGCGTGTTCGTCAAGCCGATCGTCGAGGCCTACTTCAAGCTGAGCCTGCGCAGCCGCCAGCTCAACGTGCAGGCGACGGCCCAGACGAAGGATGCGATCACCATCAAGGTGAACGCGGTCGCCGTCGTCAAGGTGGGCGGCTCCGAGTCGATGGTGCGCGCCGCCGCCCAGCGCTTCCTGAACCAGCAGGACCAGATCGAGACCTCCACGGAAGAGGTGCTCTCCGGTTCCGTGCGCTCGATCGTCGGTCAGCTGACCGTGACCGAGATCATCACCAACCGCCAGGCGCTCCAGGGCCAGGTGCTCGACGCCGTGCGCGAGTCGCTGGATGTGCAGGGCCTGCAGATCGACACGCTCCAGATCAAGGAGATCGACGACGACAACGGCTACATCCGCGACCTCGGTCGTGCCGAGGCCGCGCGCGTGAAGCAGGTCGCGGAGGTGGCAGAGTCGGTCGCCCGTCGCACCTCGGAGGAGGCGCGGATCGAGGCCGACCAGGCCGTCGCCGAGCAGCAGCGGAAGCTCGACCTGCGGAACGCGGAGATCCAGAAGGAGACCGACAAGGCCCGCGCCGAGGCCGCCGCCTCCCGGCCCCTCGCCGAGGCGATCTCGCAGCAGGAGGTCATCGCCCAGCAGGAGATCACCGCGGGCAAGCGGGTGGGGCTGCGCAAGCAGGAGCTCGACGCCGAGATCCGTGCCGTGGCCGACGCCGAGGCGTACTCGCTGGAGAAGAAGGCGCAGGCGGATGCCGCGGCCGCCGTCGCCGCCGCGAACGCCGAGCGCGACCGACGCAAGGCGGTCGCCGAGGCCGTCGAGGCCGAGGGTGTCGCCGACCGCAACCGCCGTCGTTCGGCCGCGGAGGCGACCGAGGCCGAGGGTGTGGCCGAGAAGAACCGCCGGATCGCGGCCGCCGAGGCGCTGCGGGCCGAGGGCGAGGCCGAGGCCAACTCGATCCGGGTCAAGGGTGCGGCCGAGGCCGAGGCCACCCGGGCGCAGGCCGACGCGCTCGAGGAACGCGCCGACGACCTGCTGCGGCAGCAGGTGATCGGCCAGCTGCCCGCCATCGTGCGCGCTGCATCCGAGCCGCTCTCCGCGATCTCGAACATGACGATCATCTCGAACGACGGTCAGGGAACCGAGCAGGTCAGCGGCAACGTCGCCAGCCAGCTGGCCTCGTCGATGCAGATCGTGAAGGATCTGGTCGGCATCGACATCGCCGAGATCGTGACCGGGCGGGCCACCGGCGCCGCCGCGGGGCAGGCGTTCGCCGAGGCGGGTGCTGCATCCTCCGGGGGTGCTGCGAAGTCGGGCCGCTCGACGGCGGTCGCCGCGAAGCCCCTCACGACCCCGTCGGTCTGACCGCGTCGGTCTGACCCCGTCGGTCTGACCGGGGGCGCGACCCGAGGCCGCGACCGCGAGTCGCGCCGGGGTCGCGCCCGGGCCGTCACCTAGCGTGGGGGCATGCGCGTTCCGTACCTCGCCCGACACGTCCGAGCCCTGACCACGGGCGCGGTGGTGCTGGCCCTGGTGGCCGCCGGAGCCGCTGCTCCCGCGGCGGCGGCGGAAGCGCCCGCCGCGATCGTCCCGGGCGCGTCGACGACACCGACCGACCCCGCCACCGACCCGCGCACAGACCCGGCCACCGAACCGGGCACAGACCCGGCCACCCCGCCGGCGACGATGAAGAGCTACGACGCGGCCGACTTCCGGGCCCTCGCCGAACAGCTCCCCGCCGAGCTCGGCGAGGCCGTGCAGCGCGACCTCGGCGAGACGACCGAGGACTACCTCGCGCGGGCCGCCGCCGCGGTCGACGCGGCCGCGGTGGTCGGCGACCTGACCGAGGACGGCGTCGGCCTCCTCGGCTCGCGCCTGGAGGGCACCGATCTCGTCGTGAACGTGGCCTCGCCCGACGACGTCCCGGCCGTCGAGGCGGTGGGCGCCCGGGCCGAACTGGGCGAGCCGGTCACCCCCGACTACTCCGGCGCCACGCTCGACGCGCTCGGCGACCTGGTCGGCGGCCAGGGCTTCTCGTTCACGACGCAGGACTACACCTTCGTCTGCTCGGTCGGCTTCAACGGCCGCACCAAGTCGGGCATCCACCTGCACGAGTTCATCACCTCGGGCCACTGCATCGAGCCGAACCGCACCTTCGGCACCGACTTCTACGAGTCGCGCCAATCCTCCGCCGGGGCCGCGCCGTCGCGTGCCGCGGTCATCGGGTCGCCGATCGACAGCCTGTTCCTGTTCGGCAACGGCGCCGACGTCGGCCCGGTCATCACCGCCGGCGGCTGGAACCCGCAGCCCGCGGTCTCGACCTGGGGTGGGGGGCAGGGCGCGCTGGCCGACGGCAACCCCATCCGCATCACCGACTACACGCCCGGCATCGTCGGCGCCCCGATCTGCAAGTCGGGGCGCACCACCGGCTGGACCTGCGGTCAGATCCTCGTCGTCAACGAGTCCTTCCCCGTCTACAACCACTCGAGCCAGCCGCGCTACGTCAACCTCACCCTCACCGACGTGTGCATGCGCTCGGGCGACAGCGGCTCCGCCGCGGTGATCGGCACCGCCGCCTTCGGGCTCGGAACCGCGGGCGACTGGGTCGGCACCTGCGACCGGTCGTCACAGCCGAACGCGATCTCCGCCTTCTTCCCGATGATCACCACCGACGGCACGCCGAACATCGTCACGTCGCTGCCGGACTGGGAGCTCTCGGTCGACGTGGCCACGCCCGTGGTCAACCCGCCCACCTTCACAGGCGACGCCATCCGCGGCACGGTCGCGAACGTGAACCCGCGCACCTACGTGCGGGTCGTCATAGACGGCACCCCGTACGCCGTCACCCCCGACGCGAGCGGAGCCTGGTCGGTGCCGATCCCGGCGAACGCGACCTCGGGCTCGCACAGCTACACGGTCAACGCCGGCTGGGGCACCATCTCGAGCTCGGGCACGGTCTCGGGCAGCTACTCCCTAAAGCCACGGCCCGCGGTGCAGCGCATCTCGGGCCCCGACCGCTACGACGTCGCCGTGCAGATCTCGCGGCAGACCTTCCCGGGCACGGCGCCCGTGGTCTACCTCGCCGCGGGCGGCAACTACCCGGATGCGCTGAGCGCCGCGCCGGCCGCGGTGCACAAGGGCGGCCCGCTGCTGCTGACCCTCGGCGACCAGCTCCCCGCCGGCGTCGCCGACGAGCTCCGCCGCCTCCGACCCTCGGAGGTCGTGATCGTGGGCGGCGCGAACTCGGTGGGCGAGCAGGTGGCCGACGCCGTGCGGTCGATCGTGCCCTCGGTGCGCCGCCTCGCGGGATCCGGCCGCTACGAGACGAGCCAGCTGGTGGTGCGCGACGCGTTCCCGAGCGCGACGCGCGCCTACGTGGCGACGGGCCAGAACTTCCCGGACGCCCTCTCGGCCAGCGCCGCCGCCGGGTCCGCGGACATCCCGGTGCTGCTCGTGCAGGGCTCGGCCCAGACGCTGGACGACTCCTCCCGCGCAACCCTCTCGGCGCTCGGGGTGCAGCGGGCGACGATCGCGGGCGGTCCGAACTCGGTGACCGAGGGCATCCGTTCGCAGCTGGCGTCGCTGCTGCCCGGCGGGGTCGACCGCCAGGCCGGCGTCGACCGCTTCGAGGCCTCGGTGGCGATCAACCGGGCCGCCTTCAGCTCGAGTCAGACCGTCTACCTCGCCACGGGCTACAACTTCCCCGACGCGCTGGCCGGCGGAGTGCTGGCGGGGGTGCGGGATGCGCCGCTCTACATCGTGCCGACCGGGTGCGTGCCGCGCGGGGTCGTCACCGACATCGTCAACCTGCGCGCCTCGAACGTCGTCCTCCTCGGGGGGCCTGTGTCATTGACCACGTCGGTGGAACAATTGGTCACATGCTCGTGATGGGGATCACATGGGTCGCCGGCGGCGACTGACCGTCCGTGCCGCCGTGGCGGTCGCCCTGCTGGCCGGGCTCGTGCCGGCCGGGATCGGCGGGCTGCCCGCTGCAGCCGCGCCGGCGGCCTCGGCATCGGCTCCGTCGGTCGCGCTGCCGGCGGCCTCGGCATCGGGGACCCCGGGCGCCGCCGTGCTCGCGGCCCAGGAGGACCAGGTCTTCGACCGGGTCAACCTCCAGCGTGCCGCCGACGGGCTGCCCCCGCTCCTCCGCGACGCCACGATCGAGGCGGCGGCCGAGGAGTGGGCGAACCACATGACCACGCTCGCGAATCCGCTGACGCACAGCCCGAACGACTGGCGGGCCTCGAAGATCCCGCCGGGCTGGCGGAGCAACGGCGAGAACATCGCGGTCGGCCAGGTGACCGCCGACCAGGTGATGAGCGACTGGATGAACTCGCCCGGCCACCGCGCGAACATCCTGAACACCGGCTACACCCGCATCGGGGTCGGCTACGCCTCGAGCAGCCGCGGCGGGATGTGGGTGCAGATCTTCGCCGGCTACGACAGCAACCCGCCCGCCCCCGTGGGGCAGCTCACCCCGGGCACGCCCACCGTCTCGGGCACCCCGCGGGTCGGCAGCCCGCTGACCGCCGACCCGGGGGTCTGGGGGCCCGGCGAGGTGGCGCTGGCCTACCAGTGGAGCGCCGGAGGGCAGCCGCTGCCCGGTGCCACCGGATCGACCTACCTCCCCGACCAGACCACGGTGGGGCGCACCGTCACGGTCACGGTGACCGGGTCGCGTTCCGGCTACGCCTCGGCCGCGCGCACCAGCGTGCCCACCGCCGCGGTGACCACGCCCTTCACGGTCGACCGCATCGCCGGCCCCGACCGCTACAGCGGCGCCGTCGCGCTCTCGGCCGCGGGCTATCCGAACGGCGCCCCCGTGGTCTACCTGGCGACCGGCACCAACTACCCGGATGCGCTGAGCGCCGGCCCCGCCGCGGCCGTGCAGGGCGGCCCGCTGCTGCTGACGCTGCCCGACGGACTCCCCGACGTGGTCGTGCGCGAGCTCGCCCGGCTGAAGCCGGCGACGGCGGTCGTGGTCGGCGGCACGGCCTCGGTATCCCCGGCGGTCGAGCAGCAGCTGCGGGCGCTCGTCCCCTCCGTCGTGAGGGTGGCCGGCCCCGACCGGTTCTCCGGGTCGCGGGCCCTGGTCGACTACGCCTTCGGCGCGGGCGGCACGAACGGCGCACCGACCGCGTACGTGTCGACCGGCTGGAACTTCCCGGACGCCCTGGCCGCCGGCGCCGCGGGCGGCGACAGCGACGCCCCGGTGCTGCTGGTCGACGGCACGGCGAACGGCACCGACACCGCCACGACCGGCGCCCTGCTGGCGTTGCACCCCGCCTCGGTGAAGATCGCGGGCGGCCCGAACTCGGTCTCCGGCGGCGTCGCCACCTCGCTCTCGCTCGTCGCGCCGGTGCAGCGCCTGGCCGGCGCCGACCGGTACGCCGCGGCCGTCGCGGTGAACCTCGACGCCTACCGTTCCGCCGGCACCGCGTACCTCGCGACCGGCCTGAGCTTTCCGGATGCGCTCGCCGGTTCGGCGCTCGCCGGGGCCCAGGACGCGCCCCTGTTCGTCGTCTCCGGCAGCTGCGTCCCGCCGTCCGTGCTCGCGGCCCTCACCGGGCTCGGGGTCGGCCGCGTGGTGCTGATCGGGGGCACGGCGACGCTGTCGCCCGAGGTGCAGAACCTCACCGCCTGCGCCTCGTAGACTGATCCAGGCGATTTCGCCGTGACCGTTCTCACCGTTATGGTGAGCTTGTATCGACTTCCGCACCCGATGGGCCCTCGTGATCACTCCCGACCTGGCAATGACTATCCTCGGCGGCGACCTCGCGGCGCCCCTCGTCGATGAGACGTTCGGCCATCTCGGGTCAATCGAGGAGCTCCGCGCACCGCTCTCGGGCCGACGCGTCGTGGTCACCGGGGGAGCGGGCAGCATCGGTGGGGCGCTCGCCGTCGCACTGATCACCGACCCCGACCGCACCGCCCCGGTGATCGTCATCGACACCAGCGAGCGGGGCGTCGCCGCCCTCAGCAACTGGGTCACCGCACTCGGGCTCTCCGCGAACCTGCAGGTGGTCGTCGCCGACGTCTCGGACCGCGATCAGATGGACGAGGTCTTCGACCGCGTCGCCGCCGAGGTCGTCGTGCACGCCGCCGCGGTCAAGCACGTCGGCACCTGCGAGGCCAACCCGCGACTGGCGCAGCGGATCAACGTCGACGCCACGCGCATCCTGCTCGAGCAGAGCGCCCAGCGCGGCGTGACCCGCTTCGTGCTGGTCTCCAGCGACAAAGCCACCTCGCGCGTCAACGTGCTCGGCCGCACCAAGTACGACGCCGAGGTCGAGGTCGCCGCCGCGGCCGTCCGCGGTCTCGCGGCGTCGGCGGTTCGGCTGCCGAACATCTGGGGCTCGAGCGGCTCGGTGATCGAGCTGTGGCGGCAGTCCATCGCGCTCGACCTGCCGGTCACGCTGTTCGGGCCGGAGACGACCCGCTACTACCAGTCGGTGTACGACACGGTGCGCATCCTGCTGCTGCTCGCCACCCATCGCGACACCGCGGGCGGCACGACCTTCGTGGTCTCCGAGGCGGTGCAGCTCAGCCTCGCCGAGGTGCTGGAGCGGGTCGCGGAGCACGCGGGAGCAGAGCTCGCCCACCGGGTCGAGCGACCCCGGCCGGGCGAGATCGCTCACGAGCGGCTGACGAGCCCCGAGGAGAGCTACGCGCCGACCGCGTGGAACGGCCTGCTGGGGCTCGTGCGGGGCTGACCCGGACCGCCGCGCTTCGGAGCGGCTGCTGCTCATCCGAGTCGACTGCCCCGCGGCGAACCCCTGTTACTCGGGGAACTCGAAGCGCGGGGGCGTGCCGACCCGCTCGGGGTAGAGCTGGTCGAAGAGGGCGAGCTTGAGGTCGACCAGCCCGTAGGACTGGTTCGTCTCGTCCATCACGAACTCGATGTCGACGTCGAGCTTGTTCAGCCTCATGCCCCGCCGCCGGGCGGCGTAGTAGGTGAACCAGAGGTCGTCGACGAAGAAGTACTCCTCGGGCAGTTCGGTGAAGAAGTCGTCGTCGAGGAAGATCGCGGAGTCGCAGATCATCCCGCCCGGGCCGACGTGGTCGACCGGGCCGCCCGGCACGGCGGGGCGGCGGTCGTAGTAGTTGCGACCCACCTCGAAGGCCCACCAGGCCGCGACGGTTCCGGGGGCGTAGGCCGCCAGGGCCGTGCTCACGAAGTCGGCCTGCAGGTTCTCGTCGTCGTCGACCACGATCGCGGGGCCGGCGCCGTGGGCCCGGGCGTGGTCGCGGGCCAGGTAGAACCGGCCCATCGACCCGAGGTTGTACGGGGTCTTGACCAGTTGCACCTCGCGGAGGGCCCCGCGGGGACGGAACTCGCGCACCACCTGCAGGTAGTGGTCGTGATCGGCCTTGTTGTTGTTCCAGATGTGGAAGGTGATGCCGGGGGTGCCGGTCTGGCCGTCGAGCGCCTCGAGCATGTCGATCAGCCGGGTCGGCCGGTTCCACAGGCACATGAAGACCGGCACGGCCGACTCGGCGGCCCCGGTGCCGTAGTGCACGCGCGTGCTGCGGTAGTGGCCACCCAGGATGCGGCGGCGGATCGCCCGCTTGGCGATCAGCTCGGCTCGACGCCGGAGTTCGGCGGGGACACTGGTCATGGCGATCAACCTCGGTTCTGCAGGCGCGTACGGATGCCCAGTCCCGCCCGAAGTACCAGGCGCAAGGGTAGCAGCAACGGGCCCGAGTACTTCTGCGACAGGAAGCGGTACGCGCTCGCGTGGTGGGCCTCCACCATCCGCTTGGACTCGCCCTCGGTCGAGTGGCCGCCGGAGTGCTCGACGACCGCGTGCGGGGCGTAGCGGTTGCGCCAGCCGTGCGTGCCGAGCCGATAGCCGAGGTCCACGTCCTCGAAGTACATGAAGTAGCCCTCGTCGAAGCCGCCGATCTGCTCGAAGGCCGCGCGGCGCACCAGCAGGCAGGAGCCGGAGAGCCAGCCCACGTCGACCTCGCCGGCCGTCTCGCCGGCCGTGCCGGCGTGGTAGAGCCTGGTCCACGGGTTGGTCTTCCAGATCTTCGAGAACAGGGCGTGACCGATCCCGATCCGCAGCGACGGGATCGCGCGCGCCGACGGGTAGGTCACGCCGTCGGTGAGCACCCGGGGGCCGACGGAGCCGATGTCCGGTGCCGACATGCCGACCGCCACCATCCGGTCGATCGCCTCGGGGTGCAGCACGATGTCGGGGTTCGAGATCAGGATCCAGGTCACCGACGGCGGCAGGGTCGCCACGGCCGCGTTCATCCCCCCGCCGTAGCCGGGGTTGTCGGGCAGCGGCAGGTACGCGGCGCCGTGGTCGGCCGCGATCCCGGCGACCCGGGAGTGCTCGTCGGGCTTGTTGTCGGCCACCACGACCACGAGGTCGGTGGCCGTCGCCCCGGGCAGGGAGTCGAGGAACGGCACCAGCTCGTCCTCCGAGGCGTAGCTCACCGTGACGACCGCGACGTAGGAGTGCTCGCTCATCGGGCCGGGGCCTCGCTTCCGCTCGTGCCGTCGTAGGCGTGCTGGTAGACCTCGGCGCAGGCGGCCCAGCTGAAGCGGCTGCTGCGCGCGAGCGCCGCGGCGGCCAGCTCGGTGCGCTCGGCGCGGTCGCTGAGCAGCACCGCCAGGGCCTTCTCGATCGAGAGGGCGTCCGGCTCGGCGTAGGCCACGGCGTCGCCGCCGACCTCGGGGATCGACAGCCGCCGGGTCGTCAGCACCGCCGCACCCGAGGCCATCGCCTCCAGCACCGGCAGGCCGAAGCCCTCGCCGAGGCTGGGGTAGACGACGACACGGGCTCCGCCGAGGAAGGCGCCGAGCGAGTCCAGCGGCAGGTAGCCGGCTTCGACGACGTCGGATGCGGTGGCCGGGTCGTCCAGGAGCCGCAGGGCCTCGTCGTCCCAGCCCCGCGAGCCCGAGAGCACGAGCCTCGGGGTCTCCGGGCGGCTCGCCCGCAGCGCGCGCACCGCGCGGATCAGGGCGGGCACGTTCTTCCGCGGCTCGATGGTGCCGAGGAAGGCGATCCAGTCCTCGCCGGGGGCGAGGCCGAGCTCGGTCCGCACCGTCTCGACGGCGGCGGCATCCGGTCGGTGGAAGACCGTGGTGTCGACGCCGAGGTAGGCCACGGTGATCTCGGGGCGGAGCCCGGGGACGTAGCGACGGATCTCGCGGGCGGTCGCCTCGCTGACCGCGACGAGGTGGTCGGCGCGGCGGCCGGCGAGCCGGATCCAGCGGCGGAAGAACTCGCCCTTGAGCCGCGAGTGCGCCTCGGGCGAGCTGAAGAAGGTGGCGTCGTGCACGGTGACCACGCGGCGGGCACGGGTCAGCAGCGGGAAGGTGTAGTGGGGGGAGTGGATGACGGAGCAGCCGAGGCGGCGGGCGAGCGCCGGCAGCCCGCGCTGCTCCCAGAGCAGGCGGGCGGGGCGGCGGGAGAGCCGGGCCGGGGCGACGTGGTAGCGGTGGCCGGGGGCGGCCGCGGTGAGGAAGTCGAGGTCGTCCGCCTTCACGACGACGTCGACGATGCGACCGTTCTGCTCGAGCCCGGCCGCGAGGCCGGCGATGAAGCGGGCGACGCCACCGCGCGACGGCGGGATGGAGGTCGCATCCAGCAGGACACGAGGGGCGTCGGACACGGGTGGTCTTCTCCTCGGTGCTGGGCGGTGCGGGGCGGTGCTGAGCGGTGCGGGTGCTGCGCGGTGCGGTGCTGCGCGATGCGGATGGTGCTGGTGCGGGCGGTGCGGCGCGGGTGGTGCGCGTTCCGCCTGCGTAATCCTAACTTCCGCAGCCGCCGCCGTCAGGCCGGGTGGGATGCGCGGTACTCCACCTCGGGCCGGCCGGGCGCGCCGTAGCGCTGGGTGCGCTGGGCGACCCCGATGGCGGCGAGGTGCTCGAGGTAGCGGCGGGCAGTGACCCGGGAGAGCGAGAGCGCGGTGCCGAGCTCGGTCGCCGAGAGCCCCGCGGGGGCGGCGGCGCGCACGGCGCTCCGCACCTGGTCGAGGGTCTCGGCGGTCAGGCCCTTGGGCAGCTGGGTCGACGACTCGCGGCGCAGCGCGGCGAAGGAGGAGTCGACGTCGTGCTGGTCGGTCACTGCGGAGCCCGCGATGCGGTCGTGGAAGTCGCGGTAGGCGTTCAGCTTCTCGGCGAAGGCGGCGAAGCCGAAGGGCTTGATCAGGTACTGCACGATGCCCAGCGAGACCGCCGAGCGCACGACCGCCGCATCCCGCACCGCCGTCACGGCGATCACGTCGGTCTCGACCCCCGCCGCGCGGAGCTGGCGGCACAGGTCGATGCCCGTGGTGTCCGGGAGGTTGACGTCGAGAAGGATGAGGTCGATCGGCTCGGTCGTGTCGCGCAGCAGGCGGAGCGCCGCCGACCCGGTGCGGGCGACTCCGGCGACCACGAAGCCGTCGATCCGCGTGACGTAGGCGGCGTGCGCCTCGGCGGTGAGCGGTTCGTCCTCGACCACCAGCACCCGCAGCGGGGCAGCGGTGGCGGTCATCGGACCGACTCCGGGTGCTGGCCCGCCGGATCGGCGACCCCGGCGGCCGCTGCATCGGCGGCCCCGGCGGACGCCGCGCGCGCCGGCAGCTCGACCCGGAAGCGGGAGTCGTCGACCGTGACCGTGCCGCCGAGGCGGCCGACGGCCTGGCGCACCAGGGCCAGGCCGATCCCGCGCCGACCGCCGAGCTCGGGCGCACCCGGTCCCGCCGCGACGGGCTTGGTCGTCGCCCCGAGCTCGAACAGCCCGGCGCCGTCCGCACCGAGCTCGCCGCCCGAACCCCGATCCGGCCCCGGCCCGCCGTCCTCGACCTCGATCCTCAGCCCGCCGTCCCGCCGCGGCTCGACCGCCACGCGCACCCACTGGGCCGACGGTTCGAGCCCGGCCACCGCATCCATCGCGTTGTCGATCAGGTTGCCCGCGATCGTGATCAGCTCGCGCGGCGGCACCACGCCGGCCGCCAGGTGCTCGGGCACCTCGACGTCGAGCCGCAGGCCGCGCTCGGCCGCCTGCGCCGACTTGCCGAGCAGCAGCGCCAGCAGCACGGGCTCGTCGGCGGCGGTCAGGATGCGGTCGGTCAGCTGCTGGCTCAGCTCCAGCTCCGAACTCGCCAGCTCGACCGCCTCGCCCGCCCGGTCGAGCTCGATCAGAGCGATCATCGTGTGCAGCCGGTTCGCGAACTCGTGGGCCTGGGAGCGCAGGGCGTCCGACAGGGTGGTCATCGTCGCCAGCTCACCGGTCAGCTCCTGCAGCTCGGTGTGGTCGCGCACGATCGTCACCGTGCCGACGAAGGGTCCGGAGCTACGGGCTCCGGGACGCGCGGCCACCCGGTCGCGGTCGACCACCAGCACGTGCGTCGGGGTGATCACGATCTCGTCCACCGCCACCTCGGCGCTCGCGAGCATCTCGCGCACCGCGGGGTCGACGGCCGGCCCCGCGAGCGACGACAGCGGCACGACCTCACCCGCCGCCACCCCGGCGGGCGGCAGCCCGAGCAGCTCGGCCGCGCGGTCGTTGTAGAGCACCAGGCCGCGCGAGGTGTCCTGCAGCACCAGGCCCTCGCCGATCGCGTGCAGCACGCCCTCGTAGTAGGCGAACATCCGGCTCATCTCCTCGGCGCCGCGGCCGGCGGTCACCCGCCGGAGGTAGCGGCTGAGGCCCCAGGAGGCGAGACCCCCGACGAGCACCGCGATGCCCGCCGCGGCGAGGACGGTGCCGATCCGGCCGCCGAGGGCGACCTGGGTGTTCGAGACCGTGATCCCGGCCGACACGAGCGCGACGACCCGTCCGTCGGCCTCGATCGGCGCCACCGCCCTGACCGAGGGCCCGAGGGTGCCGGTGTACGTCTCGGTGAACGACCGGCCCGCCAGAGCCCGGTCGATGTTGCCCAGGAACTCCTTGCCGATCTCGGCCGGGTCGCGGTGGGTGTAGCGGATGCGGTCCGGCGACATGATCGTGACGAAGTCGATGTCGGCCGCATCCATCACCGCGACCGCATAGGGCTGGAGCGAGGCGGTCGGGTCGATGGTCTGCACCGCCTCGATCACGAACGGGTCCTGCGCGAGCGTCTCGGCGACCGCGAGGGAGCGCTCGGCGGCGTCGTGCTCGACGTCGGCCCGCGCATCCGCCCAGCTGATGGTCACGGCGACCGCGGTCAGGGCGAGGACGACGAAGAACTGCAGGGCGAACAGCTTCGCCGCGATGCTCCACCGCCGGAATCCTCGGATCATGTTGCGCTCCATCGCGTCGTCGACGACCCCGGGGCGTGTGGCGGCACCGGCATCCTGACCAGCGTAGACATCCGAGGCGGCGGCCGGGCGACGGATGCCGCGAACACTATGAACACAACCCCCGCGGCGGGCTCGCGCCGGGCGAGAGTTGCCTCCACCACACGACGACGTCGACGGAAGAAGGAAGCAATGGCGCTCCACCCGCACCCAGAAGCCCCCACCGGCACCGCCCGCAGCGGCCGGAAGAGGATCGGCTCGACCCACTACCTCTACATCGCGGTGATCGTCGCGGTGATCGCGGGAGCGGTGGTGGGGCTCGCCGCCCCCGGCTTCGCGGTCGGCCTCAAGCCGCTGGGCGACGCCTTCGTCGGCCTGATCAAGATGATGATCGCGCCGATCATCTTCTGCACCATCGTGCTCGGCGTCGGCTCGGTCGCCAAGGCCGCCACGGTCGGCAAGGTCGGGGGCCTCGCCCTCGGCTACTTCATCATCATGTCGACCTTCGCGCTCGGCATCGGCCTGGTGGTCGGCAACCTGATCCACCCGGGCGAGGGGCTGAACATCGGCGGGGCGACCTACAACGCCGGCACGACGGAGGCCAAGAGCACGACGGAGTTCCTGCTCGGCATCATCCCGACCTCGCTGCTGTCGTCGCTGACCGCGGGCAACATCCTTCAGGTTCTGCTGGTGGCGCTGCTGGTCGGCTTCGCGCTGCAGAAGATGGGGGCGAAGGGCACGCCCATCCTGGGCGCGATCCGGCAGATCCAGGCGCTGGTGTTCCGCATCCTCTCGATGATCATGTGGGTCGCGCCGATCGGCGCCTTCGGGGCCATCGCCGCGGTCGTCGGCGCCACCGGGTTCGCGGCCATCATGGCGCTCGGCACGCTGATGATCGCCTTCTACATCACCTGCGCACTGTTCATCGTCGTGGTGCTCGGCACGCTGCTGCGGCTGGTGGCGAAGGTCAACATCTTCCGTCTGATGAAGTACCTGGGCCGGGAGTACCTGCTGATCGTCTCGACCTCCTCGAGCGAGGTCGTGCTGCCGCGGCTGATCGCGAAGATGGAGCACGTGGGCGTCTCGAAGCCGGTCGCCGGCATCACGATCCCCACGGGCTACTCGTTCAACCTCGACGGCACCGCGATCTACCTCACGATGGCGTCGCTGTTCATCGCCAGCGCCATGGGCACCCCGCTCGCGCTCGGCGAGCAGATCTCGCTGCTGGTGTTCATGATGATCGCCTCCAAGGGCGCGGCGGGCGTCACCGGGGCGGGCCTGGCCACCCTCGCGGGCGGTCTGCAGGCCCACCGTCCCGACCTCGTCGACGGCGTCGGCGTGATCGTGGGCATCGACCGGTTCATGTCCGAGGCCCGCGCGCTGACGAACTTCACCGGCAACGCCGTGGCCACCCTGCTGGTCGGAACCTGGACGCGCCAGGTCGATCGCGAACAGCTGACTGCGGTACTCTCGGGTTCGCGTCCGTTCGACGAGACCACCATGAGCGCCGACGATCACCTCGATGCCGAGGAGACCGCGGAGGTCGAACGGGAAACGCGGCCCTCGACGGCGGCGATCGCCGCGATCGTGGGGGAGATGCAGACGCAGGAGAGGCGACGTTGACCACCGAGACCCCAGAGACCACCACCTCGGCTGCCACAGCCACCCCGACCCCCGCGCCTCACGGCCCGGGGGTCCCGGCTGAGATCGCCCGTTCGTGGCTGCTCGTCTCGGCCAACCACCCCGACTCGTTCGACTCGGCCGCGCGCTCGCGGGCCGATCAGATCGTGCTCGACATCGAGGATGCGGTCGACCCCAAGCACAAGGCCACCGCGCGCGACGGCGTCGCCGACTGGCTGGCCGGCGGCGGCAGCGGCTGGGTGCGGATCAACGACCGGCTGAGCGACTTCTGGAGCGACGACGTCGACCAGCTGAAGGGCCTGCCGGGCCTGCGCGGGGTCATGCTCGCCAAGACGGAGTCGGGCGCGCACGTGACCGAGACCTTCGACCGCCTGGGCGGCAGCACCCCGGTGCTCGTGCTCGTCGAGTCGGCGCTCGGCATCGAGGAGGTCGTCTCGATCGCCCGGGCCCGTGGGGCGTTCCGGCTCGCGTTCGGCAGCGGCGACTACCGCCGCGACACCGGCACCAGCGCCGAGGACATCGCGATGGCCTACCCGCGGTCGCGCCTGGTCGTGGCCAGCCGGGTCGGCAACCTGCCCGGGCCGATCGACGGCCCGACGGTCTCGTCGAGCCACCCCATCCTGCGCGAGCAGTCGGCGGTCGCCGTGGCCCTGGGGCTCACCGGCAAGCTCTGCCTCGACGTGGAGCAGCTGCCGGTGATCAACGAGGTCATCAGCCCGACCCAGTCGGACGTGACCTGGGCGCGCGACTTCCTCGACGACTTCGAGGCGCGCGGCCGGGTCATCCGTGACGGCAGCGACCTGCCGCGCCTCGGCCGGGCCGAGAAGATCGACCGCCTGGCGCGCGCCTTCGGCGTGCAGCCCCTCCCGCGCGGCGGCGCCTCCTAGCCCCACTCACCCCACTTCGCCGAGAAGTCGCCTTTACGTCCAAATCTCGGGTCTTGGACGTAAAGGTGACTTCTCGGCGGGGTGGGTTCGTGGGCGAGGGGCGGGATGGGGTGCGTCAGGTCCAGGGGCGGGCGGCCCGGGCGGCCCAGTACTGCTCGGCGGGCTCGGCCACGGCGGCCAGGCGCTCCTCGGGCACCGCGGGCACGCGGGCCTGCACGGCGTCGCGCAGCTGGCGGCGGGTGACCGCTCCGCTCAGCACGATGTCGGCCCACGGATGCGCGACCGCCGCACCGATCGCGAGCCCCACGAGCGACTGCCCGTCGGCCTCGGCGACGGCGGCCGCCGCCCGGGCCCGCTGGTCTGCGGCGGCGGACGAGGCCGGGTCGGCGCCCGAGTCGGCGGAGGCGGAAGCGGAGACGGCCCGCGGCGTGAGGCGGCCGTTGGCCAGCACCTCCTTGACGACCACGAGCCACCGGGCGTCGTTGGCCCGCTCCAGGGCCGAGGCCGCCGAGGGCTCGAGCAGGTTCCAGGTCGACTGCACCGCCGAGAACGGCGAGTCGGGGAGCGCCAGTGCAGCGTCGATCACGGCCGCCTGCTCCGGACCGCTGGTCGAGAAGCCCACCCGCACGCCCTCCGCGGCCAGCCCCCGCAGCCGGTCGAGCAGCGCTCGGTCGCCGAGCGCGGGGCTGTCGGCGGTGAGGGAGTGGATCAGATAGACGTCCGGCGCCCCGCCGAGCGCCTCGAGCGTCTCGGGCCACTGGCGCTCGAGCAGTTCCAGACCGTGCTGCTTGCGTTCGTGGACCGGCGCATCCATCTGCCAGTCGCCGACGTACTCGTAGCCCCACTTCGAGCCGATCGTGAGCTCGTCCCGGCGGCCGGGATGCGCGGCGAGCCACGACCCGAGGAACTGCTCCGCCAGGCCGTACGACCGGGCGACGTCGACGTAGCGGATGCCCAGCCACCACGCGCCGTCCAGCAGGGCGTGGGCCTTCGCGCGCAGCGCCTCCACGGAGCGGTCGGCGCTGTCGCCCAGGTCGTCGTCGCGCCCGACGGTGATGTAGGCCGGGCGGCCGATGGCCGCGAGGCCGAGCCCCAGGCGGGAGGCGAGGCCGGTGTCGTCGGCGTCGGTGCCAGCGGAGGTGGCGCTGGCGGGGGTGTCGTGGTCGGTCGAGTCGTTCATCCCGTCCAGTCTCCCGCGTCGCGGCCGCTCGGGCCAGGGCCCTGAGCGACGCGGAACGTGGTCCCGACAGGGTCTGGACCGGGCGGGCGCGGGCTGGCTAGCCTGGGCTCACCCGCGCGGCGGAGACCCGTGGCGCGGACGTCATCCGACGCGGGCATCCGCACGACCAGAAGGTGGAACCATGGCCGATCTCGAAGTCCAGGCAGCTCTCTCCGAAGCCCGCAAGGCCGCCAGCGCGGCGAGCTACGACATCCAGAAACTGCCGGAGGACACGGTGGAGCGTCAGGCGCTGCACAACCTGCAGACGGCGATCGACTACCTGATCGAGGCGCTGTCGGTCGACGACGACACCGACGACGACAGCAGCGAGTAGCGGCGGTCGGCCGACGGGCGGCATCCGGCCCCGCCCGTCGGCCCCTTCCGTCGGCTCAGACCGAGTAGTAGCCGGCCCCGATGTCGGCGAGTAGCCCCGGGTGCGACGGCTGCCACCCGAGCCTCTCGCGGGTGAGCGCGCCCGAGGCGGGGATGTCGAGGGCGTAGAAGCGCGCGATCCAGCCGAAGTGGGCCGCGGCCTCCTCGGGGGCGATCGACCGGGTGGGCACGCCGAGGGCGCTGCCGAGCGCCTCGGCGATCTCGCGGGTTGGGATGCCCTGCTCGTCGACCGCGTGCACCGCGCCCGTCGCCGCCGGGTTCTCGAGGGCGAGGCTCACCAGCTGCGCCGCATCCGCCCGGTTGACCGCGGGCCACCGGTTGGCGCCGTCGCCGACGTAGCCCGCGATGCCGTGCCTCCGAGCGAGCCCCGCCAGCACGGCGACGAAGCCGTGGTCGCCCTCGCCGTGCACGCTCGGCGCGAACCGCAGGGCGACCGTGCGCACACCCTGGTCCGCGTACTCGGCGGCGAGCTGCTCTGCCCCGCCGCGCGCCGACTCGGGGCCGGAGTGTGGCGAGGCATCCTCCTCGGTCGCCACGCGGCCCGGCGCGACCAGCGCCAGTCCCGAGGCGAACAGGAGCGGTCGCCCGGAGCCGGCCAGCGCCCCGCCCATCGCCTCGATCGCCGCCCGCTCGGTGCCGCCGGAGGACTCGAGGTCGTCGAAGTCGTGCTTGAAGCCCAGGTGGATCACCCCGTCGGCGGCCGACGCCGCGGAGGCGAGCACGTCGAGGTCGTCGAGCCCACCCCGCACCGGGATCGCGCCCGCCCGCGTCAGTGCCTCGGCCGAGGCTTCCGAGCGCGCCAGCCCGGAGACCTCGTGCCCCGCGGCGAGGAGTTCGGCGGTGACCGCCGACCCGATGAATCCCGTGGCGCCGGTGACGAATACCCGCATGATCTCTCCTTCTCGCCCGACGAGTGCCGAGCATCCTGTCGGCGACACCATGTCAGCGACTGACATCACGGTAGCACGCGATGTCGGTCACTGTCATCACTGCGACCGCGCCGGTATGCTGGGGCGATGGCACGTTGGGAACCGGATGCGCGGGGCCGCCTCGCCAAGGCCGCCCTCGAGCTCTACCTCGAGCGCGGCTTCGAGGAGACGACCGTGCTCGACATCGCCGAGCGGTCCGGTGTCACCGAACGCACCTTCTTCCGCCACTTCGCCGACAAGCGCGAGGTGCTCTTCCTCAACTCGGCGGTGCTGCAGGATGCGGTGGTCACCTCGATCGCGGAGGCTCCGCCCGGGGGGTCGCCGTTCGACGTCGTCGGCCGGGCCCTCGTCGCCGGCGGCGAGAAGCTCGGCGTCTCGCGCGAGCACGCGCGGCTGCGCATGTCGGCGATCCGCCGCCACCCGAGCCTGCTCGAGCGCGAACTGCTGAAGCTCGCGACCCTGACGGCCGCGGCGTCGTCGGCCCTGCAGGAGCGCGGGGTCGCCGAGGCGACCGCGCGGCTCGTCGCCGACATCGCGGTGGGGGCGTTCTCGGTCGCGTTCGAGCGCTGGCTCGACGAGGAGGCGCCCGCCGGGCGGCCGCTCGACCTGCCGCAGACGATTGAGGCGACGCTGGCGGAGGTCAGGGAGCTCGTCGTCCCCGCCTGAGCCGGACCGACGGGATCGCGTTGGTTCGGATCGAATCGGATCGGGTCGGATCGGGTCGGGCCGGGTCGGGTCGGGCCGGGTCGCCGAACGCGGGCCCGGCGCGACCGGCTCAGGCCGAGGTGTCGGCCCGGTACACGTGCCGGCGCGGGCCGTTCTCGATCGGCTGCACCGAGGTGGTGGCGTACCGGTAGGCGCGGCCGTCGACCACCACCTCGAGCGGCACGACCGCCGAGGCGCGCACGGTCGTCACCACCGGGGGTGCGTCATCCGCGCGGAGTTCCAGGAGCACGCTCCGGAACCCCGAGTCCTGGGCCAGGAACGCGGTCCACGCGCTCCCGTCCCACCATCGGTCATTGCCTGTCTCATCGTCGTACCAGCCCGCCGGGGTCGCGGTGAAGGCGGTCTTCGGGTGCAGTCCGTCCATGACAGGTATTCGGATCGCCCCCGGAGCCGGTTCATCGGAGATCGCTGTCAAGCATCTGGGCAGAACCTGCGCACGACCGGGTCGAGAGTGCGAGAAGCGGCCGCGCCGAGGTCGAGCGCCGGCTCAGCCGCGTGTCTCCACGAGCCCGGCGGCCAGGGCGGCCGGCACCTCCTGCCGCAGCGCGAACTTCTGCACCTTGCCCGAGACGGTCCGCGGCAGGGTCTCGACCTTCCAGAGCAGTTCGGGATACTTCTGCCGCGCGATCGCCTGGCGGTCCAGGTGCGCCGTCAGCCCGGCCAGATCGACGTCCGACCCGGGGGCGAGCACCACGACCGCGCAGGCCCGCTCGCCCATCCGCGGGTCGGGCACGCCGATCATCGCGACATCCGACACCGCCGGGTGGGTGAGCAGGAGGTCCTCGACCTCTTTTGCGCTGATGTTCTCGCCCCCGCGCACGATCAGGTCCTTCCGGCGCCCGGTGATCGTGATGCGGCCGTCCGGGGCCAGGTCGGCGAGATCACCGGTGCGGAACCAGCCGTCCGGGGTGAAGGCCTCGACGTCGTCCTGCGGATCCAGGTAGCCCGCGAACAGCTCCGGCCCCCGCACCTCGAGCTCGCCGTCGGCGGCGAGCCGCGCCTCGGCCTCCCCGATCCGGTAGCCCTCCGAGGTGAAGCGCGCCGGGGCGTCGTCGTCGGGGCGCACGATGCACAGCGTCGGCATCTCGGTCGAGCCGTAGGTGCGTGCGACCCGGATGCCCAGGGCCCGATCGGCCTCCGCGACCAGGCTCGGCGGGATGTCGGCGCCGCCGCAGACGAAGGCGCGGAGGGACGACGGGGTACCGCGGCGGGCGTAGCACTCGGCGAGCCCGCGGAGGAACGGGGTCGCCGCGACGGTGAAGGCGCAGCGGTCGCGCTCGATCAGCGCGGTCGCGACCTCGGGGTCCCAGCGGTCCAGCAGCGAGACCGCGCCCCCGGTGACCACGGGGGTGAGGATGCCGTAGAGCAGCCCGGTGACGTGCGCGAGCGGCGAGGGCATGAAGACGGTGTCGCCGTCGAGGCCGAAGACCTCGCCGATCGAGGCGGCTTCGTAGAGCAGGCCGCGGTGGGAGTGCAGCACGCCCTTCGGCCGGCCGGTGGTGCCCGAGGTGAACATGAGCAGGGCGATGTCGTCGGGGAGGGCCGCGGCCCCAATGGTGGCCTCGGCCGGTCCGGGCGCTGCGGTGGCGTCGGCCGGCCTGGCCGCAGCGGGGGCCTCAGCCGGCCCGCCGCCGGATGCCGTGGGGGCGTCCACATCGACGGGCCCGCCCGCCAACACGGCGGCGAGATCGAGCACGACCGCGTCCGATCCGCTCGCCGTCACGGCCTCCCGCGCCTGCGCCACGAAATCCACCCCGCGACCCGGTGCCGCACCCGATGCAGGCGCCCCCGATCCGGTCGCCAGCACCACCCGCGGCCGGGCGCTCCCGAAGATCGTCTCGAGCTCCCGCCCCCGGTAGATCGTCGTGATCGGGTTGGCGATCGCTCCGGCGCCCCACACCCCGTGCATCGCGGCCACCGTCGACCACGCGTTCGGCAGCTGCATGCTCACCACGTCGCCGGCCCGCACCCCCGCCGCCACCAGGGCGATCCGGATGCGGTCGGCCGCGTCGGCGAGCTCGCGCCGCGTGAGCCGCGTCGCGCCGTCGACGACCAGGAGCGCCTGCGGGTCGGCGTCGACCGCCTCGGCCAGCAGCCGCGGGATCGTGGTGTCCCAGTGCGCGGCCGAGCCATAGACCGGCGCCGGTCGGCGGGCGGACCCGACGCCGCCCACGCCCCCCGCGCCCCCCGCGCGCTCAGGCACCGGTGCCCCGCTCCACGAAGGCGCGCGAGGCGACCCCGGTCATGAAGATGCCGAACAACTGCGCGGAGACCTCGTCGTGACTGAGCCGGCCGTCGGCCCGGTACCACTGGTAGGCCCAGTTGCACATCCCGAACAGGGCGAAGGAGGCGGTGCGGGGATCCTGCCACGCGATCGACCCCTCCTTCATGCCCTGCAGGATCGCACCCTCGACGAGCTCCTCGTACCGGTCGCGCTTGATCCGTGCCGAGGTCTGCAGCTCGGGCGGCAACTCGCGGAAGTACTCGAAGAACACCCGCACGTGCCCCGGCCGCTGGGCGATCAGCGAGACGATGTCGTGCATCACCCGGCGCACCACCTCCACCGGGTCCGTCGTCTCCCGGGCGGTCGCCTCGAACAGTGCGAGGAGCTCGTCGATCCACTCCTCGTGGATGGCGTGCAGGATGTCGTGCTTGGCGCGGAAGTAGTGGTACACGGTCGCCTTGGCGGTGCCCACCCGGTCGGCGATCGCCGCCGTGGTGGTGCGGTGGAACCCCAGCTCGTCGAACAGGGCGGCGGCGGCCTCGAGGATCTCGGCGCGGCGCAGTTCACCGGAGGTCGTGAGGGTGGACGTGCTCATCGATCGGTCTCCATCTCGCGAGAGGCCCGGGCGGGCGCTTTCCGTGGTTCTCATGCGGGCCGCCTCAGAACGGCTCGAGCGTCGCACGGATCGCCCGCTCGATGTCGTCGTGCTGCGGCAGCCACTCCGCCTCGAGCCCGGGGGCGTAGGGGGCGGGGGAGTAGCCGGCCCCGACCCGCCGGGGCGGACCGTCGAGGGCCCAGAACGCCTGGTCGACGACGGTCGAGACGATCTCCCCGCCCACGCCGAAGTCGGTGACGGCCTCGTGCACGACCACGAGCCGTGAGGTCTTCCGCACCGAGGCGAGCACGGTCTCGCGATCCCAGGGCGAGATCGTGCGGAGGTCGATCACCTCCGCGTCGATCCCCTCGGCGGCGAGTCGATCGGCCACCTCGAGGCACTCCAGCACCATCCGCGAGTAGCTGACGACGGTCACGTCCGTGCCGGCGCGGGCGATCCGGGCCTTCCCGATCGGCACGCGGTGCCCGGCGGGCGCCGGCAGGGAGCGGCGGCCGTAGAGGGTGCGGTTCTCGATGTAGACGACGGGATTGGGGTCGTCGATCGCGCTGCGGAGCAGGCCATAGGCATCCGCCGCCGTCGAGGGCATGACCACCGTGAGGCCGGGGATGTGGGCGAGCAGCGCCTCGAGGCTCTGCGAGTGCTGGCTGCCGGCGGATCGGCCGGCGCCGAACTGGGTGCGCACGGTCATCCCCAGGGTGGCCCGGCCGGCGGTCATGAAGTGCAGCTTCGCGGCTTGGTTCAACAGCTGATCGAAGGCCACCCCGATGAAGTCGAGGTACATGATCTCGACCACCGGATGCAGTCCCGCCATCGCCCCGCCGACGCCCAGGCCCAGCACCGCGGCCTCCGAGATCGGCGTGTCCAGCACCCGGCCGGGATGACGGGCCGCCAGCCCGCGGCTGACCGCGAAGACGCCGCCGCCCGCGGCGACGTCGATCCCGGCGAAGAAGGCGAGCGGATCGTCGGTCAGGGCATCGGCGAGGGCCGAGCGGATGCCGTCGATGTACTTGACCGGCGCGGCGGCCGGGTCGAGGGCGCCCTCGACGACCTCCGGCCGGGCGGCGGTCACGAAACGGCCGGCGTCGGCCGGGTCGGGCACGGGCGCCGACTTCGCGCGCTCGGCCGCCGCGGCCATCCGGGCGAAGGCGCCCTCGCGGAGCGCCGCGATCCGCTCGTCGGCCACCCCGAGGGCGCGCAACCTGTCCTCGGCCCGGGTGAGCGGATCGGTGGCGCGGGCGCGCCGGAGGTCGTCGGTGTCGCGGTACTGCTGCTGGTCGCCCTCGTAGTGGCCGTGCCAGCGGTCGGTCATCGCCTCGACGACGACGGGGCCGCCGCCGGACCTGACCCGCTCGACGACTCGGGCCATCCGCTCGGCGACGGCCCAGACGTCGGCGCCGTCGACCTCGAGGTACGGGATGCCGTAACCGGCCGCGCGCTCGCGCAGCGTCGCGGGGTGCCCGTCGGCCGCCGCGGTGAACTCGGCGAAGCCGTTGTTCTCGCAGAAGAAGATCACCGGCAGGCCCCAGAGCGCGGCGAGGTTGACCGCCTCGTGGAAGACGCCCTGGGCGACGGCGCCGTCGCCGAAGAAGGCGACCACGACGTCGTCGCCGCGGGTGCGGGCCGCATGGGCGGCGCCGACCGCGATCGGGAGCCCGGCTCCGACGATGCCGTTCGCGCCGAGGATGCCGATCGCGGGGTCGGCGATGTGCATCGACCCGCCGCGGCCGCCCACCGAGCCGGTCGCGCGCCCGAAGAGTTCGGCGAACATACCCTCCGGCTCCATCCCCTTCGCGAGGCAGTGGCCGTGGCCGCGGTGGTTGGAGGTGATCATGTCGCTCCGGCGCAGCGGGTGGCAGGCGCCGACCGCCGAGCCCTCCTGGCCGAGCGAGACGTGCACGAAGCCGGGGATCACGCCGTCGCGGTAGAGGTCGGAGGTCAACAGCTCGAAGGCCCTCACCCCGCAGACGGCCTCGAACAGCTCCTCGAGTTCGCCGACCGAGGGCTCGGGCAGCGCGGGGAGGGCGAGGGCGCCCGTCTCGATGATCGCCGTCATGCTCCGCTCCTTCGCGGTCGGTCGACCGGCCAGCGGGCCGGTTCTCAACGTGCTCAGCATAGCGACATCCGCGAGAATCCTGCATAATGGGCGACAGATTGACCGGCCGACCGGTCGGTTGTGACGCACGCTGGCCGTGCATCCCGTTCGACGCGTCCTGCGGGGCGCGTTCTGTTCACCGCATTTGATCGAAGGAGATCACCCGTGAGGCGAGACATCGAGTTCGTGAGCGAGGGCGACACCGTCCGCGGATGGCTGTTCACCCCCGACGAGGGCGAGGGCCCGTTCCCCACGGTCGTGATGGCCGGCGGCTGGTGCTACGTCAAGGAGATCGTGCAGCCCACCTACGCCGAGATGTTCGCGAAGAACGGAATCGCCGCCATCCTGTTCGACTACCGCAACTTCGGCGACAGCGACGGCGCCCGCCGCCAGCACATCGACCCGTGGATGCAGATCGCCGACTACCGGCACGCGATCGACTTCACCGAGACGCTCGACGAGGTCGACTCCAGCCGCATCGGCGTCTGGGGGCTGTCGTACAGCGGCGGCCACTCGCTGATCCTCGCCGCGACCGATTCGCGCATCAAGGCCGCCGTCTCGCAGATCCCGGTCGTCGAGGGCTACCTCAACATGCGGCTGGCCAACGGCACCGTCAACTTCCGCCGGCTCGAGAAGGCCATCCTCGACGCCCGCCGCACCCGCTTCGCCGGCGAGGGCGACACGATGGTGCCGCACTTCACCCTCGACACGGCGAACGAGATCTCGGCCTGGCCGTTCCCGGAGGGCTACGAGGTCTTCCACACCTTCCAGCAGAACGAGGCGCCGAACTACGACTTCGACGCCACGCTGGAATCCGTCGACCTGCTGATGTCCTACGACATCCGGCCGTTCCTGCACCGGATCGTCGACACCCCCACGTTGATGATCGTCGCCGAGAACGACGACATCACCCTGTGGGACGAGGCGATCGGCGCGTTCAACGCGATCCCCACCGCGAAGAAGCGGCTGGTCGTGATCGACAAGTCCGATCACCTCGCGCTGTACAGCAACCAGTCGCTTCTCATCCGCGCCGCCACCGCGGCGACCGACTGGTTCGTCGAACGGCTCGTGCCGGCCGGTCAGGTCGTCTGAGGTGGCCGCCGAGCCCTTCGACGGGGTCGCGCTGGTCACCGGCGGCAGCCGGGGGATCGGTCTCGCCGTCGCCCAGCGCCTCGTCGCCGACGGCGCCCGGGTCTGCATCACGGCCCGGCGCGCCGACGCGCTCGCCGAGGCCCTCGCCACCCTGCCGGCCGGGCGCGCGATCGCGGTCGCCGGCCGGGCGGAGGACCGGGAGCACCGGGCCGAGGTGCTCGACCGGGTGGCCGCGCAGTTCGGCCGGGTCGACGCCCTGGTCAACGTCGTCGGCATGAACCCGGTCTTCGGCCCGGTCGTCGACGTCGAGCTCGAGGTGGCGCGCAAGATCTTCGAGGTCAACGTGATCACGCCCCTGGCCTGGGTGCAGGAGCTGCTCGCCGACGAGCGGCTCGGCTTCGCGGTGAACGGCGGCTCGGTGGTGAACCTCTCCTCGGTGACAGGCCGTACGCCCTCCCCGGGTATCGGCCTCTACGGAGTCTCGAAGGCGGCCGTGGCCCATCTGACGAAGACGCTCGCGGTCGAGCTGGCGCCGGACATCCGGGTCAACGCGGTCTCGCCCGCCGTGGTGCGCACCGGCTTCTCCCGCGCGCTCTACGAGGGTAAGGAGCAGGAGGTGGAGTCGGCCTACCCGCTCGGCCGGCTCGGCGAACCCGCCGACGTCGCCGGCGCCGTGGCCTTCCTGGTCTCGCGCGACTCGGCCTGGATCACCGGCGAGGTGCTCACCGTCGACGGCGGCCTGATGGCGGCGGGAGGGGTCGCATGAGCGAGCGATCGGCCTCGACCGCGGCGGAGTCCGCGGCCGACCTTCAGGCGCTGGTCGAGCGGGTGCGCGTCTTCATCCGCGACGTGGTCATCCCCGCCGAGCCCGCCCCCGGGGTGCCGCTCGAGCCGGACGAGCTCGAACGGCTCCGGCGCGAGGCCCGCGCGGCCGGTGTCTACGCCCCGCACGGGCCGGTCGAGTACGGCGGGCTCGGCCTGCCGCTCACCGCGTGGTCGCCGGTCTTCCAGGCGGCGGGCTACTCGCCGATCGGCCCGAGCGTGCTCGGCTGCATGGCGCCGGACGAGGGCAACGCGCACCTGCTGGAGAAGATCGGCACACCGGAGCAGAAGGAGCGCTACCTCGGCCCGCTGGTCCGCGGCGAGGTGCGGTCGGCCTTCGCGATGACCGAGCCCCATCCGGGGGCGGGGTCGGATCCGGAGGCGCTCCTCACGACCGCGACCG
This sequence comes from Herbiconiux sp. 320_LB, assembly GCF_059691755.1. Lineage (NCBI taxonomy): Bacteria > Bacillati > Actinomycetota > Actinomycetes > Micrococcales > Microbacteriaceae > Herbiconiux > Herbiconiux sp. 320_LB. The sequence continues at coordinate 628,841 of NZ_JCAWAD010000003.1, read as the reverse complement.
AGGTCGACGGCGGCTGGCGGATCGACGGCGAGAAGCGCTACATCAGCGGCGCGGTCGGGGCCGGCTTCTTCATCGTCATGGCCAAGACCGCGGGCGGCGCGACCATGTTCCTGGTCGATGCCGACACACCGGGTCTCCGGCTCGGCCGCGACATCCGCACGACCGAGAACGCCATCGCCGGAGGCCACTCGCACGTGCACTTCGACGACTGCCGGGTCTCGGCCTCGGCCGTGCTGGGCGCCCCCGACGAGGGCTTCCGCTACGCGCAGGTGCGGCTCGGGCCGGCGCGACTCACGCACTGCATGCGCTGGCTGGGCCTCGCCCGGCGATCGCTCGACATCGCGCTCGACCGGGCGGACTCGCGCGAGCTCTTCGGCGCGCGGCTCGGCGACCTCGGCATCGCCCAGGCGCTGATCGCCGACTCGATGATCGACATCGAGGCCTCGGATGCCCTGATCACCTCGTGCGCGCAGGCCCTGGTCACCGACCCGCGCGAGGGCGCCCGGCTCTCCTCGATCGCGAAGGTGTTCTGCTCGGAGGCCATCGTGCGGGTGGTCGATCGCTCGATGCAGCTGTGCGGGGGCGACGGCGTCTCGTACGACCTGCCCCTGGTCTCCTACCTCGGGGAGGTGCGCCCGTTCCGCATCTACGACGGGGCGAACGAGACGCACCGGTGGGCGATCGCCCGCCGCGCCTCGTCGGCTCGCCGCCGGGCCAGGGCGGCGGTCGCGGATGAGTGACGCCGGACCACAACCGGCTCCAGGCCCGGCGCCCGGCCCTGCGACCGACCCGGCGCCCGGCCCGGCATCCCGCCCCGACCCGCTGCTGCCGCTCGACGTCGTCACCCGGTTCCTCGACGAGCACGGTATCGGCGAAGGCCCGGTGACGGCCGAGCGGATCGGCGACGGCCAGTCCAACCTCACCTACGCGCTCCGGCGCGGCCCGGAGACCGTGGTCCTCCGTCGCGGTCCGCGGCCGCCGCTCCCGCGCTCCACCCACGACATGGTGCGCGAGGCGCAGGTGCAGCGCTTCGTGGCCGGGCACGGGATACCGGTGCCGCGCATCCTCGCCGTCTGCCCCGACGAATCCCTGCTCGGGGTGCCGTTCTACCTGATGGAGCACCTCGACGGTGTCGTGATCACCGACGGCATCCCCGAGGCCCTCGACGCGCCCGCGGAGCGGCGACGCACGAGCGAGCAGCTGGTCGACCTGCTGGCCGCGCTCCACGCGGTGCCGGTCGACGGCGAGGATGCCGCGGGGCTCGGTCGCCCGGACGGCTACCTCGAGCGCCAGGTGTCCCGTTTCCGTCGGCTCTGGCCGACGGTCTCGGAGCGCGACCTGCCCCTGGTCGACGAACTCGCGGCGCGGCTCGAGCGGCGCATCCCGGTGCCCCAGCGCGCCTCGCTGATCCACGGCGACTACCGCCTGGGCAACCTCATGCTCGAGCGCGGGGCCCCGGCCCGGGTGCGCGCGCTGCTCGACTGGGAGATGTCGACCCTCGGCGATCCGCTCGCCGATGTCGGCTACCTGCTGGCGACCTACGCCGACGCGGATGCGCCCGCCTCGGTCATGCAGCTCACCCCGGTGACGAGCGAGCCCGGCTACCTCACCCGCCTGCAGCTGGCCGAGCGGTACGCGGCCGCCTCCGGCGCCGACCTGGCCGAGCTCGGCTGGTACGAGGCGCTGGCCCTGTGGAAGGCGGCCGTGTTCTGCGAGGCCATCCACACCCGGTGGCGGCACGGAGAGCGGCCGGGGGATGCGTTCGGACCGCGGCTGACCGAGGGGGTGCCCGAGCTGCTGATCGCGGCCGAGGCGGCCCTCGACCGGAAATCCGTGCAGTGAGAACAGACATTTTCCCCTAGCCTGTTAATCGCTGATTAACTCGATGATGAGGAGACCCCATGCCGGTGCCCCTGCTCGCGACCTGCTGGATCACCGCGGGGGACGCCGGCCCGCAACGCGGAGACGAGCGGAGCCCGATCCCGATGCGGGAGCGGATCGAGACCGCCGCCGCCTCGGGCTGGGACGGCTTCGGCATCGTGCACGCCGATCTGGTCGCCTTCCGCGAGCAGCAGCCGCTCACCGAGCTGGCCCGGATGCTCGAGGACAACGGGATGGGGTACGTCGAACTCGAATTCCTCGGCGACTGGTGGACCACGGGGCCGCGACGCGAGGCCTCCGACCTGGTGCGCGCCGACCTGCTCGAGGCCGCGGAGGTGCTCGGTGCACGGACCGTGAAGATCGCCCCCGACATGGTGGAGGGCGGAACCGACCCCGAGGTCTTCCGCACCGAGCTGGATGCGCTCGCCACCGAGGCCGCCGCGCGGGGCACGCGGGTCGCGCTCGAGCCGATGCCGTTCTCGACCAATCTCCGCACGATCCAGGAGGGAGTCGAGCTCCTCGACGCCGTCGGCAACCCCGCCGCGGGGCTGTGCGTGGACATCTGGCACGTCTTCCGCACCGGCACCCCGTACGCGAGCGTCGCCGCCCTGCCGCCGGAGTACGTCTTCGTCGTCGAGCTGGACGACGGGACGGCCGAGCCGGTCGGCTCGCTCTGGGACGACACGATCGACCGCCGCCTCTACCCCGGCCGCGGGGCCTTCGACGTGCCCGCGTTCGTCGAGGCGATCCGGGCGACCGGCTACGACGGCCCCTGGGGCGTCGAGATCATCTCGGACGAGCACCGCGCTCAGCCGATCAACCGGTCCCTCCCCGTGCTGGCCGCCGCGGCGCGGGACTGCTTCGCCCCCACGGAAGGACGACGATGACCTCCACCCCGCTCGGTTCCACCGGCCTGGAGATCACCCCGGTCTCCTTCGGCACCGCCCCGCTCGGCCAGCTGTTCGGGCCCGTGCCCGAGGCGGTCGGTGCGGCGGCGGTCGACGAGGCCATCGACCTCGGCATCGGCTTCTTCGACACCTCGCCGTACTACGGCGACGCCGAGGAGCGCCTCGGTCGTGCCCTCCGCGGCAAGCGCGACCGCGTGCTGGTCGGCACCAAGGCCGGCCGCAACCCGGGGGAGCACTTCGACTTCAGCCCCCGGGCCATCCGGGCCAGCGTCGAGCGGAGCCTCCGGCTGCTCGGCACCGACCACCTCGACCTGCTCCAGCTGCACGACATCGAGTTCGTCGATCTCGACCCGGTGCTCACCGACGGCTACGCGACGCTGGTCGACCTGCGCGATGAGGGCAAGACCCGGGCCATCGGGATGACGGGCTACTCGCTCTCCGCGGCCCGCCGGGTGATCACCGAGACCGACTGCGACGTGGTGCTGAACTTCGCGCACGGCACGCTGCTCGACAACTCGCTCGAGGACGAGCTGGGCGCCGTGGCCCGCGAGAACGGGGTCGCCCTGATGAACGCGGCGGCGGTGGCCCTGGGGCTGCTGACCCCCGCCGTCCATCGACTCGCGGCCGAGGGACACATGGCGCCCGATGCGGTCGTCCAGGCGGCCCTCCGGATGAACGCGGTCTGCGAGGCCGCGGGGGCGTCGATCTCGTTCCTCGCGAACCAGTACGCCATCCAGCGAAGCGGGGCGATCACCACCGTGGTCGGCACCACGAACCGCGCGCACCTCCGCGAGGCGGTCGAGGCCGCCCGGGCGCCGATCGACGAGGGACTGCTCGCGGCCGTGCTCGCCGAGCGCCCCGATCCGGCCTCCGCCCAGTGGGATCTCGGGCTGCCCGAGAACTCCTGACCAGAGACGGAAACGGAGGCCGAGGCGGATGCAAGGCGGCCGGATGCTACGCGCCGGCGCCTAGGAACCGCACCACCTCGACGGGCACCGATCCGGCATTGAGGTACCGGGCGATCCGCCCGCCCTCCAGCGACAGCGAGTCGCCGGCCCGGAGCAGGTGCACGACCGGGTCGATCGAGACGGTCAGCTCCCCAGAGACGACGAAGGCGTATTCCGCGGCGCCGCCCTGACCGCCCGCCGTCAGGGCGGCGCCCGGCGCCAGGGTGACGAGGAACGGGTGGTCCGCCGCCCGGTCCGGCGCATCGCCCATCACGTCGTCGAACGAGATGCCGAAGTGCCCGACCAGGGCGGTCAGAGTGCCGATCGACGGTTTCGTGCGCCCGTTCTCCACCAGGGAGAGCAGGCTCGCCGAGACGCCGATCGCCGAGGCGACCCCGCGCAGGCTCAGCCCCTGCGCCATCCGGGCGGAGCGGATCCGCTGCCCGATGTCGTCCTCGGCGACCTGCTCGACCCGACGGCCCGTCATCTGCGCCACCCTCACTGGGTGGTGTAGCCGCCGTCGATGACGAGCTCGGCGCCCGTCATGTAGCTCGACTCGTCGCTGGCGAGGAACAAGGCGCCGTAGGCGATCTCCCGCGCGCGGCCGAGCCGGCCCAGCGGGGTCTGGGCGACCACGCCCGCGGTGACGTCCGCATCCTGAGCGGCGATCAACGGGGTGTCGATGATGCCGGGATGGATCGAGTTCGAGCGGATGCCGTCACCGGCATACGACAGCGCCAGGTTCTTGCTGAGCAGGCGCACCGCGCCCTTGGACGCCGTGTACGCGGCGACCCCGGCCGCCCCGGCGATGCCCCAGATCGAGGAGGTGCTGATGATCGAGCCGCCGCCCGCGGCCCGCATCACCGGTACGACGGTGCGGGCGCCGAGGAAGACGCCGTCGAGGTTGACGCGCAGCACCCGGTGCCAGTCCTCGAGCGGGATGCTGTCGACGGGCTCGTACGACCCGACGAGCCCCGCGTTGCTGAACAGCACGTCGATCCGGCCCTGCTCGGCGACGATGCGGTCGACGACCGCGCGCCAGGAACCCTCGTCGGTCACGTCGAGCTCGATCGCGGTGACCGACGGATGCTCGAACGCGGGCCCCTCCGCGATGTCCGCCGCCCAGACCACGGCTCCCTCCTCGGCGAACAGCTCCGCCGAGGCGCGCCCGATCCCCCCGGCCGCGCCCGTGACGAGCGCGACCTTGCCTTCCAGTCGCATGACCGGGCCGCTCAGCTCTCGGACTCGAGCTTGTCGGTGCCGTTCGGCACGAAGTGGGGTTCGCCGTCCGGGGGATAGGCGGTGTACCCGGTCTTGTCCTTCGGCATGTAGCTGATCGCGAAGGCCAGCGCGCGGAATCCCTCGTCGCCGATCGTGGCGATGCTGTGGATCTCGTTGCGGGGGATGCGGATCAGGTTGCCGGGGCCGACCACCTGCTCCTCGTCGCCGACGCGCATCCGGGCCGTGCCGGAGAGCAGGTAGTAGAACTCGTCGGTGTCGTGCGAATGCGGCTCAAGAGCAGCGCCGGCGGCCAGCTCGAACTCGTCGATGAACTCCAGGTAGCCTCCTTCGGTCTCGTCGCGCAGCTCTTCCTTGTGGAAGAAGAACCACGACCGGCAGGTGCCGCCGTGCTCGAGCATGGTGGGCACGTTCGTGTCCTTGACGATCATCGTGTTCCTTTCGGTTCCGCCGGTCTCCTCGTCGAGGCCGGTGGGGATCGGGATGGGATCAGAGGGTGGCGCGGACGGTCCCGCCGTCGACGCCGAGGGTGCTGCCGGTGGTGAAGCCGGCGAGGTCGGAGGCGAGGAACAGGATCGCGTTGGCGACCTCCTCGGGCGTGCCCATCCGTCCCGCGGGGATCCCGCGGTCCTGGATGAAGGCCTGCACCGCGGCGTCGCCCTCGGCGCCGTAGGCCGCCTCGAGGTTCTTGAGCCAGCCGGTGTCCGCGTCCGTCCAGAACGGGGTCCAGATCGGGCCCGGGGCGACGTTGTTCACGCGCACCCGGGGGGCGTACGCACGCGCCAGCGACTTGGCCACGCTGGCGACGGCCGCCTTGGAGGCCGCGTAGTCGACGATGGTGTCCTCCGCCTGCCGGGAGAGGTCCGAGGTCACGTTGACCACCGCGCCCCGGCCGGCCTCGTACATCAACGGCACGACGATGCGGCTCATCCGCACCATCGAGTGGAAGTTGAGCTCGAAGGTGCGGTGGAAGTCGTCGTCCGTCAGCTCCTCGAAGGTCTTCAGCCGGCCCGCGCCGACGTTGTTCACGAGCACGTCGGGTGCACCGCCGAGCGCGCTCATCGCCTCCTGGGCCGCCGAGGCGACCCCCTCGGCCGTCGAGAGGTCGGCCCGGATCGGGGTGACCAGCTCGCCGAGCCCGGCCTCCTCGATGTGCCGGGAGAGCACGTCGAACTCGATGTCGACCGCCGCCACCCGCGCCCCTTCGGCGGCGAACGCGTCGACCGTCGCCCGCCCGATACCCGTCGCCGAACCGGTCACCACGACCGTCCGTCCCGAGAGATGGAAATCCGCCATTAGTCAGCCTCCTTGTTGACAGGCGGGCGTCGATCCGGCCACCGCCGGTCGTTCACTGCAAATTAACGCCCGCTGCCACTACTACCACAGCGGCCCCGATGCTCGGAAGGGAGAATGGCGGAAAGCCGCGAATTTTGCCGAACCCGACGTTAACCCTGTTGTGAAGTACAGCTCAAACTGTAAAGTGTGTCTCGACAAGCACAGTGTCCTGCACGTCTCACGAAGGAGTGAAATGAACCGCAGAGTGTTGAGCGCCGGTGTCGCCGGCCTCGCCGTAATCAGTCTGCTCGGCCTCGCCGGGTGTTCCTCGGGAGGCAGCGCGGCCACGTCCGCCCCGTCGTCCGAACTCCCCGACTCGGTGAACCTCAACGGCGAGACCGTCGTCTCGCTGTTCACCAGCATGAACAACGACTACTACGCCAGCTGGGCCCAGGGTGCGCAGCGCGCCGTCGAGGCCTTCAACGGAAAGTACGTCGGCCTCACCAACGAGGGCGACCCGGCCACCGAGCTCGCCCAGTTCCAGCAGCAGGTCGACGCGGGCGCGAAGATCATCTTCATCACCGCACCCGACCCGTCCAACGTGCCGGCCATGGCCGACATCGCCCAGCAGAACGGTGTCTGCTTCGTCAACACCTGGGAGCAGCCCACCTGGACCTCGCCCTTCGACAGCGGCGACCAGTACGTGTCGTACCTGACGCCGAACTCGGAGGAGGTCGCCTACACGGTGGCCAAGGCCCTGTTCGACAAGATCGGCGGCTCGGGCAACGTGGTGCACCTCACCGGCCACCCGGGTGCGACCCCCGACCAGCTCCGCAACGCCGGCTTCGACCGGGCGCTCGCCGAGTACCCCGGCATCAAGGTGATCGCCGAGCAGCCGGGTGAGTGGGACCGCGACGCGGCCCGCCAGGCGATGGCCGGCATCATCACCCAGGTCGGCGTCGACAAGATCAACGCGGTCTTCGGTCAGAACGACGACGTCGGAATCGGCGCCCTCAACGCCCTCACCGAGGCCGGCGTCGCCAACGAGGACCTGCCCCCCATCACCGGCATCGACGGCAACCTCAGCACCATGCAGCTGATCAAGGCCGGCCAGATGTTCGGCAGCTTCTCCGGCATCCCGCAGTTCCAGGCCGGCTTCAGCTTCGTGCAGGCCCTGGACTACTGCAAGGGCGCCAAGGTCGACCCGCTGAACCGGATGCTCAACACCGGCGGCATCTTCGTCACCGCGGACAACGTGGACGACTACATCAACACCTACACGGGCGACAACAACCCGTACGACTGGGTGAAGATGAGCCGCGTCGCGTACCCGGACGACTGGGACCCGCAGAACGAGGTCAACACGATCGACATGGAGCAGATGTGGGGGATGCTCGAGCCGAAGCCGGCCAACTTCACCCTGCCGCAGGCCTACTCCGACGCGCTCCCGAACCGGGCCACGGTCGATGCCGAGTGGGCTGACCACTGGAAGATGCTGAAGGACTGACCCTTCCGCACTGTTTCCCTCCCTGCCGGCCCCGGTACCGCCGGGGCCGGCAGGGAACCCCCTTCTTCACCCGAGTCACAATGGAGTCCCTTTCGTGAATCAACTGGCCAGGCCGCTCAAATGGGGTGGGGGAATCCTCCTCCCGATCGCGGCGATCATCATCCTCATCGTCGTGTTCTCCCTGCTCGCACCGAGCTTCTTCCAATTCAGCACGTTGATCGGCATCCTCCGCGAGTCGTCCGTGCTCCTGGTCGTCGCGATCGGCATGACCTTCGTCGTCCTGATGGGCAGCATCGACCTCTCGGTCGGCGCGACCGTGACCCTCTCGGCCCTGGTCGCCGCCACCATCGCCGGAAGCGGCAACTGGCTGCTCGCGATCCTCGCCGGGCTCGGGGTGGGCATCCTCGTCGGGCTGGTGAACGGCATCCTGTTCGCCTTCGTCAAGGTGCCGAGCTTCCTGACCACCCTGGGTGTGAGCCTCGCGGTCGGCGGCGTCGGACTCTGGTTCGTCAACGGCCGGCCCGTGCAGATCTTCGAGCAGGGCTTCACCGGCATCTCGCAGGGCAAGCTCTTCGGTGAGATCCCGCTGATCGCGGTCTGGGCCCTCATCCTCTGGGGCATCTTCTCCTTCGTCGGCCAGAAGACCCGCTTCGGCCGCTACACCTTCGCCATCGGCGGGGCCGAGGCCGTCAGCGGCCTGGCCGGCATCCCGATCCGTCGGATGAAGCTCTGGGTCATGGTGCTCTCGGGTGCCCTCGCCGCGGCCGCCGGCATCCTGCTCGCCTCCCGCGTCGGTGCGGCGACTCCCGGCATGGGCGACCGGCTCACCCTCGACTCGATCGCCGCGGTCGTGATGGGCGGAACCGCGCTGACCGGTGGCGTCGGCGGCGTGCACCGCACCATCCTCGGTGTGCTCGTGATCACCACGCTCACGGTGGGCCTGAACACCCTCGGCGTCCAGCCCTACCTGCAGCAGATCGTCCAGGGCACGGTCGTGGTCCTCGCCGTCGCGCTGACGCTGGACCGCTCCAAGCTCAGCGTCATCAAGTAGGGGGCCGGCCATGACCGACACCGACACCGTCGTCCCCGCCTCCGCCGGCGGCACCGTGCCCCTGTTCGAGGCGCGCAACCTCTCCAAGAGCTTCGGACCCGTCCGGGCCGTGAAGTCCGTGTCCGTCCAGACCCGGGTCGGCGAGGTGCTCGGCCTCGTGGGCGAGAACGGCGCCGGCAAGTCGACGCTGCTCAACATGATCAGCGGCACGACCGAGCCCGACGAGGGCGAGCTGTTGCTGGGCGGCCAGCCCGTCAGCTTCCGCACCTACCAGGAGGCCACCCAGCGGGGCGTCTTCCGCATCTTCCAGCACCAGGCGCTGGTGCCCAACCTCTCGGTCGCGGCCAACGTCTTCCTCGCTCAGGAGTCGAAGTTCACCCGTTTCGGTGTGCTCGACTCCAAGCGGATGCGGCGGCTCACGCAGGACATCTTCGACGAGCTCTCGATCGGTCTCCGCACCGACGTCGAGCTCAGCACGCTGAAGTTCGCCGAGCGCCAGGTGGTGGAGATCGTGCGGTCGCTCGCCCAGGCGCGGCTGCTCGGCATCGAGCACCCCGTCATCCTCTACGACGAGCCGACGAGCGCGCTCTCCCGCGAGCAGATCGAGTTCTTCTTCGGCTTCGTGCGGGCCATCCAGCCCAACGCGGCCCAGGTCTTCGTCTCGCACCGCCTCGAGGAGATCATCGAGCTCTGCGACCGGATGATCGTGCTGAAGGACGGGGAGGTCGTGAGCGTGCAGGACGACCCGCACGCCCTCTCGGAGACCCGCATCCACGAGCTCATGGTCGGTCGCAAGGCCGAGGCCTACAACCGCAGCCACCACGTCGACTACAGCCAGACCCCGCGGCTCGAGGTCGAGGGTCTGACCGGCGAAGGATTCTCCGACGTCTCGCTCACGGTGATGCCCGGCGAGGTGCTCGGCATCGCCGGCGTCGTCGGCTCGGGCAAGTCCGAGTTCGGCCGCGCGGTCTTCGAGCTGGGCAAGGGGGTCGAGGGCCGGATCGAGGTCGACGGCAAGGCGCCGGACCGCGACGGCTCGCGTGCCGGCATCCGCGCGCGACTGGGCTACGTGCCCACCGAGCGCCATAAAGACGGACTCGTCCTCGGCATGTCTGTCGCCCACAACCTCTCGCTGCCCGAGGTCGGCGCGGCGATCGGCTCGCCGGTGATCAACAACCGCAAGGAGTCCGCCAACACGAAGAAGGCGATCACCGACCTCGGCATCAAGACGCCGGGGCCGGACACCCTCGTCAGCAACCTCAGCGGTGGAAACCAGCAGAAGGTGCTGCTCGCCCGCTGGACCACCCTCGGGTCGCGGCTGCTCGTGCTGGACAACCCGACGAACGGCGTCGACGTCGGCGCCAAGGCGGAGATCTACCGGCTGATCGAGAGCCTGACCGAGACCGGGGTCTCGGTGCTGCTGATCAGCGACGACCTCCCCGAGATCCTGGCCCTGGCCGATCGGATCGTGGTCATGAAGGACGGCCAGGTCAGGACGACGACCGACATCGATCCGGCGAACCCGCCGTCCGAGGTCGAGCTCGTCGCCGCCATGGTCTGAGCCGCGTTCCGCGCGAAGGAGTCGAAGATGACGAAGGAACCACTGCGGATCGGCGTGCTCGGCGCCGCCCGGATCAACGACATGACCCTGTTCCCGCCGGCGGAGGACATCGGCGCGCGGATCGTGGCGGTCGCCGCCCGCGCCCGCGACCGCGCCGAGGTCTACGCCCGCGAGCACGGGATCGAGCGGGTGGCCGACGACTACGCGGCGCTCGTCGCCGACCCCGAGGTCGAGGCCGTCTACAACCCACTGCCCAACAGCCTCCACACCGTCTGGAACCTGGCGGCGATCGAGGCGGGCAAGCACGTGCTGGGCGAGAAGCCGTTCGCCAGCAACGCCGAAGAAGGCGAGCGGATGCACGCGGCCGCCCAGGCGCATCCGGAGCTCGTCGTCTTCGACGGACTCCACTACCGCTACCACCCGGTCTTCCGGCGGCTGCAGGAGATCGTGCGCTCGGGCGAGATCGGCGAGGTTCAGCACGTGCGCGCCGTCATGACCGTGCCGGTGCCCGACCTCTCGGACATCCGGTGGTCGTGGCCGCTGGCCGGCGGATCGATGATGGACCTCGGCATCTACTGCATCGACGTCATCCACACGCTCGCGGCCGACCTCGGCGGTCTGCCGACGCTCGTCTCCGCGACCATGGGGCACCTCGACGGCACGCACCCCGAGATCGACTCCTGGTCCGAGCTCACCTACGAGCTGCCCAACGGGGCGCCGGCCGTGGCCGAGATGAACCTGATCGGCCCGCAGCACTTCGTGATCACCGTCACCGGCTCCCGCGGGACCGTACACCAGGCGAACCTCAGCTACGTGCACACCGACGACCGCATCCTCGTCTTCACCGGCGGCGACAGCCGGGTCGAGGAGCTCGGCCGCACCAGCAGCTTCATCTATCAGATGCGGGCCTTCGAAGACGCCGTGCGCAACGGCAGCCCGTACCCCACCACCACCGCTTCGGCGCTCGTCGACCTCCGGGCCGTCGACGCCGCGTACGCGATGGCCGGCCTCCCGCCGCGACCATCGGGCCTGTGACCGCGCGAGCGGATGCACCCTGACCGCGAGAGCGGAGAAAAGAGAGAGATCATGGCAGAGACCACGACCGGTCGCACCGTCTTCATCACCGGCGCCGCCGGCGGCATCGGCCGCGTGGCCGTCGAACGATTCGTGTCGGAGGGCGACGCCGTCGTGCTCGCCGACCTGAACCTCGAGGCCGTGCAGAGCGTGGCCGACGAGATCGCCGAACGCTACCCGGACGCGAGGATGCTCCCGCTGGCGGTCGACCAGTCCTCCGAGGAGTCGCTCCGCGAGGCGCGCAAGGCGGTCGAGGAGTGGGCGGGATCGCTCGACGTGCTCGCGCTCGTCGGCGGCACCGTGCAGGCCGTCGGCGCCTCCGTGCTCGAGCTCACCACCGAGGAGTGGGACCGCGTGCACAACACCAACCTCCGCGGGGTCTTCCTGGCCAGCCGCGAGCTCGTCCCGCTGCTGCCGAAGGACTCGGGAGCCTCCGTGGTCGCGGTCGCGTCGTACTGGGGCCGGAGCGGTCACGCCTTCTACTCCTCCTACTGCACCTCCAAGGCCGGGGTGATCAGCTTCGTGCAGTGCCTCGCCGGCGAGCTCGCCGACGCCGGCATCCGGGTCAACGCCGTCGCCCCCGGCAACATCAACACCGGGATGCACCAGGCGGCCCTCGCGAGCGAGGCCGTCGAGCGCGGCATCAGCTTCGAGGAGATGCGCGACATCGAGTGGTCGAAGATCCCGCTCAAGGTCGCCGGCCCGCCCAAGTCGATCGCGGACGCGATCTACTTCCTCTCCTCGGACAACGCCTCCTACATGACCGGCGCCACCGTCGACGTCAACGGCGGGGTGATCTTCGTATGAGGCTCGAGGGCAAGACCGCGATCGTCACCGGGGCCGGCAGCGGCATGGGCGAGGCGATCGCCAAGCTGTTCGCCCGGGAGGGCGCCGCGGTCGCGCTCGTCGACATGTCCGAGGGCGGGGCGCGCGTGGCGGGGGAGATCCGCGACGCCGGCGGCACCGCTGAGTCGTGGCTGCTCGACGTGACCGACGAGGAGAGCGTGCGCGACGTCTTCGCCCAGGTGTTCGAGCGCTTCGGCGCGCTGAACATCCTGATCAACAACGCCGGGATCGCCGGGCCCGTCGAACCGACCGACCAGGTCGACTTCGCCGACTGGGAGAAGGTCTACCGGGTCAACGCCGGCGGACCGTTCCTCTGCACCAAGCACGCCATCCCGTACCTGCGGCAGACGCCGGGGCAGACCAGCATCGTCAACATGTCGTCGATGTACGCGCTGATCGGCAACGCCGACGTGCCGGTCTACCACGCGACCAAGGCCGCCGTGCGCACGATGACCAAGGTGGATGCGATCACCTACGCCTCCGAGGGCATCCGCGTCAACGCCATCCTGCCCGGCACCATCATGACGCCGATGAACTACGAGAAGGCGCGCCAGACGCCCGGGTACATCGAGCAGATGCAGGAGGTGCACCCGCTCGGGATCCTGGGGGAGCCGGACGACGTGGCGTACGCGATGCTGTTCCTGGCGTCGGACGAGTCGCGGTTCACGACGGGGAGTGAACTGGTTATTGATGGTGGGTATACAGCGCAGTGATATTGCCGGGACGGGCGTGCTTCGCGCGCCCGTCCCGGGCTGCGCCGGTCCCCGCCCGGCGCAGCGCGACATGTTCGGCTTCGGTCGCTTACGCGGCCGAGGCCTCACCCTGGGTCGGTGAGTACGGCCTGTTGCGTTCGACTTCGGCGCCGACGTCGGGGTGGCGGGGAGGGCGGGTCAGGATGGCGGGCCGGCGGTGGAGGCCCGGGGGATGAGGCGGGGGGCCAGGACGGTGCGGGTGCGGGGCGGGGCCTCGCCGGAGAGGGCCTGGAAGGTGAGGCGGGCGCTACGACGGCCGACGTCCAGGCCTGGGAGGCGCACCGTGGTCAGGGGCGGATCGAGGTGGTCGATCAGGGGGACGTCGTTGAAACCGACGATCGAGACGTCCTGGGGGCAGCGGAGGCCGGCGGCGTGCACGGCGTCGAGCGCCCCGACCGCCATCTGGTCGTTGTGCGCGAGCAGGGCGGTGGGCCGCCGCTCGGCCGGAGCGGTCAGCAGCGCAGCGGCGAGTCGTCGGCCCTCGGCCACGGTGCTGAGCACGGCGTGATCCGGCCCCGACAGGTCGACCGCACCGGGGCGGGCCGCGACCGCCGCCCGGAAGCCCGCCGACCGCTCGGCGAACGACGAGATCTCCGGGGTGCCCGGCAGCTCGGCGAGACGGCGATGACCGAGGCCGAGCAGATGCTCCGTCGCCATCCTCGCCCCCTGCACGTCGTCGGGGAGCACCTCGCGATGCCGGCTCGCCCCGGGAGCGCCGGAGGCATCCGGAGCCGGTCGGGCGAGCCCCCGCACGGCCAGCACCACCGGCAGGCGGCTCTCCAGCTCGAGGATGAACTCCTCGTCGGCCAGCCGTGCCGCGCTCATGATGATCGCGTCCACGCGGTTCAGCAGCAGCCGGCTCACCACCGAGCGCAGCCGCTGCGGGTCGTCGTGGGTCTCGGCGACGACCGGCATGCAGCCGAGCGGCCGGCACTCCTCCTCGATCCCGCGCAGCACGGCCACCACGAACGGGTTCTCCAGATCCGCGACCACGAAGCCGATCGTGCCGGTCGCGCCGGTGCGGAGGCTTCGGGCCAGCGCGTTGCCGCGGTAGTCCAGCGCGTCGGCCGCCTCCCGCACCCGTTTCCGGGTCGCGTCGCCGACGAGGTGCGCGCGGTCGTCGCTCAAGGCGCGCGAGGCCGTCGCGATGTGCACGCCGGCCAGCTCGGCGACGTGCTTGAGGGTGGGGGCGCCTGAGGGCTCGTCCATCAGAACGGGTTGGCCACGACGAGATCCTCGGCCGGGTACTTGGTGAGGATCACCGGCCCCTCGTCGGTGACCACCACCTCCTCCTCGATCCGGGCCGCCGAGTAGCCGTCGGTCGCCGGGCAGTACGTCTCGACCGCGAACACCATCCCCGCCTTCAGCTCGACGGGTTCCCGGTAGCTGTTCAACCGCGAGATGATCGGCCGCTCGTGAAGGCCGAGCCCCAGGCCGTGGCAGAACTGCAGCCCGAACGCCGAGAGCTCGTCGTCGAAGCCGAGCGACTCCGCGGTCGGGAACAGGCTCGCGATCTCGTCCGAGCCGACGCCGGGCTTCACAGCCGCGATCGCCGTGTCCATCCACTCGCGGGCCCTGCTGTACGCGGCCTTCTGCGGCCCGGTCGCCCGGCCGACGCTGAAGGTGCGGTAATAGCAGGTGCGGTAGCCGTTGAACGAGTGGATGATGTCGAAGAACGCCTGGTCGCCGGGTCGGATGATGCGGTCGGTGAAGTTGTGCGGATGCGGGTTGCAGCGCTCGCCGGAGATCGCGTTGACCGCCTCGACCTGGTCCGAGCCGTACTCGTACAGCTTCTTGGCCGCGAGGGCGACGATCTCGTTCTCGCGGACGCCGGGCTTCAGCGCCTCGACGATGTCGGTGTACACGCCGTCGACCATCGCCGCGGCCTGGTTGAGCAGCATGATCTCGTCGACGCTCTTGATCTCGCGGGCGTCGAGCATGTGCTGCTGGGCGTCGACCACCCGCAGACCCTGCCGTTCCATCTCGAACAGGAAGGGCGGCTCGACGATGTCGATGCCGACCGGCTGCTTCTCCAGGCCCAGGTCGGTGAGCAGGCCGCGGATCTCGGTGACCGCATCCACCATCAGGCCGGCCGTCGGGCTCACCGCGCCGCGGAACCCCAGGAAGCCGGCGTGGTTGTGGTCGGTCTTCAGCCACGGCGAGTAGAGCTTGTGGTGGCGGACGGCCGAACCGAAGTCCCAGAGATGGGGCTCGGCGCCGCGGGTGAGCAGCGCGTAGCGGATCATCTTGTCGCCCAGGGCGCCGCCGACCCACGACTGGGTGCTGTAGCGGATGTTGTAGAAGTCGAACAGCAGGAAGGCGCCGCACTCGCTCGCCTCGAGCGCCGCCGTGGCGCGCGCGAGACGGTACTGCCGCAGCCGGTCGAAGTCGACGCGCTGCTCGTAGTCGACCGCCATCTGCCCCGGGGTGAGCAGGGGGCGCGGCGGGGTGGCCCCGGTCAGCACGCCGTTGTTCGGGTCGTCGCTCATGTCGTCAGCTCTCCCTGGATCGTCGTTGATTTGGGCTGGACACCGCGACCGTAACAGCCGCTGCAATCCTTTGCAAGGGGCTCGAATGGTTGTTCTGGCTGAACAAATCTGTGAAGCTGGGATGAACGCAGCTCAGCGGAGAGCCGCGAACGAGCAACGAGGAGTGTCGATGGAGACGTCCACCGGAGGCCGGACCGTAGTGATCACGGGTGCGAGCGGGGGAATGGGCCGGGAGGCCGCCCACCGGTACGCCGGACTCGGCGACCGGGTCGCCCTGCTCGACGTCGACGGGGGCGTGCTCGCGTCGGTGGCCGAGGGTCTGCGCGGCGAGTTCCCGGACGCCGAGCTGCTCGAGGTGGTCTGCAACGTGGCCTCACCCGAGTCGGTGGATGCGGCGCGGGACGCGGTGGCCGGCTGGTCGGATCGCGTCGACGTGCTGGTGCTGATCGCCGGCGTCGTGCAGAAGGCCGGCCCGATCACCGAGCTGCCGATCGAGGAGTGGGACCGCACGGTGAACATCAACCTCCGCGGCGTCTTCCTGATGGCGCGGGCGTTCATCCCCGACATGCCGAGCCACGCGGGTGCCTCGATCGTCACGATCGGCTCCTGGTACGGCCGCTCGGGTCACGCGCTGTTCTCGGCCTACTGCGCATCCAAGGCCGGCGTCATCAACCTCACCCAGACGATCGCGGGCGAGCTGGCGGAGAAGGGCATCCGCGCGAACGTGGTCTGCCCGGGCAACATCGACACGCAGATGCACCGCAAGGCGCTGGAGGACGAGGCGGCCTCGCGCGGCATCACCTTCGACGAGATGAAGGAGATCGAGTGGGCCAAGATCCCGCTCGGCATCGCGGGCCCGGCGAGCACGATCATCGACGCCGTGGAGTTCCTCTCCTCGGCCAAGGCCTCCTACGTCACGGGGGCGTCGATCGACGTCAACGGCGGGGTGCTGTTCCACTGACCGGCGGAGGCTACTCGCCGCGGAGCAGCTGCTTCTCGGCGATCAGCTCGCGCGAGAGCACGGTGTAGCCCTCCTTCTCGAAGAACACCGTGATCCTGTCGTCTTCGACGCTCACGACCGTGCCGGGGCCGAAGCGCTCGTGCTCGACCTTCTCGTCGACCGCGAACTCCTCGGCCGCCGGTGCGTCGGAGGTGTCGGAGCCCTTCTCCTGCTGCCCCTCCGCCGTCTGCGCCTGCGTCTCGGCGGGGCGAGCGGCCATCGCGGCGAGATAGGCGTCGGCAGCACCGGACTCGCAGCTGTCGCAGAGCTCGCAGTTGTGGTCGGACTGGGCGCCGAAGTAGCCGAGGATGAAGCGGCGCCGGCACTCGCCGGTCTCGGCGAACAGCCGCATCATGTCGATCCGGCTGTGCTCGATGCGGTCGCGCTGCTCCTGCGCCTCCTGCGCGGCCTCGACCAGGGCGGAGACCGGGCGGCCCTGCCACTCGGGGTCGAGCCCGAACGACCCGGCGGTCTCCACGACCGCGCCGGCCTCGATCAGGAGGTTCAGCTGCTGGGTCGCCGATCTCGGCGAGACCCCGGTCCCTCCGGCGAGTTCGGCGATCTCGAGCGGCGCCTCCGCCTTCTTCAACGCCGTGCCGATCGCCGCGAGCTTGGTCGGGCTCGGCGTGGAGGTCGCGAAGAAGCTGCGCAGCCCCAGGTCTTCCTCCCGGTAGAACAGCACCGCACCGGCCGGCTCGCCGTCACGGCCGGCCCGGCCGATCTCCTGGTAGTACGCGTCCACCGACTCGGGGATCGACTCGTGCACGACGAAGCGGATGTCGGCCTTGTCGATGCCCATTCCGAAGGCCGAGGTGGCGACGACGACATCGACCTCGCCGGCGTGGAACTCGTCGTAGACCGTCTTCTTCTCCTTCGCCGGCATCGTGCCGTGGAAGGCGCGGACCCGGTGGCTGCTGCTCGCGGCGATCGCCTCGGCGACCTCCTCGGCGTCGCGGCGGGTGGCGACGTAGACCAGCCCGGGGGCCTCGAGCCCGGCGACCCGGTCGAGCACCTCCTGCCGCTTCTCCGACTCGTGCTGGTGGCGCACCACGGCCAGGTGCAGGTTGGGGCGCTCGAAGCCGCTGACCTGGATCTCGGGATCGCGGAGCCGCAGCTTCGCCACGATGTCCTCGCGCACCGGCGCCGAGCCGGTCGCGGTCATCGCCACGGTGACCGGATGACCCAGGTCGTCGATGATCTCGCCGAGCCGCAGGTAGTCGGGCCGGAAATCGTGCCCCCACGCCGAGACGCAGTGCGCCTCGTCGACCACGAACTGGGTGACTCCGCGGGCACTGAGCCGTTCGCGCACCTCGGGCTTGACCAGCTGCTCGGGGGCGAGGAAGACGACCGCGGTCGTGGCACCCTCCAGGGCGGCCCAGGAGGCGGCGTTCTCGTGCTCGGTGCGTGAGGAGTTGATGGCGACCGCGGTGAGGTCGGCGCCCGAGTCGACCAGGTGCTGCACCTGGTCCCACTGCAGGGCGATCAGCGGGGTGACCACCACGGTGAGGCCGCCGAGGGTGAGCGCGGCGAGCTGGTAGATCGCCGACTTGCCGTGCCCGGTCGGCATCACCGCCAGCAGGTCGTGGCCGGCGAGGACGGCGGCGACCGCCTCCTCCTGGCCCGGGCGCAAGGAGTCGAACCCCAGGGCGACCGCGGCCTCGTGGAGGGCCGTCTTCTGCCGAGTCGCCATGGTGCACCTTCCGTCGTGGACTTCGCGGTCCACCGTACCGAGGTCCTCCGACACCGCGACCCGGGTGCGGGGGTCGCCCGGTTCTGGTAGTGCGCTCGTCCATCGCGGGAGCGTGCACACTACTTGTGCACAGAAACTGTGCATGAGAGGATCGGGGAATGGGCGACGAGACGTACACCGGCATCCGACTCGACGAGCGGGCCGTGCGCGTGCTCGCGCATCCGTTGCGCTCGCGCATCCTCGGGCGACTGCGGGTCGACGGGCCAGCCACCGCGACCGAGCTCGCCGCCGCGCTCGACTCGAACACGGGCGCGACGAGCTATCACCTCCGGGCGCTCGAGGGGGTCGGGCTCGTCACCGACACGGAGGAGGGTGTCGGCAAGCGCCGGCTCTGGCGGGCCTCGAGCGATTTCCACACCTGGACCGACTCGGACTTCGCCGGCGACGAGGATGCACAGACCGCCCTCGGCTGGCTGCAGCGCGACTACCTGCGGCAGTTCGCCGCCCGGGCCGAGCGCTGGCAGGACGCGGCGGCGAACTGGCCGGCCGAGTGGGTCGACCTGCTCGGCCTGTCGGACACCTTCGTGACCGTGACGCCCGCGCAGCTGCAGGGCTTCCGGGCGGAGCTCGAGACGCTCTTCGACCGCTACCGCACGATCGGGGCGGGCGATCCGGCGGCCCGGCGCATCCACGTCACCACCCACGCCGCCCCCATCGACACTGCTCCGCCCGCGCCCGCGTCGGCGCCCCCGCAGCCCGCCGCAGCACCCCCACAGGTGGACCCCGCCCCGCCCGCGCTCGCGTCGGCGCCCCCGCAGCACGATGCCGTTGCCGCGCGGCCCAGCGCCGTGCCTCAGCAGGCCGATGCCGTGCCCGCGCGGGTGGATGCCGTGCTCCCGCAGGCGGACGGCGCGCCGTGAGGCCGCCGCTGACCGCGCGTCAGGCCGAGCGGCGGTTCGTGCTGCTGACGGCCACGCGCTGGTTCCCCGTCGGGGTGGTCTTCGGGCTGACCGTGCTGCTGCCCCTCGAGCGTGGCCTCTCGCTCCCGCAGGTCGGGGTGCTGCTCGCGGTGCAGGGCTTCGTCGTGCTAGGCCTCGAGCTGCCGACGGGCGGCGTCGCGGATGCGCTGGGTCGGCGGCCCGTGCTGGTCGCGTCCGGTGTGCTGGCCGTCGCATCGGCGCTGCTGATGGTGGTGGCGTCCGGGTTCTGGATGTTCGCGGTCGCGATGGTGCTGCAGGGAGTGTTCCGGGCGCTCGACTCGGGCCCGCTCGAGGCCTGGTACGTCGACAGCGCGCAGGCCGACGACCCCGGAGCCCCGATCGAGCGCGGTCTCGGCCGGGCCGGCGGCACGCTGGGGGTCGCGATCGCAGTGGGTGCGCTGGCGGGCGGCGGACTCGTGGCCTGGCATCCCGTCGCCGGCGCTTCGGCGCTCGTCCTCCCGTTCGTGGTGGCCACCGCCCTCTTCGCCCTGCACGCCACCCTCGTGGCCCTCCTGGTCCGCACCCCCGCCCCCGCCCGAGCCCAAACCCCCGCCCTCGCGCGCCCCCGAACCCCCACCCTCGCGCGCCCCCGAACCCCCACCCCCACCCCCACCAAAACCCGCACCCCCACCGAAACCCCCACCCCCACCTCGCCGAGAAGTCACCTTGACGTCCAAAACGGGGATCTTGGACGTAAAGGTGACTTCTCGGCGAAGTGGGCGCGCGGGGCCAAGTGGGCGCGCGGGGCGTGGGGGCGCGGGGCCAAGGGGGCGCGCGGGGCGCGGGGGCTCGGGGCGGCTCGGGCGGTGGGGGAGGGGGTGCGGCTGCTCGGGCGGTCGCGGGTGCTGCGGTGCCTCGTGCTCGTCGAGGTGTTCTGGAGCGTGGCGATGATCGCGTTCGAGACCCTGACCCCGGTGGGCCTCGCGGGCTTCCTCGGTGGCGAGGACGCGGCGGCGGCACTGTTCGGCCCGGTCTCCGCCGCGGCCTGGGGGCTGTTCGCCCTGGGAGCCCTCCTCGGCTCCGGGCTCGGCCGCCGCATCGGGGTCGCGCGCGCCGCGATCGTGACGCGCCTGCTCAACGGCGGCTTCGTCATCCTGATGGGGTTCGCGCTCGGGCCGGTCGGGCTGGTGGCCGGCTACGGGCTCGCCTACCTCACCCACGGTGCGGCGGGGCCGCTGCACAGCACCCTGCTGCACCGCGAGGCGAGCGCCGCGACCCGCTCGGTCGTGCTGTCGATCAACTCGATGATCTCCGGCGGCAGCTACAGTCTCGGGCTGCTCGTGCTGACCCCGCTCGCCGCGACCGCCGGCACCGGCATCGCGTTCGTGGCCGCCGGCGCCTTCAGCCTGATCGGCGCGCTGCTCTACCTGCCGGCGGTCGGCCGCGAACGCGCGCTCCGGGCGCCGACCCCCGCATCCGCCGCCACCTCCACCGCCGCCTCCACCGCGGCCCCGACCGCGCCCTCAGGCTTCGTGCGGAGAGATTAGGCTAGATTGGTCTGCGGTCATGCGCCCGTGCGTGAACCGTAGGCGACTGAGGACGAATGGGATATCTGAAAGAAGTCTTCGCTTCGAGGGAACTCCTGGCGAACCTGACCCTTCGCGAAGTCCGCGGCCAGTACAAGCGCACCATCTTCGGTCAGCTCTGGTCGCTCGCGAACCCGCTCGCGGCGATGGTCGTCTACACCTTCGTGTTCTCGTTCATCTTCCGCATCCAGCCCGATGCCGGTGACCCCAGCGGTCTGAACGTCTTCGCCCTGTGGCTGCTCTGCGGCCTCCTGCCGTGGACCTTCTTCTCCAACGTGATCAACTCCGGCATGGGGTCGCTCCTGATCAACGCGGGGCTGGTGCAGAAGGTCTACTTCTCGCGCATCGTGCTGCCGCTGTCGTACGTCGGGTCGATCGGCTTCAACTGGCTGTTCGAGATGGCCGTGCTCGTGATCGCGCTGAGCATCGCCGGCGCCTTCGTGCTGCCGTGGATCCCGCTGATGCTCCTGACCATGGTCATCCTCGCGGTCTTCGCGACCGGTGTGGCGCTCATGCTCTCGGTCGCCAACGTGCACTTCCGTGACACGCAGTACTTCGTGAGCATTCTGCTGCAGATCTGGATGTACCTCACCCCGATCGTCTACCCGATCAAGCTCGTCGCGACCCAGTCGGACGAGATCGGCGGCCTGTTCGGCAGCAACATCACCCTGCTGGACGTGTACCAGATCAACCCCATGGAGCGCTTCGTCTCCGTGTTCCGCCAGATGCTGTACGACAACCGCTGGCCCGACCCGAACGACTACCTCACCATCGTGATCTGGGCGCTCGTCTCGCTGGTCGTCGGCGTGCTGGTCTTCCGGCGCAGTGAGAAAGGACTGGCTGAACTCCTGTGACCGATCAGAAACTCGCGGTGCGTGTCGACGACATCAGCAAGCGCTTCCGCCTCTACAAAGAGCGCAACCAGACCCTCAAGGCCACCGTCATGCGCGGTCGCCGCTCGGTGCACGAGGACTTCTGGGCCCTTCGCGACGTCTCCTTCGACGTTCCCGAGGGCTCGACCTTCGGCCTGATCGGCAGCAACGGATCGGGCAAGTCGACGCTGCTCAAGTGCCTCGCCAAGATCTACTACCCCGAGAAGGGCAGCATCACGCCCTACGGCAAGGTGGCAGCGCTGCTGGAGGTCGGTTCCGGCTTCCACCCCGAGCTCTCCGGGCGCGAGAACATCTTCCTGAACGGATCGATCCTCGGCATGAGCCGCAAGGAGATCCTGTCGAAGTACGACGAGATCGTCGAGTTCTCGGGCGTGAGCGAGTTCATCGACCAGCCGGTGAAGAACTACTCCTCGGGCATGTACGTGCGCCTGGGCTTCTCGATCGCGATCCACGTCGACCCGCAGATCCTCGTCGTCGACGAGGTGCTGGCCGTCGGTGACGCCGAGTTCCAGGACAAGTGCCGCCGCAAGTTCTCCGAGTTCCGCGACAAGGGCCGCACGGTCATCCTGGTCAGCCACTCGATGGAGATGGTGCGCGAGATGTGCGACCACGCCGCGTGGCTGAACAAGGGTCAGCTGGTCGCGTCCGGCGAGGCCGACCCGACCATCCAGGCCTACCTCGACTCCCTCGGCGAGGCCGGGGAGCGCGAGGGCGGCCACGGAGGCCAGGCGGCCTGACCCGCCCGACGACCTTTCGGGCCGCTACTTCGACGCGCGGGACGACGCCAGGCGCGAGGTGATCTTCTCACGCAGCATGGGCACGCCGCCGTCGAAGACGTAGAACCGGGCGAGCGCCAGGTCGCGGCGGAAGCCGTGCCGGCGCGACGCGATCCGGTGGAACTTCTCCTCCTTGGTCAGCGGCCCCGAGAACGTCGGATGCTCGGCCACGCGCCCCAGGCGACCGCGGGAGCGGCCGGTGGAGGCGCCGGAACCCGGCCCGCCGCCGATCAGCTCGAGCGCCCGGTCGGGGGCGGGCTCCGGGTGACGGGCGAACTCGAGCAGCGGCTCGAGCACGCGCTCCCAGGTGAAGTCCTCCCGCACACGGGAGACGTTGGCGCGCGCCTCGGCGGCGGCCTCCGGGTCGTAGAGCACCTTCTCGAGCGCGTCGGCCAGCGCCTGCACGTCGCGCTCGGGCACGGCGACGCCGAGGCCCTCCGCGGCCACCAGGTCGCCGAACGAGTCGCCGCCGGTCGTGACGATCGGCAGCTTCGCCCAGAGGTAGTCGAGGATGCGGGTGCGGAACGAGAAGGTCGTCTCGATGTGGTCGTAGTGCGTCGAGACACCGGCGTCGGCCTCGAGCAGGTAGTTCTGGCGGTCGTCGAGATCGACCCAGGTCTGGTTGAAGAAGACGTTCTTGTCGGTGAGTCCGAGCTCGGCGGCGAGCTGCCGGGTCTGCTGCACGACCGCCATCTCGGGCACATCCGGATTCGGATGCGTGACGCCCAGGAAGAACAGCCGGATGTCGTCGTGCGTCTCGGCCACCTTGCCGACCGCGCGCACCAGGGTGAGCGTGTCGAACCAGTTGTAGATGCCGCCGCCCCAGATCACGATCTTGTCGTTCTCGCCGATGCCCGGCACGACGCCGCGGAGCGCCTTCCGGGTCTTCACGGGGGGCGTGGAGTCCATACCGAAGGGCGCGAGCGTGATCAGGCCGTCGAGCTTGTCGTCGGCGGCGTAGTTGTCGGGGTTGACCCGGCCGAGCGCGGCGAGCTGGCCGAGCCAGAACAGCCGCTGCCGGTCGGAGGCGCAGAGGAAGAAGTCGCCCCGCGCGAGCTGCTGGTTGAGTACCTCGGTCGCCGAGGAGACCTGGTGGTTCCAGCGCGCCGCGCCGTGCTCCCGGCCCTGCTCGAGCTGCTCGAGGTGCATCGGGTCGTAGATGTCGACGACCATGACCTTCTTCGAGGCCTGGAGGGTCGTGAAGTGGTACAGGGCGTAGCCCTGGAAGAAGATGACGTCGGCCCACTCCTCGTGCACCCGCATCTGCCGCTCGTTCTGCAGGTCGACGTGGTGCACCTCGAAGGCGTCCGACTCGCGGGCCGCGCGGTTCCAGGTCACCAGCCGCACCTCGTGCTCGGCCGAGAGCGCCTCGCTGATCTTCCAGGCTCGCAGCCCCGGGCCCGCCATCTTCGCGCCCAGGGCGTCGCCGGTGATGACGAGGATGCGGGTGCGCTGCGTCGCCTGCTGGATGCCGAGACCGGACACCACGGCCTCGTAGCCGTCGAGGAAGCCCTGGTCGAAGTTCAGCGGCGAGAAGAAGCCCTCGAAGAGCCGGAACATCTCGGTGTCGGTGCGGGTGCGCGTCGACTGGATCTCGGCGCGCGCGGTCTGCAGCGTGGGCAGCTCGGCGACGAACTGGTCGACGCCGTAGACGCTGGAGAGCACGCCCTTCGGGGTCGGGGCTTCGGCGGCGAGCTCGTCCGGCCCGCCGGCATTGCGGATGTCGAAGGCCTCGGAGTCGACCTTGCCGTTGGCGATCGCGCGTCGCGAGGAGAGGGCGAGGGCGCCGGCGAGGAAGCGGCCGAGGTTCTCCTCGCCGATGTTCTTATAGAGCACCATCAGCGAGTTGCGCTCGAGCAGGTACTCCTCGCGGTACTCGCCGAACGACTTCATCGAGCCGTGGTGCTTGTGCCGCACGACCGAGTCGGGGGCGAACCGCACCCGGTAGCCGCGGAGGTTGAGCCGCCAGCCGAGGTCGACGTCGTCGTAGAACATGAACAGGCGCTCGTCGAAGCCGCCGAGCTCGGCGAACACGGTGCGGCGCACGAACAGGGCGGAGCCGGTGCCGAAGAGGATGTCGCGGGGCACGTCGAACTCGGGTCGGTCGGCGCGGCCCAGGTTGGGCTTGAAACCCATCCCGAACCAGGTGAGGCCCGGGCCGACGAAGTCGACCGCGATGCCGTCCCAGTCGAGCACCTTGCTGCCGACGGCGGCGACCGCGGGGGACACGTCGAACTGGGCCAGCGCGGCGGTGACCCAGCCCGCATCCGGCTTCGCGTCGTTGTTCAGGAAGGCCAGGAACTCGCCCTTGGCCGACTTCGCTCCGAGGTTGCAGCCGCCGGTGAAGCCGAGGTTCTCGGCGCTGGTGACGATGCGCACCTGCTTCTCGTCGGCGAAGGCGGTGGTCAGGCGGGCGAGGCTGTCGTCGCCCGAGCCGTTCTCGATCACGAGGATCTCGAGCTTGTCGGCCGGGAAGTCGACGGCGAGGGTTTGGCGGACGCACTCGATGGTGTCGTCGGCACCGCGGAAGTTGATGATCACGACCGAGACGGAACCGGTGGAAGAGAACATGCGTGAGGCTCCGAACGTATGAGGTGGGGCGGCTCGTGGCCTTCCTCACTATAGCCAAGTAGCATCGAGGGATCGTGGCAGCCGCATCAGACCGTTCCCGAGCCAGCGTGATCATCGTCAACTGGCGGCAGCCCGAGCTGACCGCGCGGGCGGTCGAGTCGGTGCTCGCCCAGAGCACCTCGTTCCCGGTCGAGGTCGTGATCGTGGAGAACGAGGGCACCCCGGAGTCGGCCGCGGCGCTCCGTGCCCGCTTCCCCACGGCGGTCGTCGTGCTCAACACCGCCAACGAGGGTTTCGCGGGCGGGGTCACCAGCGGGATCGCCGCGGCGTCGGGCGAGGCGCTCGTGCTGCTCAACAACGATGCCGTCGCGCTCCCCGGCTTCCTCGAGGCCGGCGTCAGCCGACTGCTCTCCGGGCCGGGACGCGTCGCCGCGGTCGCCGCCCGCGTGGTGCTCGAGGGGCGGTTCGTGCCGGACCAGGCGGGCCCGTTGCGCGGCGTGGACGGCGCGCGCTGGTCGCCCGCCGACGACGGCGAGGAGCTGCTCAACAGCACCGGCGTCGTGCTCACCCGCTCGGGCAACTGCTACGACCGCGACTGGCTGCGGCCGGTGGCCTCGGGCGGGCGCCTGGGTCCGGACGGACGGGCGGATGCGGGCGAGGCCGAACCGCCGCCCTTCGCCTTCACCGGCGGCGCGGTGTTCCTCCGCGCCTCGGCGGTCGCGGCGCTCGGCGGCTTCGACACCCGCTACTTCATGTACTACGAAGACGTCGACCTCTCCTGGCGCCTGCGACTGGCCGGTCACGAGATCGTCTACGAACCCGGTGCCGTGGTGCGCCACCGGCATGCGGGCTCGAGCGACCACGACTCGCCGCTCATCCGCTCGTACAGCATGCGCAACCGCACGCTCACGATGCTGAAGAACGCGCCGCTCGGAGCCGCTCTCGCGGTCGTGCTCCGCTCGGTGGTGCGGGCCGCGCTCGACTTCGGGCCGAGGCGGGCCGACCCGTACCTGGACCGCGCCGGCTGGCGGCTGTACGCCGGGTCGCTGCGGCGGTTCGCCCCGGCCCTCCTCCGCGCCCGGCGCTCCACGAGCGCGCGCGAGCGTCGTCGGGTGTTCGGGCTCTTCGCCCAGGCCGGCTGAGCCGGCTGCACGGCCAGGCCGGCTGAACGGCACCGGCCGGCTGAGCCGCCGCGCCGCGCCGCCCCTCCGCTCAGAGCGCGGGGGCGACCTGCACGTTCGGCGAGGCCGGCTCGCCGTCGATGTAGCAGACCTGCTGTCCGGCTCCGGATGCGCGGGTCACCGGGATCACGACGAGCCAGTACCCGGGCCCCGACTGGTCGACCCGGCTCTGCCCCACCGGCGAGTACGCCGAGATCGGGTTCGCGGGGTCGGCGTCGGGAGCGTCGACGCAGGTCTGGTAGACGCTCTCGGTCGTCCACTCGTCCGAGGGGGCGGGATCCTGGCCCTCGGCCGGCGGCAGCGGAGTGTACGTCGGCTCGGAGGTCGCCGTCGGAGCCGGGGTGGGTGTCGCCGACGGGGTCGGGCTGGCCGATCGGGTCGCCGTCGCGGTCGACTGACCCACGGGCGTGACACCCCCGCTCGTGTCGGGGCCCACACAGCCGGTGAGCAGGACGACGGCGGCCACCGAGGCGGCCGCACCGAGAGAGAGCCAGAACGTGCGCACGGAAGGATGCTAAGCGAGTGGGCGCCGCGCGGGGGTCAGACTCTCCGGGCCGCGACCCGATCGTGACCGAGCGGAGTCCGCATCATCGCCCGCCGCCCGCCGCCCGCAGCGCAGGAGCGCCGGCACCGCCGAGGCGCCGGCGAACGCCCCTCAGCGCTCCCCGCCGGGCCGCAACCGCCCCGGCAGTCCGCGGAGCGTCGCCACGGCCGTGCCGAGGGTGCCCCGCGCCGCGCGCACCCGGGCGGCGACGTTGTCGACCACGACGAGCGCCTTCCGCTTGCTGGTGCGGTCGATGTAGTGGGCGGCCTCGGCCAGGTACTCCTCGGTGCGTGCGCGATAGACCGACACCGCGCGGAAGTGCGCCATCCGCGCCCGCAACCGGTCGAGGTCGACCGGTCGCTCGAGCTCGGCCAGCACGACGTCGAGCAGGTCGGCGTTGTAGGCGTCGAGCGTGCGCACGGTGCCGGGGGTGGGCGCGATGCCCTCGCCCGCCTTCGACGCCGAGGCCTCGACCACGGCGGCCAGCTCGTCGAAGCGCGCGAAGAAGTCGGCCGACTCCTCGAGCCCGAGACCGGTGACCACCTCGTGGGCCACCTCGGTGTCGAACAGCACCACGCGCTTGCCGTGGCGCGCCGCCTCGGCGACCGGCAGCCCGAAGCCCTCGTAGCAGGAGGGGAAGACCACGAGCCCGGCGCCCTCGTAGAGCTCGGCGACCTGACGGTCGGAGAGGCTGCCACCCGGCACCGGCACGACGTCTCCGCCGTCGTCGAGGTCGTCGCTGCCGAAGACAACGACCGTGCGGCCCTGCCCGCGGAGCGCGGCGGTGGCCGCCGGGAGCTGCTTGTGGGCGAAGACGTTGCCGACCACCAGCACGTACCCGGGGGTGGAGACCGCGCGGGCGTAGCGCTCGGAGACCGCCGAGGCGCCCCGGCCGGCCCGCAGCACGGGAACCGACGGCGCGCCCTGGTGCACCACCGTCATCCGCGACCGGGCATCGGCCGGGAGGTCGGGGAAGAGCGCGACCGTGTCGTGCACCGTGGCCTCGCTGATCACCACCGTGCGGTCGGCGAACCGGAACGCGTCCCTGAGCACCTCGCGCCGGGCGATGTCGTTCTCGAGGATGGTCAGGATGCGCGCCCCGATCACGTCGAGGTGGGTGTTCACCCAGCGGGCGCAGAGCCGGTTGAGCTTGATGATCTGGTTCTCGTCGGTGATCGGCACGAGGGCGAGCCCGAGGTCGAACAGCTCCTCGACCGACTCGTTCCACAGCGTGCGGAAGCCGTACTGGCCGAGGTCGAAGAAGGCGACGGCCTCCTTGGAGGAGGAGAGCACGAACTCGACGTCGAGCTCGCCGCGCCGGGTGCGTTCGGCGAGCAGCCCGAGGAACGACAGGGCGTTGCGGGAGGTGCCGTCGTAGCGCAGCGTCAGCTGGTGCAGGTCGATCAGCACGCGCTTGTGCGGGTCGGCGCCGTCGAGGAAGTCGGCGAACCAGTCCACCGCATCCATCTCGAACCGCAGGTAGTCCTCGATCGCCTTCTCGAAGTAGGGGTACCGCTCGCGCACGATCGCCGCGTTGCGGTCGATCAGCCGCTGGGTGTCGATCGAGCTCTCCTCGAAGCTGCGCGAGCCCTCGTGGATGACGTAGGCGTGGTTGGCGAAGAGCGCCGAGTAGCCGAACCGGTTGATCCGGAGGCAGTAGTCGTTCTCCTCGCTGTAGCCCGGGTTGAAGACCTCGTCGAACAGGCCGTAGTCGCGCACGACCGAGCGCTTGACCAGGAAGCAGAAACCGATCGCCACGGGGGAGACGGTGTAGCGCGGCAGCTCGTCGACCAGGGCCGCGTACTTGCGGAGCGAGTGCTCGATGTCCTCCGGGCCGCGGTGCGGCCGGGAGACGAAGGGGAAGGAGGCGGTGGTGCCGTTGTTGGTGCGCGGGCAGACGACGCCGTGCTTCTCGGCGAGGTTCAGCACGGCCTGCATCTCGCCGACCGCGCCCGGTGTCAGCCGGGCGTCGCTGTTGAGCAGCAGCACGTCGCGCTCGGAGTCGTCGAGCTCGAACACGGCGCGGTTGCAGGTGGCGCCGAAACCGAGGTTCCGCGGGTTGCGCTCGTACCGGGCGTGCGGGCGATCCGCGATGAGCTCGAGCACCCGCGCTTCGAGCAGGTCGGCCTCGGGGCCCAGGTCGTTCACCACGAGCAGGTGGTTGCGGTCGAGTTCACCGTGGTCGAGCACGCTCTGCAGGCAGTTCTCGAGCGAGTCGAGGTCGCCGTAGACGGGCACCACGATCGTGAGCGGGGGCACGACGGCGGATGCGGCAGTCGTCTCGGCGGCGGCGGCGGTCGCGGCCGGATCGGCCACCGCCCGCCGGCTCGCGGCGAACTGCGCCAGCGTCGACTCCAGGCTCGGGTTGCGCTCGGCGGTCCACTCCCGGCGCCACAGCTCGGCGTCCTCCGGCAGGGTCAGCCAGTACTCGGCGAGGTGGGGGAGCTTGGGGGTGCGCGGCGCCGTGCGGGCCACCTCGCCGATCGCCTCGATCACCGGGCCGAGCGGATGGCGCGACGCGATCGCGGCGGCGTCGGCGGGCGCCGCGGCGGCGTGCGCGGCGAGCAGGTCGCGGTCTCCGGCGTACCGGGCGATCGCCTCGACCAGGGCGTCGACCGGCCCCTCGAGCGCGTCCGCGTCCGCGGGCTCGTCGACGACGAAGCCCGAGTGCCCGTCCGCGATCAGCTCGCGGGTGCCGCCGACGCCGATGCCGACCACGGGGGTGCCCTGTGCGAGGTACTCAAGCGTCACGCGTCCGAAGGCCTCGCTGCGGGAGAGCATCAGCGCCACGTCGGCCGCGTCGACGAAGGGGGCCGGGTCGGCCCGGTAGCCCTCGAACGCGATCCGGTCGGCCACCCCGAGCGAGCGGGCGGCGGTTTCGAGGTCGTGGAGGTACTCGGGATGATCGTGCGGGCCGACCACGGTCAGCCGGGCGTCGATGCCGCGGTCGCGCAGACCCGCCAGGGCCCGGATCGCGAGGTGCTGGCGCTTGGCGGGGCCGACGACGCCCACCATGACCAGCGAGAGCGGAGCGGTCGGGTCGGCGGAAGAGCCAGACGCGACCGACGAGTCGGCCGAGCCCGGAACGCCGGCCGAGCCGGCGACAGCCGCATCGCCCGCGTCCCGCCCCGGCGGCCCGAGCGCATCCAGGGCCACCTCGGGGTACGCCACCAGGATCTCGCGCCCCGGCAGGAACCGGGCGGCGTGGTCGCGCACCGCCTCGGAGTTCGCGACCACGAGGTCCGAGAAGAAGCCCGCGTCCTCCCAGGAGGCTTCGGCGCCGATGCTGAACGAGAGGCCGTGGTCGAGGTCGCCGAACTCGCGGGCGATCCACACGTGCGGGGTTCCGGTGATCGCGGCGGCGACCGCTCCCCAGGGGTTCACGATCGAGTTCGTCACGACCACGTCGGGCCGGGTCTCCCGGATGCGGTCGGCGATGGCGAGGACCGCCTTCGCGTCGCGGGTGTCGTTGAGCACGCGGTTCTCGCCCGCCCGGTAGAGCGAGGGCAGGGCCCAGGGCCAGAAGTCGACCGCGAAGACCGACCAGCCGCGCTCGCGGATGCTGTCGGCGAGCAGGCCCGTGGCCGATGCCGTGACCACCTCGAGCTCGAGACCGGGTTCTGCCGTCGTCCAGGCGTCGCCGAGCGTGAGGAGGGAACGTTCCGCGCCCCCCAGCACGGATTCGGACTTGCTGTGGTTGACGAGCAGGGCGCGCATCCGTCAAGGGTATCGAATCCGTCTCGACACCCGCCTGTCGAGGGCAGAGTATGGCGTCCGAACCCTATATTGAGGTCGACCGATCGATTTATGGGGAAACACGGAGCGACATGGCTGCACATCGGATGTTCAGGACCATCGCGCTCGCGATCGCCATGGTGGTCGCGGCGAGCGGACTGGTCTACAGCGTCAGTGCGGCCCCCGCCCCGGCGGCGGTCGCGGCTCCCGGTGGCACCTTCGATCCCTCGAACATCATCAGCGACACCCAGTTCTTCGACTCGGGGTCGATGAACGAGCAGGGCATCCAGAACTTCATCCAGAGTCAGAACTGCACGCCGCGCGACGGCGTGCCCTGCCTCAAGGACTACCGCGAGAGCACCCCGACCAAGGGCGCTCAGGGGGCCGGCCACTGCACCCAGTACACCGGCGCCGCCTCGGAGAGCGCCGCGCGCATCATCGCGAAGGTCGCGGTCGCCTGCGGCATCAGCCCCAAGGTGCTGCTCGTGCTGATGCAGAAGGAGCAGTCGCTCCTGACGAACCCGAGCGCCTACGGCTACGAGCGCACGATGGGCTGGGGCTGCCCGGACACGGCGGCCTGCAACTCCCTCTACTTCGGCTTCTTCAACCAGGTCTACCGTTCGGCCTGGCAGTTCCGTGAGTACACGGTGAACCCCGGCGAGTGGCGCTACCGGGTCGGCAGCACCTACGTGCAGTACCACCCGAACGCCGACTGCGGCGGCACGACGCTGAACATCAAGAACCAGGCCACCGCGAACCTGTACAACTACACGCCCTACCAGCCCAACGCCGCCGCGCTCGCGAACCTCTACGGCACCGGCGACGGCTGCTCGGCCTACGGCAACCGCAACTTCTGGCGGATGTTCTGGGACTGGTTCGGCTCACCGGTCGAGCAGTCCCCGATCGGCAGCGTCGACGTGCTGCAGGCGGTCCCCGGCGGCGTCGGGATCTGGGGCTGGGCCCTGGATTCGGACACCTCGAACCCCATCCAGGTGCAGGTGAACCTCAACGGCAACTACCTCACCACCGCGACCGCCGACGCGGTGCGCACCGATGTGGGCCAGCGCTACGGCCTCGGCAACAACCACGGCTTCGCGCTGAACGTGCCGGTGCCCGCCGGCGTGCAACGGATCTGCGTCTGGGGCATCAACGTCGGCTCGGGCCGCAACATCGAGTTCGGCTGCTGGACCGTGACGGTCGGTGGGGACCCCACCGGTTCGATCGACACGATCGTGCAGCAGCCGGGCGGCTTCGCCGTCTTCGGCTGGGGGCTCGACCTCGACACCGCCTCGCCGATCACGATGCAGGTGAACGTCGACGGCCGCTACGGCGGCCAGGTGCTGGCGAACGGCTCGCGCCCGGACATCGCCGCCCGCTACCCCGGCTTCGGCGACAAGCACGGCTTCAACCTGATCGTGAAGACCTCTCCCGGCCCGCACCGCATCTGCCTCTGGGGCATCAACACCGGCGGCGGGCAGAACAAAGAGGTGCAGTGCATCGACGTGACCCAGGGCGGCGCGCCGATGGGCCAGGTCGAGGTGCTGAACCAGGAGTCGCCCGGCACGATCACGGCCTACGGCTACGCGCTCGATCCGGACACGGTCGACCCGATCGACATCCAGTTCAACCTCGACGGCAACTACCTGACGACCATGAAGGCCGACAACAAGCGCACGGGCCTGGGCATCCTCGACGCCTACGGGTCGAACCACGGGTTCATGAACAAGCTCACCGTCCCGGCGGGCAAGCACACGATCTGCCTCTGGGGCATCAACGTCGCCTCGGGCCAGAACCGCGAGCTCAGCTGCAACGTGGTGGAGATCGGCGGCTCGCCGACCGGGGCCATCGAGAACATGGTGCAGAGCTTCGGTCAGATCTCGGTCTACGGCTGGAGCTACGACAAGGACACGGCCGACCCGATCGGCGTGCAGATCAACGTCGACGGCAAGTACGGCGCGAGCGGCACCGCGAACGCCGGCCGAGCAGACCTGAAGGACAAGAGCATCCCCGCCGCCTGGGGGGTCAACCACGGCTTCGGCGTGACGACCCAGATCTTCCCCGGTACCCACACCATCTGCGCCTGGGGGCTGAACACGGGCTACGGCTCGAACAACGCCTTCGCCTGCATGGACACGACGGTCAGCGGCAACCCGCAGGGCAAGGTCGAGTACATCGGCCCCTTCGGCAACAACCTCGGCGTCTACGGCTACGCGGCCGACCCCGACACCGGCGCCTCGATCGACGTGCACGTCTACCTGGACGGCGCCTTCGCCGGAGCGACAACCGCCAACGCGGGTCGCACCGACCTGGGCGGCGTGTTCCCGGCGGCCTGGGGCACGAACCACGGCTTCGGCGTGCAGTTCCCCGCCTCACCCGGCACCCACCAGATCTGCGCCTACGCCATCAACCAGTACATCGGCGACAACAGCCTGCTGGGCTGCTACACCGTCACGAAGTAGCGGGGCGCCCGTACTACAGTGGTGGCTTGGCCGCGACCCGGCCCCGATCACGAAACACGAAAGAAGCGCATCACATGCCTGATCTCTCCCAGTACCGCGTCGTCGTCACCGGAGGGGCCGGCTTCATCGGATGCGCCCTCTCCCAGCGCCTGGCCGGCCAGGTCGGGCGGTGGGTCGTGATCGACTCGCTGCACCCGCAGGTGCACCCCGTGCAGGAGCGCCCCGCCGACCTGCACGAGGCCGCCGAGCTCGTGGTCGGCGACGTGACCGACCCGGCCGTCTGGGATGCGGTGCTCGCCGACATCCAGCCCACCATCGTGTTCCACCTGGCCGCCGAGACCGGCACCGCGCAGTCGCTCGACGAGGCGACCCGCCACTCCCACGTCAACGTGGTCGGCACGACCCAGATGACGGATGCGCTGGGTCGCCACGGCATCGTGCCCGAGCGCTTCTTCCTCTCCTCCAGCCGCGCGGTCTACGGCGAGGGTGCGTGGCAGAAGGGCGACGGCGAGGTATTCTACCCCGGCCAGCGCTCGCACGCGCAGTTCGAGGCCGGTCAGTGGGACTTCCCGGACGCGACCCCGCTGCCCTCGATCGCCTCCCGCACCGTGCCGGCGCCGACCAGCGTCTACGGCGCCACCAAGCTCGCGCAGGAGCACGTGCTGGCCGCCTGGGTCAACGCGCGCGACACCTCGCTCACGGCCCTCCGCCTGCAGAACGTCTACGGCCCCGGCCAGTCGCTGTCGAACCCCTACACCGGCATCGTCTCGCTCTTCTCGCAGCTGGCGATGAAGGGGCAGAGCGTCCCGATCTACGAGGACGGCCGGATCACTCGCGACTTCGTCTACATCGACGACGTGGCCGACGCCTTCGTGGCGGCGCTCGCGAAGCCGGCCGAGCCGGGCGTGCTCGTGCGCGACATCGGCTCGGGAGTCGGCACGACCATCCTGCAGCTCGCCGAGTCGATCGCCCGCTTCCACGGCGCCCCCGAGCCGCACATCACCGGCAAGTACCGCGACGGCGACGTGCGCCACGCCGAGTGCTCGATCGAGGACACGCTGGCCACCTTCGAGTGGACCCCGGAGTGGGACGTCGACCGCGGCGTCGCCGGTCTGCAGGAGTGGATCGCGGCCCAGCAGGCCTGATCCGCGGAGAACCCGACCCGTCACCGGCTTCCCGGTGGCCGCTCACGCAGAAGGCCCAGGACGGTGACGTCCTGGGCCTTCGTCGTACCGGCGTGCGCCCGTGCTAGGACTGGCCGCCCACGGGGGGCTCGCCGACGAACTCGTGCGCCTCGCGGGCGAGTTCGGGCCAGAGCTCGAGGTCGCGGATGGTCACCCAGTCGCGGAGCTCGTGGCCGCCGCCGGTGAAGCCGAAGGCCTGACCCCGCTCGCGCAGGTCGGTGGCGCGCGCCTCGGGCAGCTCGACGACGAGAGCGTCGCCGTCCAGGAACGCGAACAGCTTGCCGTGCACGAGCAGGCCGTCGGGCGTGACGGCCACGCCGTCCTCGTCGCTCAGCT
Source organism: Herbiconiux sp. 320_LB (assembly GCF_059691755.1). Taxonomy (NCBI): domain Bacteria; kingdom Bacillati; phylum Actinomycetota; class Actinomycetes; order Micrococcales; family Microbacteriaceae; genus Herbiconiux; species Herbiconiux sp. 320_LB. The sequence goes on along the minus strand of NZ_JCAWAD010000003.1, from coordinate 594,436 downwards.
GGAGGACGAGGGCGTCGTACGCCTCGGTCGTCTGGGCATCAACCATGGTCATGACCTTTCATCGGAGAGTGCCGGTGCGCGGTCGCGCCCGGCGAGGACGACGGAGACCGCGAAGGCGGCCGCCGTGAGGGCGAACAGGACGACGAGCGGCACGACGCCCACGGGGGGCGCCCAGGCCTGCGGCTCGACCATCAGGGCCCAGTCGACGCTGTAGCCGACCGAGAACCGGCGGAGGGTGGTCGCGAACGACCAGACGACCCCGATGGTCCACAGGGCGCCGACGGCCCAGGGCAGGATGCGCAGCACCCGGGCGAGCACCCGGCTTCCGCCAGCGGCCTCCTCCCGACGCCGGAACCGCTCGGAGGAGGCGATGCAGGCCGCCATCGAGATCAGCAGCGCCATCAGCAGCACCAGCGTGTACCGCCCCTGCCAGATGTAGCCGCCGCGCGTGACGTACGCGGCCTGGATGAGCGGGGGGAGGAAGAAGAACAGCAGCGCCAGGACGACCACGTACACCAGGGCGCGCCCGCGCACCCAGAGTGCGGTGCCGACCACGAGCAGGGCGAACAGCAGGTAGGAGATGTAGTAGACCGGCGGGCTCAGCGGGGTGTCGAGCCAGCCGAGGATGCCGACCATCTGGCGCAGCTGCGGGTAGAACATCCCGATCAGTCCGAAGAAGCCCTGAACCGGGGTGAGGCCGACGCCCGGGGCCGTCGAGACGACGTCGGGGCCGGTGCTCGGGCCGGTGCCGAGGGTGTTGGTCGAGACGGTCCACCAGGCGCTGAAGGCGGCGGCCGCGGCGATCAGCACGATCGAGACGATCACGACCGGGCGGCGCAGGAGCGCGAGGATCGCGCGGCCGCGCAGCAGCACGAGCGGCGTCAGCAGGAGCAGGGCGACCCAGAGCGGCGAGATGCCGCGCGTGTTCGCGACGAGCGCCGAGGCCACGACGACGAGCGCGAGGCGGGAGCGCAGCAGGCGCTCCTCCGGGTGCAGGACGATGCCGAGCATCCCCGTGACGATCGCGAGCCCTCCGGTGAACTCGAGCGCGTTGGGGTTGACCGTGCCCAGGAGGTAGACGGCGATCGGGGTGAGACCGATCAGCACCCCGAGGGCCGGCAGCCGGCGGCGCGGCCAGGCCCCGATCATCCAGAAGCAGGCGGCCACGAAGAAGGAGCAGAGCACGGCGCTCACGATCCGCATCCCATAGATGCCCGCATCGTCGGGGGAGAGGAGCGAGGGCCAGCCCACGAGCAGGTAGTACACCGGGTCGTAGAGGCTGGCCGAGGAGTACGACTCGACGAGGGCTCCGGGATCCCCGGTGAACGCGGGGGCGCAGGTCGCCGCCGTGTCCCCCTGGAAGGCGAAGCAGCTCTGCTGGTACTCGAAGGCGAGCGCGGCTGGCACGCGCAGCACGCCGCCCTCCGGGATCATCGACGACGGCACGAACTCGCCGCGCACCACGGAACCGGCCTTGACCACGTGCGCCGGCTCGTCGGGCGAGCCGCCGATCGGGGTGGCGAGGGCCCAGAGCGCGCTGAGCAGCGACAGCAGCAGCCAGGGCAGCACGAAGAGGATCAGAACCGACCGGGGGCGGGCGGGCGCCGTCGTCGTGCGGGCCGGGGAACCGGGTGGTGCGAGGGTCATGGGTTCCTTTTGGGGCCGAGCGCCTCGGCGAGCGAGCGTTCGAGCTCCTTGATGCGGAGCTCCTGCAGGGCGACGGCCTCGGCGAGGGTGCGGGTCTCGCTCTCGAGTTCGGTGAGCTCGCCCGAGTGCTGGATGGAGACGAGGAACAGCACCGCGATGCTGAGGAAGAAGACGAGGTTGATCGGAACGGTGACGCCCAGCCAGCCCGCGACGATCCCGAGCAGGTTCGGGAAGATGCCGATCACCAGGGCGATCAGCCCGGCCCCCAGCCACCAGATCGCGTGCCGCTCGCGGAGGTGGCGACGGCGCAGCGACTCGATCACCACCCCGAGCGTGAAGAGGGCGGCGACGATGCCGAGGATGTAGACGGCGAGACTCATCCCGCGGCGACCGGCTTCGGAACGAGGACGGGCGGGCGGATGAGGGCGACGAACAGGGCCATGCCCGCCCGCCCCAGGTAGACGGCCGCCTTGTACGGGTTGTGCGAGGGCACTCCACCGGCACGCGGTCGCATCGCGACCGGCACCTGCGCGACGGAGAGCTTCGACCTCGAGGCGATCACGAGCGACTCGACCGTGTCGCCGAGGTATTCGGAGGGGTAGTGCTGGGCGAACAGCGCGACGGCCCGCGGCCCGCTCGCGCGGAAGCCCGAGGTGGTGTCGGTGAGCATGGTGCCGGTCAGCCGGCTCAGGATGCCCGAGAGCGCGCGCATCGCCCAGCGACGGGGCCCGCGGACCGCGTACTCGCCCACGCCCGCGAACCGGGCGCCGAGCACGAGGTCGTAGCGGTCGAGACCGGCCAGCAGCTCGGTGACGCCGGCCGGGTCGTGCTGCCCGTCCGAGTCGACCTGCACGACGTTGTCGAAGCCCTTGGCGAGCGCGTACTTGAAGCCCGCGCGCATGGCGCCGCCGACCCCGAGGTTGATCGGCAGGCGGAGCACCGTCGCGCCGGCGGCCTCGGCGCGGCGCGCGGTGTCGTCCTCGGAACCGTCGTCGACGACCAGGCAGTGCACGCCGGGGAGCGTCTCGAAGACCTCGCGCACGACGGCGCCGACGGCCTCCTCCTCGTTGAACGCGGGCATCACGATGAGCGTGCGTTCGAGGGCGGCCGGCATGCCCCCCATCATAGCCACGGGGCCTCGCGCGGCCCGGCGGACGCACCCGCCCGCCGAGTGCCCGCGCGGCTCGGCGCACGCACCCGCCGGGGAGGGTGCTCTATCGTGTCAGCAGAGGGAGCCAGGTGACGCCGGACGAGACAGGGTCGAGCACGCAGGTGCGGGATCCGGGCGCGCCCGGCGGGCGGCCCGGCCAGGGATCCGGCGATCGGCCTGGGCCCCTTTCCGGCCCAGGCGTCCTGATGGCCCGGATCGCCGCCTTCATCCGCCGGCACGAGGGGCCGACGGCCGTCGTGCTCGGTCTCGTGGCGGCCGTGCTGGGTTTCCTCCGCATCCCGTGGCGCGACGGCAACGTGGTCTGGGCCGAGGACGGCGCGATCTTCCTGCGGGAGCGGCTCGACGGCGGCCCCTTCGCACAGTGGTTCACGCCCTACGACGGGTACCTGCACCTGGTGCCGCGGATCCTCGCCGACCTCGCCGTGAGCGTGCTGCCGATCGAGCGCTACGCGATCGGGATCACGGCGCTCGCCTGCCTGGTCGCCGGGGGAGTCGGCGCCCTGGTCTACGTCTGCTCGCGGGACGTGATCGGGTGGCTGCCGGCCCGCATCGCGCTGGGCTTCGTGGCGGTCGCCCTGCCGACGGTGACTTTCGAGGTGCTGGGCAACGCGGCCAACGTGCACGGCATCCTGCTCTGGCTCGCGCCCTGGCTCCTGCTGGTGAGGCCCCGGTCGCGCGCGGGGGCCGTGCTGCTGGGGGTCGCGGCGCTCGTGGTCGGGCTCACCGAGATCCAGGCCGCGGTGGTGCTCCCGTTCGTGCTCTACCGCTGGCGCGACCGGCTCGGGTTGCCGGTGCGTGCCGGCCTCGCGCTCGGCATCGCCGCGCAGCTGCTGACGACCGTGCTGAGCCCGCGGACCGGTCGCGACGGCGCGTGGCCGGACGCCTGGTCGACCTTCCTCGGCTTCGTGGTGAACGCGGTCATCACCCCGTGGGCCGGGCCGGGTCGCGCCGCGACCCTGGTCGTGCACCTGGGATCGATCGTCGCCGTGCCGGTCGCGCTCGGCGCGCTGGCCCTGCTCGCCCTCGCGCTCTGGTGGGGTCGGCGCCCCGAACGGGTCGCCGCCGTGATGCTGGCCTGGAGCGCGGTCGTCGTCTGGACCGCCGGCTTCACGCTCAACCCGAATCCGCAGTTCTTCTACGGCGGCTACTCCGACGAGGCCTGGGGCGGGTACGGGGTGCTCCGCTACGGCGTCGCACCGGGCATGTTCGTCGCCGGGATCGTGCTGATCCTCCTGGCGGTGCTCCGTCGTCGCGGGATGCGGGTGGTGCCGATCGTCGTGCTGGTGGCCGGCGTGCTGCTGGCCGCGTTCCAGATCACGACCGTGACGACGACGCAGCGGCAGGGCGGACCCAGCTGGCCCGTCACCGTGCAGGAGCTCGAGGGGCAGTGCGCGGTCGCCGATCCGCCCGACGAGCTCGCGATCCCGATCCAGCCGTCGGGCTGGTTCGCCGAGGTGCCCTGCGAGGTGCTCGAGCCCACGGGCTGAGCGGGCGGCCCCGCAATCGGTTCCCGGGTCAGCCCAGGCGACGTTCCAGGCGCTCCGGGATGCGGCCGCCGCGGCCGCGCCAGCCGTCGCGCACCCCGACCGCCATCGCCGTGAGGCGGCGGAGGCGCTGCGGTGCGAAGGCGAGCACGATCAGGCAGTGCCGGAGGTCGGCGAGCGTGGCGCCCAGCATCCAGCGCCGGTTGCGCGGGCCGTGCATCCGGTTCAGCAGGATGCGGTTGCGGAGCAGGTAGTAGTAGCGGAACGGCGCCCCGACGACGAGCTCGAGCCTCTCGCCGCCGATCGAGACCGGGCGGCCGGCGATCGTCGGCGTGAGTCGGCTGCCGAGCCGGTGGCCGAGCGTGGCCCCGGCCGAGAGCACGGTCTGGCGACCCAGGCGGGCCACCCGCATCCCGTAGTCGGTGTCGACGCCGTCGATCACCAGCTCGCGGGTGAAGTCGCCGACGTCGCGGACGGTCGTGACCGGGATCAGCAGCCCCGACTGGATCGGCGTGCGGGTGACCGGGAAGCCGCGGACGGAGCCGCTCGCGACGGAGGGGAGACCCTCGACCTGCGCCGGCGCGACGAGGCCGACCGGCACCCCGGCGGCCTCGGCGGCCCGCGCGGTGTCGACCAGGGTCTGGAGGAAGTGCTCGTCGATCGAGGAGTCCTGGTCGAAGGTCGCGAACCAGTCCGGCGCCTCGTCGGGGCCGACCCAGGCGACCGCGAGACCGGTGTCGAGGGCCGCGGCGATGCCGCTGTTGCGCTCGTGCCGGATGACCTCGGCCCCGGCGTGCGCGACCGCGTCGAGCACGGCATCCGCCGAGGGGCCGCTCCCGTCGTCGACCACGACGACGTAGCCGGCCTGGTCGACCAGGGAGTGGACGAGGGGGAGCAGGGCGTCGCCGGGGTGGAACGAGGTCACGATCGCGGCGACCCGGTCGCGCAGGGGGCGCTCGGCCGGGGCCGGGGCGGCCTCGGATGCCGGTTCGGGTTCGGGTTCGGGTTCGGGTTCGATCGTGATCGTCTGTTCCGGCTCGGCCGCGTGCCGGGGCTCGTGCCGGGGAGACTGCTCGTCGTCGGGGTTCTCGTTCGGGTTCACGGGAGCCTTTCTGGCCCCCGGACCATCCACGGGGGCGACTACTATGCTTGCACTCTATGACCGACGCGGCACCGCCCACCATCGGTCGGCGGTCCTTCGTGGGCGTCGGCGCGGCGTCCTTGATCTCCGCTCTCGCGGGCTTCGCGGTCGTGATCATCGTGCCGAAGATGCTCTCCATCCCGGACACGAGCACGTTCATGGCGTTCTGGTCGTTCCTGTTCGCCTGGTTCGGGATTCTCGGCGGACTCTCGGCTGAGAGCACCCGTGCGGTGCACGCGAGCGACCGCCTCCCCGGGCCCGCCGACTCGCGCCGCGAACCCCGGATGCTCGTGGTCGGCCTCGCTGTCGGTCTCGGTGTCGGCGTGCTGCTCTGGGCATCGAGCCTGGTCTGGGCGCCGATCCTCCTGGGTGACTCGTTCGCGTTCCTCGCCCTCCCGCTCAGCTGCTCGATCGCCCTGTTCTCCGGGCACGCGACCATCGTCGGCATCCTCGGCGGCCGGCTGCAGTGGTCGACCTACGCCCGCCTGGTGATCGGCGACTCGCTGCTCCGGATCGGCCTGATCGTGGTCGCGGCGCTGGTCGCCGCCTCGGTCGCGGGCTTCGCCGTCGCCGCGAGCGTCGCCTCGGTGACCTGGTTGATCGGCCTCGCCTTCTCGCCCGTGCTCCGGCAGGCCGCCGGGGCGCGCGCCGACGTAGGGCTCAGAGTCTTCCTCTCCCGCATCGGGCACGCCTGCCTGGCGTCGGGCGCGAGCGCGGTGCTGGTCGTCGGCTTCCCCGTCATCCTCAGCCTGACCTCGAGCACCGAGGCCTACGCCGCGGCCGCCCCGCTGCTGGTCGCCGTGACCTTCACACGTGCGCCGCTGCTCATCCCGCTCAACGCCTACCAGGGCGTCGCGATCGCCCACTTCGTCGCCAACCGGCAGGCCGGGGTGCGCGCGCTGGTGCCGGTGGCCCGGCTGATCGTGCTGATCGCTGCGGTCGGGGCGGTGCTGGGGGCGCTGCTCGGCCCGTTCCTGTTGACCCTGGTCTACGGCCCGACCTACGTCGTCGGGCCCTGGACGATCGCGGGCCTCGTGCTGGCGGCCGGGATGCTCGCGATCGTCACGCTCACCGGTGCCGTCTGCCTCGCGGTCGACCGCCACCGCGCCTACTCCGCGGGCTGGATCGCCTCCACCGTGCTCGCGATCGTCATCCTCCTGCTGCCCCTCGACCTCGAACTGCGGGCCGTGCTGAGCCTCCTGATCGGGCCGGTCGCCGGGCTCGTCATCCACCTCGCCGCCCTCCGCCGCGACCGGGCCGACACCGACGCGGGTGCGCCGGCCGCCACGGAGCCGGGGGAGGCGCGGTGAGCGGCGAGATCCGCGCCAGCGTCTGCATGGCCACCTACCGCGGTGCGGCCTACGTCGCCGAGCAGATCGAGTCGATCGTCGCGCAGCTCGGGCCCGACGACGAACTCGTCATCGTCGACGACCGGTCGCCCGACGACACCGTGGCCACGATCATCCAGACCGTCGCCCGGCTGGGGGAGTCGCGGGTCCTCCTGACCAGCACCGATCGCAACCTCGGCTACGTGCGCGCCTTCGAGACGGCCATCCGCCGGGCCCGAGGCCGCTACGTCTTCCTCTCGGACCAGGACGACGTCTGGACCCCGGGGCGCCACGAGGCGATGATCGAGGGCCTGCGGTCGTCGCTCGTCGTCGCGGGCAACCACTCCATCCTCGGTCGCGACGGGGCGCGTCTGTGGTACCCGCCGCTCCGCGCGGCCGGATCGCGGCGGCACCTCGCGAACCTCTTCGCCGTCCTGATCGGCTACCGGCCCTACTTCGGCTGTGCCATGGGGTTCCGGCGCGAGGTGATCGCCGACGGGCTGCTGCCCGTGCCGGGGTTCGTCGTCGAGTCGCACGACATCTGGATCGCGATCACCGGGAACGTGCGGCGCAGCATCCGTCACCTGGATCGCGTGGTGGTCGAGCGCCGCCTGCACGACGCGAACCAGACCCCCCTCGGCATCCGGGGCCTCGGCACGATCCTCCGCGCCCGAATGATGTTCGTCAGGATGATCGCCGAGGCCGTGCGTCGCGCCCGCGCGGCGAAGGGCTAGCCCGCGACGGCTCGTCGGGTCCGGCCGTCTCCGCGCTCAGCGCAGCGCGTGTCGCAGCAGCGCCCGGCGCCCGGCCGGATCCCCGGCGCGGAGCGCGGCCGGGAGCTCGGTGACGGCGTTCAGCCTCGAGGTGAGATGCAACCGGGCCGCGCGGGCGGCGCGGGGCCAGCCCCGTGCATCCGCTCGCGCCGCGACCTCGTCGAACAGCGTGCGCTCCTCGGCGAACTTCGCGCCGTCGGGGCCGGTGACCGCCGAGACGCTCGTCGCGTGGCGGCGGTAGGAGAAGACGACCTCGTCGTCGAGCAGCAGCGAGCCGCCGTCGAAGACGATGTCCATCATCAGCGCCAGATCCTGCACCACCTCGAAGCCCTCGCGGAAGCCGAACCGCCGCAGGTCCGCCGCCCGCCAGAGCACCGACGGGAAGTACGCCCAGTTGCCCCGCAGCAGGCTCGTCGCCAGGCGCTCGCCTGAAGCGGTGCGGATGCCGTGCCCGCCGAGACGGAGCAGCCCCTTGACCCGGTCGGCGAGCGGGTGGTGCACGGCTCCGTCGGCGTCGATCACCTCGACGCCGGGCTGAACGATCGAGGCGTCGGGCTCGGCGGCGACCAGAGCGCGCACGCGGGCGACGTACCCCGGGTGCATCCGGTCGTCCGACCCCATCAGCACCGCGCGCTCGTTCTCGATCAGCCGCACGCACTCGCGGAAGTTGCCGCCCACGCCGAGGTTCTCGGCGTTGCGGCGATACTGCACCCGCGGGTCGTCGAGGGCCTGCGCCCACGCGCCCGGGGCCGGGTCGGGGTACCGGTCGTCCACGATCACCAGCCGCCAGTCGGGATCGGACTGGGCGAGGACGCTCTCGACGGCCTCGCGGAAGTGGTCGAACCGTCCGTAGAACGGCATCAGGATGTCGATGGTCACAGGGTCACAGGGTCACGGGGCGACGGCCTGCTCGCGGGCGGCCGGGGTCGTGAGGGGCAGGTCGACGTCGGTCAGTTCGAGCTTCGTCTTGACCCCGATCACGACGACCAGAACCCAGCCGAGCGGGCCGAGGAGCTGACCGCCGACGGCGCTCTCGGCCACCAGGGCGCCGAGCAGCAGGGCCGGTGCGAGTGTGACGGCGACCTGGGGGAGCCGGGTGCCCGTCCGGTCCAGCGGCGGATCGACCGCGAGCCACCAGGTGCGGTAGCCGGTGCCCACCAGGAGCAGCACGAGCAGCACCACGGCGACCGCCCCGGATTCGGAGGCGAGGGCCGGCCAGAGCGAGGAGAGCGGGATGCTGCGGGTCGCCTGGAGCGTGACGACCACGGCGAGGATCAGGACGGCGATCCCGAGGAGCACCCACATCCGCCGGCCGGGGCCGAGGCGGCGTGCCAGCAGGAGCGCCCCGGCCAGGAGGGCCGCGGCCGCGAGGGCGATCAGGGCGGGCAGCGACCGGGTCAGCGCCAGCACGATCACGGCGACGACGAGCCAGGCGACCGCCGGCCGGGTGCGGGCGAGCCCCTGCGTGAGCTGCACGCCGACGACGATCGCGGTGAGCACGGCGAGGAAGGCGAGCAGCTCGGCGTCGCCCACCAGGCCCTGGATCGGGCCCCCGTGGAACAGCGCCGCCTCGCTCCGCATCGCGCTGTAGGTGATGATCGGCTGCCGCACGAACACGGCGGCCACGAACTCGACGATCAGCGAGAGGGCGAGGATGCGCGTGAGCGCGATCCCGAGCGCCGTCACCACCCCGGGCCAGCTGAGCGCCGTCGTGAGGTACAGCCCGAGCAGGGTGACGGCCGCGAGCAGCACGAGGGCGACGGCGGTCTGGGCGGGCCAGGGCGACCAGCTGATCGAGAGCACGAGCACGACGGCCAGCAGCACGAAGGTGCGCGGGAACCGTCGGAGCGGCAGGCGCGACCAGAGCCTCCGCCGGGTCATCACGACCGCCACGGCCGCGACCAGGGCGGCCAGCAGAGCCAGCGAACCCCACGGGCCGAGGACGGCCGGCCAGAACCCGCCGGAGAACAGGCAGAAGATCGTGAAGACGGACAGCCACCGGGTCGCGGCGTCGGTCGGATAGCGCATGGGGAGAAGCCTACTCACCCGCCCGCGTGATCACGCGGGCGGGACGGGGACGGATGCGGCCCGGACGGCGCGTCAGACGAACGCGGCGAAGCCGGTGAGCGCGCGGCCCACGATCAGCGTGTTCATCTCCCGGGTGCCCTCGTAGGAGTAGAGCGCCTCGGCGTCGGCGAAGTGCCGGGCCACGTCGTAGTCGAGCACGATGCCGTTGCCGCCGAGCGCCTCGCGGCACCAGGCGACGGTCTCGCGCATCCGGGCCGTCGTGTAGGCCTTCGCGAGAGCGGAGTGCTCGTCGCGCTGCACGCCGTCGTCGAGCATCTGGGAGACGCGGACGACCATGCCGAGGCTCGCGGTGATGTTGCCGATGCTCTTGACCAGCAGATCCTGCACCAGCTGGTGGCTGGCGATGGGCTTGCCGAACTGCACGCGCTCCTTCGTGTAGCGCAGCGCCGCCTCGTAGGCGCCGACCGAGTTGCCGACCGCGGCCCAGGCGACCTCGGCGCGGGTCAGGCGCAGCACCTTCGCGGTGTCGCGGAAGGAGTTGGCGTTCTGCAGGCGCAGGCTGTCCGGGATGCGCACGTCCTCCAGCGTGATGTCGGCGTTCTGCACGATGCGCAGGCTCTGCTTGCCGAGGATCTTGGTCGCGGTGTACCCGGGGGTCGAGGTCGGCACGATGAAGCCCTTGACCTGGCCGTCGGCCGCATCCTTCGCCCAGATGACGGTGATGTCGCTGAAGGTCGCGTTGCCGATCCAGCGCTTGGAGCCGTTCAGCACCCAGTCGTCGCCGTCGCGCGTCGCGATCGTGCGGAGCCCCTGGGCCGAGTCGGAGCCGGACTGCGGCTCGGTGAGACCGAAGGCGCCGACGACCTCGCCCGAGGCCATCTTCGGCAGCCACTCGGCGCGCTGCTCGGGCGAGCCGGTCACGCTGATCGAGCCCATGGCCAGACCGTTCTGCACGCCGACCAGCGTCGCGACCGAGGCGTCGACCCGGGCGAGCTCGAGGGCGACGAAACCGCGGAACACGGCCGAGTTCTCGAACGGGCGTGTCTCGTCCCAGGCGAAGCGGAACGCATCCGTCGCCGCGAGGCCCTTCATGATGCCCTCGGGCAGGGTGGCGTTCTCCCAGTGCTCGTTGACGACCGGCTTCACCTCGGTCTCGAGGTAGCTGCGCAGGCGCGCGAGCGCCTCCTTCTCCTGGTCGGCGAGGAGGTCCTCGTACCCGTAGAAGTCGCTGGCGAGGGGCTCGAAGGTCATGGCTGCTCCGTTGCGTGGGGTTCGTGCCGGTCGGTCGGTGATCGGCGGAGCGAGCTTAATGCGGCGTGCTCCGAGCCGCCCGGGCGCTTGGTAGTTTTGTCCAAACGGGCCGATCACGTCAGACCGGTGACTTGTAGGTCGCGGATAACCGAGGCCGCGATCGGCTGTGAGGATGAGACAGGAATCATGTTCGTTCAGATCACCAACACCCCCCGTGACTACGCCTGGGGATCCGAGACGGCCATCCCCGAGCTGCTCGGCACGCCCTCCACGGGTGCGCCCCAGGCCGAGCTCTGGCTGGGCGCCCACCCCGGCAGCCCCTCGCGGATCGTGCACCCGGACGAGACCGGCGGCGCCCGCGACCTCGCCGAGTGGATCGCCGGCGACCCGACGCGGATCGTCGGCCGCCGCGGCACCCTGCCCTACCTGCTGAAGATCCTCGCCGCCGCGGCTCCGCTGTCGCTGCAGGCCCACCCGACGCTCGAGCGGGCCCGGGAGGGCTTCGCGAAGGAGAACGCGGAGGGAGTGCCGCTGGACTCCCCGGTGCGCAACTACAAGGACCCCCTGCACAAGCCCGAGCTCGTCGTCGCCCTGAGCGAGCGCTTCGAGGCGCTCTGCGGGTTCCGCCCGCTGGACGAGGTGCGCGAGATCGTCGACCTCCTCGTGCTGATCGACGGAGCCTCGACCGCGCCCCGGTGGGAGCTCTACGGCCCGATCGTGCACCTGCTGGAGGACTCGGAGACCATCGGCGAGAGCGACGCCGACATCCTGCGCTCGGTCGTCGCCTGGCTGCTGGCCGGCGGCGAGGAGGTCGAGGCCCTGGTCGGGCACCTGGTGCGCACCGCCGAGAAGGCGCTGCACCCGGCCCACGCCCACATGACCGACCCCTACACGCCGTCGCTGGAGACCGTGGTGCGACTGAACGAGGAGTACCCGGGCGACCCCGGGATCGTGATCTCGCTGCTGCTGAACCGGGTCTCGCTGCGCCGCGGCGAGGCGCTGTACCTGCCGGCCGGCAACATCCACGCCTACCTCGCCGGTCTCGGCGTCGAGCTGATGTCGGCCTCGGACAACGTGCTCCGCGGCGGCCTCACGCCCAAGCACGTCGACGTGCCGGAGCTGCTCGAGGTGCTCGACTTCGACTCGCTGCCCGTGCCCTACCTGGTGCCCTCGGAACCCGAGCCCGGCCTGTCGGTGTTCACCCCGGCGGTGCCGGACTTCGTGCTCGCCCGCGTCGAGCTCGGCGCGGAGACCTCGAACTCGGTGCGCTTCCGCCCCCAGGGCGCCGCGATCGCGATCTGCACCGCGGGCTCGGCGACCATCGCCGGCGACGGCGGATCGTTCACCCTGGTCAGGGGCGAGTCGGTCTTCATCACGCCGGACGAGGGCGAGCTCGTCATCGGCGGAGCGGGCAGCGTCTTCATCGCGGCCCCGGGCGCGCCGGCGGACCAGCTGCCCTGAGTGGGCTGAGCGGCTCGAGCGGGCTGAGCGGCAGCGGCGCTCGCCGACGGCGTGCGCTCGGCGAGCGGATCGCGGCGCCCGCTCAGGCCAGCGCGCGCACCGAGAAGGCGCGGCGGTAGGCCGCGGGCGTGGTGTTGAGCGACTTGCCGAAGTGGTGGCGCATCACCGCGGCGGTGCCGAAGCCGCTCTCGGCGGCGATCGCGTCCAGCGACAGCCCGGTCTCCTCCAGCAGGCGCTGCGCGTGCAGCAGCCGCTGCCGGTTGAGCCAGGCCCCCGGGGTCGCGCCGAGGTCGGCCTTGAAGCGGCGGGCGAAGGTGCGCGGGCTCATCAGGGCGCGGCGGGCCAGTTCGTCGATCGTCAGTTCCTGGTCGAGGTTGCCGAGCATCCACTCGGTCACCTCGGCGAAGGAGTCGCTGCGCGACTCGGGGATGGGCGTGGCGATGAACTGGGCCTGGCCGCCGGCGCGCTGGGGCGGCACGACCATGCGGCGGGCCACCACGTTCGCGGCCGAGGCGCCGAGCTCGCTGCGGATGAGGTGGAGGCAGGCGTCGATGCCCGCGGCGGTGCCTGCGCTCGTGATGATCCGGCCGTCCTCCACGAAGAGCACGTCGGGGTCGACCGTGATGTCGGGGAACTCCGTCGCGAGCCGGTCGGCGTGCATCCAGTGCGTGGTGGCGTTGCGGCCGGAGAGGATGCCCGCCTTCGCGAGCGTGAACGCCCCGCTGCAGATGCTCATCACCCAGGCGCCCCGGTCGACCGCGTCTCGGAGCACCTGCGCGATCGCGGGGTGCACCTCGTCGTCGACGCGGTGGGCGGGCACCGCGATCAGGTCGGCGTCGGCCGCGGCCTCGAGCCCGTTCGGGATGACCATGTCGTAGCCGAGGCTGGTCGGCACCGTGCCGGGCTCGACGGCGGCGATGGTGAAGTCGAACACGGGCCCGCCGTGCTCGCGGCGGTCGATGCCGAACGCCTCGCAGACCACGCCGAACTCGAACGGGGCGACACCGGGGATGGCGAGGAGCACGACCTTCTTGAGCATGCTGGCAGGATATCGACGGACGGCCAGAAAAGTCCAGTCGTCTCGCGGCCGTCACGCCGTGTCGCAACCCTCCACGCGCGCTTTAAGGTTTACGATCTGCGACTTGACGTGAGCGAACTACACGGGTGTAATTAGGGAACGGGGTTTTCGGCAGGTCGCAGACTGGTTCAGAGGGTGGAGCGTGATATGGCAATGTCAGAGTACCGCTCAGGCGTTCCCGACGATTGGTTCATCGACCCGGTCAACCTCGGTGTTCCCGGGGTGCGGCAGCCCGCGCCGGTCGAAGACAATCCGCTCGCCTGGCAGGCCGATTCGCTCTGTGCGCAGACCGATCCCGAGGCCTTCTTCCCGGAGAAGGGCGGCTCGACCCGCGACGCGAAGCGCATCTGCACCTCGTGCGAGGTCAAGGCCCAGTGCCTCGAGTACGCCCTGCAGAACGACGAGCGCTTCGGCATCTGGGGCGGGCTCTCCGAGCGCGAACGCCGGAAGCTGCGCAAGCGCGCCTGAGTCGTCGCGACTCCCTCCCGACCGCACGCTGACGCGTCCCGGCTCGATCCGCGGGCGGTCTGCACGGGTCCCGCATCCACACACGATTCATAAGAACGCGGCACGCCGGGGATGACCGGCGGCTTCGACCGGCCCGCCGCTTAGAGTCGGTGCGATGCAAGCCCGAGTCACTGCCGTCCTCGTCTCCTCGAACGGAGCCGACTATCTTCCGCGAACCCTCGACGCGATCGCGGCCCAGACTCGAGCCCCCGATGCTCTCGTCGTCGTCGACTGCGCCTCGACCGATGCGACCTCGGCGCTGCTGGCCGCCGCCCAGCCCACCCGCTTCATCTCGGCCTCGAGCCGTCTGAGCTTCGGCACCGCCGTGCAGCACGCCCTCGGTGTCGCGCCGCCCCCCACCGCGGAGAACGAGTGGCTGTGGCTGCTCGCCCACGACACCGCTCCCGAGCCGGATGCGCTGGCCGCACTGCTGGCCGCCGTCGAGGTCAACCCCTCGGTGGCCGCGGCCGGTCCGAAGCAGATGGAGTGGAACGACCCCGACTACATCAGCGAGTTCGGCGAGACCGTGACCTCGCTCGGCGCCAGTGTGCCGCTCGTCGAGACCGAGCTCGACCAGGCCCAGCACGACCGGATGAGCGACGTGCTCGCGATGGGCGCCGCGGGGCTGCTCGTGCGCCACACGGTGTGGAACCAGGTCGGCGGCTTCGACCCCGCCCTGCCGACGGCCGACAACGGGCTCGACTTCGGCATCCGCGTGCGCCTCGCCGGCCACCGCGTGATGGCCGTGCCCTCGGCGCGCGTGGCCACCGACGGCGACGGCTTCTCCGGCCCCGGCCGCTCGATCAAGGGCTCGGCACGACGCAAGCGCCAGACCGCCCGCCGCGCCGCGCAGCTGCACCGCCGGCTGGTCTACGCACCGCCGTTCGCCGTGCTGTTCCACTGGCTCTCGCTCGTGCCGCTGGCCGTCGCGCGCTCGCTGTTCCAGCTCATCCGCAAGCAGCCGGGCGCGATCGGCGGCGAGTTCGCGGCCGCGTTCAAGACCGCGTTCGGCTCGAAGATCACCGAGGCCAGGCGCCGCCTCAAGGCCTCCCGGCGCGTCGGCTGGCGCGCGATCTCGCCGCTGCGGATGCCCGGGGACGAGATCCGGCGCCGACGCTCGCTGCAGCGCGAGATCGCCCTGACCTACCTGCGGGGCGAGCGCGACCGCATCCAGTTCGTCGGCAGCGGCGGGCTCGCCACCGTGCTGGTTGTCGCCCTGATCGGCTTCGTCATCTTCCTCCCCGTCTTCGGCGCCGCCGCGATCACCGGCGGGGGAGCCCTGCCGCTCGACGCCACGCCGGGGTCGCTCTGGGCGCAGATCGGCACCGGGTTCCGCGACCTGGGGCTCGGCTTCGTCGGGGCGGCCGACCCGTTCGCCGCGCTGATCGCGGTGGTCGGCTCGATCACCTTCTGGTCGCCCTCGTTCGCGATCGTCTGCCTCTACCTCGTCTCGCTGCCGCTCGCCGCCCTGGGCGCCTGGTTCTGCGCCGCGCGGATCACCGACCGGCCCGCTCTCCGCAGCGTCGCCGCGGTGCTCTGGGTGCTGGCGCCGTCGTTCCTCGGCGCGCTGGACGCGGGGATGATCGGGCCTCTGATCGCCCACCTCCTCCTTCCCTGGCTGGTGCTCGCCGGGCTGGCCGCGCCGAAGTCGTGGTCGGCCTCGGCGATGGCGTCGATCCTCTTCGCCGCCGTGCTCGCCGCCGCACCCTCGCTCTGGCCCGCGCTGCTGGTGATCTGGCTGATCGCCACGGTCGCCAGCCGTCGTGACGTGATGCGGCTGATCGGGGTGCCGATCCCGGCGCTCGCGCTGTTCGCCCCTCTCGTCTACGACCAGTTCCAGCGCGGCACGCCGCTCGCCCTGCTCGCCGATCCCGGCGTGCCGGTGTGGCGGGCCGACGTGCCGGTCATCGACCTGCTGATCGGGCTGCCGCAGACCGGTCTGGCCGGGTGGCAGTCGATCGCCGACCAGGCGCTCGGGCTCGACGCCGGTCTCGTGCTGCTGATCGTCGGCATCCTGGCCCTGCCCCTGGGCATCATCGCGCTGGCCGCGCTCTTCCTGCCCGGCTCGTACCGGGCGGTCGTCGCCGTGGTCATCGGCATCCTCGGGTTCGCGACCGCCGTCGGCTCGACCCAGCTCGCGCTGGCGACGAGCGGGGCGCAGTCGGTCTCGATCTGGCCCGGCTCGGGCCTCAGCCTGTACTGGCTCGGTCTCGTCGGGGCCGCGGTCATCGGGCTCTCCTCGCTGCCGCGACTGTCGGCGGTTCCCGCGGTCGTCGCCGCGGCGGCGGTCGGCATCATCGCCCTGCCGATGGGGCTGGGCGTGCTGTTCGGCACCGCGCAGATCACGCCGGGCTCGGGCCGCCAGCTGCCCGCCTACGTCGCGGCCGAGGCCTCCAACACCCCACGGGTCGGCACGCTGCTGCTCACCCCGCAGGCCGACGGCGGACTCGGGGCGAGCGTCGTGCACGGCCCCGGTCCCACCCTCAGCCAGCAGTCGACGCTCGCCTCGACCGAGGCCGACACCGATCAGGCGCGCACCGAGCTCGCGGAGATCGTAGGCAACGCGGCCTCGGTCAGCGGCGACGACGTCGCGGGGCGGCTCACCGCGCTGGGCGTGGAGTTCGTGCTGCTGCAGCCCGCGTCGGCGGTGCCCTCTGCGGGGGCCGGTGGGTCGGGGTCTGCCGGTGGTGCTGCTTCCGGCGGCGCGGCCGCCGGGTCGGCCGGGTCCGCCGCCGAGGCGACCATCGCGCGCTCGTCGAACGCGCTGAGCAGCAACCCGCAGCTGACCTTCATCGGCAGCACCTCGGCGGGGGAGCTCTGGCAGGTCGTCGGCGACGGCACGCTCGCCACTCTGCCCGCGCCGGTGCCCACCAACAACGGAACCCCGATCGGCGTGCTCGTGCTCATCGTGCAGGGCTTCATCTTCGGGGTGGCGCTGCTGCTGGCCCTGCCGGCCGGGCGACTGCAGGTGCAGGGCAACCGCGCCGTGAGCACCACGGCCCACGTCGGCGCGGCCGACTCGGTCGAGGAGGAGATCGCCGAGGAGAAGTCGACCTCGTACGACGACGACATCGCCGTGGGCGAGGAGCCCGAGGCGCTGGAGCTGGAGCCTGCCTCTGCCTTCGTGCCGGCCTCCGCCTCGGCGTCGGCTTCCGTCTCTGCCTCTGCCTCTGCGCCTGCCTCGGCCTCAGAGCCCGCGTCCGCCTCGACACCGGCCCCGGCCTCCGCGCCCGCCGACGCGCGGCGCGGTGCGGCGGTGGCTGACCCCGCCGTCGCGGGCGCGGAAGTCGCCGCCGCGTCGGCTGCGGGGCTCGCCGCGGCCACCGGCGCCAGGGACTCGTTCCGCGAGGACACGTCAACCGGAGAACTCGCGGCCGAGCCCGTCGCCACGTCGACCGGGGTCTACGCCGCGCAGTACCTCGACGCCCCTGTCGAGGCGGCTCCCGACCCCGACCCGCTGCGTCCCGCTGCGCCCTTGGCGGCGACCAAGCCCGAGGCGCCGGTCGAGCCCGCGATGGCTGACGAGCATTCGGCTCCGAACGAGCCCGCGATGGTCGACGCGGCCGCTTCGCCGGTCGGTCCCACGGTCGACACCGCGCCGGTGACCGTCATCCCGCCCACCGACGAGGGCCGGGCAGACGCGGCGTCGGAGGACGCGCTCGAGCGCGGTCACGGTGCCCCCTCGTCCGCAGACGAGGACTCGGCAGCTCCGGGCGACCGAGGGCCGGAATCGGCCGGCGTCGGTTCGTCCGCGCCGGAACCGCAGATCCTCATCGAGCCGGTCGAGCCCTCGCGCGTCGACCCGATCGAGCCGCCCGGGGTCGACCCGCTGGTCGAGACCGTGGGCACGCCCGCGCCGCCGGCGTGGCCGCTGATCCCGCCGGCCCAGCCCGAGCCCGCGCATCCTGAGTCGGGCCAGACCTCGGCGCGCGAGACCGCCTCCAAGCCCGACGCCGGATTCGAGGGTGCGCGACCCGCGCCGGAGTTCGACGACTACGACCCGAACGACGAGACCGTGCTGAGCATCCGTGACGCCATCGAGCGCGACGAGCGCAACCGCCCCACCGGAGAGGAGGGCCCGACCTATGGCCGCTGATCACGACCCCACCGAGCCCGCCGGCCGCGCGGACCGCGCAGTGCCGAACGGCCCCGCCGAGCCCGGCGACCGTGCCATGCCGAACGGCCCCGGCGACCGTGCCATGCCGAACGGCCCCGCCGACCGTGCCGAGCCCAGCGGCCGCACTGCTCCTGCCCGTCAGGACTCGCAGTCCGGCGATGGTGTGTCTGCGGGTGACGCAGCGGCCACCGAGCGCCTCGACGATGGCGCCGTGCGCGGCGACGCGGACCGCACCAGGTCGAGCGGAGACGCCGCAGAGGCCTCGACTGCCGGGACGGCAGCCTCCGACAGCGCCGCTGCCGGCGCTACGGCTGCCTCCGAGAGTGCCGCCACCGGGCGCGGCACTCGGCGGCCCAAGTCGCGACTGCAGGACACCTCGGCCAAGCGCACTCCCCAGCAGCGCTCGAGCCAGCGCCGCGCCGTGGCCACCGGAGCGCGGCTCGCGACCGGTCTGGTCGTCGCCGCCGGAGCCGCCGCCGTCGCGATCGCCGCCGTGGTGCTGCCGCTTCCTTCCGTGACCGCGGCCCCCGCATCCTTCACCGTCGACCCGGCGCCCGCCGAGGAGGTCCGGGCCTGCCCGGGCCCGGTCGTGCGGCTCTCGGACGACTCCGGGCAGTCGGCCACCGCGATCTCGACCGTCGGCACCGCCGACTACACCTCCGCCGCGGGGCTGCCCGACGCCGCCCTCGTGCAGGAGGCGCTCGAGTCGCCGAACGCCACGAACTGGAGCCCGGCGACCGCCCCCCAGCGCATCACCCTCCCCGCCGAGGCCGCGACGGCCGACGCTCTGTTCAGCGCCGCGCAGTCGCAGACCGTGGGGGAGGGCGACCTCGTCGGCTTCGCCTCGACTTCGTGCGGTGAGGCCACCGCGGACAGCTGGCTCGTCGCCGGAGCGACGACGGTGGGACGCACGAGCTTCGTGCACCTGACCAACCCCGGGGATGTTGCCGCCGTGGTCGACCTCAGCGTCTTCGGCGAGCAGGGGGCGGTGGAGTCGCCCGGCTCGCGCAACATCGACGTACCGGCGCGTTCGACGCGCATCCTGTCGCTCTCGGGGCTCGCGCCCGACCTGGCGTCGCCGGTGATCCACGTCGTCGCCCGCGTCGGAGCCGTCACGGCCGCCGTGCAGCAGAGCGTGGTGCGCGGTCTCGAGCCCGGCGGCGTCGAGCTCGCCGGAACCACCACGGCCCCGGCCACCCGCCAGGAGATCTCGGGCGTGCAGGTCTCGGGCACCTCCTCGATCGCCGAGCGGCTCGGGAGCCCCGATGCGGCCGATCTGCAGAGCGTCCTGCGGCTGTTCACCCCCGGCACGGCGCCGGCCTCGGTGACCGTGACGGTCTCCGAGGAGCGCAACGGCGGCGCGCAGACCCAGTACCAGCTCGGATTGACCCCGCAGATCGTGACGGAGTTCCCGCTGCAGGACATCCCGGACGGCACCTACCTCGTCGACGTGCAGTCCGACCAGCCCGTCGTGGCCTCGGCCCGCACCTCGACGATCGCGAACGGTGTCACCGACTTCGCGTGGTTCCAGGCCTCCCAGCCGCTGGACACCACGTTCTTCGTCTCCGCCGCCCAGGGCCCGAACCCGCGGCTGCACCTGATCAACGACACCGGGGCCGACGTGCAGGTCACGCTGACGGCGACCGACGGCACGCAGCTGCCGGTCACCTTCGTGCCGGGTGCTCGCTCGATCGGCCTGGAGGCCGGCAAGTCGTATACGGTGGTCACCTCGGCGCCGGTCTCGGGCACCGTCTCGTACTTCGGCGACGGGCAGATCTCGTCCTACGCCGTCACCCCGCCGAGCCCCGCCGCGGGCCCCGTCGTCGTCTACCCGTAGGCGCGCCCAAGCCGGCCGCCGCCCGGGCGACCCCGCCCGGGCCGGGGCGCCCGGCCCCGTTCCGCGCCGGACGTCCCGTCACGCGCCGCCGCGCCGCCGGGCCGCCGGGCCTGCCGAGGTGGTGCACGAACGGGCTGAAGATCGTGCTCATGGCGTCTCTATGCACGTATGAGCACGATCTTCAGCCCGTTCGTACACCTCCCCGCCAAGCAGGCCTACACGAACGGGCTGCTGAGAGCGCCTATGCGTGCATATGCGCGCCATGAGCATTCTCAGCAGCCCGTTCGAACGTGCCAGCCCGGGTGCGCGACGAACGGAATGAAAATCGCACCCCCTGAGCACGCATGATCGCCAAGGGGTGCGATTTTCATTCCGTTCGTTTCGGCCCACCGCCCCAGCCCCGCTTGCACACCGCCCCAAACCGCCCTAGAGTGCGTGTAAACGTTTTCGTAAACGTTTACAAACCCGAACGCAAGGATGCAGCGGATGCCCCAGACGAAGAAGTCGACTCTCGTGCTCGTCGCCGAGCGCGCCGGCGTCTCGATCGCCTCCGTCTCCCGGGTCATGAACGGCCTCCCCGCCTCCGACCAGATCATCGAGCGCGTGCGCCGGGCGGCCGACGAGCTCGGCTACGTGCCGGATGCGACCGCGCGCTCGCTCAAGGCCGGCCGCACCGAGCAGATCGCCCTCGCCGTCGCCGACGTCGGAAACCCGGTCTACGTCGGCATGATGCACGAGATCTCCCGGGTCGTGACCAAGGCCGGCTACCGCCTCGTGCTCTCCTCGACGGGCTCGGACCCGCGTGACCAGATCGACCTGCTGACGAGCCTCAACCGCGGTTTCGCCGACGGCCTGATCCTCAGCCCCCTCCGCGTGCCCGAGGAGCTCGGCGCCCAGCTCAAGGCCAGCCGCCTCCCGATCGTGATCATCGGTTCCCTTCCGCCGGGCGTCGAACTCGACAACGTCCGCGCCGACTCGGTCGCGGGCATCGCCCTGGCCGTCGACCACCTGGTCGAGCAGGGCCGCAGCCGCATCGCCTTCGTCAACGGCCCGGTCGACACCGTCCCGGGTGCCGCCCGACTCGACGGCTACGTGAAGGCGATCACCGCGCGCGGCCTCCCGCTCAACCAGGACGCCCAGGTCGGCGCCAAGGACTTCACCTACAAGGCCGGCCTCAAGGCCGCCGCCCGCCTGCTCGACCAGTGCACGCCGGATGCGGTGGTCTGCTCCAACGACCTGCTCGCGATCGCGCTGATCAAGGTCGCGACCGAACGGGGCCTCCGGGTGCCGGACGACCTCGCGATCGTCGGGATGGACGACACCGACATCGCCGACCTCGCGAATCCCTCGATCACCAGCGTCGACCTCGGCTCGATCACCCGTGCGAAGACCGCGGCGAAGCTGCTGCTGCGACGCCTCGAGGATCCGCAGGCCCCGGTCGAGCAGGTCGTCATCGAACCGACTCTCACCGTGCGCGCCTCCTCGGTGACCCGAACGACGGAAGGCTAGACCATGACAGTGGCTGCAACGGCGACGAAGCCGACGCCCACCCCGACCCCGCCGCGCCCGCGCCGCACCCGCAACCGCGGTTTCGGCGGCGGGGGCCGCGACGCCTGGCTGCTCGTGCTCCCCGCGCTGATCCCGGTGCTCCTGTTCAGCGTGTACCCGCTGGCCCAGGGCATCCTGTTGGGGTTCACGGATGCGAAGGCCGGCCTCAACCAGGTCACCACCTTCAACGGGCTCGACAACTACTCCAAGCTGCTCACCAACGACCTGTTCTGGAACTCGTTCCGCATCGGCCTGATCTGGGCCTTCGGCGTCACGATCCTGCAGTTCCTGGCGGCCCTCGGCCTCGCCCTGCTGCTGAACCTCGACCTCAAGCTGCGCTGGCTCGCCCGCACGCTGGCCCTGGTGCCGTGGGCGATGCCCCCGGTGATCATCGCGATCATGTGGCGGCTGATGCTCAACCCGACCTACGGCCCGATCAACGGCACCCTCCGCGCGCTCGGGCTCCCGGGTGACACCAACTGGCTCGGCGACTTCTCGACCGCGCTGCCCGCGGTGATCGTCGTCGGCATCTGGGCCGGGATGCCGCAGACCACCATCACCCTGCTGGCCGGCCTCCAGAACGTGTCGGCCGACCTGCACGAGGCGGCGTCGATCGACGGGGCGAACGCCCTGCAGCGGTTCTGGCACATCACGCTCCCCGCGCTCCGGCCGGTGATCGTCGCGATCACGACCCTCGACCTGATCTGGAACTTCAACTCCTTCGCCCTGGTCTACGTGCTGACCACGGGCGGGCCGGGAGGCCAGACCATGCTGCCGATGCTCTTCGCCTACAACGAGGCGTTCCGCTACGGCAACTTCGGCTACGCGGCCGCCATGGGCAACGTGATGGTCATCGTCATCGCCGCCTTCCTCTTCTTCTATCTCCGCAGCCAGGCGAGGAGCCGACTCTCATGACCCAGGCCATCGCCCCCGCCCCCGAGACCCGGCTGCCCGACGCCGGCGACGGGCCGACGCCGAAGGGCACACCGTCGGCCCGGCGCACCCGCGCCGTCACCCGCCCGCTGCAGTACTTCGCGCTGGCGCTGTACATCGTCTTCCTCGGGTTCCCGCTGCTGTTCCTCCTGATCACGTCGTTCAAGACGCCGCAGGAGCTGCAGTCGCCCGACCCCCAGTTCCTGCCCCAGCAGTTCAACTTCGACAACTTCGTCGCGGCGATCGACAAGGCGAATCTGATCCATGCGGCGGGCAACAGCCTGTTCGTGGCCGTGCTCACGACCGTGATCGTCACCGCGATCTCGCTGCCGGCGGCCTACGCCCTGGCCCGGTTCCGCACGAAGCTGCGCGGGGTGGCGACCGGCTGGATCCTGCTCAGCCAGGTCTTCCCGTTCATCCTGATCATCATCCCGCTGTTCCTCGTGCTCAAGCAGATCGGGCTGGTCAACAATCTGTTCGGGCTGGTGCTCGTCTACACGGTCTGGTCGCTGCCTTTCGCGCTCTGGATGCTGCAGGGCTACGTCTCCGGCGTGCCGGTCGAGCTCGAGGAGGCCGGCTCGATGGACGGCGCCTCCCGGTTCCGGGTGCTGCGCTCGATCGTGCTGCCGCTGCTGGCCCCGGGCCTGGTGGCGACGAGCCTGTTCACCTTCATCTCGTCGTGGAACGAGTTCTTCTTCGCCCTGGTGCTGATCCAGGATCCGAATCTGCAGACCCTGCCGCTGACCCTCGCCCGCTTCGTCGGCGCCGAGGGCCAGGTGCAGCTCGGCCAGCTGGCCGCGGCCTCGCTGCTGGCGACCATCCCGAGCCTGGTGTTCTTCGCGCTGATCCAGCGCCGACTGACCTCCGGGCTGATGAGCGGAGCGGTGAAGGGCTGAGCCCCGGCGCCGCACCTGACCCGCACCCGCAGCAAACCTGAAACCGACCCCCCGACCAACACCCCCACCCCACACCAGGAAACACAAGGAGACATCATGAAGAGAAAGGCATTGCTCGGCATCGGCGCCGTGGCCATCGCCGGACTGCTCGGCGGCTGCGCCTTCGGCGGCGGCGGCACCACGACCGGAGGCAGCACTCCGAGCGGCCCGGTCACGCTGACCTTCCAGAGCCTCGCGTACCAGGACTCCACGGTCGCGGCGACCAAGAACATCGTCGACAGCTGGAACGCCGACCACCCCGACATCCAGATCAACCTGGTGCAGGGCAGCTGGGACAACGTGCACGACCAGCTCGTGACACAGTTCCAGGGCGGCACCGCACCCGACATCATCCACGACGAGTCCAGCGACATCATGGGCTTCGCGAACCAGGGCTATCTCGCCGACATCGGCCAGTACCTCACCGACGACGTGAAGAACGCCGTCAGCGACGACGTCTGGGACACCGTGACCACCTCCGACGACAAGATCGTCGCCGCGCCGACCCTCCTGCAGACCTACGTGGTCTTCGCCAACACGGATGCGTTCTCCGCGGCCGGCGTGCCGGTGCCCAGCGGCGACCAGCTCAGCTGGGACGACCTCCAGGCCGACGCCAAGAAGCTCACCGCGAACGGCAACTTCGGCGTGGGCTGGGGCCTCAAGCAGCCCACGGCCGCCGTCATGAACACGGCGCTGGGCTTCGACGGCACATTCTTCGACGTCTCCGACGACGGCTCGGCCACGATCGACGTCGGAGACGGCGAACTGTCGGTGCCCGAGAAGATCCACGCCATGGCCTACGACGACGGGTCGCTGGATCCGGTGACCCTCACGCAGTCCGGGTCGGATGTCCTCCCCGGCTTCCTCGGCGGCAAGTACGCCATGTACATCGGCGGCAACTTCCTCGCGCAGCAGATCACCGAGTCGGCGCCCGCCGGCTTCAACTGGACCGTGCTGCCCCCGCTCGCCGGATCGGCCGGCCCCGTGCAGGCCGCGAACCCGCAGACGATGTCCGTCTCGGCCCAGAGCCAGTACCCGGAGCAGGCCGCGCAGTTCATCGACTACTTCATGTCCCCCGACAACCAGGCCGCGCTCGCCCAGGGCGACTGGCTGATCCCGACCTCGGCCCCGGCGCGCGACGTCGTCGCCCAGCAGACCAGCGACGTGCCGGTCTGGCAGCCGATCCTCAAGACCGGTGAAGACCTCACGGGTGCGCCGTTCCAGAAGGCGACCAACTACCCGCAGTGGAAGGACCAGTACGCCACGCCGGGCCTCCAGCAGTACTTCTCGAACTCCATCGGCATCGACGAGCTCAAGAAGCAGCTGACCGACGGGTGGAACTCGATCTCGTGACGATCATGAAGGAGACGCAGATGGATCTGCTCGAGGACAAGGCGACCGGCGCCCTGGCCGGCGCCGCCGTGGGCGACGCGCTGGGAGGAGCCGCCGAGGGCAACACGCCCGAGGCCATCCAGCAGCGCTACGGCGGGTTCATCGAGGGGATCGTGCCGCCGTTCCTCGCCGACTGGAAGAACGCCCGCCCGATCGCGCCGTACCACAAGGGCGACGGTCACATCACGGATGACACCCTGATGACGACGGCGCTGGTCTCGGTCTACGACACGGTGCGCGACCACCTCGACGCCTTCGACATCGCGAACCATCTCGTCCCCCTGCTGATCGGAGAGCGGCGGTGGATCCCGGAGCTGGAGACCGAGACGATCCTCCTGCACCGCATCTTCCTGGCCGAGAAGTGGCTGGTGGCCCGGCTGCACTACGGCCACATCGATCCGCGCGAGGCGGGGGTCGGCAACATCGTGAACTGCGGGGCGACCATGTACATGGCGCCCGTGGGCATCGCGAACGCCGGCTCCCCGCAGACCGCGTACGACGAGGCGATCTCGGTCGCCGGCGCGCACCAGTCGAGCTACGGCCGCGAGGCCGCGGGGGTCTACGCGGCCTGCGTCGCCGAGGCCATGCGGCCCGGCGCCACCGTCGACTCGGTGGTGGACGTCGCCCTCGCGTTCGCGAAGGACGGCACGAAGGATGCGATCGACGCGGTCGTGCAGGCCGCGTCGGGGCTGGACGGCTGGCGGTCGTCGCTCGGCGTGCTCCGCGCCGCGGTCGAGCCGTTCGACACCGTGGGGCCGGACTACCGGGCCCCGGCGCGCGACGCCCGCATCCCGTCGCGGACCAAGTCGATCGAGGAGCTGCCGATCGCCCTCGGGATGCTCGTCTCGACCCGCGGCGACTACTCGGAGACCGTGCTCGGCGCGGTGAACTACGGGCGCGACTCGGACTCGATCGCCGTCATGGGCGGCTCGATCGCCGGCGCGCTCGGCGGGAGCGCCGTGGTGCCGAGCGGCTGGGTCGACGAGATCAGCGAGGCCAGCCGGCTCGACATCACGGCCGCCGGCCCGGTCATGGCGGCCGTCTCGCGAGACGTCTGGGCCAAGGACCGCGCCCGCTTCGACCAGCGGGCGGCCCTGTTCGCCCCGGTCGGGCAGGACGCGGCGCAGCGTGTGGCGGAGGGATCGTTCTGACATGCTCCGCCTGAGCTGGACCCAGCCCGAAGACCTCGTACCGCACGGCCTGCGTGCCGCGCGGCTGGACGGGATCGACGTCGACGACCTCGAAGGGGAGTGGGTCGCCGCGGGCGGCTCGCTCCTCGGCCCGGTCAGCGGCGCCACCCCCGCCCCCGCGCCCGAGGAGCTGCGGGCGCTCGGCCGCACCGTGCTGCACCGGCTCGACGAGCGTGCCGTGCCGGACGCACTCCGGCTGGCCGAGCCGGACGACTTCGAGGAGATCCTCGCGGCCGCACCCGGGGTGCCTCCGCGCCCGGCGGACGGCGCATCGAGCGCACTGGCTGACCGCATCCACGGGGCCTGGCTCGGCCGTGCGGCGGGCTGCCTGCTCGGCAAGCCGGTCGAGAAGATCCCCCGGGAGGGCATCCGCGCGATCGCCCAGGACACCGGCAACTGGCCGATCGCCGGCTACTTCACCGAGATCGGTCTCGACCCCGCGATCGCGGCGCGCTACCCCTGGAACCGGCGCAGCCGCCCGACGAGCCTGGTCGAGAACATCGACGGGATGCCGGAGGACGACGACCTCAACTTCCCGCTGATCGCGCTCGACCTGCTCGAGCGGCTGGGCTCCGGCTTCGGCACCGACGACGTGGCGCAGTCGTGGCTGGCGAACCTGCCCGGCGGCCGGGTCTTCACCGCCGAGCGGATCGCCTACCGCAACCTCCTCGACGGCTACGAGCCCGAGGTGGCCGGCGCGGTGGGCAACCCGTTCCGCGACTGGATCGGCGCGATGATCCGCACCGACGTCTACGGCTGGGCGAACCCGGGAGATCCCGTCGAAGCCGCGCGGCTCGCGCACGTCGACGGCCGGCTCACCCACGGCCGCAACGGCCTCTACGGCGCTCTCTTCGCGGCGGCCGCGAGCTCGGCCGCCGTCACAGCCGCCGGCGTCGACGACGTGGTCGCCGCCGGTCTCTCCGTGGTGCCGACCGGATCGCGGTTCGCCGCCGCGATCGCGCTCGGGGCCGACCTGGGCGCGGGCTCCCTCTCGTCGGAGGACGCGCTCGACCGCATCTACCAGGAATACGGCCACCTGCACTGGGTGCACGTGCTGAACAACGCCGCGGTGCTGGCCTTCGCCCTGGTGCGGGGCGCGGGCGACTACCAGGCCACCATCACGACCGCGGTCGCGGGCGGCTGGGACACCGACTCGGTGGGCGCGACCGCGGGCTCGATCGCCGGGGGACTCCTCGGCGCCGCGAACCTGCCGGCCCGCTGGATCGACCCGCTGCACAACCGGCTCGCCTCCAGCGTGCCCGGCTTCGACGGGATCGGCTTCGACGAGCTCGCCCGGCGCACCGTGGCGGTGGTGCGGCCGGTGGCTGCGGACGGCCTGGCCGTCGGGGGGTCTCAGGCATGAACGACCGCCACCGCGATCCGGTCATCGACACCACCGCCGTCGCCGACACCACCGTCGACATCCACTCCACCGTCGACATCGACGAGGCGAACACCAACAACCTCGACCCGCTCGTGCCGCGGCCGATCGATCTGCCGACCGAGCTCCCGCTCGACGGCACGCTCGATCCCGCCGTCGGCGACATCGCGAAGGTCTTCGCCGCCCCGGCCGACCCGCGCGACTGGCCCGCCTGGCGGGCGGCGCTCGCCGCCTGGCGCGCCGACGCGCAGAGCCGGCTCGACTACCACGGCACGATCTACGACCGGGCCGACACGGCCTGGACCAGCGCGTGCTCCAGCGTGGCCCTGGTCTGGCTCTGGGACGAGCGGCTGTTCGACCGCGCGGCCGGGCGCTTCGACGTCGACGCGTTTCTCGCGCGCACGGCCGATCACGGCGGCTTCGACGGGATCGTGCTCTGGCACGCCTATCCGGTGATCGGCATCGACGACCGCAACCAGTTCGACTTCTACCGCGACGTGCCCGGCATCGCCGAGCTGGTCGCCGCCTTCCGCGATCGCGGCATCCGCGTCTTCATCGACTACAACCCGTGGGACACGGGGACCAGACGCGCCTCGCACGACGACGCCGGCGAACTGGCGCTGATCGTCGCCGAGCTGGGGGTCGACGGGGTCTTCCTCGACACGATGAAGGAGGGCGACTCCCGGCTCGTGCACACGCTGCTGGATGCCGAGCCGCCGCAGGTGCTGGAGGGCGAGTCCCGGGTGCCGAACCAGCGCATCCAGGATCACCAGCTGAGCTGGGCGCAGTGGTTCGCCGACTCCAAGGCACCGGGGGTGATGCGGGCGCACTGGTTCGAGCGTCGGCACATGATGCACTCGACGCGGCGCTGGAACCGCGACCACAGCGACGAACTGCAGTCGGCGTTCATGAACGGCACCGGGATGCTGGTCTGGGACACGGTCTTCGGCGTCTGGGTCGGCTGGAATGCGCACGATCGGGCGACGCTCCGACGGGTGCTGCGGGTGCAGCGCATCTTCAGCCGCCTGTTCTCGCATGGCGGCTGGACGCCGCTGGCCGATGCCTCGGCGGGGGCCGTCTCGGCCGGGGTGTA
Source organism: Herbiconiux sp. 320_LB (assembly GCF_059691755.1). NCBI lineage: Bacteria > Bacillati > Actinomycetota > Actinomycetes > Micrococcales > Microbacteriaceae > Herbiconiux > Herbiconiux sp. 320_LB. Next base: position 566,141 of record NZ_JCAWAD010000003.1, on the reverse strand, counting down.
CAGCTCGCGCTTCGAGGGGGTGGGGCCGGATGCCGGGCTCGCCCTGTGGACGATCGTGAACCGCGGCGACGCGGATCATCGGGGTGCGGTGCTCGAGCCGTTCCGGGACGCGGGGAGCGACACTGCGGCGTCGGTAGCAGGGATGGCAGCGGTGTCGGCGCCGGCCCCGTCGTCTTCCGCGGCGGTGGCGTGGACCTACGTCGATCTCGGCACCGGTCGCGTGCTGGGTGTGGAACCCGGATCGATCGAGGTGCCCGCGCGGAGCGTCACGGCGATCCTGGCGGTGGCCGACTCGCGGATGCGGGCCGAGGGTCGCGCCGGAGCGGGCACCGGAGCTGGAGCGGGTGCCGGAAATGGAGCCGGTGCCGGAGAAGGTGCCGGAGCCGATGCTCTCGCGGCAACGCTGTCCGAGGCCGTGCCCGGGCTCGCCGCCCTGCTCGAGGCCGCCGCAGCCGACACCGTGCCGGCGGACTCCGCCTTCCCCGAGCGGATCGCCGAGCGGGTGCCGGTCGTGCCGAGCGGCCCGGCCGCGGAGTCCGCGCCGGCGACCGTCCGGAACGCCCCGCGCGTCCGGGTCGAGGCGGGGGAGCGCACGATGCCGTTCCGCTACCGCCGTCGGGAGACCGGCAGCTATCAGGGCGCCCCCTACGTCGAGGAGTGGAAGCCGCTCGCGCCGCGCCTGCACGATCCCCGCGAGGAGTCGCTGCGCGTGACGCTCGGTCGGGTCGACGTCGCCGCGACCGAGGTCACGACCGCCGAGTTCCTGGCATTCGTCGAGGCCACCGGGTACGAGCCGGCCTGCGGCAACCGGTTCCTGGTCGGGGCGACCGACCCCGTGCATCCGGTGACCGGGGTCGATCTCGACGACGCCCGCGCCTACGCCCGGTGGGCCGGCGCCCGCCTGCCCTCCGAGTTCGAGTGGCAGGCCGCGGCCGCGCAGCCGGGGTTCCGGCGCGCACAGCCGCTGGTCTGGAACTGGACCGAGAGCGAGCACAGCGACGGCGTCACGCGCTTCGCGATGCTGAAGGGCGGCAGCGACCACGTGTCGCGCGGCTCGGAGTGGTACACCGACGGCGGGCCGCGGGAGCCGGAGTTCTCGCTGAAGTTCGTGCTGCCGGGCCTCGGGCTCGACCGCTCGCCGAGCATCGGGTTCCGGCTGGCGTGGGATGCGGCCGCCGAGCCGAGCGCGGGGACGGGCACAGACGCAGACACAGCCGCAAGCACCGGTACCGGCACCGGCACCGAGGAGGCGAACTGATGGAGCAGGATCACGCGACCGCGGGCCGCGCGCCGCTGGACGGCATCCGGGTGCTCGACGTGTCGACCCTGTTCGCCGGGCCCCTCGCGGCGACCTTCCTCGGCGACTTCGGCGCCGACGTGATCAAGGTCGAGCATCCCCGGAAGCCGGATGCCGCCCGCGGACACGGCCCCTCGAAGGACGGCGTGAACCTCTGGTGGAAGACGCTCGGCCGCAACAAGCGCACCGTGACCATCGACCTGGGCAGCCCCGAGGGCGCCGCCCTGCTGCTGCAGCTCGTGGCCACCGCCGACGTGCTGATCGAGAACTTCCGTCCCGGCACGCTCGAGCGCTGGGGCCTCGGGCCCGAGGCGCTGCACGCCGCGAATCCCGCGCTGGTGATCGCCCGGGTGACCGCCTTCGGCCAGATCGGGCCCTACTCCCACCGCCCGGGCTTCGGCAGCCTCGCCGAGGCGATGAGCGGCTTCGCGGCGCTCACCGGTCAGCCCGACGGGCCGCCGACGCTGCCGCCGTTCGGCCTCGCCGACGGGATCGCCGCGCTCGCGACCGCGTACGCCGTGATGGTGGGGCTCCGTGCGGTGACGACCGGCGGCGGCGGTCAGGTGGTCGACATGGCGATCATCGAGCCCATCCTGATGCTGCTCGGTGGTCAGATCACCGCCTACGACCAGCTCGGCACGGTGCAGGCGCGCAGCGGCAACCGCTCGGTGAACAACGCCCCGCGGAACGTCTATCGCACCGGCTCGGGCGACTGGGTCGCGGTCTCGACCAGCTCGCAGTCGATCGCCGAGCGCGTGATGCGCCTGGTCGGGCGGGAGGACGTCGTGAGCGAGCCGTGGTTCGCCTCGGGCCACCTGCGCGCCCAGCACGCCGACCTGCTCGACGACGCCGTCGGCGGGTGGATCGGCGCACGCTCGACCGGGGAGGTCGTCCAGGCCTTCGAGGCGGCGCAGGCGGCGATCTCGCCGGTCTACGACGTGCGGGGCGTGCTCGCTGATCCGCAGTACCAGGCGATCCACACCGTGACGACCGTCGACGACGAGGAGCTCGGGCCGGTCAGGATGCAGAACGTGCTGTTCCGGCTCTCGGACACCCCGGGGTCCATCCGCTGGGCCGGTCGACGGCACGGCGCGGACAGCGCCGAGGTGCTCGCCTCGATCGGCGTCACCCCCGAGCAGCTTGCCGCGCTCCGCGAGAGCGGGATCGTATGAACACGCTCGCGGCTCGCGCCGTCGTCACGGCCCTCTACGTGCCCGGCGACCGCCCCGACCGCTTCGCCAAGGCGGTCGCGACCGGCGCCCAGATGATCATCCTCGACCTCGAGGATGCGGTGGCTGCGGCGTCGAAACCGGCGGCCCGGGATGCGGTGGTGGCCTGGTTGAGCGCGGATGCTGCGGATGCCGCTGATGGTCCCGTCGTGCAGGTGCGCGTCAACGAGGGCGAGGAGGCCGACCTCCGGGCGCTCGCCGCCGTCCCGCCCGGGCGCTTCGAGCTGCGCCTGCCGAAGGTGGAGTCGGCCGCCGACGTCGATCGCGCCGTGCGCGCGCTGTCCGGGGTGCCGGTCACCGCCCTGATCGAGTCCGCGCTCGGCGTCGAGCGGGCGTTCGAGATCGCGAGCCACCCGGCGGTCACCCGGCTGGGGCTCGGAGAGTCGGACCTCGCCAGCGAACTCGGCACCCGGTCGGCGACCGTGGTCGACCACGTGCGCGTCCGCATCCTGCTCGCGTCGAAGGCGGCCGGGCTGCCGGCCCCGCTGCTCTCGGCCTACCCCGGCATCGGCGACGAGGAGGGGCTGCGCGCCGACACCGTGCGCGGCCGCGACCTCGGCTGGTTCGGGCGGGCCGCCATCCACCCCGCCCAGCTCGCGGTCATCGCCGAGGTCTTCGCGCCCCGGGACGACGAGATCGCCTGGGCGCGGGCGGTGCTCGCGGCGCTCGACGCCTCGGCCGGGGCGGTCACCCGCCTGCCCGGCGGCGAGATGGTCGACGAGGCCATGCGCGGCCGCGCCGAATCGATCCTCCGGCGGGCCTCCTCGGCCTGAGCCCTCTGCACCACGAGACACGAACCACGAACCACGAACCACGAACCTGGGCCCTCTGCACCACGAATCACGAACCTGGGCCCTCTGCACCACGAACCACGAAGGAGACCACGATGACGTGGACGACCAAGTCCCTCCTCGCCGCGCTCGGCGCCGCGGCGCTCGCGGCGGCGGCCCTGCTTCCGGCGGGAGCCGCCTCGGCCACGGCGGCGGGGCCAGCCACGGCGGGCTCCGGTCCCGCTGCGGCGACCGCGGCCGCTGCGACGACTACGGCCGCTCCCGCTGTCGCGACCGCGGGTGCCGCGCCCGCTGCGGCGGCCGTCGCGGCCGGCACCCTCGTGCCCGGCTCGGCGCCGAGCCCGGCCATCGGCGCGCCGATCGACTTCACGGCCTACCTCCCCGCCGGGTACGACCCCGCGGCCGCCACCCGCTACCCGAGCGTGTACCTGCTGCACGGTCGCGGTGACTCGCAGTCGGCCTGGCAGCAGGTCGCGCCGGCGCTGGACGAGATGATCGCCGACGGCACCATCCCGCCGGTCGTGGCGATCATGCCGGATGCGCCCTGGAGCGCCCGAGGCGGCTACTACGTCGATTCGCAGTACACCGGTGACGATCCCGGAACCACGCCCGGCGTGGCGGTGGAGACCGGGTTCACCACCGACCTGGTGCAGTACGTCGACCAGAACTACCGCACGGTCGACGACCGCTCCGCCCGGGTGGTCGGCGGCTACTCGATGGGCGGAGCCGGGGCCCTGCGCTTCGCGCTCGCGCACCAGGAGCTCTTCTCCTCCGCGCTGGTGCTGAGCCCCGCCGTCTACGTGCCGAGCACCCCGGTCGACTCCTCGACCCGTGAGTTCGGGGCCTACGGCGTAGGCGACGCTCTCTACGACGAGGCGCGCTACCAGGCGCTCAACTACCCGGCGGCGCTCGCGGCCTTCGACCCGGCGCTGCCCGTGCACCTGTTCATCGCGGTCGGTGACGACGAGTACGTGAACCCCGATCCGGCCGACACCGTCCACGATCTCGACTACGAGGCGGCCACCCTCTACAACAGGGCGAAGCGGGTGCCCGGCATCACGGCCGAGTTCCGCACCTACGACGGCGGCCACGACTGGGGTGTGTGGGAGCGCGGCTTCCGCGAGGGGATGGCCGACATCGCCGGCTACCTGGCCACCGAGCCGCCGGCGCCCTTCGACGGGGTGCAGACCGGATCGGCCGCCGACGACTTCGCGGGCGGCGTGCTGGGCCGGGCCGACGGCGGAGTGGTGCAGGCGATCGACGCGGGAGGGGCACTGCCGGGCCAGGTGGGCGCCGGCGGCTCCGACATCGTCGTGCAGAGCCGGGCCGCCGACGGCACCGTGTCGTGGACGACCCCGATCGCGACGCCGCTGAACGAGCGGGCCTACGGGGTCGTCGACGGCGGCGACGGAGCGGTCATCGTCGCGGGCTACCAGCGGCGCGATCACTCCGGCGCGCAGAACGACGACCTCCTCGCGGTGAAGCTCGCCGCCGACGGCTCCGTGCTCTGGACCGCGGCGGCGGGCGATCCGGCCGCGGCCGATCGGGCCTACGGCGTGGCCTCCGACGGTGCGGGCGGTGCCTATCTCGCCGGCTACAGCTCGGGCAGCGCGGCGGGCACCCCGTCGGCCGGCGACAAGGATGCGCTGGTCGCCCACGTGGGCTCCGACGGCGCGGTCGACTGGGTCACCCAGTTCGGCAGCCCAGGGGAGGACAAGGCCTTCAGCGTCTCGGTCGCCCCCGACGGCACGGTCTACGCGGGCGGGACCGCGGCGGGTGCGATGCCGCAGGCGACCTCGGTCGGTGGCTACGACGGCTGGGTCGCGGCGCTCGCACCCACCGGAGAGCTGCGCTGGCTGCAGCAGGTCGGCTCGACGTCCGGCGACCAGGTCTCGGCCGTGGCCGCGACCGACGACGGGGTCGTCGCGGCCGGGTACACGGGCGGCACCCTGGCCGGTGCCGGTGCCGGTGCCGGTGCCGGTGCCGCGACCTCGGCGGGCGGCGTCGACCTGCTCGTCGCCTCCTTCGCCGCCGACGGCGCACCGCGCTCGCTCGGGCAGGCCGGCAGTGCGGGCGACGACCGCGCATCCGCTCTCGTGCCCACCGGTGACGGGATGCTCGTGGCCGGGTTCACCGACGGCGCGCTCGGCACCCCGGCGGGCGGGGTCGACGTCGTCACGGCGCGGACCGGTGCGGACGGCGTGCTGGATCCCGCGAGCTACGCGCAGTTCGGCAGCCCGCAGCGCGACGGGGCGGACGAGTACGACGAGGGCAACCTCTTCGCCTCGGCGGGCGTGCCGGCGACGGCGGAGGCCGCGGGTTCGGTCTGGATCCAGGGTGCGACCTACGGAGCGGTCGACGGTGCGACGAACGCGGGCGGCTCGGACGTCTTCCTGCGGGCGGTGCCGGTGGCGGCGCTCGGGGGAGGCACCGAGCCGGTCGACGGGGGCGGTGACGGATCGGGCGCCGGCGCGGGGGCCGGTTCCGGAGGGGGTGCGGGCGCAGGTGCCGGCGCGAGCGACGGCGGGGCGACGGATTCGTCCCCGGCGGCGGGTGCCTCGGGCGCGCTGGGCCTCACCGGCCTGGACGCGACCCGCGCGGCCGCGCTCGCCCTGCTCGTGCTGCTCGGCGGCACGGCGGCCGCCCTCTGGTCGCGACGTCGCCGGGCCGGTCTGGCGCAGCCCTAGGTCGTGCCTGCACGAACGGGCTGAGGATCGCACTCACACGTGCACAGAGCGCTCATGGGCGCGATCGTCAGCCCGTTCGGACGGCGCCGCCCTAGAAGTGGCGGAAGCGGTCCGGCGCCAGGTCCCACGGATCCTTGCCGAGCAGCTCGGCCACGGCGCGGAAGACGCACGACTCGATCGCGAGGCGCCGATGCACCTCGTCGTCCTGGTGCAGTCGCGACATCCGCTCGATGGGGAGCCGGAACATGATGACCCGGTTCTTCGACACCGCCCAGCGGTCGACGTGGTCGGGCGAGCCGACGCCGGCCTGCGGCATGGTCGCGACCTCGAAGCTCACGGTCGCCAGCTCGTTCGGCCAGACGCTCCGCAGATACTCGGCGGTGGAGGCGACCGTCTGGTCGAACAGGTCGATCCGGGAGCGGAGGAACGGCAGATGCGGGCCCGCCACCGACGAGCGCAGGTCGCGACCGTGACGGTTGCGGGTGCGTGCCCGGATGGCCGCGGATCGCGGCGCCCGGCGGGATCGTGCCATGGCTCCAGTCTACGGCGGGTCGCCGGCGACACGGCCGCCCGCCATCGGCCCGGGGCCGCCGGCCGCGAGTACCGTAGAAGGAATGACGACCAGGGAATGCTCACGGCCCTCGTGCCGCGGTGAGGCCAGCGTGACGCTGACGTACGACTACGCCGATTCGCTGATCGTCGTCGGCCCGCTCAGCCCGGTCGCGGATCCGCACAGCTACGACCTGTGCGCGCGCCACATCGAGCGGCTCTCCGCCCCGCAGGGCTGGCAGGTCATGCGGCACGCCTACATCGAGCAGTAGGCCGAGCGGCCGACGCTCAGCGGCCGGCGGTCAGCGGCCGGCGGTCAGCGGTCCGCCAGTCAGGTCAGGTCAGGTCAGGTCAGGTCACGGCTCAGCGGTCCGGGAACCCGTTCGGCAGGCCCTTCAGGATGGGGTCGACCCGTGACAGGCGCTCCCGCTCCAGCACGAGCGCCCGGTACTCGCGGTCGCGCCGGACGGCGGCGACCGCCACCAGGAACGGGTACGGATGCACGTTCGGCAGCGGAGAGACGTACGGCGCCGTCTCGCGCGCCAGCTCCTCGGCCAGTCGCGCCGCGGTCGCCGGGTTCATCTTGGCGGCCTGGGTCAGGTACTGCGTCACCCGTCGTGAGAGCCGGTCGGGGAGCTTCGCCACGTCGGCGACCTCGGCCCATCCGGTGAGCTCGGGCGGAACGCCGATCGTGAACGGCACGGGCTGCGCGACGCGCTCGTGCTGGCTGTAGGTGCCCGCGAGGAGGTCGCCCAGCCGCTTCGAGCGCGAGTTCAGCAGCGCGACGATGAAGGCCAGGCCGCCCAAGGTGAGGTAGATCTCGACGACACCGGTGAGTCCGCGGATGACGGCGTGCCGAAGCGAGGCCGCCCCGCCGTCGTCGCGCACGATCCGCGACCCGATCGCGAGTTTTCCGAGCGACCGGCCGCGGAGCGCGACCTCGAGCGAGATCGGCACGACCACCAGCCAGAGCACCAGGAGGGCCGTGAACAGCGCTTGCGTGGCCGCGGGATCGATGGCCGAGTCCTGCACCACGGCGGAGAACGCGAGCACCGAGAGCAGGTAGCCGCCGATCGAGACGATGAAGTCGATCGCACCGCCGGCGGAGCGGAGCAGGACGCTCGCCGGCCTCACGTCGAGGGCGACCGCCTCGCCGCTGATCAGTTCGCCGTCGTCGACCACGGCGCCGGATCCTCCCGCGAACGGCTGCGTCATGAATATCATCTAAGCAGATGGATATCGACGCCTACTCCGCAGCCCACCGAGACGAGTGGGACAGACTCGACGAACTCGGCCGCCGCCGGTCGTTCACCGGGCGCGAGGCCGACGAGTTGATCGAGCGCTACCAATCCGGTTCGACGCAGCTCTCGGCCATGAAGACGGTGGCCGGTTCGACCGGTCAGGGCGACCGGTTGTCGGTCGCGCTGTCGCGAGCCCGCCTGCGGTTCACCGGCACCGGCACGAACGTGCTCAGGCAGCTCCCGGCGTTCTTCGCCCTGCAGCTGCCGGCGGCGCTCTACCGTCTCCGCTGGCTCACCCTCGCGGTGGCCGTCGCCACGGTGCTGATCTCGGCGCTCTACGCGATCTGGATCCTGCAGGATCCGGCGGTCATCGCCGCGATGGGGTCGGATGCCGACCTCAAGAAGTTCGCCGACGAGGACTTCGTGAACTACTACTCCGAGAACCCGGCCGCCTCCTTCGCCGGGCAGGTCTGGACCAACAACGCCTGGATCGCGGCCCAGTGCGTCGCCTTCGGCGTGCTCGGCATCTACGTGCCGGTCGTCATCCTGCAGAACGCGCAGAACCTCGGCGTCAGCACGGCGATCATGTTCCAGTACGGCCAGGGCGACAAGTTCTTCCTCTACATCCTGCCGCACGGCCTGCTCGAGCTCACCGCGATCTTCGTGGCCGCCGCCGCGGGTCTGCGCATCTTCTGGGCCTGGGTTGCCCCCGGCGCCCTGACCCGGGGCCGCTCGCTCGCCGAGAACGGTCGCTCGCTCTTCACGGTGGCCATCGGGCTGGTCTTCGTGCTCTTCGTCTCGGGCATCGTCGAGGGCTTCGTGACACCGAGCCCCCTGCCCGCCTGGGCGAAGATCGCGATCGGCGCGCTGGTACTCGCCGCGTTCCTGTTCTACATGCTCGTGATCGGGCGCCGGGCGGCTCGCGCCGGCGAGACCGGCGACCTGGCCGAGTTCGACGCGGGCGCCACGCAGCTCGTCGCGGGCTGATCCGGCAGATCGCGCGCGCCGAGCCTGACGTCTGACCGGGTCGGAGCCGGCAGGGTCAGAGCCGCCCGGCGGCCTTCAGTGCGATGTACCGGTCGGCGAGGGCGGGCGGCAGGTCGGCCGGAGGCCCGGTGACCACGTCGGCGCCGAACTGCTTGAGCACCGCGGTGACCCGCGCCACGTCCAGCAGGGCGCGCTCGGCCGCGGCGGCCCGGTAGACCTCCTCGCGGTCCGAGCGCTGGTGCACCCCCGCGAGAACGTCGGGATCGGTCACCGAGCTCACGACGACCATGTGGTTGCGCGCCAGCTGCGGCACCACGGCCATCAGCTCGCGCGAGATCCCGGGGGCGTCGATCGCGGTGGCGAGCACGACGAGCGAGCGCTGCGTGGTCACCTGGCGCACCAGGCCGGGCACTGCGGTCCAGTCCATCTCGATCAGCTCGGGTTCGACGGGCGCCATCACGTCGACCATCCGCGAGAGCAGTTCGGGCCCGGAGGCGCCGTGCACCCGTCCGCGCAGCCGCCGGTCGTAGAGCAGCAGGTCGACCCGGTCGCCCGCCCGCGTGGCGAGCGCGGCCAGCAGCAGGGCGCTCTCGAAGGCGGTGTCGATCCGGGGCTCGTCGTCGATGCGGGCCGCCTGGGTGCGTCCGGTGTCGACGACGATCACCACCCGTCGATCCCGCTCCGGGCGCCAGGTGCGCACCATCACGTCGGTGTGGCGAGCCGTCGCCCGCCAGTCGATCGACCGCACGTCGTCTCCGCGCACGTACTCGCGCAGGCTGTCGAACTCGGTGCCCTGACCGCGGATCATCACGCTTGCGCGGCCGTCGAGCTCGCGCAGCCGGGCCAGTCGTGAGGGCAGGTGCTTCCGCGCGTTGAACGGGGGCAGCACCCGGATGCGCCCCGGCGCGCGCAGGGTCGCCTGGCGGGCGGCCAGCCCGAGCGGGCCGAAGGACCGCACCGTCACCTGCTCGCTGCGTCGTTCGCCCCGCCGGAACGGGGTCAGGCCGATCGTGACCGCCCGGCGCTCGCCCGCCGGAACGGTCAGCGGCGACCGGGTCGTGCTCGCACCCGCCGAGGGCTGCCAGGCGTCGCGGACGACGGCGCGCAGGGTGCGCCGGCCCGTGTTCGTGACGAAGAGGGTGCTCGGGACGGTCTCGCCGAGCCGCACCCGCGAGGGGAGCGTGCGCGCCAGGGCGAGACGGCGCGGTGACCCGGCCGCGACGAGGTCGACCACCAGCAGCACCAGCACGAGCAGCAGCCACCCGCCGAGGGCGGGGAGCGCCCGGTCGTAGAGCTCGCCGATGAGCACCACCGGCACGATGCCGAGGGCGACCAGCGCGACGAACCGACCGGAGACCGTCATCAGATCGGCACCCGCACCTGGGTCAGGATCGACCGGAGGATCGAGTCGACCGACACTCCCTCGAGCTCGGCCTCGGGGCGCAGCTGGATGCGGTGGCGCAGCACCGGGAGCACCATCGCCTGGACGTGGTCGGGCGTGACCCCCGGGTAGCCGTTCAGCCAGGCCCAGGCCTTCGAAGCGGCGAGCAGCGCGGTGCTGCCTCGAGGGCTCACCCCGAGCTTGACCGAGGGGCTCTGCCGGGTGGCGCGGGCGAGGTCGACGATGTACGCGAGCACGTCGGGCGACGCCTGCACGCCGACGACCGCCTGCTGCGCCAGCCGCAGCTCCGCGGCGCCGAGCACGGGGGAGACGCCGGCGGTCACCAGGTCGCGCGGGTTAAAGCCGTCGGCGTGGCGCTGCAGCACCGCGACCTCGACGTCGCGCTCGGGCAGGTCGAGCACCAGCTTGACCAGGAAGCGGTCGAGCTGGGCCTCGGGGAGCGTGTAGGTGCCCTCGTACTCGACCGGGTTCTGGGTCGCGGCGACGAGGAAGGGATCGGGGAGCGGACGGGTGACGCCGTCGGCCGAGACCTGCCGCTCCTCCATCGCCTCCAGGAGCGAGGACTGCGTCTTGGGCGGCGTGCGGTTGATCTCGTCGGCCAGCAGGATGTTCGTGAACACCGGACCCTCACGGAACGAGAACTCGCCCTGCTTGGCGTCGTAGACCAGGGAGCCCGTGACGTCGCCCGGCATCAGGTCGGGGGTGAACTGCACGCGCTTGGTGTCCAGGCTCAGGGCCTGGCTGAGCGAGCGGACCAGGAGGGTCTTCGCCACCCCGGGGACACCCTCGAGCAGCACGTGCCCGCGGGCGAGCAGCGCGATGATCAGGCCGGTGACGGCGCCGTCCTGGCCGACGACCGCCTTGCCCACCTCGGCGCGCACCCGGCCGAGCGCGTGGCGCAGGTCGTCGGCGGTCGGCTGGTTCTGATCGGTCATGCGGGGTTCCTTACTCGTGCGGGCGTGGTGCGGGCTGGCGCCGGGCGGCGCGGTGGTCTCGGTCAGGGTCTCCGGCTGCGCTCCACCTGCTGCTCGAGCAGCAAGAGGCGATCGGAGAGGGCGAGGAGCTCGGCCTCGTTCTGCGGCACGGCGCCGACCAGGGTGTCGTGGACCTGGTCGACCGGGAGCCCGGTGAGCGAGGAGATCGTACGGCTCACCTCGAGGACGGTGGCGTGCCGGGGCAGGCCGAGCGCACCGGTCAGACGGGCGATCGTACCGATGCGGAGAGCATCCAGCGCCCGGCCGTAGGCGCTCTGGCGAGCGTAGAGCCGGGCCCGGCCCTCCATGGTCTCGCTCGCGCGCACGGTGACCGGCAGGTTCTCGACGACGACCGGGCCGAAGCGCCGGCCGCGCCAGACGCCGGCGGCCACGACCGTGACGAGCAGCAGCAGGATGACCGGGGTCACCCAACCGGGCGTCAGATCGCCGAGGGTCGGCACCGGTGACCCGTCGGCGGTCAGGTCGGCGCCGGTGGGCAGGTACCAGACCAGCGTGGGGTTCGCGCCCAGCACGCCGAGGGCGAGGGCGGCGTTGCCGCTCCGGGTGATCGCGTCGTTGGTCAGCGAGTCGCCCGCGCCGTAGGCGGTGACGGATCGGCCGGAGCCGGAGCCGGAGCCGGAGCCGGCGCCAGCGTCTGCGCCCGCGCTCGTGACGACGGCGAACGAGTCGCCGTAGGAGGGGAAGCACTCGGAGACCGTCGCGCCCGGGTCGGTCGAGACGACGCGGTAGGTCGACGTGGGCTGCGAGATGCTGCCGGCGCGGACGGCCGCGGGCAGGTCGCAGTCGGCCGCGACCGTGTCGACCGTCTCGGCGGCGCCCGCGGTGGCGATCTCGGGCGCGAAGGCGTCGAGTTCGGAGGTACCCGGCTCGAGCAGAACCACGTCGGTGTCGAGGGCGGCCAGGTCGGCCCGGCGCTCGTCGTCGAGGTAGCCGTAGGGGTCGCCGAACAGCAGGGTCGCCCGGCGACCGGACGAGTCCGCGGACTGCACCTTCTCCTGGGCCTGGTCGAGGGAGTCGGCGCGCACGACGTCGACGCCCTGCTGGCGGAGCACCTCGGCGAGAGCCCGGCTGCCCGAGGGGCCGGCGTTGTCGATCGAGTACCGCCCGGTGTCGGGCACCGAGGAGGCGGTGAGTCCGATGCTGACGACGGCGAACAGCGATGCCACCACGGCGATGACGATCCAGAACACCCAGCGCCGCGCGCTGGTGCGGAACCGCGGGGTGTCGACGGTCGCCTCCGGCTCGTCGCGGCTCGGAGCGTCGACGATCGGGGCGTTGAGGCCGGTCGCGCTCACGAGATCAGCTCGCCGGGCAGGTGGTCGAGCGCCACCGGTCGCGAGGCTTGGAGGTGGCGGTCGAGCGCCGCGATCCGGTCGTAGTCGCCTCGAGCAGCGCTCTGGCCGAGGTAGCGGACGCCGTCGAACAGGCGCGCGCAGCCCGAGAGCTCGGCCGATGCGTCCGGGAAGGCGACCCCGGCGCGGTGGGCGAAGTCGACCGCGGTCGTGCCCGGCGCGGTCAGCACGATCGTGCGCTCGGTCAGCTGACGGGCGAGGGCTCGGAACGCCTCCTCGACCGCGAGGTCGAAGTCGCCTTCCGCCGCCGCGCGCTGGGCGGAGGCCCGGAGCTCGGCGGCGCTGCGGGAGTCGTCGGCGCCGAACAGCGCGCCGGTGGCCACCCGGCTGCGTCGGTTCACCCGGGGGCGGCCGAAGACGATGAACGCCACCACGATCAGCGCCACGATCACGATCACCACGACCAGCGGAACGAGCCCGCTGAGGCCGGAACCGTCAGGCACCCGCAGGGAGTCGAGCCAGTCGCTGAAGCCCTGGGAGAGCCGGTCGAACCAGGTCGGTCTGGCCGCCTGATACGGCGGCTTGCCCAACTCGTCGACCAGCCAGTCGCGGGCCTGGTCGGCGCCGGGCTCGACCGGCACCTCGGCCACGAGCGCGCCGACGGCGGAGAACAGGGTCATCGGCCGACCTCAGCCCTGCGGGCCGTAGGCGGGCGGCGGCGGGTACCCGGCCGGCGCGTAGGCGGTCTGAGGCTGCGCCGCCGCCGCGGGGCGGGGCAGGTACGGGTCAGGCCACTCGTCCGAGCCGTCCTGACGCTGCTCGACGAACCGCGCGAGCTCGATGTCGAGACCTTCCTTGCGCATCCTCAGGTCGATGTAGACCACCGCGACCGTGGCGGCCTGGATCGCCGAGGTCAGCGCGCTGATCACCACGGAGAAGGCGAGGAAGAGCACGTAGAAGACGATCAGCGCCACGATGCCCGACCCGGTGCCGTTCGGGTCGACGAGCGTGATCAGGATCGGGGCGATGAAGGAGAACGGAGCGGTGATGATCTGGGTCGCGAAGTAGCAGATGACGGCGACGAGGACGATCACGCCGAAGGTGCGCCAGTAGTTGCCCTGCGTCAGCTGCCATGAGCGACGGATGGCCGCACCGACCCCGACCCGCTCGAGCACGATGACACTGGGCACCAGCGAGAGCTTGATGCCCAGCCAGAAGGCGAGCACCAGCAGACCGAGCCCGAGCAGGAACCCGAGGATGAGCCCGAGGGCGAGGAAGCCGGTGCCGAGCGACGCGAGCAGGACGATCACCAGCACGAGGAGGCCGATCCCCACCACGGCGGCGGCGAACAGGATTGCCAACCAGCCGGCCAGCGGCAGGATGCGGCGGAACGCCGCCTTCCACAGCTCGCCGAGCCGACGCTTCTCACCGAGGGTCGCCCGCGCCACCTCGAGCACGAGCACCCCCTGCAGCAGAGCGCTGCCGAAGAGCGAGAGCACGAGGGGGATGACGAGCGAGAGCACGAAGACGAGGACGTTGCCGGATCCGATCGTCTCCGAGTCGCTCGTGCCCTCGGCCGATGACGCGCGGCCGACGATCCAGACGACGGCCGCGCCGACGAAGAGCACGGTGATCAGCGTGACGGCCAGCTGCACGATCAGGCTGCTGCCGAAGGTCGGTCTCGGGTTGCGGCGCACGACCTGGAACGACGCGCCCAGCAGGGTGCCGAAGCCGAGGGGCCGCAGCGGGATCAGGCCGGGCTTGGGCGGGGGCGCCCACTGGCCCGGCGCCGCGGCCGGCCCGACCGCGTACTGCCACGACGGCTGCTGGCCGGGTGCCCCGTACTGCGGCGCCCCGTACTGCGGAACGCCGTATTGCGGCGCGCTGTACTGGGGTGCGGATGGGGGAGCGTACTGCGGGGCGGGCGGGGGTGCGTACTGGCCGTACTGAGGAGCGGGCGGCGGGGCGTACTGCCCGTACTGAGGAGCCGGCGGGGGCGCGTACTGCCCGTACTGCGGGGTCGGCGGCGGGGCGTACTGCCCGTACTGAGGAGTCTGGGCAGGAGCAGGAGCAGGAGCAGGAGCTGGTGCAGGAGCGGGTGCCGGCGCATCCTGCCACCGCGGCGGCTCGCCCGCATCCTGCCGCGGAGTCACCGCACCCGTGCTCGCCCCCGTGCCTTCCGACCCGGGCGCCGCCCAGTTGCCGTCATCGCTCATCGCCGCCACCGCTCATCGATCTCGCTCATCGGTCGTCCCGGCTACCGCGCCGGTGGGACCCACCCCGTCCCACGTCTCCATGCTTTCATACTCGCTCCGAGTTTTCTCGGCATGTGTAGTGAGCCGTCCCGGCGCTCGCCTGTGGAGGAGCGGGCCTCGACTACTGTGGTCGCCATGGACCCTCGCATTCTCGTTGTCGACGACGACACGGCCCTTGCGGAGATGATCGGCATCGTCCTGCGTGCCGAAGGATTCGACCCGACCTTCTGCGCCGACGGCGGCGAGGCCCTCGAGGCCTTCCGTGCGGCGAAGCCCGATCTCGTGCTGCTCGACCTGATGCTCCCGGGGCTCGACGGCATCGAGGTCTGCGGTCTCATCCGCGCCGAGTCGGGCACCCCGATCATCATGCTGACCGCGCGCACCGACACCTCCGACGTCGTGAAGGGATTGGAGTCCGGCGCCGACGACTACGTCGTGAAGCCGTTCAATCCCAAGGAGCTGGTGGCGCGCATCCGCACCCGCCTGCGCCCGGCGCCGGAGAGCACCCCCGACCTCCTGCAGATCGGCGACCTGCAGCTCGACGTCGCCGGCCACGAGGTCAAGCGCGGCGACGACCGCATCAACCTCACCCCGCTCGAGTTCGACCTCCTGCTCGCCCTCGCCACCAAGCCCCAGCAGGTCTTCACGCGCGAGATGCTGCTGGAGCAGGTCTGGGGCTACCACTACAAAGCCGACACCCGGCTGGTCAACGTGCACGTGCAGCGCCTCCGCGCCAAGGTCGAGGAGGATCCCGACAACCCGAAGATCGTCATGACGGTCCGCGGCGTGGGCTATCGCGCCGGCGCCCCGTCATGATGCCGGCCGGATGACGCGCCAGACCCGGCTGGGCCCGGCCGTCCTCCGCGGCTGGCGAAGCTGGCCGAGACAGATCGCGCGCCTGTGGCGGCGGTCGCTGCAGTTCCGCACCATCGTGGTCACGGTGACACTCTCGGCCATCGCCGTCGTCGTCACCGGAACCTACATGTCGATCAGCATCGGCAACGACCTGTTCCAGTCGCGCCTGCAGCAGGTGCTCGTCGAGTCCAAGAACGCCGCGACCGCGGCGCAGACGATCTTCGACTCCTCGGACGCCTCGGGCGAGGCCTCGACGATCTCGCTGCTGAACTCGGCCAAGTCGGCGATCATCGCCTCCTCCTCCAGCCGGTCGATCGCGCTCTACGCGACCCCGGGGCAGGCGGCCGGGTCGACCACCGTGCTCTCCTTCGCCAGCCCTGAGCTCGCGAACTCCGCCGTGATCACCCAGCAGTTGCAGGATGCGGTGGCCGCCAACCCCGACGGCGTGCAGCAGTACTGGCAGTCGGTGCAGCTGCCCGACGAGCAGGGCGGCATGGATCCCGGGATCGTCGTCGGCTCGCCGCTGACCATCCCCGGGGCCGGAGCCTTCGAGCTCTACATCGGCTACAACCTCGCCGAGGCCGAGCAGACGCTCGTCTTCGTGCAGCAGACGCTGTGGCTGGGCGGGCTCGCGCTGGTCATCCTGATCGGCCTGGTCGCCTGGCTGATCGTCAGGATCGTGGTGCAGCCGATCCGGATGGCGGCCGACACCAGCGAGAAGCTCGCCGCCGGCCAGCTCGAGGTGCGCATCCCGGAGCGCGGTGAGGACGTGATCTCCACCCTCGCCCGTTCCTTCAACGGGATGGCCGACAGCATGCAGTCCCAGATCACCCAGCTGGCCGAGCTCTCCCTCGTGCAGCAGCGCTTCGTCTCGGACGTCTCGCACGAGCTGCGCACCCCGCTCACCACCATCCGTCTCGCCGGCGACCTGCTCTACGACCAGCGCGAGAGCTTCCCGCCCGCCACCGGCCGCACCGCCGAGCTGCTGCACACCCAGACCCAGCGCTTCGAGTCGCTGCTGGCCGACCTGCTCGAGATCAGCCGCTTCGACGCCGGGTCGGCCGAGCTCAACACCGAGCCCACCAGCCTGGTGCGTCTGGCCGAGGATGCGATCGACCAGATGGAACCCCTCGCCGAGCAGGCGGGCTCGCCGCTGCGGCTGGTGGCGCCCGGCGGCTACTTCGAGGCCGAGGTCGACGCCCGCCGCATCCGCCGCATCGTGCGCAACCTGCTCGGCAACGCCATCGAGCACGGCGAGGGCAAGCCGATCGTGATCAGCGTCGACAGCGACCAGGAGGCGCTCGCCCTCTCGGTGCGCGACTACGGCAGCGGCATGACGGAGGCCGAGGCCGAGCGCGTCTTCGACCGGTTCTGGCGCGCCGATCCGTCACGGAAGCGCACCATCGGCGGCACGGGGCTGGGGCTCGCGATCTCGCTGGAGGACGCCACGCTGCACGGCGGTGCGCTCGAGGTCTGGTCCCGGCCCGGCGCGGGCAGCTGCTTCCGGCTCACCCTGCCGCGTGTGCGCGGCCTCGCCGCCACGGGGTCGCCCCTGCCGCTCGAACCGGCCGACGCCTTCGGCGAGGCGGCGGCGGTCGCCGAGCTCCGCCCGCCCACGCATCCGGTGCCCGCCCAGAAGGGCACGAACCCCCGGGAGGCCGATCGTGGCTGAATCGACATCCGCTACCCGGCGGCGGGGTCTCCGCGGCGCCGCGGTCGCGCTCGCGGCCGTGCTCCTGGTTGCGCTCGCCGCCTGCAGCGGCATCCCGCGCACCGGCTCGGTCGAGGCGGGCAACGCGATCGGCACCGACGACCAGATCGACGTCATCTTCCTGGCGGCCGACCCCGTGCCCGGCGCGACGCAGCAGGAGATCCTCAACGGGTTCATCCTGGCCGCGAAGAGCCCGCAGGACGACTACGCCATCGCCCGGCGCTACCTGACGCGCGACGCCGCGGCGACCTGGAAGCCGAACGAGTCGACCACCGTCGACACGGGCAGCCGCTCGATCTCGGCCGTCGGCGACACCCGGCTGCAGATGAGCGTCACCCCGGTGGCGAGCGTCGACTCCAACGGCTCGTACACCGAGAGCACCTCGAGCGCTCCGGCGCCGCTCACCTTCGACTTCACGCAGGACGACGGGGAGTGGCGGATCAACGCCCTGGCCAACGGCATCGTGATCGAGGACCTCTTCTTCGACCAGGTCTTCAGCTCCCACGCCCTCTACTTCTACGACCCCAGCTACACCTATCTCGTGCCCGACCTGCGCTGGTTCCCCACCTCCGCCTCGGTGGGCACCCGGATCGTGCGCGCCCTGCTCGCGGGCCCCTCGAGCTGGCTCGGCGGGGGAGCGGTGGTGACCGCCTTCCCCGAGGGCACGCAGACCTCCTCGGTCGTCACGACCGGCGGGCAGACGCAGGTCGAGCTCTCCAGCAACATCCTCCAGGCCGACGCCAACGACCTGCAGCGGATGAACTACCAGCTCAACGCGAGTCTCAGCGACCTCGCCTCCGCCTCCCGGGTGGCGATCTCGGTCGACCAGAACGTCGTCCCCATCCCGGGTTCCGACGTGCCCGAACCGATCGTGGCCCCACGGGTCGACGCCCAGCCGCTGGTGCTCCGCGACGGCGCGTTCGGCTACCTCTCGGGCGCCGGCGTCACCCCCATTCCCGGGGTGAGCGACCAGGTGCAGGATCTGGTGCCCCAGGCGGTCGGCTACTCCAAGACCTCCGGAACGGCGGCCGTCAAGGCCGCGAGCGGCGCCGTCTACGCCGTGCGCCTCGCGGGCGCGCAGGCCGTGCCGACCCTGCTCGACCAGCGCATCGACCTGATCGCGCCCGCCGTCGATCCGTTCGGCTACGTCTGGTCGGTGCCGGCCGACCAGCCCACCGCGCTCACGGCGACCGGAGCGAACGGCACGGCGATCTCCGTGCCGACCACCTGGGACGGCGCCTCGGCGATCACCTCGCTCGAGGTCTCCCGCGACGGCACCCGGGCGCTGGCCTACCTCACCAGCGGCGGGCTGCCGAAGCTCGTGGTCTCCGCGGTGATCCGCGACCCGAACGGCGTGCCCCGGGGGCTCGGCGAACCGATCGCGCTCTCCACCTCGGCCGGCACCCCGGTCGCGGCCACCTGGGTCGACCAGCTGACCGTGGCGTCGCTCGCCGTGCTGCCCTCGGGCGAGACGCGGGCGAGCGCGCAGAAGCTCGGCGGCCGGAGCACCACCCTCGGGGCGCCCCCCGCGGGCGTCGCGATGGCCGGGGGGAACGACCTCGAGGGCCTCCGGGTGCTGTCGGCCTCGGGCGACCTCCTCCAGCAGCGGGGGAGCGCGTGGCAGGCCGTGACCCCGGGGATCGGCGAGCTCGCCACCCAGAACTGACGGATCAGGACCCACTCTGCGGCGGTTCCTCCACAGCCGCGCCCGACGCGGCGGTCATCCACCGATCCCGGCGCTGCGGCCCGCCGGAGCCGGGCCGCCGCCAGCATTGCGGGCATGACCAGCACTCCTCTCTCTGATCCGCCGACCGCCATCCGCGCCGAGTCCGGCCTCCGCCCTCGGCCCGGCTTCTGCCCGTGGTCCGGCATCCGCCCCTGGTCTGGCCTCCGGCAGCCGTCCGACGTGCTGCGACATCCCTGGCTCGTCGACGCGGCCGCGCTCGTCTCCCCCGTGGGATGCGCCGGCTGCGGCCGACCCGACCGCGGGGTCTGCGACCGCTGCCGCGACGAGCTCCGCCCTCGGCTCGACCGGGTGACGGTTCCGGGTCTGGGGGTGCCGGTCCTCGTCGCGCTCGACTACGGCGGGGTGCCGGCGCGCCTCCTCCGTGCCCTGAAAGACGGCGGGCGAACGGATGCGGTGGGCCCGCTCGCCCCGGCCATGCGCGCGCTGCTGGCCGGTCTCCCGGCCGCGGTGCGGGTGGTGACCATGCCCTCCGTCCCGTCCGCCGTCCGCCGACGCGGGTACCGTCCGGTCGACCTCCTGGTCCGCGCGGCCGCCCAGCCCCTGTCGCGGCGGCCCGGTCTCGCGTTCACCCGCGAGGTGGCCGACCAGGCGGGGCTCGGCGTCGACGAGCGGCGGGCCAACCTGCGGGGCGCGATGCGCGCATCCCGAGCTGTCGCGGGCCGCCCTGTCGTGCTGGTCGACGACGTGCTCACGACCGGATCCACCCTGATCGAGGCCCAGCGCGCACTCGTCGCCGCGGGTTGTCCAGTGGTCGCCGCGGCGTGTCTGGCCTACACAGTGAAACGAAAGGTGTCCGGCAGGTAATTGGGTGGTGACTCGTGGGGGTGCCCGTACTACCGTGGGTGGGACAAGGCGCGAACGGTCCCGGCTTGTCGGTACCGCCGCCATCACAACGGCTAGGAGGTCTCCATGGAAATCAATGTCACTGGAAGAAACCTAGGGATCACGGATCGCTTTCGCGAGTACGCGAGCGAGAAGGCGGAGAAGGTCGCCCATCTGTCCGAGAAGGCACTCGCCCTCGAGGTCAAGGTCTACCGGCACAATTCCGCCAACGGCACGCAGAGCGGAGACGACCGGGTCGAACTGACCCTCATCGGGCCCGGCCCGATCGTACGGGCCGAGAGCGCTGCGTCGGACAAGTACGCCGCTTTCGATCTCGCCCTCGCCAAACTCCTGCAGCGCGTGCGCCGTGCGAAGGACCGCAAGAAGGTGCACCGGGGTCAGCACCGCCCGGTCTCGCTGCACGAGGCCGCCACCGGCGGCTTCAGCCTGGTCGACGTCGAGCCCGCGAGCCCTGACCTGGTCGAGCCGCGCCTCCGCAGCGCAACCAAGGCAGCCGGTTCGACCGGCACGACGGATGCCTCCGGCGAGGTCGACGCGAACGACGCCGACGAGGAGTACTGCCCCGTGGTCATCCGCAAGAAGGTCTTCGGCGCGGTGCCGATGACGGTCGACGACGCGCTGTACCACATGGAGCTCGTCGGCCACGACTTCTACCTCTTCATCGACTCGGAGTCGAACCGGCCGAGCGTGGTCTACCGCCGGAAGGGCTGGGACTACGGCGTCATCGGCCTCGACGAGAACGCGGCGGCCTTCGCCGAGCTGGAATCCGAGACCGTCGGTCAGGCGGCCGGGTAGCACCGGCGGGGGACAGCGGGGGCTCGGAGCTCTCCCACTGCGGTCGCAGTGCATCCGCCGCCGACGCCCAGGTGTGAGCAACTAGTATGGCTTACGCTTGCGCGGAGCGCGCAGCACCGAATGCAGTGGGAGAGACTCCGTGGCCTCAGTCCTTGAAAAGGTCCTTCGCGTCGGCGAGGGCCGAACCCTTCGCAAACTCCAGAACTACGCGAAGGCCATCAATGCGCTGGAAGAAGACTTCCAGGCGCTGTCCGACGAGGAGCTCAAAGACGAGACTCCGCGACTGAGGGAGCGCTTCGAGGCCGGCGAGAGCCTGGACCACCTGCTCCCCGAGGCCTTCGCCGCGGTGCGCGAGGCCGCGAGCCGCACCCTGGGCCTCCGGCACTTCGACGTGCAGCTGATGGGTGGAGCGGCGCTCCACCTCGGCAACATCGCCGAGATGAAGACCGGTGAGGGCAAGACCCTGGTCGCTACCACCGCCGCCTACCTCAACGCGATCACCGGCAAGGGCGTCCATGTCATCACGGTGAACGACTACCTCGCCGGGTACCAGAGCGAGCTGATGGGCCGCGTGTTCCGCGCCCTGGGCATGACCACGGGCGTCATCCTCGCCGGGCAGACGCCGGCCGAGCGCCGGGTGCAGTACGAGGCCGACATCACCTACGGCACGAACAACGAGTTCGGCTTCGACTACCTCCGCGACAACATGGCCTGGCAGGCGTCGGACATGGTGCAGCGCGGCCACCACTTCGCCATCGTCGACGAGGTCGACTCCATCCTGATCGACGAGGCGCGCACGCCGCTGATCATCTCCGGGCCCGCCTCGGGCGAGGCCAACCGCTGGTTCAACGAGTTCGCGCAGATCGCGACCAAGCTCGTGGCCGACGAGGACTACGAGGTCGACGAGAAGAAGCGCACCGTCGGCGTGCTCGAGCCCGGCATCGAGAAGGTCGAGGACTACCTCGGCATCGACAACCTCTACGAGTCGGCGAACACCCCGCTCATCTCGTTCCTGAACAACGCCATCAAGGCGAAGGCCCTGTTCAAGAAAGACAAGGACTACGTCGTGCTGAACGGCGAGGTGCTGATCGTCGACGAGCACACCGGGCGCATCCTGGCCGGCCGTCGCTACAACGAGGGCATCCACCAGGCGATCGAGGCCAAGGAGGGCGTAGCGGTCAAGGCCGAGAACCAGACCCTCGCGACCGTCACCCTGCAGAACTACTTCCGCCTCTACGACAAGCTCTCGGGCATGACCGGTACCGCCGAGACCGAGGCGGCCGAGTTCATGAGCACCTACAAGCTCGGCGTCGTCGCCATCCCGACGAACCGTCCGATGCAGCGCATCGATCAGTCCGACCTGGTCTACAAGAACGAGCAGTCCAAGTTCGACCAGGTGGTCGAGGACATCGTCGAGCGCCACGAGAAGGGCCAGCCCGTTCTGGTGGGCACCACGAGCGTCGAGAAGAGCGAGTACCTCTCGCGCCTCCTCGCCAAGCGCGGTGTGCGTCACGAGGTGCTGAACGCCAAGAACCACGCCCGTGAGGCCGCGATCGTCGCCCAGGCCGGCCGGTACGGCTCGGTCACGGTCGCGACGAACATGGCCGGTCGTGGAACGGACATCATGCTCGGCGGCAACGCGGAGTTCCTCGCCGTCGCCGAGATGAACGCCCGCGGCCTCAGCCCGGTCGAGACCCCGGACGAGTACGAGGCGGCCTGGGACGAGGTGTTCGCCTCGGTGAAGGCCGACGTCGACAAGGAGGCGGAGCGGGTCATCGAGGCCGGCGGACTCTACGTCCTCGGCACCGAGCGCCACGAGTCGCGCCGCATCGACAACCAGCTCCGCGGCCGGAGCGGTCGTCAGGGCGACCCGGGCGAGAGCCGGTTCTACCTCTCGCTCACCGACGACCTGATGCGCCTGTTCAACGCCGGCGCGGCCGAGAGCCTGATGGGCCGTTCGGGTGTGCCGGACGACCTGGCCATCGAGTCGAAGGTCGTCTCGCGGGCCATCCGCAGCGCCCAGTCGCAGGTCGAGAGCCGTAACGCCGAGATCCGCAAGAACGTGCTGAAGTACGACGACGTCCTCAACCGCCAGCGCGAGGCCATCTACAGCGACCGCCGCCACATCCTGGAGGGCGACAACCTGCAGGACCGCGCGCAGCGCTTCCTGGAGGACGTGGTCGAGGAGATCATCTCCGAGCACGCCGCCGCCGGCAACGGCGACGACTGGGACTTCGACGCCCTCTGGACCGAGTTGAAGACGCTCTACCCGATCTCGATCTCGGTCGACGAGGTCATCGCCGAGGCCGGCAGCAAGGGCCGCGTCAACCGCGAGTTCGTCACCCGCGAGGTGCTGTCCGACGCCAAGCTCGCCTACCAGCGACGCGAGGAGACCCTGGGCGAGGCCGCCATGCGCGAGCTCGAGCGCCGCGTGGTGCTCTCGGTGATCGACCGCCGCTGGCGCGACCACCTCTACGAGATGGACTACCTGAAGGACGGCATCGGCCTGCGCGCGATGGCGCAGCGCGACCCGCTGGTCGAGTACCAGCGCGAGGGTTTCGCCCTGTTCCAGTCGATGATGGGTCAGATCCGCGAGGAGACCGTCGGCTTCCTGTTCAACCTCGAGGTCGAGGTCAACGCCTCGCCGACCGAGGTGGGCGCTCCGAAGGTCGAGGCCAAGGGTCTCGGGCAGACGGCCGCTCCGGCCGAGAAGCTGAGCTTCTCCGCTCCGAGCGACTCGGGCGGAGTCGAGGTGCGCAACCAGCGCGGCCAGATCGAGCAGGCCGAGACGGCCCGCGCCCAGCAGGCCGAGGAGAAGTCGGTGCCCGTCGCCAGCGCGTTCTCGCGGGGCGGCGCCAGCGCCGGCAGCGCGTCGGGTTCGGGTGCGTCGTCGCAGGGCGGCCAGTCGTCGCAGGCGCGCTCCGGTGCGGCCTCGGGTGGCCAGAAGAGTGCGGGCGGCCAGAAGAGCTCCGGTGGCCAGGCCGGTGGTGGCCAGACCAGTGGTGGCCAGAACTCGGGTGGCCAGAAGTCCGGCGGCCAGAGCTCCGGTGGCCAGAACTCCGGTTCGAGCAACCGTGCCCAGCGACGCTCGCAGGGCAAGAAGAAGCGCTGACCCAGCAGGTCGCGACGATCGCCCCGATCCGGTTCAGAACCGGGTCGGGGCGATCTGCGTCACAGCACGTGGATCGCGCTGGCGCGCCAGCGCGCGCCTAAGAGCTCGAGTCGGATCGCCACGGCGCGTGACCGGGCACGGCCGTGCACGATGACGACGGCCTCGACCACACCCTCCCGCGGTTCGCAGAGCACCGTGCTGCCCATCGTGAAGGTGGGGCGCGACGGCGAGTCGCCCCGCACGTGCCGCGCACGGCGGGAGAGCACCACCCGCTTCGTGAGGTGCGCGTAGACGTCGGACGACAGCCACCGGGCGATCTGGTCGAGCTCGCGGGTGCCGGCCAGGATCTCGACCACGCAGCGCGCCAGGCTCTCCGCCAGCGGCCGCGGATCCGGCTTCTCCCGCGCCTCGGGCCGCGTCGGCTCAGGCCGCATCGGTTCCGGCCGCACCGGATCCGGCCGCATCGGTTCCGGCCGCATCGGTTCCGGCCGGACGGGCGCCGGCAGGGCGCCCTGGGTGGGTCGGACGGCGAACGTGGTCGAGGTCGCGGTCAACGGGGCTCCTTCGGTGCTGGGTGAGCCCGCGCCGCGGCGCCGCTCTCGTGCATTAAGTAAGCATTGCTCAGCAATGTGTCGAGGGCTGTTACTCAACCAGTGTCGGAAATCCTTGTCCAGGAGCGTTTGTGCCCTGTGGAATTCGCCCGAGGCGCCGAGCGCACTAGGTGGAAATTGCTCATAACACCCCGCGACCGGATGCTGGTCAACTGTTCTCACACAACAACACGAGTTTCCGACCGGGGTGCCCGTTCCCCCGACCTACCGCAACCCCGGTCGGAAGGTAACGGCCCCCGTGATCGGTTCGTAGGGAAACGCGATCACGGGGGCCAGTCATGTCCCCGACCATGACCTCGTCGTGTTCCGCCCCGGTCGCCCGATCCATGTCCCCTCACACCAGAACCGCAGATCGACTCCCCGTAGGCTAGAACCCGTGTCAACTCTCAGTGATCTCGTCACCGCACACGGCAGCTCGAACGAGGCCGACGTCGAGTGGCTGCACCTGCTGGTCAGCGACTGCCAGCTCCTCGCCGACCTCGCCTTCGCCGACATCGTGCTCTGGGTGCCCACCCTCGATGACACCTTCGTCGCCGTGGCGCACTCGCGGCCGTCGAGCTCGGCGACGCTGTTCTACCGCGACTTCGTGGGCCAGACCATCAAGCCCGAGTGGCGCAAGCAGGTCACCGACGCCTTCGAGAGCGCCAAGATCGTCGACACCGCCGCCCCCGACTGGTACGAGGAGACCCCGACCCGCGTGCGCGCGGTCCCGGTGCTCCGGCGCCTGTCGATCTCCGAGCAGACCACGACCGAGCGCCCGATCGCGGTGATCACCCGGCACACCAACCTGAGCGAGGCGCGCACTCCGAGCCGCCAGGAGCTGACGTTCAACGAGTGCGCCAACGACCTCTTCGCGATGATCGCGGCCGGCGACTTCCCCGACCTGGGGGCGCCGACGGGTCCGCGCCGGGGCGCACCCCGTGCATCCGACGGTCTGATCAGGCTCGACGTCGACGGCGTCGTCACCTTCGCGAGCCCGAACGGCCTCTCGGCCTTCAACCGCATGGGCTTCCTGGGCGAGCTCGAGGGCCAGTCGCTGGCCGAGGTCACCACCGGGCTCCTCGCGGGCCGGCTGGTCGTCGACGAGTCGCTCCCGCTCGTGGTCACCGGCCGTGCTCCGTGGCGCACCGACATCGAGGCCAAGGGCGTGACCGTGTCGCTCCGCGCGATCCCGCTGCGCACGCGCGGCCACCGCTTCGGCGCCATCGTGCTCAGTCGCGACGTGACCGAGCTGCGGCACCAGGAGCGCGAGCTGATCACGAAGGATGCGACGATCCGCGAGATCCACCATCGCGTCAAGAACAACCTGCAGACCGTCGCCTCGCTGCTGCGCATCCAGGCCCGCCGCACCCATTCCGACGAGGCGCGGGATGCGTTGACCCAGGCGATGCGCCGAGTGGCCGCGATCGCGGTGGTGCACGATACCCTGTCCGAGGGCTTGAACCAGCGCGTCGACTTCGACACCGTGTTCGATCGGGTGCTCCTACTGGTCGCCGAGGTCGCCTCGGCGCACAACACGACCGTGCACCCGAAATCGACCGGCAGCTTCGGCGTGCTCCCGAGCGAGTACGCGACGCCGCTCGCCCTGGCGCTCACCGAGCTCGTCACCAACGCGGTGGAGCACGGCCTGGCCGGTCAGGAGGGCGAGGTCGAGATCGCGGCGACGCGGTCGGAGGAGACCCTGACGGTCGAGGTGCGCGACAGCGGCACCGGGTTGCCCGAGGGCAAGGTCGGTTCGGGGCTGGGCACGCAGATCGTGCGCACCCTGATCCAGGGCGAGCTCGGCGGCACGATCGACTGGCACACCATGGTGGGCAGCGGAACGGTCGTGACGATCGAGATCCCGTTCCGCTGGCTCAAGAAGCCCTGAGCCGGCCCGTCACGGGCGGGGCCGCGGGCGCCGAGCCATCACGCGTGCGCTCCGGAAACACCACGAAGCCCCGACCGTCGGCCGAGGCCGGCGAATCGGGGCTTCCGTGGTGTGACGGGGTGCGGTGCGTCGAGGTCCGGTGCGTAGAACTTCGAGCGCTCCGGTCAGAGCTCCCGGGTCAGGAGGCGCGGCGCGCGCGGGCGGCGCGGCGCTTCAGGGCCCGACGCTCGTCTTCGCTGAGACCGCCCCAGACTCCCGAGTCCTGCCCGGTCTCGAGGGCGTACTGGAGGCAGACCTCCGTGACGGAGCATCGAGCGCAGACCGCCTTCGCTTTGTCGATCTGGTCGACAGCGGGTCCGGTGTTTCCTACGGGGAAGAAAAGTTCCGGGTCAGCGGTCAGGCAGGCGGCTTTGTCGCGCCAATCCATAGCGGGAGCTCCTTATGTAGCCAGGGTGCTTCGGTCGAATGACCTAAGGGATTCGGGTGAGATGGTCAATGGCACGGTGGACGCTGCAATCAGAGGAGATTGCACCCGCTCACGTCACTGTGAGCAACATTGACCTCAGATATGTTTGCATACTGGTAAATGCAAATCAAGGGTTTTCTACGGAGTACGGGCGTGATGGACGAGGCGAACGCAGGGCGAACATCCGGTGAATCCGACGCGAACGGCGGGCCCCGGCGGGGTCGTCGACCCGTGCTCCTCATCCTCCTCGCCCTGATCGTGGGCCTCGAGGCGGTCGTGATGATCGGCGTGACGATCTGGCTCCTGCTGGAGGTCGTGACCGGTCAGCAGACCTCGATCGAGACGGCCCTCGGCATCCTCGTGCTCTCCGCGGTCGCGGCGCTGTTCCTGTCGTTCGTCGCCATCCACACCCTGCGCGCCCGGCCCTGGACCAGGGCGGCGACCCTGGTCTGGCAGCTGCTGCAGATCGTCATCGCCTTCGCGTGCTTCCAGGGCCTGGTCGAGGATGCACGGGTCGGCTGGTACCTGCTGGTGCCCGCCGTGCTCGCCCTCGTCCTGCTCTTCTCGCCACCCGTCGTGGCCGCCACCCGCCGCGACTAGCGACGAGCGGCGACCGGCGACGAGCGGCCCGCGACGATCGGCGACGACCGACTACGCGTCGATCTTCAGCTTCTTGCGCAGCGAGGCGACGTGGCCGGTGGCCTTGACGTTGTAGAGCGCCAGGCTCACCACGCCCTCCTCGTCGATCACGAAGGTCGAGCGCAGCACGCCCGTGACGGTCTTGCCGTAGAGCGACTTCTCGCCCCAGGCGCCGTAGAGGTGGTGCACCGCCGCATCCGGGTCCGACAGCAGGGTGAAGTTGAGGCCCTGGTCGTCGATGAAGCCCTTGAGCTTGGCGGGCTGGTCGCGCGAGACGCCGAGCACGGTGTACCCGGCGCTCTTGAGGGAGTTCAAGTTGTCGCGGAAGTCGCAGGCCTCCTTGGTGCACCCGGGCGTGCCCGCCTCCGGGTAGAAGTAGAGGATGACCCGCCGGCCGCGGTAGTCCTCGAGCGAACGGGACACGCCGTCCTCGTCGAGGAGGGTGAACCCGGGCGCCGGCTGGCCGGCTTCGATGCGAACGCTGGTGTCGGTCATGACTCCAGTATTTCGCATCCGGAGCGGCATCCGCTCCGGTAGCCGCACCGGCATCAGCGCCGTCGGCCGGGAACGGAAAACGGCCCGGACACGAGTCCGGGCCGTTCTCATGGTGCACCCCCTGGGACTTGAACCCAGAACCCACTGATTAAGAGTCAGTTGCTCTGCCGATTGAGCTAGAGGTGCGTGGCTCTTGGCGAGCCAGTCGTCAACATTAGCATGCCTTTTCAGGGTGTGCGAACCGGGTCGATCACGTCCTCCGGATCGCCGTCCTTCGTGAGCCGAACGGTCGCCACGACCGTGATCACAGCACCCAGGGCGGTGAACAGGAAGGCGACCAGCGCACCCCATTCGACCAGGCTCGCGACCGGGCCGTGCTCGTCGAGCTCGCCGGTCTCGCTCAGCTGCACGGCCGCGAATATCCCGCCGACGAGCAGGTCGAGCGCGAACAGGGCCGCCCCGATCAGGTAGGCGAGACGGAGCAGCAGCACGAGGCGGGCCGTTCTAGCATTCACGGCTCCACGATACGGGTACGCACGCCTCGGGGGAGGCACTACGTATCGCTTCGTCGGCCACTACGTAACCCGGCCCGAACGCCCGACTGCGGGGCGAAAACGTGAGTAGAACCTACTCAGGGCACGGCATCCGGTGGCAGCGGATGCGGTGCCGAACCGCAGTCGCCGACGACCCACCCGCCTGTCGGCGCCGAGAGAAAGCACCCGTGCAATGACATCCCGCAGACAACCACCCGTCCTCCCCGGCGGCCAGAGGCTCCACGGCCGCGACCGGCAGTTCAAGCAGGTGCTCGCCTGTCTGTCCCGGCGCGACCCGGCACCCCTCGTCGTCGTCACCGGCCGCCCCGGCGTCGGTCGATCGGCCTTCGTGGAGGCCCTGGCCGCCGCTCTGGAGCCCGAACGCCGCCTCCTCGTCGTCCGGGGCCGTGCCGACCTCACCGGCGTGCCCCTGGGGGCGCTCGCGCCCGTGCTCGCCGTCCTGCCCGTACCGGAATCCGACGGCTCGCCGATCGTCGAGTTCCACCGCTCGGTCAACGACCCGGGTCTGGTGCTGATCGTCGACGATGCGCACCTGCTCGACTCGGCGAGTCTCTGTGTGCTCGAGCAGGTCGTCGACGCGAGGGTGGCCACCGTCGTGCTCTCCCGCAGCACCGGTTCCGAGACCGCGCCGCTCGGCGCCTCCGGGCGGGTGCCGAGCGTGGTCGTCGAGCTCGCCCCGCTGCCGGCACCGGATGCGCACACGCTGATCAAAGACCGGCTCGGTCCGAGCGTCGGTCCGGTCGCCGCGGAGGAGATGGTCCGGCTCTCAGCCGGCAGCACCCGCACCCTGTCCGAGCTCGTCGACGCGGCCGTCGGCGCGACCGACCTCTGCGACGACTCGGCCGGCTGGCGCGAGCGCTGGCCCTACCTGTCGAACGGGGTGATCGCCTCGCTCCCGGCCGACCCGCTCGACGCCGACCCGCTCGTCGTCGACCTGCTGGCCGTCCTCGCGGTGGCGGGAGACCTCCCGGTCGAGCAGGCGGGCACCTCGGGCGTCTCCGAGCGCGGCACGCAGCGCGCCGAGACCCTCGGGTTCGTGACCACCCGCGCGCACGACGGGCGCATCTGGGTGTCGCTCGCGCATCCGCTCTACGCCGCCGTCGTGCTCTCGACCGTCTCGGGGCTCTGGCGGGCGAGCTTCTGCGCCGCCGGCGCCGACATGCTCGACGGCTACCCGGAGCACCGGGTGCGGCGCGCGCTGCTCCAGCTGGCGGCCGGGCAGCCCGTGCCGCCCGCGCTCCTGGTCGAGCTCGCCCGCCGCGAGCTGAGCGAGCAGCGCTACACCACGGCGATCCGCCTGGGCGAGCACGCCGTGGCCGGGGGAGGGAAGGACGCGGTCCTCCGCTCGGCGGGCGAGTACGTGCAGGCGCAGGCGCTCTCGCAGATCGGGCGCATCCGCGAGGCCTCCGAGCACTTCGACGCGGCCTGGCGGGCCGCCGAGACGCTGCCCGACGACGACCTGGATGCGGCGTTCCTCGTCGCGCTCACCCAGGCCGAGGGCAACCACCTCGCGTTCCGCATGCTGCGGCCCGACCTCGCCGTGAGCCGCGTCGAACCGGTGCTCGAGCGGCTCCGGGAGGCGCAGCACCGGGCCCGGGTCGAGTCCGACCTCGCCCGGTGGCGGCTGATGGCGGGTCAGGGCCTCACGACCGACCTGGAGGCCTTCTCCGAGCTCGGCCCGGTGCAGACCCCGGGCGACTTGAACCTGCTCATCATGACCGCGACGCTGCACACGATGGGCGGCAATCTCGTGCTGGCCGGCGAGGCCGTCGAACGCGGGCTCGCCGAGTGCGACCGGTTCCGCGACGTGCTGCCGAACGCCCGCGACCTGCTGCAGCTCTCCGAGGTGCTGGTGCTCTCGTTCACGGGCCGGTTCACCCAGGCACGGGCCGCCGCTCGCGCGAACCTCGCCGAGGCCGAGGAGACCAACCCGAGCGCCCGGGGCGTCTGGCGGTTCGCGCTGGCGATGATCGAACTCCACACGGGATCGCCCTCCCGTGCCTGGACACTGATCTCCGAGGGCCGGCGCGACCTGGTCTGGCGCGACATCGCCGGGCTCCTCCCCACGGCCGACGCGCTCTCCGCCGCGATCGCCGCCCGCACGGGCCGGTTCGCGATCGCGCGCAGCTGGCTCGACCAGCTGACCCCGGCCGAGGTACGCGACCCCAAGGTCGAGCTGTACGCCTCGCTCGCCCGCGCCTGGGTCTCGGCCGCCACCGGCCGGCCCGGGTACGCCATCCGCAGCCTCGGTCCGGCACTGCACGCGGCAGTGGAGGGCGGCCAGCGCTACCTGGCCGCGCTGGTCGCCTACGAGGCGATCCGGATCGAGCCCGTGGTCGGAGCGACCGTCGTTCTGCCCCACCTGATCGCGGCGAAGAACGCCTTCCCGATCTGCGAGTCGCACGCCCGCACGATCATCGCCCGCGGCGACGTGCTGCCGGTCGCGAAACAGCTGGCCGAGGCCGGCCTGCTCGGGCCCGCCATCGACGCGGCGCGCTGGGCCGCCGAGACGGCGGGGACCGATCTCGCCCGCGCCTCCCTCGCGCACCGGCTCGCGGATTCGTGGACGGTGCGCACCGGGGTCGCGATGTCCCACCGGCGGCGGCAGTCGCATCCGCGGGTCACCCCGCTGACCGATCGCGAGTGGCAGCTCGCCTCCGGCGCCGCCTCGCACCGCACGAGCGCGGAGCTCGCCGCCGAGTTCGGCATCTCGGTGCGGACGGTCGACAACCACCTGGCGCGGATCTACAAGAAGCTCGGGATCGCCGGGCGGCGCGAGCTGAGCGCCGAGCTCAGCGAGCTGCGTCTCGACGGGCCGTTCGAGGGCTGGCCCTCGGAGCGGACCAGGTAGTCAGGAATAGGTAGAAATTACTCATCACGCTCGAGGTGCCGGAGGGCGGAGACTTGCGGTGGCGCACAGCCGGGTCATCCGGTTCGCGCCCTCGCGGGCACGGCGAGAGATCTCCGTGCACAGGGTCTGGTTCACTCGTCAGTCCAGACGACCCGAGGGCGTTCGGTGATCCACGACCAGAGGCGGCCTTCGGGTGGTCGCCTCTGGTCGTTCCGGCCTCGGTCGACGGGCGAGTCGGGTGCGGGGATCGGACGCGGCTGTGAGGGCACCGGCCGGGCGTGTGCGGTGCAGTTCGAGCGCACTACTGTGAAGGACATGACGCAACGGGTCGACACTCTTCTCATCTTCGGTGCGAGCGGAGACCTCACCGCCCGCCTCCTGCTCCCCGGGCTGGCCCAGCTCCTCACCAACCAGCCGGAGCGGCGCCTGACGCTGATCGGCGCGGGCGGCACGGAGTGGACCGATCAGGAATGGCGCGACGTCGTGACCACCTCGTTCGCCGAGGTGAAGGCCGAGGGCGCGGCGATCGACGACCTCCTCGCGAGCACCCGCTACGTGAAGTCCGACGTCACCGACCCCGCCGAGCTCACGAAGCTGCTCGGCATGGCCGAGGGCACCCCCGCGATCTACTTCGCGCTGCCGCCCGCCGTCGCCGCGAAGGTCGTCGTGGCCCTCCAGTCGGTCGACTTCCCTTCCGGCTTGACGCTCGCCCTCGAGAAGCCCTTCGGGATGGATGTCGCCAGTGCCGAAGCGCTGAACGCCGAGCTGGCGAAGCTCGTCCCCGAGAACCAGGTGCACCGCGTCGACCACTTCCTCGGCCGGTCGACCGTCTTCAACTTCCTCGGCCTCCGCTTCGCGAACAGCATCTTCGAGCCGCTCTGGAACGGCGAGCACATCTCCCGCGTCGACATCGTCTACGACGAGATGCTGGGGCTGGAGGGCCGGGCCGGCTACTACGACAAGGCCGGCGCGCTCGTCGACATGATCCAGAGCCACCTGCTGCAGGTCATGGCCGTGCTCGCGATGGAGCCGCCCGCGACGCTCGGCTCCGACGACCTGCGCGACGGCAAGGAGCTGGTGCTGCGGGCGACCCACCTCTGGGGCGACGACCCGACCACCTCGAGTCGTCGGGCGCGCTACACGGCCGGCGCCATCGACGGCCGTTCGATGCCCAGCTACAGCGACGAGGAGGGCGTCGACCCGGCGCGCGAGACCGAGACCCTCGCCGAGGTGACGCTGGAGATCGCCAACTGGCGCTGGAAGGGCGTGCCCTTCACCCTGCGGTCGGGCAAGGCGCTCGGTTCTCGTCGCCGTGAGAGCGTGGTGACCTTCACACCCGCCCGTCAGGTGCCCGTGGGGCTGACCGGTGCGAACACCCCGTCGGTGCTGCGCATCTACCTCGCGCCGGATGCGATGTCGCTCGAGATCGACATCAACGGCCCCGGCGACCCCTACGAGCTCGAGCGGGTGAGTCTGGACGCGACGTTCGGCGACGGCCAGCTGCTGGCCTACCGCGAGGTGCTGGCCGGCATCCTGGACGGCGATCCGACGCTCAGCGTGCGCGGCGACTCGGCCGTGGAGGGCTGGCGCATCCTCGCCCCGGTGATCGAGGCCTGGAAGGCCGGCGACGTGCCGCTGGACGAGTATCCCGCGGGCAGCGCGGGACCGGAGCACTGGGCTCCGATCGGCTGACTCAGTTCGCGACGGTCCAGTCGGCCTCGGCGGACTTCTTCGCGGCCGCCTCGGCCACCTCGCGGTGGTGGGCGACCAGCGAGCGGAGCGCGTCGTCCTCGAGCGGCTCCGAAGCGACCGCGGGGAGAGCGGCCGACGTGCCGGCGGCGGACGTGGCGGCCGCGACCGCTGAGGCGGCGATGGGCACGGCGGCCACAGCGGCGGCCGGGACCCGCGGCGCGAGCGGCGACGCGAAGCGCTCGACCGGCGCCAGCGTCGCGCGGGCGGCCGGAGCGAGCGAGGCGCGCTGCGGCAGCGGCGTGAGCGAGGATCGGCCGGTCTTCGCGGCCGGGGCGGCGATCGTCGCCGCGGCGCCGAGGTTCTCGCGCACCGTGATGCCGTGCTCGGCGAGGTTCGCGACGATGTCGCGGGCGACCGAACGGGCCAGAGCGGTGTGGAAGATGTCGTCCGTGTCCGAGACCTTCCGGCGCGTGATCGCGAACGAGCCCAGCGGCCCGAAGTTCTCCATCAGGGTCTGGTTGACGAGCTCGTAGAGACGTTCAGGGCTCACCGTGCTCTCCCGTTGAGCCTTCGCGCGTCGTCTCCAGCCGATCATCGCAACGTCCTTCCGGTCACCCTCGTGAGAACAGTGTGCGGGCTGGGATTCCCGGGGCCCAATCGACACGCCGCAGCGACATCCCCAATGGGCTGATTAGGCTGGAAATTCGTCAGCCGCGGCTCCGACCGTCCCCGCGACCACCCGGAAAGGCACCCGATGCTCATCGAACACAGCTGGATCGCCTTCGCGATCGCCGCCGCCTCGGCGCTCGTGATCGCCGTCGCCCTGACCGCGATCATCGCGCTCACGCTCCGCCTCGCCGCACGTCGCCAGGGCTGGGCCAAGTCGCTCATCCGGCGGGCGCGCATCCCGTTCCGATTGTTCCTGCTGGTGGTGCTGCTCTGGATCGCGACCGACCTCACCATCCCGATCGGCGACGGGCAGCCGGTGATCGACCAGCTGTTCCTGATCGCGACGATCGCCCTGGGTGCGTGGCTGGTCTGCGCCCTCGCCCTGGTGCTCGAGGACGGCGCGCTGAACCGCTACACGATCGACCGCCCCGACAACCGGATCGCGCGCCGGGTGCGCACCCAGGTGCTGATCCTCA
Source organism: Herbiconiux sp. 320_LB (assembly GCF_059691755.1). Taxonomy (NCBI): domain Bacteria; kingdom Bacillati; phylum Actinomycetota; class Actinomycetes; order Micrococcales; family Microbacteriaceae; genus Herbiconiux; species Herbiconiux sp. 320_LB. Next base: position 532,030 of record NZ_JCAWAD010000003.1, on the reverse strand, counting down.
GGCGGCTGGCGATGGCCGTGGTGATCGTGCTCGCGCTCGGCGCCATCCTGCTCACATTCCCCGGCGCCCAGGCGGTGGGCACCAGCGTGCTGGCCTCGGCCGGAGTGGTGTCGATCGTCGCGGGGCTCGCGGCGCAATCGACCCTCGCGAACGTCTTCGCCGGGATGCAGATCGCCTTCAGCGACGCCGTGCGGGTCGACGACGTGGTGATCGTCGAAGGGGAGTGGGGGCGGATCGAGGAGATCACGCTCACCTACGTCGTCGTGCACATCTGGGACGACCGGCGGATGGTGCTGCCGAGCACCTACTTCACCTCGAAGCCGTTCCAGAACTGGACCAGGCGCAACTCCGAGCTCCTCGGCTCGGTCGAGTTCGACCTCGACTGGCGGGTCACCCCCGCCGAGATGCGCACCGAGCTCGACCGCATCCTGGCCCGCACCGAGCTGTGGGACCAGCGGGTCGCCGTGCTCCAGGTGACGGATGCGACCGGCGGCTACGTGCGCATCCGCATCCTGGTCACCGCGATCGACGCCCCGACGCTGTTCGACCTGCGCTGCTACGTGCGCGAGGAGATGATCGCGTGGCTCTACCGCCAGAGCCCGCAGTCGATCCCGCGCACCCGCGTGAACGTGATCGAGCCCGAGGAGGACGTCTCGCACCGGGCGACGGCGGGCGACCCGGATGCGGGCGGCCTGTTCCACGGCGGACGCGGCGCGGAGGGTCGGGCCAGCCTGTTCACCGGGCCCATCCAGACCGCGGGGCTCACGGCCGAGGAGCGCGACGGGCGGCGCTGACCCGGGTCAGTCGCCGAGCTCCCGCGCATCCTCGTCCTGCTGCAGGACACTGCCGATCGCCAGGGCCACCGTGATGCCCCAGCTCACCCACATCAGGATCAGACGCCAGTCGCGCGGCCCCCTCCTGGTGGTCTGGATCACGCCGAAGGCGCCGATGACCGAGCTGATGATGCTGGTGTTGAGGATGTACTTGCGCACGTCTTTCCCGTCTCTTCACGTCGTTGGGTCCAAGCTACCCCGGGCGATGCGGAGGTGCCGCTGGTAGTTTGGGGGCAATGCCCTCCAACGACAGTTCTCCCGCACCCTTGGCCGGCGAGTTCGACTTCGTGGTCGTCTCGAACCGGCTCCCCGTCGACCGCATCACCGACGAGCACGGGGAGCCCTCCTTCCGCACCTCGCCCGGCGGTCTGGTCACCGCCCTCGAGCCGGTCATGCGCGAGGCCGACGGGGCCTGGATCGGCTGGACCGGGTCGGCCGACGACCACACCGAGCCCTTCGAGCACGACGGCATCCACCTGCTGCCGGTCACTCTCGACGACGGCGACATCGAGCTCTACTACGAGGGCTTCTCGAACGACACCCTCTGGCCGCTCTACCACGACGTGATCGCGCCCCCGGCGTACCACCGGGAGTGGTGGGAGCGGTACGTCATCGTCAACCAGCGCTTCGCGGACCGCGCGGCCGAGGTCACCGCCGAGGGCGGCACCGTCTGGGTGCAGGACTACCAGCTGCAGCTCGTGCCGAAGATGCTCCGCGAGAAGCGGCCGGACCTCACGATCGGCTTCTTCAACCACATTCCGTTCCCGGCATACGGCATCTACTCGCAGCTGCCGTGGCGCACCCAGATCATCCAGGGGCTGCTCGGGGCCGACGTTATCGGCTTCCAGCGCACCGCCGACGCGGGCAACTTCTCGCGCGCCGTGCGCCGCCTGCTCGGCTACCAGGCCAAGGGCACCGTGATCGACGTGCCGGTCGAGGACGAGGCGGGCGTGGCCAGCGCCAAGCACCGCATCTCCAGCGTCGGCCGGGCCGGCGGCGACACGCTCGTGCGAACCGTCGTGGCCAAGGCCTTCCCGATCTCGATCGACGCGGCCCGCTATGAAGAGCTGGCGCGCCGCCCCGACATCCAGGCCAGGGCGACGGAGATCCGAGAGGGTCTGGGCAACCCGAAGGTCGTCATGCTCGGAGTCGACCGGCTCGACTACACCAAGGGCATCGGTCACCGCCTCAAGGCCTTCGGCGAACTGCTCGCCGACCAGGCGATCGAGGTGGAGGACGTGACGCTGGTGCAGGTTGCGAGCCCCAGCCGCGAGCGGGTGCAGACCTACCAGACCCTGCGCGACGAGATCGAGCTGACCGTGGGCCGGATCAACGGCGACTACTCCACGATCAGCCACACGGCGATCAGCTACCTCCACCACGGCTACCCCCGCGAGGAGATGGTGGCGCTGTATCTCGCGGCCGACATCATGCTCGTCACCGCCCTCCGCGACGGGATGAACCTGGTCGCGAAGGAGTACGTCGCCTCGCGCTTCGACAACGACGGCGTGCTGGTGCTGAGCGAGTTCGCCGGCGCCTCGGACGAGCTGCGCACGGCCCTCCGGGTCAACCCCCACGACATCGAGGGCCTCAAGGAGGCCATGCTGCAGGCCACGACCATGACCAAGGCCGAGCGCTCGCGGCGGATGCGCGCGATGCGCAAGCGCGTGCAGGAGAACGACGTGGCGCGCTGGTCGTCCTCCTTCCTGACCGCCCTCGCCACACCCTCGCACGACCTGGCGCTGCCCAAGGCGAACCTCCGGCAGCAGACCCGGTCCGAGGCGCGGAGCGACGAGCGCACCGAGGAGCGCGAGATCGAGGAGACCCGATGACCGCCCTCCCGCCCGACCTCGACGCGGCTATTCGACGTCTGGCCGAGACGCCCGAGCTGCTGGTCGCCCTCGACTTCGACGGCACCCTGGCGCCCGAGGTCGACCGGCCAGACGACGCCCGGGCCCTGCCCGAGGCCCGGGATGCGGTGCTCCGTCTCCTGGACCTGCCCGCCACCCACGTCGCCTTCATCTCCGGCCGGGCGATGGACAGCCTCCGCCACGTGAGCCAGTTGCCCGAGACGGCGCTGCTCGTCGGGTCGCACGGGGTCGAGGTGCGGGTCGACGGCCGCACCGACACCCGGCTGGACGACGCCGAGCAGGCGCGCCGGGACGAACTGGGCCGCACCCTCGAGGAGATCACCGACGGCATCGAGGGCGCCTGGATCGAGGAGAAGCCCGCCGGCTTCGCTCTGCACACCCGGCTGGCCGACGACGCGGGCACCGCCTCCGCGACCGAGCGGGCCCTGACCGAGACCGATCCCGAGGGCAACGGCCTCACCGTCCGTCGCGGCAAGAACGTGATCGAGTTCTCGGTGCGCGACACCACCAAGGGCGAGGCCGTTTCCCGGTTGCGGGACGAGACCGGGGCGACCGCGGTGCTGTTCGCCGGCGACGACGTCACCGACGAGGACGGCTTCGCCGCCCTCGGCCCCGGCGACCTCGGCCTGAAGAGCGGATCCGGCACGACGAAGGCCTCCCACCGCGTCGGCGGACCGCACGAGGTCGCCGCCGTCCTCGCCGCGCTCGCCGAGGTGCGCGGGGCTCTAAACTCGTAACATGCCCGAAATTGACATCAAGCCGCGCAGCCGCACGGTCACCGACGGAATCGAAGCCCTCACCTCGCGCGGCATGCTCCGTGGCGTCGGAATGGGCGACGGCGACTGGGAGAAGCCCCAGATCGGCATCGCGAGCTCGTGGAACGAGATCACCCCCTGCAACCTCTCGCTCGAGCGCCTCGCCCGCGCCTCGAAGGAGGGCGTGCACGCCGGTGGCGGCTACCCGCTGCAGTTCGGCACCATCTCCGTCTCGGACGGCATCTCGATGGGCCACGAGGGCATGCACTTCTCCCTGGTCTCGCGCGAGGTCATCGCCGACTCGGTCGAGACCGTCATGATGGCCGAGCGCCTCGACGGCTCGGTGCTGCTGGCCGGCTGCGACAAGTCGCTGCCCGGGATGCTGATGGCCGCGGCCCGACTCGACCTCGCCTCGGTCTTCCTCTACGCCGGCTCCATCGCCCCGGGCTGGGTCAAGCTCTCCGACGGCACGGAGAAGGACATCACGATCATCGACTCCTTCGAGGCGGTCGGTGCCGTGCGCGCCGGGCGCATGTCGATGGAGGACGCGCACCGCATCGAGTGCGCCTTCGCCCCCGGCGAGGGCTCCTGCGGCGGCATGTACACGGCCAACACCATGGCCAGCGCCGCCGAGGCGATGGGCATGAGCCTGCCGGGCTCGGCCTCGCCCGCCGCGGCCGACCGCCGCCGCGACTACTTCGCGCACCGCTCCGGCGAGGCCGTGGTCGAGATGCTGCGCCTGGGTCTCACGGCCCGCGACATCATCACCAAGAAGTCGCTCGAGAACGCGATCGCCGTCGGCATGGCCTTCGGCGGTTCGACCAACCTCGTGCTGCACCTTCTGGCCATCGCGAACGAGGCCGAGGTCGAGCTGACCCTGGCCGACTTCAACAAGGTGGGCGACAAGGTGCCGCACATCGGCGACCTGAAGCCCTTCGGCCGCTTCGTCATGAACGACGTCGACCGCCACGGCGGCGTGCCCGCCGTGATGAAGGCGCTGCTCGACGAAGGTCTGCTGCACGGCGACGCGATGACCGTCACCGGCAAGACCGTCGAGGAGAACCTCGCCGAGATGGACATCGCGCCGCTGGACGGCGAGGTGCTGCGCCCGCTGTCCAACCCCATCCACAAGTCGGGCGGGCTCACGATCCTGCAGGGCTCGATGGCGCCGGAGGGGGCGGTCGTCAAGTCGGCCGGCTTCGACGCCGACGTGTTCGAGGGCCCGGCCAAGGTCTTCGAGCGCGAGCGCGAGGCGATGGATGCGCTGACCGAGGGTCGCATCGAGGCCGGCGACGTCGTCGTCATCCGCTACGAGGGCCCCAAGGGCGGCCCCGGCATGCGCGAGATGCTCGCCATCACCGCCGCCATCAAGGGCGCAGGCCTCGGCAAAGATGTACTACTCTTGACGGACGGACGATTCTCAGGCGGCACAACCGGCCTGTGCATCGGCCACATAGCACCCGAAGCGGTGGACGCTGGTCCCATCGCCTTCGTGCGCGATGGTGATCTAATACGGGTCGATATCGCAGCTCGCTCGCTCGACCTACTGGTGGAGCCCGAAGAGCTTGCAGCTCGCCGAGACGGCTGGGCTCCGCTTCCTCCGCGCTATACCCGTGGCGTTCTCGCGAAGTACTCCAAGCTCGTGCACTCCGCTGCGGAGGGCGCGATCACCGGGTAGCTCCGCGCATCCATCAACCGTGCTTTTCTGACTGAGGAATCACCATGACCACGGACGCTTTCCCCGTGCCGACCAAGAAGACTCCGACCTCATCGACCACCGCGGCCGCCCCGGCGGCTGACGGGCCCCTCATGCTCACCGGGTCCGGCGCGGTGCTCCGCACCCTGAAGCTCCTCGGCGTCAAAGACGTCTTCGGGCTGCCGGGCGGGGCGATCATCCCGTTCTACGACGAGCTGATGGTGCAGGACGACATCCGCCACATCCTCGTGCGCCACGAGCAGGGCGCCGGCCACGCGGCCGAGGGCTACGCGACCGCGGCCGGGACAGTGGGTGTCGCGATCGCGACCAGCGGCCCCGGTGCCACGAACCTGGTCACCGCGATCGCGGACGCCTACATGGACTCGGTGCCGCTCCTGGCGATCACCGGCCAGGTGTTCTCGCACCTGATGGGCACGGACGCCTTCCAGGAGGCCGACATCGTCGGCATCACGATGCCGATCACCAAGCACTCCTTCCTCGTCAAGCGCGCGGAGGACGTTCCGGCCACGCTCGCCGCGGCCTACCAGATCGCGTCCACGGGCCGCCCCGGCCCCGTGCTCGTCGACATCACGAAGGATGCGCAGCAGAACCTCGCCGAGTTCGTCTGGCCGCCGAAGATCGACCTGCCCGGCTACCGGCCCATCACCAAGGCGCACGGCAAGCAGATCCAGGCCGCCGCGCAGCTGCTCGTCGAGGCCAAGAAGCCGGTGCTCTACGTCGGTGGCGGCGTGATCCGTGCCGAGGCGACCGCCGAGCTGCTCGCCCTGGCCGAGGCCACGGGCGTGCCCGTCGTCACGACGCTGATGGCCCGCGGCGCGTTCCCGGACTCCCACCAGCAGAACCTCGGCATGCCCGGGATGCACGGCACGGTCCCCGCCGTGCTCGCCCTGCAGGAGAGCGACCTGCTCATCTCGCTGGGCGCCCGGTTCGACGACCGGGTCACCGGCAAGGCCAGCGACTTCGCGCCGCACGCCAAGGTCGTGCACGTCGACGTCGACCCGGCCGAGATCTCCAAGATCCGGATCGCGGACGTGCCGATCGTGGGCGACGCGAAAGACGTGATCGCCGACCTGATCACCGCGTTCGCCGACGTCTCCGGCGGCACGCCGCTCGACCTCGGCGACTGGTGGACCTACCTCGACGGGCTCCGCGAGGAGTTCCCGCTCGGCTACACCGAGCCGAGCGACGGCCTCCTCGCCCCGCAGTACGTGATCAAGCGGATCGGCGAGCTGACCGGGCCCGAGGGCGTCTATGCCGCCGGCGTGGGGCAGCACCAGATGTGGGCGGCCCAGTTCATCAAGTACGAGCGGCCCAACTCCTGGCTCAACTCCGGCGGCGCCGGCACGATGGGCTACGCGGTGCCCGCGGCCATGGGCGCGAAGGTCGCCCAGCCCGACCGTGTGGTGTGGGCGATCGACGGCGACGGCTGCTTCCAGATGACCAACCAGGAACTGGCCACCTGCACGATCAACGACATCCCGATCAAGGTCGCGATCATCAACAACTCCTCGCTCGGCATGGTGCGCCAGTGGCAGACGCTGTTCTACGACGGCCGCCACTCGTTCACCGACCTGAACACCGGGCACGAGACGCGGATGGTGCCCGACTTCGTGAAGATGGCCGACGCGTACGGCGCGCTGGGCATCCGGGTCACCAAGCCCGAAGAGGTCGACGCGGCCATCAAGCTCGCGCTCGAGACCAACGACCGCCCGGTCGTCATCGACTTCATCGTGTCGGCCGACGCGATGGTGTGGCCGATGGTCGCGCAGGGCACGTCGAACAGCGAGATCCAGTACGCCAAGAAGCTCGCACCCGAGTGGGAAGAGGAGTAGACCATGAGCACCCACGTTCTGAGCCTGCTCGTCGAGGACAAGCCGGGTCTGCTGACCCGCGTCGCCGGCCTGTTCGCCCGCCGCGGCTTCAACATCGAGTCGCTCGCGGTCGGCAAGTCCGAGATCGACGGCCTCTCCCGCATCACCGTCGTCGTCGACGTCGAGGATCTGCCGCTGGAGCAGGTGACCAAGCAGCTCAACAAGCTGATCAACGTCATCAAGATCGTCGAGCTCGACCCGGCGCAGGCCGTGCAGCGCGAACACCTGCTGATCAAGGTCAGGGTCGACAACACCACCCGCTCGCAGGTGCTCGAGGCCGTCACGCTCTTCCGTGCCCGCGTCGTCGACGTCTCGAGCGACGCGCTCGTCATCGAGGTCACCGGCGACTCCGGCAAGACCCAGGCGTTCCTCCGGGTGCTCGAGCCCTACGGCATCAAGGAGCTCGCCCAGTCGGGCCTGCTCGCGATCGGCCGCGGCGGCAAGAGCATCACCGAGCGCGTCTTCAAGAACTGACCAGTACGACTTCCCACGTTTCACACGTTCCAACCAAGGAGAGAAAACAAGTGACCGAGATCTTCTACGACCAGGACGCCGACCTGGCCCTCATCCAGTCCAAGAAGGTGGCCGTCATCGGCTACGGCTCGCAGGGCCACGCCCACGCGCTGAACCTCCGCGACTCCGGCGTCGAGGTCGTCGTCGCGCTCAAGGAGGGCTCGAAGTCGATCGCCAAGGCCGAGGAGGCGGGCTTCTCCGTGCTCTCCGTCGCCGAGGCCACCGCGTGGGCCGACGTCGTCGTCATCCTCGCGCCGGACCAGCACCAGCGGGGCATCTACGCCCAGGACATCCAGCCCAACCTCTCCGCGGGCAAGGCGCTGCTGTTCGGCCACGGCTTCAACATCCGCTTCGGCTACATCGAGGCGCCCGAGGGCGTCGACGTGATCATGGTCGCCCCCAAGGGCCCGGGTCACACCGTGCGCCGCGAGTACGAGGCCGGCCGTGGCGTGCCCGTGATCGTCGCTGTCGAGAAGGACGCGACCGGTTCGGCGTGGGACCTCGCCTGGAGCTACGCCAAGGGCATCGGCGGCCTCCGCGCCGGCGGCATCAAGACCACCTTCACCGAGGAGACCGAGACCGACCTGTTCGGTGAGCAGGCCGTTCTCTGCGGCGGTGTCTCGCAGCTGGTGCAGTACGGTTTCGAGACCCTGACCGAGGCCGGCTACCAGCCGCAGATCGCCTACTTCGAGGTGCTGCACGAGCTCAAGCTGATCGTCGACCTGATGTGGGAGGGCGGCATCGCCAAGCAGCGCTGGTCGGTCTCCGACACGGCCGAGTACGGCGACTACGTCTCGGGCCCGCGCGTGATCGACCCGCACGTGAAGGAGAACATGCAGGCCGTGCTCGCCGACATCCAGTCCGGCGCGTTCGCGAAGCGCTTCATCGACGACCAGGACGCCGGAGCCCCCGAGTTCCTCGCCCTGCGCGAGAAGGGTGCCGCGCACCCGATCGAGGCCACGGGCAAGGAGCTGCGGGCGCTGTTCGCCTGGAAGCAGCAGGACGCGGACTACACCGACGGCAGCGCTGCGCGCTGACCTCGGTCGCTGACCTCAGGCGCTGACCTCGGCGTGCGCGGTCACGAAGGGCCCCGGAACTTCAGTTCCGGGGCCCTTCGTCGTCGGGGCCGGGTCAGGCCGTACGGATGAAGTTGGTGAGGATGCCGGCGTTCGTGAGCGCTGTGCCGATCGCGGTGTCGAGCTCGAGGAAGGTGGCGCTCGACCGGCTGACCCCGATGGCGCCGCCCATCATCCCGGTGCCGGACTCGCGGAAGAAGCGGGCCACGAGCGAGCCGTCCTCGGCCGAGAAGAACTGCATCCGGTAGACCAGGCGCTGCCGGGAGCCGGCCAGCCCGCCGAAGAGCACGGTCATCGCCTGGCTGCCGCGGGCGACCTCCCAGTTGCCGGCGGCATCGGGGGTCACCTCGAAGCCCTGACCATTGAGAGCGGTGGTGATGACCGCTTTGGCGGCCGCGGGATCTCCGGAGAGGAAGTAGTCGACACTGGGCATGCGCCGAGCCTACTGCCGACCGCGCGGCGGGCTGTGCCGGCAGTAGGGTGAAAACATGAGTGACCGCCGCGACGACGACGATGCCCTGGGTTGGGCCGGCGACGACGACCCCACCCTGAGCCCCGAAGGGCTGCCGGGTCGGGAGGCGGAGGTCGCCCCCGCCCGCCCCACGGTGCTCGACGAGGCCGAGGATGCGGAGGACCGGGCGGTCGAGCGCGAGCTCGCCGACGCCGAGGCCGCCGGTGCCCAGCTCAGCTCCGCGGCACTGATCGCCCTCGGCGTGCTGGGAGGCATCTACCTGCTCTACACGATCGGCTGGATCGTCAGCTTCAGCCGCTACCAGACCCCGATCACGGTGGACTTCTCGGTGGTCACCTACCGCATCGCGCAGAGCCTCGCCGTCGCGGCCTCACCGCTCTGGTTCGTCAGCACGCTGCTGCTGACCCAGCGGCGGAACGCGCGGTACCGCTTCCTCTGGCTCGTCATCGGCGTGCTCGTGCTGGTGCCCTGGCCCTTCCTGATGGGATTCTGACGTGACCGACGTTTCGAGCGCGGGACGCGCATCCACCGGTCGGGACGGCACGCCCGCCAAGCGCGGCTTCTCGACCTTCGGCCGCTCGGGCTGGGCCGTCGCGGTGATCTTCGCGTTCCTGTACGCGTACCACCTGTGGGGCGGCATCGCGAACCTGGTCGGAGTCGTCTCGACCTTCCAGAGCTTTGGGGTCGAGATGGGCGGGAGCGTCTGGGCGCTCGTCATCGCCTACGCGGCCGTGCCGATCGTCGTCTACGCCGCCGCGCTGCTGGTCGGCCGCACCCTCCGCACCGGGGAGCGCGCCGTGGTGTTCGCGGTGGGGTTCGCCGTGGTCTCGGTCATCTCGCTCGGCATCCTCGCGATCGCCTGAGCGGCCGCGCTGGCGGTCGCGCTGGGCGCGGCGGCGCGGACGGCTCGCCGAGGTCCGGGTCCTGCGGGCCGAGGGGCGTCAGAGGAACGCGACGAGCAGCACCAGCGCCGCCAGCACGACCTGCCCGACGAGCCGCGGCCAGAACGGGATCGCCAGGGCCCCGAACTTCTCCCGGCGCCCCGCGGCGTAGGCGTTCGCTGGGAAGACGCAGGCCAGGAACACGACAAGCGCGACCCCGGCGGCGATCCGCGTCGGCGGGAACAGCAGCCCCAGCCCACCCGCGATCTCGCACACCCCGGTGATGTAGACCAGGGTCAGCGGGGTCACCCGGCCGTCCGGCCGCAGCCACGGCGGGATCATCGCCGCCATGGTGCGCGCCGAGCGGGGCACGAAGTGATTCACGCCCATCCCGATGAACGCGACGGCGATCAGGATGCGGAGGATCGTGATGACGACATCGAGCGTCACAGAGCCGGTAGCGGAGTCCATCCCCTCATTCTCGCTGCACTACAGTTGAGAAGTTCCCCCGCCGAAGAACCGAAGGACCCGTCTCGTGTCGAAGCCGGTCGTGCTGATCGCCGAAGAACTCTCTCCCGCCACCGTCGACGCCCTCGGGCCCGACTTCGACGTGCGCTCCGTCGACGGCACCGACCGGCCGGCGCTGCTGGCCGCGCTCGCCGACGCGAACGCGATCCTCGTCCGCTCCGCGACCAAGGTCGACGCCGAGGCGATCGCGGCGGCCCCCGCGCTGCAGGTCGTCGCCCGGGCCGGAGTCGGCCTCGACAACGTCGACATCAAGGCGGCCACCACTGCCGGGGTGATGGTGGTCAACGCGCCCACCTCGAACATCGTCTCGGCCGCCGAACTCACCGTCGGCCACATCCTGAGCCTCGCCCGCCACATCCCCGCCGCCCACGCCGCCCTGGCGCAGGGCCAGTGGAAGCGGTCGGCCTACACCGGCGTCGAGCTGTTCGAGAAGACGGTCGGCATCATCGGCCTCGGCCGCATCGGCGCCCTGATCACCGCGCGCCTGCAGGCCTTCGGCGTCAACGTGATCGCCTACGACCCCTACGTCACCGGCGCCCGCGCCCAGCAGCTCGGCGTCACCCTGGTGACCCTCGACGAGCTGCTCGAGCAGAGCGACTTCATCACCATCCACATGCCGAAGACGCCCGAGACCACGGGCATGATCTCGGACGAGCAGTTGGCGAAGATGAAGCCCACAGCGTTCATCGTCAACGTCGCCCGCGGCGGCCTGATCGACGAGGATGCGCTCTACCGCGCCCTGACCGCCGGCACCATCGCCGGTGCCGGGCTCGACGTCTTCGTCTCCGAGCCGCCGAAGGAGTCGCCGCTGCTGGCGCTCCCGAACGTGATCGTCACCCCGCACCTCGGCGCCTCGACCGACGAGGCGCAGGAGAAGGCCGGCGTCTCGGTCGCCAAGTCGGTGCGGCTCGCGCTGTCGGGCGAACTGGTTCCGGATGCGGTCAACGTCGCCGGCGGGGTCATCGACCCCTACGTGCGCCCCGGCATCCCGCTGATCGAGAAGCTGGGCCAGGTCTTCTCCGGCCTCGCCGAGAGCCCGCTCACCAGCATCGACGTTGTGGTCAAGGGTGAGCTCGCCGACTACGACGTGAGCGTGCTGAAGCTCGCCGCGCTCAAGGGCGTCTTCACGAACGTCGTCAGCGAGAGCGTCTCCTACGTCAACGCGCCCCTGCTCGCCGAGCAGCGCGGGGTCACCGTGCGACTGATCACCGACCCCGTGTCGGAGGAGTACCGCAACGTCATCACCCTGAGTGGCGCGCTGAGCGACGGCTCGCAGATCTCGGTCTCCGGCACGCTCACCGGCACCAAGCAGATCGAGAAGATCGTCGAGATCAACGGCTACGACGTCGAGGTGCCGATCGCCGAGCACCTCATCGTCATGCTCTACACCGACCGGCCCGGCATCGTCGCGGTCTACGGCAAGGAGTTCGGCGACGCCTCGGTCAACATCGCGGGCATGCAGATCGCCCGCCACGAGGCTGGCGGCAAGGCGCTCAGCGTGCTGATCGTGGACTCGCCGGTGCCCGACGGGCTGCTGGAGAAGGTGCGCACGACGATCGAGGCCGACGTGATGCGAGAGATCGACATCACGGCCTGAGGCTCGAGTCATCGAGCCGGTCTCCCAGGACAGTAATCTGGGGGCATGGCTCGAACGATTGAACTGGCACTCATTCCCGGGGACGGGATCGGACCCGAGGTCGTCGCCGAGGCGGTGAAGGTGCTGGATGCCGTCACCCCGGCCGACGTGGAGTTCGTGAAGACGACGTTCTCGCTCGGGGCGGGCCGGTACCTCGAGACCGGCGAGGTGCTCACCGACGAGGATCTGGCGGCGATCGCCGCGAACGACGTCATCCTGCTCGGCGCCGTCGGGGGAGTGCCGGGCGACCCGCGGCTGAAGGACGCCAACATCGAGCGCGGGCTGCTGCTCAAGCTGCGCTTCTCGCTCGACCACTACGTCAACCTCCGCCCGACCGTGATCTACCCGGGCGTCCCGTCGCCCTTGGCCGAGCACGGTGAGGTCGACTTCGTCGTCGTCCGCGAGGGCACCGAGGGGCCCTACGTCGGCAACGGCGGGGCCATCCGCGTCGGCACGCCGCACGAGGTCGCCAATGAGGTGTCGGTGAACACCGCCTACGGCGTCGAGCGGGTCGTGCGCGATGCCTTCGCCCGGGCCGCCGCCCGCCGGGGCAAGCTCACCCTCGTGCACAAGACCAACGTGCTCACCTTCGCCGGCGGACTCTGGAAGCGGATCGTCGACGAGGTGGGGGCCACCTTCCCAGAAGTGGCCGTCGATTACCTCCACGTCGACGCCGCGACCATCTTCCTGGTCACCGACCCTGCTAGATTCGATGTCATCGTCACGGACAACCTCTTCGGCGACATCCTCACCGACCTCGCCGGCGCGATCAGCGGCGGAATCGGATTGGCGGCCTCGGGCAACATCAACCCCGACGGCACGTATCCCTCGATGTTCGAACCGGTCCACGGATCCGCACCCGACATCGCAGGTCAGAACAAGGCCGATCCCACGGCGGCGATCCTCTCGGTCGCCCTGCTCCTGGACCACCTGGGGCTCGCCGACCCGGCCCGTTCCGTTCGCGACGCCGTCGTCGCCGACATCGCGACGCGTGCCGGCCGCAGCCGGACCACGAGCGAGATCGGCGACGCGATCGCCCAGGCCGTCGCCCGCGCGGCGGCCGGCCCCGCATCCCCTTCAGCACTCTGACGGAAGACAGATCATGACCATCGCAGACAGCACCACCTTCCCGCTCCAGTTCGAGCTCACCCCGACCCAGGATGCGCGTGCCGAGGCCGAGCGCGAGGTCATCCTCGCCGACCCCGGGTTCGGCAAGCACTTCACCGACCACATGGTCCGGATCGACTGGAGCGTCGAGGAGGGCTGGCACGATGCCACCGTCATCCCCTACGGCCCGCTGATGCTCGACCCCTCGGCCGCCGTGCTGCACTACGCCCAGGAGATCTTCGAGGGCCTGAAGGCCTACCGGCACGCCGACGGCGAGATCTACACCTTCCGCCCCGAGAAGAACGCGGAACGCCTGCAGCGGTCGGCCCGCCGCCTCGCGCTGCCCGAGCTCAGCACCGAGGACTTCGTGGAGTCGATCCGGCAGATCGTCGGCGTCGACGCCGGCTGGGTGCCGAGCGCCCCCGAGACGAGCCTGTACCTGCGCCCCTTCATGATCGCCAACGAGTCCTTCCTCGGTGTGCGGCCGGCGCAGAAGGTCAGCTACTACGTGATCGCGAGCCCGGCCGGGGCGTACTTCCCGGGCGGGGTGGCGCCGGTGTCGATCTGGCTCTCGACCGAGTACTCCCGGGCCGGCCGCGGCGGCACCGGTGCGGCCAAGTGCGGCGGCAACTACGCCGCCTCGCTGCTGCCCCAGCAGGAGGCCTACGAGAACGGCTGCGCGCAAGTGCTCTTCCTCGACGGCGAGACCGGCGAGCACATCGACGAGCTCGGGGGGATGAACGTGTTCTTCGTGCACCAGGGCGGCACCATCGTCACGCCCCGGCTCACCGGCACCATCCTCGAGGGCATCACCCGCGACAGCATCATCCAGCTGGCGAAGGACCGCGGGCTCCGCGTGGAGGAGCGGGACGTCTCCGTGGCGGAGTGGCGCGACGGCGTCGAGTCCGGTGAGATCACCGAGGTCTTCGCCTGCGGCACCGCCGCCGTGATCACCCCGATCTCGACGCTCAAGTCGCCGGACTTCACCATCGGCGACGAGAACGCGCCGGCCGGGGAGCTGACCATGTCGATCCGCCAGGAGCTCACCGACATCCAGTACGGTCGCATCCCGGACCGGCACGGGTGGCTCACCAAGCTGAGCTGAGTTTGTTTTTTGCCGCGCCGGTCCCTGCCCGGCGCGGGCGACATGTTCGCGTGCCGTCGCGGATTGCGGCCTTCGGTCGTGATCCGCGGCGACGCGCTCACCTTGGGTCGGGTGGGAGCGGCCTGTCGCCTTCGGTTGGGCCCGCTGTGCAGCGCTCAAGCGCCGCCGCCGTAGGGTGGGGGTATGAAGATCGCACGGTTCAGTCATCGGGGGGCCATCAATTTCGGGATCGTGGACGAGGACGCGCTCGTCGTGCTCAACGGCGACCCGATGTTCGCCGGGTTCGACACGACGGGGGAGCGCGTGCCGCTCGACGAGGCCACCCTGCTGGCCCCGGTCATCCCGCGCTCGAAGGTGGTCTGCGTCGGCAAGAACTACGCCGACCACGCCGCCGAGATGGGCGGCGAGGCCCCGGCCGAGCCGCTGCTGTTCCTGAAGCCCAACACCTCGGTCATCGGCCCCGGCGACCGGATCGTGCGACCGCCCCAGTCGAACCGTGTCGACTTCGAGGGAGAGCTCGCCGTCGTGATCGGATCCGTCGCCAAGAACGTGGCCGCGGCCGACGCCGCGGGCGTGGTCTTCGGCTACACGATCGCCAACGACGTGACCGCCCGCGACCTGCAGAAGACCGACGGCCAGTGGACCCGGGCCAAGGGCTTCGACACCTTCTGCCCGCTCGGTCCGGTGATCGAGACCGAGTTCGACCTCGGCGCCGGCACCGTGGAGACTCGGCTGAACGGCGTGCTCAAGCAGAGCGCTCCGCTGACCGACATGATCCACTCGGTGCCCGAGATCATCGCCAACGCCTCGGCCGTGTTCACCCTGCTGCCGGGAGACGTCATCCTCACCGGCACGCCGGCCGGGATCGAGCCGATGGAATCGGGCGACACCGTCGAGATCGAGATCGCCGGTATCGGCGTGCTCGCCAACCCCTTCGTCTGAGCTGAGCTGAGCTGACCTGACCTGACCTGACCTGACCTGAGCTGACCTGATCTTCAGTTCTTCGAGGTGACCTCGGCTGCGAACTCCAGGGCGTCGAGCGCGCCCGCGATCGAGTCGATCTGCTCGGGGCTCAGCTCGTCGAAGAGCGTGAGCACGCGCTCCGCGCGCTCGGCGCGGGCCCGCAGGATCGCCTCGGCCCCCGCCGGGGTCGCGGAGACGAAGAACGAGCGCCCGTCGTCCGGATCGGCCGAGCGCACGACGAGCCCCTTGGCCTCCAGATCGGCGAGCAGTCGCGTGATCGTCGGGGCGGCGACGCGCTCGGCCCTCGCCAGGTCGCCGGGCCGGATCGGGCCGTTGCGCACGATCGTCGACAGGGCCGAGACCTGACCCGGGGTCAGCTCGCTGGTAGCGCGGATGCTGCGGTTGAGGCGGCCGAGCGACAGCGCCAGTCGCGCGGCGATCTCGGCACGGTCGGTGCGAGGGTCTGAGGTCATCGGGACAGGCTTTCGGTACCGGGGGCGGCGGACACGGTCGAGTCTGGCACATCGGCTAACTTCTTGTAGAGAATGAACGATCTACGGCAGGATCGTCGGGTGACCTCCGGCGACCCGACGCGTGCGTGGCGCGGCTTCGAGCGGGGTGAGCGCGCCTACCGCCGCATCGTGGTCGCGCTCTTCGCCGCCGGCTTCGCCACCTTCGCGCAGATCTTCGACGCGCAGGCCGTGCTCCCGGCGCTCCGGAACGACCTCGGCATCCCGGCGGCGACCGCGGCGCTCACCGTCTCGGCCACCACCGTGGGTCTGGCCGTCTCGGTGCTGCCCTGGTCATCCCTCGCCGACCGGATCGGCCGCACCACCGCGATGAAGCTCTCGCTGCTCGCGGCCACGGCGCTCTCGCTCGCGGTGCCGCTGATGCCGAGCTTCGAGGCGGTGCTGGTGACCCGGGGGCTGGTGGGGCTCGCCCTCGGCGCCGTGCCCGCGGTCGCGGTCGCCTACCTCGCCGAGGAGCTCCACGGCGCCTGGGTCGGGGTGGCCGCCGGCACCTACGTCGCCGGCAACACGATCGGCGGCATCGCGGGCCGCCTGGTCGCCGGCCCGCTCTCCGAGGTCGTGG
Organism: Herbiconiux sp. 320_LB; assembly: GCF_059691755.1. Taxonomy (NCBI): domain Bacteria; kingdom Bacillati; phylum Actinomycetota; class Actinomycetes; order Micrococcales; family Microbacteriaceae; genus Herbiconiux; species Herbiconiux sp. 320_LB. The sequence continues at coordinate 515,610 of NZ_JCAWAD010000003.1, read as the reverse complement.
GCTGGCGGACCGGTCTGCTCGCGGTGTCGGTGCTCGGCGCCGTGGCCGCCACCGTGTTCTGGCTGCTGGTGCCCGAGCCGCGTGGCTTCGTGCGGGAGCGGGTCGCGACGCAGCCGCTGTCGTTCCGCATCCTGTTCTCGCTGCGCGATCCCGTGCTGGTGGCGCTGTACGGCCTGGGCTTCCTGCTCATGGGCGCCTTCTCGGTCGTCTACAACTACCTCGGATTCCACCTCACCGGGGCGCCGTTCGGGGTGCCCGAGACGCTGGTGAGCCTGCTGTTCCTGGCCTACCTCGCCGGCACCGTGGCGAGTCGGGTCTCCGGCGGTCTGGGCGGCCGGATCGGGTACCTGCGGGTGATCCTCGGCGGGATCGGGGTGATGCTGCTCGGCGTGCTGCTGATGTTCAGCGACTCGCTCGTCGTGGTGGTGATCGGGCTGGTGGTGTTCACGGTCGGCTGCTTCAGCGCGCATCCGGTCGCCAGCGGACTCAGCGGCCGCTGGGCGCAGCTGGGCCGAGCCCAGTCGACGGCGCTCTACCAGCTCTCCTGGCTCGGCGGCACCGCCTTCTTCGGCTGGGCCGTGGGCGTGGTCTACGACCGGCTCGGCTGGCCGGCGACGCTTGCGACCGTGATCGGGATGTGCGTGGTGGCGGCCGTGATCGCCGCCGTCGGGCTCGGGTTGCTCCGCACCCGTAGACCGGTTCCGCCCGGCTGACCAGAATGGAGACATGACCGTGCGTGAATTCGAGATCCTGATCGAGGCCCCCGCCGAGCGGGTCTGGCAGTCGCTGACCTCCCCGGAGTACACGCGCGAGTGGTGGTTCGCCAACACGGTCGAGTCGACCTGGGAGGTCGGCGCGCCCATCCGGTACCTGGGCGAGGACGGCCTGCCCGACATCGTGGGGGAGGTGCTGGTGCACCGGCCCCCGCACCACCTGGCGACGACCTTCCAGCCGGTGTGGTCGAAGGAGGTCGAGCAGCACGACGGCACCCGGGTCGACTGGCGGCTCGAGCGGGTCGACGACGTGGCCGACGACGAGAGCACCCTCGTGCGCCTGACCCACACCGGGGTGGTCGCCGGCAGCATTCTCGACCGGGAGACGGACCCGGGGTGGGAGTATCTGCTCGAGAGCCTGAAGAAGTCCGTGGAGCGCGAGAAGTCCGTCGAGCGAGAGAAGTCCGTGGAGCGCGAGAAGTCCGTGGAGCGCTGAGCCGGGTCTGGTCTTTCGCGGCTGCGATGTGTACGCTGTTCACATTGAACTCGGGGCCGAGGGGAATACAGTGGCCGGTTCCGCGTTCACTCTCTCCGTACCCGTGCACGTCCGATAACCCCGGCCGCCGATCGACGACAGGATTCCCCCCATGACCGACGCCACCACCGAGCGACGCAACAAGCTCGTCATCAATCTGCTCCTCGTCTCGGCGTTCGTCGTCATCCTGAACGAGACGATCATGGGTGTCGCGATCCCGCACCTGGTCACCGACCTCGGCATCACCGAGGTCGCCGCCCAGTGGCTGTCGACCGCGTTCATGCTGACCATGGCGGTCGTGATCCCGGTCACCGGCTTCTTGCTGCAGCGGTTCAACACCCGCCCGATCTTCATCGCGGCCATGTCGCTGTTCAGCCTCGGCACCCTGATCGCGGCCTCCGCACCCGGGTTCGAGATGCTGCTGATCGGCCGCGTCGTGCAGGCCAGCGGCACGGCGATCATGATGCCGCTGCTCATGACCACGGTGATGACGCTCGTGCCGCCGGCGGTCCGCGGCCGCACGATGGGCAACATCTCGATCGTGATCTCCGTCGCCCCGGCGATCGGCCCGACCATCTCCGGCGTGATCCTCAGCACCCTCTCGTGGCGCTGGATGTTCATCCTGGTGCTGCCGATCGCGCTCGGCGCCCTGCTGCTCGGCATCATGCGGGTGAAGAACGTGACCACCCCGCGCGAGGTGCCGATCGACGTCGTGTCGATCATCCTGTCGGCGTTCGGTTTCGGCGGGCTCGTCTTCGGGCTGTCGAACCTCGGTGCCGCGGCCACGTGGATGACCGCGGGTCTGCCGCTCGTCGTCGGCGTCGTCGCCCTGGCCGTGTTCGTGCTGCGCCAGATGCGGCTCCAGCGCCGCGACCGTGCCCTGCTCGATCTTCGGACCTTCACGTCCGGCACCTTCACGGTCACGATCCTGCTGATGGCGGTGAGCATGCTGTCGCTGTTCGGCACGATCATCGTGCTGCCGTTCTACCTGCAGGACGTGTTGCAGCTCGACTCCCTCTCGACCGGTCTGCTGCTGCTGCCGGGCGGGATCGTGATGGGCGTGCTCGCGCCCTTCGTCGGGCGGTTCTACGACAAGCACGGGCCGCGCGTGCTCGTGGTGCCCGGTTCGATCATCGTGAGCGGTGTGCTCTGGGGCCTGACGATGGTCACCGAGACCACGTCGGTCTGGTTCGTGCTGGGGGCGCACGTGGCGCTGAGCGTCGGCCTGGCGCTGCTGTTCACCCCGCTGTTCACGGCCGGCCTCGGGTCGCTGAAGCCCAAGCTCTACTCACACGGCTCGGCCGTCGTCGGCACCGTGCAGCAGCTGGCCGGCGCCTCGGGCACCGCGCTGTTCATCGCGGTCATGGCCGGGGTGTCGGCGACCCAGCAGCAGGCGGGCGTCGCCGAGGTGACGGCCACGGCCGCCGGCGTCCAGGCCGCGTTCCTGTGCGGCGCATTCATCTCGCTCGCCGGGGTGGTCGCGGCGTTCTTCGTCAAGCGGCCCAAGGAGGGCTCGGTCGACGAGGGCGAGCTGCAGGAGGCCGGCGGCGAGGGCGGCGCGGTCGAGGGCATCCCCGTCCACTAGAGCGGCAGTTGCGCGCCCCGCGGCCGGTTCAGCCGGCGTTCGCGGCGTCGATCTGGGCCATGTGGAGCTCGGCCCAGTCCCGCAGGGCGGCGATCGGCTCAGTGAGTGAAAAGCCCAGAGCCGTCAGTCGGTAGTGCACCCGCGGCGGGGTGGTCGTCTCGACCCGCCGGGCGACGAGCGTGTCGCGCTCGAGGCTGCGCAACGTCTGCGCGAGCATCTTCTGCGAGACGCCGGGCATCCGCCGCTTCAGCTCGGCGAATCTCACCTCGCCCGGATACTCGTCGCCGAGCACCTTCACGGCCATCGACACCCACTTGCCGCCGATCCGGTCGAGCAGCTTCCGGGTCGGGCAGTCGGGGCTGAAGAGATCCCCGCGGTGTTCGGCGGGCCCCGTGGGCACCGTCAGGTGACCAGGTGTGTCGAAAGTGCCGTCTTCCGCCGTCATCGCACGCTCCTTATCGTTGGCTGGTCACCAATGGTAACCACCGAGGAGCATCGTGGACGCACCGATCTTGAACGCACCGGACCTGAACGCACCGACCCTGAGCGCGCAGGCCCTGAACCCTCAGGCCCTGTACCTGAACACCGTCACCGCCAACGGCACGACGTTGAACGTCGCGAGCGGGGGCGAGGGCCCCGCCGTGCTCCTGATGCACGGCTTCCCCCATACCTGGCGGGTGTGGAGCCCGATCCTCGACGGGCTCTGCGCGGGGCACCGGGTGATCGCCCCCGACCTCCGCGGTCTGGGAGACAGCGCCCGTGCCGCGGACGGGTACGACGCCCTCAACCTCGCCCGCGACATGCAGGGTGTGCTCGAGGCGTTCGGTGAGACGTCGGCCGTCGTGATCGCTCTGGACGCGGGGGCGCCGCCGGGCTTCCTCCTCGGGCTGGAGCATCCGGAGCTCGTGGATGGTCTCGTATTGATCGAGTCGACCATCGGGCGCCTTCCCGGCGCGGAGGAGTTCTTCCGCGCCGGACCCCCGTGGTGGTTCGGATTCCACGCCGTGCCGGGCCTCGCGGAGTCGGTGCTCATGGGGAACGAAGGGGCGTACATCGACTTCTTCCTCCGCATCGGAACCGCGGACGGGACGGGCATCGACGCCGACATCCGGGACGCGTTCGTCGCGGCCTACCGGAGACCCGACTCCCTCCGCTGCGCCTTCGAGTACTACCGGGCGATGCCCACCAGCGCTCAGCAGATCGAGGAGGCGGTGCGGCGTCGTCGGCTCACGGTTCCCACCTTGGCGGTCGGCGGAGCCGTGGTCGGCGAGGCCACCGCCCGGCAGCTCGGCCCGATCGCCGACGATCTCACGAGCCGGGTCATCGCGGGCAGCGGGCACATCGTGCCTCTGGATGCGCCCGAGGAGCTGGCCGGCCTCCTGCATCGCTTCCTCGACGGGCTCGATGGAAAAGCGGGTCAGGCGGCTCGGGCTATCAGGCCTCGGGCGTAGTTCGCGCGGTTCTGCAGTTCGTAGAGCTGGGCGGCCGGGTTGTAGCCGACGGGTTCGGCCGACTGGTAGGTGAAGGCGCCGTTCACCACGGTGATCTGCATGAAGCCCGAGACCCGGTTCTCGCGGGCCAGCAGGAACAGCAGGCTGAACAGGAAGATCACGAAGAAGCCGACGATCGTGCAGACCACCGCCCAGGTGGGCGTGACCCGGTCGACCCGGGACTGGTCGGCGATGTAGACCTGGGTGCCGGCCAGGGGCACGGTGCCCTGCGGGGTGATCAGCCAGTGCTCGGTCATCGTGATGTCGCCGAAGCGGACGAGCGGCTGTTCGGTGGCCGGCGGGCCGGACTGTTCCAATGACATGACGGTCGATCTCCCCGGGTGACGCGCGGCACTGCGGTCGCAGCACCCACTCGACCCTATCGGGGAGCTCAGGTGACGGGCGAGAGCAGCACGGCCAGCCCGGCGACCGTGACGCCGCTGAGGTTCAGCACGATGCCGACCCGGATGCTGAACACCTTCTGCGCGTAGGCCTGGTCGAGCTCGAAGCCGAGCACCGGGCAGCCGGCCCAGACGAGCAGGGCGAGCCCGAAGCCCGCGACGACCGCGCCCACCCAGAAGGCGATCGCGAACGGGAAGGGCAGTTCGAACGGACGCCAGCCGGACGCGATCAGCGGTCCGAGGGCGAGGGCGGGGGCGATCATCGCCGACGCCGTCCAGATGGTGCCGGAACGCATGATCCGCTGCACCTCGACGGCGCGGGTGGTCACCTGATCGGCAGTAGTGGTCGCGAAGTCAGTCACGATTCCCAGTTCTACTCCCCGTGGTGGCCGGGAGCAATGCCGATCGTTGATTTAGATCAAGCAGTTTTCGCAGCCCCACCTCACTGGTACGAGATGAAGTCCGGCACCGGGCCCACCTGGGTCATCGTCTCCTGCGGAGTCAGCATCGGTGCGTCCTCGTCGTAGAAGTTCTTCCACCCCCACGCGATGCCGGCCGGGGCGCCCTCGTGCAGGGCGTTCCAGGTGGCCTGCTTGTCGGGCTGGGCGCCCTGCCCGTCGACGTGGATGAGGTACTCCAGCTCCGGTCGCGACAGATCCAGCGACGCCCGGTCGCCCACCATCGAGGTGCGGAACTGGTGCAGCACGAACATCTTCGGCGGCAGCGCCTTCTCCTGCACCAGGTCGGCGAGCCAGGTCGCCACGGACTCGACCTCGGCGCGGCCGACCGTGCCGATCTGCTCCAGCGGCACCTGATCGGGACCGAGCCGCCACTCGGGATCGAGGGCGAGCCCGACCCCTGGGTACTCGAGCAGCTTCTGGTACAGCTTCGCCTGGGTGAGGAAGTCGGTGCGCCCCGGCTGCAGGTCGAGCACGACCGCGACCCCCGCGGCCGCGGCGGCCTGCACGTAGGGCTCCAGCGCCGAGACGTCGCGCTCGTTGGAGTAGTCGCCGTCGTCACCGGCGTCTCCTGCTGCCACGGTCGCGATGATCTCGAGCGTCGGCACGACCGGTCGGTCGGAGTAGGGCTCGTACGAGCCCGCGAGCTGCTGGGCGCGCGCGATGGTCGCGTCGACGCCCTGCTCGCCGAGCACGCCGAGGACCGGCGCATCCGGCGTGCCGTAGATGGCGACGTAGCGGTGGTCTTCGAAGAGGCCGAGCCCACCGCCGGGCACCTCGGCACCCGAGCGGGCGACCTGCACGATCCAGTCGGCGGAGGCCGGGGAGGGCACCCCGGCGGCGAAGCCCTGGCCGAGGAGGAGGACGTGCGGGGCGTCGGAGGAGCGGAGCCCGTCGAGGAGTTCGGGGGAGTCGAGCAGGCGCGCCGGCACGGTGGGCATCGTGGTGACCTCGACGCCGGCGGCGCGCGCGGTCGCCACGGGAGCCGTGGCCGCGCCGTCCGGCGCTGCTCCGTCGGCCAGGGCGACCGTGTCGGTCAGCGCGGGCGCGGGCTCGGGCCGGTCGGCGTCGGTGAGCGAGGCCTCATCGGCGAGGGCCACGACCCGGATGCCGGGGTCGAGCGGGTCGAGGGTAGCCGTGCCGGCGAGGAGAACCGTACGCACACCGAGCCGGCCGAGTTCGTCGGTGACGGTCGACCAGGATGCCGAAGCCGCCTCCGGGGCGAGCAGGAGGGGCACGTGCAGGCGCTCGCTCGCCTGTGCGCCCGCGTCGCGGGCGGCGTCGTCGCCCTCCGGCGCGACGACCACGAGCGGGGAGGAACCGAACAGCGTCGCGCTCGCCTGGACGGCGGCGGAGACGGGGTCGGCGGCGGCGAGGACCGTGGTGGCGTCGGCCGGGGATGTGGTCACCACGCGCGCGTCACCGGCATCCGCCCCCGGGCTCGGAGACGCGCCGCCCATCGCGACGCACGAGCTGAGCAGCAGGCTCGCGGCGAGTGCGGTGGTCACGGTCAGGGCCCGGGTCGATCGCGTTCTCGTCATCACGTCGAGGCTACGCGAGCCCTCGGACATCGCAAGTGTCGGCGGGGCGGCCTAGTTTGGACGGAGAGCGGAACGACGGGTGCCGCGCCGAGCACTGGGGCACCGAGCACTGCGGCGAACGAGCACCACGACGAGCACGACGAGCCCGACGAACACGCGACCACGACGAGCACGACGACGAGAGAAGAGGATCTCCATGCAGCTCGACCTCAGCGGCAAGACGGCCCTGGTCACCGGATCGACCTCGGGGATCGGCCTCGCGATCGCCCACGGCCTCGCCGAGGCCGGCGCCACGGTGGTCGTCAACGGCCGCTCGGCCGACCGGGTGGCCGACGCGGTGTCGGGGCTGCGTGACGCGCATCCCTCGGTCTCGGTCGTCGGGATCGACGCCGACGTCACGACCGCGCCCGGGGTCGAGCGGCTGCTCGCCGAGCTCCCCGCGGTCGACGTGCTGGTGAACAACCTCGGCATCTTCGGCGCGGTGCCGGCCCTCGAGATCACCGACGAGGAGTGGCGCCGCTACTTCGACACCAACGTGCTCGCGGCGGCCCGCCTGATCCGCAGCTATCTGCCCGGGATGATCGAGGCCGGCTGGGGGCGCGTGATCGACATCGCGAGCGACTCGGCGGTCGTGATCCCGGCCGAGATGATCCACTACGGGATGTCGAAGACCGCGCTGCTGGCCGTCTCGCGCGGGTTCGCCAAGGCCGCGGCCGGCACAGGGGTGACCGTCAACTCGGTGATTGCCGGGCCGACCCACACCGGCGGGGTCGAGGACTTCGTCTACGAGCTCGTCGACCGCTCGCTGCCCTGGGACGAGGCGCAGCGGGAGTTCATGCGGCTGCACCGGCCGCAGTCGCTGCTTCAGCGGCTGATCGAACCCGAGGAGATCGCGAACATGGTGGTCTACCTCGCCTCGCCGTTGGCCTCGGCGACCACGGGCGGGGCGCTGCGGGTCGACGGCGGGTACGTCGACTCGATCCTGCCTTGAGGCGGGGGCCTGCCGGAGGGGAGCGCCGCAGGCCGCAGCTGCTGCCAGACTGAGGGCATGACGGATCCCGCGCCCCGGTCGGGCGGACGCGGCCCGGTGGTGATCGCGGCCGTCTCCCTGCTCGCGGCCACCCTGTTCTGGGCCGGCAACTACGTCGTCGGCGCCGCCGCCGTGGCGGCCCTCGACCCGATCAGCCTGGTCTTCCTGCGGTGGGCCTTCGCCGCGATCCCGCTGCTCGCCGTCGCCCAGCTGGTCGAGCGACCGCGCTGGCGGGAGGTGCTGCGGGCCTGGCCATGGCTGGTGGCCCTGGCCGTCACCGGACTGCTCGGCTACACGCTGCTGCTGTACACGGCGCTGCAGTTCACCGATCCGTTCAACGCCTCGCTGATCAACGCCTTCAACCCGGCGCTGATCACCATCGCGGCCGTGCTCTTCCTGCACGAACGGCTGCGGGCCTCGGCGGTCGTGGGGATCGTGCTGGCGCTCGTCGGCGTGCTCATCATCCTCAGTCGCGGGTCGGTCGAGACGCTGCTGGGCGGCGGCTTCGGGATCGGCGACGTCTTCATGGTCGGCGCCATCCTGGCCTGGACCGCCTACACGGTGCTCGGCCGGCGCGCGCCGCGCCTGCCGGCCATCACGTCGACCGCGGTGCAGGCCGTGATCGCGACCGTCGTGCTCGCCCCGGTGGCGCTGCTCGTCGGCGGGCCGGCGCTGCCCACCGCGCCCGGGACCTGGTGGGCGCTGGCGTTCATCGTCGTCTTCCCGTCGGTGCTGTCGTACCTGCTCTGGAACCGGGCTCTCGGCGTCATCCCGCCGGCCCGGGCCGGGGTGTTCCTCAACCTGATCACGGTCTTCACGGCGCTGCTCACGCTGCTGGCGGGCCAGCCGTTCACGCCCGCGCAGCTGATCGGCGGTGTCATCGTGCTCGGCGGGGTGGCGCTGGCGAACGCCCACGCCTTCCGCCGCCGGCGACCGGTCGTGCCGGATGCGGGGGTCGCGCCGGACCGGCCGGGCCAGCCGGGCTAGCCGGGCTAGCCGCACGAGCCTGGCCGGCCGGGCCAGCCGGGCCAGCCGAGGGCGGCGGGCCGGTCGGGCGCGCCGCCTGACCCGGATGGCCGTTAGGGTCGAGCCATGGGGGAACGGGACCGGATGACCGACGGCGAGCCGCATCCGGACGGACAGCGCCGCGAGCCCGCCTGGGAACTGCCGCTCGCCTGGCTGCGGGAGGAGAAGTTCTGGCGCGACATCCTGACCCGCGTGCTGGCCGGCGTGCTGACCGCGGCGATCATCTACCTCGGCGCGCTGCTGCTCGGGTACCTCCACACGCCGGAGCTCGGCGCGACGGTGATGCTGGCGCTCGGGATCGCGGGCGCGGTGCTGCTGCTGGCGATCGCCGGTGCGGTGCTGCGCTCGGTGCTGCGGAGACCGGCCGGCATGCCCGTGGCCGCGGGCCGGATCGTCGCGATCGTCGTGCTCGGCCTCGCCGCGGTCGCCCTGGTCGTGGGCGTCGTCTCGGACGTGCTGGGGCGCTGAGGAGGGGCGGCCCGCCGCGGAACGCCCGCCCCGCTCCGTGGGGAGTCGGGACGGGCGCTCGGTGCGGAACGACCGGAGGGTCAGCCCAGCGGACCGTACAGCGCGGGCGTGGTGCGCGCGTGCGTGGCCTGCTCGAAGGCGTAGCCGAGACCGATGATCGTGCTCTCCGCGTAGTCACGGCCCAGGAACTCGAGGTTGACCCCGCCCCCGGTGACCGTGTTGTCGGCGGCGATCGCCTGACCCATCGGCACGGTGATCGCGGGCATCCCGGTGTTCGGGCTCAGCCGCATGTTCGTGCTGTAGGTGCCGTAGGGCGTGCCCGACGGGTAGATCAGGGCATCCAGGTCCTGGGTGTCCATCATCTGCGTCACGTACGCCTTGCCGGCGGCGAGCTGCGTGGTGTGCGAGCCGGTCGGGCCCGCCCACGCCTGGTACGCATCCTCGGTCACCGCGTTGCGCTGGTTGTAGATCGAGGTGCGCGAGGTGACGAAGTTGCCCGAGGCGATGATGTCGCCGAGCGTGCGCGGCACGACGTTCGCCGAGAGGTGGTTCGCGATGTAGGTGTTCAGGTCGTGCTTGAACTCGTTCGTCGAACCGCTGCCCTCGCCGAGCACCTTGTTGAACGGGTCGGTCGAGGCGGTCGGCACCGTGATCGGCACGACGGTCGCGCCCTGCGCCTCGAGCGTCGCGACGGCCTGGTTGAACAGCCGCACGGTCGTGGCGTTCGTGCTGACCATCGACGTGACGTAGCCGATCCGCTTGCCCGCGAGGGCGTTCGGGTCGAGGGCCGCGGTGTAGGAGTCCGGCACCTTGCCGGTCTGCGCCGCGGTCGCCGGGTCGGCCGGGTCGACACCGGTCACGGCGTCGAGCGCGATCGCGGCGTCGGTGACGTCACGGGCGATCGGGCCGCCGGTGTCCTGCGACAGGGCGAGCGGGATGATCCCGTCGCGGCTGGTCAGGCCGACGGTGGGGCGGATGCCGACGAGCTGGTTGTAGGTCGACGGGACGCGGATCGAGCCGCCCGTGTCGGTTCCGAACCCGATGCCGGCGAGGTTCGCCGAGATGGCGGCGCCGGTTCCACCGCTGGAGCCACCCGCGGTCTTGGTCGTGTTGTACGGGCTCGCGACCAGGTTGGTCAGCTGCTTGCCGTTCGCGTCGAGCCCGAGGAACGAGGTGTACTCCGACGCGAAGCCGTAGGCGAACTCGTCGAGGCTGGCCTTGGCCAGGATGACGGCGCCCGCGTCGCGGAGCCCCGTGACCATCGCCGCATCCGTCGTCGGCTGGTTGGCGTTCCAGCACGCGCAGCCACCGGTGGTGGGCATGTCGGTGGTGTCGTAGTTGTCCTTCAACGCGATCGGTACGCCCAGCAGCAGGCTGGTCATGCCCGAGCTCGCGCGCTCCGCGTCGGCGGCCGCGGCCGCCTGGAGCGCGGCGGCGTTCGTCGAGATGATCGAGTTGAGCGGCCGGCCGCCCTGGCCGGTGTCGACCACGGTCTTGTCGTAGGCGGCGATGCGGTCCAGGTACTCCTGGGTCAGCTCGACCGAGGTGATCACGCCGGCGTTCATCGCGGCCTGCATGTCGATCGCCGAGGCCTCGACGAGCTGGAACGGGCCGTCGTCGTAGACCATGCGGCCGGAGACGGCGGCGAGGTCGGCGACCGTGATGACGCCGTCCGCATCCGCATCGGCCGCCGCGACCGTGCTCCAGTCGGCCACGGCCGAGGTGTCGCCGAGGTGCGCCGAGACGACGTCGAGGTCGGCGGTCGTCACCTGGCGGTCGCCGGTGACGTCGAGCTCGGTGTAGAACGGCGCCAGCAGCGGCGCGGAGGCGGCGGGAGCGGCCGCGGCCGGAGCCGTGGTCGTCTCGGCCGCACCGGCCGGCGCGGCGACGAGCGTGCCGATGGCGAGCGTGGAGATGAGGCAGGTGGCGGCGGCCGCCGCCGTACGAGCGCGTCGTGGGTTCACGGATCGGTTCCTCGGGCTGGAAGGGGTGGGGGAGAAGGGGTTCATCGCGGGCTCGCAGCCCGGCGCCGGAGCACCACGACCAGGCCGGCGGCGACGGCCGCCACGGCGAACAGCACGAGGCCGCCGATGCCGAAGCCCGTGAGGGCGAGGGCCCCGCTGTCCGACGACGACGCGACCGCGGCCGGCGTCGAGGTGGCCGTCGGGTCGCCGGCGGGCGCCGGGGATGCGGTGGGGGTCGCCGTGGGCTCGGTGGTCGGCGGAGTCGTCGGGGGCACCGTCGGCGCCGCGGCGATGTCGACCGCGACGGCCGGGGTCACGGGCAGCGCGGTGCCGGCACCGGAGGCGTCGACGAGGGTCACCCGCGCCGTGACGGTCGCGTCGCCGGCGGCGAGCGTGGTCAGCTTCACGGATGCGGCCAGGTCGCCCGAGAGGGCGGGCGAGGTGCCGAGTCGCGTCTGCAGCAGGGTCACCGAGCCGTCGCCGGGGGCGGCCGAGAGGTAGCCGCCGGCCGGGCCGGTCTCGGTGTCGGGCTCGTACGCCAGGAGGGCCGGGTCGAAGTCGAGCTCGATCTGGTAGGCGAACACGTCGGCGGTGCCGGGGAGATCGATCATCACGTCGACGGGCGAGCCGACGGTGACGGCCGGGGTCACCTCGAGGTCGACGGGCACCGGCGCCGGGGCGGCTGCGGCGGCCTGGGCGCCGAGGACGGAGAGGCCGAGGGCGATTCCGCCGGCCAGGGCGGCCGCTCGGATCCGCCTGAGGCGGGTCGGGGTTTCATGCATCAGGACGTCGTCCCACTTTCACTGGTCGGGAACGGGGCTCCGGCAGGTGCGCCGGCGCTCGGAACGCAGGAGAACGCGGCGCGACGGAACACCCCGCCGGAGCCGGGTGGAGAACGTCGGTGAAGGGAGCTCACCGCGGAGCGAACCAGGAGCGAACCGCTCGTGGATGGTGCAGGGAACCCCACGCTAACGACGTCGGGGCACCCGGCGGTTTCGCGGATATTTCGACCGTGTTAACGACACGCCGAAGCGCCATTGACAACGTTGACACATCAGTGTTTGCTTGGCCGCTGTCTGCTCAATGTCGATCGGAGAATCAGTGAAGAAACCGCGCAGCCGGCGTATCCGGCCCCTCAGGGAGATCCTCGCGGCGGCCACCGTCGCGTCGGTCACCGCCGCTCTCGCCGTCACCGGCGGAGCGGGCGTCGCCGTCGCGGCGGGCAACCCGCTCACGGACGATCCGGCTCGGTACGTCGACCCGTTCGTCGGCAGTTCGAACGCCGGCAACACCTATCCCGGGGCGGTCGCCCCGTTCGGGATGCTCGGCTGGAGCCCCGATCAGAGTGTCGTCTCGAACGACGGAACGCTCCGCAGCGCCTCGCCGAGCGGGTACGAGCACGACCGCGACGTCATCCGCGGATTCGGACTGACCCACGTCTCGGGCGCCGGCTGCGCCGGGCTCTCCGGCGACATCCCGTTCATGCCGGTCAGCGGGGCTGTCCAGACCTCGCCCTCGGCCGCCGACGCGGCGGCGAACCCGTACCAGAGCACCTTCTCGCACGACGACGAGGAGGCCTCGCCCGGGTCATACCACGTGGCGCTGGACTCCGGCGTCGACGTCGACCTCGCGGCGACCACCCGCACCGGCTCCGGCCGCTTCACCTACCCCGCAGGGGCCCCGGCGTCGATGCTCGTCCGCACCTCGGACTCGCTCGTCGGCTCGAGCGACGCCGACGTGCACGTCGACGCCGCCACCCGCACGATCTCCGGCTCGGTCACGAGCGGCAACTTCTGCGGCGGCTTCGTCGGCGACGGCATCCTGCAGCGGAGCTACTACACGGTCTACTTCACCGTGCAGTTCGACAAGGACTTCTCGACGGTCGGCACCTGGCAGGACGGCGAGCTGCGCCCGCAGACCACCGACGCCGAGGGCGGCACCACCTACCCCGGCGGCTACCCGCCGGCGGGCAAGGGGTCGGGCGCCTACGTCAGCTTCGACACCTCGACCGGCAGCGCCGTGAACGCGCGCGTCGGCATCTCCTACGTCAGCCTCGACAATGCCGAGCAGAACCTGGCGGCCGAGAACCCGGCCGGCACCACCCTCGAGCAGGTGAAGGCGGCCACGAAGGCCGACTGGAACACCGAGCTCAACCGCATCCAGACCGGCGGCGGAACGGATGCCGAGCGCACGACGTTCTACACCGCGCTCTACCACGCGCTGCTGCACCCGAACGTGACCAGTGACGTCAACGGCCAGTACACCGGCTTCGACCTGGCGACCCACACGGTGCCCGCCGGACAAGACGCGCAGTACGCGACCTTCTCGGGCTGGGACGTCTACCGTTCCCAGGTGCAGCTGGTCACCCTGCTGGATGCCAAGCGCGGCAGCGACATCGCCGCATCGCTGCTCAACCAGGCGAACCAGAACGGCGGCGAGTGGGATCGCTGGACGCACAACTCCGGCGGGACGCACGTGATGGTCGGCGACCCGTCGGCCGCGGCCCTCGCGGGGATCGTGGCCTTCGGCGGTGACGACTTCGACGTGGCGAGTGCCTACCAGTCGCTCAAGACCGCGGCCACCGTGCCGACCGAGAACGACCTGTCGCGCGACGGCTGGAACATCGCCGTCATCGGCCAGCGTCCGTCGCTGGACCAGTTCCTCGAGCACGGCTACTACCCCGAAGGCTGCAACGCCTGGGGCTGCCCGAACGAGACGCTCGAGATGGCGGCGGCCGACTACGGTCTCGCCAGCCTCGCCCAGCACCTCGGCAACAGCGCCGACTACGACCAGTTCGTGACGCGCTCGCAGTCGTGGCAGAACCAGTTCAACCTGAGCGCGACCCCCGGTGGCGGCTTCATCCAGGGCCGCAACGCCGACGGATCGTGGACGACCGGGTTCGACCCGGCATCCAGCAACGGCTTCGTGGAAGGCACCAGCGCCCAGTACACCTGGATGGTGCAGCATGACCCGGCCGGGCTGTTCCAGGCGATGGGCGGTGCGGATGCGGCGAGCGACCGCCTGGATGGGTTCTTCCACGAGATCGGTGACGAGAACGGCAACGGCGTCCCCGGCGAGTGGACGCTGGCGGGTGGGTCGTGGGACACGAACCTGCACTCCAACGTCGACAACGAGCCCTCGATCGGCGCTCCCTGGCTCTACAACTACGCCGGGAAGCCGTGGAAGACGCAGGAGACGGTGCGCGCCACCATCCAGCAGCTCTGGCTCGACACCAAGGACGGCGAGCCCAACGGGCCCGACGGCATCCCGGGCAACGACGACCTCGGCGAGATGTCGTCGTGGCTGGTGTTCTCGGCGATGGGGATGTACCCGGAGAACCCCTCGCGTTCGGAGCTCACGGTGGCGGCCCCGCTGTTCACCGACGTCGTGGTCCACCGCGCGAGCGGCGAGACCCTGACGATCTCGGCTCCGGAGGCGAGCATCGGAAACCAGTACATCCAGTCGATGTCGGTGAACGGCACGGCGCAGACGGCGACCTACCTCGACGCCGACGCCATCTCAGCTGACACCACGGTGGAGTACCGGCTCGGCAGCACCCCGAACCAGCAGTGGGGCACGGCGGCGGCGGATGCTCCGCCCTCGGTCCGCGACGGCGAGCAGCCGGTGCTGGCGAGCGTCGACCCCTCGGCCGACACGGTCCGGGGCGGCACCACCGACCCGGTGAGCCTCCGCGCGCAGCGCTTCGGCGACTCGGCGGCGGCCGCGAGCTACTCGATCGAGCCGACCCCGGGGCTCACCCCGGATGCGGCGACGGGCACGTTCTCGTTCGACGCGGACGGCACCGCGGTGCTGCCGGTGGTGTTCCGGGCCTCGGCCGACCTCGCTGCGGGCACGCAGCAGGTGCGCGTGCACTTCACCGCCGACGGGAAGGCCCTGCCGGACGGCACGCTCAACGTCGCGGTGCGGGAGCAGGGCACCCCGGTGATCGACACGAGCTTCGAGGACGGGCAGGCGCGCCCGACCCCGAACACGGTGATCGACAGCCAGGGCTTCAGCGAGTACTGCTGCGGCATCGGCGGCCCGGAGACCAAGCCGCACCAGGAGAAGGCGCACACGGGTGGCTACTCGATCGTCTACTCCGGTCGCGCCTCCGACGCCGACGCGAGCGCGACCACGCAGCTGCTGGACGTCGACGCGATCCGCGCCCAGGCGGGTTCGACCCTCAGCTACGCGGTCTACCCGCAGGCCGAGACGACGGCGATCGCCGGGCTGGTGCAGGATGCCAGCCAGTTCGTGGCCGTCGACCTGCTGTTCAGCGACGGCACGCGGTTGAGCGACAGCGGGGTGGTGACCTCGAACGGCAAGTCGCTCGACCCGATCCAGCAGGGCCAGGTGCTCACGACGGATGCCTGGAACGACGTCTCCGTCGTGCTGCCCGACTCGGTCGACGGCAAGACCATCGACCAGGTCGTGCTGCACTTCTCGACCGGGGCCGTGCACGATACGACCGGCGACAACGGCTACCTGCGCGGCTGGGTCGACGACCTGCGGCTCACGCAGCAGTTCGAGCCGCTCGCCGTGACCCCGGCCACCGGCGTCACGGCCACCGCCGGCGTCGCGTTCGACGCCGTGCTGGCCTCGTTCACGGGTGGGGCGGGGGCTTCGGCCTCGGACTACTCGGCGAGCGTGCAGTGGGGTGACGGGACGGCTGCGAGCGATGCCGTCGTCGGTGCGGGGGCTGCGGGTGCCGGTGCTGGGGCTCGGGCCGCGGTCGCCGGCTACTCGGTGAGCGCCGGGCACACCTACGCCCAGGCCGGCCGCTTCGACGCGGTCGTGACGGTGACGGATGCGGACGGCGTGCAGCAGAGCGCGACCGTCTCGATCCAGGTCGCCGCGGCGCCGGACGGAGGGAACCCGGGAGACGGCTCGGGGACCGGTCCCGGCACGGGAACGGGCCCGGGAACGGGCACCGGCTCCGGATCGGGTGACGGCACGGGCAGCGGAACGGGCGCAGGCTCGGGCGGCGGAACGGGCGCAGGTTCGGGCGGTGCGGGTTCGGGGTCGGGCTCCGGCTCGACCGGCGCGAGCAGCTCGAACGGGCCTCTCGCGCTGACCGGCAGCCAGGCGTTCCTCGGAGCGTCGGTCGCGGCCGTGCTCCTCATGGCGGGACTCGGCGCGCTCATCGTGGTGCGGCGTCGTCGCCGGGCGCACGGGGCGGACTGACCCGGAAACGACCGACGGCGGCCATCCTCACGGGTGGCCGCCGTCGGCGCGTTCAGGGGAGCGGGAGCTCAGCCGGCGAAGGTGTCGCAGGAGCCGGCGCCGGACTGCAGCCCGGTCTCGAACCACTGCTGGCGCTGCTCGCTCGACCCGTGGGTCCAGGTCTCCGGGTTCACCTGCTGGCCGCTCTGCTGCTGGATGCGGTCGTCGCCGATCACCGACGCCGCGTTCAGGGCATCCGCGATCTGCTCGCTCGTCAACGGTTCGAGGAAGGTGACGCCGTTCTCGTCCTTCACCGTCGAGGCGGCTCCCGCCCAGGCGCCGGCGTAGCAGTCGGCCTGCAGCTCGGTCCGCACCGAGTCGGAGTCGGCGCCGGTTCCGCTCCGATCGGTCGTCTCGTTCAACCCCGCGAGCTGCTGGATGTGGTGCCCCCACTCGTGGGCGACCACGTAGAGCTGGGAGAGGCTCCCGCCGCTCGCGCCGAAGCGGGTGCGCAGCTCGTCGAAGAAAGAGGTGTCGACGTAGACCGTCTCGTCGGGCGGGCAGTAGAAGGGGCCGGTCGCGCTCGAGGCCTGCCCGCATCCGGTGTTCGTCGACTGGTCGAACAGCACGAAGTCGCCGGGGCTGCGGTAGGACACCCCGAGGGCGGGGGCCTCGCCGGCCCAGTAGGCGTCGAGCGAGGTTGCGGCGCCGACCATCAGGCAGTCGGTCTCGGCGTTGGCGGCGGCGCCCGTCGAGCACCGGTCGAGCGACTCCTCCTCGGTGCTCTGACTCTGGCCCCCGCCGGTCTGACCCGCGAGCCCGGTGAGGTCGACGCCGAGCAGCTGCGACAGCACGAACAGGCCCACCACGACGAGCGCGCCGCCTCCGCCGCCGATCAGGGCCCCGCGCTTGCGCCGCGACACCTTCGAGGGGTCGAGCTTCGAACTGTCGTTGAAGGTCATGCTCCGACGGTACTGCGAACTGGGAACTTCACCACAGGTCGAGCCGAACGGGCCGGATGGGCGTGAGATGGACAGCGGTGGCCGCGAACGTCGGCCGCCTCGCAGTCAGAGAGAAGGTCGCCATGCCCAAGCCCACCACCGTCCTCACCGTCGCGGCCGTCGGCGTCACCGCCTACGTGCTCGGCTCGAAGGCCGGCCGCTCGCGCTACCGCGAGATCAGCGGGGTCGCGAAGAAGTTCTGGGACGACCCGGCGCTCGCCAAGGCCCGCAAGCGCGCCTACAAGGGCGCGGAGAAGAAGGCGAAGAAGCTCGCGAAGCAGTTCGGCTAGGCCGGCGGCGGCGGCCGTCCGGCCGCGCCGCCTGCTCAGTCGCCCGACTCGGCGGCGAAGCGGGAGGCGATCGCTTCCCTGCCGTGTCCTCCGGCCAGGAGCAGTCTGAGCAGGATGCGGGACTTCAGCCCGTCGAGCGATCCCGCCGGGATCAGGCCGGCCGCCAGAAGGTCCTGCTCCGAGCCCGGGAAGTCGCCCGTGGCGCGGTAGAGCTCGCCGGCGCCGGTGCGCGACGCGAAGACGACCGGTAGTCGATCGGCCAGGTCGCGGAGCACCGGCATCGAGGCCGCGGAGACATGACCGGCGCCGAACACCTCCACCACCAGGCCTGCGGTGCCCTCGGCGACGCGGGCGATCCCGTCCGGGTCGTCGTCGAGCGAGAGCCGCGCGATCGCGACCCGGGGAAGCGTCGGCGCGGAGCCGTCCGTTCGACTCGACGGCCGGAGTGCGGCCGGACGGCGGCGTCGTACCACCGGGATGCGGACCCTGTCCTCGACCAGCCAGCCCACCGGGCCGATCCCCTCGGAGGCGAACGCCGCGACCGAGGAGCTGTGCGCCTTCCGCGCGAACCGGGCCAGGTGGATCTCGTCGTTCATGACGACCAGCACGCCCTGCTCCCGGGCCTCGGGATGCGCGGCGACCCGCAGCGCGGCGAGCAGGTTCGCCGGGCCGTCGGCTCCGGGGAGACCGGCGTTCCTCATCGCCCCGGTGACCACCAGCGGAACGCCGTGCGGCCAGAGCAGGTCCAGGGCGAACGCCACCTCTTCGAGGGAGTCCGTCCCGAGGGTCACGACGACCCCCGTCGCGCCCGCGTCGACCGCCGCCCCCGCCGCCTGCACGAGTTCGATCACGTCGTCGAGACCGAGGCTCGCCGAGGCGACCTGACGGAAGGTGACCGCGTCGACCGCGAGGCCCGCGCGGGCACCGAGGTCGCCGACGACGTCCGCGGCATCCATCGTCATGCTCGCGTTGCGCCCGGCCGCATCGACCGGGGCGGCGATCGTGCCGCCCAGGGCGAAGAGGGCGAGCCGTGCCGGCAGGGCCCGGCCGGTCACCCGGTGAACTCCCGGTCGAAGGGGAACGCCTTGTCGGTCTCGAACGGGTACCGCGCGCGGAAGTCGCGGCTGAGGTTCTCGCAGGTGTCGAAGCTCACACCCTCGAACGAGGACATGTGCTCGATCAGGCGCTCGAGCATCAGCAGCACCTGCGGCCGGCCCGAGACGTCGGGATGCAGGCAGATGGGGAACGTGGCGTAGTCGTACTCCCGGTAGACCCAGTCGAACTGGTCGCGCCACAGCTCCTCGATCTGGCGCGGGTTGGCGAACCCGTAGCTGTTGGGGCTCGACTTGACGAACATCATCGGGGGCAGGTCGTCGAGGTACCAGTTGAAGGCGAGGCTGACGAGGGGGATCTCGGTTCCGCGCTCGAGCGGCTTCATCCACTCCGCGGCCGTCTTGGTGTAGTCGATCTTGGTCCAGCTGTCGCCCGTGCGGGCGTAGAAGGGCTGGAAGTCGTGCAGCACCTGCGTGCGGTCGTACTCGAAGCCGTTCTGGAGCAGCAGGTCGGCGGTGATCGTCGTCATCTCGCCCCAGGGCGCGATGTACCCGGTGGGCTTCCGCCCCCACACCCCCTCGATCAGCTCGATCGACTTCGCCAGCACGTCCTGCTCCTGCTGGGCCGACATGTCGCGGGGGTTCTCGTGCGAGTAGCCGTGGGCTCCGATCTCGTGGCCGGAGGCGACCGCCAGCTCGATGCTCTTCGGGAAGGTCTCGATCGAGTGGCCCGGGGCGAAGAAGGTCGACTTGATGCCGTAGCGGTCGAACAGCCGGATCAGGCGTGGCAGACCGACCTCGCCGGCGAACAGGCCGCGCTGGATGTCCTGCAGGCTGTCCTCACCGCCGTAGGAGCCGAGCCAGCCGGAGACCGCGTCGACGTCCACGCCGAAGCTCACTTTGATGTCTTTCACTTTCCTACCTCCAACGGGAATGGGTGGACCGGGTACGGCGGGGATGCCGGGACGTTCAGGGGCGGCGCTCGTCAGGGAAGGTCATGGCGTCCATGAGCGCCTCCTGGCTCGAACGCACGTGCTCGCGCATCACGCGCTCGGCCGTGTTGGCGTCCTTGGCCAGGATGATCTCGAGCACGCGATGGTGCTCGGCGTCGCTCTCGATCAGCCGCCCCGGCTTCGAGAGCGAGGTCTGCACCAGCCGCGTGTACGCCAGCTGGTTCATCATCATCCGGTAGTGCTGCGCGAGCTTGTCGTTGTCGGCGCCCCGGATGATCAGGTCGTGGAACTCGTGCACGAGAGCGGCGTAGCCGTCGACGTCTCCGCGCGCGACCGCTTCGTCGGCGAGGGTCACATTGCGCTTCAGGGCGTCGAGCTCGGGCACCGCGCCCCGCAGGGCGAGCAGCCGGGCGGCCGACCCCTCGAGGAGCTGCTTGAGGTGGAAGAGCTCGTTGATCTCCCGGCGCGACGGCGTGGTCACGAAGGTGCCCACGCGGGGACGGATGACGACGAGGCCCTCGGTCTGGAGCTGCTTCAAGGCCTCGCGCACCGGCGTGCGGCTGACCTTGAAGTCCTCGGCCAGCGCGACCTCCGAAAGGGCGGACCCGGATTCGAGGGCGCCCTCGATGATCAGCGCTCGGACCCGGTCGGCCACGCGGCTTTGGATGCTCGGGGTGCGCCCGACGGCTTCATGCATGGTACCGAACCTAGATATCGCGCCCCTACAGTGTCAAGACCATCGGTGATGCATGCAAGTAACGATCTGAAAACCGCGATATTTCGGGATTGTTTCCGCTCCCTGGGGGCGAAAAGACCGTCTTGACACGTCACACGGGCAACTTCATAATCGTCTGTACCATGCAACAGCTTTCCGATCCTGACTCCCTCTGGCCCCTCCGCCACAGTGTCTCGACGCCCTCAATCGCCTACCGGGTGCGCGAGGGCGGCGAGCAGATCGTGGTGCTCCTGCACGGCGTGGGCAGCTCGGCGTCGACCTGGAGCCGCCTCGCCCCGCTGCTGGACCCGGGCTTCACCCTGGTGATGCCGGACTACCGGGGGCACGGCTCCTCCGAGGCGCCGCGACCGCCCTACTCGGCCGACGACTTCGTCGACGATCTGTTCCGGCTCCTCGACGAGCTCGGCATCGCCGAGTTCCACCTGCTGGGCTTCTCGATCGGCGCGATCGTCGCGCAGGCCGCCGCCCTCGCCGACCCGGCGCGCGTGCTCTCCCTGGTGCTGCTCAATTCCATCGCGGGCCGCACCGAAGCCGAGCGCGTACGGGCGTTGCAGCGTCTGGAGCACATCCGCCGCACCGATCCGGCCGAGGTCGCAGCGGCCAGCGTCGACCGCTGGTTCACCTCCGGCTTCGCCGCGGAGAACCCGGAGGCCGTCGGCGCCGAGGTCGAGATCGTGGCGTCCAACCGGAGCGAGCCCTACGCCGCGGCGTACGAGGTGCTCGCCACCACAGACCTGATCGAGGAGGTGGGCGCGATCAGCCGGCCCGTCCTGCTCGTGACGGGGGAGAACGACCGTGGCTCGACGCCCCGGATGTCCGAGGCGATCCAGGCCCGCATCCCCGGCTCCGAGCTCGTCGTGGTCCCCGGACTCAAGCACTACCTGCACATCGAGGCCCCCGAGCTGATCGCGGACCTCGTCAACGGCTTCCTCAGGAGCCAGGCGGCTCCGAATCACCCCTGAGCCGCGCACCACCCGACACGCACCGACAACCCGACCAACACACACCAAGGAGATCCAGCACATGCGACGCAAAGCAATCCTCGCGGCGGCGGCCCTCGCCACCGCCTCCGTGCTCGGCCTGGCGGCCTGCAGCAGCGGCTCGTCCACGACCGGCGGCGACTCGACCGCTTCGGCATCCGACGTCACCATCGCGGCGCCCCTCAGCGGCCAGCTCGGCGACAAGAGCTTCATGGACTCCGCCAACGCGGGGCTGCAGAAGGCGGCCGACGAACTCGGCGTCAAGGTCAAGGTCATCGAGGCCGGCGCCGACGACGCCCCCGCCTGGGAGCGCAACCTCACCGAGGCCTCGGCCAGCGGCGACAACTCCCTGATCGTCACCGGAGGCACCGTCATCGCCTCGACGCTCGAGAAGGTCGCGGCCCAGTTCCCCGACCAGAAGTACCTGATCTTCGACTCGCCGAGCGTCGGCTCCAACGTCACGGGCATCAGCTACGCCCAGAACGAAGGGGCCTTCCTGGTCGGTGCGCTCGCCGCCCTGATCACGACGAACCCGGGCGAGTTCCCCCGCGCCACCGGCAGCGGGAAGATCGGCGTCGCCGGGGGAATGGACATCCCGGTCATCCAGGACTTCATCACCGGCTTCACCCAGGGCGCGAAGGCGGTCGACCCCGCGATCCAGGTGGACGTCCGCTTCATCAACGACTTCGCCAGCGCACAGAAGGGCTATGACATCGCCATGGCCCAGTACAACGACGGGGCCGATGTCGTCTACCAGGTGGCCGGAGCCGCCGGGTTGGGCGTCCTCCAGGCCGGCGCCGACAGCGGCCGCTACGCGATCGGCACCGACTCGGACCAGAACGACCTCCACCCGGACTCCACCCCGGCGAGCGCGATCAAGTCGGTCGACAACACCGTGTTCGACGCGATCAAGTCGTTCACCGCGGGCGATCTGCAGATGGGCACCACGATCGCGGGCAACATCAGCAACGACGGTGTCGGCATCGCCTTCAACGACGCGCTCGTGCCCGACAGCATCCAGAAGCAGGTCGACGACCTCCGCCAGCAGGTGATCGACGGCACGATCACCGTCGACTCCGCCCTCTAGCCGGCCCAGGCACCCGCTCCGTTCCCACCAGGAAGGCCCGATATCCATGGAAACGCCACTGCTCGCGATGAAGGGGATCGTCAAGACCTTCGGCCCGATGACGGCCGTGGACCACGTCGACCTCGAGATCCACGCCGGGCGCATCCATGCTCTTCTGGGTGAGAACGGAGCGGGGAAGTCCACGCTCATGAACTGCCTGTTCGGGCTGCTGCACCCGGACGCCGGCACGATCGAGATCGACGGGACTGCGGTCGACGTGTCGTCGCCCCGCCGCGCGCTCGAGCTCGGGATCGGCATGGTGCACCAGCACTTCAAGCTGGTGCCCTCGCTCACCGTCGCCCAGAACGTCGCACTGGGGCGCGAACCCCATCGCGGCCCGTTCGTCGACTCCGCCGCGGCGGTGCGCGAGGTCGAGCGGCTCTCCGCCGAGTACGGCCTGGACGTGCGGCCCAACGACCGGGTGCGCTCGCTCTCGGTGGGCGCGCAGCAGCGGGTCGAGATCCTCCGGGCGCTCGCGCAGGACGTGCGGATCCTCGTGCTCGACGAGCCCACCGCGGTTCTGACCCCGGCCGAGACCGACCGGTTCTTCGAGGTGGTCGAGGGCTTCGCCGCGCGGGGGCTCGCCGTCATCCTGATCAGCCACCACCTGTCCGAGGTCAGACGGGTGGCCGACGAGGTGACCGTCCTGCGGCAGGGCCGCCGGGTGGCGCACGAGAAGATCACCGACGTGACGAACGCCGACCTCGCGGCCCTGATCATCGGCAAGGAGCAGGACGTCGTCTCCGCCGTCGAACGGGGCACGCCGGGGGAGACCCGGTTGAGCGTCTCCGACCTCGAGGTGCGCGACGCGCGCGGCCTCGAGGTCGTCAAGGGCGTGTCGTTCGAGGTGCGGGCCGGCGAGATCGTCGGCATCCTCGGCATCGCCGGGAACGGGCAGACCGAACTGGTGGAGGCCGTCACCGGGCTCCGGCGCCCGGGTGCCGGCCGCATCGTCGTCAACGGGATCGACACCGCGGGCAAGCATCCCGGTGCGGTCCGAGCCGCGGGACTCGGTCACGTGCCGGAGGACCGGAACGGGCGCGGCCTCGCCGGCTACTGGTCGGTGCAGGACAACATCGCCATCGGCTACCTCGATACCGAGGAGGTCGGGGGCCGGCTGGTCAGCACCGCCCGGATGGCCTCGCTCGCGAAACGCCTGATGGCCGAGTACGACGTCCGGGCCAACTCGCCCCGCCAACTGGCCCGCCGGCTCTCCGGCGGCAACGCCCAGAAGATGGTGCTCGCGCGGGAGCTCTCCAAGAAGCCGAGCATCGTGGTGTGCGCCGAACCGACCCGGGGTCTGGACATCGCCGCGACCGCGGCCGTGCGCTCGCGTCTCGTCGCCCAACGTGATCTCGGGGCCGGGGTGCTGCTGGTCTCCAGCGAGATCGACGAGGTCACCCAGATCGCCGATCGCGTGCTCGTCATCTCCTCCGGCGCGATCGTCGCCGAGTTCTCCGACCACCGACCGACCGAGGCCGAAGTCGGCCGCGCCATGCTGGGAGGCCACGAATGACCGCCCCCGTCACCCAGGAGCCGTCGCGGGAGCCCGAGACGGCGCGCCGCCGCGCGCCCGGCATCCTCCTCGCCTCCGCCCGCCGCGTCGTCCCGCTGGGACTGCGCCAGTCGGTGATCGCCGTGGTCATCGGCATCGCGATCTGCTTCGTCATCATGCTCTTCGTCGCGAGCGAGCCGCTCGTCGCCTTCCAGGCGTTCGTGCTGGGCACCTTCCGGAACCCCTACTCCATCGGGAGCATGCTGGCCATCGCCACCATCCTCGCGACCGCCGCGTTCGCCTCGACCGTGGGCTTCCGGGCCGGAGCCTTCAACATCGGCACCGAGGGCCAGCTCGTGCTCGGCGGGTTGACGGCCGCGGTCGTCGCCCAGCACGTGCCCGGCGGCATCCTGGCCCAGATCGCGGCGCTCGCCGCCGCCTCGGTCGCCGGCGCGCTGTGGATCCTCATCCCCACGATCCTCCGGGTGCGCTGGAAGACCAACGAGATCCTCACCACCCTGATGGCCAACTACATCGCGGTCGACCTCGCGCTGTTCCTGGTGAACAACTACTTCCGCGACCCGACCTCCGGTGCCGTCGAGACGCCGCCGCTGGACAAGTCGGTGTGGCTGCTGCAGATCCTGCCGCCCTCCCAGGCCAACGTCGGGCTCGTGCTCGTCGTGCTGCTGGCGATCGGGTTGTGGATCTGGTTCGACCGCACCCGCTCGGGCAAGCGCGGGGAGGTCTCCGGGCTCCAGCCCGCCTTCGCGGAGTACCTCGGCATCCGCTCGGTGTCGTACCTGCGCAACTCGATGCTGCTCTCCGGCGCGCTCGCCGGTTTCGCGGGCGGTCTCGCGATCCTCGGGATCTCCCACGCCTACATCGACGGGTTCTCGCCGCAGTACGGGTTCCTCGGCATCACCGTCGCCTTGATCGGGCGACTGCGGCCCCTCGGGATCCTGGTCGCCGCCGCGCTCTACGCCTCGCTGATCACCGGCGCGACGGCGATGCAGTCGGTCTCGGACGTGCCGTTCTCGCTCGTCTTCGTGCTGCAGGGCATCCTCATCCTCCTGATCACCAGTCAGCGGATCGGCTCGAAGGGGGGCGCGGCGTGAACGTCATCAGCGACTTCCTCTCACTCGCCTTCAGCAGCACCATCCCGATCATCATCACGGCGATCGGCGGGATGTTCGCCGAGCGGGCCCGCGCCACGAACATCGCGCTCGACGGCACGATGCTCATCTCGTCGCTGGCCGCGATCGCGGTGGGCGCCTCGACCGGGACGCCGTGGCTGGGGCTGCTGGCCGGCATCGTGGCGGGGATGGCGTACGCCGGACTGCTCGCGTTCGCCGCCTTCGTGCTGCGCTGCGACATCCTGATCGCGGGCATCGCTGCGAACCTCCTCGCCACCGGTCTCACCCTGCTGATCGTGCAGAACGTGCTGCAGTCGACGGGCACCTACGCCCCGACCGGGGTGACGCTGCTGCCGCGGATCCCGCTCGGCCCCCTCGCCGACGTGCCGATCCTCGGCCGGGCGTTCGAGAACCAGAGCGTGCTGCTCTACATCGTGATCGCGGGCGTCGTCGCGGGAGCCGTGACGATGAACCGCACCCGTTGGGGCGTGCACGTCAAGGCCGTCGGGGAGTCGGACGAGGCCGCCGAGGCCGCGGGTCTCAAACCCACCCTCATCCGCACCTCGGCGCTGCTGGTCAGCGGTGCGGCCGCGGGGATCGGCGGCAGCTACCTGTCGCTCAGCTCGGTGGCGTCGTTCAACTCCGACCTGACCGGCGGGCTGGGCTTCATCGCCTTCGCCGCCGTCATCTTCGGCCGGGCCACCCCGAGCGGCACGATCATCGCCTCCTCGCTGTTCGGCATCGCGACGGCGCTGAGCATCCAGCTCCAGGGCGCCGGGATCATCGATCAGCAGCTGCTGCACTCGCTGCCCTACGTGGCGACGATCCTGGCGCTCGCCTTCCAGTCCATCCGCCAGTACCGGCTGAACAGGTTCAACGTCTCCGACACCTCGTTCCTGCCCGCGATCATCCCGAGAGGCTGACATGAGCGACCGCACCCCCGTCCTCGTCGACTGCGACACCGGCGTCGACGACGCCATGGCCCTGCTGTACCTGCTCGGCCGTGACGACATCGAGGTCGTCGGCATCACGACCGTGTTCGGCAACAACACCGCGGCGCAGTGCGCCGTGAACACGATCCGTGTGCTCGAACTGGCCGGCCGCGCCGACATCCCCGTCGCGGTGGGGGCCGAGAAGCCGTTGGTCGGGGAGGTGACCTACCTCGCGACGCACGTGCACGGCGCGGACGGGCTCGGCGACTCCGGGCTGCCCCGGGAGATCGGCACCGCCCCCGTCGACGAGTCGGCCGTCGCGCTGATCGACCGGCTGTCGGCCGCGTACGCCGGCGCGCTCCGGATCCTCGCCCTTGCGCCCCTGACGAATCTCGCGCACGCGCTCGACGAGATCCCCGACCTCGTCTCGCGGGTCGTCGACGTCGTCATCATGGGCGGGGCGGTCGACGTCGCCGGCAACCAGTCGCCCGCCGCCGAGGCGAACATCATCCACGACCCCGAGGCGGCGCAGGCCGTGTTGACGGCCGCCTGGCCGACCGTACTCGTGCCGCTCGACGTCACGATGACCGAGGTGGTCACCGAGCAGCACATCAGCCGGCTGCT
The DNA here is from genome assembly GCF_059691755.1 of Herbiconiux sp. 320_LB. Taxonomy (NCBI): domain Bacteria; kingdom Bacillati; phylum Actinomycetota; class Actinomycetes; order Micrococcales; family Microbacteriaceae; genus Herbiconiux; species Herbiconiux sp. 320_LB. Next base: position 488,914 of record NZ_JCAWAD010000003.1, on the reverse strand, counting down.
CGCCGCCGACACCCCGGTCACCCGCTTCGTCGCCGCCACCACCGAGTTCTACTTCAACGACTACGGGATGAGCTCATACGGCCGGCGCTGTTCGCCGTGTCATGACGCGGTCGCCGCCGGGGTGCTCACCGGAGAGGTCGTCCCCTCGGTGTTCCCGCTCCTGGGCGTCGAGGTCGACTGCACGGACGGCCCGGGCCGCGGCGCCACGATCTGCGACACCCGAGGGCGCTGGAAGGGCTTCCCCGACCAGGCGGACGGCAACTGCCGCGTCGCGCTGGTGACCGCCGGCGACTTCCCCGACCTCCTGGTCGCGGCCCTCGAAGGCTTCGGACGGACGCACACCACAACGAGTGAGGAACAGGAATGAGCGAGTACCGCATCCGCAAGTGGGTCAGCCACGTCGAGGAGATCCGTCACGACGGGGGAGAGCCCTCCGGCCCGCCGCTGATCAAGGCGGCCGTCGGCGTCGTGATCGAGAACCCGTTCGCCGGTCAGCGTGTCGACGACCTGTCGGCGCTCACCCTGCCCAGCGCCGAGCTCGGCACAGCCCTCGGCGAGCGCGCCGCCGCGCTGCTCGGCGGCCGGCCGGTCGAGAGCTACGGCAAGGGCGGAATCGCCGGCCTCGACGGCGAGCAGGAGCACCTGGTCGCCTGTGTCACGACGGTCTTCGGCGACGCCTTCCGCGACGCGATCGGCGGGGGCGAGGCGTGGATCTCGTCGACGACGAAGTCGGCGTCGGCGGGGGCGGCGCTCGACGTGCCGCTGGCGCACAAGGATGCGCTCTACGTGCGCTCGCACTACGACTCGGTGACGATCAGCGTTCCGGATGCGCCGAGGCCCGGTGAGCTTTTCGTCGTCGTGGCGGTCGCGACCGGTCCCCGCGTCCACCACCGGGTGGGCGGTCTGGCGGCGGCCGAGATCAGCGGCGGCGGGCTCCGATGAGTGTCGGGTCGACTGCGTCGGGGAGCGCCGAGAGCTTCGCGGTGACCGGTTCGCGCCTCGCCGGCCGGGTCGCGGTCGTGACCGGAGGCGCCTCCGGGATCGGGCGGGCGACGGCGCTGCGGCTGGCCAGGGAGGGAGCCCACGTCGTCGTGAGCGATCTCCACCCCGAACCCCGGGAGGCGCTGCCGGGCCAGCTGCCGACCGCCGAGCTCATCGGCTCCGGTGGCGGCGCCGCGACTTTCCGGCGCGCCGACGTGACGCGATCGGCCGACGTCGAGGCCCTCGTCGACGAGGCGGCCCGGATCACGGGGCGCATCGACGTCGTGGTCAACAACGCCGGCGTCTTCGGCCTCGCTCCGCTCCTCGAGACCAGCGAGGAGCAGTGGGATGCCGACATGGCCCTCAACGTGCGCTCGCAGTTCCTGATGTGCAAAGCGGTGATCGGCCGGATGCGCGAGCAGGAGGCGATCGACGAGGTCCGCGGGCGGATCGTGAACGTCTCCTCGCAGCTCGGCTTCACGGCGCCGCCCGGCGCCGTCACCTATGCCGTGGCCAAGGCGGGGGTCGCCCATCTCACCCGACAGCTCGCCGTCGACTTCGCCGCCGACGGGGTGATCGTGAACGCGGTCGCGCCCGGGCGGATCATGACCGGGACGCATCCGGGGGAGCGGGAGTACCTGGCGACCGGCGAGGTCGACGAGGCGACGGCCTTCTCGCTGAAGCGCACGCCGTTCCCGAGGCTGGGCCGGCCGGAGGACGTGGCGGGGGCCATCCTGTTCCTCGCCTCGGACGACTGCACCTTCGTGAGCGGCCACGTGCTCATGGTCGACGGCGGCTGGACCGCCTATTGAATCTGCGTGCGCGCAGCGGGAAGGGAAGGACGGACATGTTCGGACTGGAAGGAAGGGTCGCGCTCGTCACGGGCGCGGCATCCGGGATCGGCGCGGCGACCGCACGTCGCTTCGCCGAGGCGGGGGCGGACCTCGTGCTCGCCGCCTACGACCCGGACGGCCACGACATCGAGGGCGTCCGCGCCGCGGTCGAGGAGGCGGGCGCGCGGGTCGTCGTGCGCCACGTCGACGTGCGCTCGACCCCCGACGTGGACGGCCTCGTCGCCACGGCGACCGAGGAGTTCGGGCGACTGGACATAGTGGTCGCGAACGCGGCGATCGCCCGCCGGGTGCCCTCGGCCGAGCTCGACGACGCGACCTGGAACGATCTGCTCGACGTCGATCTGGCCGGGGTGTGGCGCACCTTCCGCGCCGCACTCCCGGTGATGCGCGCGGCGGGTTACGGGCGGCTGCTGGCGACCAGCTCGACGGCGGGCTCGATGGAGGCCTGGAGCGAGCACATCCACTACTCGGCGGCGAAGGCCGGCATCCTCGGCATCGTGCACTCGCTCGCGGCCGAGGTCGGCGCGGACGGCATCACGGTCAACGCGATCGCCCCGGGCATCATCGAGACCCCGCAGACCCTCGACGGGGTCAACTCGCTCGGGGCGGCCGGGGTGGCTCAGACGGGCCGCACCCAGCCGGTGCGGCGGGTCGGGTCGCCGGCCGACATCGCGAACGCGTACCACTACCTCGCCAGTGAGGAGGCCGGGTTCGTCACCGGGCAGTGCCTCGTGGTCGACGGTGGGCGGTTGCTGGTCAGGGGCGGGTAGGGGGCGCTGGCTGGCTGGCCAGCTGGCTGGCCGGGCGGAGGCCGGGCGGTCCGGAGGTCTGTTCGCTCGTCGCTCGTCGTGTGCTGCACGGTGTGCGTTGGTCGCTGCACGGGTGGGTCTGCGAGGATGGCGGCTGTGATCAGATGGGCGGCGCTGGTGGGCGCGATCCTCACCGAGGTGGGGGCGACGTTGTCGCTTCGGGCGTCGCTCGAGCATCCGGCCTGGGTGGTCGGCGTGGCCGTCGGGTACCTGGCGGCGTTCGCCCTGCTCGTGGTCGTGCTGCGGCTCGGGATGCCGATCGGGGTCGCCTACGGCATCTGGGGCGCCGGTGGGGTGGTGCTGACGGCGGTCGCCGCGTTCCTCATCTTCGGTGAGCCGTTGACGTGGCTGATGGGGCTCGGGATCGTCGTCGTGGTGGCGGGCGTGCTGCTCGTCGAGATCGGATCGCAGCGGGCGCAGGCTGCGGCTGCCGGTGTGAGCTCCTCGGCAGAGACCGAGGGGGACCCCTCGTGAGCTACCTCTTCCTCGCGGGTGCCATCCTGCTCGAGGTCTCGGGCACGCTGGCGCTGCGGCAATCCGAGGGCTTCCGCAAGAAGGCCTGGATCCCGGTCGTCGCCGTGGCCTACGTCGTCGCCTTCCTCTGTCTGAGCGGCGCGCTCGCCGAGGGGATGCCGGTGGGTGTCGCCTACGGGATCTGGGCCGCGGCCGGGGTCGCGCTGACCGCGGTGGCCGCCCGCATCCTCTTCAAGGAGCCCCTCACCGCCCTCATGGGCCTCGGAGTCGTCCTCATCGCCGGCGGAGTCCTCCTCATAGAACTCGGAGCCCAGCCCGTCTGACCCCACCGGCCCCCGCCCGCTCCACCCACGGTCCGCGACCCGTCACGTGTTGTCGCTTCGTGGCCCGGATAGCGACAACAAGTGACGGGTCGCGGACAGTCGGTGCGGGCGCGGGGGCGGCTCGTTCTCGACGTCTGACGGAAGGCGGGGCGGGGCGCGGCCGTACGCTGGAGGGGTGGCTGACGAACCTCTGGCGCTCGACGGAGCCGGGCTCGACCCGATGAGCGAGCGGGTGTACCTCGACCTCCTGGCGCAAGGGCGCGGCACCGCCGCCCACGCGGCCGAGCGGTTCGGGCTCGGCGTTCCCGCCGCCTCGGCCATCCTCGAGAATCTGCGCGAGCAAGGGCTCGCCTCGCGCCTGGAGGGGCAGGAGCGGGAGTACGCGGCCGTCGACCCCGGCTACTCCCTGCGCGCCATCGCCGACCGGATGGGCGACCAGGTGCAGCGACTGCGCGAGGCCCTGCCCCGCCTGGTCGAGATCTTCGAGCGCGTGCCGCCGACCGGGATCGACCAGACCCAGACGAGCATCCTCACCGACGCGGACGCGGTCGCCGCCTGGTACACCCGCCTGCAGCACCAGGCGCGCACCGAGTTCCTCGCCTTCGACCGGCCGCCCTACGTCTCGGCCTCGCTCGACCCGGTCGAGGCCATCGCGCTCGACCGGGGCGTGCAGTGGCGGGCCATCTACACGATCGAGAGCTTCGACGACGGCACCACCTGGGAGGAGGTCGCCCAGCTGGCCGAGCAGGGCGAACAAGCCCGGATCGCCCCCGAACTGCCGGTCAAGCTGGCCATCGTCGACGGTCGCGACGCGCTCGTCTCGCTCACCCTCGAGCCCGGGCGGATCTCGGCGCTCGTGACCTCATCCGTTCCGCTGATCGATGCGTTGCGCCAGCTGTTCGAGTTCCACTGGGCGCGCTCGCTGCCGCTGGCCGAGGCGCGCAGTCAGGACCTCGCCCGCCCGGACGAGCCGGACCTCTCGGACGAGCCGGACCTCTCGGATGCGGGGGCCGGCTCGGCCAACTCGGCCCGGCGCGAGGCGACGACGCCCCACGCGGCGCGCTTCTCGCCGATCGTGCCCGAGGGGCCGATCGCGGGCGCCGGCCGAACCCGCCTCCCGACGCCCGAGGAGCGCGCCCTGCTCGCCCTGATGGCAGTCGGGATGAAAGACGACGCGATCGCCCGCCAGCTCCAGATCTCGCCCCGCACCCTGCGCCGACGCAGCCAGGAGCTGATGGCCGAGCTCGAGGCGACCACCCGCTTTCAGGCGGGGCTGGAAGCGGGCCGACGGGGCTGGTTGTAAGCCGCAGATTGCCCGCGTGTAACGATCACGTTTCCGACCCTGGCCGGTTGCGGCCGTTGGCCGATCTCGGCCAACACCCCCCGTTCGGGGATCCCCAGAATTGGACGACTGCACGCCGACCATCGACCAAGGGATCTCGTGAACACGCTTCCTCCGGCACCACACCCCTCCGCACGTCGCACTGCGACCGCGCGCCCCCGGCTCCGTCCGCTCCACTCCCGCCTGCTCGCCGCGGCCACCGTCGCCCTGCTCGCCTCCGCGGCCGCGGTCGCCGGGGCCGGAGGTGCCTCCGCCGCCCCGCTCGGCGCTTCGGCGGCGGCGTCGGCCGTCGCCGCATCCGCATCCGCCGGTGCACCCGCCGCGGCAGACGCATCCGCCGCCGCATCCGCCGCCGCGCCGGCATCCGCCACCCCGGACACCGACTACACCGACGGCCGCTACATCGTGACCCTCCGCGACGACGCCGTCGCCGGGTACCGCGGCGGCCTGGCGAAGCTGCCCGCGACCCAGCCCGCGCCTGGCGACGAGCTCGACCTGCAGTCGCGCCGGTCGGTCGACTACACCTCGTACCTCACGAACGAGCAGCAGTCGCTGGCCGACTCGGTCGGCGCCTCGATCACGACCTCGTACACGGTCACCACCAACGGCTTCTCCAGCGCGCTGACCGCCGACCAGGCGGCCACGCTCGCCCGTGATCCGCGCGTCTCGGCCGTCATCCCCGACGAGCTGCTTCATCTGCAGGCCACCTCGTCCACCGACTTCCTCGGCCTCTCCGGCCCGGACGGCGTCTGGCAGCAGACCGGCGGCGTCGACCACGCGGGCGACGGCATCGTCATCGGCGTGATCGACAGCGGGATCGCGCCCGAGAACGCCTCCTTCGCCGGCGACCCCCTCACAACCGCGGCGGGTGCGGCGCCCTACCTGGACGGCGACCGGATCGTCTTCGACAAGGCCGACGGCACAACCTTCCGCGGCGCCTGCGAGACCGGCGAGGGCTTCACGGCGGGCGACTGCTCGACCAAGCTCGTCACCGCGCGCTACTTCGTCGACAGCTACGGCGCGGATTCGATCGGCCGCGACCGCGGTGAGTACCTCTCTCCCCGCGACGGCAGCGGACACGGCTCGCACACCTCCAGCACCGCTGCCGGCGACGCCGGGGTGGATGCGACGGTGGCCGGTCGCGAGTTCGGCGCCATCTCCGGCGTCGTGCCCGGCGCCCGGATCGCGATGTACAAGGCCTGCTGGACCGGCCCGACCGAGGGCGACGACGGCTGCCAGACCGGCGACCTGCTCGCGGCGATCGACGCGGCCGTCGCCGACGGCGTCGACGTGATCAACTTCTCGATCGGCGGCGGAGCGGCCCAGACCACGATCTCCGCCACCGACCAGGCCTTCCTCAACGCCGCCGCGGTCGGCGTGTTCGTCGCCGCCTCGGCCGGCAACGACGGGGCCGACCCGTCCACCGCCGACAACGCCTCGCCCTGGATCACCACGGTCGCCGCCACCACCATCCCCTCCTACGAGGCCACGGTGCGCCTGGGCGACGGCCGGGTCGTGCTCGGCGGCTCGATCACGGTCCCGGCCGACGAGCCGGTCACCGGCCGGCTCGTCGAGGCCGCCGCGGTCGCCGCCGCCGGAGCCGAGGATCCGCAGCTCTGCGGGCCCGGCGCACTCGACCCCGCCAAGACGGCCGGGCTCGTCGTGCTCTGCGACCGCGGGGTCGTCGACCGCGTCGCCAAGTCGGCCGAGGTCGCCCGCGCCGGCGGTATCGGCGTGGTGCTGGTGAACGCCACCCCCAGCTCGATCGACCTCGACACCCACTCGGTGCCGACCGTGCACGTCGACGCCGAGTCGTTCGGTCTGCTCCACGACTACGCCGCGACCACCGGCGCCACGGTCACCCTCCAGGACGGCAACACGGCCGGCCTGCCCTCGCCCGCGACGCCCCAGGTGGCCGGATTCTCCTCGCGCGGTCCGATCCTCGCCGACGGCGGCGACCTGCTGAAGCCGGACATCGCCGCTCCCGGCGTCGCCATCCTCGCCGCCTACGCCAACGCCCCGGGTGAGGCCGGCCGGTACGCGCTGCTCTCCGGCACCTCGATGGCCTCGCCCCACGTGGCCGGACTCGCCGCTCTGTACCTGGGCGAGCATCCGAATGCCACCCCCGACGAGATCAAGTCGGCGATGATGACGACCGCCCACGACACGGTGGATGCTGCCGGCGACGGGGTCAGCGACCCCTTCGCGCAGGGTGCCGGTCAGATCGACCCCACGCGGTACTTCGACCCGGGCCTGCTCTACCTCAACGGTCCGGCCGACTGGTACGGCTACGCCGAATCGGTCACGGGCCTCGACCTGGGCGTCGACACGGTCGACCCCTCGGAGCTCAACCTCGCCTCGATCAGCGTCGGGGGCCTCGCGGGCAGCGAGACCGTCACGCGGACGGTCACCTCGACGCGCGCCGGCTCCTTCACGGCGGCGCCCGTCGACATCCCGGGCGTCGACGTGGTCGTCTCGCCCTCGACGCTGACCTTCGGCGCCGCCGGTGAGACGCAGGACTACACGGTCACCTTCACCCGCACGGATGCGCCGCTCGACGAGTTCGTGACGGGCACGCTCCGGTGGTCGGATGACGCGACCGGGCAGACGGTCACCACGCCGCTCGCGGTGCGCCCGATCTCCCTCTCGGTGCCGCACGAGGTCGCCGGGGAGGGCACCGACGGCTCCGTCGCCATCCCGGTCGCGGTCGGCAGCACCGGCGAGATCCCGCTGACCAAGGCGGGGCTCGCCGAGGGCAGCACGGTCCGCGGGAGCGGTCGCGCCGGTGCGGCGCACGACCGCCACCTCGTGACGGTGCCCGAGGGCACCACCCTGTCGCGCTTCGTGCTGACGAGCGACGATCCGACCGCGGATCTGGACCTGTACCTCTCGCGCTACGACTACCAGACGGGTCTCCCGCTGTCCTCCAGCGCCACCCCGAACGCCGGGGAGACCCTCGACGTGCCGGCGTTGGACCCAGGGGTCTACGTGCTCGACGTGGACTTCTACTCGGGCACCGGCGACCTCGGCTACTCGCTGACCAACTACCAGCTCGGGTCGTCGACGACGGCGGGCTCGCTCACGCTGAACCCCGAGACGCTCCAGACGACCCTCGGGCAGCCGGCCACCGAGGAGGTGTCCTGGTCCGGGCTCGAGCCGGGCGCGACCTACCTCGGCCGCGTCGGCTTCGGCCAGACCGGCCGCAGCACGAACGTCACGGTGACGACCCCGGGCGCTCCCGCGGCCCCGGTGCCGGGCGATCCGTCCCTCCTCATCGACCGCTCGACCACCCGGCCGGGCACCGATGTGGGCTTCCGGGCGAGCGGCATCGTGCCGGGCGATCCCTATCAGATCGCGCTCGACGGCCAGGTGGTGGCGAGCGGCCTCGGCTCGGCCGACGGCACCGCCGACCGCGCGTTCCGGCTGCCTGCCGACATCGCCCTGGGCGACCACCTGGTGACCCTGGTCACCCGGGGCCTCACCGCCCGCGCCACGCTGACCATCGCCTCGATGCTCGTCTTCCAGCAGATCGAGAACGCCCAGTACGACACCGATGGTGCCGCCAGCGTGGCGGTCGAGACCCTGGTCGCCGGAACCGGGACCCTGAAGGTCACGCTCCGCGGATCGACGGGCACGGTGCTCGACGAGATGGTGCCCGTCGACGTCGACCCGACGTTCTCGGCGGACTCCGTGCTCTCGTCGCGGGTCGCGGTCGCACCGGGCGTCTGGACGTCGGATGCGTGGGCGGTCGGCCCCGACGGCTCGCTGAGCCAGCACGTGCAGTACTCCTTCACGATCTTGGCGCACGCGCCGGGCGAGGCGTCGATCACGCAGAACCCGGACGACGCGGACCTCGCCGACCTCGTCTACCTCAATCCCTCCGGCGACTCCGTCGAGCTGACGCTGCGCTACAAGCTCTGCAGCGGCCCGGTCGTGTTCTCGACGGTGCGGACCAACGGCAAGGACGTCGACACGACCTTCGACATGACCGCGGCGACCTCGGTCGAGCTGGTCCGCCCCGACGGGAAGGTGATCGCGGGGTACCTCAACACCGGGCCGGCGCGATGCGCCGCGGAACCGCACATCTCCCAGGACTGGTGGGCGACCTTCCGCGACGTGCCGTCGGCGGCGGAGCCGGGGAAGCCGATCTCGATGACCTTCAGCAATCGGTACGAGGCGTGGAGCGGCGGCTTCACCTTCTCCGCGGGAATCGGGTCGAGCTTCCGCAGCGGTCTGTTCTACACCGAGTCGATCGCGCATCCGGTGGTCACGGAGGTCGGGCCGGTCGTCGAGCGCACGCTGCAGGTGCCGGAGGACGAGCCGATCTGGACCCGGGCCTTCTACGAGGTGCTGACGCCGGACATGCAGCGCACGTCGCACCGCCTGATCTACGCGCAGGCGCTCGAGCTGTCGATGCTGCAGCCGGTCGTCGACCCGGCCGACCCGGGGTCGCCGGCCGACCCCGGAGCGCCGGCGGATCCGGGGACCCCGGGCGCCCCGGGTGGCCCTGGGGCTCCGGGCGCCCCGGGCGGCCCTGGGGCCCCGGGCGGCCCGGGTGACGGCTCGGGCACGGGGGCGGATGCGGCCCACACCGGCGACCTCGCGTCGACCGGCGCGGCCGCCCTCCCCGGCATCGGGATCGCGGTGCTGCTGCTGTCCCTCGGCGGAGCGGTGATCCTGCTCCGACGCAACCGCGCTCGTCGCGCCTGACCCCTCCCTCCCTCCTCCTGTCCGCCATCCGTCACGTGTTGTCGCTTCGGAAGCCCGATAGCGACAACACGTGACGGATCGGCGACAGTCGGAGGCCGGGCGGACGGGGGAGGGACAGAAGGGGCGGGCCCGGGCGGTGCGAGCCGGGGGTGCGGGCGCGTTAGGGTTTTCTCATGTCCAAGGTTCTCAGCAGTCTCCCCGTCGGCGAGCGCGTCGGCATCGCCTTCTCCGGAGGGCTCGACACCTCCTGTGCGGTCGCCTGGATGCGCGAGAAGGGTGCGGTTCCCTGCACCTACACGGCCGACATCGGCCAGTACGACGAGCCCGAGATCGACAAGGTCCCGGCCCGAGCGCACGAGTACGGTGCCGAGGTCGCGCGACTGGTCGACGCGAAGAGCGCTCTGGTCGAGGAGGGGCTGGTGGCCCTGCAGTGCGGCGCCTTCCACATCCGTTCCGGTGGCAAGACCTACTTCAACACCACCCCGCTCGGCCGCGCCGTCACCGGCACCATGCTGGTGCGGGCGATGAAGGAGGACGACGTCGACATCTGGGGCGACGGCTCCACCTACAAGGGCAACGACATCGAGCGGTTCTACCGCTACGGCCTGCTCGCCAACCCGCGCCTGCGCATCTACAAGCCCTGGCTCGACTCCGCGTTCGTGGGCGAGCTGGGCGGCCGCACCGAGATGAGCGAGTGGCTCGTCGCGCGCGGCTTCCCCTACCGCGACTCCACCGAGAAGGCGTACAGCACCGACGCCAACATCTGGGGAGCCACCCACGAGGCCAAGAAGCTCGAGGAGCTCTCCGCCGGGCTCGACCTGATCGAGCCCATCATGGGCGTCGCCGCCTGGCGCGACGACGTCGAGGTGGCGACCGAGGTCGTCTCGGTGCGCTTCGAGGCCGGCCGGCCCGTCGCCCTCAACGGCGTCGAGTACCCGGATGCGGTCGCCCTCGTTCTCGAGGCCAACACGATCGGCGGCCGCCACGGCCTCGGCGTCTCGGACCAGATCGAGAACCGGATCATCGAGGCCAAGAGCCGCGGCATCTACGAGGCCCCCGGCATGGCCCTGCTGCACATCGCCTACGAGCGCCTGCTCAACGCCATCCACAACGAGGACACGGTCGCGAACTACCACACCGAGGGCCGTCGCCTCGGCCGGCTGATGTACGAGGGCCGTTGGCTGGACCCGCAGTCGCTGATGCTGCGCGAGTCCATCCAGCGCTGGGTCGGCTCCGCCGTGACCGGCGAGGTCACCCTGCGCCTGCGCCGCGGCGACGACTACACGATCCTCGACACCACCGGCCCCGCGCTCAGCTACCACCCCGACAAGCTCTCGATGGAGCGCGTCGGCGACGCCGCCTTCGGCCCCCAGGACCGCATCGGCCAGCTCACCATGCGCAACCTCGACATCGCCGACTCCCGCTCGCGGCTCGAGCAGTACGCCGCCGCGGGCATCATCGGCGGCGCGACCGCCGAGCTCGTCGGCGAGCTCGAGGTCGGCGAGGCCAGCGAGATCCTCGACCCCACGGTGTCGCCCACCGCGGCGGCGGATGCGCTGGACCGGGCGACCGACCTGGCCTCGGAGGGTGCGGCGTTCGACGCCGGGACTGACTAGCTGCCGGCAGGGGGTTCGCCATGACGCTGGGTCGGGAGGAGCTGCTCGAGGTGTGTGCGGGGCTGCCCGCCACGACGGATGAACGGCCGTTCGGGCCCGAGACCGCCGTCGCCAAGGTGGTGGGCAAGGTGTTCGCCATCACGCCGCTCGACGGGGACGTCGTGAGCATCACCCTCAAGGCGCAGCCCGCCTTCGGCGAGGCGCTGGTGCGCGACCATCGGTGGATCGCACCCGGCTACCACATGAACAAGCGGCACTGGATCACCGTGAGCCTCACGCCGGACGCCGATCCCGAGCTCGTCCGCGACCTCATCGTGAACTCCTACGATCAGGTCGTCGCCGGCCTGCCGCGCGCCAAGCGGCCCTGAGCAGGGTCGCCCACGCGAGGGGTCTGGGCACTTTTCCAGGCCGGTTCCCTAGGCTGTCGTGACCATGGACGATCCTCCGCATCACAGACCATCGCCCCCTCGTCCGAAGGGGGCTGCCCCGTGTACGAACTGATCATGATCGGTGTGGGCCTCGTGCTCACCGTCGGCACCGGCCTGTTCGTGGCCAGCGAGTTCGCCCTCGTCAACCTCGATCGCAGCGAGCTCGAAGCCCGCCAGGCCCGCGGCGAACGCCGCCTCGGCCCGACGATCGCCGCCCTCCGCATCACCTCCACCCACCTCTCGGGTGCGCAGCTGGGCATCACCCTGACGACCCTGCTCACCGGCTACACCTTCGAGCCCGCGATCTCCTCGCTGCTCGCCGGTCCCCTCACCGGGGTCGGGGTGCCCGCCGCCGTGGTGCCCGGTGTCGGCGCCGTGCTCGGCATCCTGATCGCCACCGTCTTCTCGATGGTGGTCGGCGAGCTCGTGCCGAAGAACTTCGCCCTGGCGCTGCCGCTCGCGACCGCGAAGGTGGTCGTGCCGTTCCAGCGCGCCTTCACCGCGGTGTTCAAGCCCGTGATCGTGCTGTTCAACTCCACCGCCAACGCCCTCATCCGCTCGATGGGCATCGAGCCCAAGGAGGAGCTCTCCGGCGCCCGTTCGCCCGAGGAGCTCAGCTCGCTGGTGCGCCGCTCGGCACTCGAGGGGGTGCTCGACCGGGATCACGCGACCCTGCTCGACCGCACCCTCCGCTTCGCCCGTCGCGACGCCGACGAGGTGATGACCCCGCGGGTCAGGATGACCTCGGTCGCGCCGGACGAGACGGTCGCCGACCTGCTCGCGGTGGCCGAGCGCACCGGGTTCTCGCGGTTCCCGGTGGCGGGCGCATCCGTCGACGACATCGTCGGTGTGGTGCACGTCAAGCAGGCCTTCGCCGTGCCGCTCGAGCGGCGCGAGACCATCGCGGTCGCCGAGCTGATGGTGCGGCCGCTGTTCGTGCCCGAGTCGATGGGCACCGACACGCTGCTCGGGCTGCTGCGTCGCGGCGGCTTCCAGTTCGCGGTCGTCACCGATGAGCACGGCGGCACGGCCGGCGTGGTCACGCTCGAGGATCTGGTGGAGGAGCTCGTCGGCGAGCTCGTCGACGAGCACGACCGCACGCCGACCGAGGTCGAGCGCTCCGGGTCGGCGATCACGTTCGACGCGGGCCTCCGCCCCGACGAGCTGCTGGAGCGCACGGGCCTGCGGGTTCCGCCGGAGGGCGATCACGAGACCGTGGCCGGCTACGTGATCGACGTGCTCGACCGGCTGCCCGTGCCGGGCGACGAGGTGCCGATCGAGGGCGGCACACTGCGCGTGGAGCGGCTCGACGGGCGACGCCTCGCCGTGCTGCGCTTCGTGCCCGCCCCGGCCGAGTCGGCATCCGTCGAGACCGACCCGACCTCCGAGAAGGGAGCCTCCCGATGAGCGACATCGTGCCCGGACTGGTCTGGCTCGTCGTGCTGCTGGTCGTCAACGCCTTCTTCGTCGGCGCCGAGTTCGCCGTGATCTCGGCCCGCCGTTCGCAGATCGAGCCGCGCGCCGAGGCCGGCAGCAAGGCGGCGAAGACCACGCTCTGGGCGATGGAGCACGCGACCCTGATGCTCGCCACCAGCCAGCTCGGCATCACCGTGTGCTCGCTGGTCATCCTGAACGTCTCCGAACCGGCGATCCACCATCTGCTGGAGTACCCGCTCGCCCTCACCCCGCTCAGCCCCGAGCTGATCGGCGGGGTCGCGTTCGTGATCGCGCTGGTGCTCGTCACCTTCCTCCACGTCGTGTTCGGCGAGATGGTGCCGAAGAACCTCAGCTTCTCGGTTCCCGACCGGGCGGCGCTGCTGCTGGCGCCCCCGCTGGTGCTGGTGTCGACGATCGTGCGCCCGGTGATCTGGGCGCTCAACGGCGTCGCCAACCTCGTGCTGCGGGCCTTCGGCGTGCAGCCGAAAGACGAGGCGACGAGCAGCTACACGCTCGAGGAGGTCGCCACGATCGTGGCGCAGTCGACCCGCGAGGGCTCGCTGACGGATGCGTCGGGCACGCTCGGCGCCGCGTTCGAGTTCACCGCGAAGAAGGTCGGCGACGTCGAGGTGCCGCTCGGCGAGCTGGTGCTGCTGCGCCCCGGGGTGACCCCTCGCGACCTGCAGCGCGCGGTGACCGAGCGGGGCTACTCCCGCTACGTGCTCACCGACGGCGCCGGTTCGCCGACCGGGTACCTCCACGTGAAGGACGTGCTCGACCTCACCGGATCGGCCTTCGATCAGGCGGTGCCGGCCGCGCGCATCCGGCAGCTGGACTCGGTGGGCCGCGACGACGACCTCGAGGACGCCCTGGCATCGATGCGCCGGAGCGGCGCCCACGTGGCGCGCACCCTCGACGCGGACGGCGGGGTCTCGGCCGTGCTGTTCCTGGAGGACATCATCGAGGAGCTCGTGGGCGAGGTGACCGACGCGACGAGCGCCCCGCGCGTCTGATCCGCGCGCGCGTGGCCGCCGCGCCTGGCCCGGTGTCGGGCGACGCACGCCTGACCTGGCGCCTGGCCTGGCGCCTGTCCTCGCCTGCCGGTCTGCCTGACCATCGGCTCTGACCTTCGCGCTGTCCCGATGCGGGATGCCCGCGGCCGCGCAAGGCTGAGAGCGACGAAGGAGGGCACGTGAAGATCGCCGTCATCGGGGCATCCGGGAACCTGGGCACCGCGCTGCTGCGCCGGCTCGCGAGGGAGGACGGGTACGAGGTGATCGGAGTGAGCCGCCGCGCCCCGAGGCCCGAGGGGCCCTACTCCGGCGTGGCCTGGCACGAGATCGACGTGGCGGAGACCGACGCGCGGGAGCGCCTCGTGCCCGTTCTCGCCGACGCCGACGCGGTCGTGCATCTCGCCTGGGCGCTGCAGCCGAACCACGACGAACGCGCTCTGTGGCGCACGAACGTGCACGGCACTGCAGCGGTGCTCGGGGCGTCGGCCGACGCCGGGGTGCCCCACGTGCTCGTTGCCTCCTCGGTCGGCGCCTACAGCCCCGGGCCCAAGTCGCGCCGGGTCGACGAGACCTGGCCCACCGGCGGGCTGCCCGCCTCGCACTACTCGCGGCACAAGGCGATCAACGAGCGTGCGCTCGACGACTTCGAGCGCAGGCATCCCGGCACCGTGCTGACCAGGATGCGGCCGGGCCTGGTCTTCCAGGCCGGTGCGGCCTTCGAGATCGCCCGCCTGTTCGCCGGGCCGCTCGTGCCCAAGCGGCTGCTCGGCCGACTCCGGGTGCCGATCGTGCCCCTGCCGACGACGCTGATCTCGCAGGTGGTGCACGCCGATGACGTCGCCGAGGCGTTCACGCTCGCGATCCGCGGGCGCAACGGCGGCTCGTTCAACCTCGCCACCGAACCGGTGGTCACGCCCGAGGTGCTGGCCGGTGCGGTCGGCGGTCGACCGGTGCCGTTCCGCAGGGCGGTCATGCGCGCGCTCATGTGGGCGACCTGGAAGGCGCGCGTGCAGCCCAGCGACCCCGGCTGGCTCGACATCGCGACCAGCGTGCCGGTGATGTCGACCGGGCGGGCGCGGGACGTGCTCGGCTGGGCGCCCTCGGTCTCGGCCGAGAGCGCACTGGCCGAACTGCTCGACGGGCTGGCCCGCGCGCGCACCGTCCCGGAGTCGCCGCCGCTGCACTGACCCGCCACCCGCCCCGTGCGGTGGCGGGCGGAGGGCGGCGGAATCCGGAATGATGGACACATGACGGACTCCGGAGCGTGGGGCGCCGACCGGTTCGCCACGGTCTTCCAGCCCGTGGTGCACCTCGACTCCGGCTCGGTCGTCGCGTACGAAGCCCTCACCCGCGCCTGGGCGGGCGACGAGCCGCTGCCGATCGCGGCGCTGTTCGCCCGGGCGCACCGCGACGGAACCGTCCGCGCGCTCGACGAGCTCTGCGCCCGCCTGGCCACGCGCACCGCCGCCGAGCAGGGGCTCGACGCCGCGCACGCGCTCTTCCTCAACCTCGAGCCGGCGACGCTCGCGACGTCGGACGATCCGGAGATCCTGCGCGGCCCCCGGGTGGTGGTCGAGGTGACCGAGCGGGCGCTGACCCGCGAGCCGGGCGCCCTCATCCGGTCGACCGAACGCCTGCGCGCCGCGGGCCACCGGATCGCGGTCGACGACCTCGGCGCCGAGCCCGCCTCGCTCGCCCTCCTGCCGCTGCTCGAACCCGACGTCATCAAGCTCGACATGGGCCTGATCCGGGGCCGGCCCGATCGCGACGCCGCCCGGATCATGACCGCCGTCGCGGGCTACGCCGAGTCGGGGCGCTCGGTCGTGCTGGCCGAGGGCGTCGAGACCGAACGCCAGCTGGTGACCGCGCGCGCCCTCGGCGCCACGCACGCGCAGGGCTGGCTGTTCGGCCGGCCGGAGGCCGAGCTCGGCGCGCCGGCCGCCGGGATCCCGTTCGCCCGCGAGGCGCCCGAGCCCGCCGGCACCGCGTCGCCGTTCGGCATCGTCGCGGAGCACGCGTCGCTGCGGTTCGCCGACCGCGCGATGCTGGTGCAGCTCAGCCGATTCCTCGAGGAGCGGGCCGCGGAGGGCGGCGACAGCGCCGTGCTGCTCGCGACCTTCCAGGCCGGCGACAACTTGATCCCCTCCACCCGCGCCCGGTACGAGCAGCTGGCCGCCGGCGGCGCCCTGGTGACCGTGTTCACCCAGGGCCCGGCCCCGGTGCTCGCGCCCACCGTCACGCACCGGGACATCCGGCCGGGCGACCCGCTGGCCGAGGAGTGGGACGTGGTGCTCCTCACCGCCGACTACGCGGCCGCGCTGGTCGCCCGCGAGCGCGACCCGGCCCACCACGCCACCGGCGACTACGAGTTCGCGCTCACCACCGACCGGGCGCTGGTCAAGGCCACCGCCGTCGCCCTGCTCACGCGGTAGCCAGGGGTGCTGCACGAACGGGCTGCTGAGACGCGCTATGCGTGCGTATTGCACGCATGAGCACTCTCAGCAGCCCGTTCGGACAGCTCGCGTCCGCCCGTCGTCAGCCGACGTCGGTTCGATTCAGTGCACCGGCACCGCGGCGGCGCCGTCGCCGGTCGGCAGCAGGGCCGACTTCGGACCGCGGATGAACACGGCCGCGACGACCGCGCCGGCCACCATGACGACCGCGGCGGCGAAGAACACGGCCCCGTAGCCCGTGGTGAACGCCGCGAGCTGCGACGGGCCGTCGGTGACCGGCACCCCGGCAACCGCGGAGGCGTAGATCGCGGTGAAGACCGACAGGCCGATCGAGCCGCCGATCTGCATCGCCGAGTTGGCGGTGGCCGAGGCGGCGCCGGCGTCGTGGGGAGCGACTCCCGACAGCGCGAGGTTCTGCAGCGGCACGAACACGAAGGCCATGCCGATGCCCATGAGCACCAGGCCCGGCAGCACCTGCACGAGGTAGTCGCCGTCGGCCGTGATGAAGCTGAGCCAGACCAGCCCGGCCGCGACGATCAGCGGGCCGACGATCATCAGCGGGCGCGGCCCGATCGCGGGCAGCAGCTTCGTGGCCACCGGCGCGACCACCATGATCACCAGGGTGAGCGGGAGGTTCGCGAGCCCGGCCTCGAGCGGCGGCATGCCGAGCACGATCTGCAGGTGGAAGGCGAGGTACAGCGTGGCCCCGATCATCACGCAGCCGGCGATGGCCTGGATGAGGAACGCGCCCCCGCGCACCCGGTCGAGCACCACGCGCAGCGGCAGGAGGGGCTGCGACACCCGGGTCTCGACGAAGACGAACAGCACCAGCAGCCCGGCGCCGAGCGCGAGGAACCCGATGGTGTCCGGCGAGCCCCAGCCGCCCTCGGCGAGGCTGAAGCCGTAGACCAGGGCGCCGAGCCCGAGCGTCACGGTGATCGCGCCGAGTACGTCGTAGCGGTTCTCGCCCTCGGCCTTCGACTCGGTGACCAGGAAGATGCCGCCGACGAAACCGACGATGACGAAGGCGACGTTGACGAGCAGGCACCAGCGCCAGTCGGCGTACTCGGTGAGCACCCCGCCGAGCACGAGACCGACCGCGGCGCCGGCCCCGGCGACCGTGCCGAAGACGGCGAAGGCCGTGTTGCGCTCATGGCCGTGGGTGAAGGTGACGGTGAGCAGCGCGAGGGCCGCCGGCGCGAGCAGGGCGGCGAACAGCCCCTGGAAGCCGCGGGCGATGATCAGCTCCATGCCGTTCTGGGCGAGACCGCCGAAGGCGGAGGCCACCCCGAAGCCGACCATGCCGACCAGGTAGGTGCGCTTCCGGCCCCAGTAGTCGGCGATCCGGCCGCCGAGCAGCAGCAGCGCGCCGAACGCCAGGGCGTAGGCGGTGACGACCCACTGACGCTGGCCGTCGGTCAGGCCGAGCTCCTGCTGTGCCTGGGGGAGGGCGATGTTGACGATGGTGCCGTCGAGCACCACGACGAGCTGCGTCAGGGCGAGCACGACGAGGGCGAGCCAGCGATTGGGCGTGCGGGCAGGGGACATGGGATTCCTCCGGGCTTCGATGCGGATGCGGGATGCCGGAGGTTTCCAGCCTCGGACCGACCGCACCACGACAGCTCGGCTGCCGGCACTCGTCGACCACACCGACCCGAAGGTCGGTCAGGTGTTCGAGTCTACCCGACCGCCCGGAGGTACGCCTCGCGGATGAACGGCTCGAGCTCCTCCTGCCGCCGACGCCAGGCGGGCAGGTGCTCGGCCAGGTACGCGGCCGCCTCGATCCGGAACTCCTCCAGCAGGGCCTTCTCGTCCAGGAGCGTCGATCGCCCGTCCTGCAGCACGAGCAGACCGTCGACCCAGACCTGGTGGATCGACGAGCCGTCCTCGGCCAGCACGAGCTGCCGGGCGGCGTCGTTCAAGGGGGTGAAGGCCGTCGTCCGGGTCAGGTCGAACACGAGCAGGTCGGCGGCGAGGCCCGGGGTCAGGGAGCCCGCTCGATCTGCCCACCCGGCGGCCCGGGCGCCGGCGACCGTGCCGGCGTAGAGCACCTCGTCCACCCGCGGCCAGGTGCGGTAGTCCGGGTCGGTGAGGGTGTGCAGCAGCGCGGTGGTCTTCAGCACCTCGAGCATCCGCAGCGAGTCGTTGCTCGACGCGCCGTCGGTGCCGAGGGCCACCCGCACCCCGGCGTCGTGCAGGGCGCGCCAGCCGAGCACCCCCGACCCCAGCCGCAGGTTCGACAGCGGGTTGTGCACGACGGTGGCGCCGGAGGCGGCCAGCAGCGCGAGGTCGCCCCCGGTCAGCCAGACCCCGTGGGCGGCGGTCAGGTTCTCGCCGAGCACCCCGAGTTCGGCGAGGTGCTCCACGACGGTGCGCCCGGCGTAGCGGGTGCGGGCGAGCGTCTGCTGCAGTCGCGTCTCGAGCAGGTGCGTGTGCAGCACCTCGCCGTGCTCGCGCGCGAGCTCGGCCGTGCGACCGAGGAACCCGTCGGTGACCCGCTGCGGCGCACTCGGCGAGAGGGCGAAGCGGATGCGCGGGAAGCCGGCGGCGAGCTCGCGCGCCCGAGCGGCGAACGCCCGGTACGCGGCTTCGATCTCCTCCGACGGCGGCATCGCCGCCCGGCTCTGCTCGAGCACCGCCGCGGGCAGCACCTCGTCGGCGAAGGCCAGCCGGTCGACCAGCGGCACGTCGACCACGGCCGCGGCGCAGGTCGCGCGGAGCCCGGCGTCGTCGTAGGCCCGCATCACCTCGCCGATCGTCTCGACGGTCGCGAACGGCAGCTCGCCGGTGTCGTCGAGCAGGGTCGTCGCCCCGCCGCGGAGCGACTCGATCGCGGCCACGATCGTCCGCAGCCGCACGAGGCGGGCCGGCAGCGGATCGACGCCGGCCGGGGGATAGCTGAGCAGGGTCCAGATCTCCAGGGGCAGCGGTGCGCTCGTGCCGCGGAGCAGGATCTCCCAGGAGTGCGTGTGGGCGTTCACCAGGCCGGGGGTGATCAGGTAGTCGGTCGCGTCGACGACGGTGACCCCGGCATCCGGGATCGCGGAGCTCGGCGCCACCGCGGGGTCATGCGCTTCGAGCGACACGATCGAGCTGCCGTCGATCAGCAGATCGCCGCGGAACGGGACGGCGCCGTGCGCCGCATCCATCGCGATCACCAGGGCGTTCGTCCAGAGCGTGGCCATCAGGACGCCGAGCCTAGCGGAGCCGCGCGATGCGGTCGGTCAGCTCGGCGTAGAACGGCTCGGCGTCGACGTCGCGGGCGTAGAGCACGTTCTCCGGCAGCCCGGTGATGCCCCACCAGTCGGCGACCAGCATCCCCATGGTCAGTTCGCTGCCGGTCTCGACCCGCGCGTTGATCGAGCGGCACTTGAAGAGCTCGGGGCGAAGCAGATACAGGGGCACGACGGGGCCGTGCAGCGGGGCGCCGTCCCAGCCGTACTTGGCGAGGTCGAAGGCCTCGGAGAAGGTCAGCAGCGCATCCACCACCCGGCCGACCTCGGTGCCCGTCGCCGAGAAGGCGTCCAGGCGCGCCCGGGTGTTGCGCAGGCGGTGGGTCACGTCCAGCGGCAGCATCACGATCGGGATGCCCGAGCCGAGCACGATGGCCGCGGCGTGCGGGTCGACGTAGATGTTGAACTCGGCGGCGGGCGTGATGTTGCCGACCTCGAAGTAGGCGCCGGCCATCATGACGATCTCGGCGATGTGGCCGGCGATGTCGGGGGCCTCGCTGAGGGCGACGGCGATCGTCGTCATGCTCGAGAACTGGGCGACGGTGATCGAGTGCGGGGGAGCGGCGCGGCAGAGCCGGATGATCGCGGCCACCCCGGACTCCTCCTCGGCGGTACCCCGCACCGGCGGGAAGTCGTAGCCGTCGAGCCCGGTCTCGCCGTGCACGTGCGCGGCCGTGACGAGCAGGCGCAGCAGCGGTCGCGGCACGCCCCGGTACACCGGCACGTCGCCCACGCCGGCGAGCTCGAGCACCTTGAAGACGTTCTGCACCGTGTTGTCGAGGCTGGTGTTGCCGGCGCTCGCGACGATCCCGCGCACCCGGAAGTCCTCGGGCGAGGCGAAGATCGCCCAGAGGGCCACCGCCTGCTCCTGGCCGGGGTCGGTGATGCAGATGAGGTCGCGCATGGGGGTGCCTTTCGGGGTGGCCGCGAGGCGGGAGCGCTTGGAGGCCGCTCCCGCCCCGCGGGGTTCGAGGGGGCGCCGGTGGTTCACCGGCGCCCGGGGTGGATCGACTACGGAGCCGAGGGCGTCTCGATCGGGATGTCGCCGGCGATGATCCCGGCCTCGATCGTGTCGAGCTCGCCCGGGAGGGCCGGGTCGACCTTCGATTCGAAGTCGTGGAACGGGCTCATCAGCACGCCGCCGTTGTCGAGGGTGCCGATGTACTCCTCGTTCGTGAAGTCGCCGGCCGCCGCATCCTGGATGACCTGGGAGATCGACTTCGGCATGTCACGGGCGATCGAGGTGAACCAGATGTCGTCGTACTCCGGGTCGCTGACGTACATGTCGGTGTCGACGCCGACCAGCGCGATCGGCTTGGACGACTCGCGGATCGCCTGAGCGGCCCCCTGGTAGATCGGGCCGCCGACCGGCACGATCACGTCGACGCCCTGGTCGAGGATCGACTGCGAGAGCACCTTCGCGGCGTTGATGTCGCTGAAGTTGCCGGTGAACTGACCCTGCTGGGTGTCGGGGTTCCAGCCGATCACCTGCACCGACTTGCCCTTCTGGGCGTTGTAGTACTCGACACCGCGGGCGAAGCCGTCCATGTACAGGGTCACCGGCGGGATCTGCGCCCCGCCGTAGGTGCCGACCTTGCCGCTGGTGCTGTACGAGGCCGAGGCGTAGCCGACCAGGAAGCCGGCCTGACCGGTGTCCCACACCACGCCCTTCACGTTGGGCGCCGAGATGGTGTTGTCGTCGACCATGATGAAGTGCACGTCGGGGTTGGCGGCCGCGGCCTCCTTCGTCGCCGCCGCGAGCAGGTAGCCCATCGTGACGATCGTGGTGCAGCCCTGGTCGACGAGGCTGGCGATGTTCGGGGCGTAGTCGCTCTCGGTCTCGGACTGGACGTCGATGTGCTCGACACCCAGCGTCTCGGCGGCGTCGGTCACGCCCTCGAGTCCGAGCTGGTTGAACGACTGGTCGTCGAAGCCGCCCTGGTCGCTGACGATGCAGGGCAGGAAGTCGCCGGCGGCCGCGGCCGAGCCCGCCGATCCAGATGCGGGGGCGTCGCTGGGCGCGGAGGCGCAGCTGGCGAGGGCGAGCCCGCCGGCGAGGGCGAGCGCGGTGGCGGCGACCAGCCGCCGGGTGCGGGGGAGGGAGGTGTTCATGGTTCTCCTGTCGTAGAAGGAAGTGGTGCGGGTTCGGATGGTGCAGGGATGGTTGTCGGTCGCAGCTTCAGCGCACCCAGGCGTAGATCTCCCAGACGTAGCCGTCCGGGTCGACGAAGTAGGTCGAGCGGGCGCCCCACTCGAAGACCTCCGGTGGTCCGGATGCCGCGAGGCCCCGGGACACCAGCTCGTCGTACAGCGCGTCGACCTGGTCGCCGGTCTCGAGTTCGACGGCGAGCATCAGGTGCCCGCCGCCTCGCCCGAAGCCGTCCTCGGCCGTGATCGGATCGGCGCGGTCGACGAGCGTGATGCCCGCCTCGCCGCCGTCGAAGACGAGCCCGTGCCGGGTGAAGCCGAGCTGCTCCAGGAAGGCGGCCGTGCGCTCGGGATCCGAGACGACGAGCTCGACACCGGTGATCCGCGAGCGACCGCTCCCGGTCGGGGCGAGCACGGTGGCGAACCCGTCGGGGTCCGTCACCACGACCCGTCCGTCCGGACGCGTCCGGGCCGCAGGGACGCGGGCGGCCGCCTCCCGTGCCGCCGGCTCCGGGAGCTCGATGGTCAGCCGGAACGGCAGACCGGGGGCCTCGGGGTAGGCGTCGCCGACGGTCTCGGCGATGCTCGGGCGCAGCCACATCGCCAGTCGGGGCCCGCTGTCGAAGACGAAGTCGGCGAAGCGCACGTTGCGCATCCGTCGTTCGAAGCCGAGCAGCAGACGATAGAAGTCGTCGCTGGCCGCCACGTCGGAATCGACGAGGCAGACGTCATCCAATCTCATGGGTCTCCAAAGGTCGTGACCGGTGCCGGGGGCGCGCCGACGAGACCCTCGCCGAGCGTGCTTGGGCGCGCTCGGGAGCGGTCTGCGCCGGGCGCAGCGTGCGAGCCGCTTCTCAGACGGGGGAGCGGTCGCCCGGTGGGCGCACTCCTCCCCGGAAGCGGGGCGGGGTCACGAGTTGAAGGAGAAGACAGAGGTGTTGTGGTGGCCGCTCTGGCGGCGCAGGCAGAACCACTGGCAGAAGCCCTGTGATTCGTGCGACATCCTCATGACGTCGACACTAGGGCCGGTGTGTGACGGCCGTGTTTCGTGGCCGGAACATCTGGGTTTCGCCGGGCGGAGCATCCCGGGTCAGCGGAACGTGCTCAGTCGTACCAGACCTTGACCTTGCCCACCGTGGCGTAGAGCGCCGACAGGAGGGCGAGGAGCGGCACGAACATGCGCAGGAAGAAGCTGATCGCGGTGAGTTCGAGGAAGTCGCCGAGCGCGAACAGCGCGATCGCGACGATGCCGGCGATCAGCACGTTGCGGAACGGCGTGAGGAAGCCGAGCTGGGCGGTGGCGAAGCCGACCGAGGCGAAGACGATGCCGCTGTCGATCAGGAACGCGCCCCAGAGCGGGTTCGTCATGAACGGCGCGATCACCCAGAGTGCGATGGCGACGAGCCAGAAGAGAACGAAGACGCCGCCCTTCAGCGGCTTCGCCAGCTCTTTGCCGGGCTTCTCGTCAAAGACCACAACCGTCACGTCGCCAGCTCCTTCAGAACGGTGCGTGACGTCGTGCCGGTCACGCGCTTCCACCTAACTCTACCGGTCGGAGCGGGCGCGGCTCGCGTCGATCTCGCCGTGCCGAACGCGGCGGCTCGATCTCGCCGTGCCCGATCCCGCCTAGCCGGCGACCGGTGCCAGCGAGCGGCCCTCCGCCGCCAGGCGGTTCACCCGGGCCATCGCCGCGGCCTCGGTGGAGGAGGCGTCGCCCATGAACGAGCGCACGACCGCCAGCACCCGCCCGGTCGCCCAGATCACGGGGAGGGGGGATCGGCGAAGGCCCAGCATTCGTCGGTACTCCTTCGGCAGCGACGCGACGGCCCCGGCGAACATCACCCGGTAGGCCGGCATCATGCCCTTCGCGAGCGGTGGGCGGCGGATGAAGCGCACGGCCTCCGCGACCCGCTCGTCGCTCTTCAGCACCCCGGCCAGCCGGAACCGGTCCAGCTGCTCCTGGAGCCCGGCGGCGCTCCGCGGCGGATCGGGCACCCCGATCAGGTCGCCCGCGGTCGCCCACTCGTCGACGTAGCGGTCGGCGCCGCCCTCCGGCAACGGGATGCCCCAGCGCAGATGGCTGGCGAGGAAGGCGTCGGTGAAGACCAGGTGCACCCAGCTCAGCAGCTCGGGGTCGCCGGCGCGGTAGGGCACGGTGTCGCCCCGTGCATCCACGTACTCGCCGCGCACCCGGTCGTGGAAGTGCGCCACTCGCCCGGACTCGCGGCGGGCGAGCGTGGTGTCGGCGAAGGTCACCGTGACCAGCCAGCGGATGGTGCCGGTCAGGCGGCCGAGCGGGTCCTCCTTGTAGCGCGACCAGTCGTGCACCCCGGCCATGGCGCCCGGGTGCAGGGTCTGCATCAGCAGTGCCCGGATGCCGGCGACCATGGTCGCCATGTCGCCGTGCACCGCCCAGGAGGCCGAGCCCGGGCCGAAGAAGCCGACGTCGTCGCCGAGCTCGACCGCATCCACCCAGTCCGGTCGCCCGTCGGAGCGGCCGGAGAGCGTCGAGAGCAGGTGCGAGCGCCAGCGGTCGGCGATCGTTCCGGAGGGGCGGGCCATCCCTTCACCGTACGTCCGGCCGAGTTTGCCGCCACACCGCGGCACCGGTTGTCGAGCAGGCTCACAGCCGACAGAGTGGGAGTGCCACTCGTGAAGGGGAACACGCATGACAGATCCAGCTCCCGCGCCCGCCACCGGGACGGGCATCGCCGGCACGGCCGCGATGCAGCTCACCGGCCTGACCAAGCGCTTCGGTCAGAAGGTCGCCGTAGACGCCCTCAGCCTCACGGTGCCGGAGGGCTCGTTCTACGGGCTGGTCGGCCCGAACGGGGCCGGCAAGACGACCACCCTCTCGATGGCCACCGGCCTCCTGCGACCGGATGCGGGCCAGGCCCTCATCCACGGCGTGGACATGTGGCGCGACCCGGTGAAGGCGAAGTCGCTGATCGGCAACCTGGCCGACGGCGTCAAGCTCTTCGACCGCCTGAGCGGGGAGCAGCTCGTCACCTACAACGGCCTGCTCTTCGGCCTCGACCGCGCCGAGGTCGCCGACCGCGTCGCCGACCTTTTGCGACTGCTCGACCTCGAGTCGGCGGCCGGGTCGCTCGTCGTGGACTACTCGGCCGGCATGACCAAGAAGATCGCCCTGGCCTGCGCGCTCGTGCACGCCCCGCGCGTGCTGGTGCTGGATGAACCGTTCGAGTCGGTCGACCCGGTGTCGGCCGCGAACATCCGCGACATCCTCACCGGCTACGTGCAGAACGGCGGCACCGTCATCGTCTCCAGCCACGTGATGGACCTGGTGCAGCGGATGTGCGACCACGTCGCCGTCGTCGCGAACGGCACGGTGCTCGTCGCCGGCACCGTCGACGAGGTGCGCGGCGGATCCACGCTCGAAGACCGCTTCGTCGAACTCGTCGGCGGTCGCACCCACGCAGAGGGGCCGGAATGGTTGCGACGCTCCTGAAGCTGCGGTTCCTGCTGCTGCGCAACTCGCTGAAGCGCAGCACCTGGCAGCTGGTCGCCGTGATCATCGGGGCCCTCTATGGCCTCGGCGCCCTCGGCCTCGCCGTGGCGGCGCTCGTCGCGCTGCGGTTCGCGCCGCCGGAGATCGCGAGCACCGCCGTGATCCTGGCCGGCTCCGCCGTCGTGCTCGGCTGGATCGTCGTGCCGCTCGTCGCGTTCGGCATCGAGCAGTCGGTCGACCCCGCGCGCCTGCGCGTCTTCCCGCTCACGATGACCCAGCTGCTGGTCGGTCTGACGCTGGTGGGCGTGCTGGGCGTCCCCGGCATCGTCACCTCGATCGCCGCGCTCACCACGGTCGTGACCTTCTCGGTCTCGCTTCCTTCCGCCGTCGCGGCGTTCGTCGGCGCGATCCTCGGGGTGCTCACCGCCGTGATCGCCTCGCGGACCGTGTCGGCGCTCAGCACGAGCCTGCAGTCGCGCCGCCGGTTCCGTGAGCTGGGCGGGGTGCTGGTGTTCATCCCGATCCTCCTGATCGGGCCGATCCTGGCCTTCCTGACCCGGGGCGTGGCCGACTCGGCGGATGCACTGCCCGGCCTCGCCCGCGCGCTCAGCTGGTCGCCGCTCGGCGCCGCGTTCTCGCTCGCGCCCGACGTCGCGGCCGGCGACTACGGCCCGGCGGCCCTGAAGCTGCTGATCGCCCTCGCCACGCTGGTGCTGCTCGTGCTGGTCTGGCGGCACTCGCTCGCCGTCAGCCAGGTGAACCCGCCGTCGGCCGCGCGCAAGCAGGCCGCCCGGGGCAAGACCGGACTGTTCGGCG
Organism: Herbiconiux sp. 320_LB; assembly: GCF_059691755.1. Lineage (NCBI taxonomy): Bacteria > Bacillati > Actinomycetota > Actinomycetes > Micrococcales > Microbacteriaceae > Herbiconiux > Herbiconiux sp. 320_LB. The sequence goes on along the minus strand of NZ_JCAWAD010000003.1, from coordinate 462,808 downwards.
TGCTGCCGGCGACCCCGGCGGGCGCGGTCGCTGCCCGGTCGCTCACCTACTGGCGCCGCGACCCTCGGTACGCCCGTCAGCTGATCATCGTGCCGCTGGTGCCGGTGCTGCTCTGGTTCTACTCGGTGAACAACGACAACCCGGTGCTGCTCAACCTCACCGGCCCGGTGATCGCGTTCTTCCTGGCCGTGTCGATCTACACCGACATCTCCTTCGACGGCACCGCCTTCGCGACCCACCTCGCCGACGGCGTGCGCGGCCGCGACGACCGGCTCGGCCGGGTCGGCGCGCTCGCGATCATCGCGGTGCCGCTGGTGCTCCTCGGCACGGTCGTGCCGATGTTCTGGACCGGGTCGTGGAACCTGCTGCCGCTCTTCCTCGGACTGTCCGCGGCCGCGCTCCTCGGCGGCTTCGCGGTCTCGAGCGTCGCCTCGTCGCGGATCGTGATCCCGGTGCCGCAGGCGGGCGACAACCCGTTCCGCTCGGCGCCGGGGGCGAACTTCACGACCGCGCTCTCGGGCTTCGCCGTCTGGGGGGTGGCGCTGCTGCTCGCGCTTCCCGCGACGATCCTCGCGGTGCTGAGCCTGGTCTTCGCATCCGCTCTGCTCGCCTGGCTGACCCTGGTGGTCGGCGTGGCTCTCGGGGCCGTCTTCCTGATGGTGGGCGTGCGCGTCGGCGGGGCGGAGCTGGATCGGCGCGGGCCCGACCTGCTGATGCGTCTCAAGACGCTGCGCGGGGCCTGAGGCGCGGGGCCTGAGCCGCGGCCAGCGCGGGCCCGCGACCCGAGCAGCGGGGCCTGAGGTCAGAGTCGGGCGAGACGGGCGCGCACGACCAGGAACACGCCGTAGGCGATCAGGCCGATGCCCACGGCGACGAGCACCACCACGCCGAACGGCAGACCGACGAGCGCCTTCAATGCCCCGTCGAGACCCGAGGCCTTCTCCGGGTCGAAGGTGAAGGCGGCGACGACGAAGAGCACGCCCACCACGAACAGCGCGATGCCCTTCGCCACGTACCCCACGGTGCCGAGGATCACGACGGCGCGACCGGCCTGCCCGGCGGGCACCCGGATCTTCTTGCGGAACGAGCGGCGCACGCCGATCACGGCGAAGCCGACCCCGCCGCCGGCGACCGCGAGCCCGAGCACGACGAGGAGGACGACCCCGCCGGGGGTCTCGAGCAGCCGCGCACTGAGCGTCTGGCTGGAGTCGGCGGAGTTCGACGACCCGCCGAGCGCGAAGGTCAGCGCCGTGACGCCCAGGGCGATGTACACGACGGCCTTGCCCGCCTCGGACGCGCGACGGCCCCACTTCTTCTTCGCATCCGAGTCGCTCACCAGCGGCACCTGCACGACCTGCCAGAGGCCGAGCGCGAACAGCCCGATCACCGCGATCCAGAGCACGAAGAGCCCGCCGGGGGTCGAGGACACCTGGCGCAGCGCGCCCGACTGGTCGGCCTCGCCACCCCCGCCGCCGCCGGCCCCCGAGACGGCGACGCCGATGGCGATCCCGCCGATCAGGATGTGCAGGAGGCCGTTGACCGCGTAGCCGCTGCGGGCCAGCACCCGGAACGCCCGGTTGTCGCTGACGTCACGGGCGGCGGACTTGGTGTGGTTCGTCATGCTCCCAGCGTGGCACCCCCGACGCCGAACGGCCCCCTCCGTCAGACGGAGAGGGCCGTTCAGGCGGCCGGCCCGAGGGCCGGCCGCGCGTGGTGCGCCAGGGTGGGGACTAGCGCACCGGCTTCTTGCGGATCGCGAAGGCCACGACGCCGCCCAGCATCATCAGCGCGACGGCGCCGACGGCGAGCGGGGCCGCCTCGGAGCCGGTCTCGGCGAGAGCTCCCGAGTTCGAGACCGGGGCCGAGGCCGGGGTGCTCGGAACCGAGGGCACCACGGCGGCGGGGGTCGCCGGGGTGGTCGTCGTCGGCGGGGTGGGGGTCGGCGTCGGGGTCTCCTCGACGGCCTTCAGGCACTTCTGCACCGAGACGGTGTCCGAGCTGGTCTGCTCGGTCACCAGGTCGGTGACGGTCGCGGTGTACTCGGTGCCCGAGGGGATGTTCTCGAACGTGACGGTGCCCGGAGCGTCCAGGCTCCGGGACTGCACCGCGGAGCCGGTGGCGTCGGCGATGGTCACGTCGAAGCCGTGGTCCTCGTCACCGCCGGCGACCACCGAGATGGTGCCGTTGCCGACACCGGTGACGGGGTCGCAGCTCGTGACCGCGCTCGAGACGGTGACGACCGGCGGCACCGGGGGAGTGGTGGGCGGCGTGGTCGGCGGGGTCGTCGGAGGGGTGGTCGGCGGCACGCACGGGGTCGAGCTGCCCTTCTCGGTCACCGAGTAGCCCTTCGAGCCGTTCGGGTCGTCGGAGGTCTTGATGGTCACGACGTAGTCGTTCGCGACCGTGCGGTCGGCGAAGTCGTAGGTCTTCGAGAACTGGGTGTCGAACGACGTCTTGGGCTGCACCTCCTTGCCGTCGATCGAGACCGTGATCGTGTTGTCCGCGTTCGCGCTGTAGTTCGCGGTCTTCACGGTCAGGGTGTCGCAGGTCGACGACACGGTCGGGGTGTGGGCGGATGCGGGGCTCGCGACGGCGAGACCGAGTCCGGTCGCCGCGAGGGCGGCGACGGCCAGGCCGGTGGCCATCGTGAGTGCTCTTCGGGAGAGCGAGGGTCGGGTGAAACGGTTTTCGGGCATGCCGAAGTTGTCCTCTCGATCAGAGATCGACGCCGCGGGTGACGGCAGTCGGGAGGGCTGCGGGGAATGGCAGCGCTCCGTTCCACATTCGCAGGCCCCGACGTGAACGGATGGGGTCACCCGGGGTTAGATCGAGGGTGACCCGCGGGTGATCCCGAGGCGATGCCCGACCTGGATCGCCTCATCCCGTGATCCGACCCCCAGCTTGCGGTAGATGTGCCGGAGGTGGGTCTTCATCGTATTCGGTGAGATGAAGAGCTCCTGTGAGAGCTCGCGGGTGGTGCGCCCGTCGCCGAGCGCGACCAGGATCTGGTACTCCCGCTCGCTCAACCGCAGCACCGGCTGCACCTGGGACTCGAAGGTGTCCTCGAGCTCCTGCAGCAGGGCGAGCACCGCCGGCGGCTGAGGGCGGCGGGCGGCCGACTCGAGCAGGGGCAGCAGCTGGGCGAGCGGCAGATGCTGGAACGCGCGCCGGATCCCGCTCTCGGCGGCGAGGGCCAGGGCGTAGTCGAAACTGGTCGTGCTGCGCACCGCGTCGCCGAGGGCCGCGCGGGCCAGGGTGTCGATCATCAGCACGTCGATCAGGGTGCCGCGAGCGTGCCCGTCGCCGAGATGGATGCACTCCTGGATCGCGTCGACGGCCTCCTGGTAGTGGCCCTCGCTGATCTCGAGCCAGCCCTGGTAGCGGCCGGCGCAGAACAGGTGCCGCGCATCCGTCGTGCGGCTCTCGACCGGCTCGACGGCGTGCGGGCGGCGCAGCCCGATCTCGATGCCGAGCCGTACACCGTAGGAGAGGGCGTCCAGGAGGTAGGCGTCCTCCCACTTGCGCGAGAGCTGTCTGGCGAGCCTCAGGGGTTCGAGCGCGTCGGTGTAGCGGCGCAGCAACAGCTGCCGCGTCGCGGTGAACACCGCCGTGTAGGCCCGCCACTCGCTGCCGGCCGAGAGCCGTTCCAGCAGCGGGGCCACCTCGCCCGCGGCGTCCAGCCGGCCGCGGTCCAGCAGGGTGAGGGCGTGGGCGTACAGGGCGGGCGCCATCGCGGGAGACTCGGCCAGCGGGATCTCGCTCGGGTCGCTCCCGAGTTCGGTCGCCTCCGCCGCGGCGAGGGCGCGGTCGAACCACAGGTCGGCGCGCTCGGAGTTCTCCGCCATCACCGCCTGAAGACCGGCGAGACCGTAGGCGGCGACCTGCTCGTCGGGGTGCAGCGCGTGCTCGGCCAGCGCGAGGGCGGGGCCGATGGAGGAGTCGGCGGCGTCGAAGCCGGCGCGGTGCCAGGCGACCAGCGACAGCTCGAGCTGGAGGCGCGCATCCATCGCCAGCCGCCACTCGAAGGAGACCTCGTCGGTGAGGGCGACGGCGGTCGCGAGCTCCTCGAGCTCGGCGGCGGCACGGTCGAAGCGGCCGATGCTCCGGTGGTGCTTCGCGAACCCGAAGCGGGTCATCAGCTCGATCTCGGCCGAGTCGCCGGGCGAACGGCCGAGGGCGACGAGGCGCTGCGACTCCTTGAGGAACAGGGCGGCGCCGGCCCGTTCGAGCGCGTCGGCGGAGCCGGACAACGACGTCGCCAGCCCGAGCAGGAGCCAGGCGTCGGCCTGCCAGAGCGCCGGCGGGAGCGCCTGGATGGTGTCGCGGACGCAGCTCGGATCCGACGTGACGAGGGCGGCCCAGTCGTCCCTGACCAGGGTGACCGCGGTCTCGGCGTCGCCCTCGTCGAGCGACTCCCGGACCGTGCGGGCCCAGGCGCGCGCGGGTCGTTCAAGCACGTGAGCCCCCGAATCCCCTACGCCGCATCGATGCGCGTTCTGTTGAATATAGCCCGGCGCGCCCCGCCCCGTAGAATCAGGGGGTCATGAGCGCTGCTTCCTCCTCCCAGACCCATCTCTTCTCCGACGCCTCCGGAGCCGCCGTGCGCGTGCGGTTCTGCCCCTCGCCGACCGGGACCCCGCACGTCGGCCTGGTGCGCACGGCGCTGTTCAACTGGGCCTATGCGCGGCACACCGGCGGCAAACTGGTGTTCCGGATCGAGGACACGGATGCCGCGCGCGACTCCGAGGAGAGCTTCGAGCAGATCGTCGAGGCGCTGACCTGGCTGGGCCTGAACTGGGATGAAGGTGTCGGCGTCGGCGGGCCGCACGCGCCCTACCGGCAGTCCGAGCGCTACGACATCTACCGCGGGGTCATCGACGCGCTGCTGGCCTCGGGTCACGTCTACGAGAGCTTTTCGAACGCCGAGGAGATCGACGCGCGCAACGAGGCCGCGGGGCGGGCGAAGCAGCTCGGCTACGACAACTTCGACCGCACGCTGACCGAGGAGCAGAAGGCGGCGTTCCGCGCCGAGGGCCGGTCGCCCGCCCTCCGGCTCCGGGTGCCGGACACGGATCTCTCCTTCGACGACCTGGTGCGCGGCGAGATCACCTTCCCGGCCGGGTCGTTCACAGACTTCGTGATCGTGCGGCCCAACGGGCATCCGCTCTACACGCTCGTGAACCCGGTCGACGACGCCCTGATGGGCATCACCCACGTGCTGCGCGGCGAAGACCTGCTCTCCTCCACCCCGCGGCAGATCGCGCTCTACCACGCGCTGATCGACATCGGCGTGACCAGCTTCGTGCCGCGCTTCGGGCACCTGCCCTACGTGATGGGCGAGGGCAACAAGAAGCTCTCCAAGCGCGACCCCGAGTCGAACCTCTTCCACCACCGCGACCGCGGCTTCATCCCCGAGGGGCTGGTCAACTACCTGGCGCTGCTCGGCTGGTCGCTCGCCCCCGACCGCGACGTGTTCTCGCTCGAGGAGATGGTGGCGGCCTTCGACGTCGTCGACGTGCTGCCCAACCCGGCGCGCTTCGACCTGAAGAAGGCGGAGTCGATCAACGGCGACCACATCCGCCTGCTCGACGTCTCGGACTTCGCGGGGCGGCTCGTGCCGTACCTCGAGACCGCCGGGGTGGTCACCTCGCCGCTGACGCCAGACCAGGAGGGCGTGCTCGCCGCCGTGGCCCCGCTCGTGCAGACGCGCATGGCCCTGCTCGGTGAGGCGCCCGAGCTGCTCGCGCCCTTCTTCGTCGACGCCGCGGCGATCGCCTACGCTCCGGATGCGCTCGCCTCGCTCCCCGAGAACGCCGGCCTCGTGCTGGCGGCCGCGATCAACGGGCTCGAAGAGGTGCCGCTGTCGGAGTGGAACGCCGAGACCATCCAGGCGGCGCTCGTCTCGGCGCTGATCGAGGGTCTCGCGCTCAAGCCGCGGGTCGCCTACGGGCCGCTGCGCGTGGCCGTCTCCGGCCGCCGGGTCTCGCCGCCGCTGTTCGAGTCGATGGAGATCCTCGGGAAAGAGGAGACGATCGCCCGCCTCGACCGGCTCGTGAACGCGCGATGAGCGGCGGGGCTGCTGCGTCGTCGGGCGATTCGTCCGCCGCCCGCGCGTCCGTTGCTGCCGGAGCTGCCGGCGCATCCGACGCGGACAGCTTCGGCGACGTGGCCGGGGACCGGTACGACGTCGTCATCATCGGCGGCGGACCGGCCGGCCTCTCGACCGGGCTCAACCTCGTGCGTGCGCGGCGGCGCGTGCTCATCCTCGACAGCAACCGCCCGCGGCACTCGGCGACGCTCGTGTCGCACGGGTTCCTCACCCGCGACGGGGTGTCGCCGCTCGAACTGCGCGCGCTCGGGCGGGAGGAGTTCGCGAGGTACCCGACCGCGGAGTTCCACCAGGGGCTCGTCGACTCGGTGACCCGCAACCTGTCGTCGACGGCATCCGGTCCGGAGGGCGCCGACCACTTCACCATCACCTCACGCGGGGTGCGCGGTTCGGCCGACCGGGTGGTGACCGCACCCGTCGTCGTGCTCGCGAACGGACTGGCCGAGACACTGCCGGCGCTGCCGAGCATCCGGGCCTACTACGGCACGAGCCTGCACAGCTGCATCGAGTGCGACGCCTTCGAGAAGAGCGGGCAGCCCCTCGCGCTGATCGGCACCACCGCCGACCTGGCCGAGCGCGCCGTGCTCGTCTCGCAGGTGACCGACGACCTGGTCGTCTTCACGAACGGGTCGGCGGATGCGGTGACCCCCGCCGAGGAGGCGGCGCTCGCCGGCCGCGGCATCGGGGTCGAGCGCCGGCCGATCGCTGACGTGGTGGGCGACCGCTCGGGGCTCACCGGCGTGGTGCTGGAGGACGGCACGACCATCCCGCGCACCGGCGGGTTCGTGCGACCGCTCTGGAGCGTGCCGCTCGGTTTCGCCGAGGGCCTCGGGCTCGAGACCGACGACGAGGGGCACGTCGTGGTCGACGCCCGCGGCGCCAGCTCGGTGCCGGGCGTCTACGCCGTGGGAGACATCACCCCTCCCGGATCGCAGCAGCTGATCGTGGCGGCCGGGGCCGGGGCCCGCACCGCGGCCGCGGTGAACCGTCACCTGCTCGGGCCGCTGCTGTAGGGCGGGTTTCTTGCGTCTGGGTCCCGGTCTCGGTCCCAGGCTTCCGGGCTTAGGGTCGAGTCATGGCGCACGCTGACCTCTTCAACCTCCAAGAGACGATCCAGGGGGCCGGCGGCTGGGGGCTGCTGGTCGTGTGCGCGATCATCTTCGCCGAGACGGGCCTGTTGATCGGGTTCTTCCTGCCCGGCGACACCCTGCTGTTCTTCACCGGTCTGCTCACCTTCACCGGTGCCATCCCGCTGCCGCTGCCGGTGGTCATCCTGGCCGTCTTCGCGGCGGCCTTCCTCGGCGACCAGGTGGGGTTCCTGATCGGCCGTCGGGCCGGGCCCGGCATCTTCGAAAGGCGCGACTCGGGCTTCTTCAGCCGTAAGAACGTCGAACGCACCCAGGGCTTCTTCGAGCGCTTCGGTGGCTGGGCCGTGACGATCGCGCGCTTCGTCGCCGTCGTGCGCACCTTCGCGCCGGTCGCGGCGGGTGTGGGCAAGATGCGGTACTCGCACTTCATCGGGTTCAACGCACTCGGAGCCGCGATCTGGGCGACGCTCATCATCGGGGTCGGCTACGCGCTCGGCAACATCCCCGAGGTGGCGGCCGTGGTAGAGCGTTACATGGAGTGGGTGCTGATCGGGCTCGTGGTCGTCACGGTCGGGTCGGGCGTGATCGCGTACCTGCGGCAGCGGTCGCGGGCGCGCAAGGAGAAGGCGGCGGGCGCCTCGGGGGCATCGGGGTCTTCGGGGCCTTCGGGGGACTGAGTTGGCCGGCTCCCGTCGCACCGCGAGTCAGAGCAGCTTCAGCTTCTTCACGATCGAGTCGACCGCCTCGCGCGGGCCGACGATGCTGATCGCGCACACCCCGAGCTCTTCGGGGGGCGTGTGGGCGAGCTCGGTGAGGTAGTCGTCGTAGACCCGGTTGGTCTGCGCCGAGAGCGGCATGTCGGCGACCCAGACGCCCTCGGCTTCGGCCGCGACCGCTTTGGCGCGCGTGTTCGCGAGGCGCTCGGTCGTGGCGCCCAGCACCGTGCATCCGGCCCAGGCGAGGCCCGGATGCGGGTAGCCGCTGGCGTCGGGACCACCCGGCCCCTGCATCCCCTCGATCGCCTGGCCCGTCGCGGCCGCGATGCAGGCGACGGCGTTGACCATGCGGCCGGGAGGCAGGGCGGTGTCGACGACGATCGCCCACTTGAGGCGGGCCGACCGGGTGGGTTCGCTGGTGACGATCTCGTCGGGTGCGTAGGAGGGGAGGTCGGGCACGGTGCGCTTCTTTCGGTCTTCGAACGGCTGGCGAACTGAATACTACGTACGCATCCGCCTGTTGTACCGTGATTCCGTACTTAATCCTGAGGAGAGTGCCGGATGGCGAAGCTCGACGAACTTGATACGGCGATCCTGCGCGAACTGCAGGCGGATGCACGGCGCACCAACCGCGACATCGCCGCGACCGTCGGGGTCTCGCCGACGACGGCGCTCGACCGCACGCGGTCGCTGCGGGAGCGCGGGGTGATCCGCGGGGCCCTGCTCGAGGTCGACCTGCCCGCGATCGGCCGGCCGGTGCAGGCGATGATCGCCGTGCGCATCCGGCCGCCGTCGCGGCGCAACATCGAGGGCTTCCGCAACTGGGTCAGCGCCCTGCCGGACACCCTCGGCGTCTTCGTCACCTCGGGCAACGAGGACTTCCTGGTGCACGTGGCGGTGCCCGACAACGACAGCCTCTACGCCTTCGTGATCGATCGGCTCACCGAGCGGCCCGAGGTGGCCGACGTGCGCACCTCCGTCGTCTACGAGCACCTGCAGAACCGGGCCATCCGGCCGCTCTGAGCCGCTGTCGGCGCGCCTGCGATCTTGCGCTGCTGCGCTGCTGCGCTGCTGCGCTGCTGCGCTGCTGCGCTGCTGCGCCGGATTTCTCGGGGGTCAGACGGGGTTCTGGATGAGGGTGAGCTGGGTGCCGTCGAGGTCGATCAGGTAGCCGGCGCGCTGGCCCCAGGGCTGAAGGCGCACGGGGTGCAGGCGCGGGTGACCGGTCGTCCGCTCCGGGATGCCGGTGGCGCGGATGGCGGCATAGAGCCCGTCGAGGTCGTCGACCCGGATCGTGGACATGAAGTCGCTCTGCTCAGGGACGAGCTCGGGGTCGAGGAAGAACTCCAGCTGCAGGTCGCCGCGGCGGAGGATCAGCCATCCCTCGTCCCGATGCGCCGGCTCGAAGCCGAACGCGCCGTAGAAGTCGGTCGTGGCGCCGAAGTCCCGCGACGGGAGGTTGGGCACCGCGCGATCGGCCATGCCCCCACGCTACCCACGCAGGCCCCGCCCGTCGACCGGGCGCATCCCCCGCCGGCCCCGGGAAGCAGCGAGGTGACGGGGCAGGTCAGATCGGGGACTGGGGGTCGTACTGGATGCCGCGGCGCACCTCGCGGGCCCGGTCGCGGCCGGCCAGGCGGTCGACGAGGTGGAGAGCCATGTCGATGCCGGCGGAGACGCCGGAGGAGGTGATGAGGTCGCCGTCGTCGACGAAGCGGTCGTCGCCGCGCACTTCGACGGTCGGATCCAGCTCGGCGAGCAGCTCGAGCGACGCCCAGTGCGTGGTCGCGGGGCGGCCCCGCAGCAGACCCGCGGCGGCGTACACCAGGGACCCGGTGCAGACGCTCGCCATCAGCGGCACCGTCTCGCGCTGGGCCCGCACCCAGTCGAGCTCGACCGGGTCGGCCAGGCGCGGGCGTGTGCCCTGGCCGCCCGGGTAGATCAGCACCTCGAGCGGCGGAGCGTCGGCGAGCACCGTGTCGGGCAGCAGTCGCAGCCCCTTCGCGCAGGTGACGGGCGCGGGGTCGGCGGCGAGCATCATGACCTCGTAGCCGTCTTCGGGGTGATTCCTCGTCCAGTAGGCGAGCACCTCCCAGGGGCCCACGGCATCGAGCTCTTCGACGTTCTCGAACAGCAGGATGCCGATCGTCTTCACGCTGGTCATGGGCACCACGGTAGCGGGGGCCACCGACGGCACGCCCGGGGTCGACCGATTTGGGAGAGCGCGCTCGGATGGGCTACAGTGAACAGTCGGTTCGGGCTGAGGCTCGGAGCGGTGGGGTATGGTGTAATTGGCAACACGGCTGATTCTGGTTCAGTTGTTCTTGGTTCGAGTCCAGGTACCCCAGCAAGATCTGGTCCACTTCGGTGGGCCTTTTTTGTTGCGTCTGTGCTTGTTTGTTGCCTCTGTGCCTGCGTTCTTCTGTTTGGCTTTGTGTCTGGGTCGGCCTCTGTGGTGGGGTGCCTGGGGGCGGGTTCGTGGGGAGGTCGGCGGCCGCGGAGCGGGTATTCCGGGCGAGCCGCAGTCCCACGTCCGCTGCGCGGACGTCCGCCAGACCCGATGCCTGCGGCTCGCCCGGAACACCCGCTCCGCGGCCGCCGGCGCTTTGCGCGGCGCGCTGCCGATAGCCGAGGGTGGTGCCGGCGCTGCGCGCGGCACGGTGCCGATAACCGATTGGGTGGTGCCGGCGCTGCGCGCGGCGGGCTTCGGAAGGTCAGGGGTGCGTTAGCGCTTTGGGAGGGGTGGAGGGGGGTGTATCACCGGTGATACAGTGGGGGTATGTCTACGGTCAGCGTGCGGGAGCTTCGGAATCACGGGGGTGAGGTGCTGTCGCGGGTGGCTCGGGGGGAGGAGCTGGTCGTGACGAGCGACGGGACCGCGGTGGCCGTGTTGCGGCCGGTGCGCCGGGCTTCTCCGTCGACCCGGCAGTTGATCGAACGACGGCGGCTGCTGCCGTTCGTGGATGCGGATGTGCTGCGAGCCGACATCGACGAGCTGATCGACCCGTCGCTGTGAGCGGCGTCTCGCGAGGGCTTCTCGACACCTCGACCGTCATCCTGTTGGGGCGGCTCGAGGTCGCCGATGCCCTGCCCGAGGAATTGCTGATCAGCACGGTGACCATCGCCGAGCTCAGTGTGGGCCCGCTCGTCACCGACGACGCGAGTGTGCGGGCGGCGCGACAGGCGCACCTGCAGCAGGCGGAGGCCGACTTCGAGCCGCTGCCGTTCGACGCGGCGTCCGGGCGCGCATTCGGGCAGGTCGCCGCGGCCCTCCGCGGCTCCGGTCGCAAGCCCGCGGCCCGGGCCTACGACGCCCTGATCGCGGCCATCGCGATCGCGAACGGACTCCCGGTCGTGACGGCGAACCCCCGCGACTTCCAGGGCATCCCGGGGCTGTCGGTGATACCGGTCGACGTCCCCGCCTGACCGGAACCGTCTGGGTCGCTGCGGCACGAGACGCCCGTCGACCAGGGCGGCCGAGCACCCTGCTCGGGTCAGGGCGGGGTGAGGCGGAAGGGGGCCTCCTCGGCCGCGGACCGGAGGGCGGTGGTGTCGGTGGCGACGGCTCCGTCGGCACCGAGGGCGATGCGGTGGCCGTCGGGCCAGGTGCAGACGACCCCCGCCAGGCCGCCGTTCTCGACGGAGAGGACAGGGTTGCAGTGGGCGTCGGCGAAGGCGAGCCAGGAGCCGTCGGCCGCCGAGATGCCGTCGCCGAGCTTCTCGGGCTCGGCACGGCCGTCGGGGTCGGCGAGGCCGGCGGGGGCATTCGGGCTGGTCGAGCCGGTGGTGTCGGATGCGGCGGATGCCGGGCCGCCGGCGGAGACGGACGAGGCAGCGGAGTCGGGGTCGGCGGAGGACCCTGCGGCGAACCCCACCGCAGCCGACCCGGCGGCGACCCCCGCCAGGATCAGCGCGCCGACGACGGCCGAGACGGCGGTTCGTCGCGGGCTCGGGGTGCGCCTGGCGAGCCGGGCATCGGGCTGCTCCTGGGGGAGGCTCTGGATGGGTTCGTCGGGGTCGACCGCCGGGAAGGCGGGCAGCACGGATTCGGTGCGTTCGAGCCACCGGGCGGGCGCGGGTTCTCGACCGGTCGGTTCGGCGAACGCGGCGCGGTGGCCGAGCAGCTCGGCAGGCTCGAGTTCTGGGCCGGTCGGTTCGGCGAACGCGGGTCGGCGGTCGAGCAGCTCGGCGCGCTCGCGTTCTCGACCGGCCGGTTCGGTGAACGCGGGGCGGCGGAGCAGCTCGGCGGACTCGGGTTCTCGATCGGCCGGTTCGGCGAACGCGGGGCGGCGGCGGAGCAGCTCGGTGTGCTCGGCGTCCGTCAGGGGTGGCTGACCGGGTCCGTAGGCGCGAGTCCAGAGGTCGTCGTTGTCGCTCTTCGACATGGGATGACGCTACCGCCGGCGCGGGCGCGGTGACGCGATCCGCATCCTGTTTCCAGCATCTTGCTTCTCATAGCCTGCGCGCCTGCTGCTCATCCAGGTCCCGCAGGTCCCGCAGGTCCCGCTGCTCCCGTGAGCGCGGTCCGTCGCCTCCGCGACCAGCACACCATGGCAGAGTGTCGGGGTGGATGACGCGACGGTTCAGGATGGCCCGGCGGTCGCTGTGCGCGCCTACCGTCCGGCCGACGCGGCCGGCACGTTGGCACTGTTCCTGGCTGCGGTGACCGAGACGGCCTCCGCCGACTACACGGCCGAGCAGATCGACGCCTGGGCCGACCGCGAGGGGCGCGACCTCGGTCGGTGGGATGCGGCGATGCGAGCGCGAGGCACCTTCGTCGCCGAGATCGACGGCGAGCTGGCCGGGTTTTCCGACGTCAGCCCGGACGGCTACGTCGACATGATGTTCGTGGCGCCGCGCTTCCTCCGGCGCGGGATCGCGCGGACACTCCTCGCGCACGGCGAGGCACTCGCCCGAGGATACGGAGCGCGTGAACTCTCGGCCGACGTGAGCATCACGGCCCATCCCTTCTTCGAGAGCCAGGGCTTCGTGGTGGTGGCACAGCAGTCGCCGATCCGCCGTGGTGTCGCGCTCACGAACTTCCGAATGCGCAAGCCCCTCACCTGACCGCCGGGTGACGCAGCACGGCGGGAGTCTGCGCTGCTCGTACGCTGGAGGCATGACCGCGCGCATCCGCCCCGTTCGGGCCGACGATCTCGCGGCGCTCGAGCCGCTCGAGAACGACGCCGATCGCCTCCTCGTCGACCTCTTGCATCCTGAGAGCTGGGGTGCTGCGCCGACGGGTGCGGAGCGTGCGGCCCAGCCGGGGTTCCTGCTGGTGGCCGAGGTGGATGAAGCGGGCGGGCCCGGCGGGGTCGTCGTCGGCTTCGTGCACGTTCTCGAGGTCGACGGCTTCGCGCATCTCGAGCAGCTCTCGGTCGCCCCGGCGCACGCGCGGCGGGGGATCGGGCGGGCGCTCGTCGCAGCGGCCATGGGTGAGGCGGCCGGCCGCGGCCATCGCCGCCTGTCGTTGCGCACCTACGCCGAGGTCCCGTGGAACGCGCCGTTCTATCGCACGATGGGCTTCCTCGATGAGGAGCCCGCATCCCCGTTCCATCGCGCGCTCGTCGCCACCGAAGCCGAAGCGGGTCTGGACCGCTACGGGACACGCATCCAGCTCGCCGTCGACCTCGCCGAGCTGCAGGATCGGTCAGGTGACGCGCCGCGAGAGATGCCGGTGCCCGCCCCGACCGAACGCCTCAGTTTCCGCGAGATGGGGGAGGGGGACCTGGATGCGATGGCCGCCTTGCTGGGTGACCCCGTCGTCATGCGCTACTACCCGGCTCCGAAGACGCGCGAGGGGGCGGCAGCATGGATCGCCTGGAACCGCGCCAACTACGACACTCATGGCTACGGCCTCTGGATCGTCGAGACCCACGCGGGCGAGTTCGTCGGCGACTGCGGTCTCACCTGGCAGGAGGTGGGCGGGGCGCCGGCGCTCGAGGTGGGGTATCACGTCAGGGCCGAGCTCCACGGGCGGGGCTACGCCACCGAAGCCGCGATCGCGTGCCGGGAATTCGCCGCCGAGCGCGGTCTCGCCGATTCCCTCGTGGCGATCATCCATCCGCAGAACGGGCCATCGCAGCGGGTGGCGGAAAAGGTGGGGATGACGCGGCTGGCGGATGACGAAGGCGATCCCGCGCGCCGGGTCTACGGTCTGACGCTCAGCGGCTCGGCGGCCGGCGATGGGCTGAGCGGGTCGACGGCGGGCTGATGAGCCGGTCGGCGTCGGGATGAGCCGTCCACGGCGGGCTGACCCAGCCGACGGCGGACTGCGTCGTCGGTGGTGGGTGAGCGGGTCGGCGGACGGCTGAGCCGACAGGCGGTGGGCCGGCCCGGCCTGCTCCCGACTCCGCTCAGCGGAACCGGCGCCGGTAGACCGCGATCGCCAGGGCGTACGCGACGACGAGGATGCCCCCGAGCCACCCCAGCGCCACCCAGATCTCGCCCCCGACCGGCTGCTGGGCGAAGAGGGCGCGCATCGTGTCGACGATCGACGTCACCGGCTGGTGCTCGGCGAACCAGGCGACGGGCGCCGGCATCGAGTCGGTCGGCACGAACGCCGAGCTGACGAACGGCAGGAAGATCAGCGGGTAGCTGAACGCGCTGGCCCCGTCGACGCTCTTCGCCGAGAGTCCGGCGATGACCGCCACCCAGGTCAGGGCGAGGATGAACAGGACGAGGATGCCGGCGACCGCGAGCCACGCCCCCACCGAGGCGCCGCTCCGGAACCCCAGCAGCACCGCCACCCCGGTCACGAGCGCGACCGAGACCAGGTTCGCGGCGAGCGAGGTCAGCACGTGCGCCCACAGCACGCTCGACCGGGCGACCGGCATCGACTGGAAGCGCTCGAAGATGCCGCCCTGCAGGTCGAGGAAGAGCCGGTACGAGGTGTACGCGATCCCCGAGGCGATCGTGACGAGCAGGATGCCGGGGAGCAGGTAGTCGACGTACGACGTGCTCGGCGCGGATCCGGATCCCGTGCCGCCGCCGGTGTCGATCGCGCCGCCCAGCACGAACACGAACAGCAGCATCAGGGCGACCGGGGTGACGGCCGTGGTGAGGATCGTGTCGGGGCTGCGGAGGATGTGACGCAGCGACCGCCCGGTGAGGACACCGGTGTCGCCCAAGGCGTGGGTGGTCATGGCCGGGTTCCTTCCTGGAGGCGGGGCTCGGGTTCGGGGTGGGTCTGGCCGTCGGCCTTCGGCCTGCCGACGAGGGCGAGGAACACGTCCTCGAGCGAGGGCTGCTTCTCGACGTACTCGACCCGGGCGGGCGGCAGCAGCCGCTTGAGCTCGGCCAGCGTGCCGTTCTGGATGATCGTGCCCTCGTGCAGGATCGCGATGCGGTCGGCGAGGTGCTCGGCCTCGTCGAGGTACTGGGTGGTGAGCAGCACGGTCGTGCCGGCGTCGGCCAGGGCGCGCACGGTCTGCCAGACCTCGAGGCGGGCCTCGGGGTCGAGCCCCGTGGTCGGCTCGTCGAGGAAGATCACCGGTGGGTCGCCGATCAGGCTCATCGCGATGTCGAGGCGGCGGCGCATCCCGCCCGAGTAGGTGCCGGCCCGGCGGCGGCCGGCCTCGGTGAGCGCGAACCGCTCGAGCAGCCGGTCGGCCATCGCGGCCGGATGCGGGAGGTGGCGGAGCCGGGCCACGAGCGCCAGGTTCTCCCGCCCGCTGAGCACGTCGTCGACGGCCGCGAACTGACCGGTGAGACTGATCGACTCGCGCACCTCGGCGGGTGACGCGGCGACGTCGAAGCCGTGCACGGCGGCCCGGCCCGCATCCGCTTTCAGGAGGGTCGAGAGGATGCGGATGAGGGTGGTCTTGCCGGCCCCGTTCGAGCCGAGCAGCGCCATGACTGTGCCGGGCTCGACGGTGAGGTCGACGCCCTGCAGCACGTGCACGTCGCCGAAGGACTTGGTGAGGCCCTCGACGCGGACGGCGGGAGCGGTGAGCGTCACGAGTCCTTCTCCTGCGGCTCGGGGTTCGCGGAGTCAGGGTTCGGGTTTGCGGACCCGGGTTTTCCGTTCTCGGGCTTACCGGTCTCGGGCCTCCCGGTCTCGGGCCCCTCGGCCGCGTCGATGGCGTCGACCAGGCGGGCGCGCTCCTTGTCGATCCAGTGCTCGCCGGCGTACGCGGCCGCGAACGACTCGGCGAACTCCACCGGGTCGTCGCCGACGATGTCGCGCACCGAGCGGCCGTCGATCGCCGCCTGCTCCCAGAGGTCGGCGTTGTCGACGATCATCGTCACCATCGTCTCGCCGTCGGTGATGCCGCTGGAGTAGAGGAAGTAGCGGTTGACCGCCTTGGCGGCCTCGCGGTAGGGGGAGTCGAGGGCGTTCGTGCGGGCGATCGCCTGCCGGTACCGCTTCTTCTGCTCGAGCGAGCCGGTGAGGGCTTCGATCCATTTGGTGGCCATGTCAGTTGTCTCTTCCGTGAATCGGGGTGGTGGGGGCAGTGGTGGTTGTGGGATCTGTGGTGGTGGTGGTGGTGAGGTCTGCGGTCGGCGCATCCGTGGTGGTGCCGTTCGTGGTCGGGCGGGTGCGGATTGCGTCGATCCGGTCGGAGAGGAACTCCCAGCTCGACCAGAACTCGGCCAGCTGGTCGCGGCCGGCGGCGTTGAGGGAGTAGACCTTGCGGGGCGGCCCCTTCTCGGACGGCTCTTTCGCGACATCCACGAGACCGCGCTGCTCGATCCGCACCAGCAGGGCGTAGACGGTGCCCTCGACGATGTCGACGAAGCCCTGGTCGCGCAGGCTCGACGTGATCTCGTAGCCGTAGGCGGGGCGCTCATCGAGGCGGGCCAGCACGATGCCTTCGAGCGTGCCCTTCAGCATCTCGGTCATCTGTTTGGCCATGTCGGCTCCTCGCTACTCGGTGTTGCTGACTACTGGTACATGGTAACGCTGAGTAGCGGTACATAGCAAGACCGAATACCGCAGCGTTTCGCGCGGGGCGCGTCGGGTTCGGGATGCGCGGTCTAGGGTCGATTCATGGCCGTCACCGACGAAGAAGTGCCCCGATTCTTCGGCGGCATCCCGTACGGCGTGCGGCCTGAGGGGCTTCTGCGCCTCGACGTGCTGTCCGTGCCGACTCCCGAGAGTGCTCGCGAGGCAGGTCCCGGCCCACGAGGACGGCCGGTCGCGATCTTTCTGCACGGAGGCGGATGGCATGAGGGAGACCGTGGCGCGGCTATGCACCCCTGGCTGGCTCCGCACCTGGCCGCGAGGGGGTTCGTGACGGTCGCGCCCACCTACCGGTTGAGCGGAACGGCGACCTGGCCCGCGCCGCTCGACGACGTCCTGCTCGCGGTGGAATGGGTGCACTCCCACATCGCCGAGTACGGCGGCGACCCCGAGCGGATCGGCCTCTGGGGTTTCTCCGCAGGCGGCCACCTCGCTGCTCTCGCCGCCATGCACCCGGGCTCGCCGGTGCGGGCGGTCGCGATCGCGGCCGCCCCGAGCGACCTCCGCGGCGCACCGGACGATCCTGACAACGAGGTGAACCGGCTGCTCGGGCACCGCGGCACCCCGCGGGAGCTGAGTGGGATCAGCTCGGTCTGCCAAGTGCGGACGACCCCGCCGCCGATGCTCATCGTGCATGGCACGGCGGACGAGATCGTGCCGTTCGCGCAGAGCGAGGCGTTCAGGAACGCGCTGCTCGCTGCGGGCGGCGACGTCGACTGGCACCCCATCGAGGACGGGACGCACGGTTGGGCCGACACCCCTGCTGCTGGCCTGGACGAATCGGTCCCGACATTCGGGTCTCTTGCGGCATCGTTCTTCGAGAGGACGCTGACGGCATGACGGGCGGCACGGTCGCCCGCACGTCCTGGAGGACGGCGCCAGGGGTGGCGTCGGCACGGCGAGAGGAGTTGCGGACATGGTGTCTCCGCAGGCGCTGAGCGAGCACGATCGGCGACTCGTCGCCGCGTGGGCCGCCGACTGCGCCGAGCGGGTGCTGCCCCTGTTCGAGGCGGAGGCTCCGGACGACGACCGCCCGCGCGACGCGATCGCCCGGGCCCGGGCGTTCTCCCGCGGCGAGCTGGATGCGGCGGGCGAGATCCGGCGCCGGTTCGTCGCGAACCGTGCCACCCAGGTGGTGAGCTCGCCCGCGGCCAAGGCCGCCGCGTGGGCCGCCGGTCAGGCCGCCGGCGTCGCGCACATGGGGGCGCACGCGCTCGGCGCGGCCGCCTACGCGGCCAAGGCCGCCGCCCTCGCGTCGCCCGACGGGGCGGAGGCCGCCGGCGTCGCCTCGCCGGACGGGGCGGAGGCAGCCGCCCTTGCGTCGCCACACGGGGCGGAGGCAGCCGCCCTTGCGTCGCCGGAGGGCGGGGGCGGGGGTTCGCCGGGCGAGGTCGAGCTCGCCTGGCAGCTCGCCCACCTCACCGACCCCGTTCGGGCGGCTCTGCGGCAGCTGCCGCTGCTCGGCACGGATCCGTCGGGCCCGCTCGGCTCAGGGCTCCTGGCCTCGGGTGTTCTCGGGGCGAACATCCGCGCCCTGCAGGCGGGCCTCTGAGCCGAAGTCCCGGCCTGTGGCCGGGCACTGCGAAACAACAGTGCCATCCTCGCGTTCTGGGGCCGCGCTCACCCTCGGGCCGGGTGTGGATCCTCAGGCCGGGCGCCTTCGCGCCGACCGCGCACCCTCAGGTCGGGCGCATACTCAGGCCGAGCTAGCACCCTCGGGCCGGGCGCGCATCCTCAGGCCCGGCGCGATGGGGGCCGGTGGCGGGCGATCGTTTCGGCGTCGAGGTCGACCCGGAGGGGAGTGCTCGTCGTGATGTCGAGGTCGACCAGCAGGGCGCGGAGGTAGTAGGGCCCGGGCTCGAGATCCTTCCAGGCGCCGCGGTCGATCTGTACCGGCACGCGCGCGTAGTCGCCGGGGTCGAGCGGCACCGCGCGGCCCTGTCCGAGACTGGCCCAGCCGAACGCGGCCGCCGGCGAGCCCGGGGGAGTGAACACCCCGACGACCAGGAAGCCGTCGCCGTTCGGCCGCCACCGGGTGTCACCGGTGTTGACGATGTCGATGGCGAACTCGCCCGCTGCAGCCGAGGCGGCGCCGGGCTCGGTCAGCAGGGCGGGCCAACGCAGCTCGAGGCCGCGCCCGCGCTCCCGCCGCCCGGGCCGGAGCGGGAGCGGATCGGGATGCACGCGGAACGTCGGTCGCGCCCCGGTCGAGCTCGCTGCGCTGGTCGTGCCTGCCGTGCCGGTCGTGCCGGTGGTGCCCGCTGTGTCGGTCGTGCCGGTGGTGCCCGCTGCGGCGGTCGTGCCCGCGACCTCGGTCGTGCCCGCCGTGCCGCGCGCCTCGGGCAGCTCGAGGTGGGCCACGCGCCAGATGAGCCCGTCATCCGTGGCAGGCGTCCCGATCAACACGCTGCGTTCGCGCTCGTGGAGCACCCGCCAGCCGTCGGCCGGCGGTTCTTCGACCGGGGCCCCGGATTGCGTCCATCCGGGCGTCGGCGCCGCATCCGGCTCGAAGCCGTAGTCGGCCGCCAGCTCGACGAGGAGCCGGCCCGGCCCGCTTACCGCCCCGGCGGCCACCTCGACGTAGCCGATCTGGAAGGTCTTCTCGGGCTGGTCGGAATCCATACTCGACGATCTCACAGTGGTTCCCGCACCGCCTGGTCGACAGGCGAAACCACGACGGGCCTCTTTCGGGAGGTGTGACCACGCTGCCTGCCAGGATCGCAATGCCCTGAGCTGCCCAGAGCAGCCGAGACCCGCCAAGGGCTGCCGAGGCGCGGCCGGATGACTAGGCTGGCGCTCGAACGGCGGGATCGGCGGTGCCGGAACAGGCGCGCTCCCCGCCCGGACGAGAAGGGCGCACCGTGCCGGACGAGCAGAAGCAGAGCCGATTCGAGACCGGGCGCGGGTTCCTCGCCGCCCTCGACCAGAGCGGCGGCAGCTCGCCCAAGGCGCTCGCGCAGTACGGCATCGACGACTCGCAGTACTCGACCGACGCCGAGATGTTCGACCTCATCCATGCCGAGCGGGTGCGCATCATCACCGATCCGGCCTTCACCTCCGAGCGCATCCTCGCCGCGATCCTCTTCGAGGACACCCTCGACCGCGAGATCGAGGGCCGCCCGTCGGCCGGGTATCTCTGGGACGTGAAGGGGATCATCCCCTTCCTCAAGATCGACAAGGGCCTGCTCGACGAGGAGGACGGCGTGCAGCTCATGCGCGACATCCCGGGCCTGGACGACCTGCTGCCGCGCGCGAAGGCCGGCGGCGTGCTCGGCACGAAGGCGCGGTCGGTCATCAAGTCGGCCCATCCCGACGGCATCCGCCGGGTCGTGCGGCAGCAGTTCGACCTGGGGCGGACGGTGCTGGGGCACGGCCTCATCCCGATCCTCGAGCCCGAGATCGACATCCACGCCCCCGACAAGGCCGAGGCCGAGGTGCTGCTGAAGGCGGCCATCCTCGAGCAGCTCGAGACGCTGGCCGAGGGGCAGAAGGTGGGGATCAAGATCTCGCTGCCGTCGGTCGACGACTTCTATCTCGATCTGATCCGGCATCCGAGGGTCACGCGGGTGGTGGCGCTCTCGGGCGGCTACGACCGCGACGAGGCGGATGCGCTGCTCGCGCGGAACCACGGCCTGATCGCGAGCTTCAGCCGGGCTCTGCTCGAGGGCCTGACGGCGCAGCAGAGCGACGCCGACTTCACGGCGTCCCTCGACACCTCGATCGAGTCGATCTACCGGGCGTCGATCGCGCCCTGACCCGCCCGCCCCCGGCTTCAGGATGCGGGTGCGAGCCCCTCGGCGCGGAGCGCGTCGACCAGACGGCGGGCCAGCACCTGGTGCCCGAGCTCGGTGGGGTGGATCCCGTCGGGAGCGATCAGCGTCGGCGTGCCGTCGAGCCACGGGTCGGCCACGGCGCTGATGTAGGGCAGGTCGGCCGTGCGGGCCGCGTCGCCGACCTCGGAGTCGAGGGTCCAGACGTCGGCGGGCACGGAACGCGAGGTCCAGATCGGCCCCACCACGACGATCTCCGCCTCCGGGAGACCGGCGCGGAGTCGGGAGAAGACGTCGGAGGCAGCTGATCCGACCGCCGCGGGATCGGCCCCGAGGTCGTTGCGGGTGCCAGCGATCACGACGACGTCCGGGTGGGCGGCGACGACCGCATCCACTCTCGACCCGTAGGTCAGGTCGGGGGAGGGCTGCACGTAGCCGGTGCCGCCGATCGCGAACGGCTCGTAGACCCAACCGAGCTCGCGGGCGGCGAGGGCGGTGAAGGCATCGCCCGGGCCGTCCGCGCCCTCGCCGGCGGTGTAGGAGTCGCCGAGGAAGGCGGCGACCTTCGCCGAGCCGTCGGGCGCCCTGCCCGGGGCGGGGGTCGTGGTGCCGGACGACGAGCCATCCAGCCCCCCGCTCGGCCCACCGCCCAGCGCGGTCGACGGGCCGACGCTGTACGACGCGGCGGCGAGGGCGATCAGCGCGACGAGCGCGACGCCGACCCCGGCGAGGATGCCCCACGGCGGACCGAGTCGGCGCGACCAGCGTGTTCTCGTCCCGGGCATACGCACGAGCATAGAGGCCCGGTCGTCGCCGAACCTCGGAGGACGTCAGGAGCGGGCCGGGCGCCGGTCAGGAGCCGGCCGGGCGCTGGTCAACAGCCGGTCAGGAGCCGATGAGGTCGGTGGATGCCGGGGCGGCCGGCGGGTTGCGGCGATAGCGGGTTCGACGCGCGCCGGGGAGTGAGCCGCCGAGCGGACCGATGCGGGCCTGCCGGACGGCCGTCCGGCGACCGGACGGGCGGGTGTCGACGGGTGCGGCCGGGCCGGCCGGAACCCGGCTCAGGGTCGCGCCGACCGAAGTGCTGCCTGACCTGTCGGCGGAAGCGGATCCGGCGCCGGCATCGGCGGCACTGCCGGTATCCCCGGCACCACGGGCACCACCGGCACCGCGGGCGCCGCCCGCCGCCCGCCGGATCCCGCCGCCAGCCGTACCCTTCTTCCGTCCCCACCCGAGCACCATGTTGCGGCCCGGGATCTCGACGAATCGCCACAGCATCCAGGCCAGCCCGAGCGCGACGGCGAACGCGAGGAGCATCAGTGAGGCCCCGAGGAGCAGCGGGGCCTGCGGTGCACCGCCCGGCCAGGCCGAGGCGACCACCCCGACGACGAGCAGGTGGATGAGGTAGAAGGCGAACGAGATCTCGCCCAGACGCACGAGGGGTCGCGACGAGAGCACCGTGAAGCGTCCGGAGAGGTCGGCGCGCGCGAGGGCCGCGATCAGCAGGGCGTAGCCGACCACCGTGATGGCGGCGAAACCGTAGGGGTTCATCGGGTAGAACTGCGAGAACGCGTACCCGGCGAGGGCGACGATCGCCGCGGGCAGGAGGCGCGGGCCTCGCCAGGCGCCGCGGCGCATCAGGGCGCCGAGGGTGACGCCGAGCACGAACTCGGGCAGCCGGGCGAGGGGCGAGGCGCTGGAGGCGACGAGGGAAGGCAGCTGCCACCAGAAGGTCGGCAGCGCGAGCACCAGGCCGAGGGCGACGGCGGCGAGCAGCCACAGACCGGCGTTGTTCAGCACCCGCACGTAACGGATGACGAAGGGGAACAGCAGGTAGAAGAAGGCCTCGACGGCCAGCGACCAGCTCACCGGGTTGCCGGCCTGATACCACTCGGCGCTCCAGACGTTGGTGAGCGTCAGGTTGGCCAGGGCGGCGAGCGGATGCGGCGACACGATGCCGGGCAGGATCGTCGCCGCCAGCGCGAGCGCCACCGCGAGGCACACCAGGTGCAGGGGGTAGATGCGGGCCACGCGCCGCTTCCAGAAGCCGGCGATCGAGACGCCCGGGCGGTCGGCCCACGCGAGCACGAAGCCGGAGAGCAGGAAGAACAGCGACACCCCGGTGTAGCCGCCGCCGAAGAGGTAGCTCATCGCTGTGTAGCCGCCGCCGTTGAAGTAGTTGAGGTTGCGCACGTGGTACGCGAACACCACGAAGGCGGCGATCCAGCGCAGGCCGGTGAGCGAGTGGAGGGCGGGCACGCGGGCGGCGTGGTCGATCGACGGCACGAATGAGCCCCCGGCCGAAGCCTGGTCGAGGACGCGCGTCACAGTGACGCGAGCCCCTGATACTCGTCGGCGCACTCGTCGGAGCAGAAGCGGGACGAGCGGGGCGTCTGCGCTCCGCACGCGTTCTCGCATCCATGGCTCCGCAGGCGTGCGACGGTCGGGCGAAGGGATGCCGGAAGGGTGCGGGTGACGATCATCTCGGCGAGAACGGAGATCAGCGGTCGACCGGTGTCCGTCCAGGATTCGCGACTGTCCAGCCTGTCCCCGCGCATCGTCATGCCTGGATCATATCCTAGGTTCGACAAGTGTTGACACGTGTCCAAGCGAGACCGTCAGGCTTGCTAAGCTCCTCCGCGACCGAGGAGAGACGATTCGTGACAGTTGATGCCAGTGCGACGCCGGACGCCGGCTCCGCGACCGAATCGGTGGCCGCGAGTGGTGCCGGACAAGGATATCGCGGTGGACGTCGGCTGACGGCCACCCGGGCGCGCTGGGTGCTGCCGGTCTCGGCCGTCGTCATCGGGCTGGTCGTCATGGCGTTCGCCGCGCAGTCTGACTTCTTCGCCGAGGACTTCCTGTTCGCGAAGTACTTCCAGCAGACGACGTTCGGTCCGGAGACGCTGACGCGTTCCTGGTTCGGCCACCTGCTCCCGGGGTATGTCTTCTCCGACGCCGTCTTCATCAAGATCTTCGGGTTGTCGTGGGCCGCCGCGACCGTCGTGATCGGAGTCATCCACGCGGGAGCGATGGTCGCGGTCGTCCGCTGCCTCGACGCGGTGCTGGGCCGCAACCTGCTCAACATCGTGGCCGGCCTCGCGTTCTCGCTGTCGGTCGGTGTGCTCGCGACGGGCCTGTGGTGGGCGGCGACGCTCAACAACGTCGCGGCGCTCGGGTTCTCGATCGCGGCACTGGGCAGCCTGTCGCGCTGGATCGTCACGCGCCGGCGCCGGTACTTCGTCGGGTTGCTGATCGCCTTCGCCGTGTCGCTCACGTTCACCGAGAAGTCGCTGCTGTTCTCCCTCTACGCGGTTCTGTGGTGCGTGCTGGTCGTCTGGCGGGGTCTTCCGGTCCGCGATCGGCTCTCCCGCCTGATCCGCGCCTGGCCCGCGTGGGCGGGGATCGCCGTCCTGTGCACGATCGAGGTCGGCCTCTTCGTCACCGGCCCGTTCCTGGCCGAGTCCGGTGCGGCACCGAGTGCGGCGACCTCTGTCGTCTTCGTCCTCTCGGCGATCGGGTCGGGGTTCGTCCCGTCGCTGTTCGGTGTCGACCTGTTCATGGTGAAGCCCGAGTGGGGCACGCTGGCCGTCGCCGGCTCGCTCGTCGTCGTCGCCGTGACCGTCGTGGTGACGATCGTACTGCGGCGACGGGTCGCCGGGGTCTGGCTCTTCATCGCGGTCGGGCTGGTGATGAACACCGCGGTGCTGTCTCGGCGGGCCGATCTCATGGGGATGGAGAACGGCCGACTGCTCCGGTACCACCTCGAGGGGACCGCGCTCTTCTGGCTCGGTTTCGGCGTCATCCTCTACTGCGTCCTCACCCGGCCGAGGTCGGGTGAGCCGAGTGCGGGCAGGGGCGGCCGGCTGCTCCGGGGGGCCGCCGGCGGGGTCGTCATCGTCGTCGGGCTCGTCTCCGCGGTGATCTGGGCGCAGTCGGTCGTCGTGAACGTCCAGTCGAGCGCCGGCCCGGTCTCGAGGGCGTATCTGGACCGCTTCGAGGCCACTCTTCCGGATGCCGACGGGGCCTCGCTGATCCCGACGCCCGTTCCTGGCATGATCGTCCAGCCCGAGCTGTATCCCTTCAACATGACCGACTCGGTGCTCCCGTTCGTCTCCCCGGAAGTCACCTTCACCAACGAGCTCGACGGCGCCGCGGTCGTGGAAGCGGACGGCTCGGTCGCACCCGCGCAGTTCCGCCCGACCGAACCGGTGAGCGACGTCGGCACCTGCTCGTCGTCGACCATCGCTGTGCGTGACCTGCCGGCCACCCCGGGCGAATACGCTCGCGTGAACTATCACGGCGCGACGCCGGGTGTTCTGAACGTGGATGCGGGCCGGGCCACCCAGGTCTCCTTCGGTGCCGCCGACGGCAGCCTCGTCATCTACCTGCAGGCGCCGCTCACGGACGGCACGCTGGCCTTCACTCCCGCCGCCGGGTCGATCTGCATCGACTCGGTCGCCGTCGGGCAGGTCGTGCCGGAGGGGGAGTGATTCCGGCCGGGCGCAGAGTCAGGCCGCAGGGAGCGCGGCGGGGTTGTTCGCGAGCAGCCAGATCGTCATCCGCTCGCGCACGAGGCAGCGCAACCGGTACAGCGATTCCGGATCGCCGGCGCTCACGAGCACCCGCACGTGCAGGAAGCCCTTCTCGACACTCGTGACCAGCAGTTCGGCCGAACGGTGGTCCCACAACGGGGTCGCCGCCACGATCTCCGCGAGCTGACCCCGCATCGCCTCGGGATCGCCCTTCCAGGTGAGGTCGAAGTCGATGGAACCCGTCATCGCGGTCGACCGGCGGGTCAGGTTGTCGAAGGAGTGGGTATTGAAGAAGATCTAGGGCAGGATGAGCCGCCGCCCGTCCCAGACCCGCACGACGACGTAGGTGAGGGTGATCTCCTCGACCTGGCCCCAGACGTCGTCGATCACGACGGCGTCATCGACCCGCAGCGCGCCGTTGAAGGCGAGTTGGAGGCCTGCGAACAGGTTGCCGAGGGTCGACTGCGCCGCGAGACCGGCGATGACCGAGACGACCCAGGCCGAGGCCAGCACGCTCGCACCCACGGTCTGCACGGCGGGGAAGGCGAGCATCGCCGAGGCCAGACCGACGATCACGATCACGACCGACAGCAGCCGGCGGAGCACGATCAGTTCGGTGCGGATCCGGAGGTGGAAGTCGTCGGTCTTGTCGAGGTGGCCGAAGCGGTCCGACGCCATCCGCAGCGAGAACGAGACGACGGCCACGGCGAGCCAGGTCGATGCGGCGATCGTCAGGATGCGGAAACCGTGATCGACGGAGGAGATCGCGCCCGCCACCGGGTCGGTGACGTCGGCGGCGACCCAGAGCGCCACGACCGCGAGGAGGCAGCGGTAGGGATACTTCACCCGGCTGCGGAGGATGCCGCCCCAGGCGCGATGACGGGAGGTGGACTCGATCAGGGCGGTGGTGACGACGACCACCAGGGTGGCGGCCGCCAGCCCGATCGCCGGACGCCGAACGACACCCAGGGATTCATCGCCTCACCTCCGAGAGCCGAGACTACGAGGGCCTCGAGGAGTTCGCGCTCGACAGCCGTCTGAAGTCCACTGCGGACAGAGTCGAGCCAGATCCGATGAGCGCTCCCGCCGTAGCCGGCCCACGGGAGATCCCGAAGCTCTGCCTGCGCGAGCGGCTGGCAGGGCGATAGCGTAGCGGCAGCACGATCGGGGGACGGCGGCGATGGCGGGTGCAGGCGGGATGACGAGGGATCCGGGGCGGAGGCGACGGCCGGCGGGCCCGGGGGAGCGGGCGCAACTGGTGCGGCCGGCGATGGTGGAGGGTCGGCAGCGACTGCTGCTCTTCGTGATCGCGGGCGGCCGGCAGGTGCCGTGGCAACGGCTGACGCCGGAGAGCCGGTTCGCCTTCACCCACAGCGGGCACGTCAGCGTGCGTGCGCTCGTCGCGAGTGCCGTCGCACGGGGGTGGCGGGGGTTTCTGATCGCCTTCGTGCCCCTCGTCGTGCTGGCCGCGACCGCCCTGCTCTGGGGGCCGCCGGGGTGGATGACGTGGCTCTGGTGCAGCGCCCTGTGCGCCATCAACGCGGTCTTCCTGGTCGGCGGCCCCATCCTCTGGAACGGCCTCATCACCGCCGGGATCGCGATCGACACGCTCGGATTGGCGCCGGGGGAGAATCGGGCCGTCGCCGACTGGCTGCGCAAGAGCTACGGCAGCCGGGGCTGGCAGGGCTTCTGGATGCTCGTCGGGGCCGCGATCGGCGTCGTCCTGCTCTTCTGCATCAACGCGGCGTCGGAGTTCGCCTTCACCCTCGGCATCGGCGAGTACCTGACGATGGCGGTCACGGCCGGCCTCGCGGTCAACGGACTGTGGATCCTGTGGTGGATCGCCGATCTGATCCCGACCCTCGGCGAACAGCCGAGCCTGCGGCTCGACTGGCACAACCCGGCCCGCACCCCGGCCATTGTCTTCCTCAACCGAGCGCTCTGGAAGGCGAGCACGGCCATCTCGATCGGGATGCTCCTCCTCGCGTTGGCCGTGCAGGGGCAGCCGTCGCCGTTCACCCTCGTCGACGGCATCCCCGCGCAGTGGTACGCGGCCGTGACCGTGCAGTTCATCGCGTTCCTCATCGTCGGCGCGGTCTTCGTGCGCGACGGCTTCTGGGCGCAGTGGAAGGTGTTCCGGCTCGTGCGGGTGCACATCGACAACGGTCGCAGGCCGATCGACGAGAAGTTGGTCGCCTTGACCTCGACGTTCTCGGCCCACGGGCGCCGGAGTCAGAAGGTGCTCTACTACGCCGAGCTCGACCGGCACTTCGACTCGCTCCGCTCCGTCGACCTCAAGCTCGGTTGGGCGCTGACCTGGGCGACGAGTATCGTGGGCGCGCTCATCAGTATGCTCGCCTCAGCCATCAAGCTCACACCGGGCTGAGCGGGCTCGGCGAGAGGGTCTTGCGGTACCAGCGGTCGGAGTGGGGGTCGACCGTGAATGGCTCGACCCGGGTGAAGCCGAGGCGTTCGTAGAGCGCGCAGGCCTCGGCGAGCTCGGCGCGGGTGTCGAGCTGCAGGGTGCGGATGCGGCGGTCGGTGCAGAGCTGCTCGACGGCCCGGATCAAGCGGGAGCCGACTCCCGTGCCGCGGTGGGTGGGGGAGGTGAAGACCTTCGTGAGCTCGGCGGTGGCCGAGGGGGTGGTGAGGAAGCGGGCGCCCGCGCAGCCGACCGGCTCACCGGCGTCGACGGCGACGAGGAGGACGCCGGTCTCGCCGTCGAGATCGTCGTAAGCCTCGTCTTCTAGCGCCTGGTCGACCTCGGCGGGGGTGGCGGGCCGGCCGAACCAGCGGGAGGCGACCTCGGTGAGGTACTCGCGCACGATCCGGTCGGCGTCGGGGGAGCCCGGGCGCACGGCCTCGATCCTGATCACGGGCGGGGCGTCGGGGGAGGTCACGGGGCCGCGGGGGTCGGGCCCGGGTGGGGTGCCGGGGCGACGGCCGAGGGCCCGACGGGCGGTGGCGCGGCGGACGACCGCGGGCCAGGCACGGGCACGGCGTACTTGAAGCCGACGTGCGAGTCGACGAAGCCGAGGCGGCGGTAGAAGCGGTGGGCGTCGGTGCGGGCCGCATCCGAGGTCAGTTGTACGAGCGAGGCGCCGAGCGTGGGGGCGGCGACATCCGTGGTCCAGCGCATCAGGGCGCTGCCGATTCCCGACGAGCGCTCGCTGCTCGAGACGCGGACCGCCTCGACCAGCAGCCGCGTGCTCCCGCGGCGGGCCATGCCCGGGATGAGGGTGAGCTGGAAGGTGCCGACGACCGCTCCACCGTCGAGCGTCGCCACGAGCAGTTCGTTGCCGTCATCGCTCAGGATGCGCGCGAGGGCGGCCGCGTAGGCGGGCTCGTCGTCGCGGCTGGCCACGTCGCCGCGGCCCGCGCTCACGGGGTCGTCGGAGAGCAGCCGCATGATGGCGCCGAGGTCGTCGGAGGTCGCGCGCCGCAGCCCGACGGGCACCCTCGCGTCGAGGGTGACGGGCAGAGCGAGCAGATCGAGCATCCCCTGATCCTCCCACCCCGGCCCACGGGCCCGGAATCGGCGCGGCCGACGCGGGGGTCAGGTGAGGAGGTGGGGTCAGGTGAGGAGGTGGGGGGCCGCCGTGACCGCGCGGAGGGCGCCGTCGCGGTCTTTCACGGCGAGCTTGCGGTAGATCGACCGCACCTGCGTCTTGACGGTGTTCGGCGACACGTGCTCGGCCTGCGCGATCGCCGCGAGGCTCTGGCCCTGCACCAGGTGACGTAGCACGACCCGCTCGCGCTCGCTGAGCTGCACGGCGGTCGCAGCCGTCGCCGCTCCCGGCCCGTTCTCCCCGCTCGCGAGCAGCCCGAGCAGCCGCTCGCCGAGGGCCGCACGGTGCGGCGCGAGGAGCTCCTCGCGCTCGGCCGGAGCGAGCCGCAGCAGGATCACGGCCAACTTCTCCGAGACGATCAGGTCGATCGCATCCGCGAAGTGCGCTCGCGCCTGCTCGGCCTGCCCCAGCATCAGACTCGCCACCGCCACGATCGTGAGCAGCTCGGCGGTGATCCGCGGGCTCCTCAGCGGCTCCGACAGCCCGGGGGTCGCGAGCACGAGCGCCGCCCGCGCGTCGCCGCGCCGCAGCGCGGTCCAGGCGCGCAGCACGCTCGGCGGGTCGGAGATCACGAGCACGCCCGTGTCGTCCAGCTGCCCCAGCGTGCGGTTCGCCGAGACCACGTCGCCGAGCGCCAGCTGCAGCTCGGTGGTCGTCATCGCCGTCAGCCAGCCGTTCAGGCCCGTGGTGCGGTGCCGCTCGGGCTGGGTCGTGAGGGTCGCCCCGACCCGCGCGAGCTGCTGGCGCGCGTGGCCCGAGGCGCGGGCCAGCACCGACTCGACGAAGAGCCGAAGCGCCCAGGTCTCGCGGTCGACCTCGACCGAGGGCGCCGCATCCAGGGCCGCCTGCGCCTCGTCGAAGCAGAGGTCGTTCGTCGCGAGCAGGGCTCGGGCGAGACCGCCGGTGGTCAGCACCGTGTCGGCCTTCACCGTCTCCGGATCCACGGTGTACCCCGCGCGGTCCTGCCGGCTCAGCCACTGCTCCGCGGCCTGACGGTTGCCGCCCAGGGCGTAGTTGAGGGCGAGGCTCCCGGCCGCCTTCGCGGCGATGCGGTGGTTGTCGAAGGTGACGGCCTCGTCGAAGGTGCGCTCGTAGGCCCGGTTCGCGTCGACCAGCTCGCCCGCGAGCTCGAGCGTGAGCGCCCACTGCAGCCGGATGTCCGGCAGCACCGGCCGGATCGCCGCGATCGCGTCGTCGGACACCTCGCCGATGGTCTCGTGGGCCTCGCGCACGAACGCCACCGCATCCGCGTGGTTGCCCTGGAACCGGGCGGTCACGCTGCGGCTGGTCAGATCGGCGAGCACGTCGAGCAGCCCGCCGCGTTCGGCGGTGACGGCGTGCTGGAAGCGGATGGGCCGCGCATCCCCGTTGACCGGGAGGTAGTTGACGTAGGTCTTCGCCGCGGTCAGCCGCGGGTTCTCGGCCAGGACGCCGGCCGGAAGGGCGTTGATCGACTCGACCAGCAGAGCGTGATTGGTTTGGGTGAGCACGCCCCAGTTGCCCTCGATGACCTCGATGACGGTGTCCCACTCCTCAGAGCCGACCGCTCTCCTGAGCCTCACATCCACCGACGATGCCGTCATGACTACCTAGTGTAGAGCAGGGCTCGCACGAAGGAAGGTGCGCCCCGGGGTCTCCGTGGGCGCACCTTCCGGCGCAGCGACACCGGCCGCACGATGGTGCGGCCGGCGATGCGGACTACTTCTGGATGAACGCCAGCAGGTCGGGGTTGATCACGTCGGCGTGCGTGGTGAGCATGCCGTGCGGGTAGCCCTCGTAGATCTTCAGCTCGGAGTTCTGGAGCAGTTCGTGCTGCTTCAGCGACGCATCCTTGTAGGGCACGACCTGGTCGTCGTCGCCCTGCGTGACCAGGACCGGGACGGTGATCGCCTTGAGGTCCTCGGTCTGGTCGGTCTCGGAGAAGGCCGCGATACCGGTGTAGTGGGCGAGCGCGCCGCCCATCATGCCCTGGCGCCACCAGTTGGCGACGACGGGCTCGGAGAGCGTGTTCTCGGGCCGGTTGAAGCCGTAGAAGGGGCCGGACGCGACGGCCTGGTAGAACTCGGCGCGGTTCGCGGCGAGAGCGCTGCGGAAGCCGTCGAAGACCGAGATCGGCGTGCCCTCGGGGTTGGCGTCGGTCTGCACCATGAGCGGCGGCACCGACGAGACCAGGACGGCCTTGGCGACGCGCCCCTGCGGCTGACCGAACTTGGCGACGTAGCGGGCGACCTGGCCGCCACCGGTCGAGTGACCGATGTGGATCGCGTTCTGCAGGTCGAGGTGCTCGACGACGGCCGAGGCGTCGCTGGCGTAGTGGTCCATGTCGTGGCCGTAGCCGACCTGCGACGAGCGGCCGTGGCCGCGGCGGTCGCTGGCGATCACGCGGTAGCCGTGCTCGAGGAAGAAGAGCATCTGGGCGTCCCAGTCGTCCGCCGAGAGGGGCCAGCCGTGGTGGAACATGATGGGCTGGGCGTCCTTGGGGCCCCAGTCCTTGTAGTAGATCTCTACTCCGTCATCCGTTGTCACAAATGCCATGATCAACCTCCGTGTTCATGTCGGACCGAGCGGGACTCGGGCGACTCAAGGGGAATCCCCGCTCCTCGGTGAGGTGCCGGGCTGCTCCCACGGTATCCCCGCGACCCGGGCACTCGGGGGGCATCCCGGGATGTTCCGACAGTTGTTCAGCGCATGTTCGGCAGACGTCCGGTCAGCGCGCCCCACCGGCATCCAGCACGACGTCGGTCTCGGCCAGATCGGCGATGCGATGGATGCGGGCGAGAGGCGACAACACGACCCAGACGACCGTCACCAGGCAGAGCGCCGCGCCGAGTGCCAGGGCGCCGCGGGTGCCCAACCACTCGCCGGCCAGGCCACCGGCGAGAGCTCCGAGCGAGACCGTGCCGTAGGTGACGGTGCGCATCGACGCGTTCACCCGGCCGAGCAGACGCGACGGCGTGCGGAGCTGGCGGATCGTGACAAGGAGCACGCTGGAGACCCCGACCCCGGCGCCGTTCAGCGCCCAGACGCCCGCGAGCGCCGCGATGACCGCGGGTGCTCCCCAGGCGGTGTC
Organism: Herbiconiux sp. 320_LB; assembly: GCF_059691755.1. Classification (NCBI taxonomy): domain Bacteria; kingdom Bacillati; phylum Actinomycetota; class Actinomycetes; order Micrococcales; family Microbacteriaceae; genus Herbiconiux; species Herbiconiux sp. 320_LB. The sequence goes on along the minus strand of NZ_JCAWAD010000003.1, from coordinate 430,986 downwards.
GACGAACGGGATCACCAGGAGCGCGCCGCACTCGACGACCGCGCAGGCGACGAGCAGGTGGCCGGCGCGGAATCGGCGGGTGAGGGCCGGGGTCAGTGCGGCGGCGGTGAGGGCCCCGGCGGCGCCGAGTGAGAAGACGAGGCCGATCCGGCCGGCATCGAGGCCGAGTTCACGGATGCCGTGGAGCGTGAACAGCACGACGATCCACTGCGCGAAGGGGTTGTACAGGGCGGAGAATCCCACGTTCGCGAGCAGGTAGCGGTCGTGGAGCACGTGGAGGACTCCCTCGCTCAGGTCGCCGAGGAAGGCGCCGCGAGGGCTGCGGGCGCTGCGGGAGTTGCGGGCGTTGCGTGTGGTGCTCGCGTCGCCTGCCCCACCCGTGCGACCCGCCTCGGGTTCGGGTGCGCGGATGCTCGCCGCCGCGACCCCGGACACCGCGTACCCGACGGCGGTCGCCAGCAGTGCGATCGGGGCGCCGAAGCCCTGCGCCAGCAGGCCAGCGAGGCCGGGGCCGCCGATCTCGGCTCCGGAGGCGGTGGCCTGTAACCGCGAGTTCGCGCTCTCGAGTGCCTTCTGTGGCACCAGGGACGGCACGACGGACTGATAGCAGACCTCGTAGAGCACGGCGAAGGCGCCGAGGCCGGCGACGAGGGCGAGCAGCAGTGGGAGGCTGAGGCCCCCGAGCAGTGCAGCGACGACGACGGCGAGCATCAGCGCCGCCCGCGACCACTGGCTCAGCACGATCAGGCGACGTCGGCGGCGCCGGTCGGCGAGCACGCCCAGCGGCAGCGCGAGGACGAGGAACGGCAGCCACTGCGCCAGCCCGATGAGCCCGAGCTCGGCCGCCGAGGAGCCGAGCACCGTGATCGCGACGAGGGGCACGGCGAGTTCGCGGATCTGCTCTCCCGTCAGCGACGTCGCCTCGGCCAGCCAGAACCGCCGGAAGTCGCTCTGCCAGGAGTCATTAATGTGTGATCGGCGTCTCATGCATTACACAGTGACATGAATCTCTAATGTGCGAAACGCTGAACACCCGTTAAAGTGGAGGGATGAGCGATCGAGACGGTGCCGGTCGGGCACCTGGGCCGGCCTACTCGGCGATCGCCGGGCATCCGGTGCTCGACCTCGTCAACACCGTGGCCTGGCGACTGAGCCCGGCGCGGTGGGACGACCGGCTCGTTGAGTACCGCGATCTGGTCGCCTGGGCGCTGCAGTTCGGTTTCCTGGATGGTGCCGAGGCGGACGTGCTCCGGACTCTGGCCCGTGACCACCCCATCGTGGCGGCGCGGGAGCTGGCGCGGGTGTCCGGCCTCCGCGAGTCCGTCTACGCCGCCGCCTACCCCGCGCGTCCCGGCGGTGAGGGGGAGAGAGTGGCACCGCCGGCGGCCGAGGACTCTTCCGCACCGGACCGGGCCGCTGAGGGTTGGGCCGCCGAGGGGTGGGCCGCCGAGGGTTGGGCCGCCGAGCAGGTGGCAGCCGAGTACGCCGAGGCGATCGGCGCAGGTCGACTGAAGACCGCCGTTCCCTGGTCGTGGCGCTTCGACGTCGACCTGGGCCTGCCCCGCCGTCGTCTCGCGCTCGCGGCCGTCGATTTGCTCGCAAAGATCGACCCGGAGGCGCTGGGCCAGTGCGCCGACGACGAGTGCGGATGGGTCTTCCTCGACACGTCCCCCCGGCACAACCGTCTCTGGTGCGTCTCCTCCGACTGCGGCAACCGCAACCGGGTCCGCCGTTACAACGCCCGCAGCCGCCGGTCCGCCTGAGCCGGCCGATCCGGCCGATCCGGCCGATCGGGCTGACGCCTGGCCCTAGAGCCAGCCGTTCTCCTCCGCCACCCGCGCCGCATCCGCCCGGTTCCGTGCCCCGGTCTTGCCGATCACCGCCGAGAGGTGGTTCCGCACCGTCCCCTCCGACAGGTGCAGGATGCGCGCCAGGTCGGCGATCGACCCGCCGGTGCGAGCGGCCGACAGCACGTCGGTCTCGCGCTCGGTGAGCGGGGAGTCGCCCTGCGCGAGCGACTCCGCGGCGAGTCCCGGGTCGACGACGCGGAACCCGTTCGAGACCCGGCGCACGGCATCCGCGAGCTGGGCCGAGGGGGTGTCCTTGACGACGAACCCCGAGGCCCCCGCCTGCATCGCCCGCACGAGGTAGCCGGGGCGCCCGAAGGTGGTGACGATGAGCACCCGGCACGACGGCAGTGCGGCCCGCAGCTCGGCGGCGGCCGCGATGCCGTCCATCCCGGGCATCTCGATGTCGAGCAGGGCGACCTCGGCGCCGGATTCGCGGGCGGCCGCGACGACCTCGTCACCGCGCCCGACCTCGGCGACGACCTCGATGTCGGCCTCGAGCGACAGCAGTGCAGCGAGGGCGCCGCGTACCAGGGCCTGGTCGTCGGCGATCAGCAGCCGGATCACGGGAGCCTCCTCGCCGGGCCGGGCAACGACACGGTCAGCGCGAACCCGCCGAGCGCGCCCGGCCCCACGCGCATCCGCCCGCCGGCCGACTCGACCCGCTCGCGGAGCCCCCGCAGCCCGGTCGAGGAGATCGAGGCGGCGTCCGGCGGATGCACGGGGCCGACCCCGTCGTCGTCGATCGTCACCGAGGTGGCCGTCAACCGGATGCGGCACCGGCTCGCCCGCGCGTGCCGCACGACGTTCGTGACCCCCTCGCGGATCACCCAGCCCACGAGCTCACGGTGCTCCGCGGGCACGGCGTCGGTGGAGGAGGGCAGCTCGGCGTCGACCCCGGCGGCCTCCAGCGCGCCCCGGGCGGCGACGAGCTCGCCGCTCGCGGTCGTGCCGCGGAACCCCGACACGGTCGCCCGCACGTCGGCGAGGGCGCCGCGGGCGAGGGCTTCGACGTCGCCGATCTCCGAGCGGGCGCGCGCGGGGTCGACGTCCATCAGCCGCGAGGCGAGCTCGCTCTTGACAGCGATCACGGTGAGCGAGTGGCCGAGGATGTCGTGGATGTCCCGGGCGACCCGCCCGCGCTCCCGCTCGGTGGTCACGGCCTCCAGCTCGTCCTGGGTGGCGCGCAGCTCGTTGACGACCGCGATGGTGCGGGCGAAGGCCGCCATCATCAGGGAGATCGACGCGATGATGACCGGGACGATCACGAGGGAGTCCGACCACGGCTCGCTCAGGATGCGCCAGATCAGGGCGACGACCGTCAGGCCGCCGACGATGGCCAGGGTTCGGGCCCACGGGAAGACGCACATGCCGACGATCACCCCGACGTAGGTCCAGAGACCGACGACGTCGGGGCCGAGCCAGGGGAGGAAGGCGAGGGAGAGCAGGAGGACCGCGGCGCAGACGAGCAGGCGGCCCCGCATCCCGAGGGTCCAGGCGAGCGGGGCGGCGGCGAGGAAACAGACGCTGAATACGACCACCAGCGCCAGCCCCGCCACCGCGGCCGCCGGTGACGGAGAGGCGCGGAGGAGGTCCGGGATCATCGTGAAGACCCAGAACAGCGAGATGGCCGCTCCCAGGTACCAGCTGAGCGCCCGGCGGGAGGTCAGGGCCCGGGGGAGCACCGCGGTCGGGTCGGGGCCGGTGCGGGCCGGACGGATCGGCCAGCCCGGGCCGTACCGTCGCGGTTCGTGGATCTTCGTCACGCGCCCACCCTAGATCCCGTCGGCCCGCTGTGGATCCCGCCGGCCTGCTGAGTGCGCGCCCGGCCCCCGCGCATCCGTCGCATCCTCACATCCGCTTGGTGTCGCGGCGGAAGAAGACGACCGTGCCCACCAGGAAGATCGCGAACCAGACCAGAGCGTTGACCAGTGCGACGAGGTCGAAGCCCTCGCCGGTCAGCGGCGCCCGGGCGAGCTCGCTGATGCCGTAGACGGGGGTGAAGGAGGCGATGGTCTGCATGAAGTCGGGCATCCCGCTGACCGGGTAGAACAGGCCGCCGATGAAGGCGAGCAGCACGATGGCGAGGCTGGTGACCTGCGCGGCGTTCTCGCCCGGCACCAGGTAGCCGACCATGAGCCCCAGCGTGGTGAACACGGCGCTCGCGAGCAGCCAGCCGACCAGCCCGGTCGAGATCCACTGCGCGGCCGAGAGCTCGACGCCGCTGAGGGCGCCCGCGATGTAGGTCGCGACGACGGCGACCAGCCCGAGCAGCATCCCGGCGATCATCTTGATGATCACGTTGACCAGCGGGTTCAGCGGCGTGAGGCGCAGCTGGCGGCTCCAGCCCTGCGCCCGTTCGACGGCGACGGATGCGCCGGTCTGGGTCGCCGACATCATCGCGCCGTACATCGCCATCGACACCATGATGAACGCCGCCACCGAGGGGCCGCCGGCGGCGATCGGGGTGTCGGTGAGCGGGGTGTCGCGCAGCGGGTAGCCGATGATCAGGAACATCGTCACCGGGAAGATCAGCGTGAAGATGAGGGTGCGCCGGTTGCGGAGCTTGCGGGCCAGTTCGATCCGCAGATAGGTGAGGGTGAAGCCGCCGAGCGGCGGCACCCGGCGGTCGAGACGGACGGCGTCGACGGTCATGCGGAGACTCCTTCTGAGGTGAGGGCGAGGAAGACGCTCTCGAGGTTCTGGGGGGTGATCTCGACGTCGCGCGCCGCGGTGCGGGTGAGCAGGTGGCGGGCGAGGGCGTCGGAGTCGCTGGTGTGCACGGTCATCCGGTCGCCCTGCACGGAGATCTCCTCGGCGGCGGGGAGGGCCGCGAGGAAGGCGGGGTCGGCGACCGCCTCGGCGGGGAGGGTCGCCTGCACGATGCGGCCGGAGACCAGGTTCTTGATCTCGGAGGTCGCCCCGTCGGCGACGATCGTGCCGCGGCTCATCAGCACGATGCGGTCGGCGTACTCGTCGGCCTCGTCGAGGTAGTGCGTGGCGAACAGCACCGTGCGGCCCCGGTCGGCGTCGGCGCGGATGGCGTTCCAGAACGCGCGGCGCCCCTCGACGTCCATGCCGGTGGTCGGCTCGTCGAGGATGAGGAGGCCGGGGTCCGAGAGCAGGGCCATCGCGAATCGGAGCCGCTGCTGCTGGCCGCCCGAGCAGAGGCCGACCCTGCGGGAGGCGATCTCGGTGATCCCGGCGCGCTCGAGCACCTCGGCGACCGGCCGGGTGTCGGCGAACAGGCTCGCGGTGAGGTCGAGCGTCTCGCGCACGGTCAGGTCTTTCAGCAGGCCGCCGCTCTGCAGCACGGCGGAGACGAGGCCGTGGGCGATGGCCGCCCGCGGGGCCATGCCGAAGACACGCACCTCGCCGGAGTCGGGGGCGGTGAGGCCGAGCAGCATGTCGATCGTCGTCGTCTTGCCGGCACCGTTGGGGCCGAGGAAGGCGACGATCTCGCCGGGGCGGACGGTGAGGTCGACGCCGGTCACGGCGTGCACGTGGCCGAAGCTCTTGACGAGCGCGGTCGCCTCGATGGCTGGGGCGGGAACGAGGGAGGAGGTCATGGCCTCAGCCTGGCAGCGGCCCTCCGGGGGTGCGTCCGAGGAGTGTCACGTTCCGCCCATGACATCCATCATGGGCGTCGGGCCGGCGTCGGGCCGGCCTCGTCGGATGCGCGGGTCGGTCGGCAGGACGGGGTCGTCGGATGCGGGGATCAGTCGGCGGGGCGGATGAGGCAGAACGGGTGGCCGGCCGGGTCGAGGTACACCCGGAAGGTCTCGGGCTCGCCCGAGGTGCCCGCATCCTGCCCGCCCACGCGGGTGGCGCCGATCGCGAGCACGGCCGCCTCGCCCGCGTCGAGGTCGTCGACCTTCACGTCGAGGTGCAACTGCTGCGGAACGGTCTGCCCCGGCCACTCTGGGGCCCGGTAGGCCTCGACGCGCTGGAAGGCCAGCAGCGGCCGGCTGCCGGCGATCGGCGGCACGACCTCGGCCCAGTCGGTGTCGAACTGCACGATCTCGCCGCCGATCAGCTCGGCGTAGAAGCGGGCGAGTGCCCGCGTGTCCGGGCAGTCGAGGACGATGACGTCGAGGGAGCCGATCATGCGCTCACGCTAGCCCGGAGACCCCGGCGAGTCGACCCCTCGACCCGATCGACCCCGCACTCCTGCTCGGGCGGGATGTAGCGGGGGCGGCCGGTCGCGGTCACGGCGCCTCATTCGTGCTCGGGGAGGAGGGGCGTCGACCAGCCGGGGTCGCGGTCGAGGTGCACGGCGCGGGCGACCGAGGCGGCCCCGAAGCGGTCGCGCACGGCGTCGAGCACGGTGTCGAGCCGGGCGCCGTCGTTCCAGTCGATCGGCAGCTCGGGGGTGAGGGTGTCGACGCGCCCCAGCTGCGAGAGCGAGATGCCGATCAGCGTGATCCCGCGCTCGGCGATCTCGGGCTGTGAGGCGGCGAGCAGGTCGCGGGCGACTCCGAGCAGCACCGCGGTGCGATCGGACGGCGACCCCACCGTGCGCGATCGCGTCGCCTTCGCGAAGTCGCCGTACCGCAGCCGCAGCACCACCGTGCGGCAGACCCGGTCGCCGTCGCGCAGGCGCCGGGCCAGCCGGTCGACGATCTGGGTGAGGATGAGGTCGAGCTCGTCGGGCGTACGCGGCCGGCTGCCGAGCGCCCGCTGCGAGCCGATCGACGAGCGTCGCCGTGCGGTGTCGACGGGGCGCGGGTCGCGCAGCCGCGCCAGCGCATGCAGGTGGGCGCCGGTCGCCTTGCCGAGCAGCCGCTCGGCCGTCGCCGACTCGAGCTCGGCGAGCTGCCCCACCGTGGTGATGCCGAGACCGTGCAACTTCTCGGCGGTCACCCGCCCCACTCCCCAGAGCCGCTCGACCGGCAGGGGCAGCAGGAACTCCTGCTCGCGGTCGGGCTCGACCACCAGCAGCCCGTCCGGCTTGCTGACGGCGCTCGCGACCTTGGCCAGGAACTTGGTGCGCGCCACCCCGACCGAGATCGCCAGCCCCACCTCGACCTTGACCCGTTCGCGCAGTCGCACCGCGACCTGCTCCGGGCTCCCGGCGATCCGGCGCAACCCGCCGACCTCGAGGAAGGCCTCGTCGATCGAGAGCCCCTCCACCAGCGGTGTCGTGTCGCGGAAGATGGCGAACACATCCCGGCTGGCGGCCGAGTACGCCTCCATCCGCGGCGGCACCACGACCGCCTCCGGGCAGAGGTCGCGCGCCTGCCGGCCGCCCATCGCCGTGCGGACTCCGCGGGCCTTCGCCTCGTAGCTCGCGGCCAGCACGACGCCGCCGCCGACGATCACCGGGCGGCCGCGCAGGGCGGGCGCATCCCGTTGCTCGACCGAGGCGTAGAACGCGTCGAGGTCGGCGTGCAGCACCGTCGCCTCGCCGCGCATCCGCCCTCCTCCGCCGTGTCATGGATCGTGTCGTCGATCGTGCCGTCGAGCCGGCGCTTCGGTCGTCCTCGGAGCGATCGTCGCACCAGCCGACGACATCCGGCCTGCGACCCCAGGCCCGCGACCCCCGGACGGCGAGCCCTGACCGGCCGGCTCGCGGTCTAGCCGGCGACGGTGGCGACGGCGCCGGCGGGGGCGCCACCGGTGCGGATGCGCACCTCGCGCTCCATCCGCTTCTCGTGCCGTTCGCGGCCCTTGACCGCCTCGAGGTCGCGGTTCTTCGGGGGCGCGTTCGTCACGAGGTCGTCGAGGAGGTGACGCGTCGCCGCCGCGATCTCGTCGATGGCCCGGTCGAAGGCCTCGGCGTTCGCCCGCGACGGATGCGTGGACCCGCTGACCTTGCGCACGAACTGCAGCGCGGCCTCGCGCACCTCGTCGTCGGTCGTGGTGGGTTCGAAGTTGTGGAGCACACGGATGTTCCTGCACATGCCCGCGAGGATACTCCGCGGCCGGTGCGGCCTCCAGCCCCGGATCCCCGCCGATCAGGCGTCGCTGAGCGCCGCCTCGGCCGGCACCGGAGTCGCCGCCGTGTCCGTGTGCAGGTACTTGCCGCCCGCGAGGTACGAGGCGACCGCCCCGATCAACGACATCGCCGCCGCCGCGATGAACACGATCACCAGCCCGGAGTGGAACGGCCCCGAGATCAGCTCGGGGAAGAACGACTGGCCCGTCAGCGCGGCGGAGTCGGCAGCGGGCAGGGCGTCGAGCGCCCCGGTCGGCCCGAGGATCGATTCGATCGGGTTGTAGCCGAGGAAGGCCGCGAACAGGCTCCCCACCGGAGGCGTCGCCGCCACCGGCCCCGCCACGGCGCTCGAGACGCCGTGCGAGGTGAGCCCCGAGAACAGCGCGTTCGGCAGGGTCGTGGCGAGCCCCGCGATCATCAGCGAGAAGAAGATACCGATCGACAGCGAGTTGCCCGCGTTCTGGAAGGTGCCGGTCATGCCCGAGGCCGCACCGCGCTGGGTCGCCGGAACCGAGTTCATGATCGCGGTGCGGTTCGGGGCGGCGAACATGCCCGAGCCGATGCCGTTCAGCAGCGTGATGACCGCGAAGATCCAGTAGTCGAAGTTCACCGGGATCAGCAGCAGCGCGATGAAGCTCGCCGCGACGAGCACGAGCCCGCCGGTCGAGAGCGCTCGGGCGCCGAAGCGATCCGAGAGCGTGCCGGAGATCGGGCCGGAGACCAGGAACCCGACGGTCAGCGGCAGCAGGTAGATGCCGGCCCAGAACGGCGTGCTCTCGTAGGAGTAGCCGTGCAGCGGGAGCCAGATGCCCTGCAGCCAGATGATCAGCATGAACTGCAGGCCGCCGCGCCCGACCGAGGCGAGCAGCCCCGCCACGTTGCCCCAGGCGAAGGTGCGGATGGCGAACAGCCGCACGTTGAACAGCGGGTCCGGGATGCGCAGCTCGAGCAGCACGAACACCACCAGCACCACGACGCCGCCGATGATGGCGCCCAGTACCCACGGGTTCAGCCACCCCGTCGAGCTGTCGCCGTAGGGCTGGATGCCGTAGGTGATGCCCGCGAGCACGGCCACCAGACCGACGGCGAACAGGATGTTGCCCCACCAGTCGATCCGGCCGGCGCTCTTGGCCCCCACCTCGTGCAGCGACTTGTACGACCAGATCGTGCCCAGGATGCCGAAGGGCACGCTGACCAGGAAGATCGCGCGCCAGTCGAGCGCGGCGAGCAGCCCGCCGATGATCAGGCCGAGGAAGGTTCCCGCGATGGCGGCGATCTGGTTGATCCCGATCGCCATGCCCCGATTGTTCGCGGGGAAGGCGTCGGTGAGGATCGCGGTCGAGTTGGCGAAGATCATCGAGCCGCCGACCGCCTGCACCACCCGCCACGCGATCAGCCAGAGGGCGCCCGCGCCGGAGGTGAAGGGGTCGAACACGAGAGCGATGGCGGCGATCGTGAAGATCACGAAGCCGAGGTTGTAGATCTTGACCCGGCCCACCATGTCGCCGAGCCGGCCGAAGGTCATCACCAGCACGGCGGTGACGAGGATGTACCCCATCAGCATCCAGAGCAGGTAGCTGACGTTCCCGGGCTCGAGCGGGTCGAGCTGGATGCCGGTGAAGATCGCGGGGAGCGAGATCAGCACGATCGACCCGTTGATGGTGGCCATCAGCATGCCGAGCGTGGTGTTGCTGAGGGCGATCCACTTGTACCGGGGGTGGTCGCGGTTGAACACGCCCGCCCGCTCCCGCTGCGTCTTCTCCGCCATGATCTCTCCGAGCCCGGATGCGGCCGCGACGGACCGACCGACGACGGTCGCGCGCATCCATCAAGTTAGTTGTAGTTAGCTAACTATAATCCTCGGAGGCGGCCGCGGCACGCATCGCGAGGGCGGCGAAGGCGGAGCGGAGTTCGACCGGCTGCACGTCGGCCAGCGGCGCCGGGAAGCCGCAGAACTCCGCCGCCAGGGCGTCCCACGACCACGACCCGAGACGGATGCGGCAGCGGTCGCCCGCGAGCTCCTCGCCGATGCCGTCACCGAGGTAGGGCGCCAGCGTCGCCAGGGGGAGTCCGACCACCGCCTCGCCCAGGACCGGCCAGGCGGGGGCGTCGTTGCCAGCGCCGCCGCCTGCGCCTGCGCCGGTCGTCCCGGCGTCCGTCGTGCCGGTGTCGTTCGCGCCTCCGGGCGTCATGCCGCGGAACCGCCCGATCAGGTAGCGCGACGGATCGCCGCCCGGCACCTCGCGAGGCTCGAAGCGGCGGCCGGTGTGGCTGCGCGGCGTGATCCGGTCGACCCGGTAGATGCGCCAGTCCTGTCGCTCGGGCGAGTACCCGAGCAGGTACCAGCGGCCGGAGCGGAGCAGCAGATGGTGCGGCTCGACGACCCGCACCGGCGCGGCGGCGCGGCCACGGTCCGCATCTCCGCCGCCGTCGCCGTCGCCCTCACCCGCGGTCGCAGTCGCGGGCGAGGCGTAGTCGAAGCGCAGCTCCTCCCGCGCGCGGACGGCCTCGCCGATCCGCGCGAGCACCGCGGGGTCGGCGTCGCCCGAGGGCCCGCGGACGGCCGTCGCCGCAGCGAGTCCTGCCACCCGGTGGGCCAGTCGCGACGGCAACAGCCGAGTCACCGTCCCGAGCGCCCGCTCCGCCGCCTCCTCCAGGCCCAGCCCCAGGGCGCCCGCCGAGCGCAGGGCGACGGTCAGCGCGATCACCTGCTCGTCGTCGAACAGCAGCGGAGGCAGGGCCGAGCCCGTGCCGAGCCGGTACCCGCCGTCGGGGCCGCGGGTCGCGTCGATCGTGTAGTCGAGCTCCCGCAACCGGTCGATGTCCCGTCTCACCGTGCGCTCACTGACCTCGAGCCGCTCGGCGAGCACCGGTGCGGGCCAGTCGCGGCGCGACTGCAGCAGCGAGAGCAGCGCGAGCAGTCGTCGCGACGTCGAGGGGGAGGAGGCGACGGGCATGCTCCGATCCTCGCAGATGATCCGGACGTTCCCTGTCCGCATCCCCTGGGAGAGTCGGAATTACCACCGCGGCGAAGGTCGCCCGGTGACACGAAGGAGAAGCCATGTCCGCCACCCCCGTCCCCCACCTCAACTTCCACGGCGAGGCCCGCGAGGCCCTCTCGTTCTACGCGGCGGCCTTCGGCGGCGACGCCGTCGTGCGCACCTACGGCGACTTCGGGATGCCCGAGGGGCTCCCCGACACCGCCTCGGTCGTGTTCGGCCAGGTCACCGCACCCGACGGCTTCACGCTGATGGCCTACGACGTGCCGGGCGGCGCCGGTACCCCCGGCAGCCGGGCCGCCGGCTCGACGCGCCGCGAGAACGGCATGACGATCACCGACCAGCCGTTCTTCCTCGCGCTCGGCGCCGCCGACCTCGCCGAGGCCGAGCGCTGGTGGGCCGCCCTCGCCGACGGCGCGAGCGTCGTCGAGCCGCTGGCCGCCTCGGCCTGGTCGGCCGGCTTCGGGATGCTCACCGACCGCTTCGGGGTGACCTGGACGATCTCGGTCACCGAGGCGGCCTGACCGCCCGGGTGGGGCGGCCGAAACCACGGCCGTCCCACCCTCCACCGCATCCGGCCCGCCCGCGCATCCGACCCCGCGGCCGCGCCCGCCCTCCCGCACCCTGACCGCCACCCGGCAACCCGTTGCGCGCCGGCGGCACACCGGGCAGGGTCGAGAGTCCACGGTGAAAGGAACCCCATGGCATCCATCCACACTCCTCCGCTCTCGCGGGCCGGCCGCACGAGCGGGTCCCGCCGATGAGCGCCTCGAGGGGAGTGGCGGTCGTCACCGGCGGTACCGCAGGCCTCGGCCGGGCCATCGCGCGCGCCCTGGCGGGCCGGGGCTGGGACGTCGCGGTGCTCGCCCGCGGGGAGGACGGCCTCGACGCCGTCGTCTCCGAGATCGAGGACTACCAGCGCCGCGGTCTCGGCATCTCGACCGACGTCTCGGACCGCGAGGCCGTCGAGGCGGCGGCGACCCGCATCGAGGCCGAGCTCGGGCCGATCGACCTCTGGGTCAACGACGCCATGGTCGGGGCCTTCGCCGAGTTCCTCGAGACCGATCCGGACGACTTCGAGCGGGCGACCGCCGTCAACTACTTCGGCTTCGTCAACGGCACCCGCGCGGCCCTCAGCCGCATGGTGCCGCGGGAACGCGGGCACGTCATCCAGATCGGCTCCGCACTGGCCCACCGCGGCATCCCGCTCCAGGCCGCCTACTGCGGCGCGAAGCACGCCGTGCAGGGCTTCACCGAGTCGGTGACCACCGAGCTGATCCACCGGAAGAGCCCCGTGCGCATCTCGACGGTCGACATGCCCGCCATGAACACCGTGCAGTTCAATTGGGTCAAGTCCGCCCTGCCCGACCACCCGCGGCCGATGGACGTCATCTTCGAGCCCGAGGTCGCGGCGCGGGTCGTCGCCTACGTGGCGGAGCATCCTCGTCGCCGCACCTGGGTCGGCCTGCCGACGGCCAAGACCGTCATCGGCAACCGCTTCGTCGCCGGGTTCCTCGACTGGTACCTGGCCCGCACCGGGTACGACGGCCAGCAGGCCCCCGACAAGAGCGAGCCGATGCTGCCCGACAACCTCTACGAGCCCGTGCCGGGCGACCAGGGCGCGCGCGGCATCTTCAGCGACTCGGCCAAGACGCGCTCGCTGCAGACCTGGTACCTGCGGCACCGCCGCCCGCTCAACGCCGCGGCGGCCGCCGGCGGGGCCGCGGCCCTCGGAGCGGCGGCCCTGGTGGTCCGCGGCAAGAAGGGCTGATCGGGTGACCGGGCAGGCGGTCGACGTCGCGGTCGTCGGCGCGGGCCCGAACGGGCTCGCCGCGGCGGTCACGATGGCGCGCGCCGGGCTCTCGGTGCGCGTGTACGAGCGCAACCCCACGATCGGCGGCGGCGCCCGCACCGCCGAACTGACGCTGCCCGGGTTCCACCACGACATCTGCTCGGCCGTGCACCCGATGGCCCTGGCCTCCGGCTTCTTCCGCCGGTTCGGGCTGGCCGAGCGGATCGACCTGGTGGTGCCGGAGATCTCCTACGGGCATCCGCTCGACGGCGGCCGCGCCGGGATCGCCTTCCGCGACCTCGAGCGCACGGCCGACCACCTGGGCATCGACGGCCAGGCGTGGCGCGACCTGATGGGTCCGCTCGCCGAGCGGGCCGACCGGGTGGCCCAGTTCGCCGGCTCGCCGCTCCTGCGCATCCCCGCGCATCCGGTCACCGCGGCGCTGTTCGGGCTCCGATCGCTCGAACAGGGGTCGCCGCTGTGGAACCTGCGGTTCCGCGACGAGGTCGCCCCGGCGATGCTGACCGGGGTCGCCGCCCACAGCATCCGCACCATGCCGAGCCTCTCGACGGCCGGTGCCGCCCTCTCGCTCGGCGCCTACGCCCACGGCCGAGGCTGGCCGGTGCCGATCGGCGGCAGCCAGGCGATCGTCGACGCGCTCGCCGCCGACCTCGTCGCCCACGGGGGCGAGATCCAGACGGATGCCGAGATCAGCGACCTCGACCAGGTGCGACCGGCGAAGGCGGTGCTGATGGATGTCGCGCCGAAGAACCTCGTGCGCATCGCCGGCGACCGGCTGCCCGCCCGCTACCGCGCCGCCCTCGGCCGGTTCCGGTACGGCAACGCCGCCTCGAAGGTCGACTTCGCCCTGAGCGGGCCGGTGCCGTGGCAGAACGAGCTGCTGCGGAGCGCCGGCACGGTGCACGTCGGCGGCACGCGCGCCGAGATCGCCGCCGCCGAACGGTCGGTCGCCGCCGGTCGCCACTCCGACGACCCCTACGTGCTCGTCGCTCAGCCCTCGATCGTGGACGGCAGCCGGGCGCCCGAGGGATCGCAGGTGCTCTGGGCCTACACGCACGTGCCGCGCGACTCGGACATCGATCAGACCGAGGCGATCACGCGCCAGCTCGAGCGCTTCGCCCCCGGCTTCCGCGACCTCGTGCTCGCCTCGAGCTCGCGCACCGCGAAAGACCTCGAGAACTACGATCCGAACTACATCGGCGGCGACATCGCCGCGGGGGCCGCGAGCCTCTGGCAGCTCGCCGCGCGCCCGACGCTCTCGCTGAACCCCTGGGCGACGCCGGTCGAGGGCGTCTACCTCTGCTCCTCCTCGACGCCGCCCGGCCCGGGCGTGCACGGCCTGGCCGGCTGGTACGCGGCCCGTCGTGCGCTCGCCGCCGTCTTCGGCATCGACGACCCGCCCGACCTGTCCCCGTCCCTCTCCTAGATCGGAGTCGCCATGTCGACCAACGTCCGCCTGTTCTCCTGCCCGCCGGAGAAGGTCTTCGAAGTCCTCGCCGACGGGTGGCTGTTCCCGGCCTGGGTGGTCGGGGCGTCACGGATGCGCGCGGTCGACGACGCGTGGCCGGCCGTCGGCAGCGAGCTCCACCACTCCTTCGGCGTGTGGCCCGCGGTGATCGACGACAGCACGACGGTGCTCGTCTGGGACCCGCCGCACCGGATGCTGATGCGGCCCGCGGGGTGGCCGCTCGGCGAGGCCGACGTCGACATCCGGGTGAAGCCGCGGGGTGCCGGCTGCGTGGTGCGGATCGACGAGTACGCCGTGAAGGGCCCCGGCACGCTCATCCCCGGTCCGGTGATGGACCTGCCGCTGCACATCCGCAACGTCGAGACGCTCCGGAGGCTGGCCTACCTCGCCGAGGGTCGCTGAGGTGCGCTGAGGTGCGCTGAGGTGCGCTGACAGCAGACTCTAGGCGGGGAGCGCGGTTCAGGGTACCTTCAGAGAGTCGCAGCTGTCTCAGCTGGAGGGAAACGACGCAACGGGGCTCACCATCCGGTCGGATCGATCGGTCGCGCGCCCTCCTGCATTCCCTAGGAGACAGACACGCAATGAGAAAACTGCTCACCCGCTCACTCTCGATTCTGGCGGTCGCGGCACTCGCATCCGCCGGCATCGCCGTCACCGCCGGGGCCGCACAGGCGCTGCCCGCGACGGTGACGTTCGGAACCCAGAACTGCGACATCCCGACCGGGGGCACGTTGATCCCCACCGTCGACGGCGCGGATCTGACCATCAGCAATGCCGCCGACGAGGCCGGCACGGTGCTGAACTACCGGATCGTGCTGAACTTCAGCGACACCTACGAGAACGGCACGGTCCAGTCGGGGCAGAGCGTTCGCCGCACGATCCCGCTGCCGGAGGACTCCGACACCACCATCCAGGTCTTCGACACGTCCGAGGGCGGCGGCCTGATCGGCGGCTCGCTGCAGAGCGTGAACTGCGTGCCGAACTACAGCCCCGCCGCGGTCGCCACGATCGCCGACGCGAGCTGCGTCTTCCCGACCGGCGGCATCATCCCGCCGAGCCCCGGCTTCTCGTTCACCCTGGACAACTCCAAGGGCGTGGGACCGGCCGACTACGAGTTCATCGCCGGCGACACGTCGGTCGAGAGCGGCGTGGTGGCTGCGGGGGAGACCCGGACCAGGGCCTGGTCGTTGAGCGAGGACACCCCGTTGGTGGCCACCATCCGCTCGGTCGACGCCTCGGGGGCACCCGTCACGCTCGCCACCGCCACCGAGGGCGTCAACTGCGTCGCCGACACCCCCGTCATCACCATGCCGATGGAGGGTGCGACGGTGCTGAGCCCCGTGACCATCTCCGGCACCGCGACCGCGGGTGACACCGTGACCATCGCGGTCGGCGACGCCGACGCGCTCGCCGCCGGCGACGCCACCGGTGACGCGGCCCGTCTGCAGGCCGAGGCCGTTCCGACGACCCCCGTGGTCATCGCCGACGGCATCGTCGCGTACAGCGTGGTCGCCGGCGCCGACGGCACCTTCTCGGTGCTGGCCGCGCTCGACCCGGGCCTCCACGGCGCGATCGCCGTCGCCTCGCGCGACGCGAGCGAGGGCGGAGCGGTCCCGGCGAGCGTCTCGGACCCGAGCACGCTGGTGACCTTCACGGTCGCGACCCCCGCCGTGGTGCCGCCGACCACCCCTCCGGCGACCACCCCTCCGGTGACGACTCCGGCCGGCGGCAACCCGGCCGCGATCGTCCCGACCGGCAACCGCGGAGCGCTCGCCCAGACCGGTGCGGCCCCGCTCATCGCGGGCGTCTCGGGTCTGGCGCTGCTCCTGGCCGGTGGCCTCGCGCTGCTGGTGATCCGCCGTCGCCGACTGAGCTGATCGACGGTCGGTCGGTTCGGCAGCCCTGCTGAACCGGCCGGCCGTGTCGGCCGTGTCGGCCGCGACCAATCCGGATGCGCCGTCCCCTCCGAATACCGGGGGTACGGCGCATCCGGTCGCGGCGACGCGATCGTCATGTGACGTGCGGGGGAGCAGGGGCGCCGTGGTCGACATCCCTCACCGTGGTGCACCTGCTCGTCCCCTCGACACAGGGACCGGCCGGACCGGAAGGCGTGGGGCCTTCCGGTCTGGCTGGCGTCCGTCGGGTCGCTGCGCTGCCCGACCGGACCGTTGACTCAGCCCTTGGCGCGCTTCGCGATGTCCTCGCGGATGGCCTCCTCGTCGACGTCGATCTCGCCCACGTCGTCCGGGCCGCCCTCGCCGGGCAGCGTCGTCACCTTCGAGGCGTCGATCTCGGGGTCGTCGAAGTGCGCGGAACCGCCCGGATCCTCCTGCGCCTCCTCCGTCTCGCGCCCGCTTCCGGGGCTGTAGGAGACATCCTTCTCCACCGTGTTCTCGTCGTTACCGCTCTGTATGGCCATGGGCCCGACGCTACGACCTCGCTGCGATCGCGCAACCCCTGGCGGCCCGCTCCCCGGCGAAGCCTCAGCCGAGAATCGCGCGGAGCGTGTCGGCGTTCCGCACCGCGTGCCCTTCGCCGTCGTTGTTGAAGTAGACGTAGACCTCGCGGTCCTGCCCCTCCCACTCGCGGATGCGGTCGCCCCACCAGCGGAGATCGTCGTCGGAGTACGATCCCGCGTACAGGTGCTCGTGGTCGGGCCCGTGCATCCGGAGATAGACGAAGTCGGTGGTGGCGCGGAGCACGCAGGGCAGGCCCGCCCCGCTCATCACGCAGTAGGCGGCGCGGTGGCGTTCGAGGATGTCGAAGACGCGGTCGTCGAGCCAGCTGTCGTGCCGGAACTCGACGGTCACCCGGATGTCGCGGGGGATCCGGGCGAGGAAATGCTCGAGGCGCGCGTCGTCCTCCTCGTCGCGCCGCTCGTCGTCCGGGCGGAGCTGCACCAGCAGCACGGCCCGGTTGCGGCCGAGCGCCTCCCAGGCCTCGGCGATCCGCTCGATCCAGACATCCGGATCGCGCAGGCGCCGCGCGTGGGTGAGCCCCCGCGGCGCCTTCACGGCCATCCGGAAGCCGGCGGGCAGCCGCTCGTGCCACGAGGCGAAGGCGGCCTCACGCGGCCAGTGGTAGAAGCTGCCGTTCAGCTCGACGGTGTCGAAGTGCGCCGTGTAGACGTCCAGGCGCTTCGCCGAGCTCGTGCCGGGCGGGTAGAGCACACCGTTCCAGTGATCGTAGCTCCAGCCCGAGGTCCCGATCCACGCCATGCTCCGATCGTGTCCCGGGTGAACCGGACCCGCAAGCGCTCAGGCGCGGCGGCGACGGCGGGCGAGGACGAGGAGCGCGGCTCCGGCGAACAGGCCGAGGGCGGCCAGCGGCGCGGCCGGGCCGGTGGGCGTGGCTCCGGTGGCCGCCAGCGTCTCGCGGCTCGATCCGGTGGTGCCGCCGGCGTCGGCCGGCACGACCGCGGCCGCGAAGAAGGCGAGGTTCACCCCGGGGGTGGGCGCGGCGTCCGCCGGAGCGATCCCGGCGGCCACCCCTCCCGCGGTGAGCAGCAGCACGGCGGCAGCCGAGATCAGACGGCGACGGTTCATTGTTCTTCCCCAGGACGGGCTATTCGTCCAGTGTAGGGGAGAGGATCAGTCCCGATCGCGGTAGCTGCGCGGGCCGCGCTCCTCCCGCTTGGCAGAGCTGCCGCCGCGGTCGGGACGCAGTTCGATCAGCTTGCCGCTGATCCGCGTGTCCTTCAGCTTGTTCAGGGTCGCGCCCGGGAGGTTCGCGGGCAGCTCGACCAGCGAGAAGTCGGGGCGGATCTGGATCGCCCCGAAGTCCTCGCGGCTGAGCCCGCCCTCGTTCGCGAGCGCGCCGACGATCTGCCGGGGCTCGACGCGCTGGCGTTTGCCGACCGCGATGCGGTAGGTCGTCATCGGGCCGCTGGACGGTCGCGAGCGGCGCTCGGGCCGGTCGCCGCGATCGCCCCGGTCCCCACGGTCGCGGTCAGGCCGGTCGCCGCGGTCGGCGCGGTCGGCGCGGTCGCGCTCGAAGCGGGCCGCGCGCTGCTCACTCTCCGCCGAGAGCAGCAGCGGGGTCTCGCCCTGCGCCACGACGGCGAGGGCTGCGGCCACGTCGGCCTCGGGCACGTCGTGGTGCTCGACGAAGTGCCCGATGATGTCGCGGAACTGCTGGATCTGCTCCGGCTGGGCCAGGGCCGCCGTGATCGCGTCGTCGAAGCGGGTGAGGCGGGTGGCGTTGACGTCGTCGACGCTCGGCAGGCGCATCTCGGTGAGCGGCTGGCGGGTGGCGCGCTCGATGGCGCTGAGCATCCGTCGTTCACGCGGGGTCACGAAGCTGATCGCGTCGCCGGTGCGACCGGCTCGGCCGGTGCGGCCGATGCGGTGCACGTACGACTCGGTGTCGATCGGCAGGTCGAAGTTGACGACGTGGCTGATCCGCTCGACGTCGAGCCCGCGGGCGGCGACATCGGTGGCGACGAGGATGTCGAGCTTGCCCGACTTCAGCTGGTTGACCGTGCGCTCGCGCTGCACCTGCGCGACGTCGCCGTTGATGGCGGCGGCGGCGTAGCCGCGGGCGCGGAGCTTCTCGGCGAGCGTCTCGGTCTCGTTCTTGGTGCGGGTGAACACGATCATGCCCTCGAAGTTCTCGACCTCGAGGATGCGCGTGAGGGCGTCGACCTTCTGCGGGTACGACACCACGAGGTAGCGCTGGGTGATCGTCGCCGAGGTCGTGGTCTTGGTCTTGACCGTGATCTCCTCGGGGTCGTGCAGGTACTTCTGCGAGATGCGGCGGATCTGCGCCGGCATCGTCGCCGAGAACAGCGCGACCTGTTTGTCCTCCGGGGTGTCGGCGAGGATCGTCTCCACGTCCTCCGCGAAGCCCATCTTGAGCATCTCGTCGGCCTCGTCGAGCACGAGGTACTTGAGCTCGGAGAGGTCGAGGGTGCCCTTGTCGAGGTGGTCCATGATGCGGCCGGGCGTGCCGACGACGATGTGCACGCCGCGACGCAGGGCCGACAGCTGCACCCCGTAGCCCTGTCCGCCGTAGACGGGCAGCACGTGCACGCCCTTCAGGTGCGAGGCGTACTTCTCGAAGGCCTCGCAGACCTGCAGCGCGAGCTCGCGGGTCGGCGCGAGCACGAGGGCCTGCGGGGTCTTCTGGGCGAGGTCGAGGCGATCCAGGATCGGCAGTGCGAAGGCGGCGGTCTTGCCGGTGCCGGTCTGGGCGGTGCCGAGCACGTCGCGCCCCTCCAGCAGCGGGGGGATGGTGGCGGCCTGGATGGCGGACGGGGTCTCGTACCCGACGTCCTTCAGGGCCTTGAGGACGCGGTCGTTCAGACCGAGGTCGGCGAAGGTGAGGGTCGGTGCGGACTCCGGCTCGCTCGTGGCGGCGTCGTCGGTGGTGGTTTCGGGGGTGGAGGCCATGCGTCAACGGTAGCGCCCCCGGCGCGCTGCCGTCTCCTACGAGCAGGCGTAGAGGGTGCGGAGGTTGGACGAGAGAGACGCCTCACCGCCCAAGAGGACGACTTTCGTGGCGTGCAGCGAAAGGATGTCGGCGAGGACGTCCTGGGGGACGCAGTAGGTGTTCACGAGGTAGAGCGGGGCGTGGTCCGCGCCCGCATGCACCCCGCCGGTGAGTCCATCGGGGAAGTTCGCTCCCGTAGCCAGGTACACCGTGTCAGATGCCGCGAACGTCGCTCGGTTCAGGACGACCGTGCCGGTGTAGCGGTCCGGCCCCGCGAGCCGGTTCACGGAGACACCGGCACCGAGAGTGGATGCCACCCCCTGTGAAACCGAGGCGGGTCCGCCCACCACCGTCACCGTGGTCGTCCCTTCGGTCGTCAACAGTGCCCGAGTGGCATCGTCGGCGGCGGCTGCCGAGCCGTCCGTGAGCAGCACCGGGGCGCCGTTCGAAGCCGCCGCCGCGCCGGCCGACAGCGCATCCGCGTAGGTCTGGCCGGTCACGAGATACACCGACGGCGTACCCGACGGGAACGCTCGCGTGATGAGGTTGCGCGAGACCTCGTAGCGGTCCGCTCCGCCGACCCGCTGAGTCGGCGCCAGCGTGTTCAGGTCGGCGAGCACCGATTCCGCGATCGTCGCCGGTCCGCCTGCCACGACGATCGAGGACGGGTGGAGCCGGACGATCTCTGCTCGCACCGAATCCGGCAGGTGGTCGGCAAAGGTGAGCAGCAGCGCACCGTGCTCCTTCGCGGCGGCCGGCCCGGCCGCGAGGGCGTCAGGGAAGGTCATGCCGGAGGCGACGTAGACCACGGGCGCACCCGCCGCCGAGTCGGGGAACTGCTTCTGCGAGTTGGCGACCGCCATCTCGTAGCGGTCGGCTCCACCGATCCGGGTCGTCTTGACCCCGGGCATGGTCACCATGCCTGCTGAACCCGCGGTCCACCCGTCCAGGTGGCCCGGAGCCGAGGCTGTCTCCATGAACTGGAGCAGCCGCCCCACGTCCGCGACCGTCGGGGAGTAGGTCCGCGTGCCGTTCGGAGTGAGCTGTATGCCGTCTCGGTACCACGCGGCCGTCAGTGAGGAGGGCTCGGGGTTCCAGGTGATCTGCGAGGCGGTGAGCATCCCCCCGACGACGTCGTCACCGGTGACCTGGATCTGGCCGACGGGCTGGACGGTGGTGACCGCGACGTCCGCACAGCCCAGCACGGCCGGGCCCGCGCCGCTGTTCTGCCCCCAGGGTGACAGCACGGCGCAGACGCGATACGACCCCCACTGGGAGATCGGGATCAGTTCGTCGAAGCCGGCCACGCCGGTCAGCCCGGGGTGCGCGGCTCGGATGTCGGGGCGATCGACGTCGCTCTGCCCGGTGACCGAGGAGCCGATGCCGGTGGTCGGCCCGTTGCCGACATAAAGGATGTTGTAGGTCACGGTCGACGGCTGCGCGCCCTCCGGCAGCCACGAGTCGGAGGTCCACCCCTTCACCCGCAGCGCGAGCCGGCCACCGGACGAGTCGGTCGAGAGTGACTCCAGTTGGCCGGTGAGGTTTTCCGTCGGCACCGTCGCGAAGCTGCAGCCGACGGATCCGGAACCGACGTAGGCGCAGACCGAGTAAAGACCGGACGGTCCGGAGCCGAGGTTCACGCGAAAGCCATGCTTCGGGCCCGCGCCGGGGACGGCGGCGGCGACGTCGGGGCGGTCGTAGGTGGCGTATCCCCATCCGAGGTCGCCCGAGTGCCCGTCCGGATACCGCCCCTTTATCGACATGTACGCGGCCTCGGTCGGGAAGCGGGTGTCGATGGCCCAGCCGACCGCGACCAACCCCTCGCCCCGAATGAAGGTCACGGAGTCGAGTGCCCCGACCACCGTCGGTTCGGCGTGGGCGGCATCCGTCGGGCCCGCGAGCGGGGCCGCGAGGGCCAGGGCCGTCGTGAGTGCGAGCGTGGTGACGGCAGCGAGCAGCCTGCGCATGAATCCCCCGAGATCCGGTCGCGGCTGAGCTACATCGTCAACTGTCGACTCTGCACATTATGCACGAACCAGGAGTCGCGCTGGGATACCCCTCTACGAGCAGGCGTAGAGGTTCTGCACGTCCTGGTTCAGCGAGGCGGGGCCGCCGAGGAGGACGACCTTCGAGGCGTGCAGCGACACGATGTCGGCGAGCACGTCCTGCGGCACGCAGGTGCCGTTCACGAGGTAGAGGGACGCGTGGTCGGCGCCCGCGTGCACTCCACCGGTCAGGCCGTCCGGGAAGTTCAGGCCGGTCGCGAGGTAGACCGTGCCCGCCGACGAGAAGCTCGCGCGGTTCAGCACGACCGTGCCGGTGTAGCGGTCGGGCCCGGAGAGGCGGTTCACGGCGATGCCGGTCCCGAGCGATCCGGCGACACCGGGGGAGACGGATGCGGTGCCGCCGACGACGGTGACCGCGGTCGTGCCGGCCGCGGTGAGCGCGGCCCGGGTGGCGTCGTCGGCGGCGCCCGCCCCACCGTCGGTCAGCAGCACGGGGGCGCCGACCGAGGCGGCCGCGGCACCGGCCGAGAGGGCGTCGGCGTAGTTCGCGCCGGTGACCAGGTAGACGCTCGGGGCACCCTGCGGGAAGGCGTGGGCGATCAGGTTGCGCGAGACGGCGTAGCGGTCGGCGCCGTCGATCCTCGAGGCCGGGGCGAGGGTGGCCAGGTCGGCGAGCACCGCGTCGGAGACGGTCGCCGGGCCGCCGGCGACGACGATGGATGCCGGATGCAGCCGCGTGATCTCGGCGCGCACGGAGTCCGGCAGGTGGTCGGCGAAGGTCAGCAGCAGCGCGCCGTGCTCCTTCGCGGCGGCCGGGCCGGCGGCCAGGGCGTCGGGGAACTTCTCGCCCGAGGCGACGTACACGACGGGCGCGCCCGCCGTCGCGTCCGGGAACTGCGCTTGTGAGTTGGCGACGGCCATCTCGTACCGATCCGCCCCGCCGATCCGCGAGGTGGTGACCCCGGGGATGGTCACGGGCCCGGCATCGATCCTGATGTTCGTCGGGAAGACGCCCTGCTTGGACACGTTCTCGGTGAAGGTGAGGTAGTGACCGACGTCGGCCAGGCCGGGGGAGTAGGTGCGACTGGACGTCACGGCGACGAATCCCGCATCCGGGTCGTACCGGTTCCAGGCGAACTGGTCGGATTCCGGTGTCGGGCTCCAGGTGGGTGCGGTCGCGGTGACCGTACCGCCGACGGTCGCTTGCCCGCTGACGGTCGGCGGACCACCCAGGAAGGCCGGGACGGTGACGTCGAGGCACCCCAGGATGGCCGACGGGTTTCCGCGGAGGTCGGCTGCCGTGGCGCAGACCCGGTGGTCGCCGGGTCCACTGATGTCGAAGGGCTCCTGGAATCCCGCCACGCCGGTGAGGGAAGGATGCGCCGCTCTGACATCGGGACGGTCGGACCGACTGGATCCGGAGCCCGCCACGGCTCCGTTCGACGTACCGACGACGTAGGAGATGTTCGTGCGAGCCTCCCCGTTCGCCTGATAGGAATCCGACGTCCAGCCGCGAAGGATCAGCGCCGTGCCACCGGAGTAGCCCGTGCCGAGCGTCACGGACTCCAACTGCCCGGTCACGGTCTCCGCGGGCATCGTGACGAAGGAGCAGCCGACCGCCTCTGACCACGCGTAGGCGCAGATCGAGTAGAGACCGGCCGGTGGGTAGCCGCCGAGGCTGATGCGGAAACCGTGGGCAGCGCCGGCTCCGGGGACGGCGGCCGCGACGTCGGGGCGGTCGAAGGCGGCGTTGCCCTGACCGAGGTCGCCCGAGTGCCCGTCCGGGTACTGACCCTTGATCGACATGTAGACGGGTGTGGCGGGTGAGAGGGTGTTGACCGCCCAGCCGACCGCGATGAGGCCTTCGCCGGGCACGAAGTTCACGTAGTCGAGCGAGCCGATCATCTGGTGCGTCATGATCGGGTCGGCGTGTGCCGTATCGGCGCTCGCGGCGAGCGGGGCCGCGAGGGCAAGGGCCGTCGTGAGTGCGAGCGTGGTGACGGCAGCGAGCAGCTTGCGCATGAATCCCCCGAGATCCGGTCGCGGTTGAGCTACATCGTCAACTGTCGACTCTGCACATTATGCACGAACCGCCGGGTCAGATGAGGACGTTCTGGCTGCCGTTCGCGAGCGACTCGGAGCGGATGACGGACGACCAGTGGTCGCCGGCCCGCATCCAGTCCTCGACCGGCGCGGCCCCGAGCATCCGCGAGGCCAGCACGTGCTCAACCAGTCGGTGCACGGCCCGGAAGTCGCCCTGCACGTGCAGGGGCATCGTCATCAGCGTCTCGCCGGTGAAACGATGGATGCGGAGGAACCAGCCGCGCTTCTCGCGCGACACCACCGCGACCTCGGCGAGGCGCGGGTCGAAGGTGCTCGACGACGTGCGATCCACCCTGGTACCCCCTCCTCGACCGAGTGCGACATTCCGGTAGTCCGTCGTGTCGGTAGAACGTCAACTAGTTAGAGACACTAGCGACGAGTCACACTACAGAGAAGGGGTAGGGGCGGACCAATCCGCGCATCCGATCAGAAATCGTCGATGTGCAGGTGGTTGCAGGTGTCCTCGAAGTCGACGAAGTTGATGAAGTCGGGCTCGTTGCCGGCCGCGCGACGGCACTGCGACTGGCCGACCCGCGATCCGTTCGGCATCATCGGGTCGAGCACCGAGATCAGGTCGAGCGAGGCCCCGTTGGCGCCGGTGGTGCGCACGCCACCGACCGAGGTGAAGTCGACCGCGTGGCCGCCGCCCTGCCGGTAGTGGGCCGAGGCCGTGCCCGCACCCTCGATCTGGCCGGTGCAGCGGCGGCTGATGTCGCTCACGCCGGCGCTGCCGAAGGCGCGCACGGCGGCCACCATCGCCTGCAGGATGACCGTGTCGATGCCGCAGTTCGCGACCTCCTTGCCCTGGGCGATCCAGGCGATCTCGAAGATGTGGTCGGGGGTCGAGCCGTGGAACTGGCCCGAGGCGACGTAGCCCATGAGCTCCTGGGCCAGGGCCTGCTTGTCCGAGGAGACGGGGCCGACGACCTGGCCGCCCCCGCCGGCAGCGGCGGCAGCCTCGGCGGCTGCAGCAGCGGCGGCGGCTGCGGCCGCCGCGGCTGCAGCAGCGGCGGCGGCGACTCCGGCCTGGTACTGCTCCTCGGTGGTCGCGAGGTTCTGCTGCAGGCTCGTCAGCTGCGCCTGCAGTTCGGCCTGGTGGGCGCTCTGCTCCTGCAGCGCG
This sequence comes from Herbiconiux sp. 320_LB, assembly GCF_059691755.1. NCBI lineage: Bacteria > Bacillati > Actinomycetota > Actinomycetes > Micrococcales > Microbacteriaceae > Herbiconiux > Herbiconiux sp. 320_LB. Next base: position 406,262 of record NZ_JCAWAD010000003.1, on the reverse strand, counting down.
GCGATCATCGCCTGCTGCGCGGCCGCAGCCTGCTCGAGGGCGGCTTGGGCGGCGTCGGCGAGGCCGGAGAGCTGCTGCTTCGCCACGTCCGCCTGCTCGGCGAGGGATTTGGCTGCATTGCTGTCCTGGTCGGCCTTGGCGTAGACGCCGTTGACCGCCTGGGTCAGCTGACCGGCCGAGCTGAGCTGGGCGAGCAGGTCGTCGGCCTGCTGGGACGAGCTGGTGAGCAGCAGCGAGGTGAGGTCCTGCCCGCCGCTCCGCGCGAACTGCGCGGCGACGAGGGCCGCGCGCTTCTTCGAGGTCTCGGCCTCGGTCGCGGCGCTCGCCGCCTGGGCTGCGAGGGTGTCGGCCTTCTGCTGCCCGGCCGCGAGGGCGGCCTCGGCCGCGTCGTTCTCGTCCGAGCGCTGCGCCACCAGGGCCTGGGCCTCGTCGGCCTTCACCTGCAGGTCGGAGATCAGGTTCTGGATCTTCGCGACCTCGTCCTGCTTCGCCGACTCGCTCGAGCGGGCGGCGAGCACGTCGTCCCAGCTCGGGTAGTCGGCGGCGTGGGCGGCGGGCGCACCGAGCACCGTGGCGCCGACCGTGAGTGAGACGACGAGCAGCGTGCTGGCGGCGGCGTGGAGTCGCGCCGGCAGGTTGCGGGCGGCGCGGCGGGCGGCGCTGCGGCTGGCGCTGGGGGCGGTGCTGCGGGCGGTGCTGCGGGCGACGCTGGGGGCGGCGCTGCGCACGTGTCGGCGGGCCTTCGGGAGCGCGGTGGCGGCGGGGGCGCGGAACGGACGGTTCATGGATCCTCGTGCTTCGGATCACGCCGGGGCGGCGCGAGTCCCGCACCGAATCTAACCGCGCCCCGCGCCCTGTCCCGGAGGACGCGGCGGTGATTCGCGATTGGCTCGCCCGGTCCCTGTCGCTGCTCTGGACGGTGTCGCGGTCGTGGTCGCTGTCGCTGTCGCTCTCCGGGTCGCCGCGGAGGACTCGGCGGTCATCCGCGACTGGCCCGCCCCTGTTAGGGTCGGGCGCATGACGACGCGGGCCGAGCAGCCGAGCCCCGGGCGATTCGGTCCGGCGGCCACGACCGAGGTCGATCCGGCGCGGGTCGGGCCCGTGCGCATCCGCTACAACCCGGTCACCGACGGCAGTGCCGACCCGGGCGAGATCGTCTGGACCTGGGTGCCCTACCAGGAGGCCGACGGTCGGGGCAAGGACAGGCCGGTGCTCGTCGTGGCCCGCGAGGCCGACGGGGGGTCGAACGGCCGGGCGAATCGCCGGGCGTCGGGCGGGCGCGGCACTTCGGGCGGCACGGTGCTCGCCGTGGCGCTCACCTCGAAGCCCCACGACGACAGCTACGACGTGGGTATCGGCAGCGGGCGATGGGATGCGGCCGGCCGCCCCAGCTGGGTGCGGCTCGAGCGGGTCTTCCGCGTGCATCCCGAGGGCATGCGGCGCGAGGCGGTCGCGCTCGACGCCCGCCGGTTCCGGGTGGTCGCCGATCGGCTCGTCGAACGCTTCGGCTGGACCGCGGATGCGCCGGGTCGCGTCCCCGCGGCGGCGGGGCGAGCGGAGGCGGCGCGCACGGGCTCGATGCTCGGCCGGGCGATCCGCCGCCTGTTCGGCCGAGGCTAGAGCGCCTCGAGGGGATTGGCCGCCATGCGCCCCGCGATGCCGCTCGCGACCGCGGCCGCGGCGCTGCTCGACGGCTTCCGCTCCGCTTGCGCGGTCAGGCAGCCGATGAACTCCTCGGCCAGGTCGCCGCGGGGGTAGCGCGCGATGACCTCGCGGCGCAGCTCCTCGGGCCACCACCCGGCGTTGCGACCCGAGATGTCCAGGCCCGTCGCGACGCAGAGCAGGTACCCCTCGGCGTCGGCGGCCGGGTCGACGTCGTCCTCCATGTGCCGCACGATGATCTCGCCGGCGCGGTCGCCGCGCTCGGCGGTCCAGCCCGCGCCGGCGGCGAAGACCCGGGCGACGTGGCCGCCGGCGTGCTCGAAGGCGAGCGTCACGTTGTCGAACTCCGGGGTCAGCCCGATGTCGTGCAGCAGGGCGGCGACGAAGAGCAGCTCGTCGTCGACCGCATAGCCGCGGAGCCGACCCAGCTCGGCCGCCCAGCGGTACGACCGGATGCAGTGGTCGAGCATCGCCCGCGAGTGGTACCGGGTGGCCACCGCGAGGGCGGCGCGGGCGGCCGCCGTGGTGGGGAGCGAGGGATCGAGGTCCATCGCACCATCATCCCCGTCGGCCGGCTCGGCCGGATCCCGAAGAGCTGATGCGTCGGTTTCTCGAGGCGGAATGGCCGGAACCCGACGCTGCGCGCCCGACTCCGAGCGCCAGACTCCGCCCGCCCACCGCCGCCCGCCCACCACCGCGACGACCCGACCCGCCGCCTCGGCGGCTAGCGGCCGGGGTACTGCGGCGTCGGGTTGTTCGCCCGCAGCACCTCGAGGCGGGCGCGGTACTCCACCTCGTCGATGTCGCCCTGGGCGAAGCGCTCGGCCAGCGTGGCCTCGGCACGGCGACCGGCCTGGTCCGCTCCCATCCGGTTCGCCCAGGCGGCACGGCGCCAGCGTCGCCCGACGGTGGCGAACAGCACGGCGATCAGGGCGACCCAGAACAGCGGGATCAGGAGGAACAGCCAGCCCGGACCGCCACCCCAGCCCCAGCCTCCGGGGTGGGCGAGGACGGCCGGCGAGGCGGCGGTGCTGATGGCGGTGACGGCGGTTGCGAACACGATCTGTCCTTACTCTCTCGGGCTCCGGCGGAACCACTGACACCAGCTTCGTCAGCGCCCGCCGCCGGCGAATCCGCCAGTGGGCGGCATCCGTCGTACACCCGGGGGAGCAGCCTCAGGCCGGATCGCGCCCCGGCACGATCAGGCCGGTGCGGTAGGCCGTGATCACGAGCTGCACCCGGTCGCGGGCGCCGAGCTTGGTCATGATCCGCGACACGTGTGTCTTCGAGGTGAGCGGGCTGAGGAACAGGCGCGAGGCGATCTCCTCGTTGGTGAGCCCGGCGCCGACCAGTGCCAGCACCTCGCGCTCGCGCACGGTGAGCACCTCGAGCGCACCCGTGTCCGGCGCGTCGGTCAGGTCGTGCGAGACGCGTTCGAGCAGCCGCCGCGTGACGCCGGGGCTCAGCAGGGCATCGCCGCCGGCGACGACCCGCACCGCGCGGATCAGCTCGACCGGCTCGGTGTCCTTGACCAGGAACCCCGACGCCCCGGCCCGGATCGCGCGGCCCACGTACTCGTCGAGTTCGAAGGTCGTGACGACGACGATGCGGGTGGCCGCGAGCCCGGGGTCGGCGGTGATCCGCTCGGTGGCCCAGAGTCCGTCGCCGTCGGGCATCCGGATGTCCATCAGGATGACGTCGGGATGCTCTGCCCGCACGAGGTCGACGGCCTCGGTGCCGGTCCCGGCCTCGCCGATCACCTCGATGTCGGGTTCGGAGGCGAGCAGTGCCCGGAACCCGCCTCGGATGAGCTGCTGGTCGTCGGCGATCGCGACGCGGATCACGGGTTCTCCTCCCGGTCGGTGCCCGGAGCGTCCCGTGCGGTGCGCGGCTCGACTGGTGCGGTGCCCGGCTCGTCCCGTGCGGAGTCCGGCCCGTCCGGCGACCCCGGCGGCGCGTCCCGCGCGGCACCCGGCGCGTACTGCGCCGCCCGCGGCTCGTTCCGCGCGGTGACCCGGTCATCGCGGTCGGTGCCCGGAGCGTCGCGTGCGGTGCGCGAGGGCAGGGGGATGACGGCACGCACGCGGAACCCGCCGCCGGCGACCGGCCCCGCCTCGAGTCGGCCGCCGAGCAGCTCGGCGCGCTCTCGCATCCCGAGCAGGCCACGCCCGCCGCGCTCCTCGCGATCGTCATGCTCATCCCGCGCCGCAGGAGCGGTGCGCCCGTCGCGGGGGGACGTGCCGTCGCGGCCGGGCGACGACGCGGCGGCACCGTCGTCCACGATCATCGCGGTGACCGCATCCGGCTCGTCGCGGAGCGACACCTCGACGCTGTGCGCGCGGGCGTGCCGCAGCACGTTGGTCAGCGATTCCTGCACGATGCGGTAGAGCGCGAGCTGCACCGGCCGGGGCGTGCGCGCGGCGTCGATCGTATCGGTGAGCGCGACCTGCAGGCCCTGCGCCCGTACCGTGTCGACGAGCGCCGGGAGCCGCGAGAGGTCGGGCTCGGGAACCAGCGGCGCGCCGTCGTCCCCACCCCGACCGGTCTCGGATCCGGGCCCCGACCGCAGGATGCCGAGCACCGAGCGCACCTCGTCGAGCGCCTGCTTCGAGCTGGACTTGATGTTCGCCAGAGCCGTCGCGGCCGCCGCGGGGTCGCTGTCGATCAGGTGCAGCCCGACGCCCGCCTGCACGTTGATCTGACTGAGCGAGTGGGCGAGCACGTCGTGCAGCTCGCGGGCGATCCGCACCCGTTCGGCCTGCGCTTCGCCGGCCCGGCGCAGGGCGATCCGTCGCCGCAGTTCGTCGTACCGGCGGCGACGGGTCCGGATGCTCTCGCCCAGGGCGAGCATCAGCACGAGCGCGAGGGTCACCGCGACGACGAGGGCGGCCGGCCAGTCGACGCCGAGCACGAGGCCGGCGGTGATCGTGGCGACCCAGGCGGCGGCGAGGGAGATCCAGGCCCACACGCGTGCCCCGCGCACGACCGCGCCGACGACGGCGAAGGCCAAGGCGATGTAGGGCGGAGCCGAGTCGCCGGAGACGACGATCACATAGGCGCCCGCGGCGGCCGAGGTCGCCGCAACGACCGGGCCGGGGAACCGGCGGGCGCCGATCAGCAGCAGGGGTCCGGCCAGGGCAAGGGCGACGCGGGCGACGTCGTCGGCGGGCAGGCCGCTGATCCAGCCCGCGAGGTGGCGGGCGCGCCAGACGAACAGCGACGCGGGCACCTGCACCACGAAGGAGATGACGACCGGCAGCCACAGCGCGACCGCTCCCGACACCCGGAACCGCGGCCCCACCCACCCCTCGTCGCTCCCCGCGGTGAGAGGCTCCCCGCGCCCGAACCCGTCCGGCCCGTACCCGTCGGGCTCGCGTTCCGGGCCGCGGCGGTCGCGCGGCGCGCGCCCCCACCCGGCGCTGCCCCCGTCGTGGGCCTGCCCGCCGCCGCTGCCGTCGTATCGATGCCGGTCGCGCCCGGTGGGCCGGTCGTCGCGTCGTTCCCGGTCCAGCCCAGCGCGGTCGTCGGATCCGTCCCGGTCCTGGGCGTCGGTGCGGGGTCGGCGTTCGTCCCGGTCGTGCTCACGGCCGCGGTGGTCGCGTGGCGCACGGCCCCACCCGTCGGCGCGGTCTTCGCGGTTGCTCGCGTTCCACCCGGTCGAGCGCTCGTCGCCGTCGGCCGGGTCGCCGTCGGCCGCGGCCGAGGGAGCATCGCGGTTGCGGGACGACATGGGTCGATGCTAACCGCCACTGCCGCGCGGGCGCGTGCCTCCGTCGGGGCGAACCCGCGTACTCCCGGGGGAGTACACCGCCCGGCTCGCAGTCGTCCATGACGCTGAACGGGTCACGACGACCACGAGCCGGCGCCCGCGGAGATGAGCGCCGCGGAAGTCTCGCTCGCGTAGGCCTGAGCGCGCGGATACAGGCGCCCGCGTGGGTCAGCCCATGCGGACGGTGGCGCCGGGGGTCAGCGCTGCGCGGCGCCCAGGCGGGCACCGAGCTCGGCGGCCTCGGTGAGCGCCGCGGTGAGCTCGGCCTGACCCCGGGGGATCTGGTCGGCGAGGGCCGGCACGTCTTCGGCCAGGGTGAGGCTGGTCTGCAGCACCGCCACGTCCATCCCGAGCGCGCTGCCCAGGATGAGCTTCAGCGGCGGCACCCCGTGGTCCCATCCCTCCGTCGGCGAGCCCTCGTCGTACGACGCACCCCGGCTCGAGACGATCACGGCGGGTCGCCCCGCCATCGGCTGCGTGTCGACGTCGAAGGGCGCGGTGACGGCCGGCACGTGAATGTAGTCGATCCACGCCTTCAGGCTCGACGGCATCGAGTAGTTGTAGAGCGGCGCCCCTACCAGCACCACGTCGGCGGCGAGCAGCTCGGCGATGAGCGATGCCTGCAGCGCCTCGGCGTCGGCCGGGGGATTCGCGTCGGCCGGGCGCAGGCGCGGCGGCCAGTGCAGGGCGGCGTCGGGGAGATGGGGGATCGGATCGCGGTGCAGGTCGCGATGCGTCACCGAGTTGCCCGGGTGAGCGGCGAGCCACGCCTCACTGAAGCGGCGCCCGATCGCCCGTGATCGGGACCGCACGGGATCGGCGGAGGAGTCGAGATGGAGCAAGTTGGCCATGCCGACACGCTACCCCCGACCCCCGACACGGGTCACGCGCGACACCGCCCCGCCGCGCGGCACTCGCCGCACCGGGCCGCCGCGGCCGGCGCACCGCCGCTCGCGCTCAGGGAGCCAGCGCCCGCGCCGCGTCCAGCCCCTGGCGCGTGGCCCGCACGGCGTCGACGCCCGAAGCGTCGAGCGCACCCCCGACCAGCTTGAACCGGATGCCCGCCGCCGTCAGCGCCTCGCTCAGCGGATCGTGCGAGACCTGCCCCGCGCACACCACGACGACGTCGGCCGGGATCAGCTCACGCCGCTCCACCGGCCCCGACTCGCCCTCCTCGAGGATCCGCACCTCGACCCCCTCGGGGGTGATCCGCTCGTAGGCCAGCCCGGAGAGCATCCGCACCCCCGCATCCTTCAGCTCGCCGAGCGCGACCCAGCGCGAGGTCAGGCCCATGCCGGCACCGAACTTGCCGCTGCGACGGAGGATCGTGACGTCGCTGCCCGGTCGAGGCGCGAACGACACGGGATGCCCGGCCCCGGCCGCCGCCTGCGACGCCCTGACCCGCGTGCGCTGGGGCAGCGCATCCGATTCGAGGAAGGTGCTCGGGCCGTCGAGGTCGAAGCGCCGCTCGAACTCGCGGGCGCGCACCGCCGGATCGTGCGAGAGCACCAGGAACTTCGCCAGGTCGACCCCGATCCCGCCGCCGCCGATGATCGCCACCCGACCGGCCGGAACCCCCTCGAGCACCGCCCGCTCGTAGTCGAGCACGTGCGGCAGCTCGGCCCCTGGCAGCTCGGCGGCGCGCGGGCGAACCCCGGTCGCCAGCACGACCCCGTCGAAGGCGGCGAGCTCGGCCGCCTCGGGGGCGTGGCCGAGCTCGATCCGGGCGCCCAGCGCCTCGAGCCGAGACGCGTAGTGGGCGACGGTCAGCGCGTAGTCCTCCTTGGTCGGGATGCGCGCGGCCAGCGTGAACTGGCCGCCGAGTGCCGGGCCCGCCTCGAAGAGGGTGACCGCGTGCCCGCGCTCGGCGAGGTCGGTGGCCGCGACGAGTCCGGCGGGTCCGGCGCCGACGACCGCGTAGCGCGCCGGGGCCGTGGTGAGCGTCAGCGGATAGCGCGTCTCGTTGCCGGCCCGCGGGTTCACCAGGCACGAGACCGGCTGCTTGACGAACGACCGGTCCAGGCACGCCTGGTTGCAGGCGATGCAGGTGTTGACCGCATCCAGACGACCCTCGCGGGAGCGGTCGACGATCGCGGCGTCGGCGAGGAAGGGCCTCGCCAGCGCGACGGCGGTGATCAGCCCGCCGGCGAGCACGTCCTCGACGTCACGGAGGTCGGTGAGGCGGTTGCTCGCGATCACGGGGACCGCCGTCGCCGGATGCGACCGCGGGTCGGCGCCGGCGTCGGCCCCAGACGCAGCACCGGCCCCCGCCGCGGCAGAGGCCCCGCCCGAAGCCCCGGCCGAGCCCCCGCCCTCACCGTGCCCCTCGGGCAGCATAACGGCCTCCGCCACCGCCTCCGCATACCGCAGCCACACCCCGTGCGGCACCGCGGCCTGCACGGTCGGCACGACCGACTCGTGCCACCCGATGCCGACGTTCAGCGCGTCGGCCCCGGCGAGCACCAGCGCGCGCGCCAGCTCGGCGGTCTCGGCGGGCGTCGTCGATCCGGGCACCAGATCGGCGCCCGACATCCGCACGATCACCGGCACGTCCCAGCCGGCGCCCGACCGCACCGCGCGCACCACCTCGACCGCGAAGCGCCGACGGCGGGCGGCGTCGCCACCCCAGCCGTCGTCACGCCGATTGGTGACCGGCGAGCAGAACTGGTTGATCAGATAGCCCTCGCTGGCCATCACCTCGACCGCGTCGAAACCGAGCTCGACGGCGCGCGCGGCGGCGGCGCCGAACTCGCCGATCACCCGGCGGATGCCCTCCTCGTCGAGCTCCACCGGTGTCTGCGCGCCCTTGCTGCGCCAGGGGAGCGGCGAGGGGGCGACCGGATGCAGTTGCCGGCCCGCCGCATCCGTCACCCCGTCGAGGAGGGCGTAGCGACCGGCGTGGAACAGCTGGGCGGCGATGGCCCCGCCCTCGGCGTGCACGGCGGCGACCGCGGCGGCGAACCGCGCGTCGCTCGCCGGGTCGCCGAGCACGCTGAAGTCGTCGGCGCCCGATCCCTCCGGGCTCACGGCGAGCCCGCCCGTGATCACGAGTGCGGCGCCGCCGCGGATCCGCTCGGCGTAGTACGCGCCGAGGGCCGCACCGCCGTCGTCGAGGGTCTCGAGCCCGGTGTGCATGCTGCCCGTGACGACGCGGTGCGGCAGGTCGAGCCCGCCGAGCCGCCAGGGCGTGAAGGTGCGCGCGAGCAGCGGGTCGACCGTGCCCGGCACGCCGATCAGCTCTCCCCGAGCACGGCGGCCCGGAGGTCGCCGGTCGTGTCGGACCAGTAGGGCGGGGCGACGACGGTCAGCCCGCCGTCGACGGTGAGCACCTGGCCTGTGATGTAGCCGGCGCGGTCGGAGAGCAGGAAGTCGGCGGCGTCGGCCATGTCGTCGGCGGTGCCCGGGCGCTGCAGCGGGATCTTGGACAGCACGCTCTCGATCGGAGCCATGCCGGGCACGCGGTTGTAGAAGTAGTCGAGTGAGTCGGTGTCGATCAGGCCGCCGTTCACGGCGTTGACGGTGATCCCGCGCGGACCGTACTCGTTCGCCATGTACTTCACGTAGCTCTCGTTGGCGGCCTTCGCCGACCCCAGAGCGGCGTAGGTCGCGAAGGCGCGCTGTGATCCGTAGCTCGTGACGGCGAGGATGCGGCCGCCACGGCCCATCAGCTCAGCCGCCCGGATCGCGCCGAGCACGAAGGAGCGGGTGTTGGTGGCGTAGCTGCGGTCGAGGTGGTGCACCTTCAGCTGAGACACCGGCTTGAAGGCGCTCGCGGCGGCGTTGGCCACGAAGGCGTCGAGGCGCCCGTACTCGTCGCGCACCCGGTCGAAGAGGCGGTCGATGTCCTCGGGCAGCTCGATGTCGGCCTGTACGGTGATGCCCGAGCCGCCGGCCGCGACGACGTCGGCGAGCGACTCCTCGGCCAGGTCGGCGTTGACCTTGTAGTTGACGACCACCGCGGCGCCCTGGGCGCCCAGCTTCCGGGCCAGCAGCCGGCCGATGCCGCGCGAGGCCCCGGTGATGACGACGACGCGGGGTGCGGTCTCGGCGCTCATGCCTCGGCTCCGTTCAGGGCGGCGGCCGCCTGCTGCAGGATCGCCCGGGCGACCACGGTCTTCTGGATCTCGTTCGTGCCCTCCTCGAAGCGCTGCGCCCGGGCATCCCGGTACACCCGCTCGATCGGGTTGCGGTGCCAGTAGCCCTGACCGCCGTGGATCTGCAGGGCCTTGTCGGTGACCCGCGCGAGCATGTCGACGGCGATCATCTTGGAGGCGCTCGACAACGGCCCCGCATCCGGAGCGCCGTTCTCGAACGCCCGGGCGGCCTCGAGCACGAGGGCCCGCGCGGCGGCGATGTCGGCGTAGTTCTCGGCCAGGTAGCCCTGGATGACGGGTCGCTCGGCGAGCTTCTTGCCGAAGGTCTCGCGCTTCAGCGCGTACTGCACCGCGAGCTCCTGCGCCCGCTCGGCCAGGCCCACGCAGCTCATGGCCACCGAGACCCGACTGGGCAGCAGGAATCCGCCGAGGGCGACCTTGAGGCCGTCTCCCTCCTCGCCCAGGCGGGCCGAGACGGGCACGGGGGTGTCGGTGAAGTGCAGGATCGCGTGGTCGGTGCCGCGCACGCCCATCGTGTCGGAGTCGTCGATGACCTCGGCACCCGGGAGGCCGGTGTTCGGCACGAGGAGGGCGACCGTGCCCTCCTGCCCCGAGGTGCCCTCGAGCCGGGCGAAGAGCAGCCAGTAGTCGCACTTCACCCCGAAGGTGATCAGGTGCTTCTCGCCGGTGAGGTAATACGTGTCGCCCTCGCGGCGCACGGTGGTGCGGAGGTCGGCCCCGGTGCCCGCGGTCGCCTCGGTCAGGGTGAAGGCGACGAGCACCTCACCGGCCACCGACCGCTTGATGATCTCGCGCTGCTCGTCGTTCGCGAACGGCAGCATGGCACGCCAGGTGCCGTTGTTGACGTGGGCGAGCATCCGGATGGAGGCGTGCGAGCGCGAGAACAGCTCGATCAGCTCGAGATAGCGCGAGAAGGGGATGCCGCGGCCGCCGAGCTCGACCGGGGCGGCCAGGCTCATGTAGCCGCAGTCGCGGAGCTCTTCGTAGAGCGCGCGGGGCACGTCGCCCTCGGCCTCGATCCGTTCGGCCCAGACTTCGCCGGGGCCGCGCACCCAGGCCTCGATGTCGGCCTTGACCGCCTGGAAGGCGGCCTCGTCGAAGGCCTGCTCGTTCTGCGTCGTCGCCGTCTCCGTGGTGCTCATGCGGGTGCACTCGCTTTCTCGTCGTCGTCCTGCAGGGTGGCGATGATCCGCTCCCTGAGGACATTCTTCTGGATCTTGCCGACCGGGTTGCGCGGCAGGGCGTCGATCAGCTCGAGCCGCTCCGGCCAGTAGTACTTCGACACGCCGGCCCGACGCAGATGATCCTGCATCGCCGCGAAGCCGAGCGGCGACTCGCCGTCGGCGGTCACCACGTAGGCGCAGGCGCGCTCGCCGAGGCGGGGGTCGGGCATCGCGACCACCGCGACGTCCTTGACCGCCGGATGCGCGAACAGCAGGTTCTCGATCTCGACCACGGGGATCTTCTCCCCGCCGCGGTTGATCACGTCCTTGACGCGACCGGTCACGTGCAGGAAGCCGTCGGCGTCCACGATGCCGAGGTCGCCGGTGCGGTACCAGCCGTCGGGCGTGAACACCTCCGCCGTGAGATCCGGCCGGTCGAGGTAGCCGAGGAAGAGGGTGGGGCTCAGCAGCTCGTAGTGTCCCTCGCGCCCGGCCGGCAGCTCCCGGCCCTCGTCGTCGACGATCCGGATGCGGATGCCGGCGAGCGGGCGCCCGTCGGTTCCCCAGGCGGCGCTCGGCGGGTCGGTCGGCGTCGAGAGCGTGCCGAGGCAGGTCTCGGTGGTGCCGAAGGCCCCGCAGACCGCGGTGTCGAGCACGCGGGTGGCGCGCTCGGCGAGCTCGCGGGGCACAGCGGCTCCGGTGGCGACGAAGATGCGCAGGCTCGCCGGGCGGGGCATCCCCGCCTCGACCGCGTCGACCAGATCCATCAGGAACGGCGTCGCCGCCTGCACGAAGGCCGCGTGCGCCTGACCGAACGCTTGCTCGAGGGCGACGGTCGCGCTCCAGACGGGCTGCACGACGGCGGCGACCCCGAGCCGCCAGCTGAGCAGGAGGCCGTAGAGGAACCCGGTCTGGTGCGCCAGCGGAGACGGGATGTACACGCGGTCGCCGGGCCCGAGGCCCAGGTGCGCCGCCTCGAGCTCGGTGGCCAGCGCGAGCGATCGGTGTGCGTGCTGCACGCCCTTGGGCTCCCCGGTGGTGCCGGAGGTGAAGAGCAGCTGGGCCACGTCGTCGACGTCGGGGCGGCGACGGCGCAGCTCGGCCGCGCGGGCGTCGTCGAGCGTGACGGCCGCGACGGCGGCGTCGTAGTCGAGGGTGGGCCAGGGCGACGGATGCGCCGGTTTCGACTCGGCCTGCGCGCTCGGGGACGCGACCCCGTCGCCCGTGCCCGCCCGCGGCCGCCCGTCGGCATCCGTCGCCCCGACGACCAGCACGTGCTCGACCGCCAGCGGAAGCCCCCGGGCCGCCGCCTCGCGGTCGACACCGGCCAGCTCGTCGGCGTGCCGGCGCCGGCGGAACAGCTCGGGCACGACGAGCACCCGGGCCTTCGACCGGGAGAGCACCATGGCGACCTCGCGCTCGCCGAAGACCGGCATGATCGGGGCGACGACCGCGCCGATCTGCAGCACGCCGAGCGTGACGCTGACGCACTCGGCCCAGTTGGGCAGCTGGAAGGCGACCGACTCGCCGGGGCGCACGCCGAGGTCGAGCAGCACGGCCGAGACGCGGTCGGCCTCGGCCCGCAGCGCCGACCAGCTCAGGGTGCGCGGCCGGTCGCCGACCTCGACCACCGCCGCGTCGTGCGGGTGGTCGCGGGCGAGGTCGTCGACCTCGGCGGTCAGCGCCCTCACGACACCAGGGCCTCGGCGCGGGAGCCCCCGGCGGCGCGGGGACTGTTCGCGGCGCGGGGACTCCCGGCGGCGCGGGCCGAGCCGGCGGGGATGCTCATGTCGAGCCCGATCCTCGTCATCTCCTCCAGGAAGGTGGGGTACGAGATCCGGTACGCCCGCGGATAGGTCAGCTGCGACTCGCCGCGCGCCCGGGTCGCGGCGATCGCGAGCGACATCAGCACTCGGTGGTCGTTGAAGGACGACATCGGGGCGCCTTCAAGCGTCTGCACCCCGGTGATCTCGAGCTCGGGCCCGCGGTCGACGAGTCGGCCGCCGAGCTTGTTGAGCTGCAGCATCGCGCGCACCCGGTCCGACTCCTTGAGGCGGATGTGCGACACCTCGCACAGCGTCGACACCCCGTCGGCGAAGGTCGCCATCGCCGAGAGCACCGGCAGCAGGTCGGGGATGTGCTGGCAGTCCACGTGGTCGAGGGGCGTCAGCCGGATGCCGTCGTGCCGCACCCGCACGAAGCCGGTCTCCGGGTCGTGGCTCATCGGCAGGCCCATCGCCCCCGCCAGGTCGAGGAAGTCGGACTCGGGGTGGTCGGTCTCGGCCGAGGTCGTCGCCCGGAGCCCGCGGAACAGCACGTCGGAGGGGTGGATCGCGGTCGCCGCCAGCCCGAACGCGGCCGAGCCGATGTCGGGCGGGATCGTGTAGTCGGCGGGGGTGGCGGTCTGGCCCGGGCGCACGGTGAAGGTGCGCCAGTCGTCCGAGTGCTCGACGTCGAGGCCGAACAGCGCCATCATCCGCACCGTCAGCTCGACGTAGGGCTGCTCGTTCAGCTCGCCGACGACCTCGATCGTGGTCTCCCGACGGGCGAACGGGGCGAGCAGCAGCAGCCCGGAGAGCCACTGCGACAGCGTGCCGGGGATCGTGACGTGGCCGCCCTCGGGTCGGCCCGGATGCACGGTGATCGGCGGGCGGTCCTCGGTCGCCTCGTAGCGCACGCCCAGCTGACCGAGCGCCTCGAGCAGCGCCTTGATCGGCCGGCGACGGAAGTACTTCATGCCCGTCAGCGTGATCGGGCGGTCGGCGAGCGAGGCGAGCCCGGTCATGAAGTACAGCGTCGTGCCGGAGGAGCCGACGTTCAGCAGGCCCTCGGTCGAGATCGAGCCGTGGTCGACGACGCGTTCGCGGGTGGAGTAGGGGCCGCCGTGCACGACGTAGGTGTCGCCGTCGATCTCGATCCGGGTGCCGAGCGCGCGGAGCACCCCGACGGTCCAGACCACCTGGCGGGTCTCGGACAGTCCGCGGATGACGCTGCGGCCGGGCGCGAGCGAGGCGAGCACGAGAGCGCGGTGGGCGTGGTACTTCGAGACCGGCACGTTCAGTTCACCGGTCAGAGGCTCGGAGGAGCCGTTGACGAACAGTTGCACTACCAGACCTCCAGGAACTCGTCCGGGGCTCCGGACGAGCGGAGTCGCACAGGCATCGAAAGGTTTCCGGGACCATATTGCCACCTGCGCGGGGCGGGATCGGACCCGGAGAGTGGTCTTGGGAGTACCACCGTGGGGCGGGCGGCGCGGATCACCCGGCCTGTGCGTTCCGGGGTCAGAGCACGGTGCGCACGATGGCCTGATCGCTCCCGGCGACCCGGATGTCGACCGCGCGGATCTGGGCCGTCGGGATGCTCGTCGACGCCGACAGGTCGCCGGCCGCGTCGCCGCGGGCCGTCCAGGTCGCCACGGTGGTCTCGCCGCCGCCCTGATCCGTCACGACCAGGTCGTAGGTGACCGGGTCGGCCGAGGGATCCCAACTCTCGCGGTAGCTGCAGTTCCAGTCGAAGCGCGTGCCCCAGCTCGCCTCGGTGACGGTGAGGTCGGCGTCGATCCACCCGGGCTGCACCTGCGTCATGGCGACGGCCTCGGCCTCGATGACGGTCGCGACCGGGGGCGTCGCCGCGGTGCCGATCGTCACCACCGTGATCACGCCGGCGGCCACCAGGAGCGCGCCCGTACCGATCAGGGCGCCGGTGAGCAGCCGTCGGCGGCTCCGGCGACGTGCGGTGCGGGCGAGCTGCTGCACCCGGTCCGGGATGCGGGAGGTCCGTGCGGGGGCGACCGGTACCGCGCCGGGTTCGAGCAGGGTGGCGGCCTCGTCGGCGGTGAGGCGGCCGAGCACCGCGGGGATCCCCGCGAGCTCGGCGACCTCGGCCGTGCAGCGCGGGCACTCGGCGAGGTGGCGTTCGAAGGCGCGGCGCTCGTCGGCGCCGAGCATGCCCATCACGTACGCGGCATCCCAGTCCTGGAAGGCGTCGGTCCGGTCGTTCGACGACCGATCGCTCGGAGAATTCTCGTTCACTGGGTGACCCCCCGTTCCTGCAGGGCGAGGCGGAGCGCCCGGAGTGCGTAGTGCATCCGGGATCGGACCGTGCCGACCGGGACGCCTTCCCGCTCGGCGATCTCGCCGGCGGTGTTGCCGAGATAGTAGGAGCTGACGATCGCAGTGCGGTGCTCCAGTGAGAGCGAGAGAAGCGCGTCCGAGAGCAGCCAGCGATCCAGCACCGCGTCGGTCTGGTCGGAACTCGCACGCTCGGGCACCTCGTCGGTCGCGAACTCGTGGGTGTGGCGGGCGCTGCGGCGGTCGTCGATCACGAGGTTGCGGGTGACGGTGAAGAGCCAGGCGCGCACCTCCTCGTCGTCCTGCTCCAGGATGGCGGGCTTCTTCCAGGCACGGAGGAGCGCCTCCTGCACCACGTCCTGCGACAGGTTCGGATCGCGGGTCAGCCGCAGGGCGTAGCGGAACAGCGCCGGCCCGTGGGCGTCGTGAATCGCCCGCAGCAGCTGGGCCTGATCGTCTGACATCGCACCTCCGTCTAGGACAACGGTAGCGGGGGGCGGAACGTTCAACCGCGGGTGCGGGGTTCTGGTGCGAGTGCGGGGTTCGGGCGCGGCTGGCGGGTGCGGGTGCGGGTGCGGGGCGAGCGCCGCCTCAGCTCACGGCGTGAAGAACACCCCCGCCGCCGCGTCGGCCGAGGACTGCTGCTTCATCAGGTAGTGCTGCTTCTTGCCGGTGGCCGTGTACGGCAGCTCGTCGACGAAGGCGTACCGGCGAGGGCGCTTGAAACGGGCCAGCGCGACGCTGTCCTGGCAGAAGCGGTCGAGCTCGGCGGCGGCGGCCGCCTCGTCCTCCAGCGCGCCTTTCCGGCGGAGCACGTAGGCGACCACGAGCTCGCCCCACTCCGGATCGGGCAGGCTGGTCACGATGCTGTCGGCGACGCCCGGGTGGCCGGCCAGCACCTCCTCGACCTGCACCGGATGCACGTTCTCGCCCCCGGTGATGATCATGTCGTCCTTGCGGCCGACGATCGTCACGATCTCGTCCTCGTCCCAGGTCGCGAGGTCGCCCGGGTACATCCAGCCGTCGCGGAACTTCTTGGCCTGCTCCTCGGGGTTCCCCGCGTAGGCGTAGCCGCTCTTGACGGTGCGCATGATCACCTCGCCCACCTCGCTGCCGTCTTTCGCGACGGTGTCGGTGGGATCGGCGAAGCGGTCGTCGTAGACCTTCACGACGGCCACGTCGTCGTCGAGACAGGCGCGCCCGGCCGCACCCGCCGCATCCGGCAGGTCTTCGGGCCGGAGATAGGTGTTCCAGAACGCCTCGGTCGTTCCGTAGCCGTTCGCGATGCGCTTGGTCAGCGTGGCCTGGTAGCGCAGCGCTGCGGCCCGCTCGAGCGGCGCACCCATGGTGACGATGCCGGAGAGGGAGGAGAGGTCGCGGGGCGAGGCCTCCTGCGTCTCGGCGAGTCGCTCGAGGTTCGTGGGTGCCCCGATCACGTAGGTGAGGCGGTGCTTCTGGATCAGATCGAGCACGAGCCCCGGCTCGAACTGGGGCAGCGTCACGGCCTCGCCGCCGACGTAGAACATCGTGTTGGGCCCGGCACAGTAGTTGCCCCCGCGGTGGAACCACGGAGACATGTTCATCGTGCGGTCGGTCGGGCCGAGCGGGAAGTGCATGATCGCGTCGTGGGCTGAGAGCGTCTCGTTCAGGCTCGTCAGCGGCACCGCCTTCGGCATCCCCGTGGTGCCCGAGGTGTAGAGCCGCGACGTCTCGTCCCACACCGTGCCGTCGGTGGGGGCGCGGAAGCTCGGGGCGCCGTCCACGAGGAGGTCGTCGAAGCGCAGCGCCCCCTCGACCACCGGGTCGGCGCCGTCGGGAGTGCCCACCTCGACGAGCACCGGCGGTCGGAAGTCGCTGAGCTCCAGTGCGGTGGTGACCTCGCCGGCGAGGCTCGCCTCGTAGAAGAAGATCACCGGCCGCGAGGTGCGGAGGATGTGCGCGGTCTCGGCGGGGGCGAGCCGGAAGTTCATCGGCGACGACACCGCCCGGAGGCCCTGGGAGGCGACGTAGAGGAAGGCGAACTCGGGCCGGTTGATCAGCTGGTACCCGACGAGGTCGCCCACTCCGACACCGTGCGCCGCGAGCCCGGCGACGAGCGCTCCGGTGACCTCGCCGAGGTCGCGATAGGTCCAGGAGCGGCCCGTCACCGAGTCGGTCAGGGCCGTGCGGTGGGCGTACCGGTGGATGTTCCGTTCCACCGCCGAGGCCCAGGTGAAGTTGTGCTCGAAGACCTGGCGGAACGCGCTCGGGTCGTAGTCGGTGTTGCCGGCCGTGCCGACCGGGACGTCGTCGGTGATGCTCATGGATATCAGGTATACAACTCCGGCGGCCCCGGACACCACACGCCCACAGCGCGCCGCCTACAGATCGATCGAGTCGCCCGGCGCGAGCGGCACGAACTCGCCGCCGCCCTGTTCGGTGGCCCAGGTGAGCCGGTCGTTGATCATGCCCTTGCCGATCACCGACAGCACCATCTCGTGCGTGGGGAACGCGCGGTGGGGCGCGACCTCGAGCACGAAGTCCATGGCCTCGGCCACCTTCATCCACGGCCCCGACGCCGGCACGGCGAGCGTGTCGACCTCGACGCCCTCGGGCACGGCGAAGGAGTCGCCCGGGTAGTACAGCGTGTCGTTGACCAGCACCCCGACGTTGTCGATCACCGGGATCGAGGAGTGGATGACGGCGTGCCGGCCGCCGAAGAACCGCAGGGTGAACGGGCCGGCCTCGACGGTGTCGCCGGGCGCGACCGTCGTGATCTCGAACTCCGACGCCGCGGCGGCGACACCCTCCGGGCCGAAGATCGGGATGCCGGGGGAGGCCTCGAGGATGCGGTTCAGCTGCTCAGGGGTCCAGTGATCGGGATGCTCGTGGGTGAGCACGATCGCAGCCGCGTTCGCCGCGTCGGTGATCGGCGTCGTGAACGCCCCCGGGTCGACGAAGAGCTTCTTGCCGGAGAGTTCGAGGAGGAGGGCTGCGTGCTCGAATTTGGTGAGTCTCATGGTTCCCGACTCAACACCCGACCGGCGGGTGTGCGCAACGCGGACGCCCAGCCTGTGGAGAGCTGCCGCCGACGCATGCGCTGTGCAGGATGCGACGTGGGGAATAATCGGTCCCGTGACCCCACCCGCCAAACGGATCGTCGTGGCGATCAACCCGAACGCCTCCTTCGGCAAGTCCCGACCGGTCGGTCCGACCGTCGTCGCGGCCCTCAGGTCGTTCGGCCATGACGTCGTGCCGCTCAGCGCCCCGGACTTCGACGGGCTCGTGCGCGTCGCCCGGCAGTCGCTCGACCTGCCCACCGACGCCTTCGTGGTGGTCGGCGGGGACGGCATGGTGAACCTCGGTGTCGATCTGGTCGCCGGCACCGGCGTGCCCCTCGGCATCATCCCGGCCGGCACCGGCAACGACTTCGCGACCGGCATCGGCATCCCGACCGGCGATCCCGAGGCCGCGACGGCGCTGCTCCTCGCCGCGCTCGAACGCGAGCCGCGCCGAATCGACGCCGCCCGGGTCACCGGCGCGGGGCTGGTCGTGCCCGGCGCCGCCGCGGGTGGGGGATCCGAGGGCGATGACGACCCGCAACCGCACCGCTGGTTCGCCGGGGTGCTCTCGGCCGGATTCGACGCCGCCGTCAACGAACGGGCGAACCTGATGCGCCGCCCGCGCGGAGCATCCCGCTACGTCATCGCGCTCGTCGCCGAGCTGCTCACCCTGCGCTCGCGTCGCTACCGCCTCACGATCGACGGGGAGTCCTTCGAGGTCGACTCCTGCCTGCTCTCGGTCGCGAACAACACGACCATCGGGGGCGGGATGAAGATCGCGCCCGACGCCCTGCTCGACGACGGCCTGCTGGACGTGTTCATTGTGAAGCCGGTGTCGCGACTGCGATTCATCCGGCTGTTCCCGAAGGTGTTCTCGGGCACACACGCGGGGCTGGACGTCGTGGAATTCCGGCGCGGGAGGCGGGTCACGGTCTCGTCCGAGGACGTCGTGGGCTACGCCGACGGCGAGCGTTTCGGCTCTCTCCCGCTCACCGTGGAGGTCGTTCCGGGGGCGCTCTCGGTGCTGATTTGAGAAGCCTCCCGGGGTGTGGCATACTCGTTGAGTTGTCAAAACGGCCCCATCGTTTAGCGGCCTAGGACGTCGCCCTCTCACGGCGGTAACGCGGGTTCAAATCCCGCTGGGGTCACAACAGCGAAAGCCTCCGGTCATCCGGAGGCTTTCTGCGTTTCCGGGCGCCTGCTCGGGGTCTCGACGGAGAGTGCTACCCGCTGTCGGGGGTCGGTGCTTGACTTGCGGTATGACAGACAACGACAAGCCCGACCTCAGCGACATCGAGTACCCGGACTACTCCGGGTACCCCGACGGCGAGGGGGTCGTCGGCAACGGCCCCACGACCGACGCGGTGCCCTCCGGGGTCGACCCGACGATCGCCGACGAGCCGGAGGATGCCGGCGAGGCGATCGAGACCGACGAGGAGACCATCGTCGAGAACGACGGCTGAGCCCGTTCTCCTCCGTCGCTCGGTGACCGGCTGAGTCGGCCCTCCTCCGTCGGCACGTGGTCGGCTGAGTCGCCCCTCCTCCGTCGGCCCGTGGTCGGCTGAGCATGCCCCTCTCCGGCGGCCCCAGGTCGGCTCAGGGCATCCGCAGGGCGATTCCACGGGCCCTTCCCAGCGGATCGTTGCCGTGCGTTAACCGGATCGTTGCTCACGCGCCGTACACCCGTCCTTCACCTCGGAGCGGCGCGCGCTTCACACGCGCGCCCGATCGTGGGCCCGATGCGGCTCGCCCGGGCCCGCGTCGAGCGATGCGGGGGAGTGGATGGCCGATACGGCGCGCGTGGTCTTCCTCGCCTTCCGCTCTCCGGCTGACCCGATGAGCCAGGCGTGGACCAGGTTCCGCGAGAGCGTGGCCGCCGCCTCCGATCTGCCCGGGGTGCGCTCGTCCGCCGGGGCCGTCCCGACCGCCGCCTCCGGTGGCTACTCCGAGCAGGCCGCGTCCTCCGTGTCGCTCGGCTCGGGGATGCCGGCGGGAGGGCGCGCGACCGAGAGCGCGCGGGCCACGCGACCGACGGGCCGCTCGACCCCGCCGGGGAGCACGGGCGTCTGGCGCATCCTCGCGACCAACAACCGCGAACTCTGCCGGGCGGCCCACGTCTACCCGAGCTTCGGCCGGGCCCGCGGTCACGTGCTGCGGCTGCGCGAGCAGCTCGACGAGCTCGTCGTGGTGCCGGTGGTCGGGCCGCGACCCGGCAGCCGCGGGTGGTACCTGACGCACAACGGGGTCGTCGTCGTGACCTGCGGGCGCTGGTACGGTTCGACCGCATCCAGCGCCGAGGCGGCGGAGGCCAGTCTCGAGGCGATCCGGAGCGCCGTCATCGCCGACGCGGCCCGCGAGCCGTCGTCGGCGCCCCGATCGGCGCGGGTGCCCGCCGGAGCGGAGCCGGCCGCCTGGTGACGAGCCGGTGGCGCGGGATCGCGGCCATCCGACCGCTGCATGCTCGTGCGGTCAGCTCGCGCGCAGCACTCCGTCGGTGAAGGAGTTGAGCCGTGAGCTCAGCCCCTGGGCGCGCGAGGCGATCACGGCGTTCGGGTCGGGCTGCAGCTCGGAGCGCGGAGGCACGATCCGGATCAGCAGCGAGCACGACAGGTCGGAGCAGATGTAGGTGCCGACGGTGCTGCCGTCCAAGCCCGCCTGACCGGCCTTCGGAGCCGTGAACAGGGTCACCTGCCCGCCCGGCAACGGCGTGCGGCACAGCGTGCACATGGCGGCGATGCCCGGCTTCGTGCGCGAGCCGGCGGCCTTCAGCATGATGCCGACGGGGCGGCCCTCGCGCCAGTAGACGATGTAGCCGCGGTGGATGGCGTGGGCGTCGCGCCAGCCGAGGAACTCGCGATCCTCCCACACGATCTCGTGCAGGCCCGGCAGGGTCATCCGCTCGAGGTCGTGGTCGCTGATGTTCGTGAAGGACCCGAGGATCTCGGACTCGCTGAGTGGCTGCATCCGCTTCAGTTTACCGCGCGGCCGGCCCGCCGGGCCCTCAGGAGTGGAACTGGGGGACGATCAGATAGATGCCGTAGAGCACCGCGGCGGCGCCGATCGCGATGCAGATCCACCCGCCGACCGTGGCCGGCACCGGGCGCTCGGCCGGGGTCGAGCCGAGCGAGAGCAGCCGGAGCCCCAGGGAGTAGAACCCCACCACCGCCACGGCGGCGACGAAGGCCACCACGAACACCACCACGAACGAACCCCAGTCCACGCCGAGGAACGCACCCTCGGCCGACGTCGCCCTGATCATCTCGACTCCTTCTTCGCGGCCGCTGCCGCCTTCTCGGTCCTGTCATCGGAGGCGGCGCCGGCACCGGTCTCGTCGCTGCCGGCCTTGCTGCCGTCGGCGTCGCCGCCGCCCGCCTCGCTGCCGTCGTCCCCGTCGTCGTTCACGTTCTCGTGGGTGACCGGGTGCCGGCGGGCCAGCAGGAACAGCCCGACGCCGGCCGCCAGGGCGAGCACGATCACGATCACGAGGCCCGCCACGCTGGAGGATGCGGCCCAGGCAGCCAGCCCGCCGACCAGTGCGGCGGCGGGGAGGGTGACCAGCCAGCCGGTCGCGATCCTGCCGACGATGCCCCAGTGCACGGTGGCGAGTTTCTTGCCGAGCCCGGCCCCGACCACGGCGCCCGAGGTGACCTGCGTGGTCGACAGCGCGAAGCCCAGGTGCGACGAGATGAGGATGGTCGCGGCTGAGCTGGTCTCGGCGGCGAAGCCCTGCGGGGCGTGGATGTCGGTGATCCGCTTGCCGACCGTGCGCATGATCCGCCAGCCGCCGAGGTAGGTGCCGAGCGCGATCGAGAAGCCGCAGGCCAGGATGACCCAGAACTGCGGGCCGGAACCCGAGTCCTGGTAGCCCGCCGAGATCAGGGTGAGCGTGATCACGCCCATCGTCTTCTGCGCGTCGTTCGTGCCGTGCGCGAGGGAGACGAGCGAGGCCGACACCGTCTGACCGTGCCGGAAGCCCGCATCCGAGCCGCGCGCCTTCGCCTGTCGCGTGATGCGGTAGGCGGCATAGGTCGCGACCAGCGCCACGGCCCCGGCGACGAGGGGGGAGAGGATCGCGGGGATCAGTACGTTGGTCAGCACCACGCCGAAGTTCACGGCGTTGAACCCGGCGCCGATGATGGCGGCGCCGATCAGTCCGCCGAACAGGGCGTGCGTGGAGCTGGAGGGGAGCCCCAGGTACCACGTGGTCAGGTTCCACAGCACGGCGCCGACCAGCCCGGCGAAGATCATGATCGGCGTGATGTCGACGCCGTTCTCGCCCTCGTTGATGATGCCGCCCGAGATGGTCTTGGCGACCTCGGTCGACAGGAACGCCCCGGCCAGGTTGAGCACGGCCGAGATGGTGACGGCGACCCGCGGCTTGAGCGCGCCCGTGGCCACCGAGGTGGCCATGGCGTTCGCGGTGTCGTGGAAGCCGTTGGTGAAGTCGAAGACCAGCGCGACGACGATCACGAGCAGTACGGTGACGATCACATCCATGCCCCCTGCCTACGACCCTCCCGTCCCGCCCGCGCGCCCCCCAACATGAACACCCCCTGAACACCGCCCCAACCCGCCGCCCGCACCACCCGCTTCGCCGGTCGCCCACCCTCCCTCGCCCGTCCGAGCCCAGCACCCACCCCCACCTCGCCGAGAAGTCACTTTTACGTCCAAGACCGGGCATTTGGACGTAAAAATGACTTCTCGGCGGGGGCGGGGCGCCACCCGGCGGCGCGGAGCGCGGCCTCGACCCGTGCCACGCCCGAAGCCGGGCCCGCCCCCGGACCCATGCCGAAGCGGCGCACGCGCACGTGCCGCCAGCCCGACAGGGTGAAGGCCTCGTGACGGGTGAAGTCCTTGTCGTATTGGCGCGCATCCGTTCGATGGTGATCGCCGTCGTACTCCACGATCACGCCCCAGTCCGGGTAGACCATGTCCCCTCGGCCCAGGAACCGCCCCCGCGCGTCGGTGACGTCGACGTTCAGCACGGGCTCGGGGAGTCCTGCATCGACGAGGGCGAGCCGGAGGCGGGTCTCCTGCGCGGACTCCGCCCCATCGCGCACCCGATCGAGCGCCATCCGCAGCACCCGCACGTGGCGCCCGGGATATCGGCGTAGTGCATCCGCCAGCTCGGGGAGTGGCACGAAAGGGCGCTGCTCGATCTCTCCCTCCACCCGCGGCGTCAGGACGAGATGGTCGGCAGCCACGACGAGCTCGACAGGATGGAGGGCGGCAGCCAGCGCCATCCACGTCGAGACGGGGTCGGTGACCGAGTACCCGCGCCGGTCGACGAGCACGGCGTCGGGTGGAGACGTGTGCCCGACAGTCCCCGCGAGCCGGATGCGCGTCCCCGGTCGGCGGGTCGTGACATGCAGCGGATGCTCGCCCTCGAGCCGCCGGGGGAGAGGCACGCCCCACAGGCGCGCGGCCGTGACGTGACTGAACGCATCCTCCGGCCCGAGAAGCAGATTGAGGGCCCTCACCCGCTCCCGGAACGCGAGCTCGTCGTCATCCTGGGCCGAACTGCCCACCCGCACACCCCGGAAGGGCGCCGCCAGGTCTCGGCCACGCAGCCGCTCCCGGCCGACCCCCGCGTCCATCGCCTCGGAGGCGAGGAACGGCGCACCCTCGAACCGGGACGGGAGACTGACGACGCGGGGCATGCCCCAATCCTCACGATCCGTCTGCGCTCGACTCCTCCGTTGCCCGAATCTGTGGATGAATCCCCTCTCCACACCCATCGAGAAGTCACCTTTACGTCCAAGATCGCGGTTTTGGACGTAAAGGTGACTTCTCGGCGAAGTGGGGGTGTGGGTCCCAAGGTGGGTTGGGCGCGAGGGGGGGCCAGGGCGCCCCCGCGCTAGGGGCGGGGGGCGCGCGCCAGCGCGTCGGCCGCCCGCACGAGCGCCAGGTGCGAGAACGCCTGCGGCGTGTTGCCCGCCTGGCGCCCGCCGGCCACGTCGTACTCCTCCGACAGCAGCCCCACGTCGTTCGCGAGCCCCACGAGCCGGTCCATCAGCGTCGTCGCATCCGCCACCCGCCCCGACTTCGCGTACTGCTGCACCAGCCAGAACGAGCACGCCAGGAACGGATGCTCGGTGCCCGCGAGCCCATCGACGCCCGACGAGGTGCGGTAGCGCAGCAGCAGGCCCTCGTGCAGGAGGTCCTGCTCGATGGCTGAGACCGTACCGAGCATCCGCGGGTCGTCGGCCTCGACGAAGCCGATCTGCGACAGCAGCAGCAACGAGGCGTCGACCTCGGAGGTGCCGTAGTACTGCACGAAGGTGTTGCGCGAGGCATCGAAGCCCTGGGTCTCGATCTCCTCGCGGATGCGGTCCCGCAGTTCCGCCCACCGGTCGGCCGGCCCCTCGAGCCCGTACTCGCGCACCGCCTCGACCCCGCAAGCGAAGGCGGCCCAGATCATGGCGCGGGAGTGGGTGAAGTGCTGCTGGGGGCCACGGATCTCCCAGATCCCGTTGTCCGGCCGGTCCCAGTTCTCCTCGAGGAACCCGAGCAGCGCGCGCTGCAGAGGCCAGGAGTAGGCGTCCTCCTCGACCCCGATCCGGCGCGCCTCGCGCAGCGCGATCATCATCTCGCCGAAGATGTCGCCCTGGTACTGCGTCGCCGCACCGTTGCCGACCCGCACGGGCGAGGCGCCGTTGTATCCGGGCAGGCTCGGCACCTCGTACTCGGGCAGGTAGCGCTCGCCCGAGAGCCCGTACATGATCTGGATGTCGGCGGGGTCGCCCGCGATCGCCCGCAGCAGCCAGCGCCGCCAGTGCCCCGCCTCGTCCTCGTAGCCGTAGATCATCAGCGCCGCGAGCGTGAGCGAGGCGTCGCGGATCCAGGTGTAGCGGTAGTCCCAGTTGCGTGAACCCCCGAACTGCTCGGGCAGGCTCGTGGTCGCGGCCGCGACGATGCCGCCCGTGTCCTCGTGCGTCAGCGCGCGCAGCACCAGCAGCGAGCGCTTCACCGCATCGTGGTACGGCCCGGGCGCGGAGCTCTCGCCGGCCCACTCCCGCCACCACGCGGCGGTCGACTCCAGCTGGCGATCCACGTCCAGGGGCTCGGGCGGCCGGTGGTGCGAGGGGAACCAGGTCAGCACGATGTCGACCGTGTCGTTCTCGGCGACCGTGAAGAGCGACTCGTGGTGGTGGTTCGTGGCGCGCAGGGCGGGTCCGCGCACGATCACCGCGTCCGGCCCGGCCACGCCGACGACCGCGTTGCCGCCGTGCTCGGGTGCCTGGCGCATCCACGGCAGGGCGTCGGCGTAGCCGAAGCGCACCGCCAGCTCCTGACGCAGCTCCACCGAGCCGCTGACTCCCCGGATGCGCCGGATCACCTGGGCCCGCCGGTCTCCGTGCGGCATCACGTCGAGCACCTCGACGACGCCGGTCGAGGTCTCCCAGCGGGTGACGAGGATGAACGTGTCGTCGAGGTAGGCCCGCGTCGGCCGTGCATCCTGGTCGGTCGGCGCCACGCGCCACCGCCCGTGCTCCTCGGTGCCGAGGAGCGCGCCGAACATCGAGGCCGAGTCGAACCGCGGCATGCAGAGCCAGTCGATGCTCCCGGTGCGGCCGACCAGCGCCGCGCTGTGACAGTCGCCGATGATCGCGTAGTCCTCGATGGGAAGTGCCATGACCCGATTCTGCCCTGCCGTGCTGAGGATGCGGTGCCGCACCGCGGTCGCGGTGCCGCGTGCGCCGCGCCTGTCGTGCCACCGCGTGAGCCGCCGCCGGCCCCGCGTCGGTTGTGCTGTGATCGCAACGACAGGACAATGGATCGGATGAGGTATCAAGGCACTGTGCTCGGCGTCGTCGCCATGACGTTCGTGTTCGGTGTCTTCGTGGCCACCTCGGTGCCCGCCGCCTCCCTCACCACTCCCGACAACTTCGACGCCGACGTGCAGATCATCGCCGGCGGCTCCCAGTCGTTCGACGCGATCGAGGGCACCGGCCCGACGGTCTCGCGCGACGGCTACACGGTCAACACCCCGACGCCCACTCCGACTCCGACGCCCACCCCGAAGGCGGTCACCGCCGCGAGCCAGGGCGGCTACGGCGGTGCGCAGTGCCAGGCGGGGTCGGATGCGGCGCCCGAGGCGACCGCCTTCTCCTGGCCCTACCCCGACGGCTTCCGGATGAGCGACGGCTTCGGCCCCCGCGCCGAGGGCTTCCACAAGGGCGTCGACATGCTGAACGCCCCCGGGGTGCCCGTGCACGCGATCGCCGACGGAGTGGTCATCGCCGCCTCCGGCGACGGCGGGACCGGAGGCGTCTACCTCTCGATCGCCCACAAGGTCGCGGGCGAGGCCGTCTGCAGCATGTACATGCACTTCCAGACCGACTCGCTCACGGTCGGCGTGGGCGACGGGGTCACGGCCGGGCAGGTCATCGGTCTCACCGGGCGCACCGGCAACGCGACGACCGAGCACACGCACTTCGAGCTCTACGGCGCCGACGGGGTGCGGTACGACCCGATGCCCTTCATGACCGCGCACGCGGGCTGAGCCAGCTGACCCTCGCACGCTAGCCGCATGCACGTGCGCGTGCGGGCCGAGCCGGCTCGCGCATCCGCTCTTTCTGCTACGCGCCTTGACGGCCCCGAAAACGAGATATACCGTGTCTCTCATCGCAGACGCGATATAACGCGTTTCAGGCAGGAGAGCATCGTGGTTATGGAGAAATGGATCGTCGACGGTCCGAAGGTGATCGACCTCGAGCTCGTGCGCTCGGTCAAGATCGGCCTGATCGCCGGCCAGATCGACGTGATCGGTCACGACGAGCCGGGCGCCCGCATCGAGGTGCATTCGGTGACCGGGAAGGATCTGAAGATCTCGATCGACGGCGACCGTCTCGAGATCGACCACCCCCAGCTGCGGTGGGACAACTTCATCGAGGTCTTCAAGTCGTGGCGCGGCAACGCGCGGGTCGACATCAGCATCATGGTGCCGCGCGACGCGGCGCTGAAGTTCGGCGTGATCTCGGCCTCGGCGCTCATCTCGGGCCTGACGACGGATGCACGCATCAGCACCGTCACCGGCGACGTCGTCATCGACTCCGTGGTCGGCGACCTCGACGTCAACAGCGTCAGCGGCGAGATCTCGATCCGCGACCACACCGGGCTCGTCAGCGCGCACACCGTGTCCGGCGACATCGCAGCCTCCGGCGCCATCCGCCGGTTCTCGGCCGACGGCGTCTCGGCCGAGGTCTTCGTCGACAGCACCGGTGTGCCGAGCGACATCGAGAACAACACGGTCTCGGGCGACTTCACCGTGCGCCTCGAGTCGGAGGTGGCGGCCCGCTACAACGTCAACTCGGTCTCGGGCGTGCTGCAGCTCGGCCCGTCGACGATCAAGGGCCTGCGCGGCGGCGGCTACAACGGAACCACCGGACAGCTCGACGGCCAGTGGACCGAGTTCCGGGCCAACTCGGTCTCGGGCGACATCACCGTCGTGTTCCGCGAGCCGGCCGACGTGTCGGCGGGTGCGTCCGACACCGGCGATGGGGCCTCGGCGGGTGCGCCCGACGCCGGCGAGGGGGCACCGGCATGACCCCGGTCTTCGGCCACGGCCACCTGAGGCTGTACCTGCTGAGCCTGCTCGACGAGTCGCCCAAGCACGGCTACGAGCTGATCCAGGCGCTCTCGGAGCGCTTCGGCGGCACCTACAGCCCGAGCGCCGGCACGATCTACCCCCGGCTGGCGAAGCTCGAGGAGGAGGGGCTCGTCACCAAGACCGCCGACGGCCGCAAGACCGTCTACGCGATCACGGATGCGGGGCGCGCCGAGCTCGAGTCGCGCCGCGGCGAGCTCGACGACATCGAGGAGGAGCTGTCGGACTCGGTCCGCCGACTCGCGAACGAGGTGCGTTCGGGCGTCGACCAGGCGATGAAGAGCCTCAAGGCCGATCTGGCGTCGGCGGCTCGGGATGCACGGGGGACGGCGAAATCGTCGGCGAAAGCCGCGAAGGCGGCTGCGGCCGCCGCCGCGTCCGGGGCTTCGGGGGCGGGTGCTGCAGGGTCGGGTGCCTCAGGGCCCGGTGCCGCGGGGGCCGGGGCGGGCGCTGCGGGAGCCGGCCACGCGGACGGCGCGGGCGCATCCGGAACCGGGCCCCGTGCATCCGGAACCGGCTGGAGCCCCACCGACCGGGCGGGCTCCGCCTCGGCGCTGCGGGATGCGGATGCGGCGCTGTCGGAGTTCCGCCAGCAGCTGCGGGTCGACCTGCGGAAGGCCTCGACGGGGGCGGCGGGGCTCGACCCGGCACTCGTCGCGCGGCTGAAGCAGCAGCTGAACGAGCTGCGCGCCGACCTCCGCGAGGAGCTCGGGCGTCACTGACGTGCGCGGGTGGGTGCTTCCACGGCTGTAGCATTGCGGTTGAAGGGGAGTATCCCACCTCGCTGTCATCGTCATCACGGAGTCCGTCTGTCGGGCTCCCGGGGGCGGCGGCGATCATCCGTGCCGATCGGCGCGGTCGGTCGCGGGAGAGACTTTCAGGGCTTCGTGCTGCACGCACGCCATTTCCTGAAGGGTCTCCGTGAACGTCGAACTGCCTCTGGCCTTCGAGATCATCTCGCTCGTCGTGCTCGTGCTCGTGCTGGCCGGGGATCTGATCCTCGCCTTCAAGCGGCCGCATGTGCCCTCGATCAAGGAGGCGACCCTCTGGGTCGTGTTCTACGTGGGCCTCG
This sequence comes from Herbiconiux sp. 320_LB, assembly GCF_059691755.1. Taxonomy (NCBI): domain Bacteria; kingdom Bacillati; phylum Actinomycetota; class Actinomycetes; order Micrococcales; family Microbacteriaceae; genus Herbiconiux; species Herbiconiux sp. 320_LB. The sequence goes on along the minus strand of NZ_JCAWAD010000003.1, from coordinate 377,760 downwards.
CGCTGGTGTTCGCGCTGGTGATGCTGCTCGTGGCCGACGGCGAGCACGCGGGCCAGTTCCTGGCCGGCTGGCTGACGGAGTACAGCCTGTCGATCGACAACCTGTTCGTCTTCGTCATCATCATGGCGCGGTTCAACGTGCCCCGGAAATACCAGCAGGAAGCCCTGATGGTGGGCATCATCATCGCGCTGGTGCTGCGCGGCATCTTCATCGTGATCGGCGCCCAGCTGATCGAGTCGCTGAGCTTCATCTTCTACATCTTCGGGGCGTTCCTGCTGTTCACGGCCTGGCGGCAGGCCTTCGGCAACGAGGAGGAGAGCTCCGAGGACAACCGGCTGGTGAAGTTCCTGCGAAAGCGGGTCGCCATCTCGGACGACTACGACGGGGCGAAGGTCCGCACGGTGGTCGCGGGCAAGAAGATCTGGACGCCGATGATCATCGTGTTCATCGCGCTCGGCTCGACCGACCTGCTCTTCGCGCTGGACAGCATCCCGGCCATCTTCGGCATCACGCAGTCGCCGTTCATCGTGTTCACGGCGAACGTCTTCGCCCTGATGGGGCTGCGGCAGCTCTACTTCCTGCTCGGCGGGCTGCTCGACCGGCTGATCTACCTGCACTACGGGATCGCGTTCATCCTCGCGTTCATCGGGGTGAAGCTGGTGCTGCACGCGATGCACGCCAACGAGCTGCCGTTCATCAACGGCGGGCACCCGATCGAGTGGGCGCCGGAGATCGACACCTGGACCAGTCTCGCGGTCATCATCGGCTCGATGGCGGTGGCGACGATCGCCTCGCTCGTGGTGATGCGCCGCCGCGCCGTGCGTGCCGAGGTGCCCGAGCCGAGGCCCTAGCGCGCGCCCCGCTCCCGTCCCTCGCCCCCCGCCCCGCCCGCTTCGCCGAGAAGTCACATTCACGTCCACAACTCGGATCTTGGACGTAAAAGTGACTTCTCGGCGAGGTGGGGTGGGGCTCCCGGGGCGCCGGGAGGGGCGGTGGTACGATCGGGATGTGCTGTTCGGTCGGCTTCTTCTTCGGTGCCGCGACGAGTCCTAGTTCCAGGCCTCCCTCGTCGCGGAGTTTGTCGTTGGCTGACCCCCTACTCTCCGAAGGACACACGTATCCATGAGCGACACCCGCGACACCTCAGCGCCGACCGCCACCCAGGCCGACGGCATCCGCACCGACACGGGGCGCCCCCGCACCCTCGCCGAGAAGGTCTGGGACGACCATCTCGTCGTGAAGGGTGAGAACGGCAGCCCCGACCTCATCTACATCGACCTGCACCTGGTGCACGAGGTCACGAGCCCCCAGGCCTTCGACGGCCTGCGCGCCGAGGGCCGCCCGGTGCGCCGGCTCGACCTGACGATCGCCACCGAAGACCACAACACCCCCACGCTCGCGATCGACAAGCCGATCGCCGACCTGACCAGCCGCACCCAGATCGACACCCTGCGCACCAACGCCAAGGAGTTTGGCGTACGCCTGCACTCCCTGGGCGACGTCGAGCAGGGAATCGTGCACGTCGTCGGCCCGCAGCTGGGCCTGACCATGCCCGGCATCACGGTCGTCTGCGGCGATTCGCACACCTCCACCCACGGCGCGTTCGGCGCGATGGCCTTCGGTATCGGCACGAGCGAGGTCGAGCACGTGCTCGCCACGCAGACCCTGCCGCTCAAGCCCTTCAAGACCATGGCGATCACGGTCGAGGGCACGCTGCGCCCGGGCGTCACGGCGAAGGACATCATCCTCGCCGTCATCGCCAAGATCGGCACCGGCGGCGGCCAGGGCTACGTGCTGGAGTACCGCGGCAGCGCCATCCGCTCGCTCTCCATGGAGGGCCGGATGACGATCTGCAACATGTCGATCGAGGCCGGCGCCCGCGCGGGCATGGTCGCGCCCGACCAGATCACCTTCGACTACCTCGAGGGCCGTCCGCACGCTCCCGTCGGCGACGACTGGGATGCGGCGGTGCAGTACTGGAAGACCCTGCAGACCGACGACGACGCGGTCTTCGACGCCGAGGTCTTCCTCGACGCCGACACCCTCGAACCCTTCGTCACCTGGGGCACCAACCCCGGCCAGGGCGCCTCGCTCAGCGACACCGTGCCCGACCCCTCGACGATCGTCGACCCGAACGAGCGGGCCTCCGCCGAGCGGGCGCTGGAGTACATGGACCTGAAGGCCGGCACCCCGCTGAAGGAGATCCCGGTCGACGCGGTGTTCATGGGCTCCTGCACCAACAGCCGCATCGAAGACCTCCGCGCCTTCGCGAGCGTGATCAAGGGCCAGAAGAAGGCCGACAACGTGCGCGTCATGGTCGTCCCAGGCAGCGCGCGCGTGCGCATCGAGGCCGAGGCCGAGGGCATCGACAAGATCGTCGAGGAGTTCGGCGCCGAGTGGCGCTTCGCGGGCTGCTCGATGTGTCTGGGCATGAACCCCGACCAGCTCGCACCGGGCGAGCGCTGCGCCAGCACCTCCAACCGCAACTTCGAGGGCCGGCAGGGCAAGGGTGGTCGTACGCACCTCGTGTCGCCCTTGGTGGCCGCCGCCACCGCCATCCGGGGCACGCTGAGCAGCGTCTCCGACCTGACGACGGTCGCGGCGCCCCACGCGACCACGACCGAGACCGTGGAGGTCTGAGAACCATGGACAAGATCGACATCATCTCCGGCGTCGCGGTTCCGCTGAAGCGCGCCAACGTCGACACTGACCAGATCATCCCGGCCGTCTACCTCAAGCGCGTCACCAAGACCGGCTTCGAGGACGCGTTGTTCGCCGGCTGGCGCAACGACCCCGATTTCGTGCTCAACCAGCCCGCCTTCCAGAACCCCCGGGTGCTGGTCGCGGGCCCCGACTTCGGCACCGGCTCCAGCCGCGAGCACGCCGTCTGGGCGCTCCGCGACTTCGGCTTCCAGGCGGTCCTCGCGCCGCGGTTCGGCGACATCTTCCGCGGCAACTCCGGCAAGCAGGGCCTGCTCACCGGGCAGGTCTCCGAGCACGAGGTCGAGCAGCTCTGGGCAGCCATCGAGGCGCAGCCCGGGGTGTCGATCACGGTCGACCTGGTCGAGCGAACCGCCGTACTCGGCGACCTCACGGTTCCGTTCCAGATCGACGATTACACTCGGTGGAGGCTGCTCGAAGGTCTCGACGACATCGGGCTGACGCTCCGCGACGAAGCGGCGATCACGGAATTCGAGAGCCGCCGGGAGAGTTGGAGACCTCGAACTCTTCCCGTCAGATAGCGGGGGCCGCCACCACAACCGGCGGTCACGCAAGAGAAATCGTCAAACAGACAGTGCAGGTGAATCAGTGAACAGTCTCGTACAGGATGCGCGGAAGGCAGCCGAGCGGGTCGGGCTCAAGTCCGACACGATCGTCATCAACGGCGGCCGGCCGCTCCGGGGCACGATCGACGTGCGCGGGGCCAAGAACCTCGTCACCAAGGCGATGGTCGCCTCCCTCCTCGGAGACACCACCAGCACCCTGCGGGACGTGCCGGACATCAGCGACGTGCACGTCGTGGCCAGCCTGCTCGAGATCCACGGGGTCAAGATCACCGGCTCCGCCGCGACCGGTGTTCTCCAGCTCGACCCGGCCGACGTGGCCAGCGCGAAGAGCGCCGAGATCGACGCGCTCTCCGGCTCCAGCCGCATCCCGATCCTGTTCTGCGGCCCGCTGCTGCACCGTCTGGGTCACGCCTTCATCCCGGACCTCGGCGGCTGCCGCATCGGCGACCGGCCGATCGACTTCCACCTGGATGCGCTGCGCGCGTTCGGCGCCGTCGTCGACAAGCTGCCCAGCGGCATCAACATCACGGCCCCCAACGGTCTCCGCGGCGCGAACATCGAGCTGCCCTACCCGAGCGTCGGCGCGACCGAGCAGGTGCTGCTCACCGGCGTGCGCGCCCTCGGCACCACCGAGCTGAAGAACGCGGCGATCGAGCCCGAGATCATGGATCTCATCGCCGTGCTGCAGAAGATGGGCGCGATCATCTCGGTCGAGCCGAACCGCACCATCTTCATCGAGGGCGTCGAGAGCCTCAAGGGCTACGACCACCGCGCGCTGTTCGACCGCAACGAGGCCGCCTCCTGGGCCTCGGCCGCGCTCGCGACCGGCGGATCCATCTTCACCACGGGCGCCAAGCAGTCCGAGATGATGACCTTCCTCAACGTCTTCCGCAAGATCGGCGGCGCGTTCGACATCGAGGAGGAGGGCATCCGCTTCTACCACCCCGGTGGCGACCTCAAGCCCGTCGTCATCGAGACCGACGTGCACCCCGGCTTCATGACCGACTGGCAGCAGCCGCTGATCGTCGCGCTGACCCAGGCGCAGGGCACCTCGATCGTGCACGAGACCGTCTACGAGAACCGCTTCGGTTTCACGGATGCGCTGATCAAGATGGGCGCGAACATCGAGGTGCACAAAGACGGCCTGGCCGACCCGAACCGCCGCGTGCCCCGCCGCGCCCTCGAGCAGGCCGCGGTCATCACCGGCCCCACCACCCTGCACGGCGCCGAGCTCGAGGTCCCCGACCTCCGTGGCGGCTTCAGCCACCTGATCGCGGCTTTGGTCGCCAACGGTCGCTCCTCGGTGAGCAACGTCGGGCTGATCGCCCGTGGCTACGGCGACTTCGTCGGCAAGCTGGAGAAGCTGGGCGCCGACTTCTACTTCGCGGAGTAGGAGCGGGCGGGTAGATGGCGGCAGAGACGGTGCCGCGGCCGGTCGCGCCGCGCTCGGAGCGGATCCTCGCGTTCCGCGTGATGGCGTTCATCGCGATCCCGTGGCTCACGCTCGCCGTGAAGCTCCGGATGCACGACACCGGAAACCTGCCGAAGACCGGTCCGTTCGTCCTCAGCCCCAACCACTACAGCAACATCGATCCGTTGATCATGGGCTGGGCGGTGTGGAAGCTGGGGCGGGCGCCCCGGTTCTTGGCCAAGGCCTCGCTGTTCCGCGTGCCGGTGGTGGGCTTCGCCCTGCGCCGGAGCGGCCAGATCCCCGTCGATCGCGCGGGGGCCGGCCGCGGCAACCAGCCGTTCTCGGCGGCCAACGACCTCGTCGAGCACCAGCGCGGCGTGATCGTCTACCCCGAGGGCACGCTCACCCGCGACCCCGACCTGTGGCCGATGCGCGGCAAGACGGGCGCGGTGCGGCTCGCGCTCGAGCACGGGATCCCGCTGATCCCGGCCGCGCACTGGGGCACCCAGGCGCTGCTGCCGCGGTACTCGAACCGGATCAGCGTCTTCCCGCGCAAGACGATCGACATCCGCTTCGGCGAGCCGGTCGATCTCGACGACCTCCGTGGGCTCCCGCTCGATCAGAAGGTGCTCACCGAGGCCACCGCCCGGTTGATGGCCGCCATCACGGCCCTGCTCGAGTCGCTCCGCGGCGAGACGGCACCCGCGGAGCGCTGGAACCCCGCCCAGCACAACCAGACCGAGTTCGGGCGTCTCGAACCGGGCAGCGAGCTGCTGTGAGCAGACCGAACCCGCGCGCCTCAACGCGCGCCGCATCCGTTCGCCCGCGCCCGCGGGTCGCCGTGCTGGGCGCCGGCAGCTGGGGCACGACCTTCTCGAAGGTGCTCGCCGACGGCGGCTCCGACGTCACGATGTGGGCCCGCCGGCCCGAGCTCGCGCGCGAGATCAGCGAGGCCAAGCGCAACAGCGACTACCTGCCGGGCGTCAACCTCCCGCGCACCGTGACGGCGACGCCCGATGTCGGGGCGGCGCTGGCCGACGCACAGTTCGTCTTCGTCTCCGTCCCGAGCCAGTCGCTGCGCGGCAACCTCGAGCAGATCGCCACCCTCATCCCGGACGGCGTGCCCGTGGTGAGCCTGATGAAGGGCGTCGAGAAGAGCACCGGGCTCCGGATGAGCCAGGTGCTCGAGTCGGTGCTCGGCATCGACCCGGCGCGGATCGCGGTGGCCTCGGGCCCGAACCTGGCGCTGGAGATCGCGAAGGAGCAGCCGACGGCGGCCGTCGTCTCCTCGATCGACCTGGAGACCGCCGAGCGGGTCGCGATGATCGCGCGCAACCGGTACTTCCGCTCGTTCGTCAACACCGACGTCATCGGTACCGAGTTCGGCGGAGTGCTGAAGAACCTCATCGCGGTGGCCATCGGCATCGTGGACGGGGTGGGCTACGGCGAGAACACGAAGGCCTCGATCATCACGCGCGGACTCGCCGAGATGACCGATTTCGCGGTGGCCTACGGCGGGCATCCGGAGACCCTCTCGGGGCTCGCCGGACTCGGCGACCTGATCGCCACGAGCGGCTCGCCGCTCTCGCGCAACAACACGGCCGGGCGCCTGCTCGGCCAGGGCTACAGCTTCGCCGACGTGGTGAAGTCGATGCAGCAGACCGCAGAGGGGCTGGCTTCGGTGGCCCCCGTGCTCGAGCTCGCGGCGGCGAAGGGCGTGGACATGCCCATCTGCCGTCAGGTCGCCGAAGTGCTGGCCGGTACGCTCGATCCGAAAGACATAGCACCCCACCTGACCACCGACGACGAGTCGGGACCTCAGGGCGAAAGGACTCTCGATGCCAGGCAAGATCACGGTGGTGGTGCTTTTCGGAGGTCGCTCCAGCGAGCATTCGATCAGCTGCGCCACGGCCGGCGGGGTGCTTGAGGCGATCGACCGGTCGCGCTTCGACGTGATCCCCGTCGGGATCACGCGCGAGGGTGCGTTCGTGCTCGTGGAGGACGACCCCTCCGCGTTCCGTCTCGACCCCACGGCGCTGCCCGAGGTGCGCGACAACGGCACCCGCGTGCTCTGGCCCTCGTCGACGGCGTCGCGCGAACTCCGCGTCGTGCCGGCCGACGGCGGGGCCGCCCGGTCGCTCGGCGAGGTCGACGTGGTGTTCCCGATCCTGCACGGCCCGTTCGGGGAGGACGGCACGGTGCAAGGGCTGCTCGAGCTCGTCGGCCTGCCGTACGTCGGCTCGGGCGTGCTCGCGTCGGCGCTCGGGATGGACAAGCACTTCACCAAGACCGTGCTCGCGGCCGCCGGTATCGCGGTCGCTCCGTGGGTGACCGTGACGGCGCGCGAGTGGTCCTCGAACCCCGAGGCCGTCGAGAAGGCCGCCGCCGCGCTGCCGCTCCCGCTCTTCGTGAAGCCGGCGCGGGCCGGGTCGTCGGTGGGGGTGAGCAAGGTCTCGACCCTCTCCGAGCTCGGTGCGGCGGTCGAGGTGGCCCTTCGCGAAGATTCGCGCGTGCTGATCGAGCAGGGCATCCCGGGCCGCGAGGTCGAGTGCGGTGTGCTCGGCGGGCACGACGGCGGAGCCCCTCGGGTCTCGGTCGCGGGCGAGATCGTGATGACCGGCCGCGAGTTCTACGACTTCGACGCCAAGTACCTCGACGCGCCGGGCGTCGACCTGGTCTGCCCGGCCGCGCTCACCGACGAGGAGCTGGCCGAGATGCAGGCGATCGCCGCCCGGGCCTTCACCGCCATCGACGGGGCGGGGCTCGCGCGGGTCGACTTCTTCCTCACCGCGGACGGGTTCGTGGTCAACGAGATCAACACGATGCCCGGATTCACGCCGATCTCGATGTTCCCCAAGTGCTGGATCGCGACCGGCGTGAGCTACCCCGAGATCATCGACGAGCTCATCGCCCTCGCGCTGGAGGGGTGATGGGGGTCGGTCAGGGGGTGACGGGGGTGCGTGGCCTAGGGCGCGGTGGAGGTCTTGGGCACGATCGTGGTCGTGGTCCTGGTGTCGAGCGTGGTCGCGGTCTTGAGCGTGGTCTCGGTCGCGGCAGCAGCCGCCTCAGCGGCCGGCGTCTCGTGGCGCTGACGCTGGCGGCGTCGGCGACCCTCGCCCTGCTGAGCGGATGCGCCGGCGCGGTCACCCTCGACCCGGCTCCGGCGGCGACCGACCCGACGTGCGCCGACGTCATCGTGCGGCTCCCCGACAGCGTCGCCGACGTCGACCGGCGCGAGACGGATGCGCAGGGCACCGGTGCGTGGGGCGATCCCGCGGCGGTCCTGCTGCGCTGCGGGGTCGAGCCCTACGGCCCGACGACCCTCCCGTGCGACAACGTCAATGGTGTCGACTGGATCCGGGACGACTCGGCCGCCCCGACCTATACCTTCACGACCTTCGGGCGCGTGCCCGCGGTGCAGGTGGTCGTCGACTCCGACGCGGTCTCGGGCACCTCGGCGCTCGTGGATCTCGGCAACGCCGTCGCCGCCATCCCGCAGACCACGGCGTGCCTCGACGCCGACGACGTGCTCGGCACCCCGACGCCGACGCCCGTCGCGGGGGGCTGATGTCCGAGCGCCCGGACGGCCCGGACACGCAGGGCACGCCGACGCCGATCAGCGTCGGAACCGCGGCGGCTGATGGCACTGCTGCGGGGAGCGCACCGCCGGTCCCGACGCTCGGGGGGATCGGCGAGGGCGCCACCCTGCGGCAGATCTTCCCGCGGCTTCCGCACGCCGACGCCGAACTGCTGGGGCCGGGCGACGACGCCGCGGTCGTGCGGGCGCCGGACGGCCGGTTCGTCGTGACGACGGACATGATGATCCACGGGCCCGACTTCCGCTCGGCGTGGTCGACGCCCCACGACCTCGGCTGGAAGGCGGCGATGTCGAACCTCGCCGACGTCGCCGCGATGGGCGCCCGGCCGACCGCGCTCGTCGTCGCGATCGCGGCCCCCCTCGACACACCGGTCGACACCCTGCTCGGCATCGCCGACGGCTTCCGTGACGCCTGCGCCCTGGCGGCTCCCGGATGCGGAGTCGTCGGCGGCGACCTCTCAGTCTCACCGGCCCTCACCCTCGCGGTCACCGCTTTCGGCGATCTGGAGGGGCGCGAGCCCGTGACGCGATCCGGCGCCCGTCCGGGAGACGTGCTGGCGGTCTCCGGGGACCTGGGTCGGGCGGGTGCGGGGCTCTGGCTCCTCTTCCGCGACGGAGTGACGCCGGCCGACCCGGTCGAGCGTCACGACCCGGGGGAGCCGGCAGATCCCGGCGACTCGGCGGAGTCGAGCGACCATTCCGGGGCGGCTGACCGGCGCGACCGTGATGTGGCGGTCGACCGGGGAGCTCCGGGAATGCCGCACGAGCCGGGGGAGCCGGACCGCGCGCGTGCTGCGGCCACGCGGGGCGCGCATCCGGAGCTCGTCGACGCCCAGCTCGCACCGGTGTCGCCGATCGCCTCGGGGATCGTCGCCGCGCTGCGCGGCGCGACCGCCATGCTCGACGTGTCGGACGGGCTCGTGCTCGACGCCCGGCGCATCGCCGAGGCCAGCGGACAGGTGCTGCGTCTGGATCCCGGGGCGATCGATGGTGAGGCCGAGGCGCTTCGCGCGGTGGATCCCGTGGTCGGCGACCGAGCGGCCCGGTTCGTGCTGGCCGGGGGAGAGGACCACGCGCTGCTGGCGACCTTCCCCGCCGGTAGGGCGCTGCCGGCCGGGTTCCGCCCGCTCGGCACCGTGCTCCCGCTCGCCGCGGCGCCGGACGGCCACCCGGACGCCCTCGTCGGCGACCACACCTTCGACTCGCGTGGAGGCTGGGACCCCTACGCCGACTGGGACGGCCACGCCGGCTGACAGTCGGGCGGGCGTGCCGGCGTTAGGAGCGGGTCGACCAGTGCAGGACGGTCTCGCCGTAGGCCTTCGTGCGATCGGCCACGAGCGCGGCCGGATAGTGCGGGGCGGGCGAGCGCGAACTGCGCTCGACCAGCACCGTCGCGTCGGCGGCGAGGTGCGGCACGAGCGCGGCCAGGGTCTCGGCGAGCTCGTCGTCGGGCAGGTCGTACGGCGGATCGAGGAAGACGACGTCGAACCCGGTGGCCGCGTGCACCGGCGCCGAGCGCAGGTAGGCCTGCACCGCCTGCACCACGACCTCGACCCGGGGCCGGGCGGCGCCGCGCGGAACAGCCGCCGTCACGATCGTGGCGTTCTGTCGGGCGATCTTCGCCGCCGCCGCGTTCTTCTCGACCAGCACCGCGGAGGCCGCGCCCCGGCTGATCGCCTCGAGGGCCAGCGCTCCGGAGCCCGCGTAGAGGTCGAGCACGTGCGTCTCCTCGAGACCTCCGCGCGACTCGAGCGCCGAGAAGATCGCCTCGCGCACGCGATCGCTCGTCGGCCTGGTTCCGGCCCGGGGCACGGCGAGGGTGAGCGATCCGGCGAAGCCGGCGATGATGCGGGTCACGCCCGAAACCCTACCGCGCGAGGTCCGGTCCGCCCGGCGGGGGCGGCGTCGGGGGTGCTGCCGTGCCCGGCCGGGGCGGCGTCGGGGGCGCTGCCGCGCGCGATCGGAGCGGCGCCGGGGGTGCTGCCGCGCCCGGCCGGAGCGGCGTCGGTGGCGCCGCCTAGGATGGTCGCATGAGCGGAACCGCGGCCACAGCGCGCCCCGCCGACGCCCTCGACGCGAAGCTCGACGGCATCCTCGGCGGGCGCACGGCCGGTGCGTTCCAGAAGGCCTTCGGCATCCGCACGGTCGCCGACCTGCTGAGCCACTACCCGCGCCGGTACGCCCGACGCGGCGAGCTGACCGCGATCGACATGCTGCCGCTGAACGAGACCGTCACGATCGTGGCCGAGGTCCGCGATGTGCGCGAGCGGCAGATGCGGGCCCGGCGCGGCACCATCCTCGAGGTCTCGATCTCCGACGGCAAGGGCTTCATCTCGCTCACCTTCTTCAACCAGGCCTGGCGGGCCCGCGATCTCCGGCCGGGCGTGCGCGGCATGTTCACCGGCAAGGTCTCCGACTACCGAGGGGCCCTGCAGCTCGCCCACCCCGACTACCAGCTCTTCGACGCCGCAGGCGCCGGGGCCCCGGGTGAGGCCGACGCCGCCGCCGACGGCCTCTCCGCCCTCGACGACTCCGAGGCCCGGCGCTGGGCCGAGATGCCGATCCCGATCTACCCGGCGACCTCCACCCTCGCCAGCTGGCAGATCGCCAACTCGGTCGAGCTCGTCCTCGACGGCCTCCACGACGCCATCCCCGACCCCGTCCCCGACGAGGTGCGCGAGGAGCGCCGGCTGCTCACCGCCCAGCGCGCCTACGAGCTGATCCATCGTCCGCAGAAGGACGCGGACTTCATGCGAGCCCGCGAGACCCTCCGATTCCACGAGGCGCTGATCCTGCAGACCGCGCTGGTCGCCCAGCGGAGCGCCGCGCACGCCGTCAAGACGACCCCGCGCATCTCGAAGCCCGGCGGCTACCTGGAGCGCTTCGACGCCGCGCTGCCGTTCCGGCTCACGGCCGACCAGAGTGTGGTCGGCGGCGAGATCGCCCGCGACCTGGCCGCCGAGGTGCCGATGATGCGGCTGCTGCAGGGCGAGGTCGGTTCGGGCAAGACCCTCGTCGCGGTGCGGGCCATGCTCGCGGTCGCCGACTCCGGCGGCCAGTCGGCCCTGCTCGCCCCGACCGAGGTGCTGGCGGTGCAGCACCTCCGCTCGATCGTGAAGGTGCTCGGCCCCGACCTCGCGGCCGAGCTGATGCCGACGCTGCACACCGGGCAGCTCTCCACCGCCGAGCGCAAGAAGGCGCTGCTGCGGATGGTGTCGGGCCAGGCGAAACTCGTCATCGGCACGCACGCGCTCCTGACCGACACGGTGCAGTTCTACGATCTCGGCCTCGTGGTGGTCGACGAGCAGCACCGCTTCGGCGTCGAGCAGCGCGACACCCTGCGGCAGAAAGGCGCGACCCCGCCGCACCTGCTCGTGATGACGGCGACCCCCATCCCGCGCACCGTCGCGATGACCGTGTTCGGCGACCTCGACGTCTCGACGATCACCCAGCTGCCCGAGGGCCGGCAGGGCATCCAGAGCTTCAGCGTGCCGCTCGCCGAGAAGCCCGGCTGGGCCGGCCGCATCTGGCAGCGCACCGCCGAAGAGCTCGCGCAGGGCCGTCAGGCCTTCGTGGTGTGCCCCGCCATCGATCCCGCCGACGACTCCGGCGACGGGCTCGACGATCCGGACGCGGAGGAGACTCCCGCCGCGAAGGGCGGGGCGAAGAAGTCGGCATCCGCCACGTCGGCACGGTCTGCCCAGGCCGGCCCTTCTGCCCAGTCCGGCCCTTCTGCCCAGTCCGGCCCTTCTGCCCAGTCCGGCCCTTCTGCCCAGCCCGGCCCATCCGCCCAGTCCGGCCCGTCTGCCCAGTCCGGCCCGCCGGCCCCGGCGAAGGCCAACGTCGTCGACACCCTGCGCCACCTGCGTGCCGAGCCGATGCTCGCCGGTCGCCGCATCGAGGCCCTGCACGGGCGCATGCCCAGCGAGGAGAAAGACGCGGTGATGCGCGCCTTCGCCGCCCGCGAGATCGACGTGCTCGTCGCCACCACGGTGATCGAGGTCGGGGTCGACGTGCCCAACGCCTCGACCATGGTCATCCTCGACGCCGACCGCTTCGGGGTCAGCCAGCTGCACCAGCTGCGCGGGCGGGTCGGCCGTGGCGGAGTGCCCGGCATCTGCCTGCTCGTCACCAACGCCGAGGCCGACTCTCTGGCCCGGCAGCGCGTCGACGCCGTCGCCGAGACGCTCGACGGCTTCGCGCTCGCCGAGATCGACCTCGAACTGCGCCGGGAGGGCGACGTGCTCGGCAGCGTGCAATCCGGCGGCCGGTCGTCGCTGAGGCTGCTGCGGGTGGTGAAAGACGCCGACGTGATCCAGGATGCGCGGGGTGTCGCCGTCGAGATCGTGCGCGACGATCCCGGCCTCACCGCGCATCCGGCTCTCGCCGAGGCGCTCGAACGGCGGCTCCGCGAATCCGAGCGGGAGTTCCTCGCCAAGAACTGAGCGCTGGCCCCCGGCCGCGAACCGTACGCGGGCTCGGGCCCTCGGCCGCGAACCGAACGCGGGCTCGGGCCCGAAAACCGACCCCGGCCTTCGCCGTTGCGCAACCCCGCTCCGGAATCCGCTCGGGCCATTGAAATTCCGGCCCCGCAGGCGCACAGTGGAATCCAGCGGAGACGAGGTGGCCATGTTCACGAGATCCAGACTCAGCAGTGCCGAGGGTGCCGAAGCGGGCGCACGGTTGTTCCGACACGACGCGATGCCCGTGCTCTCGGCCGGGCGGCATCGCTCCCCACGCTCGGGCGCCTGCTTCATGGAGTTCGCCTCCTACCTCGCCGGTGAGAAGTGGAGCGACCATCCCGCGTGCACCCACCCCGGCGTCGCCCAGCTCGCGCGGGCGGTCAACGACATGACGACCGACCATGGCCGCGGCCGGCTGGCACCGCTCATCCCCTCGGTCATCGGGCTGAACACCGACGACGAGCGGCTCGAGTTGGTCGTGGCGATCACCGCCGTCTCGGCGGCCCTGCCAGCAGCCCCGCTCGACCGGCAGCACGCACTCGCCGTGGGAGCGCTGGTGTGCCGCGAGGCCCTGCGCGAATCCGGCGGCACGGCCGACCTCGGCATCGATGTCGAGGCCCCGCTCGAGCAAGCTCTCGCGGATGCGCCCGAGGCGGCGCGCTGGGCGACCGCGTTCCTGGAGAAGAACGCCCGCTGGCAGCGGGGCACGATCACCAGCCGGCAGACGCACGCGACGATCGCGCTCGCGGTCGACGGGGTGCGCTCGGCCTGCGCCCCGCATCCGGACGACCGTCTGCACGCCCTGCTCGTCGAGACGATCGCGCTCGCCGAGCGGTTCGTGGCGGCCTCGGACGCGGCCACAGCAGCGACAGCAGCAGCGGCAGCGGCCGAGCCGGCGCAGCGGGAATCGGCGGTCTCGGAAGCCGCACAAGACCCTGCCCCCACCCCTCGTGACATGGTGCGACTTCTGTAACGTGCCCTTAATGCGGCGTTGATAGCCTGGACGGCATGAGCAGTGTCGCCGTGGTTCCCGGTTCCTTCGATCCCATCACCCTGGGTCACATCGACGTCATCGAACGGGCGGCGACGATCTTCGACGAGGTGCACGTGGTCGTGGTGCACAACCCCGACAAGCACGCCCTCATCCCGATCGCCCACCGTGTCGCTCTGATCGAGAGGTCGCTCGAGGAGCGCGGCATCCCGGACGCCCGCATCGTGATCAACTCCTGGAGCGTGGGCCTCCTGGTCGACTACTGCACCGACGTCGGGGCGACGGCGATCGTCAAGGGAATCCGCTCGCAGGTCGACGTGGCCTACGAGACACCGATGGCGATCGTGAACCGCAACCTGGCCGGCGTCGAGACGATCTTCCTGCTGCCGGATCCCGCCCACGCCCACGTCTCGAGCTCGCTCGTGCGCCAGGTGTCGGCGCTCGGCGGAGACGTGGCGCCGTACGTACCGGCGGTGGTGGCAGACTTCTTGAAGCACACCACCGACTGAGCCCCTCGGAGGCACCACCGCATGACGCAGATTCCGATCGGCTACGCGGCGATGCTCGAGCAGTTCGCGCCCCGCGAGGCGGTCGACCTCGCGGTGCACGCCGAGAGCCGGGGGTTCACGGGGGTGATGGCCTCGGACCACTTCCAGCCCTGGGTGCCGCGCCAGGGGCAGTCCTCCTTCGTCTGGAACGTGCTCACCGCCCTCGGCGAACGCACGACCGGCGACTTCGGCCCGGGCGTCACCACGCCGAGCTACCGCTGGCACCCGGCCATGGTCGCCCAGGCCTCGGCGACGACCGCCGCGATGTACCCCGGCCGGCACTGGCTGGGCCTCGGCTCGGGCGAGGCGCTCAACGAGCACGTCATCGGCGGCTACTGGCCCGAGGCGCCCGAGCGCATCAACCGGATGTTCGAGGCCGTCGACATCATCACCAAGCTGTTCAGCGCCTCTCTCGCGGGCAAGGATCTGAAGCACTCCGGCCCGTTCTTCAAGGTCGAGTCGACCCGGCTCTGGACCATGCCCGAGGAGCCGCCGCTCGTTTTCGTCGCGACCGCGGGCCCGGTCACGGCCAAGCGCGCCGGCCGCACCGTCGACGGGCTGATCACCGTGGGCGCGCCGCTGGACAAGATCGCCGGGCTCTTCGCCCGCTTCGCCGACGGAGCCCGCGAGGTGGGCAAGGATCCGAGCCGGATGCCGAAGGTGCTGCAGCTGCACCTGTCCTGGGCGCCGACCGAGGAGGAGGCGATGGCGAACGCGATCACCGAGTGGCCGAACGGCGGCATGCGCTTCCCGAAGGCCGACATCCGGAGCCCGTTCGAGTTCGAACAGATCGCCAAGATGGTGCGCCCCGCCGACTTCGACGGGCGGCTGATGATCTCCAGCGATCCGGATGCGCACCGCGCCTACATCCAGCGCTACGCCGATCTCGGCTTCGACAAGATCTACCTGCACAACGTCGGTCGCAACCAGCGCGAGTGGATCGACGTCTTCGGGCGCGACGTGCTGCCGAAGCTGCACCGGTGACCGGGGTGGATCAGGCGGGCGGAATGGAGCGGGCGAGCGGAGTGGATGCGGTGAGCGGAGTTGACCCGGTGAGCGGGGGCGATCCGGGCGCCGGGCCGGCCGAGCCCGGTCGCGGGATCAGTGAGGTGCGGGTGGTCGCGTTCGGCGGACTGCCCGAGATCGCGCCTGGCGACGACCTCGTCTCCGCCATCGGCGACGCGCTCGAGGGGGCGGGGCTCGTGCCGCTCGACGGCGACGTGCTGGTCGTGACCAGCAAGATCATCTCGAAGGCGGAGGGACGGATCGTCGCCGCGACCGACCGGGAGGACGCCATCACCGCCGAGACCGTCCGGGTCGTGGCCTCGCGAGTGCACCCCGGGGGAGTCACGCGGATCGTCGAGAACCGCCAGGGGATCGTGCAGGCGGCCGCGGGTGTCGACGCCAGCAACACGCCTGACGGGACCGTGCTGCTGCTGCCCGAGGATCCGGACGCCTCGGCCCGGGCGCTTGCATCCGGCCTCCGCGCGCGGTTCGGGGCGCTGCTCGGCGTCATCGTCTCGGACACGCTCGGCCGGCCCTGGCGCGAGGGTCAGATCGATCAGGCGATCGGAGCGGCCGGCGTGCTCGTGCTCGACGACCTGCGGGGCAGCCGCGACAGCTTCGGCCATGAGCTGGTCGTGACCCAGGCGGCGGTCGGCGACGAGCTGGCCTCGGCGGGCGACCTGGTCAAGGGCAAGGCGAGCGGGATGCCGGTCGCGCTCGTGCGCGGCTTCGCGCACGCGGTGGTCGAGTCGCTCGACACCCCCGCGCGGGCGCTGACGCGCACCGGGCCGACGGACATGTTCCGGCTCGGGACGGACGAGGCGCTGGCCGAGGGCCGGGCCGCCGGGTACGCCGAGGGGTACGACGCCGGGTTCGCGGCCGGGTACGCGGCCGGGCTCGCGGCAGCGGCCGCTACCGCTGCCGGGCGGGCGGAGGGCGGTCTCGGGGTGGGCTCACCGTCGGAATGAGAATCGGGGGGTGCGAGTCGAATACGTCGATTGACCCCCCGATTCTCCTTCCGTTCGGACGGCTCTCGGCGGGGAGGCGTGCCGAACGGGCTGCTGAGAGCGCCTATGTGTGCGTATTGCACGCCTGAGCGTTCTCAGCAGCCCGTTCGTGCAGGTCAGACGACGGTTCGGGTCGTACGGCCGTGCTGCTCAGACGACGGTGCGGGTCAGACGACGGTGCGGGTCAGACGACGGTGCGGGTCAGACGAAGGTGCAGGCCAGACGACGGTGCGGCTCAGACGACGGTGCGGCGGAGGATCTCGCGTTCGACGAGGGTCCAGGCGGTCGTCACCAGGAGGTAGATACTCGCCGCGAGCGGCACGAAGGCCGCGAACACCACGGTCAGCAACGGCAGCCAGCTCAGCACCCGGGCGGCGGAGCCGCCGGGCGCGAGTGCGGCGGCCATCGCGGCCGAGGGGTCGGAAGCTGAACCCGCAGCGGGCCGGGAACCGGAGCCCGAGCGGGCGCCGGAACCGGAGCCGGAGCTACCGCGGACGCCGCCCGCGCCCGGCACGGGCGCTGACAGCTGCGCCACCAGCAGGCTCTGCCGACGGGAGACGAGCGCGATGGCCGCGATCAGCACGAGGATGATGCCGCTGACCACGAGCCCCTGCGGATCCGTGCCCGAACCGAGGGCGGTCGTGAAGCTCGTGCCGAGCGGGGCACCGAAGACCGTGCTCGACAGCAGCGCGTTCGGGTGCCCGTTGATCGTGGGCTGGATGAACAGCCCGTAGATCAGGGACAGGATCGGCGCCTGGATGAGCAGCGGCAGGCACCCTGCGAAGGGGGAGGCGTTCTCCTCGGCGTACAGCGCCATCGTCTCCCGCTGCAGCCGCTCGGGGTTCTTGGCGTGCCGGGTTCGCAGCTCGGCCAGACGCGGCGCGAGCTTCCGCCGCATCCGCTGGGCCCGGGCCTGCGAGAGCCCCACGGGGATGAGGACGGTGCGCACGAGCAGGGTGATCAGCACGATCGCCGCGGCGGTCGCGCCCGCTCCGGCGAGGGGCGCCAGAGCGCCGGCGAGAAATTGGACGACGGAATACGCTCCGTCGAGCGCGGCCGCGATCGGGCCGAAGGCATAGATGTTCATGGGACTCCTGACGAGAACGGATGGGGAACCGTTTCGGTCGAACAGGAGTGGGGTGGGCGCGCTCCTAGACGACCGTCAGGAGACGGCCCGGAGCCCTGGGCTGCGGGCGTCCGGGAGCGTCGGGCTTGCTCTGCACGATGGCGGCGGGCAGGTCGACGCGCTCGGCGGGATGCCGCGGTTCGGCGACGCGGAGCAGCCACGCGATGGCCGCCAGCACACCGCGGGCGGCGACGATCGCGACCACGGCGCCGGCGGTCAGCACGGCGGCGGCGAGGACCAGCCCCGGAGCCGCGGCACCCGAGACCGACGGCCAGACGAACCAGACCAGCCCGAGACCCATTACGACCAGCAGGAGCCTCACGACGGCGCTCACCGTCGAGGCGGCACCGGATCGTCGGGTCATACGCCCGACTCTAGCGACCCCGGCCCGGGCGCGCAGGCGCGCTCGCTCTCAGCGAAGGAAAGCTGAGCGTGCCGCCGAGCGGCGCCGGCGTCGGCGAGCCGCGCCGGCGGGAGACGGTCCAGCTGCCCGACCGTGCAGCTGTCCGCCTGGGCGGGTGCGGGGCCTAGGCCGCCTTGGCGTAGTCGCCGCCGGCCGAGCGGCGGACGATCTCGCCGGGGGCGACGGTGGCGTCGTTGTCGACGTGGGCCCCGTCGATCACGACGGCCTTGGCGCCGATGCGGGAGTGGCTCCCGATCTTCGAACCGCGGCCGATGATGGCGGAGGCGCCGATGTGCACGTGCGCTCCGACGACCACGCCGGCGCCCACGGCGGCCGACTCCTCGACCCAGCTGCCCGAGCCGATGCGCACGTTCGGTCCGACCCGCGCGCCCTCTTCGACGTAGCTGGTCGGGTCGATGAACGCACTCGCGTCGACTTCGGCGCCGACAGCCACGTATCCCTTGCCGTTGGGGTGACGGCGGTACTTCACAACCCCTCGTTCGCCTTCGATCTCATGGAATGTTCTGCTCACGAGGGGGACAACAACGGATGCGTCTGCATCATTCCAGAAAAACAGACCGATCGTTCTTTCTGCGATAATCGGGCGCGGTGACTGACTCCCCGCGCTCCTGGACCGTCGTCGTTCCCGTCAAGGGCACGACCGAGGGCAAGTCGCGCCTGCGCCCGGACATCGGCGACGACGACCGTCGGCGGCTGGCCGAGGCCTTCGCTCGGGATGCGGTCACCGCTCTCCGGGGCGCGCGCCGGGTGGCCAGCGTCGTCGTCGTCACCGACCCGGCGTCCGCCATCGCCGGGGTGCTCGCCGGCGACGGCGCCCGGATCGTCGCCGACCCCGGACACGGCCTGAACGCCGCGATCACGGAGGGTCTCCGCGTCGCCGCCGAGACGGCAACCCCCGCCGAGACGGCCGCCCCCGCCGAGACAGCAACCCCCGCCGAGACCTCAACCCCCGCCTACGCCGTCCTCCTCGGCGACCTCCCTTGCCTCACCCCCGACGAGATCGACGCCGCCCTCGAGGCCGCAGCCGAGCATCCGCTCGCCCTCGTGCCCGACTCCGCCGGCACCGGCACGACCCTCCTCACGGCGACCATCCCGGCCCCGCCGGTGCCGCACTTCGGCGCCGGCTCGGCCGCCGCGCACCTGGCCGCGGGCCACCGCATCCTGTCGTTCCCGCCCACCTCGGGCATCCGTCGCGACGTCGACACGGCCGCCGACCTCGACGCGGCCGTCGCCCTCGGCGTCGGCCCGTTCACCCGCGCCGCGCTGGACGCGCTCAGCCCTCGACGAGCGAGTGGGCCGTCGCCTCGTCGATGACGAGGTCGGTCATCACGCCGGCGGCCAGTGCGCCACGGAGCGCGGGCAGCTTGGTGCGCCCCGAGACGACGCAGACCCGGCGCGACACCTTCGACAGCAGTGACAGCGACGGCCCGGAGGACCGCGCGTTCATCGGGATGTCCTCGCTCGAGCCGTCGGCGCGGTAGAACACGGTCGCCACGTCGCCGACGACCCCGGAGCGGCTGAGCTGCTGGAAGTCATCGTCGTCGAGGTAGCCGCCGACGTAGACGTGGGAGGGCACGTCGGCGTAGGCCGAGCCGAGCCCGAACAGAGCGATGTCCATGTGCTTCTGGATCTCGAGCACGCGACGGATGCTGCGCTCGCGCCACAGCACCTCCTTCGTGCGCGGGTCGTCGAAGAACGCCGGCACCGGGAACTGCTGCACGTACGCGCCGAAGGCCGTGCCGAACCGGCTCATGATCTCGCTGGCGTACCCGATGCCCGTCGTGCGGGCGTTGGAGGCGCCGTTCAGCTGCACGATCTGGGAGTTGTGCGTGACTTTCTCCTGAAGATGCCGGGACACCGCGGAGAGGGTCGATCCCCAGGCGATCCCCATCGTCATGTTGGAGTCGAAGAAGGGCCCGAGAATCCGTGCAGCGCTCATCGCGACCCGTTCGAGGCGGTCGACCTCGGCCGTCGAGTCGGGCACGGGGACGACGTGCGCCGTGATGCCGAAACGCTCCCGGATCTGGTCCTGGATCGAGAAGACCCGGCCGGCCGGCGACTTCACCTGGATCTCCACGAGCCCGGTGTCCCGCGCGAATCCGAGCAGTCGTGACACCGAGGAGCGGGAGGTGTGGAGCTCGCTCGCGATGGCCTCCATCGTGAGGTCCTGAAGGTAGTACAGATGGGCGGCCCGGAGCGCGTCGCGCACCTTGTCTCCGCCGGGGGTCTCGGCCATGCTGCGTCGCATCCTCTCGGGCTCGTCGTCGTCGACGTGATCCTACGCCGTGCACATATGTGCATCGAGCTTGATCATATGTGACGAAGGTCGTAGAACTGTAAGTCGTCGAGCGGATCTTCTCAAGGGCGATCCCCGCTCGACCGGATTGCCGCAACGCAACCCTCACGAGAGCACGAAGGCGAGTACACAGTGAGTTCCACCACCAACGACAGCGGTACCAGCAGCATCTCCGCCGAGGTCCGCCCCGACGTCGACTCGATCCGCCAGAACCCCCGAGCGCAGGTGCTCATCGTGGGCGGCGGCATCAACGGTATCGGCACCTTCCGCGACCTCGCCCTGCAGGGCGTCGAGGTCATCCTGGTCGAGCGCAACGACTACGCGAGCGGGGCATCCGCCGCGTCGAGCCACATGATCCACGGTGGCGTGCGCTACCTCGAGAACGGCGAGTTCCGGCTCGTCCGCGAGAGCGTGCAGGAGCGCAACCGCCTCCTCCGCCTCGCGCCCCACTACGTCAAGCCGCTGCCCACCACGATCCCGATCTTCTCGACGTTCTCGGGCATCCTGTCGGCGCCGCTGCGCTTCCTCACCCACAAGCAGGGCAAGGCGAAGGAGCGCGGCGCGCTCCTGATCAAGGTCGGCCTGATGGGCTACGACTCGTTCTCGCGCGACGGCGGCAACGTGCCGCGCCACAAGTTCGTGGGCCGCAAGAAGTCGCTGCAGAAGCTGCCGAAGCTGCGCCCCGACGTGAAGTACACCGCGACGTACTACGACGCGGCCGTCGAGAACCCCGAGCGTCTCGCGCTCGACCTGGTTCAGGATGCGCTGGCCACCGGCCCGCACGCCCGCACCGCCAACTACGTCGAGGCCATCGGCGCGAACGGCGACGCCGTCGTGCTGCGCGACACGCTGAGCGGCGAGACCTTCGAGGTCACCGCCGACGTCGTCGTGAACACCTCCGGCCCCTGGACCGACCTCACCAACGCCGCGCTCGGCGAGCAGACCCACTACATGGGCGGCACCAAGGGCTCGCACATCGTGCTCGACAACAAGGAGCTGTACGACGCCTGCGCCGGTGGAGAGGTGTTCTTCGAGAACAACGACGGCCGCATCGTGCTGATCTACCCGCTGAACGGCCGCGTGCTCGTCGGCACGACCGACCTCGAGGCCGACCCCGCCGAGCCTGCCGTCTGCACCGAGGCCGAGGTCGACTACTTCTTCGAGCTCGTCGACCACGTCTTCCCGACCATCAAGGTCGACCGGCCGCAGATCGTCTACCGCTACTCGGGCATCCGCCCGCTGCCCGGCCACGGCGACACCGCCCCCGGCTTCGTCTCGCGCGACTACCGCATCGAGCAGACCCCGTTCGCGAAGTCGGGCCGCGTCAAGCAGCTCAGCCTCGTCGGCGGCAAGTGGACGACCTTCCGTGCGCTCTCCGAGCACCTCGCCAACGACACCCTCGCGCTCCTCGGCCTCAGCCGCAAGGTGAGCACGGTCGACCTGGCGATCGGCGGCGGCGTCGACTTCCCGCAGGGCGCGACGGCGACCACCACCTGGGTCAAGGCGCACGCCGCCGACCTCGGTGAGGCCCGCACCCGCGTGCTCCTCGGCCGCTACGGCACCAACGCGGCGAAGGTCATCGCCCACATCGTGGCCGCCGAAGACGCGGACAAGCCGCTGGAGACCCTGCCCGGGTACAGCACCGCCGAGATCGACTACCTGATGGGCGAGCACACCGTGCACCTCAGCGACCTCGTGCTGCGCCGCAGCATCATCGCCTTCGTCGGCGGCCTCACCCAGGAGGTCTTCGACGAGCTGAGCACCCTGGCGGCCACGGCCCAGGGGTGGTCGGATGCGCGCCTCGCCACCGAGCGCGCGGATGCGGTTTCGAACCTCCGCTTCTTCCACGGCATCGTGCTGGAAGCGGCGAACACGACGGTGGCTGGCGCCGTCAACTGAGAAGGGCGGCACAGCTGCCGCCCCTGAAGAAAGGTCAACGTGGACAATCTCGGAATCGACTTCGTATCGGAGCTGGTGGGCACCGCCCTCCTCGTGCTCCTGGGTTGCGGTGTGGTGGCTAACGTCGCCCTGATCCGCACCAAGGGCTTCAACGGCGGCACGCTCATGGTCAACATCGGCTGGGGCCTCGCGGTCTTCGCCGGTGTGATCGTGTCGTACGCCTCGGGTGCCCACCTGAACCCGGCCGTCACCCTCGGGCTCGTCGCCAACGGAGCCAAGACCTTCGGGTCGGAGGCGACCGCGGTCGACGTGAACTTCTTGTCGGTGATCGCGTACATCGGGGCTCAGTTGATCGGTGCGATCATCGGTGCGGTGTTCGTGTGGCTGGCGTACAAGCAGCACTTCGACGAGGAGCCGGAGCCGGCGAACAAGCTCGGCGTGTTCTCCACCGGCCCCGCGATCCGGTCCTATGGCTGGAACCTGGTCACCGAGATCATCGGCACCTTCGTGCTGGTGTTCGTCGTGATCGGTTTCGGTGGCGGACGTCAAGGCGACGGCGGACTCGCAGCTCTCGGTGCTCTGCCGGTGGCGCTGCTGGTGATCGGGATCGGCGCCTCGCTCGGTGGCCCGACCGGGTACGCGATCAACCCGGCCCGTGACCTCGGGCCTCGGATCGCTCACGCGATCCTGCCGATCAAGGGCAAGGGCACGTCGGACTGGTCCTACTCCTGGGTTCCGGTCGTCGGCCCGATCATCGGCGGCATCCTCGCCGGGTTCCTCGCGATCCCGCTGCTGCCGATCCTCACGTAGTCAGCTGCCGGGATGCGCGTGCTCCGCGCGCGTATCCCGGGCTGCGCCGGTCCCTGCCCGGCGCAGCGCGACATGTTCGAGTGCGGTCGCTTCGCGGCCGCGCACTCGCCCTGGGTCGTCGAGTACGGCCCGCAGCATTGAATCTCGTTTCACCGTTGAAGCAAGAGCCGCGTCGCGGCTAGACAAAGGAGTTTGAAATGGCTGAACAGAAGTACGTCCTGGCGATCGATCAGGGCACGACCTCGTCGCGCGCGATCATCTTCGACCACGCCGGCACCATCGTGTCGACCGGTCAGAAGGAGCACGAGCAGATCTTCCCCAAGGCGGGCTGGGTCGAGCACAACCCGGTCGAGATCTGGGACAACGTGCGCGAGGTCATCGGACAGGCCCTCTCCAAGGCCGACCTGACCCGTCACGACATCGCCGCGGTCGGCATCACCAACCAGCGCGAGACCGCGGTGGTCTGGAACAAGAACACCGGCAAGCCCGTCTACAACGCCATCGTCTGGCAGGACACTCGCACCCAGCCGATCGTCGACCGCCTCGCGGCCGACAGCGACCTCGGCGTCGAGCGGTTCAAGCAGATCGTGGGCCTCCCGCTCGCGACCTACTTCTCGGGCACCAAGATCGTCTGGATCCTCGAGAACGTCGAGGGCGCCCGCGAGGCCGCCGAGGCCGGTGACCTGCTCTTCGGCACGACCGACTCCTGGGTTCTCTGGAACCTGACCGGCGGCACCGAGGGCGGCGTGCACGCCACCGACGTGACCAACGCCTCCCGCACCCTCTTCATGGACCTCGAGACGCTGGAATGGCGCGACGACATCCTCGAGGCCTTCGGGGTGCCGAAGTCGATGCTCCCCGAGATCAAGTCCTCCTCCGAGGTCTACGGAAACGTCGAGTCGTCCAACCTGCTCCGCGAGGTCCCGGTCGCGGGCATCCTGGGCGACCAGCAGGCGGCGACCTTCGGCCAGGCGGCGTTCGACGCCGGCGAGTCGAAGAACACCTACGGCACCGGAAACTTCCTGATCTTCAACACCGACACCGAGATCGTGCACTCCAAGAACGGGCTGCTCACCACCCTCGGCTACAAGCTGGGCGACCAGCCGGCCCACTACGCGCTCGAGGGCTCGATCGCGGTGACCGGTTCGCTGATCCAGTGGCTGCGTGACAACCTCGGCATCATCTCCTCGGCCCCCGAGGTCGAAGAGCTGGCGAAGACGGTCGACGACAACGGCGGCGCCTACTTCGTGCCGGCGTTCTCGGGCCTGTTCGCGCCGTACTGGCGGTCGGATGCACGTGGTGCGCTGGTGGGACTCACCCGCTACGTCAACAAGGGCCACATCGCCCGCGCCGCCCTCGAGGCGACTGCCTTCCAGACCCGTGAGGTGCTGGATGCGGTCAACGCCGACTCCGGCGTCGACCTCACCGAGCTCAAGGTCGACGGCGGCATGATCGCCAACAACACCCTGATGCAGTTCCAGGCCGACATCCTGGGCGTGCCGGTCGTGCGTCCCGTCGTCGCGGAGACCACCGCGCTCGGTGCGGCCTACGCCGCCGGCCTCGCGGTCGGCTTCTGGGGATCGCTCGACGAGCTCCGTGCCAACTGGCAGGAGGACTCGCGCTGGACGCCCAACATGGACGACGCCGAGCGCGAGCGCCAGCTCCGCAACTGGAAGAAGGCCGTGACGAAGACGCTGGACTGGGTGGACAGCGACACGCAGGAGTAACTCCAGCGCCGGCAGGTGAGGGCTGCTGAACTGGTGTCCCGTTCCGGCAGGTGTGGGCTGCGAGAAGTCCCGCTGTGCTAGCTGCCGGGAGGCGCGTGCTTCGCGCGCGTCTCCCGGGCTGCGCCGGTCCCCGCCCGGCGCAGCGCGACATGTTCGGGTGAGGTCGCTTACGCGGCCTCGCCCTCACCCTGGGTCAACGACAAAGGCCCGCAGCATTCCATCCCGTCCGAAGTCTTGGGACGGAGATGAAAGCTGCGGGCCTTTGTCGATGACCCAGGGTGAGCGCGTCGCCGCGAAGCTCGACCGCAGGCCGCGCTTCGCGACGGCACGCGAACATGTCGCCCGCGCCGGGCAGGGACCGGCGCGGAAAAAAACACAGCCGGAAGTTAAGGCGAAACAGAAGCCGTCAAGCTAAGGCAACACAGTCAAGAGTTTTTTCCCCGTCGCCGCGAAGCCCCGCGACGCGAACTCCCGCGCCACGGCCGCACGCTCGGCCGTGGGACGACCGTAGGTGGTGGTCCGCTGCACGGGGGTGCGGCCGATCTCGCGGATCATCGATTCGAGCTCGTCGACCGTCTTCTCCGAGCCGTTGTCGGCCCCGGCCATCCGGCTGATCGTCTCCTCCATGAGGGTGCCGCCGAGGTCGTCGGCGCCACCCTGCAGCATCTGCTGCGTGCCGCGGTTGCCGAGCTTGACCCACGAGGTCTGCACGTGGTCGATCCGGCCGTGCAGCATCAGCCGTGCGACGGCGTGGATGGCCCGGTTCTCCTGCAGCGTCGGCCCCGGCCGGGCCACCCCGGCGAGGTAGACGGGCGCGTTCATGTGGATGAACGGCAGCAGCACGAATTCGGTGAAGCCGCCGGTCCGATCCTGGATCTGCGCCAGCGTACGCAGGTGCCCCACCCAGTGCGAGGGGTTGTCGACGTGGCCGTACATCATGGTCGACGACGAGCGCAGCCCCACCTCGTGCGCCGTCGTGACGATCTCGATCCAGGCCGCCGCGGGCAGCTTGCCCTTGGTCAGCACCCACCGCACGTCGTCGTCGAGGATCTCCGCCGCCGTCCCCGGGATCGTGTCGAGCCCGGCCTCCTTCGCCGCGAGCAGGAACTCGCGGTACGACAGTCCGGTGCGCGACGCCCCGTTCACGATCTCCATCGGCGAGAACGCGTGCAGGTGGATGTCGGGCTGCCGCGCCTTGACGGTGCGCGCGAGGTCGAAGTAGGCGGTGCCCGGCAGGTCGGGATGGATGCCGCCCTGCATGCAGATCTCGGTCGCGCCGATCGACCAGGCCTCGTCGACGCGGTCGCCGACCTGGTCCATCGACAGCGTGTAGGCATCCGCATCGGTTCGTCGCTGCGCGAAGGCGCAGAACCGGCAGCCGGTGTAACAGACGTTGGTGAAGTTGACGTTGCGGTTGACCACGTAGCCCACCTCGTCGCCGATGGTCGCGCGGCGCACGTCGTCGGCCACCGCGGCCAGGGCCTCGAGGTCGGCTCCGTCGGCGCCGAGCAGGGTGAGGTACTCGCCGTCGCTGAGCCCCGCGGGGTTCTCGGCGGCCTTCGAGAGCGCGGCCCGCACGGCGGGGTCGCCCGCGGCCCGGGTCGCCCGCTGCCGGTCGGACGAGGCGGCGTTCGCCCCGACCTGCTCGCGCAGCTCGGACCAGTCGCCGTAGACGTCCTCGAAGTCGCTGCGGCGGTCGCCGGTGCGGCCGACCGTGTCGATCTCGGTGTGCAGCTCGGTGCGACCCGAGCCCGACGCGGTCCAGTCCGGCTCCTGCCAGGTGATCCCGGCCGGGATGCGCCCCTCGACGGCCAGGCCGTCGGGCCCCGCGAGGGCGCGCACGTGGGGCAGCACCCGCGGGTCGATCCACGGCTCCTCGGCGCGCACGTAGTGTGGATGCGCGGTGAGGCGCTCGCGCAGCGTGAACCCGGCCTCGGCCGTGAGACGCGCCAGGTCGTCGATGTGCGGCCAGGGGCGCTCGGGGTTCACGTGGTCCGGCGTGAGCGGAGAGACGCCGCCCCAGTCGTCGATGCCGGCGCGGACCAGCAGGGCGAGCTGGCGGGCGTCGGTGAGGTTCGGCGGGGCCTGCAGGCGCGTCTTGGGCCCGAGCACCAGGCGCGCGGCCGCGACCGCGGCCACGTACTCCTGGGTCTCGAGGTCGTCGGCGGCCATCATCGCGGTGGCGGGCTTCGCCCGGAAGTTCTGGATGATCACCTCCTGCACGTGACCGTGCCGGCGCGCGGCCGAGCGCAGGGAGAACATCCCGTCGACCCGCTCCTCGTAGTTCTCGCCGATGCCGAGCAGCAGGCCCGTGGTGAAGGGCACGTTCGACCGCCCCGCATCCTCGATCACCCGCAGTCGCAGCACCGGATCCTTGTCCGGCGACCCGAAGTGGGCGTTGCCCTTCTCGGTCCACAGCCGCGAGGAGGTCGTCTCCAGCATCATCCCCATCGAGGGGGCCACGGGCTTCAGGCGCTGGATCTCCTCCCAGGTCATGACGCCGGGGTTGAGGTGGGGGAGCAGCCCCGTCTCCTCCAGCACCCGGATGGCCATCGCGCGGAGGTAGGCGATCGTGGAGTCGTAGCCGTGCGCATCCAGCCACTCCCGCGCGACCGGCCACCGGTCCTCGGGCCGGTCGCCGAGGGTGAACAGCGCCTCCTTGCAGCCGAGCGCCGCACCCTGCCGGGCGATCTCGAGCACCTCGTCCGGCGAGAGGAAGGGCGCCTTGCCGGCCGCGGCGAGCTTGCCGGGGGTCTGCACGAAGGTGCAGTAGTGGCAGCGGTCTCGGCACAGGTGCGTCAGCGGGATGAAGACCTTGCGCGAGTAGGTGATCACGCCGGGTCTGCCGGCGATCTCGAGGCCGGCGTCGCGCACGCGCGAGGCCGCATCCAGCAGCCGTTCGAGGTCGTCGCCCCGGGCGTGAAGCAGGGTCTCGGCCTCGGTGGTGTCGAGGGCGACCCCGGTCTCGGCGCGCTTCAGGGCACGGCGGATGGCGGAGGAGTTCGGCACGAACGACTGCACGACCGGCTGCGGCTCGGTGCGTCGACGGGTCGGGATGGGGAGATCTTCGGGCATGGCTGTCCTCTGACGTGACGGAGACGAAAAAGAAGAACAGGGCCCAAAGCCAGACCCGGAAGCAGAATGGGTCGAGTCTAACCTCCCGCCGCTGTGCCCCCAACGGGAGTGCGCGCGGTGTCGGCGGTCTGTGTCACGATGACCACACCGATACGAATGGGGATTCTCTTGGCACTCACTGCTGTCCGCGGCACCTTCCTGGACTTCATCGACGATCCGTGGAAGCACGTCGGCGACGAGGCCGCCGCCACCCGGTTCCACGTCGACGGGCTGCTCGTCATCGACGGCGGGATCATCGTCGATTTCGGTCCCTACGCCGAGATCGCACCGAAGCATCCGGATGCGGAGATCACCGAGATCGCCGACCGCATCATCCTCCCCGGCTTCATCGACGGCCACATCCACCTCCCGCAGACCCGGGTCCTCGGCGCCTACGGCGAGCAGCTGCTGCCGTGGCTGCAGAAGTGGGTCTTCCCGGAGGAGAGCCGGTACGCGGAGCGCTCCTACGCGGAGGAGGGCACGAAGCACTTCTTCGACAACCTGCTGGCGTCGGGCACGACGACCGCCCAGACCTTCACCACCGGCAACCTCACCTGCAACGAGGTCTTCTTCGAAGAGGCCAGCCGGCGCAACATGCGGATGATCGGCGGCCTCACCGGCATCGACCGCCACGTTCCCGACTACTTCGCCAACACGCCCGAGCAGTTCTACGACGACAGCACGACGCTGATCGAGAAGTGGCACGGCACCGGCCGCAACCTCTACGCGATCACCCCCCGCTTCGCCTTCGGCGCCTCTGACGAGCTGCTGACGGCCTGCCGGCGGCTGAAGGAGGAGCACCCCGACCTGTGGATCAACACCCACATCTCCGAGAACCCCGCCGAGATCCACGGGGTGCTCGCCCTGCACGACGACTGCCACGACTACCTCGGCGTCTACGAGAAGTACGGCCTGGTCGGCCCGAAGTTCACCGGCGGGCACGGCGTGTGGCTCACGAACGACGAGCTGCGCCGCTTCAGCTCGTCGGGGGCCGCGGTCGCATTCTGCCCCTCGTCGAACCTGTACCTGGGCTCGGGGCTGTTCCGCCTGGGCCGGGCGCTCGATCCGGAGCACCGCGTGCTGCTCTCGGTCGGCACCGACATGGGCGGCGGCAACCGGTTCAGCCTGCTCAACTCGCTCGAAGACGGCTACAAGGTCGGGATGCTCAACAACACCATCCTCGACGGCTCGATCGTGCCCAGCGAGCAAGACCTGGCGGAGTCGGAGCGCAACAAGCTCTCGGCCTTCCGCGCCTTCTACCTGCTCACCCGCGGCGGCGCCGAGTCGCTCTACATCGACGACTTCGTCGGCACCTTCGACATCGGCAAGGAGGCCGACTTCGTCGCCCTCGACTACACCGCGGGGCCGCCGGCCGCGCCGTGGCACGCCTCGCTGCTGCTCGAGAAGTCCGGCGGCGAGCTCAACCTCGAGACGGTCTCCGACCTGCTGTTCGGCATCATGATGGTGGCCGACGAGCGGGCCGTCGACCAGACCTGGGTGATGGGCGAGCTCGCCTACCAGAAGGCGTGACCGCGGTGGCCGGCGCATCCGAGTCGGCTCTGGCCGGCGCCTCGTCGACCGGAGACGGGCCCGGCGCGCCCGTCGCGCTCGTCGTGCACCGCCGGCTCGCCGAGGAGAGCTACGACCGCTACGAGCAGTGGCAGCAGAAGGTGGGGGAGCGGATCGCGAACTGGCCCGGGTTCCTCGACCGCCAGGTGATCCGCCCCGACCCGCCGCTGCAGGTCGACTGGGTGGTCGTGCAGCGCTTCCGCGACGTGGATGCGGCGCGCGGCTGGCTGCAGAGCGCCGAGCGGCTGACCCTGATGAGCGAGATCAGGGACGAGTTCATCGGCAACGACGACGTGCACCTGTTCACCGAGGAGACCAAGCACAGCTCGGAGGCGGCGTCGGCGCTGATCTCCAGCCGGGTCGCGCCGGAGGACGAGGCGGCGTTCCTGGACTGGCAGCGCCAGATCTCGGCGGTGGAGTCGCGGTTCGACGGGTTCCTCGGCCACAAGATCGAGCGGCCCGTGCCCGGGGTGCAGGACGACTGGGTCGTGGTGCTGAGCTTCGACACGGACTCGAACCTGACGAAGTGGATCGAGTCGCCCGAGCGCCGCGAGCTGCTGGAGGCCGGGGCCGCCTACAACGACCAGCTCACCATCACGAAGGCGAGCTACGGCTTCGGCTTCTGGACGGGCAACCCGACCACGCAGCCGGACCCGGTGTTCAAGAGCAACCTGATCGTGCTGATGATGTTGTACCCCGTCGTGTTCCTCTGGGGCTACTTCATCGGCGACACGCTGTTGAAGGGGCTGCCGTTCTGGTTGGCGCTGTTCATCGGCAACGTGGTCTCGACGCAGCTGCTCGGCTGGTTCCTGGTGCCGTGGGCGTTCCGCCGCCTGGGCTGGTGGGTCAGGCGCGACCAGCCGATGCGGGTGCACCTCGCGGGCTACGCGATCGTGGTGGCGGTGTACGCGGTGTCCATGGCGCTCTACGCCTGGCTGCTGGCGCTGCGGTGAGTTAGAGCCGCGCGGCGACCAGGGCGTCGGCCGCCAGTTGGGCGCTCGTGTCGGGGTCGTTCATCCAGAGGGGCACCACAGAGGTGCGGATGCCGGCGGCGGCGAGCACCGGGGCGGCGGCCGCATCCGACTCGTCGACGAGCCAGGCGTCGAGCAGGCCACCGCGGCTGCGCGCGCCGTAGTGCTTCGCCACGGCGGCGGCCGTCGTCTCGACGCCGATCGCCGTGAGGCAGGCGTCGGCCATGCCGCGCACGGCGGCCCCGGCGATGATCGGCGAGACGCCGACGATCGGGGCGCGGGCGCCGGCGAGGGCCTGGCGCATCCCGGGCACGCCGAGGATCGTGCCGATCGAGACCACGGGGTTCGAAGGGGCGACGAGGATGACGTCGGCCTGCTCGATCGCGCGCAGCACCGAGGGCGTGGGCTTGGCGGCGTCGACGCCGACCTGGATGAAGCGCTGCGCCGGCACGGTGGCGCGGTACTTGACCCACCACTCCTCGAAGTGCACGATTCGGCGCTTGCCGTCGACCAGGATGTCGACGTGGGTCTCGACCGGCTGGTCGCTCATCGGCAGGAGGCGCACGCCCGGGTTCCACCGTTCGGCGAGCCGCGCGGTCGCCTCGGTCAGTGTGAGGCCGTCGCGCAAGAAGCTCGAGCGCGCGATGTGGGTGCCGAGGTCGAGGTCGCCCAGGGTGAACCAGGGCCAGCCGATGCCATAGGCGGTGAGCTCGGCGCTCACGCGCTCGCTCTCGTCCTTCCGGCCCCAGCCGCGCTCGTCGTCGTTCGCTCCGCCGAGGGTGTACATGATCGAGTCGAGGTCGGGGCAGACCCGCAGCCCGGTGAGCCACATGTCGTCACCGGTGTTGACGACCGCGGTGATCTCGGCGCTCGACCCGCCGTCGCCGTTCGGGTACGCCTTCCGCAGCTGGGTGCGCAGTCCCCGGAGGAACCGTGCACCTCCGACCCCGCCCGCCAGCACCGTAACCTTCACGCCCCCATTCAATCCCATCGGATGCTCACCCGCCGACCGCGGGGACGGGCCCGACGTTCGCCAGGACCAGTTCGGTGATCGCCGGAAGCGCTTCGCCGGGTGCCTCGACCTGCACCCATCCGTCTTCGACGAGCACACTGAGCGTCGTGCCGTCGGCTGAGAGGTAGGCCTGGCCGGGGTAGCCGGTGACGGGTGCGTAGCCGATCTCCGGGTTCTCGGCGTTCGACTGCTCGAAGTACGACGCGCCGCCCGGGAGCACGCTCACCTTGACGCTCGTCGTTCCGCCGTCGAGGTCGGAGGTCCACGCGCAGCCGAAGGCGCTCACCTGCCGCGATGCGCCGAAGGACGACAGGGCGAATTCGCCCCAGTGCGAGTACGACCGGAAGACCCGCATCGGCTCGCCGACGATCTCCGACAGGCTCGGGTCGTCGATCATCTCCTCGCAGCTGTTAGCGCCTCGGAGGGTGGGGCCGGTCGGTTGCCAGAGCGGTCCCGAGGCAGGGAAGGCGGCGACCGCAGCGCGGATGGCGATGAACGGGTCGCGCACGGCGTCGCTTCCGGGTGCCCCGTCCGCCGGCTTCAGGGCCGACAGCTGGATGCTGTAGCCGCCGACCTGGCCGATGTAGCTGCACCAGTTCCCAGGCGTCGGGCAGTACGAGTACACGTCGTCGCCGATGTCGACCTGGGGGGAGTCGATGTAGATGCCCTCGCGGTTGGCCTCGTTGAGGAGATCCTCGGCATCGGTGCTCGGGACGATCAGCAGATCGACGAACGGGCCGCTCGGGCTGTTCTCGGGCGCCGGGCCGACCGACCACCCGCAAGCGAGAGAACCGACGCGGAGGTTCGAGTACGCGACCGGGAACGCAGGATGTCCGCCGGCGGACGGTTGGAGCGCCGTACCCACCATCTGCTCGGCCGTCGACTGGGGCAGCAGCTGGTCGCAGGTGGCCGGCACGCGCACGACCGGGGCCGGCGGGTTCGGCGGCGTCGTGGGCGTCGGTGTGGGTGTCGGGGTGGGGGTGCGGGTCGGCGTGGGCGTCGGGGTGGGCGCCACGGTCGTGACGGCGGGCTCGGGCGGGCCGAACAGCGATCCGCCGGTGAGGGCGATCGCCGCGGTGCCCGAGGCGATGCCGCCGGCCAGCACGGCCAGGGCGACGATCACGGCGGTGCGCCGACGACGGTGCGGCGACGGGGCGGCGGCAGCGGCGGCCCCCCGTCCCTCCGCCTCGACGGTCTCGATCAGGAGCGAGCGGATGGCAGCGCTGCGGGCGGGGTCGAATCGCGGGCGGCCCGCGCCGGCCTGTTCGGGCGACATGGGTTCGGTCATCGTGCACCTCCCGTGGTGGTCGAGGATTCGGTGAGGGGATCGTCGCTCCCGGTGAGAGCGGCCAAGCGCGCCTTGGCGCGGGAGAGGCGGGACTTCACGGTGCCCGCCGGCACGCCGAGGGCAGTGGCGGCCTGGGCCGTGCTGAGTTCTTCGAGCACGCAGAGCGTGATCACGTCCTGATCGTTCTTCGACAGCTGCGCGAACGCGCTCCGCACCCGCTCGTGGCGGCTGCGGCTGTCGAGGCGGTCGCCGACCGCATCCGAGTGATCGCTCTGGTGCTCGGGCGGCGGGATCTTGGCGAGCGCCTCGCGGTGCCGCCGCATCGTGCGCACCAGGTTGCGCACGACGTAGTTCGTCGCCACCAGGAGCCAGCCGATGATCGATCCGTCGACGACGCGCACGTCGGCACGGCGTCTCCAGGCCTCGAGGAACACCAGCGCCGTCACGTCCTCCGCGTCGTGCGGCGTGCGGATCAGCCGCAGCGCCTGCCCGAACACCCGGTCACGATGCGCGTCGAACACGCGCGCGAACGCCTGCGCGTCGCCCCCGATCGCCGAGGCCCAGACCGCGGCCTCGTCGAATTCCCCTGTCTCCATACCCCCTACTGTCCGCTCGCCCCGAATCGGTTCCATCCCTCCATCACGGTCGGGCGGTGGTCCGTTGGAGGGCATCCACGAGCGGGGCGAGTTCGGGGGAGGAGGCGGCCTCGGCGAGTGCCGATTCGAGCACCTCGTCGTGCACCGGCCGGGCCCTGACGAGCAACCGGTGACCCGCCGGGGTGAGCTCGGTGTAGATCCCGCGCCGGTCGTCGTCGCAGAGCACCCGTGTCAGCAGGGCGCGCTCCTCCAGCCGATTCACCAGACGGGTCGTGGCACTGCTGGAGAGGGCAGTGGCACGGGCGAGCTGCTGCATCCTCATGTGCCAGCCGTCCTGCCGGTCGAGTGCGTCGAGAACCGTGTACTCGACGACCGAGAGGCTCGCCGAGCCCGAGAGGGCCTGCTCGAGCCGGCTCTCGATCAGGCCGTGCAGTGCCGCGAGCGTGCGCCAGCCCTGGGCCCTGATCTCGACGGCGTCGTCGGCGATTCCCATGATCGTGACCGGTCCTTCCCTCATTCGAGCCGGTTCGGTACCGACGTCCGACGAATGACGCTTGCGCCGATAGGCGGCGTATGCAACTATCGTGTCCGGCGCGAAATACCCGCGTCCGCAACTACTTTATCCCGCGCACGTCACGAAGAAGGAGCGCCATGCCCATCGGACTCATCGCCCTCGCCATCGGCGGGTTCGGAATCGGGCTGACCGAGTTCGTGATCGCGGGCCTCCTCCCCGAGGTGGCCCGTGACCTCGGCGTCGACGAGGCCGCTGCCGGCTGGCTCATCTCGGGGTACGCGCTCAGCGTCGCGTTCGGCGCGATCGTGCTGACCCTGGCGGTCACCCGCCTGCCGCGCAAGCAGGTCTTGATGGGTCTGCTCGGCCTTTTCATCGTCGGCAACCTGGTCTCGGCCCTCGCACCCGACTACGGGGTGATGCTCCTCGGCCGGATCATCGCGGCGCTCTGCCACGGTGCCTTCTTCGGGATCGGAGCGGTGGTCGCGGCGGGGATGGTGCCGCCGGCGAAGCGCGCCGGTGCGATCGCCGTCATGTTCACCGGTCTCACGCTCGCCAACGTCCTCGGTGTTCCCTTCGGCACGTTCGTCGGCCAGGCCTACGGGTGGCGCGCCACGTTCTGGGCCATCACGGCGATCGGCGTCATCGCCCTGATCGGCATCGCGACGCTGGTGCCCGCTCCCGCGCGAGGGGCCACGGATGCGCCGGCCCCGAGCATCCGCACCGAGCTCAGCGCGTTCCGTTCCGGACAGGTCTGGCTCTCGATCGTGGTGACCGTGCTGGGTTTCGGCGGCATGTTCGGTGCCTTCACCTACATCGCGTACACGCTCACAGGCGTCACGGGCTTCGACAGTGCGCTGGTGCCGTGGCTCCTGGTCGTCTTCGGGGTCGGCACCTTCGTCGGCAACCTCCTCGGCGGCCGACTCGCGGCGATCTCGGTCGACACGACCCTGCTCTGGCTGCTGCTCGGGCTCGCCCTCGTGCTCGCCGGCTTCGCCCTGACCGCCGCGAACCCGATCGCGACCGTGATCGCCCTGGTGCTGATGGGGGCGTTCGGTTTCGGCACGGTGCCGGCGTTGCAGACCCGCGTGATGAGCTTCGCCGAGCACGCGCCGACGCTCGCGTCGAGCGCGAACATCGCGTCGTTCAACGTGGGCAACGCCCTGGGCGCGTGGATCGCGGGGCTCGCCATCTCGGCCGGCCTCGGCTACACCTCACCGCTCTGGGTGGGAGCGGCGATCACCGCGGCTGCGGTGCTCGTGATGCTGGTCGCCGCCCGGGGCGCGCCTCGCGCCGGATCCTGCGTCAACGCCGCATCATCGGAGTCCGCGGAGTCCGCGAAGTCCGCGGAGCCCGCATAGGGCGCGCAGCCTGCTCAGCCCGCCTCCGCCGCCGCCGCGAACGACCCCGCCACCGACCCGAAGTCGCCGGTCACCCGCCCGGCGGTCACCCGCAAGAACCGACCCGAGCCCGGCCGCGCCGCGAACGACGACCCGGCGGCCGCCCGGATGCCGCTGGCCGCGAGCGTGAGCACGGCCGCCTTCTCGTCGGCCACGGGGATCCAGGTGTTGATCCCGTCCGAGGGGGAGTGGGCGAGGCCGTGCGAGGCGAGCGCCTCCGAGAACAGCCGCTGCCGCGCCTGGTAGATCCGCCGGGCGTCGTGCACCGCGTTCACCGAGGGGCTCGCGGTGAGCAGTTCGTAGAGGATCGTCTGCAGCATCCGCGAGGTCCAGCCCGGCCCCAGCAGTCGCCGGGCCACGATCCGGTCGATCAGCGGCTCCGGGCCCCCGAGGGCCGCGATCCGGAGGTCGGGCCCGTGCGACTTGGCGTAGCTGCGGATGTGCAGCACCCGCTGCGGGATCCAGCTGCCGAGGCTGTGGGCGGCCGCGCTGGAGATCTCGCCCGAGTGGTCGTCCTCGATCACGACCGGGTCGCCGATGTGCTCGTGGGCCCGCAGCACCCGCGCGAGTTCACGCATCCGCTCGCTCGTCATCGAGACGCCGGTGGGGTTGTGGGCCCGCGGCTGCAGGATGATCGCGACCGGGTTCGCGCGCAGCGCCGACGCGAGCTGATCGGGTCGCATCCCCTCCGCATCCACGTCGACCGGCACGCGTTCGGCGCCGAGGTGATCGAGCAGGTCGAGGAACGGCGGGAAGGTCGGGTTCTCGACCACGACCCGGTCGCCGAACCGCACCAGGGTCTCCAGCGACCGGGAGATCGCATCCAGAGCCCCGTCGACGATCGTGAGCGACCCGACCGGGTAGGGCCAGCTCGCGCGCAGGTGCAGTTCGAGCTCGGGCAGCACGGGTGAGGAGAGGTAGCTGGCGGTGTCGGCGCGGGTGGGCACCCGGGTGAGCGCGGCCGCGAGGTCGGGCAGCAGATCGGGGTCCGGCGTGCCGGTCGACAGGTCGAGCCGGGCGAGCACGTGCGAGCCGGCCAGCTCGCCGAAGTGCGGCGGCATCCACCTCGTCGAGGCCTGCAGCACGTAGCTGCCCGCGCGGCCACGGGAGACGATCAGCCCCACGCCGGAGAGCGCCTGCCAGGCGTTGCTCACGGTGGCCGGGCTCACGCCCAGGCCTGCCGCCACGTCGCGCACCGTGGGGAGACGGTCGCCGGCGCCGAGGGCGCCCGCCCGGATGAGCCGGGAGACCGCCGCAGCGATGCCTTCCGGAGTGCGGTGTTCGACCGCGTCGACGATCTGTTCGAGCATTCTCGATCCGGTTCCTTGTGGGTTCGGTCAGAGGGCGGTGGTGCTCGGAGCTCTTGACATATTTACTCTCGCGTCACACGCTGAAACACACGAGAAATGTTCAAGCCGAATAATAACAAAACCGGCAGAACACAGTGCAGTCCGTTCGAGAGGAACCACCAATGACGACGATCCGCGCGGCGATCTCCCAGACCACCTGGACGGGGGACAAGGAGTCGATGCTCGACAAGCACGAGCAGTTCATGCGCGATGCGGCGGCCGAGGGCGCCCAGGTCATCTGCTTCCAGGAGCTGTTCTACGGCCCCTACTTCGGCATCACGCAGGACAAGAAGTACTACCGCTACGCCGAGCCGGCCGACGGCCCGATCGTGCAGCGCTTCGCCGCGCTCGCGAAAGAGCTCAACATGGTCACGATCCTCCCGATCTACGAGGAGGAGCAGACCGGCGTCTACTACAACACCGCCGTCGTCGTCGATGCCGACGGCACGATCGTGGGCAAGTACCGCAAGCACCACATCCCGCACCTGGAGAGCTTCTACGAGAAGTTCTACTTCCGCCCCGGCAACCTCGGCTACCCGGTGTTCGACACCGCGGTCGGCAAGGTCGGCGTGCACATCTGCTACGACCGCCACTTCCCCGAGGGCTGGCGCGAGCTGGGCCTGAACGGCGCCCAGATCGTCTTCAACCCCAACGCCTCCAAGCCCGGCCTCTCGAACCGGCTCTGGGAGCTCGAGGGCCCCGCGGCCGCCGGAGCCAACCAGTACTTCGTGCTGGTGCCCAACCGGGTCGGCAAGGAGGACAACGAGTACGGCGACCTGGCCGTGAACTTCTACGGCACCTCCTACGTCGTCGACCCGCGCGGCAACTACGTCGGCGACCTCGGATCCTCCGAGCACGAGGAACTCCTCATCCGCG
This sequence comes from Herbiconiux sp. 320_LB, assembly GCF_059691755.1. Lineage (NCBI taxonomy): Bacteria > Bacillati > Actinomycetota > Actinomycetes > Micrococcales > Microbacteriaceae > Herbiconiux > Herbiconiux sp. 320_LB. The sequence continues at coordinate 340,482 of NZ_JCAWAD010000003.1, read as the reverse complement.
ACCTCGACCTCGACGCCATCCGCGACACCCGCGACGACTGGCAGTTCTACCGCGATCGCCGACCGGACGCCTACGGCGAGATCGTGGCGCCGTAGGGCCGGGGGAGACGCTGATGAAGACGCTCATCACCGGGGGAACGGTCGTCAACGCGACCGGCACCGCGCAGGCCGACGTGCTGATCGACGGCGACACCATCGCGGCGGTGCTCGCCCCGGGGTCGACGTTGCTCGGCTTCGACATCGCCCGCAACGTCGACGAGGTCGTGGATGCGACGGGCAAGTACGTCATCCCCGGCGGCATCGACGCCCACACGCACATGCAGATGCCGTTCGGCGGCACCGAGGCCAGCGACACCTTCGAGACCGGCACCCGCGCCGCCGCCTGGGGAGGCACGACCTCGATCATCGACTTCGTGGTGCAGTACGCCGGGGAGAACATCCTCGACCAGTACGCGCTCTGGCAGGAGAAGGCGGCGGGTCAGTGCGCCGTCGACTACGGCTTCCACCAGATCCTCTCGGACGTGCAGGACTCGAGCCTCACCGCGATGGACGAGCTGATCAACGAGGGCGTCACGAGCTTCAAGCTGTTCATGGCCTACAAGGGCGTGTTCCTCAGCGACGACGGCCAGATCGTCAAGGCGATGCAGAAGGGCTCGCAGAACGGCGCGCTGATGATGATGCACGCCGAGAACGGCTCGGTCATCGACCTGCTGGTGCAGCAGCACCTCGAGCGCGGCGAGACGACGCCGTTCTACCACGGCGTCTCGCGGCCGTGGCAGGCCGAGGAGGAGGCGACCCACCGGGCGATCATGCTCGCGAACCTCACTGGGGCGCCTTTGTACATCGTGCACGTCTCGGCCAAGGAGGCGCTCGCGCAGATCACCCAGGCGCGCGACACCGGCCAGAACGTGTTCGCCGAGACCTGCCCGCAGTACCTCTACCTCTCGCTCGAGGATCAGCTCGGCGCAGTCAGCGAGGAGTGGGGCGACTTCGAGGGGGCCAAGTGGGTCTGCTCGACGCCGCTGCGCTCGAAGCACGAGGGCCACCAGAACCACATGTGGCAGGGCCTGCGCACGAACGACCTGCAGGTCATCTCGACCGACCACTGCCCCTTCTGCATGAAGGGCCAGAAAGACATGGGCATCGGCAACTTCTCGAAGATCCCGAACGGCATCGGCTCGGTCGAGCACCGGATGGACCTGATCTACCAGGGCGTGGTGATGGGCGAGATCTCGCTGCCCCGCTGGGTGGAGCTGACCAGCACGACCCCGGCGAGGATGTTCGGCGTCTACGGCAAGAAGGGCGTCATCCAGCCCGGGGCCGACGGCGACGTGGTGATCTACGACCCGAACGGCCACACCTCCATCGGCGTGGGCAAGACCCACCACATGAACATGGACTACTCGGCCTGGGAGGGATTCGAGGTCGACGGTCACGTCGACACCGTGTTCTCCCGCGGTCGCAAGATCGTCGATTCCGACGAATACCTCGGCAAAAAGGGCGACGGCGCGTACTTCAAGCGCGGCCTCAGCCAGTACCTGATCTGAAGGACAGCACATGGAATTCGGCGCGGTCGTCCAGACCAATCCCCCCGCAGCCCGCACCGTCGGCCTCGCGAAACTGAGCGAGCAGTACGGCTTCGACTACTTCTGGACCTTCGACTCCCACCTACTGTGGCAGGAGCCCTACGTCATCTACAGCCAGATCCTCGCCGAGACCCACAAGATCAAGGTCGGCCCGATGGTCACCAACCCGGCGACCCGCGACTGGACGGTCACGGCCAGCCTGTACGCGACCCTCAACGAGATGTACGGCAACCGCACGGTCTGCGGGATCGGCCGCGGCGACTCCGCGGTGCGCGTCACCAACGGTGCGCCCACCACGTTGAAGGCGCTGCGCGAGTCGATCCACGTCATCCGCGAGCTCGCGAACTCCCGCTCGGTCGAGTACAACGGCGCGACCCTGCAGTTCCCGTGGAGCCACGGTTCCGAGCTCGAGATGTGGGTGGCGGCCTACGGTCCGCTCGCCCTGAAGCTCACCGGTGAGGTCGGCGACGGCTTCATCCTCCAGTGCGGCGACGTCGACATCGCCAAGTGGATGATCGCGACCGTCCGTGCCGCCGCCGAGAACGTGGGCCGCGACCCCGACTCGATCCAGTTCTGCGTCGCCGCGCCGATGTACATCGGCGACGACTGGGAGCACATGCGCGACCAGTGCCGCTGGTTCGGTGGGATGGTCGGCAACCACGTCGCCGACATCGTCGCGAAGTACGGCACCGACGGAGCCGTGCCCCAGGCCCTCACCGACTACATCAAGGACCGCGAGGGCTACGACTACAACGAGCACGGCCGGGCCGGCAACTCGCACACCAGCTTCGTGCCCGACGAGATCGTCGACCGGTTCTGCGTGCTCGGCACCGCCGAGCAGCACATCGAGAAGCTCGAGCAGTTCAAGGCCATCGGCGTCACCCAGTTCGCCGGGTACCTCCAGCACGACAACAAGGAGGAGACCCTCCGGGTGTACGGCGAGACGGTGATGCCGCGGCTGCGCGACCACATCACGGCGAAGGCCTGAGCACGTGAGCGGTATCACCCCGGGTGCACGGGCCTCGGCGCCCAGGCGGCGCGGCAACCCGGTTCTCGGCCGGGTGCTGCTCGGCGCGGCGGGCGTCGTGCTGCTCGTGGTGGTCTGGGAGCTCTACAAGGCCCTCGGTCCCGCATCCGGAGTCGTCATCGGCGACCTGACCGTGCTGCCGCGCACCACCGACATCGCCATGCCCCACGTCTGGGACATGATCGCGACCCTGTTCCAGCTGGCCTCCGGCGGGCGGAAGGGCGACCCGGTCTGGCTCGTCGTGGCCCAGGCCGCGGGCTTCACCCTCGGTGTCGCCGCGGTCGGCTGGATCGTCGGCGTGGTGGTCGGGATGCTGCTGGCCGTGCTGATGCAGCGGTTCCGCACCGCGGAGTCGGCCGTGCTGCCCTGGATCATCCTGAGCCAGACCGTGCCGCTGATCGCGATCGCGCCGCTGGTGCGTCGCTGGGGGTCGCAGATCTCCGTCGGCGACTTCAGCTGGGAGAACTGGATGTCGGTGGCGGTGATCGCCTCCTACCTCGCGTTCTTCCCGGTCTCCATCGGCGCCCTCCGGGGCCTGAACTCGCCCGACGCCAACCACGTCGAGCTGTTCCGCAGCTACGGCGTCGGCTGGTGGCGCACCCTGGTGACCCTGAGGCTCCCGGCCAGCGTGCCGTACCTCCTGCCGGCCCTGCGGCTCGCGGCGGCCAACGCCGTCATCGGCACGGTCGTCGCCGAGGTCTCGATCGGTCTGAAGGGCGGCATCGGCCGGATGATCCTCGAGTACGCCCAGCAGGCGTCGTCAGACCCCGCCCGAACCTGGGCCCCGATCTTCGGGGCCATCGCCGTCGGACTCGTCGCCGCCGGCGCGATCGCCGTGCTCGGAGTGCTGCTCCGCCGTTACCGCAGAGGAGAGGTGCCCGCATGAGCGACACCACCACCGCATCACCCGCCACCCCCTCCACCGTCGTTCCCGCGGTGCTCGTCGAGGGCGTCGACAAGGTCTTCGACACGAAGAAGGGCACGGTCACGGCGCTGGAGCAGATCGACCTGACGGTCGCTCCGGGGGAGTTCGTCTCGCTCATCGGTCCCTCGGGCTGCGGCAAGTCGACGCTCCTGCGCCTGATCGCCGACCTCGACACCCCCACGACGGGCTCGCTCACGGTCTTCGGCAAGACCGCCCGGCAGGCGCGGATCGACCAGGAGTACGGCATCGCGTTCCAGCAGGCCGGCCTCCTGCCCTGGCGAGACGTCAGCGCCAACATCGAACTGCCGCTCGAACTGCACGGCGTCGGCAAGGCCGCTCGTGCGGCGCGCTCGGCCGAACTGCTGGCCCTGGTCGGCCTCTCCGACTTCGCCGACAGCTACCCGGACCAGCTCTCCGGCGGCATGCAGCAGCGGGTCGCGATCGCGCGTTCGCTCGCCGAGAGCCCCCGCCTGCTGCTGATGGACGAGCCCTTCGGGGCCCTGGACGAGATGACCCGCGAGCGGATGCAGACCGAGCTGGTGCGGATCACCGCGGAGACCGGTGCGGCGGTCGTCTTCGTCACCCACTCCATCCCCGAGGCCGTCTACCTCTCCAACCGCGTGGTCGTCATGTCGCCGCGTCCGGGGCGCATCCGGGACATCACCACGGTGTCGCTCGGCAGCGCCGCGGAGCGCACCGAGCAGCTGCGCGAGGACGAGGCCTTCTTCGAGAACGTCAGCATCGTGCGCGAACTGCTGCACGGGGAGGCTCCGGTCGGCATCCGGGGGGTCGAGAACCGATGAGGAGCCAGGCGGGGCGGGCCCGCACCATCCTCGCCCCGGTGCTGCTGGGGCTGGCGGCGCTCGCGCTCTGGCAGGTGCTGGTCGTCGCCCTGGACATCAAGCCCTTCATCGTGCCCGGCCCGCTCGCGATCGGCTCCGAGTTCGGGTCGAACCTCTCCACGGTGCTGCAGGGTGCCGTCGTGACCGGCGGGAACGCCCTCGTCGGGCTCGTCATCGGCGGCATCGGGGGCATCCTCTTCGCGGTCGTCGCGGCACTCGTGCGGGCCGTCGACGGGCTGTCTGCCGGGGTCGTGTCGGCGGTCGCGGTCGTGCCGATCGTGGCCCTCGCCCCGGTGCTCTACGCGATGTACGGGGCGAACGCCGAGACCGCCCGGCAGCTGGTCGCGGCGATCGCCGTGTTCATCCCGGTCTACGTCAACACGCTGCGGGGCCTTCGCCAGGTGCGGCCCGTGCACCGCGACCTGATGCACGCCTACGCGGCCTCGGCCTGGCAGACGACGCGCACGGTCACCATCCCGGGCGCGCTGCCGTTCATCTTCACCGGGCTCCGGATCGCGTCGAGCCTCGCCGTGATCTCGGCGCTGATCGCCGAGTACTTCGGCGGCCCGATCGGCGGGCTCGGCAAGTCGATCACCTCGGCGGCCTCGTCGTCGAACTACAACCTCGCCTGGGCCTACGTGCTCGGCGCCATCCTCGTCGGTCTCGTGTTCTACTGCGTGACCCTCGCCATCGAGACGTTCGTGACCCGGCACCACCGGCCCACGAGCTGACCGACCCGCCCCCGCACCCACGGGCGGACGCATCACCGTCCCAGCACCACCCCGCACGCACCAGAGGAGGAAGCAATGAAACACAGCACTCGCATCATCACGGGCGTCGGCGCCCTCGCCGTCACGGCGCTCGCGCTGGCAGGCTGCTCGAGCGGAGGCACCAGCTCGTCGACCGACAGCGGGTCCGACGGCGACCTGACGCCGGTCAGCCTGCAGCTGCAGTGGTACTCGCAGGCGCAGTTCGCCGGCTACTACGCCGCCGTCTCGCAGGGCTACTACAAAGACGAGGGCCTCGACGTCACCATCCTCGAGGGTGCGGCCGACATCGTCCCGATCGACGTGCTCACCTCCGGCGACGCCGACTTCGCGATCTCCTGGGTGCCGAAGGTGCTCGGCTCGATCGAGCAGGGCGCCGCCGTCACCGACATCGCCCAGATCTTCGAGCGCTCCGGCACCACGCAGATCTCGATGAAGGACGCCGGCATCACCAAGCCCGCCGACCTCAAGGGCAAGACCGTCGGCAGCTGGGGCTACGGCAACGAGTGGGAGCTGTTCGCCGGCATGAACAAGGCCGACGTGCCGCTCGGCGACATCTCGCTGGTGCAGCAGGCGTTCGACATGAACGGGTTCCTGGCCGGTGACATCCAGGCCGCCCAGGCGATGACCTACAACGAGTACGCCCAGGTGCTGGAGACGGTGAACCCCGCGACGGGCGAGCTGTACACGCCGGAGGACCTCAACGTCATCGACTGGAACGACCAGGGCACCGCCATGCTGCAGGATGCGATCTGGGCCGACAGCGACCGGCTCGCGAGCGACTCCGCCTACGCCGACACCGCGGTGAAGTTCATCAAGGCCTCGATCAAGGGCTGGGCCTACGCCCGCGACAACGCCGAGGACGCCGCGAAGATCGTGACGGCCGCGGGCTCGCAGCTCGGTGAGAGCCACCAGCTCTGGATGACCAACGAGGTCAACAAGCTGATCTGGCCCAGCACCTCCGGCGTCGGCATGATCAACCAGGACCAGTGGGACCAGACGGTCTCGATCGCCAAGGGCACGCCCAACGAGACCGGTGCGACCATCATCACCACCGACCCGCCGGAGACCGCGTTCTCGAACGAGTACGTCGAGAAGGCGCTGGCCGAGCTGAAGGACGAAGGGGTCGACGTCATGGGCGCCGACTACAAGCCCATCACGGTCACCCTCAAGGAGAACGGCCAGTAGGTCTCTCCACAACCCGCCGATCCGGGGATGGTTTCCCCTTCCGTCGCCTCTGAGCTCCGCTCAGCCGAAGACGGAAGGGGAAACCATCCCCGGATCGGCCCCCACCAGATCCACCGCAACAAAGGAAGCACCATGAACCTCGACCCCGCCGACCAGCAGCTCGCCCTCGAGCTCGACGCCCACGTCTTCCACTCCTGGTCGGCGCAGGGAGCGCTGAAGCCGATGGTCATCGCCGGCGGGCTCGGCTCCACCGTCTGGGACTTCGAGGGCCACGAGTACCTCGACTTCTCCTCCCAGCTGGTGAACACGAACATCGGCCACCAGCATCCGGCCGTCGTCACGGCGATCAAGGAGCAGGCCGACCTGCTCACCACGGTCGCGCCGGCCCACGCCAACCTCACCCGCGGCCGGGCCGCGGAGCGCATCCTCGACCGCGCCGGCTCGTCGTACAGCAAGGTCTTCTTCACCAACGGCGGTGCGGATGCGAACGAGAACGCGATCCGGATGGCGCGCCTGTACACCGGCCGCGACAAGGTGCTCTCGACCTACCGCTCGTACCACGGCAACACCGGGGCGGCCGTGGTCGCCACGGGCGACTGGCGCCGGATCCCGAATGAGTACTCCCGCGGCCACGCGCACTTCTTCGGGCCGTTCGCCTACCGCTCCGAGTTCTGGTCGACCTCCGTGGAGGAGGAGTGCGAGCGCGCCCTGCACCACCTGCGGCGCGTCATCGTCTCGGAGGGACCGCAGTCGATCGCCGCCATCCTGATCGAGACGGTGCCCGGTACCGCCGGCGTGCTCGTGCCGCCGCCCGGCTACCTCACCGGGGTGAGGGCGCTCGCCGACGAGTTCGGCATCGTGCTGATCTTCGACGAGGTGATGGCCGGCTTCGGCCGCACCGGCGGCTGGTTCGCCTTCCAGTCGCTTACGGAGCAGGAGGGCGGGCTCGTCGAGCCCGACCTGATCACCTTCGCCAAGGGCGTCAACTCCGGCTACGTGCCGGCCGGCGGCGTGATCATCTCGCCGTCGATCGCGGAGACCTTCGACGACGCCGTCTTCCCGGGCGGCCTGACCTACTCCGGGCATCCGCTCGCGATGGCGGCCATCGTCGGCACGCTGGACGCGATGGAGTCCGAGGGCATCGTCGCGAACGCCGAGCGGATCGGCCGCGAGCTGCTGGCGCCGGGGCTCGCCGCCCTGGCCGAGAAGTACGACGTGATCGGCGACGTGCGCGGCCTCGGGGTGTTCTGGGCCCTGGACCTCGTGTCCGATCGGGAGGACCGCACGCCGGTCCCCGCCTCCGTGATCGGCGCGCTGAAGGGCGCCCTGCTCGCGCGAGGGCTGCTGCCGTTCACCGCCGACAACCGGCTGCACGTGGTGCCGCCCTGCATCGTGACGGACGACGAGGTGGAGAAGGCACTCGGGATCTACGACGAGGCGTTCGCGTCGCTGTAGAGCGGTCGCGTCGCTCGCGGCGGGCGATCGCGTCGCTGTAGCGCAGTGGAGGGGTCGCCTGCCGGAGAAGTAGTGTTGCTTCATGGACGTCAGGCGGCTCGAACTGCTGCGCGAGCTCGCCGAACGCGGCAGCATCACCGAGGTGGCGCGCGCGACGCACCGCACGCCCTCCGCGGTCTCGCAGCAGCTGCGCATCCTGGAGCGCGAAGCCGGGCTGCCGCTCACCGAGAAGGCCGGGCGCGGGATCGTGCTGACGGATGCGGGTCGGGCGCTCGCGAGGAGCGCCACCGACGTCGCCGTGGCGATCGAGCACGCCAACGCCCTCTGGGACGAGTTCCGCAACGACCCGACCGGCGAGGTGTCGCTCGCGACCTTCCCGACCGGCGGGCAGATGCTGCTGCCCGGGGTGGTGCGCCGGCTCGAGGAGAACAGCGGGCTGTTCCTGCACTGCTCCGACCGTGACCCGGAGTCGGACGACTTCCCGGCGCTGACCGCCGACTTCGACATCGTGCTGGCCCACTCGGCCTCCTCGGCCGCCACGAACTGGCAGACCTCGGAGATGACGGCCGTGAAGCTGATGACCGAGCCGCTGGACATCGCGCTGCCGCCCGGTCATCCGCTCGTCGGGAAGGAACTGCTCGACCCCGAGGACCTGATCGGCGAGCGGTGGATCGGGGTGCCGTGGGGCTACCCGTTCGAGCGCACGATCGAGGACATCTCGCGCGCCGCCGGCAGCACCATGAACGTCGTGCAGCGCTTCGGCGACACCCGGGTCACGGAGGCCTTCGTCGCCGCGGGACTCGGCATCGCCATCCTGCCCTGCTACACCGCGGGCGGACCGTACCGCAGCGAGATCGTGCTGAAGAACCTGCGCGGGGTCGTCGCCGAGCGGCACATCTTCGCCCTGATGCGCCCCGACCGGGCCGAGCGGCTCGCGGTGCGCACCGTGATCGACGCCCTGCGGGCCGAGGCGGCCGCCGTGGTGGCGGCCAACGAGCACCGCAATCCGCCGACAGCGGACGCGGGCGCCGCACTGACCGGGGCGGCCTGAACCGCGGGTAGAATCTCGCGGTGAGCACATTCAAGAAGACCCCTTTCACGGTCAACGTGCGCGATCTCCTCCACAAGCCCGGCGAGATGCGCGAGCACGAGTTCGACATCCCCTCGCCCGACAAGCTCGGCGAGGGTCTGGTCGCCGTCCCGGCCGGTGAGCCGCTGCACGTCGACGTGCGCCTGGAGTCGGTCCACGAGGGCATCCTGGTCTCCGCCGACATCACCGCGCAGGCCGCCGGAGAGTGCAGCCGATGCCTCCGCGACATCGTCCAGCCTGTCGAAGTCGAATTCCAGGAGCTTTTCGCGTATTCTTCTGGGGAAGCTTTCGATTACGAGGTTCACGACGACCATGTCGATCTCGAACCTCTGATCAGGGATGCGGTGGTGCTGTCACTACCGTTCCAGCCGGTGTGCACGCCGGATTGCCCAGGCCTCGACCCGGTGACGGGCGAGCGACTGGCCGATCACCCGGCAACGCCTGCGCCAGTTGCGATCGACCCGAGATGGTCGGCGCTCGCCGGTCTGGCAGCTTCCGAAGACACGGACACCGACGGCAAGTAAGCCCCGGATGTTCTGGCCGCCGGCCCCTGTGCCTGCACGCACGAGGCCGAACCGAGAGTAGAAGAGAGAAGACAATGGCTGTTCCGAAGCGGAAGATGTCACGTTCCAACACCCACGCGCGTCGTTCGCAGTGGAAGGCCGAGATCCCCACGCTGGTCAAGACCATCGAGAACGGCAAGACCACGTACAGCCTTCCCCACCGCGCCAAGGTGGTCGAGGACTCGGCCGGCACTCCGCTGTTCATGGAGTACAAGGGCCGCAAGGTCGCCGACGTATAACGACTTTACGAAAGGTGCGGCCGGTGTCTTCTGAATTCGAGGAGGACCGGTCGCACCTTTTGGCGACCCTCGAGATCGAACTCGCCCCCGAGCTGGTCGATCTGGCCCTGACGCACCGCTCGTACTCCTACGAGCACGGGGGCGTGCCCACGAACGAGCGCCTCGAGTTCCTCGGCGACTCGATCCTGGGCCAGGCCGTCACGGTCATGCTGTACACGACCTTCACCGACCTCGACGAGGGGGAGCTGGCCAAGCGCCGGGCCTCGCTGGTCTCCACGGTCGCGCTGGCCGAGATCGCCCGCTCCATCGGGCTGGGGGCGTACATCAAGCTCGGGCGGGGTGAAGAGCTGACGGGCGGGCGCGACAAGGCGTCCATCCTCGCCGACACCATGGAGGCCGTGATCGGGGCGACCTACCTCGATCAGGGTCCGGATGTGGCGACGGCCCTGGTGCTGCGCCTGGTCGACCCGCTCGCGAACGACCCGACCCGGTTCGGCGTCTCGATGGACCCGAAGACCTCCCTGCAGGAGCGGGCGGCGGAGCGCGGCTTCGACGCGCCCGTGTACCGGATCGAGGAGAGCGGGCCGGACCACCGGAAGACGTTCGTGGCGACGGTGACGCTGACGCCGGTGTCGGCTTCGGCTTCGGGTTCGTCGTCTGTGGCACCGGTCGCCGCGACCGGCAGCGGGTCGAGCAAGAAGCAGGCCGAGTCGGCTGCGGCGGCGGCGGCCTTCACGCTGCTCGGCGCCTGACGTGCCCGAGCTACCCGAGGTCGAGGTCGTCCGCGCCGGCCTGGCCCCCGCCGTCAGCGGCTCGCTCATCACGGCCGTCGAGGTCTTCGAGCCGCGCTCGCTCAAGCGGCACAGCCCGCTGGAGGGGCCGTTCGAGTCCCTGCTCGAGGGGCGACGCATCCTGGCCGCGGGGCGCCGGGGCAAGTTCCTCTGGTTCCCGCTGTCGTCGGGGGACGGTTCCGGGCCCGGTTCCGGCTCCACTGATGGGGTCGCGCCCGCTCAGGCACTCGTCGCGCACCTGGGGATGAGCGGGCAGGTGCTGCTGCGCACGCCAGGGATCCAGGAGCAGGGGCTGCTCCGCATCCGGCTGCACATCGAGCATCCCTCGCAGGGCGAGTTCTGGGTCAACTTCGTCGACCAGCGCATCTTCGGGTCGATGGCGGTCGACCGGCTGGTGGCGGCGGGGGAGACGGCCGCGGGTGAGGCCGCGGGGACCGCGCCGGATGCCGGGTTCTTCGGCGACACCACGGCCTCGGGCACCGACGCGGAATGGCGCGCACTGGTGCCGAGCCAGGTCGCGCACATCGCGAGGGATCCGCTGGACCCGGCCTTCGACGACGAGGCCTTCCTCGACGCGCTCGCGCGGAAGCGCACGGGCATCAAGCGCGCGATCCTCGACCAGACGCTCATCTCGGGCATCGGCAACATCTACGCCGATGAGTCGCTCTGGGCCGCGCAGCTGCACTACGAGCACCCGAGCCACGAGCTGCCGCGGGCGCGGGCGCAGGAGCTCTTGACCGAGCTGCGGCTGGTGCTGCAGAAGGCGCTGGCCGAGGGCGGAACCAGCTTCGACGCCCAGTACGTGAACGTCAACGGCGCCTCGGGCTACTTCTCGCACAGCCTCAACGTCTACGGCCAGCAGGGCAAACCCTGCCGCCGCTGTGGCACGACCCTCGTGCGCGAGAAGTGGATGAACCGCTCCTCGCACCTCTGCCCTACCTGTCAGATCTAGGCGGCGGCTTCGGCGGGGGTTGGGGCGGTGTGCTTCGTGTGGGCGGCTACGTGGCCCAGGAGGGCCGCCAGGAGGGTCACGGCTGCTGCGAGGGTGACGCCCCAGCCGATGTGGAGGGGGAGCAGCAGGGCTCCGACGCCGGCACCGGCCGCGATCAGGACGATGGCGGCGGCGCGTCGGAACCAGGGCTGACCCTTGCCGCCGGCCAGACGGGAGTCGGCCGCGAAACCGGTGATGGTCGAGGTGACGACGACGGTCGTCACATCCTTCACCGCGATGTGACGCGCGGTCGCGGCCTGCAGCCCCATCGACGCGGCGAGCAGCACGGTGATCACGAGCTCCCACGGCTGCGGCGGCTTACCGCCCAGGATGAACATCGTGATCGCGAGCCCCGCCAGCACGATCCCGACCACCGTGAACAGGCTGGTGGTGCGGGTCGTCCAGCCCGCCTTGACCGGGCGCAGCACCCGGCCGCCCACGACCGCGCCGGCCATGAACGCGAACAGCGCCAGCAGCGGCCCGAGCCACGGCAGGTCGTCGGCGCCCGCCAGCGCCATGCCGAGGATCACGACGTTGCCGGTCATGTTGCCGGCGAAGACCTTGTCCAGGCCCAGGTAACCCACCGCATCCACGACGCCGGTCGAGAAGGTCAGGGCGAGCATGAGCGCGAGGTGGAGGTTGTCGCGCTTCGCGCGGAGTCTGGTGAGCACGGCGGGTCCTGTCGTGGGTCGGGAGGCGCGATCGCACGTTACGCGGGTGTGAAATCCGGTTTCGGTCGTGCAAACACTGCCTTGAACGCTAGCCCGTGCGCGAGCGGGCGTGCAAACGGGCGCTAGCCTCGAAGGACTCCGCGGGAGCCGGACGGAAGGATCGAGGCCGCTCATGTCGATGCTCAGCGCACTTCAACCGGGGGCCGGTGAGATCCGCGCCACGGACTACCTGGCATCCACTCTCGACAACGTGCTCTGGGGGCGGCTGCCGTGCGGGGCCGACCGCGCCGTGCTCGAGATCGACCCGGGCACCGACGTGACGATCGACACGCTCAGCCACGAGGGGCTGCTCGAGGACCAGGGCCGCGACCCGGTCGCGTTCTTCGCCGCCCAGGGCATCGACCGCGACCTGGTGCTGCAGGATGCGATCGCCCTCGCCGCCTCGGACCACCCGCGCACCTCCGCCGACGGGCCGCACGTCGTCACCGGCCCGATCGGCATCCGCGGGGCGATGCCGGGCGACCTGCTCAAGATGACGGTGCTCGAGACCACGCCGCGCGTGCCCTACGGCGTCATCTCGAACCGGCACGGGCGCGGGGCGCTGCCCGGCGAGATGCCCGAGCAGCAGGATGCGGTGAGCGTCTTCGCCGAGCTGCAGCACACCCTCGACGGCGGGCAGGTCGGCACTCTGCCGCTGGTGCCCGGCGGCGAGCGGTCGGTGCGGTTCCCGCTGGCGCCGTTCCTCGGGATCATGGGGGTCGCGGCGGCGGGCGACGAGCGGCCGCACTCCGTTCCGCCAGGCGCGTTCGGCGGCAACATCGACATCAAGCTGCTGACCGTGGGCTCGTCGCTCTACCTGCCGGTGCAGGTTCCGGGAGCGCTCGCCTATGTCGGCGACCCGCACTTCGCGCAGGGAGACGGCGAGGTCGCGCTGACGGCGATGGAGGCGTCGCTGAGAGTGACGGTGCGCTTCGACCTGCTCGCCCAGGAGGAGGCCGAGGCCGAGTTCGGCCGTCTCGCCGGGCCGCTCGCCGAGACCTCCGAGTTCCTGGTGCCGACGGGGCTGGACGAGTCGCTCGACGTCGCCGTGCAGAACTGCGTGCGGGCGGCCCTCGGGCTGCTGCAGGCGCGGTACGGGATGGATCGCGCGCTCGCCTACGCCTACCTGAGCGCCGCGACCGACTTCGACATCTCGCAGGTGGTCGACATCGTGAAGGGCGTGCACGCGAAGGTGCGGGTCGCCGACTTCGCGGGTGTGCCCGCGGGCCGGGCGCGGCACCGCGTGGCGCGGGAGGGTCGGGATGTCTGAGCACGGCGGAGGACTTGAGGACGCGGAGCCGGCGGACGGTACGCAGCACGGCGGCCTGCACGGGGGCCCGCACGGGAGTTCGCACGGCGGCCTGCACGGGAGTTCGCACGGCAGGCACGCTGCGGGGGGTTCCCCGGCGGCCAGCGGGGTCGCGGGGCTCACGACGCTCGAGGGCGTGATGGCCGACGCCGAGCTGACCCGGCTGCTCGAGGCGTTCGAGGCCTACGAGGCCGCCCTCATGGCGAACGACCTCGAGGCGCTTGATGCCGCCTTCGCGGCGGGTCCGGGCACGATGCGGGGCGACGCCGCGGGTCTGCTCGTGGGCCACGATCGGATCAGCGCCTTCCGCGGCCTCCGCGGCGGGCTCCCGCCCCGGCGCATCGTCGAGGTGCACGTGCGGGTGATCGAACCCGGCAGCGCCTTGATCATGTCGGTCAGCGCTCCCGCCAAGGGCGGCCGGGGGCTGCAGACGCAGCTCTGGCAGCAGCGGGAGGGCGTCTGGGTCATCTCCGCGGCGCACGTCGCGGCTCCGGCCCCGGCGATCGATGCCAGGATCTGGCGGGTCGTGGGGGCGCCGCTGGTGCCCGCGCTGGTGCGGGAGCCGGAGCTGGTTCCGGTTCCGGAGCCGGAGCTGGAGCCGATGACGGTGCCCGGCGGGCCGGCGGCACCGGTGTCGGCGGTCGGTGGGCCGGCCACGCCGGTGCCGACGCCTGGCGGGTCGGTGACGCCGGTCCCGGCCACGCTGGAGCCGGCGGCGCTGGAGGGCATGAGCGTGGCCGTCAAAGACCTGTTCGAGGTGGGCGGGTTCGCCGTCGGCGCCGGGATCCCGGCGTTCCTCGCCGAGGCGCCCGTCGCCGCCGCCGACTCGGATGCGGTGCAGGCGTTGCGCGCGGCCGGCGCCGCGGTGCAGGGCATCGCTCAGACCGACGAGTTCGCCTACAGCATCGCCGGCCGCAACGTGCACTACGGCACCCCGCCGAACCCGGCGGTGCCGGGCGCGATCCCGGGCGGTTCGTCGAGCGGGCCGGCCAGCGCCGTCGCCCTGGGACAGGCCACGATCGGATTGGCCACCGACACGGCGGGGTCGATCCGGGTGCCGGCCTCGTACCAGGGACTGTGGGGGATCAGGACGACGCACGGGGCGGTGAGTACGCGGGGCGTGCATCCGCTCGCCGTCTCGTTCGACACCGTGGGGTGGATCACGCGCTCGGCCGCGGTGCTGCGCGCGGCCGCCGTGGCGTCGTTCGCAGGGGCGCCGGGCGAGGGCTGGGAGCCCGTGCCGGATGCGCCGGCCGAGACGGATGCAGCGGCCGAGACGGGTGCGCCTGCTGAGACGGATGCGGCGGCCGAGACGGATGCGCCTGCCGAGACCGATGCGGCGACCGAGACGGATGCGGTCGCGGAGAGCGGTGCGGACGCGGGCGCGGCGGGTGGGGACTCGAGCGCCACGCGTGCGGGCGGGACGGGGTTCGTGGTCGCACCCGAGCTGCTGGCGGGGTGCGACGACGCCGTCAGGGAGGCGTTCGGGGCGCTGATCGACGCGGTGACCGCATCCGGAACCCACGGAACCGTCGACGAGGTCGAGCTCGGCGGGATCGACGAGGTCTTTGCCGCCTTCCGCACGGTGCAGGGCGCCGAGGCGTGGCGGGCCGACGGCGAGTGGGTCGCGGCGCACCCGGGCGTGCTCGCGCCCGACGTCGCCGAGCGGTTCGCGATCGCCTCGGCCGTGACCGCCGACGAGGAGACCGCCGCGCGCGCGGTGCTGGCCGAGGCGCGGGCGCGGTTCGACGCGGTGCTGGCGGGGCGCATCCTGCTGCTGCCCTCCGCATCCTCGGCCGCTCCCCGGCTGGACGCCTCGCCGGAGGCCATCGGCGCCGTGCGGGCGGCGACGCTCCGGATGACCTCGGTCGCCGGGGCGGGCGGGTACCCGGCGGTCTCGGCCCCGCTGCTGACCGTGCCGTCGGACGGCGGGACCGCGCCCGTGGGCCTCTGCCTCGTGGGGGCGCGCGGGACGGATCTGGCGCTGATCGACGTGGCCGCCGAGCTTGCGGAGCGCCTCGGGGCGTGACGCCGGGCGGGCCCCATGGCCGACGATCCGGCGCGACGGCCCGACGGCCTGACGGCCCGACGGCCTGAGAGCCTGACGGCCTGAGAGCCTGACGGCCTGACGGCCTGAGAGCCTGAGAGCCTGACGGCCTGACGGCCTGACGGCTTGACGGCTTGACGGCCCAACGGCCCGACGGCGCGAGCCGCCCCGGAAACACTCCTGAAACGTTCGTTTCGTAGGATGGGGCGCGAGAAACGTCCGTTCCGAGGAGGTCCGTCATTTCCATCCTGCCGATCAACCCGCCACCCCGTCTCCTGATGGGGCCCGGCCCGATCAATGCCGACCCTCGGGTGCTCCGCGCGATGTCGGCGCAACTGGTCGGCCAGTACGACCCGGCGATGACGGCCGCCATGAACGAGACGATGGAGCTCTACCGCACCGTCTTCCGAACCGCGAACGAGCAGACGCTGCTGATCGACGGCACCTCGCGGGCCGGCATCGAGGCCGCGATCGTCTCGATGGTCGCCCCCGGCGACCGGGTGCTCGTGCCGATCTTCGGTCGCTTCGGTCACCTGCTCCGTGAGATCGCCGAGCGCGCCGGCGCGGAGGTGCACGTGATCGAGCGCGAGTGGGGCACGGTCTTCACGGTGGCCGAGATCGCCGCCGCCCTCGACGAGGTGAAGCCCCACCTGCTCGCGGTCGTGCACGGCGACACCAGCACGACCGTCGCACAGCCGCTCGAGGGTCTCGGCGAGCTCTGCGAGAAGCACGGCGTGCTGTTCTACACCGACGTCACCGCCAGCCTCGCGGGCAACGACTTCGACACGGATGCGCTGGGCCTGGACGCGGTGACCGCCGGCCTCCAGAAGTGCCTCGGCGGCCCCTCGGGCTCGGCCCCGGCCACGTTCTCGCCGCGCGCGGTCGAGGTGATCCGCAGCCGCAGCAGCATCGAGGCCGGGATCGCCACGAGCGCCGACGAGATCCGGCCCACGCGCATCCGGTCGAACTACTTCGACCTCGGCATGATCTTCGACTACTGGGGCGAGAAGCGACTGAACCATCACACCGAGGCGACCACGATGCTCTACGGGGCGCGCGAGTGCGCCCGCATCCTGGTCGAGGAGGGGCTCGACGCCGCGGTCGAACGCCACCGCCTGCACGGGGCGGCCATGCTGGCCGGCGTCGAAGGGCTGGGGCTCGAGGTGTTCGGCGACCCGTCGGTGAAGATGAACAACGTCGTGGCCGTGCGCATCCCGGACGGCGTGACCGGCGATGCCGTGCGCGGCGAGCTGCTCGAGGACTTCGGGATCGAGATCGGCACCTCGTTCGGCCCGCTGCACGGCAAGGTCTGGCGGATCGGCACCATGGGCTACAACGCCCGGAAGGACGCGGTGCTCACGACGCTCGCCTCGCTCGAGCAGGTGCTGCGCCGGCACGGCGCCCCCGTCACCGCGGGCGGCGGCGTCGGCGCCGCCTACGACCTCTACCAGGACCAGGGGGCGGGCGCTCTGTGACGGACTCCACGCGCATCCTTCCGCCGGACACCACGGCCGCCGCAGTGCTCGACCGGTGCGACCTGCTCGCCACCTTCTCCTCGCGCGGCGACGGCCTGATCGAACGCGTCAACCTCTCGCCCGAGCACGCCGCGGTCAACGCGCTCGCCGCCGAATGGATGCAGCAGGCGGGCCTCGCGACCTGGCAGGACGCGGCGGGCAACCAGTGCGGCCGACTCGAGGGGGCGACGCCCGGGCTCCCGGCCCTGCTGCTCGGCTCGCACCTGGACACGGTGCCGGCCGCCGGGAAGTACG
The DNA here is from genome assembly GCF_059691755.1 of Herbiconiux sp. 320_LB. NCBI lineage: Bacteria > Bacillati > Actinomycetota > Actinomycetes > Micrococcales > Microbacteriaceae > Herbiconiux > Herbiconiux sp. 320_LB. The sequence goes on along the minus strand of NZ_JCAWAD010000003.1, from coordinate 323,184 downwards.
ACGGCATCCTCGGCGTGCTCACCGCGATCGCGGTGGTCGAGCGCATCCGCGACTCGGGTCGCGTGCTGCCGTTCGCGATCGAGGTCGTAGCCTGGGCCGACGAGGAGGGCACCCGCTTCGGGCGCGCCCTGCTCGGCAGCCGCGCCTTCGCGGGCACCTGGGATCCGGCTTGGTGGGGGCTCGAAGATGAGGACGGCGTGAGCCTGCACCAGGCCTTCCTCGACTTCGGGCTCGACCCCGCGAAGATCGCCGACGCCGCCCGGCCCGGCTCGGACTTCGTCGGCTACCTCGAGGCGCACATCGAGCAGGGCCCCTACCTCGAGGACGAGGACAAGGCGCTCGGCATCGTCTCCTCGATCGCCGGCGCCCGGCGCTTCCTGATCACGATCACCGGCAAGGCCGGGCACTCCGGCACCCCCTACGAGCGTCGGCGCGATGCGCTCGCCGGCGCGGCCGAGGCCATCGTGGCGATCGAACGGATCGCGCGGGAGGCCCAGCTGATCGCGACCGTGGGGCACCTCGAGGTGCGGCCGGATGCGGTCAACGTCATCCCGGGCGAGGTCGAGTTCAGTCTCGACCTGCGCGGCGAGTACGACAGCGAGCGCGACCGCGTCTGGGGGGTCGTGCAGGAGATGCTGACCGACGTCTGCCGTCAGCGGCGGCTGAAGTGGACGAGCGTGCAGACGCACTCGGCCCCGGCCGCCGTCTGCAGCGAGCGGATGCGGAAGGTGATCGGCGAGGGCATCCGCTCGACGGGTGACCGGCGGCCGATGTCGTTGTTCTCCAAGGCGGGGCACGACGCGATGGCGGTGGCCGAGATCACCGAGATCGGGATGCTGTTCGTGCGCTGCGCGGGCGGGGTGAGCCACAACCCCGAGGAGCGGGTGACCGAGGCCGACGTGGCGGCGACGATCGACGCGTTCGAGCGGGCGGTGCTGGCGCTGGCGGAGACGTCCCCGTGACGACGGTGCGCGACGGGCAGCGGATCGATCGGCGGATCGACCGCACCTACGGCGAGCTCTCGCCGCAGGAGCAACGGGCCGCCGACTTCATCCTCGACCACCTGAGCGATCTGGCCGTCTACTCGGGCACGGAGCTGGCCCACCGCAGCGGGGTGTCGAAGGCGACGGTGTCGCGGCTGTTCCGGCGGCTCGGGTTCGAGAACGCCCAGGAGGTGCGGGAGCACGCGCGGTCGCTGCGCTCGTCGGGGGTGCCGGTCGGGGGAGCGACGCCCGGCTCGTCGGCCGATCTCGGGGCGCATCTCGTGCGGGAGGTCGAGAATCTACGGCGCTGCTTCGACGCGCTCGGCCCCGAGCGGCTCGAGCAGACCACCGAGCTGCTGCTGCGCAGCCGCAGTGTGACGGTCGTCGGGCTGCGGAACGGCTACCCGCTCGCGGTGCACCTGCGCGAGCAGCTCTCGCAGGCACGCGGCGCCGTGCACCTCGCGCCGCAGCCCGGCCAGACGATCTCCGAGGAGTTCGCCGACCGGGATGCGCGCGATGCGGCCGTGGTGTTCGGCTTCCGCCGGCGCACGGCCGGGTTCGGGGCGATGGTCCAGGCGATCGCCGCCACCGGAACCGCGGTCGTGCTGATCGGTGACGCCTCGGCCCGGCGCTACGCGGAGTTCGCGAGCGTCTGGATCGAATGCCCGATCGACTCGGTCAGCGCCCTCGACAGCTACGCCAGCGCGATGAGCCTGGTGAACCTGCTGGCGAGCAACGTGCTGAGCGCCAGGCCCCGGGAGAGCCGCACGCGGGTGGCCGCGATCAACTCCCTGTACGAGGAGTTGGGGGAGCTGGAGTAGGAAGCGGGCTAGGGGCGGGTGGCGGCGGCCAGCTTGGCGGGGAGGTCGGCCGCGGTCATGCGCACGACGTAGGCCGGCTGGTCGCGCTCGAAGCGCCAGCTCTCGGCGAGCGAGCCGGTGTCGTAGGCCTCGAAGCCGAACTCGTCGAGCAGGGTGCTGACGACGGCCTTCGCCTCGACCTCGTCACCCGCGATCGGCAGCGCCCGGCGGTCGGCGTCGTCGGCGGGCTTGCCGTCGGTGGTGAGGTCGGCGGCCATGATGTTGTTGAAGGCCTTCACGACGCGCGAGGTCGGCAGGTGCTCCTGCAGCATCTCCGAGACGGTGGTCTCGGCGTTCTCGAGGGCCGGGATGCGGCCGTCGCGCTCCCAGTAGTAGTTGTTCGTGTCGATCACGATCTTGCCGGCCAGGGGCTCGACCGGCACCTGCTCGTAGTTCTTCAGCGGAACCGTCACGACGACCAGGTCACCGGCCGCAGCGGCTTCGGCGGCGGTGCCGGCGCTGGCCTGCGGTCCGAGCTCGGCGACGAGGTCGGAGAGCGTCTCCGGCCCGCGCGAGTTGCTCATCACGACCGTGTAGCCGTGCGCGACGGCGAGGCGGGCGAGCTGGCCGCCGATGTTGCCGGAGCCGATGAAACCGATGGTGGTGAGTCCTGTTGCAGTCATGACGAGGTGAACGCGCGGTTCGGCGGGTCTGTTCCCGGGCATCCGCGATTCGTCGGGAAGGCACAGGTTGGGGGGGCGGGTGGGCGCCGGTCGGACGGTCGGGCTCAGCGGAGCGGCAGCGGGCCGTCGACGTCGTCGCCGCCGCCGAGGTCGCTGCAGTCGACCGGCTCGACGCCGCGGGAGGCAAGGTAGGGCCGGGCGCCGACGTCGCCCTCGAGGGTGGCGACGAGCCCGGCCAGGTGGTCGGCGCCGACGAGCACCGGATGCCCGGGGCGGCCCCCATAGAACGCCTGGCGGAGCGACCGCGCGGTCGCCGCACCCCCGTGCTCGAGCACCCGGCGGGCGGCGTCGACCCGGAGGTGCGGCAGATCGACGAGTGTGATCAGCACGGCGGTCGGCACGGCGGACGGCGGCTCGTCGAGGAGCGCGGTGAGGCCGGCGCGGAGCGAGGCGCCGAGGCCGGCGGACCAGTCCTCGGCGGTGACGGTGCGGATCGGCGCCGTCTCGGCCGGCATGGACCGGCGCAGGAGAGCCTCGGCGGCGGAGGCCTCGGCACCGAGCACGACGAGCACCTCGTCGCAGCCGGCCGCGAGGAGCAGGCGGGCGCCCCGGGCGATCCACGGGTCCTCGCCGGCGGGGGCGACGAGCGCCTTGGGTCCGCCCCTGCGACGGCCGGCGCCCGCGGCGAGCAGGAGTCCCGTGAGGCGGGGTGCCGGGGCGGGGGAGTCCATGCCCCTCATCGTAAGCTGGGGGCATGGCCGCACCCCGCGCATCCGGTACCCCGCCCGAGGCCGACCCGGGCGCTGCTCGCGGCGCCGACGGGATCGTCGACGGGCCCGAGCTGCGTGAGGCGCTGCACTCGTGCCTCGGGGTCGACCGCTTCGTCGAGGAGGTCGCCGCGGCGGCTCCGTTCGCGTCGGCTGCCGAGCTGCTCGCGGTCGCCGAGCGGGTGGCGTCGTCGCTGACCCGCGCCGAGGTGGATGCGGCTCTCGCCCACCACCCGAGGATCGGCGAGCGCGCCCAGGGCGACGGCCGCGCCCAGCGCTTCAGCGCGTCGGAGCAGTCGGCCGCCGAGGCGAGCGACGAGGCCCTGGCCGCCGCGATCGCGGAGGGCAACCAGGCCTACGAGGCCCGGTTCGACCGAGTGTTCCTCATCCGGGCCGCCGGGCGCGGGCGACCCGAGATCCTCGCCGAGCTCGAGCGACGGCTCGTCCTCGACGACGAGACCGAGGCTGCCACGGTCGCGAGCGAGCTGCGCGACATCACGATGCTGCGGGTGCGCACGCTGTACCCGGTCTGACCTGCCCCTCTGCCCCGCCGTTTCCTCGCACCGACAGGAGTTCGCATGACCGACCGGAGTCACGTCACCACCCACGTCCTCGACTCGACGATCGGGCGTCCGGCCGCGGGGGTGCCCGTCGTGCTCGAGCGCGACGAGGTCGGCTCCTGGGTCGTGATCGCCTCAGCCGAGACGGATGCCGACGGGCGGGTCAACGAGCTCGGCCCGCGTCAGCTGCACCCCGGCCGGTACCGCGTGAGCTTCGACACCGGGGTCTACTTCGCCGAGCAGGAGGTCAAGGCCTTCTACCCCGAGGTGCAGATCACCTTCGACCTTGCCGACGCGAACGCGCACTATCACGTGCCGCTCCTCCTCAGCCCCTTCGCGTACTCCACCTACCGGGGCAGCTGACCCCTCCCCCCGCTCCACCCCCCTCGCCTGCTCGCCGAGAAGTCACTTTTACGTCCAACTCAAGGGTTTTGGACGTAAAGATGACTTCTCGACGAGCAGGGGTGGGTGGGGGTTGTGAGAAGCGCGGGGGATCAGGCGAAGCCGGCCGCGGGGGTCCAGGCGGGGCCGGCGGCGGGGGCGTCGTCGCGGAGGACCGAGGCCTGGATCAGGCCGTAGGGGCGGTCGTCGGCGTTGAAGACCTCGTTGTCGTTGGTGACGCCGAACGGTGAGAGGTCGTAAAGGAAGTGGTGCTTGTTCGGCGCCGACATCCGGATCTCGGCGAGGAACGGGAAGCGTTCGAGCACCGCCTTGCCCATCTCGTACAGGGTCTGCTGCAGCGCGAGCGAGTGCAGCGAGGCGAAGACCTCGACCATGGTCTGCTTGATGCCGAGGTACACGCCCTCCCAGTCGAACTCCTGCGGGTCGCCGAGCTCCTCGCTGATGAACCGCCACTTCGCCACCAGGGACGTGGCCATGATGCGGTCGCTGGTCGGTTCGAGCACGGTGTACGAGTCGGACAGGAAGTGGTGGAACTCCGACCCCGTCGTCTTCAGCAGCACGAGGTCTTTGAAGCCGCCGATGATCCAGAACTCCTGAGCGTCGCCGGTGCCCTCGACCGTGATGGCGGCGGTGCGTGTCTCCTGGCCCTTGCGCACGAAGGTGAAGTCGTGCTCGGCGCCGTCGACGACCGCGCGCTCCCAGGCGTACTCCTCGATCTCGATCCGGGCGCCCGAGACCGGCTCGACGTCGTCGACGAAGTGGGTGGCGAGCGTCAGCCCGTACGACTCGATCGAGGTCAGGCCCTTCTCCTTCGCGTAGGAGTAGGCGGTCTGCTTCTGCGTGTCGGTGGGCAGCACGGCGCTCTGGTCGCCGACTAGGTGGGCGGCGTCGAAGTCTCCGCGCAGAGCGGTCGAGACGTTCACATCGTGGATCTCGTGCCGAGGGCTCTCACGGTAGACGCGCACGATGCGGTTCTCCGCCTTGCCGTACTGATGCGGTCCGAGGACGATGGCCATGTTTCCCTACTCCCTGCGCGACCGACGGCGGTGAGCCGGATCAGGCACGGTCCGCGCCCCTCCAGTCTGTCGTCTGCTCCGAGGGGCGGTGAACGGATGCACGCCCGCGGCCGCGGAATTTACGCCCAATTTACGTGGGGGGTCATTCCCTGGAACGCGCGAGCAGCCGACCATCCGGGACCCGCTCCGGCGAGGCCCGGAGATCGCCCGCCCGGTGCACGACCGCGCCGCCGAGCCAGGTGGTCTGCACGACCCCGAACAGGGTGCGCTCGTCGTAGGCCGTGACCGGGTTCTTGTGCTCGAGGGCCGCGGCCTGCACCGCGAACGACTCCTCGGGTGCGAAGGCGACCAGATCGGCATCCGCCCCCACCTCGATCGCACCCTTCCGGCCGGTGAGACCGACCAGGGAGGCGGTGCCGGTCGCCATCCAGCCGAGCACCCGCTCGAGCGGGATGCCACGCTGGCGCGCCGCCGTCCACACCGCCGGGAACGACAGCTGCAGCCCGGAGATGCCGCCCCAGGCCTCCTGGAAGTCGCCGTCGCCGGCGAACTTCAGCTCGGGCGTGGAGGGCGAGTGGTCGGAGGCGATCAGGTCGATCGTGCCGTCGAGCAGCGCCTCCCACAGCAGCTCGCGGTTCGCCTCGTCGCGGATCGGCGGGCAGCACTTGTACTGGGTCGCGCCGTCGGGGATGTGCTCGGCAGCGAAGCTGAGGTAGTGAGGGCAGGTCTCGACCGTGATCGGCAGGCCTTCGGCCTTCGCCTCGCGGATCAGCCGCAAGGCGCGACCGCTCGAGAGGTGCAGGATGTGGGCGCGGGCCCCCGTGGACCTGACCCCGGCGATCACGGCGGCGATCGCATCCTCCTCGGCCAGCTCGGGGCGCGAGGCGACGAAGGCCCCGTAGTCGGTGCCGCCCCGGTTGACCGAGCGATCGAGCACCTCGGGGTCTTCGGCGTGCACGATGAGCAGACCGTCGAACGACGCGATCTCCTCGAGCGCCTGCTGCAGCTGCGCGCGCGACAGGTGCGGGAACTCGTCGACCCCGGAGGGGGAGAGGAACGCCTTGAACCCGAAGACCCCCTCGTTCCATAACGGTTCGAGGGCGCCGAGGCTCGACGGGATCGCCCCGCCCCAGAACCCCACGTCGACGAAGGCCTGCGGTGCGGCGGCCTCGCGTTTGACGGCGAGCCCCTCGACGGTCGTGGTGGGCGGGATGCTGTTGAGCGGCATGTCGACGATGGTCGTCACCCCACCGGCGGCGGCCGCCCGGGTGCCGGTGGTGAAGCCCTCCCACTCGGTGCGGCCGGGCTCGTTGACGTGCACGTGCGTGTCGACGATGCCGGGGACGAGTACGTGGCCGGCCGGCAGCGAGACGACCTCATGGCCGGGCACGTCTTCGTCGAGCTCGGCGATGGCGGCGATCACGCCGTCGCGCACGGCGACGACCGCGGGCCGCCACTCGCCCCCGGTGAAGACGGAATCGGCGCGGATGACGAGGTCGTACGGGCTGCTCATGCGTCGATCCTAGGTGGAGCGGCCGACCCTGGAACGGCAGCGGGGCGGGCGGACGAAACACGGGCGTCACAGGCCGCGGCTAGCATGAGCGCGTGACCGCCAGCGCGCCCACCGACACCGCCGCAGAACGTCGTGCGGCCTGCCCGAAGCACATGGAGTATGGCCCCTGCGGAGGCGTCGGATTCGACGGTGCGTGCGAGGTCGCCGAGTTCCGCTGCGTGTTCCTCGACACCCCCACCGTCCGGTGGCACGGCATCCCGAACGCCGCGACCCCCGATCACGCCGCGACCCCCGATCCGACCCGCGCAGCCGCCCAGACTCCAACACCCACTCCCGGCAGCGCCGCGATGCGCCAGCTGCTCCGCACCCGCCAGATCGTCGTCGCCGACTTCCCCGGCCGGGCCCTCGACCGCCGGTCGCTCGTCGACTGCGCCCAGGCGCTCGCCGGCCACGTGGATGCGACGCTCGCGGGCGACTCCGGAGCCGCCCGGGTGCAGTTCCCGCCCGCCTACCGCGCCCACCTCATCCAGGAGACCGGCCTGATGGTCTGGACCGGCATCAACGCCCGCGACCGCAACCGGGTCGCGATCGAGGGCGAGCTCGCCGGGCTCGCCGAGGTCGGGGTGGCGGGCGTGCACTGCGTCACCGGCGACCACACCCTGATCGGAGACCGGCCCGACGCCCTGCCCGTCTTCGACCTCGACTCGACCCAGGTGGCGGCGCTCGCCCGCCGCGCCGGACACCTGGTGTCGGTGGGGGAATCGCCCGCCACGCCGCCGGTCGACCGACGGCCGTCGCGCCTGCACGAGAAGGTGCTCGCCGGCGCCGACCTCTGCTTCGTCAATCACTCCGGCGGGGCCGAGCCGGTGCGGCGGTTCATCGCGGCGGTGCACGAGACCGGAGTCGCCCCGGGATTCATCCCCTGCGTGCCGATGGTGATCGACCGCGGCAGCGCCGCCCTGCTCAAGTCGTTCACCACCCTGGTGCTGCCCGAGGGCTACCTCGACGGCATCCTCGACGCCGCCGATCCTCGGCGAGCCGGGCTGGATGCGGCGACCCGCCTCAGCGAGCAGCTGCTCGCGCTCGAGGGGGTCGCCGGCGTCGACCTCTCCGGCGGCGCCGCACCGGGCGAGGAGCTCGCCTTCGCGGAGGCGATGTCCCTGGTCGCCGACCGGCTGGGCCTGTCCGGCTGAGCGACCCGGCCAGGCCCGGCCGATGCGGCCAGACCGGTCAGGGCCAGGCCCGGCCCGGCCCGGCCGCGCCTCACCCCTCGTCCAGCACCGCCCCGTTCGTCCGGATCAGTCGCTGGAACCAGAAGAAGCTGTCCTTCCGCAGACGATCGCCAGTGCCGCGACCGGCGTCGTCGAGATCCACGTAGATCACCCCGTAGCGCTTGGTCATCTGCGAGGTCGAGGCGCTGACGATGTCGAGCCCGCCCCAGGCCGTGTAGCCGAGGAGCTCGACCCCGTCGGCGATCGACTCCCGCACCTGCCGCAGGTGCTCGCGGAAGTAGTCGATCCGGTACTCGTCGTGGATCGCGTCGCCCTCCCGCGCATCCGTCGCGCCCAGCCCGTTCTCGACGATGAACAGCGGTATCTGGTAGCGGTCCCAGAGGTCGTCGAGCACGTAGCGCAGGCCCACGGGGTCGAAGTGCCAGCCCCACTCGGTGGTGGGCAGGTGCGGATTCTTGATCGTGCTGAACAGGTTGCCGCCGGTGGCTCCGTACTTCTCGGGCCAGACCGACGACACCAGGCTCATGTAGTAGCTGAACGACAGGAAGTCGACGGTGTGCGCCGCGAGCAGCTCCTCGTCGCCGGGCTCCATGACCACGTGGATGCCCTCGTCACGCCAGAACCGCCGCACCGTGCCGGGGTAGCGACCCCGCACCTGCACGTCGGTGTGGAACAGGTTCATGTCGTTGTCCCACTGGGCCTTGACGACGTCGGCCGGGTCGCTCGAGGCGGGATAGTGCGCCATCCGCGCGAGCATGCAGCCCACGAGCGCCTCCGGATCGATCTCGTGCGCCAGCTCCGTCGCCCGAGCGCTCGCCACGAACTGGTGGTGCAGCGCCTGGAACGCGGCCTGCCGGGGATCGACGCCGGGGGCGGGCTCCCGCTCGATCACACCGCCGCCCGTGTACGGCTCGATCAGCGTGGTGTTGATCTCGTTGAAGGTCAGCCAATACCGCACGAGCCCCCGGTAGCGCGTCAGCACGGTGCAGGCGTAAGTCTCGAAGAAGCCGATGACGGCGCGGTTCGTCCAGCCGCCGTACTCGGTCACGAGGTGCAGCGGCATCTCGTAGTGCGAGAGCGTGACGACCGGTTCGATGCCCTTCTCGCGGAGCCGGGTGAACAGGCGCTCGTAGAAGAGCAGCCCCTCCTCGTTCGGCTCCGCGTCGTCGCCGTTCGGGAAGATCCGCGACCACGCGATCGACATCCGCAGCGCCTTCAGGCCGAGCTCGGCGAAGAGCTCGACGTCCTCCTCCCAGCGGTGGTAGAAGTCGCTCGCCGAGCGCTTGGGGTACCCGGCGGCGCCCGGGGTGGCCACCGCCTCGGCGATCGTCGCATCCGTCGCCTTCATCAGCGCGCTGATGTCGACGTAGTCGCGCGCGGTGCGGAACGGGATGACGTCGGCCTGCGACAGACCCTTGCCGCCCTCGTCGAACCCGCCCTCGACCTGGTTGGCGGCGAAGGCGACGCCCCAGAGGAAGCCCTCGGGGAAGGGACCCGTCGCGCCGTGGGGGGCGGGGTCGGTGCCGACGCCGGCGGTGGGCCCGGTGCTGGTGTCGATGCCGCTCACGCGTTCGCTCCTTCCCGGGCGGGCTCGGCCGCGGTCGCCGGGGTGACGCGGATGAGGGCGTCTCCCGCGCGCACCGGCCCGGTCGTGCCCGGATCGATGGTGTAGCCGGCGGCGTTGGTGACGACCACGACGCTCACCGGGTCGTTCGTGGCGCTGATCGCCGCGAGGTCGAAGTCGAGCAGACGGTCGCCGACCGCGACCCTGTCGCCGGCGGCGACGCGCGCCTGGAAGCCGCGACCCTTGAGGGCCACGGTGTCGAGTCCGATGTGGATCAGGATCTCGACGCCCGAGTCACCGCGCACCGCGACCGCGTGCCCGGTGGGGAAGACGGTCACCACCTCGCCGTCGACGGGGGAGGTCACCTCGCCGCTGGTCGGGCGGATGGCGGCGCCGTCACCGACGAGACGCTGCGAGAAGGTGGTGTCCGGGACCGCATCCAGGGGCACGAGCTCGCCGGTCAGCGGGGAGGACAGGATCTCGCCCACGAGGGCCGACCCGCCGGCGACGGCGGACGCGGCAGGCGCACCGGATGCCACAGACACATCGGATGCCACAGCCGCGGCGGAGCCGGCAGGCGCGGGCGAGCCGGCAGCCACAGCGGATGCGGCAGGCCCGGCGGATGCGGATGCGGAGGCCGAGGCGGATGCCGCCCCGCCCCGCCCGGCAGCCCCCTCGGCCGTCCGCGCGAGGATGCCCTCGTCGACCCCGAGCACCGCCGACACCACGGTCGACACCACGAAGGCGATGACGATCCCGACCAGAGCCCAGACGAAGGTCTCGCCCACGAGACCGGGGAGTCCGGGCAGACCGCCGTTGCCGGCGAGCACGTAGGCCTTGACCCCGAAGCCGAGCGAGACGGCGCCCCCGACGCCGGCGCCGGCCATCGTGGCGATCAGGGGGCGGCGCAGCGGCAGTGCGAGACCGTACAGCGCGGGTTCCGTCACACCCATCAATGCGGTGAAGGTCGTCGAGAGCGAGAGCGCCTTGACCTGCTTGTTCTTCGCGCGGAGGAAGACGCCGAACACGGCACCCGCGGTCGCGAAGGTCTGCACGTAGGTGAGGGGCAGGAACTTGTCGAAGCCGAGGGTCGCGAGGTTCTGCAGGATGAACGGCACGAGCGTGTAGTGCATGCCCGTCATGATGATCAGCGGAAGCAGGGCCCCGATCACGAAGCCGGCGGGTGCGCCGCCGTTGTCCAGCGCCCAGTTGATGCCGCCGGCGACGCCGTTGCCGACGAAGGTGCCGAGCGGGCCGAGGACGACGAGCATGATCGGCGCCACGATGACCAGGGTCAGCATGGGCACGAAGGTGAGCTTGAGGAAGGAGGGGATGATCGCGCTGAACCCGCGCTCCACCCACGACATCAGGTACACGCCGAGGAGCACCGGGATGACCGAGTACGAGTACGACACGGCGGTGACGGGCACGCCGAGGAGGGACACCGGGTCGCCCGCGGCCAGCAGCGTCGTGAGCGCCGGGTAGACCAGCACGGCGCCGAGGGAGCCCGCGACGTAGGGGTTCGCACCGAGCTTCCGCGCGGCCGAGATCGCGACGACCACGGGGAGGAAGAAGAAGACCGCGTCGGCGATCGCCGAGAAGATCAGGTAGGTCTGCGACAGCGGATCGACCCAGCCGAAGGCGTTGGCGAGGGCGAGGACGCCCTTCAGCAGTCCCGCGCCGGCGATCGCGGGCAGGATCGGCGCGAAGGTGCCGGAGATGAAGTCGAGGAAGCGGTTGAAGACCCGCTTGACGGGATTGCCCTGTGCCCCCTGATCGGCGGCGGCGTCCTCCTCGGGCGTCTCGCCGGACGCCAGCCGCGGCAGCGCTGCGACGACGGCCTGGTAGACCAGGGGGACGTCGTTGCCGATGACGACCTGGTACTGGGTCCCGGCGTCGTTCACGCCCATCACGGGCGCGAGGGCGGTGAGGGCGGCGGGGTCGGCCTTGGCGTTGTCCTTCAGGCCGAAGCGCAGGCGGGTCACGCAGTGGTAGAGCGACGCGATGTTCTCGTCGCCGCCGACTGCGGCGATGATCGCCGCGGCATCCTGGTCGTATTTCATGGAACTCTCCGATGAGTAGAGAATCCCGGGCTTCACGCGGTTTCCCTGACGCGGCTTCGGATTCGATTCGTGATGGTGATGGGTGGTGGGGTGATGGGTGGTGGGGTGATGGGTCGTGGGGTGGCGGATCGGGTCGGGGGTCAGAGGAAGTTGGCGATGTGGAGCCCGAGGTAGACCTTCTCGGACGCGGTCATCGCGTGGCCGTGGCTGCGCATCACGAAGGCGTCGACCTTGTCGACCGAGGCGAACGCGGCGGGCTTCTGCTCGCGCAGGATGCGCAGCAGCTCGGCGTCGTCGCGCTGCAAGGTCTCGCCGAGCAGCACGCGCTGGGCGAAGAAGCGCACGTGGGTGACGAAGCGGAGGTACGCCGGGTTCTCCTCGTCGTATGCCAGGCCAAAGTGCAGCCGCACGATGTCGAGGATGGAGTGGGTCAATTCCATCAACCGGGTCGCACTGTCGGCGGCGCCGCCGACCTGCGCGTTGATGACGTGCAGGGCGATGCTCGTCGCCTCCTCGGGCGGGAGCTCCACGTCGAGCCGGGCGTTCAGCTCGGCCACGGCGCTCTTGGCGAAGGCGTACTCGGTGGGGTAGAACCGCCGCACCTCGACCGCCAGCGGCACCGTGGACTCGGCGTGGTCGCGGGCGCGCTGCACGGCGAAGGCGAGGTGGTCGGCCAGTGCGGCGTAGAGGCTGTCGCTGATCCGGGCGCTCAGCTCGTCGCGGGCCCGGGTGACCAGGTCGGCGGTGGCCGAGAGGATGTCGGCCGGGATCGAGGCGACGATGCTCGCGAAGTGCCGGCTGGCCGCGTCGTCGTCGAGCCGGAAGACCTTCTCGACCAGGGACTCGTCGATCGTCTCGCCGGGCTTGGAGTGGAACCCCAGCCCCTTGCCGAAGACGATGACCTCCTGCAGCGAGTCGTCGAGGGCGTCGACCACGCTGTTGTTCAGAACCCGCCGAACGATCACTTGCACTCCTAGAAAACACTCCTGCTGTCGTCGTCGTCGAGAACAGCGCCGGTGTTGCCTGCAATTGCAGTGACAAGCCACGAGGATGCTAACCCGAGCGGCTGCGGGACGCAAGGCGGCGCGGTCGGTCGCCCCGGGCGGCTCGTGTAGCCTGTCCGGGGATTGTTACCACGTTCGGGCAAAACCCTCCTCACCGTCGAACCAAGGAGATCACCGTGCCCGAGCGCCGGACCACCATCACCGCCCCTTCCGGACTTCACGCCCGCCCCGTCGGCCTCCTGGTCAAGAAGGTCACCGACAGCGGCCTGAAGGTCACCATCGGCCGCCCCGACCAGCAGGCGGTCGATGCCCGCAGCATCCTCGCCGTGCTCAGCCTTGGGATCACGTCCGGCGACGAGATCGTGCTGGCGAGCGACGACGCGGGGGCGGACGCCTTCCTCGACGAGCTCGCAGGCGAACTCGCCACCGCCGAGTAGGCACCGAGTAGGCGCCGGGCCCGGCGGCTCGGCGGGCTAGGGTGACGGTATGACCACGCAGGACACGGACGCCGCCGCCCTCGACGCCCGCGACCCGCTCCGGGCCTTCCGCGCCGAGTTCGTCGGCACCGCCGACCCGGCCGTGCCCGCCTACCTTGACGGCAACTCGCTCGGCCGCCCGGTCGCGGCGCTCGCGGAGCGCTACCGCCGGTTCGTCGAGGAGGAGTGGGGTGGCCGCCTCATCCGCGGCTGGGACGAGTCGTGGTTCGAGCTGCCGCTGACCCTCGGCGACCGGATCGGGGCGGCCGTGCTCGGCGCGGGGCCCGGGCAGACGCTCGTCGGCGACTCCACCACGGTCTCGCTCTACAAGCTCGTGCGGGCGGCACTGACCGCCCGTCCGGGTCGCCGCGAGATCGTCATCGACCGCGCCAACTTCCCGACCGACCGCTACGTCGTCGAGGGCATCGCGCAGGAGACCGGCACGAGCATCCGCTGGATCGACCCGGATGCCGCGACGGGGGCGACGGCGGCCGACGTGCAGGCGGTGATCGGCCCGCAGACCGCCCTGGTCGTGCTGAGCCAGATCGCGTACCGCTCCGGCTACCTCGCCGACGTGCCGGCCATCACGGCCCTCGCCCACGAGCACGGCGCGCTCGTGCTCTGGGATCTCTGCCACTCGGCCGGGTCGGTGCCGATCGAGCTCGACGCCTGGGATGTGGACCTCGCCACCGGCTGCACCTACAAGTACCTGAACGGCGGGCCGGGGTCGCCCGCCTTCGTCTACGTGCGCCGCGGACTGATCGACGAGCTGGTGCAGCCGGTCCAGGGCTGGATGGGGGAGCGGGCGCCGTTCGAGATGGGCCAGGGCTACCGCCCCGCCGAGGGCATCCGCCGCTTCCTCAGCGGCACCCCGCCGATCACCGGGATGATCGCGATCGAAGCCATGCTCGAGCTGATCGAGCGCGCCGGGATCGACGCCATCCGGCAGAAGTCCGTCGCCCTGACCGCGTTCGCCGTCGAGCAGATCGACCGGCAGCTGGTGCCGCTCGGGGTCACGCTCTCCTCGCCGCGCGATCCCGCCGCCCGCGGCAGCCACGTGACGATCGACCATCCCGCGTTCCCGGCGATGGTGCCCCAGCCGTGGCAGGACGGGGTGATCCCGGATTTCCGGCGGCCCGCCGGCATCCGCCTCGGCTTCTCCCCGCTGTCGACCTCGTTCGCCGAGGTCGCCCTCGGCATCGACACGATCCGCGAACGGCTGGTCACGACCCCGGCCTGAGCACCCCGGATGAGATGCTGTGCGCATGAGCGACCAGACACAATCCGGAAACCCTGCCCCCGCTGCCCCCCGCGTGACCACCGTCACCGTCGGCCAGTACCTCGCCACCCGCCTCGTGCAACTCGGTGCCGACCACGTCTTCGGGCTTCCCGGCGACTTCAATCTCAGCCTGCTCGACCAGATGGTGACCGTGCCCGGTCTCCACTGGGTGGGCTCGACCAACGAGCTGAACGCCGCCTACGCGGCCGACGGCTACGCCCGCATCCGTCGCGGGCTCGGCGCCCTCGTCACCACCTTCGGAGTGGGGGAGCTCTCGGCCATCAACGGCGTCGCAGGCAGCTTCTCCGAAGACGTCCCCGTGGTGCAGATCACCGGGATGCCCTCGACCACCGCCCGCGCCGCCGGGCTCCACCTCCACCACACCCTGATCGACGGGGACTACGAGCACTTCTACCGCGCCTACCGCGAGGTCACCGCCTCGGCCACGATCGTGCGCACCGCCACCGCCACCCGCGACATCGACGCCGCGCTGATGACCGCGCTCCGCGAGTCGAAGCCGGTGTACCTCGGCATCCCGGCCGACGTGGCGATCGCGCCCGTGCACGCCGCCAACCTCCGCACGCCGCTCCTGGCCGCCTCGAGCGACGCCTCCGAGCTCGCCCGGTTCACCACCGCGCTCGCCGAGGCCGTGGCCGGTCATCCGCAGGTCACCCTGCTGGTCGGCCCCCAGGTGCACCGGCGGAGCCTGGAGTCGCTCGTGCGGCGGATCGCCGACCACGACGGGGTCTACGTCGCCTCGCAGAACATGTCGAAGGCCGTGCTCGACGAGTCGCACCCGGCCTCGCTCGGCACCTACATGGGCGCCTTCACCCGGGTCGCCGAGGCGCGCGAGGCGGTCGACCGAGCACCGCTCCTCGTGCTCGCGGGCACCGTGATGAGCGACTTCCTGACCGGGTTCTTCACCCAGGAGTTCGACGAGGACCTCGCGGTCGAGCTCGGGCTCACCGCGGCGCGGATCGCCGACACGACCTTCTACGGCGTGCGGTTGGAGGACTCGCTGCGCGCACTGCACCAGGTGCTCGGCGACTCCTCGCGCGAACCGGTCGAGCCGGTCGGGCACCCGGCGGTCCCGGATGCCGCGGCGCCCGCCGCGGGCCGCCCGCTCAGCCAGGAGCACTTCTGGGGCTCGGTGCAGAACTGGCTGCAGCCCGGCACGACCGTGATCGCGGATGCGGGCACAAGCTTCTACGGAGCCCTGGACCTCGTGCTCCCTGACGAGTCCGATCTGCTCGGCCAGCCGGTCTGGTCGGCGATCGGCTACACCGTGCCGGCGACGCTGGGCGCGTGCGTCGCGGCTCCTGGGCGGAGGTCGGTGCTGTTCGTGGGCGACGGAGCGGCGCAGCTGACCGTGCAGGAGTTCGCCACCATCTTCCACGGCGGCCACACGCCGATCGTCTTCCTGCTGAACAACGACGGGTACACCGTCGAGCGCAAGATCCAGAGCCCGGCCGCGGTGTATCAGGACATCACGCCGTGGAACTGGACCCTCGTGCCCGCCGCGTTCGGCGCCGCGGACCGGGTCGTCACCGCCACCGCGCGCACCGAGGACGAGCTGGCCGACGCGCTCGCCGTGGCGCGCGCGACCACCGACAAGGCCGTGCTGATCGAGGTCGTGCTGCCGGCGCTGGACTCGCCGCGGCTGCTCACGGTGCTGACCGAGGCGATCGCGGCCGCGGCCGCGAAGCACTGACCCTCTCGTGGGTGGGTCCGGCCGCGGGGTGGGTCTTCCCTCCGAGTCATCTCCCACGTCCGCTGCGCGGACGTCCGCCAGGCCCGGCCAATGACTCGGAGGGAAGACCCACCCCGAGGCCTCACCGCGCGGGTGGCGATCAGCCTGGGAGGAGGTGGCGCTCCCAGGCCGAGCCGTCCGGCGGCAGGCGGAACTCGGTGCGGCGGCTGGCGGTGTCGGTGCGGCCCTCCCAGAAGGTGAGGCGCACGGGACGGACGACGAAGCCGTCCCAGGTGTCCGGCGGGGTGAGCTGCGGATGCGCGGCGTCGAACGCGGCCCACTCCGCCAGTCGCTCCTCCAGCGAGAGGTGAGCAAAATCGGGGGTGTTCAGCCAGGCAAGCTGCTGCAGGTAGCGGCTGCGGTGCTCGTAGGCCCAGCCCCGTTCATCCGTCGACGCCCGTCTGGCGTCGCCCTGCACGGTGAGCTGGCGGCCGGGCCAGACGAGGGTGAGCGCGACCCGGGGGTCGTGCGTGAGATCGGCGACCTTGCGCGAGCGCGAGTCGGTGTGGAAGTACAGGCCGTCGTCGTCGAACTCGGAAAGCAGGACGGTGCGGGCATCGGGGTACCCGCTCGCCGAGCGCGTGCTGAGGGTCATCAGGGGGCGCACCGGGTCGTCGTTGGCGGGCAGCCACTCGGCCAGGAGGTCGCCCGGAGTCGGGCCCTCGATCACGCCGAGGCCCCGCCCGTGCCCGTGCCCGAGCCCGCGCCCGATTCCGTGCCCGAGCCCGCGCCTCCGACCGCGTCCGCCCCGCCGGCCGGGTCGAAGCGCGCGATCTCCGCGAAGGCGGCCACCGCATCCGCGACCGAGCGGTCGAACAGCTCGGCGCCGTACGCGGCCGTCGCCCCCGTCGGGTCGCCGAGCGTGCCGTTGGTGCCGAAGTCGTTCGAGAGCCAGCCGAAGGTGACGCGCTTGCGGAAGCCGATGTGCTCGAAGTCGGCGAGGTGCTCGGGCACGCTCCGCTCGGCGACCGAGAGGTCGACCAGCTCGGGCCGCAGGTGCAGCACCAGCGAGGTCTCGGCGTGACCGGCGTGGATGCCGAGACCGAGTTCCTCGGGCCCGTCGTGGTCGCCCGGCGGCACGGTCGCGCCCATCAGGAAGGTCTGCAGCCCGAACCGGCGCCGGAGCTCGCGGCTCGCCACCTGGAGCAGCGCCAGGTTGCCGCCGTGCCCGTTGAAGAAGACCAGCTTCGTCGCCGGGGTCGCGGCGATCGAGTTGCCAAGCTCCGTGACGGTCTGCATCAGCGTGTCCCAGCTGATCCACATCGTGCCGGGTGCCCAGTGGTGCTCGTCGGACTTGGTGTAGGCGAGGGTGGGGAGGATCCAGACGTCCTGACCGGCGGCGGCCGCCGCCGACACCGCGGCGTTCGCGACGCTGTCGGCGATCAGGTAGTCCGTCATCAGCGGCAGGTGCGGCCCGTGGTACTCGATCGCGCCCGTGGGGAGGACGACGACCGAGTCGGCGGACAGGGCGCGGGCCAGGCCGTCGCCGGAGAGCTCGACCAGCTTGCGGGTCTCGGGGGCGGTCATGCGCGCACCGGCTGGTCGGCCTGGGAAGCGGACGGGCGGGCGCCGGCCCACTTGGTGCCGGTCGGCACCGTCTCGCCGGTGGGCAGCTTGCCCGGGTTGAGGAGTCCGGACGGATCGGTCTCGGCGGCCAGCGCCTTGGTGCGGTCGACCTGGTGGTCGACGAACCACTGGTGCGGGCTGTGGAAGCCGACGCCCAGGGCGGTCAGCCGGTCGTAGCCCGCGTAGACCGCCTCGGGGCTGATGTAGGGCGCCGCGAGCATGCCGATCGGGTGGTCGCGCTGGGCCTCGATGTGCAGCATCGCGCCGGGGTAGACCTGGTGCACCTCCTCGAGGCGGTCGACCAGCGCCGACCCCGAGACCTCCACGTGGAAGTAGGTCTCGTCGGAGGACTTCTGCAGCCATTCGATCGGGTGGTTGTAGCTCAGCATCGAGATCTTGACGGTCGCCTGCGGCCCCTCGCGGACCTCCTCGACCCGCCCGCCCGCGCCCTCGATCAGCGCGGTGGCGCCCTCGACCGTGGCGACGTCGAGGATGGCGCGGAGCGAGGCCCGCCCCTTGGGGATGGCCGGGTCGTCCGGCAGGGCGTCGGCGATGGTCGGCAGGTCGGCCGAGACCAGTCGCGGGGTCGGCTCGAGCCAGCCGATCTGCTGGAGCACGGAGGTCGCCTCCGCGAACGTCGGGAAGCTGGCGTACAGCCCCACCCACTCCTGCATCGGCTCGAGCGCGATGGTGGCGCGGGCGATGATCCCGGCGGTGCCGTAGGTGTGCACGTAGGGCTGCGCGGCCTCGCCCTCGACGTGCACCAGCGCGGCTTCGGGCCCGGCGTAGACCACGTCGAGCGCGAGCACGTACTCCCCGCTCATGTTCGAGCCGTGCTTGATCGAGCCCGTGCCGCCGGAGCCGCCGGAGAGGAACCCGCCGATCGAGGACTGCGCGGTCGAGGGGTACATCAGGATCTGCTGCCCGGTCTCGCGGGCCGCCTGCTCGATCGCGACCATGGTCGCACCCGCCTCGGCGGTCAGCCGGCCCTCGCCCACCTCCACGACGGCGCGCGCCTTGGAGAGGTCGAGCACCAGCCCGCCCTCGAGCGGGATGGCCTGGCCGTAGTTGCCCGTGCCCTTGCCGCGCGGGGTCACCGAGACGCCGTGCCGCACGGCGGCGGCCACGACCTCGGCGATCTGCTCGGCGTTCGTGGGGAACGCGACGAGGTCGGCGAGCCCGAGCGGCAGCTGCTCGGCCAGGATGGGCGACATCTTCGCCCCGTCCACGGAGGCCTTCTCCCGCCCCCGGAGGTCGGTGGTGACACCCCGTTCGCCCAGCAGGGCGGTGAGCTCCGCGGCGAGGGCGGCGATCTGGTCGGCTGACGCTGTCATGGTGGTTCCTCTGGTGCGTGGGTGATCGGGTGGGACGGGAGGGGCCGGCCGGAGGGTCAGTGCATGACCATTCCGCCGGTGACGTTGATGGCCTGGCCGGTGAGGTACGAGGCGTCCGCCGAGGCGAGGAAGGCCGCGACCCCCGCCACGTCGGCGGGGTCGGCCAGCCGGCCGAGCGGCGAGTAGCTCGACCACTCCGCGACGTCGGCCTCGGTGCGGGTGGCGGCGCCCATCTCGGTGAGCACGTAGCCGGGGCAGATGCAGTTGGCGGTGATCCCGGATGCGCCGAGTTCCAGCGCGGTCACCCGGGTCAGAGCGATGACGGCCGCCTTCGAGGCGGCGTAGTGCCCCTGCCCGGCGCCGCCGGTCTTGCCGGCCATGCTCGCGAGGTTGATGATCGTGCCGCCGGTCTCGGCGGTGATCATCGAGCGCGCCGCGACCTGCGTGGTGACCAGCATGGCGGTGGTGTTGATGGCGAACATCCGGTCCCACTCGGCGACCGAGATGTCCAGCAGCGGGGAGAAGCGGAGGATGCCGGCGTTGTTCACGAGCACGTCGATGCCGTCGAGGGCCTCGATGGCCCGGCCCAGCGCATCCGTGGTGCTCTGGCTGTCGCTGAGGTCGACGGGCACGAAGTGGCAGCCGAGCTCGCGGGCCAGTGCGGAGCCCTGCTCGGCGAGGAGGTCGAGCACGCTGATCTCGGCCCCCTCGGCGGCGCAGCGACGGGCGATCTCGGCGCCGATGCCACGGGCTCCCCCCGTGACCACGACGCGCTTGCCGTCCAGCCGTCCGGAGCCGGCTGCGGAGGTGGGCGACGACGCGGTCACAGAGGGGAGCGTCATGGCTACTTCAGACCGATCGAGGTGTCGATGTACTCGTTGGTGTAGAGGTCGTCGACCGTGAGGCCGTCGGCCGGGGTCGAACCGATCTTCTCCAGGATCGGCACCGCCTTGTCGAAGAACGACGACATGCGGTCGGGGTCGAGGTCGCCGATGGCGTCGTCCGAGCCGTTGGACACCAGACCGAGGTCGATCATCTGCTTGACCGAGAAGTCGGCGACGCCCTGGGAGTACACCCAGCCGGTGTCGAACTGCTTCACCAGGTCGAGGATGAGCGTGTTCACCGGAGCCGGGTCGGCGAAGTAGTCGACCTCGGCCTGCTGCAGCACGGGCACCAGCGCCTTGAGGCAGCCGGCGTTCGCGTCGAGGTCGCCGGTGCGGGTGGCCATGACCGACTGGTAGTAGTCCCAGCCGGTGTCGTTGATCAGCTGGAAGTCGACCGGCTTCATCCAGTCGGCGACCTCGTTCTCGTAAATGTACGGCTCGGCCGAGGCGAAGCCCTGCTGAGCGGCCTTGCCCTGGTCGGCCACGAAGTTGGCGGGGGTGCCGTCGTAGCTGCCGTCGGCCTGGGCCTCGGGAACCTGGCCCGACTCCTTCAGGTACTCCATGTAGGTCGAGTCGGCGAAGTAGCGCACCACGGCGTCCTTGCTGGTGACGTCTTTGATGGTCTTGGCGTCGGGGTAGGTCGCCGGGTCCCACATGATCATCAGCGGGCTCTTCTCCAGCGGCGCGAAGACGGCCGTGGTGGGGAAGTCGGCCGAGTTGGCGATCTGCTCGTCGCTCGAGACGTAGCCGAGCATGATGTCGGGGTCCTGATACATGATCGAGGTCACGCTCTGGAAGCCGATCGCGGGTCCGCCGGAGCGCACCTCCACGTTCACGCCGGTGTACTCGCCCTTGCTGTAGAGCGGCCCGCTCACGCTCTTCTTGCCCGCGTCGATCACGGGGTCGGGGCCGAGCAGCTGGTACAGGTGGCCGTGCTCGGCCTCGGGGTTCCAGTCGGTCTGCAGCACGACGGTGGCCGGGCACCCGGCGGCGGCGAGGTCGACCGAGCCGATCTCGGTGTCGGATGCGGCGTTCGTCTCGGTGCTGGATGCTCCGCTCGAGCAGGCGGCCAGGGCGACGGCGGTCGCCGCGGCCAGACCGGTCGTGAGCACGAGCCGGGTTCGGGATCTGCGCATTTCATCTCCTTGTGGGGTGGTGCGGAATGAGAGGTGGTGCAGGTGCGATGGTGCGGGACGTGCGGTGGTGCGGGGTGGAGAGCTAGTTGGCCGAGAAGTCGTACCAGCGGCCCACGGCGCGCTTGCCGACCCAGCCGAAGATCGCGAAGATCGCGACTCCCAGGAGCGCGGCGACGAAGATCGTCGCGAACAGCTCGGCCGAACGGAGGCGCGCGGTGTAGGTGCTGAGCAGCGAGCCCAGACCGGGGTCGCCGCGGCGGAAGAAGAAGTCGCCCACGATCGCGCCGACGACGGCGAGACCCGCGGAGATGCGCATCCCGGCGAAGATCGCGGGGAGGGCGGCGGGGAATTCGAGCTTGGTCAGCACGGTCCAGCGGTTGGCCCGCTGCAGCTGGAACAGCTCGCGCTGGCCCGGGTCGACCGACTGCAGACCGAACAGGGTGTTCGACACCATCGGGAAGAGCGCGATCATCACGCAGACGATGATGCGGGCCGGGTACTCGAAGCCGAACCAGAACCCGATCAGCGGCACGAGCGCCAGGATCGGGATGCACTGCAGCACCACCGCGTAGGGGTAGAGCGAGCGCTCGACCCACTTCGCCTGGCTCATCGCGATGGCCCAGAGCACGCCGATCACCATGGCGATCGCGAGGCCGATCAAGGCCACGATCGTGGTGCGGCCGAGCGCCACCATGATCTCCCCGAAGGTCTCCGGGTCGAAGAACGCGGCCACCACCTCGTGCGGCGGAGGCATCAGGAATCGGCGCTTCTCGTCGAGCACCAGGTAGGTGATGGCGTACCAGATGGCCAGCAGGCCCAGGAAGACCAGCACCGGCGGCAGCCAGGTCATGGTGACCGACTTCGACTTCTTCACCGTGGCGGGCCGCATCAGGGTGCGGTTCTTCGGCGGGGCCGGAGGGGTGGTGGTCATCAGTGGTGGCCCTCTCGGAGTGCGTGCGACACCTTGCCGCAGAGCTCGGCGAACTCGGCGGTGAAGCGGATCTCGGGGTCGCGGGGGAAGGGGAACTCGACCTCGAAGGTGTCGACGATCGTGCCGGGACGCCCCGACATCACGACGACCTTGGTCGAGAGGTAGACCGCCTCCGACACGGAGTGGGTGATGAACAGGCCGGCGAACTGCTGCTCGGTGAAGAGCTTGATCAGCTCGTCGTTGAGGCGCTCGCGGGTGATCTCGTCCAGCGCACCGAAGGGCTCGTCGAACAGGAACAGCTCGGGGTCGAGGGTGAGGCTGCGGGCGAGGCTCGTGCGCATCTTCATGCCGCCCGAGAGGGTCTTCGGCAGCGCCTTCTCGAAGCCCTTCAGCCCGACGAGCTCGATCGCCTCGGCGGCGGTGCGCTGCCGTTCCTTCTTGGGCTTGCCGTTGAGTTCGGCGAGCAGCTCGACGTTGGCCTGCACGTCGCGCCAGGGGAGCAGGGTCGCATCCTGGAAGACGTAGCCGATCCGGCTGGTGTCGACCTCGGTGACGCCCTGGGTCGCGGGGGTGAGGCCCGAGGCGATCCTAAGGAGCGTCGACTTGCCGCAGCCCGAGGGGCCGACGACGGTCACGAACTCGCCGCGGTTGACGGTCAGGTTGACTCCGGAGAGCGCGGTGGTCCCGTTGGGGAAGGTCATCGCGACGTCTTCGAAGTGGAGGAGCTGAGCGGTCGTGGTCGCCGAAGCGACGAGGGGTGGGGCGATGGACATGGGGCTTCTCACCTCGTTTCGAGAATGGGCTGGGTGGCTTCGGGGCTGCGCAGGGACGGCGCGGCGATCCGGCTGAACACCTCGCTCTGGGCGACGAGACGGCCGGCATGGATGACGTAGCGGTCGGCCGGGGCGTTCGCCACGACGTCCGAGAGACTGACGCCCCGCACCGCGAGGAACTCGGCGCGAGCGCCGACGGCGATGCCGGCGGCCGGCAGGCCCATCACGTCGCGCGCGCCGTCGCTGACCGCTCGGTACGCCTCGTCGAGGGTGAGGTGGCCGGCGGTGACCAGGAGGGAGGCGGTCTCGAGCGCGTCGCTCCGGCCGACCGGGTTGAAGGGGTCGCGCACGTTGTCGGCGCCCGCGGCCAGTCGGGCGCCCGCATCCAGCAGGGCGCGCACGGCCGTCAGCCCCCGGGGGGTGGCGACCGGATGCTCCCAGCCCTGCAGGTAGAGGTTGGTGATCGGGAGGGCGACGATCCCGATGCGGCCGGCGACCACCGCATCCACCAGACCGTCTAGCTCGCCCGGCTCCAGGGTGCCCAGGCGCACGCAGTGCCCGGCCGTCACGGGCCGGTCGGCGGGCCAGTCGCGCACCTCGGCCGCGAGGGTGCCGAGGGTGATCGCGCCGGCCAGGCTCTCGTCGGTGTGCAGGTCGGCTCCGGTGCCGCGCTCGGTGGCGATCGCGAGCAGGCGGCGCAGATCGGCGTCCGGGTCGTCGGCCAGGTGCGGGGCGCCGCCGACGAGGTCGATGCCGAGCTCGATCGCCTCGCGCACGTGCTCGTCGGGCACGCTGGGGCCGGCGAGGGCGACCAGCTGGAGGTCGATCAGGTCGCGGAGCTCCTCGCGGACCCGGACGAGGGCGCGCACCCCGCGCATCGGGTCGTCGCCCTGCAGCACGTCGACGTGGCACCGGATGGCGGTCGTGCCGTTCTGCAGCATCAGCAGGGCCTGTCGCCTCGCCCGGTCGGCGATGCTCTCGACGGTCTGGGTGGCCGAGAAGCGCTTCCACGACTCGATGGCGAGCACGAGGTCGCCCATCGGCGGGTCGATCAGATCCCAGGAGAGGGCCTTGTCCAGGTGCGCGTGCGGCTCGGCGGGAGCGGTGAGGAGGAGGAAGCCGTCGAGGTCGAGGGCGGTCTCGGGGTCGGACGAGGCCGACGCCGAGCCGGCCGGCACCACGGCGGTGACGGTGTCTCCCGTGAGCTCCAGATCGACCCGCTCGCCGCTCGCGAGAGTCGCTCTGGTGAGTCTCGTCAGAGGCTGGGGGAGCGTGTGCACCGAGTGGTTCTCCCGCTCTGTCCTGTGTCGTGGATCCCGCCCGGGATGCGGGCGCTGATGTTGATGGCTTCAACATGGGCCACGCTACGGACGGCGCGTTTCGGCGACGTAACGCGGGCATTTCCGAATGTAAATTGCCGCCGTGGGCGATTTCGCCGGGAGCGGGGTACGTGGTTACTGTCTCCTTGACCCGGTTCGAAAGGGGCTCCTCATCACCTCCGGAAGCGTCGCCCTCGACGAGCAGACCGTGCGCCTGGGCGCGCGCATCCGCTCGGTGCGTCAGGCCCGCGGACTGACCCTCGTGGAGCTGGCGCGACTGGCCGAGCTCTCGCATCCCTTCCTCAGCCAGCTCGAGCGCGGGCAGGCCCGGCCGAGCATGGCCTCGCTCGAGCGGATCGCCCGGGCGCTCGGCTCGAGCCAGATCGAGCTGATCGCGGCGGCGACCGACGACCTGGTGCCCAGCGGCACGGGCGACCGGGTCTCGCTCGTGCGGCGGAGTGAGGGGCCGCAGGGGCCGTTCGGCGGTGGCGAGGCGCGCATCCTGGTGCACGGCGACGTCGGCTTCATCCCGATGGAGTTCCGCGGCTCCAACCGCAGCCCGGGCGAGTTCTACCGCCACGACGAGGACGAGTTCCTGCACGTCGTCGACGGCAGCGTGCTCGTCGATCTCGCCGACGAGGGCAGCTACACGCTGGAGCCGGGCGACTCGATCCACTACGCCGGCGGCACGCTGCACCGGTGGCACACCCCGGGTGGCGGCGAGTACCACCTGTTCATCGTCAAGGAACGGAGGGCGGGATCGTGAGCGGAGCTCTTCCCGAGTTCGAGCTGGTCGTCACCGAGGCGCGATCGGTCGCGGTCGACGTGCTGATGCTGACGCTCCGGGCCGCCGACCCCGAGGCCGGTCCGCTGCCCGAATGGACCCCCGGTGCGCACCTGGACGTGCGGGTGCAGCCCGGAGTCGAACGGCAGTACTCGCTCTGCGGCGACCCGGCCGACCGGGAGCACTACCGCATCGCGGTGCTGCGCGAGCCGGACGGCCGGGGCGGCTCGGAGCACCTGCACACGCACGCCGCCGCCGGCACGGTGCTGGTCGCCCGGGGGCCGTTGAACCACTTCGCCCTCGTGCCACCGGTCGCCGGGTCGCGCTACGAGTTCGTGGCCGGGGGGATCGGGATCACCCCGCTCGTGCCGATGCTCGACGCGGTCTCCCGCGCCGGCGCCGAGTTCGTGCTGCACTACGCGGGGCGCTCGCTGGAGCGGATGCCCTTCGTCGACGAGCTGGTCGAGCGCTACGGCGACGCGGTCTCGGTGTACGCCGCCGATGCGGGGCGGCGGCTGGACCTCGGCACGATCGGGGCGGAGCTGGCCGGAAGCGCCGGCGACCCGGCCCCCGGTTTCGTCTACTGCTGCGGGCCGGCCCGGATGCTGCTCGAGCTCGAGGCGGTCGCCGGCGCGGCGGGCTGGCCGGCCTCGGCTCTGCACCTGGAGCGGTTCGAGGCCCGGGAGGCGACCGAACCGGTGCGTCACGAGTCGTTCGAGGTCGAGCTGGAGCTCTCGGGCATCACGGTCGAGGTGCCGCCGGAAAAGACGATCCTCGACGTGGTCGAGGAGGCGGGCGTGCTCGTGCTGTCGTCGTGCCGCGAGGGCACCTGCGGAACCTGCGAGACGCCGGTGGTCTCGGGCGAGGTCGACCACCGCGACTCGGTGCTGACCCCGGCGGAGCAGGACTCGAACGAGGTCATGATGATCTGCGTGTCGCGGGCGGCGTGCCCGCGGCTGGTGCTGGAGCTCTGAGCGTCCCCCCACGGCTCGCGCCGAGCGCTCGAGCCGACGGCTCGCCCCTGAGGGCTCGCGCCGATGGCTCGGCCCCCGACTGTCCGCGACCCGTCACTTGTTGTCGCCAAATGCCCGGGATAGCGACGACAAGTGACGGGTCGCGGACCTTGGGGGTGTGCCTCGGGGCGGCGGGGCGCGGCGGGGTGCGGCGGGCGCGGCGAGGGGTGTCAGGATGCGCGGCGGGCCGCGAGCAGGGTCGTGAGGTCGGCGGCCAGGGTGCGCTGGTCGTGCTCGACGAGCCGGTAGTCGCGCACCACGACCCGGCCCGCCACGACGACGTGCTTCGGGCGCCGGCCGGGCGAGGCCCAGAGGAGTCCGGCGACCGGGTCGGCGACCCCCGCATCCGCGACGCCCGAGACGTCCCAGACGCAGAGGTCGGCCGCGGAGCCGGGGCGCAGGGTGCCGAGCTCGGGCCGCCCGAGGCCCCGGGCCGACCCCTCGGTCGCCATCGACAGGATGCGGCGGGCCTCGATCGGCGGGCCGACGAGCGGGGCGACCTGCATCGCGAGCCGCGCATCCGCCAGCAGGTGGCCGGCGTCGTTGCTGCCGCCGCCGCTCGTGCCCAGCCCCACGGCGAGTCCGGCGTCGAGGAGGGCGGCGACCGGGGCGATGCCCCAGCCCATCGGCAGGTCGCAGCCCGGCGCGTGGGTCGCGGACACCCCGCGAGCGGCGAGCAGGGCGATCTCGGCCTCGGTGACCGCACAGAGGTGGGCGAGCGTGACGTCGTCGGCGAGCCAGCCCCACTCGTCGAGCAGCTCGATCGGGCGCCGGCCGTACTTCTCGAGCGCGATCGCCACGTCGACCTGCTCGTTCGCCTGGGTGCGGCGACGCAGGCCGCGACGGGCCGCGACCTCGCCGAGCAACCGGAAGGTCTCGGCCGAGTCGCTGTGCACGCCGGCGGGGCCGACCGCGAGCTGGAACAGGCCGTCCGCGGTGATGCCGTGGCGTGCATCCGGAACCATGGCCTCGGCGATCTCGTCGGCCGAGGCGGCCGCCTGCTCGGGATCGTCGCGCGCCGAACCCCGCACGAAGGCGAGCCGTGCGCCGAGTTCGCGGGCCGCGGCCGCGGTCGCCCGGGCGATGCCGACCCCGTCGCTGCCGGCGGGCCAGGTCAGGTGGTGGTCGGCGACCGTGGTGACCCCGTCGAGCAGCCCCTCGGCGACGCCGACGAGCGCGGAGGCGCGGGCGAGCTCGGGGTCGATACCGATCGCGGCGTACTCGGCTGCCATCCGGGGCAGCCACTCGTGCATCGCGACGCCGCGGGTGCCGGGGAGGGTGCGGAACGCGCTCTGCAGCAGGTGGTGGTGGGCGTTGACCAGGCCGGGGGTCACGACGCAGCCGGAGGCGTCGAGGGTTTCGGGGGCTTCGGGGGTTTCGGGGGTGGCGGGTGCTTGGGCTGTGCTTGCTGCTCGTGCGGCTGCTGTGTGTGCTGCTGCGTCGGGGGTGCTGCGGGTGGCGTCGTGGCTGACGCGGTGCTCGGCGCCGTCGGTGGCGCTGCCGGTCTCGTCGGCGGCGTCGGGCAGCACGACGTGGGTCAGGCGGAGGTCGCGCGGGCCGGTGGGGGTGCCCTCGCCCCACTCGGTGGCGGCGTCGATCACGGTGCGGAGGGCGTCGCGGATGATCAGCATGGTGAAGTTCTAACACGATCATGTGTCAGGCTGATTGCACGAAAGGGAGGAGCCGTCCGATGCTCGAACTCGCGGATGCACTGCTGACCTCCCTGGCGTCCGGGCGCCGGCTGGCCGTCGCGACGGTCGTGGCCGTCGACGGCAGCGCTCCCCGTGCGCTCGGCACCTCGATGGCGCTGGACGATCAGGGTCGCGTGATCGGGAGCATCTCGGGGGGCTGCGTCGAGGGTGCCGTCTACGACGCCTGTGCGCGGGTACTCGAGACCGGGGTCGGGGAGGTCTGCGAGTTCGGTTTCAGCGACGACGACGCGTTCGCCGTCGGGCTCGCCTGCGGGGGCCGGCTGCGGGTCTTCGTGCACGAGCTGGGGTTGCCGGGGGCCCGGTCGGCGGTGGCTCCGGGGGTGCTCGACGAGCTGGGACGTGCTCGCGATGGGCGGCCGGCCGGCATCGCGATGGTGCTGGGGGCGGACCCCTTGGACGCAGCAGCGCTGCGGCTGGTCACGGCGCATCCGGCGGGTTCGGGTTCGGATGCGGTGGGGCGGCGGGTCGCGGACGAGCTGCGGGCGGGGATCCACAGCGGGCGCTCGGTGCACCGCCGGATCGACTGCGACGGCCGGATCGTCGAGGCCGTGCTGCTGGTGTCGGCTCCGCCGCCACGGCTGATCGTCTTCGGCGCGGTCGACTTCTCGGCCGCCCTCTCCCGCGCCGGGGCCCTGCTCGGCTACCGCGTCACGGTCTGCGACGCGCGGCCGGTGTTCGCCACGGCCGACCGCTTTCCCGACGCCGAGGTCGTCAACCGCTGGCCGAGCGACTACCTCGCCGAGACCGAGGTCGACGAGCGCACGGTGGTGTGCATCCTCACCCACGACGACAAGTTCGACCTGCCGCTGCTGACGACGGCGCTCGCCCTGCCGGTGGCCTATGTGGGTGCGATGGGGTCGCGGGTGACGCACGAGCGCCGGCTCCGGGCGCTGCGCGAGCAGGGCGTCGGGGAGGACGCGCTCGCCGCGTTGCACTCGCCGATCGGCCTCGATCTGGGTGCGTCGACGCCGGAGGAGACCGCCGTGTCGATCCTCGCCGAGGTGCTCATGGTGCGGAACGCCGCCACCGCCGCACCCCTCCGCTCGACGACGGGGGCGATCCACCCCCGGGCGGCCGCCGCCGACGCCACTGCTGATGCGGTCGCGGACGACACTGCGCCCGTTGGTGCCGCCGCCACCGCAGGTACCGCCGCCACCGCAGGCACCGCCGCCGCCGTCGGTACCGCCGCCGCGGATACGGCGGTCGAGCACGCCCCCGCCCACCCTCGCGCCGCTGAGGCGGCCGCGCCCATGCCGGCCCGACCGGAGAAGGTCGCGCGGTGACGCTGCCGCACCTCGAGCCGTCGCCCGCAGACGGCGTCCGGATGCGGACGGTGATCGAGAACGCGTACGTCGCCACGATCGATCGCGACGACACCGAGCACGAGCGCGGGTACGTCGTGGTCGACGGCGACACCATCGTCGCGGTCGGAAACGGCCCGGCGCCGCGCTGGGCCCTCGACGGCGACCCGGTGCCCGAGGGCCCCGGGGCCGCGGGGGCACTCGGCGCGACGCTCGCTCGCGACGCACCCCGTGCATCCGTTGATGCCGGCGCGGTCGACGCACCCGATGGATCCAGTGGGACTGGCGCGGTCGACGCACCCCGTGCATCCGTTGGGACGGGCGCGACCGGCGCCGCCCGGGCAGCCGTTCGCCGGGTCGACGGCAGGGGGCACCTGCTGACGCCGGGGCTCGTGAACACGCACCACCACCTGTACCAGTGGCTGACGCGGGGGATCGCGCAGGATGCGATCCTGTTCGACTGGCTGACGGCGCTGTACCCGACGTGGTCGCGCATCACCGCCGACACCGTCGGGTCGGGGGCGCTCGGCGGGCTCGCGGTGGGGGCGCTGTCGGGGTGCAGCACGATGGGCGACCACCACTACGTGTTCCCGCGCGGGGGCGGCGACATCCTCGGGTCGATCGTCGACGCCGCGGCGACCCTCGGAGTGAGGTTGCACGGCACCCGCGGGTCGATGGATCTGGGTGCCTCGCACGGCGGCCTGCCGCCGGACTTCGCCGTCGAGACCACAGACGCAGCCCTGCAGGCCAGTGCGGATGCGGTGGCGCGGTTCCACGATCCGTCGCGTTCGTCGATGACCCGGATCGCGATCGCGCCGTGCTCGCCGTTCTCGGTGACGGCCGATCTGCTGCGCGAGGCGGCGGTCCTGGCGCGGTCGCTGCCGGGTTCGGTGCGGCTGCACACCCACGGCTCGGAGACGGTCGAGGAGGACGCGTTCTGCCTCGAGCGCTTCGGTCGCACGCCCACGGAGTACCTCGACGACCTCGGCTGGCTCGGCGACGACGTCTGGATGGCGCACTGCGTGCACCTCGACGAGAAGGCGATCAGGCGGTTCGCGGCGACGGGCACCGGGGTGGCGCATTGTCCGAGCTCGAACGCGCGCCTGGCCGCGGGCATCGCGCCGGTGCCGCAGCTGCTCGCGGCGGGGGTGCCGGTCGGGCTCGGGGTCGACGGGTCGGCGTCGAACGAG
This sequence comes from Herbiconiux sp. 320_LB, assembly GCF_059691755.1. Taxonomy (NCBI): domain Bacteria; kingdom Bacillati; phylum Actinomycetota; class Actinomycetes; order Micrococcales; family Microbacteriaceae; genus Herbiconiux; species Herbiconiux sp. 320_LB. Next base: position 293,149 of record NZ_JCAWAD010000003.1, on the reverse strand, counting down.
TCCGGTGAGCTGGGCACGGAGATCCGGATGTCGGTGCTCGTGAACCGGCTGCGCGGGGGCGCGACCGCGATGACCGGGCGGGATGCGCTGCGGGTCGCCACGATGGGCGGTGCGCGGGTGCTCGGGCGGGCGTCCGAGATCGGCTCGATCGAGGTGGGCAAGCTGGCCGACCTGGCGCTCTGGCGGATCGACGGGGTCGCGCACGCCGGGATCGTCGACCCGGTGGCCGCGCTGACGCTCGGGTCGCAGCCGCCGCTGGCGCTGCTGCTGGTGAACGGAGCGGAGGTCGTTCGCGACGGACGCCTCGTGCGCGCCGACGAGCGGGCCGTGGCGGCGGGGGTCGAGCGGGCGGTGGGGGAGCTGCTCGGGCGCTGAGGCCCGGGGGTGCTGCCAGGCCGCGGGAGCCCGTGCGCGCTGCAGGCGTCCCTTGTCCCCTCCGACTGTCCTCGACCCGTCACTTCTTGTCGCCATCGCGGCTCCATAGCGGCAACAAGTGACGGGTCGCGGACAGTCGGGGGCGGCCGGAAGGGCGGGGCGCGGGTCAGAGGCCGAGGAGGAGGGAGGCGGCGATCGCCACCATGACCACCGCGATGACGGCGTCGAGGATGCGCCACGCCACCGGCCGCGCGAAGACCGGCTGCAGAAGGCGCGCGCCGAAACCGAGGGCGGTGAACCAGATGATGCTCCCGGCCGCGGCCCCGGCCCCGAAGAGCCAGCGCGAGTCGCCGTGCGTGTTGGCCACCGAGCCGAGCAGCACGACCGTGTCGAGGTAGACGTGCGGGTTCAGCCAGGTCAGCGCGAGGCAGGTGGTGACCGTGGCGGCGAGCCCCGGGAGCGAGCGCGGCTCGGCCGCGGCGAGCGTCGCCGGGCGGAGAGCGCGCCGGGCGGCGAGGAACCCGTAGACCAGCAGGAAGGCCGCGCCGCCGATGCGGGTGACGACCATGAGCCAGGGCAGCTGCTGGAACACCAGTCCCACCCCGCTGATGCCGAGCCCGATCAGCACCGCGTCCGAGATCGCGCAGATCGCGACCACGACGAGCACGTGGCTGCGGAGGAGGCCTTGGCGTAGCACGAAGGCGTTCTGGGCGCCGATCGCCACGATCAGCGAGAGGCCGAAGCCGAGACCGGCGAGGGCGGCGAGGAAGTCGATGGGCACGATCCGACGCTAGGTGTCTCCGCCCCGATAGCCAAGCTACTTTTTCTTACGGATCATTAGACTCACTAACCATGGACTTCGATCTGCTCCAGCTCGACGCCCTCCGGAGCGCCGTCGACGGGGGTACCTTCGAGGCGGCCGCGCGGGAACTGCGGGTGACTCCGTCGGCGATCAGCCAGCGGATCAAGGCGCTCGAGACCTCCGTGGGCCGGGTGCTGCTCACCCGCACGAAGCCGATCCGGCCGACCGAGTCGGGGGTCTCACTGCTGCGGCTCGCCCGCCAGATCGGCGCCCTCGCCGAGGATGTGTCGCGCGGGTTGGGGGAGTCGAGCGGCTCCGTCGAGGGGGCGCCGGTACGGATGCCGATCGCCGTCAACGCGGATTCCCTCGCCACCTGGCTGCTGCCCGGTCTCGCGGGGCTCGCGGGGGAGGTGGCGTTCGAGTTCTTCCGCGAGGACGAGAGCCACACGACCACCCTGCTCCGCGAGGGCACCGTGATGGCCGCCGTCACCGCGACCGCGCATCCGGTGCAGGGCTGTTCGTCGACGCCGCTCGGCGCGATGAGGTACGAGCCGATGGCGAGTCCGGAGTTCGTGGCACGATGGTTTTCCGAGGGCGCGACCGTCGAGGCGCTCGACCGTGCTCCCGTCGTCGTCTTCGATCGGCGCGACCGGCTCCAGGACCTGTACCTGCGCTCCCGCGGGGCGAAGGCCGAGGTGGTGCTCGACCCGCCGCGGCACCACGTGCCGGCATCGCACGACTTCGTGGCGGCCATCCGCTACGGCTACGGCTGGGGGATGGTGCCGGAGCATCAGCAGCGGCGGCAGCGGCAGCGCGCGGAGGGTGCGTCGGCTCGAACCGCTGCTCAGGCCTTGGCCCCGAGTTCGGCCACCAGGATGAAATCTCGCAGATCGGCGACGACCTCACCCGACGGGGCGGCTTCGCTGGTGCCGATCGACCCGGGATTCGTGGTCGAGGTGCCGCTGTACTGGCAGCAGTGGCAGTTGCACACGCCGACGCTGGAACGGGTCGCCGAGCAGGTTCGCCGTGCCGCCGAGGCGAGCCTCCGCCCGGCGTCCCGCCGCTGAGTGCCGGCAGGATCCACACGCACCGGCCGCCGTCGGACGAGCCGCTCGCACGGAAGGCGGGCTCCGGCGGCGCCGGCGGCGTCCGCGGCGCCCGGTGCGGTGCGGGTCACGTGGGGTTGAGGAGCCTCCAGACACGATCGCGCGAGAGGGGGAGCTCGTAGGGGCGCACCCCGGTCGCATCCGTCACGGCCGCCGCCAGGGCCGCCGCGATCGGGTTGTAGGGCGCCTCGCTCATCGACTTGGCGCCGAACGGCCCGACCGAATCGTCGGTCTCGGCGAAGAGCACCTCGGTCATCGGGACGTCGGCCAGCTGAGGGAGGTGATAGCTGCGGAAGACCTGCGTGGTCACCTTGCCCTCATCCAGGATCATCTCCTCGTACAGCGCCGAGCCGATCGCCTGCGCGACCCCGCCCTCGATCTGACCGCGGAGCTGCTGCGGGTTGAGGATGAAACCGGGGTCGGCCGCGTGCACCGACTGCAGGATGCGCACCTCGCCGGTCGTCGAATCCACCGCCACCCGGAACGCCTGCACGTTGAACGCCAGCGACCGCAGCGCGCCGTCCTCACTGCCCTCGAGCGTGATCGATCCACCGGCCGAGGCCGCGATCTCGGTCAGCGGAACGAAGACCTCGCCGATCCGCACGCCGTCGGGCTCGAGCACCCCCTCGCTCCAGGCTCCGGCCAGCTGCGACGCCTGGCGCAGGATCGCTCCGCGCAGCGAGAGCGCGGCCGAGTAGAGGGCCTTCCCGGCCACCACGCTGCCCGCCGAGCCGAAGGCACCCGTGTCGTAGGGGGCGGCATCCGTGTCGGACTGCCGGATGACGATCCGATCGGCCGTCGTCTCGAGCACCGTCGACGCGATCTGCTGGTGCACCGTCGTGGTGCCGTTGCCGAACTCGGAGGTGCCGACCCCGGCGAGGTAGCGACCCTCGGCGTCGAGGGTCATCGTGACCGTCGAGAAGTGCCCGCGCGGCGGCATCGTGGCGATCATGGCGGGCGCCATGCCGATGCCGACCGACCACTGGGGCCCCTCGGGGGCGTCGACGCCGTTACCGCGCTCGAGCGCGGCCTGCACCAGGTCGAGGCACTGGTCGAGCCCGTAGCTGCCGAAGACGAGGTCGTCGCCCTCGACGTGCGAGGCGACGAGCGGATCGCCGGGCTGCACCGCATTCCGGCGCCGCAGCTCGAAGGGATCGATGCCGAGGTCGATCGCCAACTGGTCCATCGCCGACTCGATCGCGAACACCACCTGGCCGAGCCCGTAGCCGCGGAACGCCCCGGAGGGCAGGTTGTTCGTGTAGACGACCTCGGCGTCGACCTTCTTGGCCGCGGCCCGGTAGAGGGCGACGCTCTCGCCCACGCTGTGGAACATCGTGCCCGGACCGTGGTTGCCGTAGGCGCCCGTGTCGCTCAGCACGTCGACCGCCAGCCCGCGCAGGGTGCCGTCGCTCTCGGCCGCCAGTTCGACCGAGACCCGCATCGGGTGCCGGCAGGGCGCGATCGTGAACTCGTCGGCGCGCGTGAACTCGAACTGCACCGGCAGCCCGGTCTTGAGCACGGCGGCCATCACGACGTCTTCGGTCAGGATCTCCTGCTTGCCGCCGAATCCGCCGCCCACCCGCGCCGTGAACACCCGCACCTGCTCGGGCGGGAGGTCGAAGATGTGGGCGAGCTCGTCGCGCACCAGGAACGGCACCTGGGTGCTCGTCCGCAAGGCGATCCGGCCGTCCTCCTCGCGCCAGCCGACCGTGCCGTGGGTCTCGAGCGCCGCGTGCGAGACGCGGTGCGTCTGCCAGGTGCCTGAGACGTGCGCCGCCGCACCGGCCACGGCGTCGGCCATCGAACCGATCTCGGTGTGCAGCGCGGCGATGACGTTGCGGTCGGGCTCGCTGATGCGGGACGCCACCGGATCCTTGTCGCCGTGGAGGCGCGGTGCGCCCGGGCTCCGGGACTCCTCCGGGTCGAAGACCGCCGGCAGCAGCTCGTACTCGACCTCGATCAGCCGGCAGGCGGCCTCCGCGATCCGGATCGAGTCGGCGACGACGGCCGCGATCCGCTGCCCGCGGTAGCGCACGACGGTGTCGAAGAGCGTGGTGTCGTCGGGATCGTCGGTGCGGAACTGGTGGCGCGCCGTCGAGTAGAGGCGCGCGGGGGAGTCGGCCGCGGTGAGCACGGCGCGGACGCCGGGCATCGCCTCGGCGGCCGACGTGTCCATCGACAGGATGCGCGCGTGCGCGTGCGGGCTCTGCAGCAGCTTGAGGTGGGTGACGCCCGGGACGGCCACGTCGAGGGTGTACGGCTCGCGACCCGACACGATCCGCGGACCCGCGGGCGCCTTCACCGACGTACCGATCGTGCGCGGTGCCCGGCCCTCGCGGGGGCCGGTGGCCCGGACGGGGGTGGAGAAGGGCTCACGCACCGGATCGGCGACCGGAGCGCCCGCAGCGGCAGTCGTGCCCGCCTCGACCGTCGCGCCAGCATCGACGGCCTCAGCGGTCGCGCCGGCCGCCTGCTCGCCGTAGCCGTGCCCGTGCTGCTCCCCGTGGTCATGCCCGTGCAGGTCGCAGACCCCTTGGCGGATCGCCGCGTCCACCGAGCTGTACCCCGTGCAGCGGCAGAGGTTGCCCTTGAGGAGCCGGGGCAGGTCGTCGAGCTGCTCGGGCTTCAGCGTGGTCGCGGTCACGACCATGCCGGCCGTGCAGTAGCCGCACTGGAAGCCGGCGTTGTCGACGAAGCTCTGCTGCACCGGGCTCAGATCGCCCGGTTCGCCCAGCCCGGCGACCGTCGTCACGACCCTGTCTGCGACCCGATAGGCGGGATAGACGCAGGAGTGCACCGGGGTGCCGTCGACGATCACGGAGCACGCCCCGCAGTCGCCCGAGTCGCAGCCCTTCTTGACCTCGAAGTGACCCTGGTCGCGGATGAAGGTGCGGAGGCACTGCCCCATCGTGGGCTCGGCCTCGATCTGTTCGCCGTTCATCACGAATCTCATCGCCCTGCCGTCCCTTCGTTGTCGAGCCCGTCGTGCCTGTCGTCGCTGCCGCCGTCATCAGCGCCACCGAGCTCCGCCCTGACCTCCTCGGCCAGCAACGCCGACACCGCCCTCCGCCAGTCCGCCGCCCCGTGCGGGTCGGTGAACCAGGTCGTCAGGGCCAGCACCTCCTCGCGGAGCGTCTCGGCGGCCGGGATGGCGGGGTACCGCAGTTGCTCGGGGTGAACGGTCGCGCCCGAGACGGTCAGCACGAAGCTCCCGTCGGGGTCGACGCGGCCCACGATGACGGCACCGGACCGCCCGATCGGCGATAGCGCGATCTTGCGATATGCGGTGCGGGCGAGCAGGGAGGACCTCGGCACGACCAGCGCTCGGAGGACATCGCCCGGGCGGAGTGCGTTCTTTCCGTTGCCGGTCACCAACCGGGCCACGGGCATCCGTTCGTCGCTGCCGTCGGCGCGCCAGACGACCGCTTCGGCGTCGAGGGAGGAGAACAACGAGGTCATCGGGCCCGCCGGGAGGGAGGCGCAGATGTTGCCGCCCACAGTCGCGACGTTCCAGACCTTGAACGAGCCGAGGAGTGCCGTGCAGCACTGGAAGAACAGCGGATGCGCGGGCCAGCCCCGGTCATCCGGCAGCGCGGCGAGCTCGGCGAGCGTGCAGGTCGCCGCCACCTCGAGCCCCTCGTCGGTGACGGTGATGCTGGGCCAGCCCAGCGTCATCAGGTCGATCAGGCCGGTGAGGTGGTTCTGCGTCTCGGAGAAGAGCCAGGACCCGCCGGCGAGCGGGACGACCCGCTCGTCGAGTGCCCTCAGATCGTCGCGATGGCGGGCCGGGACGAGGGTGGTGAGGGTGTTGAGGTCCACGAGGTGCTCCGATCGGTGCTGTGCACTCAGTAGACCGTAACAATGTGTCCGCCGTGTAACGACGGCCCCGTTCAGGGCACAACCACCGCCCGGACCCCGCCTGTGGAGGAGCCGATGCGGCCGCGGCTCAGCCCAGGGCGGCGACCCACTCGGTGGAGCCGTCGTCGAAACGCTGTTCTTTCCAGATCGGCACGGTCGCCTTCACGTCGTCGACCAGCTCGGAGCACGCCGCGAACGCATCCCCTCGGTGCGCCGACGACACGGCGCAGGCCAGCGCGAGGTCACCGACGACCAGGTCGCCGGTGCGGTGCACGATCGCGACCAGCACGTCCGGGTGCGCGGCGACGATCCGCTCGGCGCTGGCGCGGATGGCCTCCTCGGCGGCCGGATGCGCGGAGTACGACAGCGCCTGGACGCCCCGCCCCTCGTCGTGGTCGCGGACGACGCCGGCGAAGGTCACGACCGCGCCGGCCGCCGGGTCGTCGACCGCCCCGGAACACTCGTCGAGCGTGATCGCGGTGTCGGCGATGCGTGCGATCCGGACCGACGGACGCGCAGATGAGGCATCCTCGGTTCCGATGTCAGATGGGTCTGGCATGGTCTCCTCCATGAAGTTGATCCATCAGGTGCCCGAGCAGCGGGCCCAGCACCGAGAGTCCGTCCTGCACGCCACCACGCGACCCCGGCAGGTTGACCACCAGTGTCTGCCCGGCGACGCCCGCGAGACCGCGCGAGACCAGCGCGAACGGGGTCGAGTCGCCGCCCACCCGCCGCATCTCCTCGGTGATGCCGGGGAGCTCGAGGTCCAGGAGCGGACGGGTCTGTTCCGGGGTGCGGTCGGTCGGCGAGATCCCGGTGCCCCCGGTCGTGATGACGGCGTCGGCGCCGCCGTCGATGGCCTTACGGAGCGCCGCCCCGACCGGGTCGCCGTCGGGCACGACGACGACGGTGGCCGCCCACCCCCGGGCGGTGAGCCAGTCGCGGATGTCCGGGCCCGTCTCGTCCTCGTAGACCCCGGCGGCGGCGCGGTTCGACGCCACCACGACGACGGCCGAGCGCGCCACCGATCCCGCGGAGTCGCCGGCCTTGTCGTGGTGCGCGTGCGCGTGCAGCTCGCCCCAGGCCTTCATTCCCGGCTCCAGTCGCCGCTCGCGCCGCCCGACTTCGCGAGCACCTCGATGTCGGTCACCCGCGCCGCGCGGTCGACGGCCTTGATCATGTCGTACACCGTCAGGGCGGCGACCGAGGCGGCGGTGAGTGCCTCCATCTCGACCCCGGTCACGCCCGTCGTCTTCACGGTGGCCACGATCCGCACGGTCGTCTCGCCGACCGTGAACTCGATCGTGACGCCGGAGATCGGCAGCGGGTGGCACAGCGGGATGAGTGAGGAGGTCTGCTTGGCCGCCATGATGCCGGCTACCCGCGCGACCGCGAGGGCCTCGCCCTTCGGGAGCTGTCCCGCGGCCAGCAGCGCGATGACGTCGGCCCGGGTGCGCAGCACCGCCTGGGCCGAGGCGATCCGTTTGGTCACCGCCTTGTCCGAGACGTCCACCATGTGGGCGGAGCCGTCGGGGGTGACATGGGTGAGCGAGTCGCTCTCAGCCATCGATCCTCCAGTAGTCGAGTGGGTCGCCCGCCGCGACGGCCGATACGCCGACCGGCACGTGGACCAGAACGGTCGATCGGGCGTAGGAGTGGAGCAGGTGGCTCGAGGGGCCGCCGACCAGGGTCAGCACGCCCTCCGCGTCGACCGTCCCACGCCGCAGCTGGTGGTGGGTCGGCGGGGAGTCGAACGCCGCGCCCGCGACGCCGCGGTGCAGCTCGCGGTCGGGTTCGGTCTCGCCCTGGGCCGCCCTCAGCGCCGGCCTCAGGAAGGCCTCGAACGACACCAGGGCGCTGACCGGGTTGCCCGGCAGGCAGACGACGGGCCGACGGAGGCCGTCGAGGTCGGCGAGCCCGTGGCCCTGCGGCCCACCCGGCTGCATCGCGACCTTCCCGAACCGCACGCCGCGGCTCTCCAGCGCATCCCGCACGACCTCCCGGGCGCCCGCGCTGACCCCGCCGACCGTCACGATCAGGTCGGCCCCGCGCGCGTGCTCGATCAGGAGGGCCAGCAGCTCGTCCGCGTCGTCGGAGCGGCAGGGGCGGGGGTCGACGACGCAGCCCGCCTGCTGCAACGCGACCGTGAGGCCCACGCTGTTGGAGTCGAAGATCTGGCCCGGTTCCAGGCGCGAGCCCGGCTCCCTGATCTCGTGCCCCGTCGAGACGAGGAGCACGCGGGGCTGCCGGCGCACCTCGACGGAGGTCGCGCCGGTGCCGGCGACGACCCCGAGCTGCGCGGCGCCGAGCACCGTTCCGGCGCTCAGCAGCACGTCTCCGGCGGCCACGTCGCTCCCGGCTGCCCGCACGAAGGTGCCGACCGGCACGGGTGCGGTGAAGGCGACGACGCGGGAGTCCGCCGACCCGGGACGGGCCGAGGCTTCGGCTTCGTCTGCGTCTGCGAGGTCACCGTCGTCGAAGAAGGCGGGCGGGTCGGCGCGCTCGATCTGCACCACCGCATCGGCGCCGGCCGGCACCGGCGCCCCGGTCATGATCGGGGTCGCGGTGCCCGCGAGGTGGGTCGAGAAGGGGTCTCCGGCCGCGACCCGCCGGGCGACGGGCAGGGTCACCGGATGCGCGGGGTCGGCTCCCGCGAGATCGGCCGCCTTCACGGCGTAGCCGTCCATCTGCGAGTTGTCGAAGGAGGGCAGGCTCGACGGAGCGAGGAGATCGGAGGCGATGATCCGTCGGCGGTAGCGCCCGGGGTCCGCCGCGATGACGTCGGCGGCGATCTCCAAGGTCTCCGGCTCGCGCTGCGAGGGCAGATCGGCGAGCAGCGCCACCAGGTCACGGCGGTGATCCTCGATCGTTCGCATGCACCCAGTCTGCCGCATGGCCCGCGTCGATGACCCTCGTCGCGGCCGGGTGCACCCGGTGGGGTCTGCCGGGGCGGTCTCCGGCGCGCGTAGGCTGAAGGCATGAGCGTCGCTCTCGGCATGCCCGACATCCCGCCGGCCCCTCCTGGTGGTCGCGTGATCGCGACGCGCCCGCGCGCGATCGTCGATCGGGATGCGGCGGAGTCGAACGCGGCCGGCCCCGAGACCATCGGCGACCTCGTGCCCCGCCCGCCCGTCGTCCTACCGTCGGAGCGGCCCGAGGCCGCAGGGCTCCTCGACCGCTTCGGCCGCCAGGCGACCGACCTGCGCATCTCGCTCACCGATCGCTGCAACCTCCGCTGCACCTACTGCATGCCCGCCGAGGGGCTGCCCTTCCTCCCGCCGCCGGCACTGATGTCGCGCGAGGAGATCACCCGGCTCGCCCGCATCGCCGTGACCGAGTTCGGGGTGAGGCAGATCCGCTTCACCGGAGGGGAGCCGCTGCTCCGCAAGGATCTGGTCGAGATCATCCGCGACGTCGCCAGCCTCGAGCCCCGGCCCGAGATCTCGCTCACCACGAACGCGATCGGCCTGTCGAGCCGGGCCACGGCGCTCGCCGAGGCGGGGCTGGACCGCATCAACGTCTCACTTGACTCGATCGAACCCGAGACCTTCGCGAAGATCACCCGGCGCCCGTTCCTCGCGCGGGTGCTCGCGGGCATCGACGCGGTCGGCGCGGCCGGGCTCGTCTCGACCAAGATCAACGCCGTGCTCATGCCGGGGATCAACGACGACCAGGCGGTCGAGCTCCTCGAGTGGGCTCTGGCCGGTGGGCATCAGCTGCGCTTCATCGAGCAGATGGCGCTCGACGCCGACCACACCTGGAACCGTGACGAGATGATCACAGCCGACGGCATCCGGGCCCGTCTCGCCGAACGGTACCTGCTCACTCCCGACGAGGCGCCGCGCGACGGTGCTCCGGCCGAGCTCTACCAGGTGCGCGAGCGCTCGGCGGGCCCGGGCGGGCCGCTGCTCGGGCTGGTCGGCGTGATCGCCTCGGTCACCGAGCCGTTCTGCTCCGACTGCCGCCGCACCCGGCTGACGGCTGAGGGCGGGGTGCGCAGCTGCCTGTTCTCGCACACCGAGACCGACCTGCTCGGCCCGCTCCGCGACGGCGCCGACGACCAGGAGCTCGCGGACCTCTGGCGCGCCGCGATGTGGGCCAAGCCCGCCGGTCACCAGATGAACGAGCGCGGATTCGCCCAGCCCGACCGCACGATGAGCGCGATCGGCGGCTGAGGTGGGCTTACGCATCCGGTACTTCGCCGCGGCGAAGGCCGCCCTCGGAGTGGGCGAAGAGTCCGTCGACGCGGCGGGTTCGACGATCGCCGCGGTGCTCGACGACCGCGCCAGACGAACGACGGATGCCGCGGACGGCGGCACCGCCGGCGACGTGGCGGCGGTCATGGCGCGCTGCTCGTTCATCCTGAACCGTCAGGCGACGACCGACCGCTCCATCGTGCTGGCCGACGGTGACGAGCTCGACGTGCTCCCACCCTTCGCGGGCGGCTGAGCGGGCCACCGCCCGACGGCCGGGCCGGTTACCGAACGACGGTCGAGCCGATCACGGGCCGACGATCGAGCCGGCTGCCGAGCGACCGCCGCACCGACCACCCAGCGACAGCCGCGGCCACAGGCCTCAGTACCGGGGCTTCTCCGGCTCGATCTCCTGCACCCACGCGTCGATCCCGCCGCGCACGAAGACGACGTCCTCCCAGCCGGCCTGCTTGAGCGTCGCGGCGGCACGCTGCGAACGGCCGTCGTGGTGGCAGTGCACGATGACCTTCTCCTGCGGCGGGAGGATCTCGCGGGCCGCATCCGTGCGGATCTGACCGAGCGGCACCAGCTCTGCCCCGTCGATCGACACCAGGGCGTGCTCGTGCGGCTCGCGCACGTCGACCAGCACGAAGTCGGCCTCTCCGGCCTCCCGCGCGGCGAGCAGCTGCTGCAGCTCGGTCACCGAGATCGAGTCGGTCGGGCCGCCGGCGGCGGAAGTCGAGTCGTTCATGGTCTCCCTTTCGAACATCTTGGTCGCGGGCCCGGAGGATCCGGAGCCCTGCTGGGCGAAGCTGTAGGGCTCGCCCACGTTCTTGGCGCCCTTGCCCGAGCGCTGCACGGTCGAGCCGCGGGACGGTCCGGGCCCGAACGGCACCTCGCGCCAGGTCGCGTCGAGGGCGTCGAGCACGAGCATCCGGCCCAGGAGCGGCTCGCCGTAGCCGCCGATCAGCTTGAGCGTCTCGGCCGCCATGACCGAGCCGATCGCGGCGCAGACCGGGCCGAGCACCCCGGCGACCGAGCAGGTCGCGGCCGGATCCGCCTCGGGCTGCTCGGGGTAGAGGTCGTCGAGCGTGCGGTCCAGGCCGTCGGGCGCGGTCGCCCAGAACACGGTCACCTGGCCGTCGAAGCGCAGCACCGAGCCCCAGACGAGCGGTTTGCCGACCAGGGTGCAGGCGGCGTCGATCACGTACTGCACCGCGAAGTCGTCGGTGCCGTCGATGACGACGTCGTACTCCGAGACCAGCTCGAGCACGTTCGAGGGATCGACCGGGGCGTCGTGCTCGATCACCTGGACCAGCGGGTTCTGGGCCCGTACCGCCGCCGCGGCCGACGCCGTCTTGCGCAGGCCCACCGCCGCATCCGGATGGATCGTCTGACGCTGCAGGTTCGAGGTCTCGACCGTGTCGTGGTCGGCGATGCCGATCACACCCACGCCCGCCGCCGCCAGGTACTGCAGCACCGGTGAACCCAGCCCGCCGGCGCCGATCACGAGCACCCGCGCATCCTTCAGCCGGCGCTGGCCCTCGAGGCCGATCTGCGGCAGCGCGATCTGGCGGGAGTAGCGCAGCAGTTCGGCCCGGGTGAGTTCCGGGCCGGGGGAGACGAGGGCCTGCAGGGTCATGCGTTCAAGCGTACGGTCTGCCAGCGGCGCCAGGGCCCTTCAGCCCCGCCCCCGCGGGGAGTACGCTCACGCGCATGAGTCTCCGCTTCGAACAGATCGTCATCGACAGCATCGACCCCCGCGGCCTCGCCGCCTGGTGGCGCGAGGCGCTCGACTGGCAGACCACCTACGAGTCCGCAGCGGATGCGCCGACCGAGGAGATCGAGGTCGAGATCGCGCCCGACGGCGAGACCCACCCGAGCCTGCTCTTCGTGCCGGTACCCGAGGCGAAGACCGTGAAGAACCGGTTGCACTTCGACTTCGTGCCGGACGACCAGGCCGCCGAGGTCGAGCGACTGGTCGAGCACGGCGCGGTGCGCGTCGACGTCGGCCAGAAAGACGTCAGCTGGGTCGTGCTGGCCGACCCCGAGGGCAACGAGTTCTGCGTGCTCAGCGCGCGCTGACGACCCCGCCTGACGCGGATCCGGCCGCCGATTCGGTACCGTAGGGTCACCCGACCCCACGAAAGGCGCCCGTGTACCTGAAGAGCTTGACCCTCAAGGGATTCAAGTCCTTCGCCAACCCCACCACCTTCGCCTTCGAGACCGGGGTCACCTGTGTCGTCGGGCCGAACGGTTCCGGCAAGTCGAACGTGGTCGACGCCCTGGCCTGGGTGATGGGGGAGCAGGGCGCCAAGACCCTCCGCGGCGGCAAGATGGAGGACGTCATCTTCGCGGGCACCTCCACCAAGGGCCCGCTCGGCCGTGCCGAGGTCACGCTCACGATCGACAACGCCGACGGCGCCCTGCCGATCGACTACTCCGAGGTGACGATCAGTCGCACCCTGTTCCGCAACGGCGGCAGCGAGTACGCGATCAACGGGGAGGGCTGCCGGCTCCTCGACGTGCAGGAGCTGCTGAGCGACTCCGGACTCGGGCGCGAGATGCACGTCATCGTCGGCCAGGGGCAATTGGATGCGGTGCTGCACGCGACCCCCGAAGGCCGTCGCGGCTTCATCGAAGAGGCCGCCGGTATCCTGAAGCACCGTCGCCGCAAAGAGAAGACGCAGCGCAAGCTCGAGGCGATGCAGGCGAACCTGACGCGGCTCTCCGACCTCGCGGGTGAGATCCGGCGCCAGCTCAAGCCGCTCGGGCGTCAGGCCGAGATCGCCAAGGAGGCGCAGACGATCGCCGCCATCGTGCGCGATGCCAAGGCCCGTCTGCTCGCCGACGAGGTCGTCGGGCTCCGCAGCGCCCTCGACACCGCCGCCCGCAGCGAGAGCGAGCGCCACACCGAGCGCATCGTGCTGCAGGAGCGCCTGGAGCAGAACCAGCTGCGCATCAACCGCCTCGAGCAGGCCCAGGTCGGCGACGCGGTCGACCAGGCCCGCCGCACCTCTTTCGGGCTCGAATCCGTGCAGGAGCGCCTGCGCAACCTCTCCAACCTCGCGCACCAGCGGCTCGCGCTGCTGGGGGGCGAAGAGGGGGTCCCGGATGCGGCGCCGAGCGTGAGCCCCACCATGGTGGCCGACTCGCGCGACGAGGTGGTGCGCCTGCAGGGCGAGGTCGCCGGTGCCCAGCAGGCCTGGGAGGCCGCGCAGATCGCGACCGGCCGGGCCCGGGCGTCGCTGGACGCGCTCGACGAGCAGATCGCGTACCAGAGCTCGCTCGTCTCCAAGCACGACCTCGAGCTGTCCAAGCTCACCGGGCAGCTCGAATCCGCGAACTCCCGGCTCGCGGCCGTGCGCGGCGAGGTGCTGCGTCAGCAGAACGCGCTCGACGCCGCCGACGCCCGGCGGTCGCGAGCCGAGGCCGAGCTGGCCGCCGCCGAGTCGGAGGCCGCCGACAGCGTCGTCGACGAGACCGACCTCGACGAGGCCTACGAGTTCGCGCAGTCGGCGGTCTTCGAGGCCGAGGGCGAGATCGAGCGGCTCCGCGAGCAGCTCCACACCCACGAACGCGAACGGGATGCGCTCGCCGCCCGCACGAGCGCGCTCAGCCTGGCGCTCGACCAGAAGGACGGATCGGCCGAGCTCGTCGCGGCCCGACTCGCCGGCATCCGCGGTTTGGTCGCCGAGCACGTGAAGGTGCACCCGGGCTACGAGGCGGCGATCGCCGCCGCACTCGGCACCCTGGCCGACGCCGTGCTCGCCGACGACGTCGAGTCGGCCGTCGCCGCCTCGAACGCCGCGGCCGACGCCGACATGGGCCGCGTCGAACTCGTGATCGCGAACCCGGTCGGCGGGTCCGGATCGGAGGGTCTCGAGGCGCTGCTGAAGGAGTGGTCGGGGATCGTCGCGGCGGCCTCCGTGCTCTCGGGACCGGACGGTGTACGAGGGGTTCTCTCGTCGATCGCGGTCGCGGACGACCTCGAGTCGGCGCGCGCGTTCTGGTCGGCCATCACCGACGGCAGGGTGGGTGGAGGGGCGGCAGACGGCGGAGCGGCCGACACCGTGCCCGGCCTCACGATCGTGACCAAGGCCGGCGAGGTGCTCACCCGCTACGTGCTCCGCGGAGGGTCGGGGGCGACGCGTTCGCGCATCGAGCTCGTGGCCGAGCGGGATTCCGCCGCGAGCGAGCTCGACGAACGCGCATCCCTGATCGAGCGGGCGCGGTTCGCCCTCGCCGAGCAGCGCGGCATCGTGCAGGTCGCGAAGGAGCAGTCGCAGGCGGCCCTGACGGCGCTGCGCGAGCACGACTCGGTGCTCGCCGCGCGCACCGAGAAGCTCAGCCGGCTGCGGGCCCAGGTGGAGGCGAGCGCCGGCGAGCTCGAACGGCTCACCCGTGCCCTCGCCCTCGCCCAGGAGAGCGTCGGCCAGGCCGAGCAGGCCGCCGACCGCGCTCGCGGCGAGCTCGAGACCGTGCGGGAGCGGCCGCGGCCGATCCTGGACGTGAGTTCGCGCGACGGCCTGCTCGCCGAGCTCGAGGCCGCACGCGAGCGGGAGATCGAGACCCGGCTCGGCGTCGAGACGGCGCGCGAGCGGGTGAGGGCCGAGCAGGCGCGCACGGTCGCCCTGGAGCGACAGCTCGAGGCGGACCGCGCCGCGGCCGAGGCGGCCGCCCGTCGCGCGGTGATCCGCCGGCGGCAGATCGCCTCCGCCACCGCCGTCGCCGAGGCGCTGCCGCCGGTGCTCGCCTCCGCCGACCGCTCCGTCGCCGAGGCGCGGCTGCAGCTCGCCGCCCGGGAGGCCGAGCGGGCCGAGCAGAACGAGGAGCTGCTGGCGCTCCGCCGCGACGAGGCGGCGCTGCGTGAGCGGCTGCAGTCGATCACCGAGAACATGCACGGGCTCGAACTGCAGATCTACGAGAAGAAGCTCCACCTCTCCGGGCTGCTGGAGCGCGCGGGCAGCGAGCTCGGCCTCGTCGAGGACGTGCTGGTCGCCGAGTACGGGCCGGAGCAGCTGATTCCCGACGACGACGCGATCGCCCTGATCGACACGAGTGCCGCGGCGGTCGCCGAGGCGGCGGCCCGGGCCGAGCAGGACGCCAAGGGCGACGACGGTGAGGCCGAGGACGGCGGCGAGGCGGAGGACGGCGACGAGGCCGGCGCAGCCGGCGAGAACGCCGAGGGCGACCGAGGCGAGGGAGACGCACGGGCTGACCGTGCGCCTGCAACCGCATCCGTCTTGGGCGCGGCGACCGGCCGGCCCTTCGTGCGCCCCGAGCAGCAGCAGCGCCTGGCCAAGGCCGAGCGCAAGCTCGCCGAGCTCGGCCGGGTGAACCCGCTCGCGCTGGAGGAGTTCGACGCGCTCGAGCAGCGGCACCGGTTCCTCAGCGAGCAGCTCACCGACCTCACGAACACCCGCAAAGACCTCATCACGATCATCGACGAGATCGACGAGCGGATGCAGACCATCTTCGAGAGCGCCTTCGACGACACCCGCGAGGCCTTCGCGAAGGTGTTCCCGGTGCTGTTCCCGGGCGGCACCGGGTCGATCTCGCTGACCGATCCGGAGAACCTGCTCACGACCGGCATCGAGGTCAGCGTGAAGCCGGCCGGCAAGAAGATCGAGCGGCTCTCGCTGCTCTCCGGCGGGGAGCGGTCGCTCGCGGCGGTGGCGCTGCTGATCGCGATCTTCAAGGCGCGCCCCAGCCCGTTCTACATCATGGACGAGGTCGAGGCGGCCCTCGACGACGCGAACCTCGGCCGGCTGCTGACGATCTTCGAAGACCTCCGCGAGACCAGCCAGCTCATCGTCATCACCCACCAGAAGCGCACGATGGAGATCGCCGACGCCCTCTACGGCGTCTCCATGCGCCAGGACGGCGTCAGCGCCGTAGTAGGCCAGCGCGTAGGAAAAAGCTAGCCCACCAGCCGCCAGCCCCCAGCCGCCAGCTGCGGGCCGCCAGTCGCAAGCCGCAAGCCGCCAGCCGCCAGCCGCCAGTCGCGGGCAGTAAGCCGCCGGCCGTCGGTCGCCGGCCGCGGGCCAGAAGCCGCCGGCCGTCAGTCGCAAGCCGCGGGCCCTTCTCGACGACCCAGGGTGAGCGCGTCGCCGCGAAGCACGACCGAAGGCCGCGCTTCGCGACGGCACGCGAACATGTAGCCCGCGCCGCAGAGGCGGCGGCGCGGCAACTAATGCGTACTCGGCTCGCTCTCGATCTCCGTGCGGTCGCCCGACCACAGCGTGTGGAAGGTGCCGTCGCGGTCGACGCGCTTGTAGGTGTGGGCGCCGAAGAAGTCGCGCTGGCCCTGCACGAGCGCGGCCGGCAGGCGCTTCACCGCGAGGGAGTCGTAGTACGACAGCGCCGAGCCGAAGCCGGGCACCGGCACCCCGGAGAGCGCTGCGGTCGAAACCACGCGACGCCAGGCGGCCTCGCCCTCGGCGACGGCCTTCGCGAAGTACGGGTCCTCCAGCAGGGTGGCCAGCGACGGGTTGTTCTCGTAGGCCTCGACGATCCGGTTGAGGAACTGGGCGCGGATGATGCAGCCCGCCCGCCAGATCTTCGCGACCGCCCCCTTGTCGATGTCCCAGCCGTACTGCGCCGCGCCGGCGATGATCTCGTCGAAGCCCTGCGCGTACGCGACGACCTTCGAGGCGTACAGGGCGGCGCGGATGTCGTCGGCGAACGCATCCACGTCGACCTCGACGACGTCGGGTCGCGAGGTGATGGTGGCCTGCACGGCCGCGCGCTGGGCGGGCTTGGAGGAGACCGAGCGGGCGAAGACGGCCTCGGCGATGCCGCCGACGGGCACACCCAGGTCGAGGGCGTTCTGCACGGTCCAGGCACCGGTGCCCTTCGCGCCGGCCTGGTCGAGCACGATGTCGATGAGCGGCTTGCCGGTCTCGGCGTCGACCTGCTTCAGCACCTCGGCGGTGATCTCGATCAGGTACGACTCGAGGTCGCCGGAGTTCCAGGTCTCGAACACCTCGGCCAGCTCGGCCGGCTCGCGCTTGGTGATCGTGCGGAGCAGATCGTAGGCCTCGGCGATCAGCTGCATGTCGGCGTACTCGATGCCGTTGTGCACCATCTTGACGAAGTGACCGGCGCCGTCGGTGCCGATGTGGGTGACGCAGGGCTCGCCCTCCGCGACCGCGGCGATCGACGCGAGGATCGGGCCGAGGGTCTTGTACGCCTCGGCGGTGCCGCCCGGCATGATCGACGGGCCGTTCAGCGCGCCCTCCTCGCCGCCGGAGATGCCGGTGCCGACGAAGTGGATGCCGGTGGACGAGATGTCCTTCTCCCGGCGGATGGTGTCGTGGAAGTTCGCGTTGCCCCCGTCGACGATGATGTCGCCGGGCTCGAAACGCTGGGCGAGCTCGGAGATCACCGCATCCGTGCCGGCGCCGGCCTGCACCATGATGATCGCCGTGCGCGGCTTCTGCAGCGTCGCGACGAAGTCGTCGATCGACTCCGAGGCGACGAACCCCGCCTCGGGATGCTCGGCGACGAGCTTGCGGGTGCGCTCGGGGGAGCGGTTGTAGACGGCCACCGTGTTGCCCTCGCGGCTGGCGAGGTTGCGGGCCAGGTTGGAGCCCATCACCGCCATCCCGACGACTCCGATGTTGGCGGTTCCCGACTCTTCTGACATGCGCGATGCTCCTTAGACGTGGAACTCCAGCGTAGTAGAGCGGATGCGGTAGAGTGGCTGACTGAACTTCGGCGAGGGATGCGAACGCAACCGCGAGCATCCGTTATCGACGCGGTGGACTGGGCCTTAAACCGTCTTTCCTCTCGCTTCACGCGGTCGAGTTGAATCACTACACACGAGGCGGGCCCAGAGGCTCGCGAACGAAGGAGCACACGCATGGCTGACGACACCAAGGTCACCGCCGAGACCCGCACCCAGTTCGGCAAGGGCTTCGCCCGCCGCACCCGCGCCGCAGGCCGCATCCCCGCGGTCATCTACGGCCACGGCACCGACCCGCAGCACATCACCCTGCCCGGCCACCAGACCGCGCTGATCCTGCGCAAGTCGAACCAGGTGCTCGAGCTCACCATCGACGGCGTCGAGTCGCTCGCCCTGGTGAAGGATGTGCAGAAGGACCCGGTGCTCCAGATCATCGAGCACATCGACCTCATCGTCATCCGCAAGGGTGAGAAGGTCCATGTCGAGGTCAACGTGCACCTCGAGGGCGAGTCGGCCCCCGGCACCATGGCCACGCAGGATGCGCAGACCGTGCTCCTCGAGGTCGAGGCGACCAACATCCCCGAGAGCGTCGTCGTCTCGATCGAGGGCCTCGAGGACGGCGCGCTCGTGCACGCCTCCGACATCGAGCTGCCTGCCGGCGCCACGCTCATCACCGAGCCCGACACCACGATCGTCGGCGTCACCATCCCCGTCGAGGAGCCCGACGACCTGCCCGCCGAGGGCGAGGGCGAGGCCGAGTCGGTCACCCCGGCGCCGGAAGCCGAGTAGTCACCTACACGACGAGAGCGGTCTGATCGCGTGGATTCCGATCTGTGGCTCGTGGTCGGGCTCGGCAACCCCGGGCCCGGCTACGCAGCCAACCGCCACAACGTCGGCCAGATGGTCGTCGCCGAACTGGCGAACCGGATGCGGTCGACGTTCAAATCCCACAAAGCGAACGCGGTCGTCGCCGAGGGGCGCATCGTCCCCGGCGGGCCGCGGTTCGTGCTCGCGAAGCCGAACACGTACATGAACGTCTCGGGCGGCCCGGTCAACGGGCTGCTGAAGTTCTTTGGGCTCGCGCCGGACCACCTGATCGTGGTCCACGACGAGCTCGACATCCCGTTCGACACCCTCAAGCTCAAGCAGGGCGGCGGGCACGGCGGGCACAACGGGCTGCGCGACATCATCGCGGCCACCGGCAGCGCCGACTTCGTCCGCGTGCGTGTCGGCATCGGCCGCCCGCCCGGCCGGCAGCAGGCCGCCGACTTCGTGCTGCAGAACTTCGCCGCAGCCGAGCGCGAGGTGCTCCCGATCCTGGTCGGCGAGGCCGCCGACGCGGTCGAGCTGATCGCGGGCTCAGGCCTGACGGCGGCGCAGCTGAAGGTGCACAGCGCATAATTGCCGCGCCGGTCCCTGCCCGGCGCGGGCGACATGTTCGCGTGCCGTCGTGCGGCCCGGCCTTCGGTCGTGCCGCACGGCGACGCGCTCACCCTGGGTCGTCGGGTACGGCCCGCGGCCTCGTCTCCCGACCCACGTCACTCGCAGCCACCGCTGGGCAGGCTGCCTCACCCGGACGCGCAGGGGGGATGCGAAGCCGCAGGCCGTACCCGACGACCCGGAGTGAGTGCGCGGCCGCGTCAGCGACCGCACACGAACATGTCGCCTCGCGCCGCAGAGGCGGCGGCGCGAGCGCCGGTACCCGCCGCCGCAGGCTGCGGGCACCGGCGTAAACTAACAGGGTGACCCTCCAGGCCTTTATCGACGAACTCTCGCGCGCCTCCTCCGTCGAAAAGGCCCTCGCGAACGCGGGTCGCGACAGCGACTTCTCGCTCCCTGAAGGCATCCGGGCACCGTTCATCGCGGCCATGATGCGCCGTCGCGTCGAACGCGATCTCCCGGCGGCCATGCTCGTGGTCACGGCCACGGGCCGCGAGTCCGAGAAGCTGCGCGAGAGCCTCGCCTGCTTCCTCCCCGAAGCCCAGATCATCGAGTTCCCGGCCTGGGAGACCCTGCCGCACGAGCGTCTCAGCCCGAGCGCCGAGATCGTGGGCAAGCGCATCGACGCCCTCCGCCGCCTGGTCGAATGGGAACGGGGGAAAGAAGCCCCCCGACCCCCCGTGGTCGTCGTCGCCTCCGTCCGCGCCGCGCTGCAGCCGATCGCCTCCAACCTCACCGAGCTCGAACCCGTCACCCTCACCCGCGGCGCCCGCGGCTTCGACCTCTCCGCCCTCTCCCTCCAGCTGGTCGAGCTCGCGTACTCCCGCGTCGACATGGTCACCCGCCGCGGCGAGTACGCGGTGCGCGGCGGCATCCTCGATGTCTTCCCGCCGATCGCCGAGCATCCGTACCGGGTCGACTTCTTCGGCGACGAGGTCGAGGAGATCCGCGCCTTCTCGGTCGCCGACCAGCGCTCCCTCGAGACCACGGTCGACACCGTGAGCCTCCCGCCGAGCCGCGAACTGCTGCTCTCCGAGGCCGTTCGCCAGCGCGCCCGCGAGATGCAGCACGAGTTCCCGAGCCTGTCCGGCATGCTCGAGAAGATCTCGGCCGGCATCCCGGTCGAGGGCATGGAGTCCCTCGCGCCGGCCCTGCTCGACGAGCTCGTCACCGTCGCCCACTACCTGCCCGAAGGCGCGGCCGTCGCCGTCGTCAGCCCCGAGCGGGTCGCGACCCGCGCCGTGAACCTCTCCGAGACGAACCGCGAGTTCCTCTCCGCCGCCTGGACAGCCGCGACCGCCGGCGCCGAGGCCCCGATCGACCTGGCCTCGGGCGAGTTCATCAGCCTCACCCAGCTCCGGCACGCCGCCGGCACGAACCGGCCGTGGTGGACCCTCAGCGAGTTCCAGCAGGGCCCCGCCGACGACGAGATCCTGCCCGAGCACCGCGAGATCGAAGAGCACCTCACCCTCCGCATCCAGGCCGACGCCGTGCCGAGCTTCCAGGGCAACGCCGAGGGCGCGATCGAGCACGTCGGCCGCCGGCTCGCCGACGGCTGGGTGGTCGCCGTCGCGGCCAAGGGCCAGGGCCTCGTCGAGCGCGCGAACGACGTGCTCTCCGAGCGCGAGATCCCGGCCCGCATGGTCGAGGCTTTCCCCGAGACTCCGGATGCAGGGGTCGCCTACCTGGTGAAGGCCCCGGTCGAGCACGGCTTCGAGATACCCGAGCTCAAGCTCGCGCTGATCGGCGAGACCGAGTTCTACGGCCGCACGATCGGCTACGACACCCGCCAGGTCAAGAAGCTCGCGAGCCGCCGCAAGAACGTCGTCGACCCGCTGCAGCTGAAGGCCGGCGACTTCGTGGTGCACTCCACGCACGGCATCGGCAAGTTCCTCGAGCTCACCCAGCGCGAGGTCTCCAGCGGTGGCCGCAACGCGATCAAGACCACCCGCGAGTACCTGGTGATCGAGTACGCGCCGAGCAAGCGCGGCTACCCGGGCGACAAGCTCTACGTGCCGACCGACCAGCTCGACCTGCTGAGCCGTTACGTCGGCGGCGAGGCCCCGAGCCTCAGCAAGATGGGCGGGAGCGACTGGTCGGCCGCGAAGGGCAAGGCGCGGAAGGCCGTGCGCGACATCGCGGTCGAGCTGGTCAAGCTCTACTCGGCGCGCATGGCCTCGAAGGGCCACGCCTTCGGCCCCGACACGCCCTGGCAGCACGAGCTGGAGGAGTCGTTCCCGTTCCAGGAGACCCCTGACCAGCTCACGGTGATCGACGAGGTCAAGGCCGACATGGAGCGGCCCATCCCGATGGACCGCCTGCTCTCGGGCGACGTCGGCTTCGGCAAGACCGAGATCGCGATCCGGGCGGCGTTCAAGGCGGTGCAGGACGGCAAGCAGGTCGCGATGCTCGTGCCGACGACCCTGCTGGTGCGTCAGCACCTCGAGACCTTCCAGGAGCGGTTCGCCGGGTTCCCGGTGCACCTCAAGGCCCTCAGCCGGTTCCAGACCGACAAAGAGGTGAAGGAGACGATCGCGGGGCTCGCCGACGGCACGGTCGACGTCGTGATCGCGACCCACCGCATCCTGAGCGACAACATCGTCTTCAAAGACCTGGGGCTGCTGATCATCGACGAGGAGCAGCGCTTCGGCGTCGAGCACAAGGATCAGCTGAAGAAGCTCAAGACCAACGTCGACATCCTCGCGATGAGCGCCACGCCCATCCCGCGCACGCTGGAGATGGCGGTCACCGGCATCCGCGAGATGTCGACGCTCGCGACACCGCCGGAGGACCGGCACCCGATCCTCACCTTCGTGGGGCCGTACTCGGACAAGCAGGTGGCGGCCGCCATCCGCCGCGAACTGCTGCGCGAGGGTCAGGTGTTCTTCGTGCACAACCGGGTCTCCTCGATCAACCGGGTCGCCGCGCAGATCGCCGAGCTGGTTCCCGAGGCACGGGTCGCCGTGGCGCACGGGCAGATGAACGAGCACGTGCTCGAACAGGTGATCGTCGACTTCTGGGAGCGCAAGTTCGACGTGCTCGTCTCGACCACGATCATCGAGACCGGAATCGACATCGCCAACGCGAACACGCTGATCGTCGACCGGGCCGACAAGTACGGGCTCTCGCAGCTGCACCAGCTGCGCGGGCGGGTCGGCCGTGGGCGCGAGCGCGCCTACGCGTATCTGCTGTTCGACGAGCACAAGCCGCTGTCCGAGACGGCGAACGACCGGCTGAGCACCCTGGCGGCCAACAACGAGCTCGGCTCGGGCATGCAGGTCGCGCTGAAGGACCTCGAGATCCGCGGAGCGGGAAACCTCCTGGGCGGTGAGCAGGCCGGGCACATCGCCGGCGTCGGCTTCGACCTCTACCTGCGGATGATCGGCGAGGCGGTCTCGACCTTCCGCGGCGACGTGGCCGAGGGCCAGACCGAGCTGCGGCTCGAACTGCCGGTGGATGCGCACATCCCCGACGACTACGTCGACAGCGAGCGGCTGCGACTCGAGGCCTACCAGAAGCTCTCGACGGCGTCGGCCCCGACCGCGTCCGAGGATGCGATCGACCGGGTCCTCGAGGAGCTCACCGACCGCTACGGCGCGCCGCCCGCCCCGGTGCAGAGCCTGATCGCGGTGTCGCGCCTGCGCCGGCTGGCCCAGAAGGCCTCGCTCGGCGAGGTGGTGACGATGGGCTCGAACCTGCGGGTGGCTCCGGCCGACCTGCCGGACTCGCTCCAGGTGCGGCTGCAGCGCATGTACTCCGGCTCGAAGTACTTCGCCCAGACCAACGCGGTCTCGGTGCCCATGCCGGTCGTCGACGGCAAGCCGCTCGCCGACGCGGAGCTGATCGCCTGGGTCACCCAGCTCCTGGACACCATCTTCGCCCCCGCCAAAACCCCCGCCCCCCAGACCTGATCCCCTCCCGCCGAGAAGTCACTTTCACGTCCAAATCCCTGGTTTTAGACGGAGAGATGACTTCTCGGCGGGGAGGTGGGGGAGACTTCTTTCATGGCAATCACCATTCCGGATGCACCTACCGAGCTCGAGAAGCTGGTCGCCGTCACCGCGGTGCTGCGGGCACCGGGCGGGTGCCCGTGGGATGCGGAGCAGACCCACGCCTCGCTCGTGCAGTACCTCGTCGAGGAGTCGCACGAGCTGATCGACGCGATCGAGTCCGGCGACCGGGACGCGATGCTCGAGGAGCTCGGCGACGTGCTGTACCAGGTGGTCTTCCACGCCGACATCGCCTCGCAGACCGCGGGGGAGGACTTCGACATCCAGGATGTCGCGGCGCACATGACCGCCAAGATGGTCGGGCGTCATCCGCACGTCTTCGGCGACCTCGACCTCTCGACGGCGGGCGACGTCGAGAACGCCTGGGACACCTTCAAGGCGGCCGAGAAGCCGGCCCGCACGAGCGTGCTCGACGGCATCCCGCTCGGCATGCCCTCCCTCGCCCTGGCCGACAAACTCCTCGGCAAGGCCGCAAAGGTCGGCGTCGAGCCGACCCCGGCCGCGCCCGCCGCCGCCACCGAGGAGGAGCTCGGAGCTCGTCTCCTCGCCCTCGTGGCGGCCGCGAAGTCCCAGGGCCTCGATGCCGAGCGCGCCCTCCGCACCACCCTCCGCGCCCTCCGCGAAGACATCAAGGCGGCCGAGTAGCCGACGGCCGCCTGCCGGGTCAGGCGATGCGGCTGCCCCGGGCCAGGCGGCGGGCGGGGGTGCGGGTGGCCCGCCAGGCGCCGAAGAGCGCCAGGGCCGCCAACGCCGATTGCAGCGCCAGGCCGATGAACCAGCTGGGCACGCCGGTGCGCAGCAGCTCCTCGGCCGTCGGGCCGTCGTCGCGGAAGCCGTCGCCGAAGCCGTTGCTGTCGGTGCAGTAGTCGACGTAGCGGTCGGTCTCGGGTGCCTGCTGCGCCGAGCGGACCCCGGAGGCGATGTAGCCGAACACGTTCGTCGGGTTGCCGGAGGAGTCGAAGTCGCCGGCCGACGCATCCGCCACGATCACGTAGGGGTTCAGCACCAGCAGGCCCCAGTAGTAGTCGAAACGGGGCGCCGTGTAGGTCGAGGTCGTGACGTCGGAGCAGGTGTAGGTGCCGTCGGCGTTGTAGACCGAGGTCACGGTGGTCTGCGTGTACGGCGTCTGGGTGACCGCTCCGCCCAGCCCGAAGGCGATCAGAGTGCCGAGTGAGAGCGCCGCGACCGTGAGGTAGCTGACCACCACCGAGAACAGCGGCTTGCGGATGAGGCCGGAGAGCCCGACCCCCAGCGCCGCGAGGACCCCCAGCTCGGCGAGCAGGATGCCGAGCGAGGAGAGCACGGTCGCCGCCGACACGTCGCCGATCCCGATGGCGACGAGCAGGAAGGGTACGGTCACGACCAGCAGCGCCAGCGACGCGATCCACGCGGCGAGCCACTTGCCGATCACGATCTGCCCGGTCGTGACGCTGGTCACCTGGATCGTCGCGAGCGTGCCGCCCTCGCGTTCGCCGTTGATCGCATTGCCCGAGAGCGCGGGCGAGATCAGGCTCGCGAGCAGCAGCACGAAGAAGACGATCGACGAGAACAGGGTGCCGCCGCTGGAGCCGAGGCCGCCGGCGAGCACCGTCACCGCGATCGTGACGAGCGCGATCAGGGCGAAGAAGACGCCGAGGATGACGTACCAGGCCACCCCGCGCACCCGCTGCCGCAGTTCGAGGCCGAGGATGAGGCCGACGCCCCGCCAGAAGCCACTGAAGCCCGCGAAACCGCCGTTCATGCCATCCCCCCGCCCTGCAGCGCCTGCATCGTGCGTTCGAGCTCTCCGCTCGCGGGCGCGAACCAGGTCACGCGCACGCCGGCCGCGACGACGGCGGCGAGCACGGCCGCCGCATCCGCGTCGTCGGTCATCGAGACGGTGAACCCCTGGGTGTCGGCGCCGATCCGCGCGCGGTCGACCCCGATCGACTCCAGGGCCGGGCCCAGGGCGAACCCGTCGAGGGCCTTGATGCGCCAGAGCCGGGCCGCGGCGCGCACCGCGGCCACCGCATCCTGCGACGCGGTCACGCCGTGGTCGAGGTACACCGCATCCGTCGCGACCTCGTCGAGCTCGGAGAGCACGTGGCTGGAGATCAGCACCGTGCGCCCCTCGCCGGCCAGGCGCTGCAGCAGTTCGCGCAGCTCGATGCGGGCGACGGGGTCGAGCCCCGAGGCCGGCTCGTCGAGCAGCAGGAGCCCGGGCTCGTTCGCGAGGGCCCGGGCGAGACTCAGCTTCTGCTTCTGGCCGCGCGAGAGCACGCGGGTCGGGCGGCCGGCGAGCGACTCGAGCCCGACCAGGCCGACCAGCGCCTGCGCGCGCTGGGCGGCGACGGCTCGCGGATGCCCGTACATCCGCACCGTCGACTCGAGCGCCTGGCGCACGGTGAGGTTGGCCCAGGATCCGAGACTGTCCGGCATCCAGCCGATCAGCGGCCGCACGCGCTGCGGCTCGGCGACCGGGTCGAGCTCGGTGTCGCCGACCCGCAGCCGGATGCGTCCTGCATCCGGTCGCAACAGGGTCGCGAGCATGAGCATGAGGGTCGTCTTGCCCGATCCGTTCGGCCCGATCAGGGCCGTGATCGACCCGGGCTCGGTGTGGAAGCTCACCGATCGCACCGCGTGCACCTCGCCGAACGACCGCCGCAGGTCGTCGACGACCAGCCCGACCAGCCCGACCGGCCCGCCGAGCGGCTGACCTGCAGGCGCCTGACCCAGCGCCTGACCGCCCAGCGACTGCCCAGCCGGCGGCGGCCCGCCCCACGGCTGCCCCGGCGCCTGCCCTGGCGGCGTCGGCGGGGGATACGAGGAGAAATCAGGCTGCGGGTCGCTCATGGAGCCTTCCGGTTCGATCGCGGCGGTCCCTCCCGACCCTACCGGTGCCGCCCCGACGGAACCGGGTGCGCGGCTTCGGTACCCTGGAACCATGGCTGCTCCCGTCTCCCCGCCGCGCGGCATGCGCGACTTCCTCCCCGGCGACAAGGCGAAGCGGGAGCGGGTGCTGGCGCGCATCCGCTCGACCTACGCCGCGCACGGGTTCGACGAGATCGAGACCCCGGTCGTCGAAGACTTCGCCCGCCTGCACTCCGGCCTCGGCGGCGACAACGAGAAGCTGGCCTTCAACGTCATGAAGCGCGGGCTCGACGCCGAGGCGCTCGCCCGCGCGGCCGAGGCCGACGACCCCGACGCGCTCGCCGACCTCGGGCTTCGCTTCGACCTGACCGTGCCGCTCGCCCGGTTCTATGCCTCGCACCGCGCCGACCTGCCGCAGGTGTTCCGCGCCGTGCAGATCGCCCCCGTCTGGCGTGCCGAGCGACCGCAGAAGGGTCGCTACCGCCAGTTCGTGCAGTGCGACATCGACGTCATCGGCGAGCCAGGCATCCTGGCCGAGATCGAGCTGCTCACCGCGACCCTCGCGACGCTGGATACGCTGGGCCTCGCCGGCTGCCGCATCCGCATCAACGACCGCCGCATCCTGATCGGGATGCTGGAGGCCTTCGGTTTCGCCCCCGAGGAGCACTCCGCGGTGCTGATCACGGTCGACAAGCTCGACAAGGTCGGAACGACGGGCGTGATCGACGAACTGCGGGCGAAGGAGGCGACGGCATCGGCCGTCGACGCGCTCGCGGCGTACTTCGAGCGCACCCCGCCGGCCGTCGCCGGCAGCGGCACCGCCGAGGGCGACGTGCTCCCGGTCGAGTCGACGCTGCTCAGCGCCGAGGCCGTGACGGCCGTGCTGCCCGCGGGGGTGGCTCCGGATGCGGTGGCCGGCCTGGCCGCGATCGGCGACGCCCTCCGCGAGGCCGACGTCGACGGCGTGCTGGTCTTCGATCCGTTCCTCGTGCGGGGGATGGGCTACTACACCGGCACGATCTTCGAGATCGAGCACCCGGAGTTCAGCTTCTCGCTCGGCGGCGGCGGCCGTTACGACGGCATGATCGGCCGTTTCCTCGGTGAGGAGGTGCCCGCCTGCGGGTTCTCGATCGGCTTCGAGCGCATCATCGACCTGATCGCCGACCCGGCCGAGCAGGCGGGGGAGTCGATCGTGCTCGTGCACGACAAGGCCGCCGGCCCGACGCGGCTGCTCACCCTCAAGGCGCAGCTGGTCGCCCGCGGGGCCCGCGTGCGGCTCGAGCGCCGCACCAAGAACCTCGCCCCGCTGCTGGATCGTGCCGCGGCCGCCGGGTTCACGAGCTTCGCGATCGTGGGGCGCGAGACGACGGATGCGGACGAGCTCGAGGTGCGCCCGCTCGGAAGCTGAGGCGGCTCGGCGTGGCTGGGCGCGGCTGAGAGCGGCTTCCGGAGACGAATTCCTTCCGGAGTGACCGATACATAGCTGAGCTATGTAAGATAGTTAACCGTGAATAACGAATCCGCTCCGACTCAGGAGCTCTCCGACCTCCTGTCCGACCTCGTGTCGGTCACCCACCGCCTCACCCGGATCGCGGCCCGCGCCACCGGCGACACCACTTCGCCGGCGACCTGGCGCACGCTGAGCGTGCTCAGCACCTTCGGTCCCATGCGACTCGGCGAACTCGCCAAGCAGAGCCGTGTGACCCAGCCGACGATGACCAAGATCGTCGCCAACCTCAACGAACTCGAGTGGATCCGCCGGATCGCCGACGTCGACGACGCCCGCGCCTGGCAGATCGCGCTCGCCCCGAAGGGCATCAAGGCCCTCGGCGAATGGCGCGCCCGCCTCGGCCAGGCCCTGGCCCCGCTGTTCGACGACCTCGACCGCGACCAGATCGAGACCATCACCCGCGCCGTCGATCTGCTCCACGAGTGCACCGACGTCCGCGCCTCCGACGTCGTGCGGGCCGCCTGATGACGGCCACGGCAGAACGGACCGGGACCGCGGGGAAGAACTCGATCCTGCACCAGCCCAAAGCCGTCTGGGCCGTGGCCTTCGCCTGCGTCATCGCGTTCATGGGGATCGGCCTGGTCGACCCCATCCTGCCGGCCATCGCCGACAGCCTCGATGCGACGCAGACCCAGACCTCGCTCCTGTTCACGAGCTACCTGCTGATCACGGGCTTCGCGATGCTCTTCACGAGCTGGATCTCGACCCGGATCGGCGCGCGCCGCACCCTCCTGATCGGGCTCGCCCTGATCGTGGTGTTCGCGCTCCTGGCCGGTCTCTCCGGCAACGTCGAGTCGGTCATCGGCTTCCGGGCCGGCTGGGGCCTCGGCAACGCGCTGTTCATCTCGACGGCCCTCGCCACCATCGTGGGCGCCGCCTCGGGTGGTGCGAGCTCGGCGATCATCCTGTACGAGGCCGCCCTCGGCCTCGGCATCGCGATCGGCCCGCTGCTCGGCGGCCTGCTGGGCTCGATCAGCTGGCGCGGACCGTTCTTCGGCACCAGCGTGCTGATGGCGATCGGCTTCATCTCGATCTTCACCCTGATGAAGAAGCCGACCGAGAAGCCCGTCCCGACGCCGCTCTCTGCGCCGTTCAAGGCCCTCGCCCGCCCGGCCCTGGCCGTGCTCGCGATCGCGGCGCTGTTCTACAACATCGGGTTCTTCATCCTGCTGGCGTACACCCCGTTCCCGCTCGGGCTGAACGAGATCGGCCTCGGCCTGACCTTCTTCGGCTGGGGACTGGCCGTGGCGATCACCTCGGTCTGGGTGGCGCCCCTGCTGACCCGCCGCATCCCGCGCACCCGCGTGCTCTGGATCGTGCTCATCCTGCTCGGCGTCGACCTGGTCGGCGCAGGGCTCCTGGTCGCGAACACCGCCGGCCTCATCACCTGCGTGGTCATCGGCGGAGCCCTGCTGGGGGTCATGAACACGGTGCTCACTGAGTCCGTGATGGCCGCCACCGACCTGCCGCGCCCCGTGGCCTCCTCGGCGTACTCCGCGGTGCGGTTCCTCGGCGGAGCGGTCGCCCCGCCGGTGGCCTCGCTGATCGCCGCCGCCTTCACGGCCGCCACGCCCTTCTATGTCGCCGCCGGATCGGTCGTCGTCGCCTCGCTGATCGTCATCTTCGGTCACCGCGCGATCGCCCACATCGACCACGAGATCGCCGGTCACGGCGAGTCCGAGGTCGTCGAGGCCGAGGCGATCACGGCGGGGGAGTCGCTCTAAGACGTGCAGAGGGGGAAAGTTTGCACTTTCTGCAGTAATTAGTTGATCTGCGTCAACAACAGAGGTATTGTTGACGCAGATCAACTTTTTACTTTTGGAGTGACGTGTCCCTGAAAACCTCTGAAGCGCCGGCGCCCACCGCCGACGCGACCTCCCGGCGCGGGGTCCTCGTCCCGCTCTCGGGGCTCCTGCTCGGCCTGTTCGTGGCGATGCTCGCCAGCACGGTCGTCTCGAGCTCGCTGCCGAAGATCATCGGCGACCTGGGCGGAACGCAGTCCGGGTACACCTGGGTCGTCACCGCGACCCTGCTGGCCACCACGGTCTCGACGCCCATCTGGGGCAAGCTCGCCGATCTGACCAACCGCAAGCTGCTCATCCAGATCTCGCTCGTCGTCTTCGTCGTGGGCTCGGGACTGGCCGGCCTCAGCCAGTCCACCGAGATGCTCATCTTCTTCCGCGTGCTGCAGGGCCTCGGCGCCGGCGGCCTGACCGCCCTGGTGCAGGTCGCCATGGCCGACATCATCCCGCCCCGTGAGCGCGGCCGGTACATGGGGCTCCTCGGCGCCGTCATGGCCGTGGCCACGGTGGGCGGCCCGCTCCTGGGCGGTGTGATCACCGACTCGATCGGCTGGCGCTGGAACTTCTACATCGCGGTGCCGTTCGCCGTCGCGGCGATCATCGTGCTGCAGCGCACCCTGCGCATCCCGACCATCCGCCGTGCCGTGAAGATCGACTACCTGGGCGCGGCCCTGATCGCCGGTGGCGTGTCGCTGCTGCTGATCTGGGTGACCCTCGCGGGCAACCAGTTCGAGTGGGGCTCGGTCGCGAGCATCCTGATGGTCGCCGGCGCCGTCGTGCTGCTGGGCCTGGCCGTGCTGACCGAGTTCAAGGTCAAGGAGCCGATCATCCCGATGACGCTGTTCACGAACCGCACCTTCTGGCTCGCGGTCGTCGCCTCGATCTCGGTGGGCGTCGCGATGTTCGGCACCAGCGTGTTCCTCAGCCAGTACATGCAGCTGGCCCGCGGCAAGACCCCGACCGAGTCGGGCCTCTACACGATCCCGATGATCGCCGGGGTGCTGGTCTCCTCCATCGTGATCGGCCAGGTCATCAGCCGCACCGGCAAGTGGAAGCGGTACATGGTGACCGGTTCGATCCTGCTCACGATCGGCCTCGCGCTGATGAGCACGATCCGGTACGACACCGACTTCGGCCTGGTCTTCCTCTACATGTTCGTGATGGGCGCCGGCGTCGGCATGGTGATGCAGAACCTGGTGCTGATCGTGCAGAACGCGGTCGACCCGCGGCAGATCGGCGTCGCCAGCGCCTCGGTGGCCTTCTTCCGCAGCCTCGGCGGCACGATCGGCGTGAGCGTGATGGGCGCCGTGCTCGGCAGCCGCATCACGTCGCTGGTCACCGACGGCCTGGTGAAGCTGGGCGTCGACCCGTCGCAGGCCGGCGGCCTCGGCGACGGGGGCATCCCGAACCTGTCGACGCTGCCCGACCCGATCCGCACCCTGGTCGAGTCGGCCTACGGCGAGGCCGTCGCCGACGTCTTCCTGATCGCGGTGCCGCTGGCCGTCATCTCGATCATCGCGATCGCCCTGCTGCCCAACCGCTCGCTCGGCACGAAGACCTCGGTCGAGCAGCTGGCCGAGAAGGAGGCATCGACCGTGATCGCCGTCTCCGGGGCCGAGGTCGCCGCCGACACCGAGGGCATCGCGCTCGAGTTCGCCGACGACGCTCCGGGGCAGCGCGCCGAGGGCGAGCTCGACCGGCGTTGAGAACAGTGGATACCCTGGAGGCTGTGAGCCCTCTCGACCGATCCGACGCGTTGGCCTCGGTCGAGACCGAGATGACTCGGGTGCTCAGGGGAGTGCGCGCGGTGATTCACGAGAACGCGCAGCGCTTCTCGCCCGAGCTCCAGCCTTCGGGGTATCTCATCCTCGGCTACGTCGCGAAGCACCATCCCGTGCCCCCGGGCGAGATCATCGCCGGGATGGGGATGGACAAGAGTGCAGTCAGCCGCCAGCTCCGCATCCTGAAAGACCTCGGGTTCGTCACCAGCGTCCCCGACCCGGACGACCGCCGCGCCGCCCTCTTCGGCCCGACCGCGGAGACGGTGGCGCGGCTGGCCGCGATCCGCGACCAGACCCAGGCCGTGTACGCCGAGGTGTTCGACGACTGGAGCGACGACGACCTCGCCCAGTTCGCGGGCCTCCTCTCCGCCTTCAACGACAGGATCGAGCGACGATGACGACGCTGACCGGCACCAAACCCGGCCTCCGGGAACGCAAGAAGGATCAGACCCGCACCGCGATCCACGAGGCCGCCCTGCGACTGGTCGCCGAGAACGGCGCCGCCGCCGCGTCGGTCGACGCGATCTGCTCCGAGGCCGGCGTCTCGACGCGCACCTTCTTCAACTACTTCCCCTCGAAGGTCTCGGCGATCCTCGGGCTGTCGTCGTTCCAGGTGACGGATGCGCAGCGCGCGACCTTCCTGGCCGGCGACGGCGAGCGGGCCCTGGTCCGCGACCTGTGCATCCTGGTCGGCGGCATCATGGACGACACGGCCCGCGAGGGCGTGGACCGCGCCGCCATCCGCGACCTCCTCGCCAGGCGCCCCGAAGTGGCGCCGGACATCATCAAGTTCGCGACCGACCTCCGCGCCGACGTCGTCGAGCTGGCCGAGGAGCGCACCTCGCCGCTGCGCGCCCAGCTCGCGGTGACCCTCGTGATGTCCGCCGTCGACTGCGCCCTGCACCGCCCGCTCGAGACCGACACCGCCGAGGAATTCACCGACTGGTTGCTCCGGACCGTGGCCGTCATGCAGGCCATCGGGCGCGACTCGGTAGACTGACCCCCGGCGGGCGCGCGGGAATCGCGGCCCGACTTTTGCCTGATATCTGAGGAGAAACCACCCGTGGCACTCATCGAAGCCGTTGGCGCTCGCGAAATTCTGGACTCCCGAGGGAACCCGACCGTCGAGGTCGAGGTTCTGCTCGACGACGGAGTGGTCTCGCGGGCCGCCGTCCCCTCCGGCGCCTCCACCGGCGCCTTCGAGGCGTACGAACTGCGCGACGGCGACAAGGGCCGGTACCTCGGCAAGGGTGTCGAGAAGGCGGTCGACGCCGTCATCGACGAGATCGGCCCGGCGATCGAGGGCTTCGACGCCACCGATCAGCGCCTGGTCGACGGCGCGATGATCGCGCTCGACGGCACCGACAACAAGAAGCGCCTCGGCGCGAACGCCATCCTCGGCGTCTCGCTCGCCGTGGCCCGCGCGGCGGCCGACTCGTCAGACCTGCCCCTGTTCCGCTACGTCGGCGGCCCGAACGCCCACGTCCTCCCGGTGCCGCTGATGAACATCGTCAACGGTGGCGCGCACGCCGACACCGGCGTCGACATCCAGGAGTTCATGGCGGTGCCGCTGGGCGCCGAGACCTTCTCCGAGGCCCTCCGCTGGGGCGTCGAGACCTACCACTCGCTCAAGTCGCTGCTGAAGTCGAAGGGCCTGTCCACCGGCCTCGGCGACGAGGGCGGCTTCGCCCCCGAGCTGCCGAACAACCGCGAGGCGCTCGACCTCATCCTGCAGGCCATCACCCAGGCCGGCTTCACGCCCGGCAAAGACGTCGCGCTCGCGCTCGACTGCGCGGCGTCGGAGTTCTTCGACGGCGGCGTCTACAACTTCGAGGGTCAGAAGCGTTCGGCCGAAGAGATGTCGGCCTACTACGCCGACCTCGTCGCGAACTACCCGCTGGTCTCGATCGAAGACCCGCTGAACGAGGACGACTGGGACGGCTGGGCCCACCTGACCTCCGAGATCGGCTCGAAGGTGCAGCTGGTCGGCGACGACCTGTTCGTCACCAACCCCTCGCGCCTGGCCACCGGCATCGCCCGCGGCACCGGCAACTCGATCCTCGTGAAGGTCAACCAGATCGGCA
Organism: Herbiconiux sp. 320_LB; assembly: GCF_059691755.1. NCBI lineage: Bacteria > Bacillati > Actinomycetota > Actinomycetes > Micrococcales > Microbacteriaceae > Herbiconiux > Herbiconiux sp. 320_LB. The sequence goes on along the minus strand of NZ_JCAWAD010000003.1, from coordinate 259,648 downwards.
CGCTGACCGAGACGCTCGACGCCGTGGCGCTCGCGCAGCGTTCCGGCATGACCGCGATCCTCTCCCACCGCTCCGGTGAGACCGAGGACACGACGATCGCCGACCTCGCGGTGGCGACCGACGCCGGCCAGATCAAGACCGGTGCGCCTGCCCGCAGCGAGCGCGTGGCTAAGTACAATCAGTTGCTGAGGATCGAAGAGGAGCTCGCCGAGGCGGCGGTCTACGCCGGTCGCGGCGCGTTCCCCCGGTTCACCGCGTAACAGCCGCTCCATCCCGGAGCGCCAGAGCCAGAGGTTTCCGATGCGGCAGCGCCCCCCGACATCCCGCAGCACAGCGCGGGTGCCGGTCGCGCTGCCGCATTCGGCGTCTCCGGCCACCCCCGCGAACTGGTTGCGCAGCATCCGCTTCTCGGGGTTCACCGTGCTGATGTTCGTGGTGATCGTGATGTTCGTCGTCATCATCGCGCCGGGCCTGAGGGTCTACATCGAGCAGCGCCAGCAGCTCGCCGCGCTCCACGCGGCCGTCGACGACCGTACACAGGCGAACAACGACCTGACGGACGAGATCGCCCGCTGGAGCGACCCGGCCTACATCAAGGCCGAGGCCCGCGACCGGCTCTATTACGTGATGCCCGGCGAGACCAGCTTCCTGATCGTCGACGACCTGCCGCCGGCGGCCGATGATGCGCCCAGCGGCGTGAGCGACACGATCAGCACCACCGACGTCGACTGGCTGTCGTCGCTGTTCTCCTCCGGGATGACGGCGGGCCTGTCGACCCAGACTCCCGCGGAGCTGCAGGGCGACGGTCAGTTGCCCGCCGATCATCAGCCCGCCGGCCAGCAGCCCACCGATCCGCAGCCGACCGACCAGCAGCCGACCGACCAGCAGCCCGCCGCGCCCACCGGCTGACCCCCAGGAGTTCCATGACCACCCCGCCCTTCGAACCCGCGAGCGAGCGCGACCTCGCGGTCGCGTCGGCGCAGCTGGGCCGGCCCGTGCGCAACGTGCTCGGCATCGCGGCGCGCTGCGTCTGCGGCAACCCGACCGTCGTCGCCACCGCCCCGCGGCTGGCCGACGGCACGCCGTTCCCCACCCTCTACTACCTGTCGCACCCGGCAGCGACCGCGGCGATGAGCGACCTCGAGGCCGAGCACGTGATGGTCGAGTTCCAGGATGCGCTGGCCGACGACGAGCTCGCCGCCGCCTACCACTCAGCCCACCAGGCCTATCTCGCCGACCGTTCGACGTTCGGCGACGTCCCCGAGATCGCCGGCATCTCGGCCGGGGGCATGCCCAGCCGGGTGAAGTGCCTGCACGCCCTGGCCGCGCACGCCCTCGCGGCGGGCCCCGGCGTCAACCCGATCGGTGACCTCGCCCTCGAGCGCGGCGACTGGTCGCCGCTCGTGTGCGAGTGCGTCGACTACGCGATCGAGCTCTGATGACCACCCGTGCCGTCCAGCGCGCCGCCCTCGTGGTGGCCGTGGTCGGCGCGGTCGTCGTGCTGCCCCTCGGGGCCTCCGCCACGGTCGCGCCGACCGCTTCGGCGCACGCCGACGAGGTGCGGTCGGCCGAGTACTGGCTCTCCGGGTACGGCTTCACGGATGCGTGGGACACCACCCGCGGCAAGGGCGCGACGGTGGCGGTCATCGACACCGGCGTCGACGGGAGCGTGCGCGAGCTGCGCGGCGCGGTCGTCGACGGCACCGACATGTCCGGCGTCGGCTCGCCCGACGGGCAGAAGCCGGTGGGGGACAGCTCGGAGCACGGCACCATGGTCGCCTCGCTGATCGCGGGCCGCGGCACCGGTTCGGGCAACGGCGTTCTCGGGGTGGCCCCCGAGGCGTCGCTGCTCTCCATCTCCGTGGCCCTCGGCGAGGGATCCGTCGATTCCGACGCCCAGATCGCCAAGGCCGTGCGCTGGGCGGTCGACCACGGGGCCGACGTCATCAACATGTCCCTGACCCGCAACAGCCTCGACTGGCCGGAGAGCTGGGACGAGGCGTTCTCCTACGCCTTCGACCACGGGGTCGTCGTCGTGGCGGCCGCCGGCAACCGGGGGAGCGGCACCAACGAGGTCGGGGCTCCCGCGACCATCCCGGGGGTCGTCGCGGTGGCCGGCGTCGACAAGGCCGGCGACGCCAGCTTCGACGCGTCCTCGCAGGGCATCACGATCGCGGTGGCCGCGCCCAGCGAACAGCTGGTCGGCGTGGTGCCGGGTGGCGGCTACGTCATCTGGGACGGCACCTCGGGAGCCGCGCCGCTGGTGAGCGGGCTGGCGGCGCTCGTGAAGGCCGCGCATCCGGAGCTCGACGCGAACAACGTGATCAACCGCATCGTCGCCACGGCGACCGCGAAGGGCTCGCCGGTGCCCGGGCCGATCTACGGCTACGGGCTGATCGACGCCGTGGGGGCGGTCGACGCGAAGGTGCCGACCGTCACGGCCAACCCGATCGGCGACCTGAAGGCGTGGATCGCGACCTACCGGCCGTCCTCGAGCACCGACTCGATCGACACCCTCGTCATCCCGCCGCCCACCGACCCCGCGGACGGGCAGCCGGCCGCGGGCGGGCAGGGGCCCACGCCGGTGGCCGTGGAGCCGAGCCCGGGGGTGTACAGTCTGATTCATTGGGCGGTGCCGCTGGGGCTCCTGCTCGGGTTCCTCATCCTCGTTGCGACATTCGCTCTCGGAGCCGTCGCGCATTTCAAGGGGCTGCTGCGGAGGTAGTAGCCTGTATCCAGGCCCCTGTACTGAGGAGATCGTTTCACTGTGCCCAAGATCCTGATTGTCGGCGGCGGCTACGCCGGTTTCTACACCGCTTGGAAGCTGGAGAAGTGGCTCCGCGCGGGTGAGGCCGAGGTCACCGTCGTCGACCCGCTGCCCTACATGACGTACCAGCCCTTCCTCCCCGAGGTCGCCGCCGGGTCGATCGAGCCGCGTCACGCGGTCGTCGGCATCCGCCGCCACCTCAAGAAGACGCGGGTCATCGCGGCGAGGGTCACGCACATCAGTCACGCCACCAAGACCGCGACGATCACGCCGGTCGAGGGTGCGGGCGAGCCGTGGGAGGAGACGTACGACCAGATCGTCGTCACCGCGGGCGCCGTCTCGCGCACCTTCCCGATCCCGGGTGTCGCGGATGAGGCGATCGGCCTGAAGACGATCGAGGAGGCGACCGCGATCCGCGACCGCATCCTCACCAACTTCGACAAGGCGGCGCTGCTGCCGGCCGGCCCCGAGCGCGACCGTCTGCTGACCGTCGTCGTCGTCGGCGGCGGCTTCGCGGGCATCGAGGTCTTCGCCGAGCTGCGCTCGTTCGTCTCGGCGCTGCTGGACAGCTACCCCGAGATCGGGTTCGAGGACACGCACTTCCACCTGATCGAGGCGATGGGCCGGATCATGCCCGAGGTCAGCCTGCCGACCTCGCTCTGGGTGATCAAGAACCTGGCCGAGCGCGGCGCGCAGATCCACCTCGACACCCAGCTGAAGTCGGCGGTCGGCGGTGTGATCGAGCTCTCGACCGGTGAGTCGTTCGAGTCGGACACGATCATCTGGACCGCGGGTGTCATGGCCACGCCGGACATCAAGAACTCCGACCTCCCGATCGAGGAGCGCGGTCGTCTCCGCGTGCGCGCCGACCTGCGGGTCGAGGGCGACGACGGCATCGTCGAGGGCGCCTGGGGCGCCGGTGACGTGTCGGCCGTGCCCGACCTCACGGGCGGCGGCGTCGGCGGCTACTGCGTGCCGAACGCCCAGCACGCCGTGCGTCAGGGCAAGCTGCTCGCGAAGAACATCGTGGCCGACCTGCGCGGCGAGGGCGTCAAGGACTACTACCACAAGAACATGGGCGCGGTCGCGGGTCTCGGCCTCGGTGTCGGCGTCTTCCAGTCGGGCAAGCTCGCGATCAAGGGCCTCCCGGCCTGGTTCGCGCACCGCGGTTACCACGGTCTCGCGATGCCGTCGTGGGAGCGCAAGTTCCGCGTCATCTGGGGCTGGGTGAACAACTTCTTCCTCGGCCGCGACAACGTCTCGCTCGAGGCGCGCGTTCACCCGCGTGCGGCCTTCGAGGAGTTCGCGGCGCGTCCGCGTGCGGCGGCTCCGGCCGTGGCGCCGGCGGCTGCGGCTGCGCCGGCTACCTCCGGTGAGGCCGCTCCGGCGACGCCGAACCCGCAGCTGCCCGGTTCGCACAGCTCGGAGCCCGCGGCCACCGCCGAGGTCAACGGCGTCGCGGCGACCGACTCGGCTCCCGAGGCGCCCAAGACGGCGCCGAAGACCAAGGCCAAGGCCAAGTAGCGGCCCACCGCTGCTGGCCGCGCGCCACCACCGCGCATCCGCGTCACGGAGAACGCCCCGGAGCCACCGGCTCGGGGCGTTCTCTGCGTCGCGTGCCCTACGGTGGGATGGCACGCCCCCATAGCCCAATCGGCAGAGGCAGACGACTTAAAATCGTTTCAGTGAGGGTTCGAGTCCCTCTGGGGGTACCCCCTTCCTACAGGTACGGCTCCCAGGCGTCGAACTGATCGCCCAACGCGTCCACCTGTCGCGTGAACTCGGCGGCCAGAGCAGGGCAGTCACCTCGCGGTTCGGCGCAGCTGGCGCTTCTCCAGTCTTCGCCGGCGCTCGTCAGTGCCGCGGCCGCGCGGAGGGTCGTGTCGTACAGATCGGCGATCTCGGCCGGCGGCCGGCCCAGGTAGGTGGTGCTCGTCTCGGTCGATGGTCCGGTGACCAGATCGTCGACGGCGTCGGCGACGAAGCCCCCCGCTGTGAGGGCTGCGTTGCAGGCGAAGGTGTCGATGGCCGCGACGCTGCATCCCGCGTCGTCCCAGCCCGCCGCGCAGGAGTCGAGTGACACTCGAGCTCCCGCCATCGCGCTGGCCCATTGCGCGATCGAGCCACCTACGGCCGCGGGGGAGGGATCCACTTCCGGGGTCTGCGTAGGCGCCAGGGTCTGCGTGGGCACCGGGGTCTGCGTGGGCACCGGGGTCTGCGTGGCGGGCAGAACCTCGGCGGCGGGCGGCACGGATGCGCTGGTGCACCCGCTGAGAAGGAACGCGGCGGACAGCGCCGCGGCCAGAACGAATCGATTTCGCATGACGACCCCCGATGCGGTGGAATCATCAGTCTCGCACAACACCTGTCGAATTTGGGCGGCAAGGCCGAGAATCGGGCGAGGTGTGGTGCAACGCAGAACCGCGCCGGCCCGGGGCCGACGCGGTTCTGGGGGTGCGGGCTAGCGGGCCCGCTGGAGCGCGACGATCCCCGTGGGGTAGCGGTCGCGCGCCGAGACGTAGACCTTGCCGAGCTTCGGATCCACCGCGATGCCGTACACCTTGTTGCCGTAGGCGTGAGCGGTGTAGTTCGCCACCTCGCTCAGGTCGGCGGTCTTCAGGATGCGGACACCACTGCCGTCGAAGGTGCTCGACGCGTGCCCGAGATACAGTCGGCCCGCCTCGGGATCGACGGCCACGGACCGGTAGTCGGGGGCCGACACGGAGAGCGTCTGCAGCATCGCGAAGCTCGCGAGGTCGTAGACCCGCACGCCCTCGGTCGCGGTCGGGCTGTCGTTGTTCGTGAGGTAGAGACGACCGGCCTTGGAGTCGACGGCGATGCCGTGCGAGCTCCAGGTCGTGCCCTCGGCCGTCACGACCGTGATCGGCGCACCCGTGTTCGCGTCCATGACCGTGAACCCGGTGCCGCGCAGGGCTCCGAACACGCGGCCCGTGGCGAGATCCACGTCCATGCCCCTCACGTTCGCACCGAAGGCGAACGGCCCGCGCTTGACGGCGTCCGTGGCGAGGTCGACGACCGTCCACGAGGCGCCGTAGGCGACGTACAGCTCGTTCTTCGCGGCGTCGATCGCGACATCTCGCACGCCCTCGGTCTCGGCGCCCGCGATCGCGTGGGTCTTGACCACGGTGTCGGTGGCCGGATCGATCTCGACGACGCGGGCCGGACGCTGCTCGTTGCCCACGAACAGGTGACCGGTGCGGGAGTCGACGACCGAGCCGACCGGCTTGGTGTCGAGATCCGCGTTGTCGGTCGCCGACGGGATCGCCTTCAGCGCCGTGGCCGTGTACTCCGAACCCACCGGAGGCCCAGGATCGGTGGGGTCGGTGGGGTCGGTCGGGTCGGTCGGGTCGGTCGGGTCGACCGGCGCCTCGATGCCGCGCCGCTGACTGATCGTCACCGCCACCGAGGCCGACTCCGAGCCGGGCGGGTTGAGACGGAAGTCGCGGTTGGACACGAACACCCGCTGGCGATCCTCATCCACCGAGATGCCGTAGCCGTCCTTCCCGTACGCCGGGTCGGCGTAGTCGGCGAGCTGCGCTCCGGTGGCCGAGTCCAGCACGGTGTACCCGCCCGAACCCGCCGCGGTGCCGGTGTAGCCGACGTAGAGCAGCCCGTTCTTGGAGTCGTAGTCGATCTGGCGCGCCTTGACGCGGGTGACCTTCTCCCAGTCGAGGCCGAATCCGTCGTTCGCGTCGAAGGTGGCGACCTGCACCGCATCCGGAACCTCGGCGAAGTAGGCCGCAGCCACTGTGCCGTGCGCCGGATCGGCGGCCACGTAGTAGGCGCCGGCCGTGCCGCCGATCACGCCGAGCGAGGCGCCCGTGTTCATGTCGAGCACCTCGATGCCGCGCGACGGCACCGCCCCGTAGACGTACCCCTTCACGGGGTCGACGTCGATCGAGCGGTTCGACTCGATGAACGAGTACGGGCCCCGCACGACCTGGCCGAACGACGCATCCGCAATCGACACGACGACCCAGTTGCGGTTCTGCTGACCGACGTAGAGCAGCTGGTTCGCGTCGTCGATACCGAGGTCGCGGATGTTCTCCGGCAGCGTGATCGTGCGGGCGATCTCGTTCGTGTCGGGGTTCAGCTCGAAGATGTTCCGCCCGTTCTGGTCGCCCAGGTAGAGCCTCTTCTTCGCCTGAGAGTAGGCGGAGCCGGCGGGGAGGGACGCGTTCGTCTTGTTCACGACGTCGATCGATCCGGTGACGTCGTAGTCGTAGCCCGCCCCCAGGATGCGCTTCGAGACGGTGACCGCAACGGCGTCGAGCTCCGAGCCGGGGGGGTTGAGGCGGAAGTCGCGGTTGGAGACGAACACCCGCTGGTGCTCCTCGTCGACCGAGATGCCGTAGCCGTCCTTGCCGTACGCCGGGTCGGCGAAGTCGCCGCGCTGGTCGCCGGTGGCGAGGTCGAGCACGGTGAAGCCGCCCGATCCCATCGCGGTGCCCGTGTAACCGACGTAGACGAGACCGTTGGTGGAGTCGACGTCGACCTGACGGGCGTTCACCCGGGTCGCCTTCTCCCACACCTGATCGAAGCCCTTGGTGGCGTCGAAGGTCGCGACCTGCACCGCATCCGGAACCTCCTCGAAGTACGCCGCGGTGACGTAGCCCTTCGCGGTGTCGGCCGCCACGTAGTAGGCGCCGGCCGTGCCGTCGACCACGCCGAGCGAGGCGCCGGTGTTCATGTCGAGCACCTCGATCCCGCGGGAGGGGACGGCGCCGTAGACGTAGCCGTGCACGGGGTCGACGTCGATCGAGCGGTTCGACTCGATGAACGAGTACGGTCCGCGCACGACCTGGCCGAAGGTCGCATCCGCAGTCGAGACCACGACCCAGTTGCGGTTCTGCTGGCCGACGTAGAGCAGCTGGTTCGCGTCGTCGATGCCGAGGTCGCGGATGTTCTCCGGCAGCGTGATCGTGCGCTTCACCTCGTCGGTGTCCGGATCCACCTCGAAGATGTTCCGGCCGTTCTGGTCGCCCAGGTACAGCAGGTCCCTCGACTCCGAGTAGGCGGAGCCCGCGGGGAGGGAGGCGTTCGACGTGTTCACCGAGTCGAGCGAGGAGACGACCTCGTAGTCGACGTCGGCCGGGGTGCCGGGGTCGGTCGGGTCGGTGGGATCGGTGGGCCCGCCCGGGTCGGGGTTCGGGTTGCAGCCGAGGCAGGGGCCGCCGGGGTTCGACGGGTTGATGACCTGGGGCTTCTCGTCGTCGGTCACGGCCTTGCCGGCGGTGTTCTTCACGATCGTGAGACCGTCGAAGTACTGGCCGTCGGCCGTGCGCGACTCGTAGCGGAGGGTGTCGCCCGCGACGTCGATGAGCTGGTACAGCTCCACCCCGCCCTCGAGCTTCTTCAGATGCGCACCGTTCTCGGTCCAGAGACGGGGGCCCGCGCCGCTGTACATCTTCGAGCCCACGACCGACACGGCGTAGACCGGGCCGTCGTAGTTGAGCTCGGAGTTCCAGGTCGTGGGGTTGCCCTGCTCGGCCGCGTTCGTGTTGCCGCGCCCGTAGTTGTGGTCGTGGCCCTGCAGCACGAGGTCGACGTTGTTCGCCTCGAACAGCGGCAGCCAGGCCTCACGGATGGCGCGGTTGTTGCGCCCCTCGTCGAGCGAGAACACGGGGTGGTGGAAGAACACCACCGTCCACTTGTTCGGGTTCGACTCGAGGGTCGCCTTCAGCCACGCGGTCTGCACGGCGAGGGCCGACGCATCCGTGATGTTGCTGTTCAGCGAGATGAAGCGCACGCCCTGGTAGTCGTTGTAGTAGACCGTGCCCTTCAGCAGCGCCTGCACCGTGGGGTCGGTGGGGCCGTTCTGCGGGTAGGCGAACTGGGCCTGCCACTGGGTGGAGAGCTGCTCGCCCTCGTACTCGTGGTTGCCCGCCGCGGCCAGGAAGTTCTGGGTGCCGAACTGGTAGCCGGCGGCGTCGAACACCTCACCCCACTGGCTGTCGTCGTTGGCGTCGTCGATCAGGTCGCCGGCCTGCAGCACGATCGAGGCGTCCGGACGGTCGCGGAAGGCGTTGCGGATGACGCGGCTCGCGTCGGACTTGATGCCGTTCTGCACGTCGCCGAGGTAGATGAACGAGAACGGATCCGCCGTGGCCGACGCCGTGGTGAAGTGCTGCCACTCGCTGAAGTTGGTGCCGTCGCCCACGCGGTACTGGTACTGCGTGTCCGGGGTGAGGCCGGTGAACTTCACGGTGTGGAAGGACTCGTCGTAGTTCGCCGTGGTGAGGTCTTTGTTCACCGCGGCGTTGACCGTCTTGATGCCGGTCGGATACGGCGTGGCCGTGGCTTCACGGTACTCGGCCTTGGCGGTGGTGACCCCCTTCGAGGTGCGCCAGGTGACGGCCTGCGAGGTGGCGAGATCGCCGTTCGGCGTCAGGACGATGCGGTCGGGCACCACGGACGGCCCGTGCTGCACGAGCGGCGTCACGGTGGCCGCTTCGGCCGCCGGGGCCGCGCCCAGCGCCGGGGTGAGCAGCGCGGCGGCGACGGCGGCGGTGGCGATGCCCGCCAGCAGCCGCCGGCCGCGGCCTCGCGGGGACAGTTTCGTCATGGAATGACGGCCTTTCGGTTCGGGTCGTGCGTGCGGGGTGCGCGGGCCGTTCGGTCGGCGCGCGTCGTCCGGTTCGTGAGCGGATGCGGTGAGCGGCCGGATCATGCGACGTCACCCTGGCGGCGGCGGTACACGACGAACAGCGCCAGGAGGCCGGCCAGCATGGCGGCTCCCGCGAGGGCGATCAGGAGACCGCCGGCGTTGAAGCCGGTGCTCGCCAAATCCTTGACCCCGGTCGATGCCGAACCCGGGGCGAGGATCGTGATGGCCACCGACTGGGATGCACCCGACTCGAGGCCGCGCACGACGATGGTGTGCTGGCCGGGTGCGACCCCGGCCGGGATGTGGGCGGTGAAGAAGTACGCGCCGTTCGCGTCGGCGCTCGGGAAGCCGAGCTCGATCGGGTCGGAGTGCAACGTGATCTCGAGGTCTTCGTTCGGCCAGAAGCCGCCGCCCTTGAGGTCGAGCGACCCGCCGGCGGCGATCCCGGTGGCCGAGAGCTCGATTGCCGTGGGCTTGGCCTCGGGCTTCGGCTGGGTCGGGTTCTCGGTCGGCTGGGGGTCGGGGGTCGAGGTGGCGGTGGGCTCGGGGGTCGTGCTCGGCTCGGGGCTCGTCGTGGGCTCGGGGCTCGTGGTCGGCTCGGGTGTCGCGGTGGGCTCGGGCGTCGGAGAGGGCTCGGGGCTTGTCGTCGGCTCGGGTGTCGCGGTGGGCTCGGGCGTCGGGGTAGCGGTCGGCTCAGGAGTCGGGGTCGGCGTCGGCGTCTCGGTCGGTTCAGGCGTCGGCGTCGGCGTCGGGGTCGGCGTCCCGGTGTCGCCACCCGGAACCACGGCGACCGGCCGCTCGGGGGCGCCGATGTCGGCGCGGCTCGATCCCGGCCCCGAGGTCCAGGCCTCGGTCTCGTCGACGACCAGCTTCTGGCCGTCGCCGCCCTTCGTGATGGTGAAGGCGTCGAACAGGTCGCCGGTGACCGTGTGGCTCTCGAGGTGGAGCTTGTCGCCCACGACGTCGACCGTCTGGTACATCTGCGTGTCGCGGTTCATGCTTTTGAGGTCGGCGCCGTTCTTGATCCAGTTGTTGTCGTTCAGCGGATCCGGGACGTACATCTTCGGCCCCGCGACGGTGACCAGGTAGACCGGGCCGGTCTGGCTGGTCTTCGGGTCGGCGCCCGCCGGCAGGTTCTGCTCGTTCGAGAAGAGGTTGCCGCGACCGTAGGCGTGGTCGTGGCCCTGCAGCACGAGGTCGACGTTGTACTTCTCGAACAGCGGCAGCCAGGCCTCGCGGATGGAGGCGTTGTCGCGGCCCGAGGTCACCGAGAAGACGGGCTGGTGGAAGGCCACGACGGTCCACTTGTTCGGGTTCGTCGCGAGCACCTGGTCGAGCCACTCGGTCTGCTGCGCGAGCATGTCGCCGTAGGCGTAGTTGGCGTTCAGGGTGATGAAGCGCACGCCCTGGATGTCGGCGTAGTAGACGTTCTCGTCGAACATCTGCTTCACGGTCGCGGTCTGCGCCGGGCCGTTCCGCGGGTACTCGAACTGCGCGCCCCAGTAGCGGGTGAGCTCCGGTCCGGGGTAGTACTCGTGGTTGCCGGGGGCCGCGATGATGTTCATGTAGGCGTTCGAGAAGCCGGCCGCGCCGAACCACTCGCCCCACTCGGCGTCGGCGACATCCGTGTCGATCAGGTCGCCGAGGTGCACGACGGCCTTGGCGTAGGGGCGCGCCTCGGTGGCCGCGCGGAAGGCGCGCGAGGCGTACGACTTGACGTCGTTCTGGGCGTCGCCCTGCACGATGAACGAGAACGGCTCGGCGGTGGTGGCGGCGGTCTCGAACTCGAGCCACTCGCTCCAGGTCTCGCCGTCTCCCACGCGGTAGAGGTAGGCCGTCTTCTCCGTCAGGCCCGTCAGCGTGGCGGTGTGGTACTTGATGCGGTAGCCGAGGTCCGTGGCGAACTCGGTGGTCGACACGGCCGAGATCGTCGTCGATGCCGTCACCGGGCCCGCGGTCATGGCGGCGACCTGCACCTGCGGAGCGGTGACGTCGGTCGAGGTGCGCCACGAGACGTTCTGCGTCAGCGCGGGCGTCTCGGTCGGCGTGAGGATGACGCGGTCGGGGACGGCGGATGCCACATGCACGACCGCGGGGTTCACGGGCGGCGGGTTCAGTCCGCCGGCGGCGTAGGCGATCCCCCCGCCGAGTGTGCCGAGGGCGACGACGGCCGCGAGGCCGCCCGCCACCAGTGCGGTGCGCGGTTTCAGGCGCGTGAAAGCGCCGAGGAGCTGATCGCTCTTCATACGAGGGGGGTCCTTCGGGAATGACGGCAGGAGCCGAGGATGGGGCCGTCTGCGCGGGGTCTGCAGACGACGCCGCTCACGCTATCGACGCGCCGGATCCCGCCGGGTCACGTCCTGTGAGAATTCATATCGCGTTTACAGCCCCCTCGGAGAATCATCCGATCGCGCCCGATCCCGTCATCCGCTGTTCACCCGCCCACCCGCGCCCGCCCCTGGAACCCCACCCCCGGATGCGCTATGCCCTCGCCCCCGCACAGGCACAGGCACAGGCACAGGCCAGCATGGCCTCGGCCTGCTTCGGACCGCGTGTTTACCGCTGGGCGCGCCGTCGCGAGATTGTCCTCGCGACGATGAGGGCGATCGGCATCGCGACGCCCAGGAGGGCCACGACCAGACCGACGATCATCAAGGCGTCTCCGGGGGCTCCATCTGCTGCATCGCCGCGTTGGGCGACCGAGGCCAGGGTGCTTCCGATCAGGAGGACGGCGAGACCGATCACCACGACCAGCACCGAGCCACCGAGTACCGCGACCCGCGCACCCTGGTGCTCCAGCCATTTCGACAACACGGCCACCCCCTCCACGACCACCCTAACGAGGCGGCACCTCGACCGCGCGCGGCTAGAGTTCCCGCATGACGCAAGAACGATGGCGCCGCCTCACCGAATGGCCGCTCGCTGCGGTCGCCCTTCTCTTCCTGGCCGCGTATGCATGGGAGATCATCGGCGATCTCACCGGGCCCGCCGAGCAACTGACGGACACCCTCATCACCGCGACCTGGGTGGTGTTCCTGGTGGACTACGTCGTGACCCTGATCCTCGCCCGCGACCGGTGGCGCTGGTTCTTCCGCCACATCTTCGACCTCCTCATCGTGGTGCTCCCGATGTTCCGTCCCCTTCGACTGCTGCGTCTGCTCACACTCCTGACGATCCTGAACAGGACGGCGGGCAACGCGTTCCGAGGCCGCGTCGTCGTCTACGTCGCCGGGGCGTCCACCCTGCTCGTGTTCGTCGCGTCGCTCGCGGTCCTCGAATCCGAGCGAGGTGCCCCCGACTCGACCATCAATTCGTTCGGCGACGCCATCTGGTGGGCCTTCGTGACGATCACCACCGTGGGCTACGGCGACTACTCACCGGTGACCTTCGAAGGCCGCCTGATCGCGGTCGGGTTGATGCTCGGAGGAATCGCCCTCCTCGGTGTGGTGACCGCCACGATCGCCTCGTGGATCGTCGAACGGGTCGCGCTGCGGGACGAAGAGGATGCTGCGGTGACTCGCCGGGACATGCGAATCCTCGCCAGCGAGATCGCCGAGTTGAGGGCCCTGCTCGAATCCGATCGACCTCGTCCGGGCGAGGTCGGAACGCCCTGAGCAGCTTCGGGCTGGGCTCCCGGCGGGGTCAGGGGGCCGGTGGGCGGGACTCGAGGGCGGCCAGGCGGCGCTCGAGGTACTCGATGTAGTCGACGAGGTAGGCGGTCTTCGCGTCGAGGCGGTCGAGACGAGGGCCGGTGACGCTCTGGTCGTAGTGCCAGGGCGTGCGGAGCGGGTGAGCCGCGTCGATGGCGTCGATCTACGCCCGGAAGACGGAGGGGTCCGGCGTCATGGCAGGTGTGGTCATGCGTTCAGCGTAGGTCGCCGCCCCGATTCACGCTCGACGCGGGGCAGCCGCTGCACGAACGCGGACGGCACCCCCGACTGGATGCGGGCCGCGGGCCGCGGGTCAGCGGACGAGGCCGGCGATCGCGCCCGTCGCGCTGATGGGCGCGAACTGGTCCACCGCATCCTCGAGCGTCGCGAACGGACCCTGCCAGGCGTGCCGGTCGTGACGGTTGGCGTGCTTGAGGTGCCAGCCGTCTTCGGAATGGAAGGCCGTCGCCAGGAGCGTGCCGGACTCGTCGAGCAGTTCGTGCACCCGTGCGGTGCGGGCGTTCACCATGATCCCCATCATGTGGTGAGCATAGGGCGCTCGGGGCGCGATGCCAATGGGCAGACGCGCCGGGTTTCAGACTGCTACGAGCCGGACGCCGCCGTCGACGCGGCCGCCTGGGGCTCGGCGGTGAGGCGCAGGTCGCCGCGGCTCGCGCCCGCCGTGAGCTCGTCGATCCACCCGCGGTTGATCGGGCCGATGCTGTCGCGGTCGGCGAACGAGAACCGGAGCGCCACGTGCGGCGCCACCCAGACGGTCTCGCGACCGGTTCCGCTCTCGGCGTTCCAGGTGACCGCACAGCTCTCGTGGCGACGCAGACGGTTGACCAGGACGATCTGCAGGTGGGCCAGCGCCCGGTCGTCCATCCCGACCTCGGTGGTGCCGGCGTAGGTGAAGGTTCCCATCCGAAGATCGTCTCATCAGCCACCGACATCGGGCTGGACGCCCGCGCGGGGTTCAGCGACGGGTCACGTTGAGCGCCGCCGGCACGGCGGCCGCGACCGCGAGCTTGTGGCAGGCCAGGGCGGCATCGGCCAGCTCTTCGTAGTACCCGTCGCCGAGCAGGCGGCGCGGCTCGTCGTAGGTGACCGTGCGCCACCGCGACACCGGCGCACCCTCCAGACGCACGTCGACCCAGCGGATGATCGCGAAGGGCTCGGGTGTGCCGGGCCGGGGATAGTAGAACTCGATCGGCATGACGGCCTGGACGGGATGCCATTCGGGCACTCGGGGCTCCTCTTCTCGTAGGGAGCGCGCCGGCCCGCGCATGCCGAGCGTAGGTCGTGCCGCCGACATCCGCCCGGTTCCGACCCCGGGGGGCCAGGCTGGGACCATGGATGAACGAGACCACGACCAGAAGCGTCACGACCAGCTGACCGCGGCCCCGAAATCGACGGAGGAGGATGCGGCGCCGCGCATCGACGTCACCACGACCTCGGACGGGACCACGCGGATCGACGTGCGCGACGACGCGGCGGTACGCCCCGGGATGGACCCCGAGCTCGACGAGGATTGAGCCGGGAGTCACCGGAGGCTGGACTGCCTGGAGCTAGACCGCCTGGCGCTGGCTCGGCCTGAGCCGGCCCCGGCCTGAGCCGGGGCCGTGCCGTCAGCCCTGGCGGCGGGCCGTGAGGCGGCCGCGGATGTCGCCGCGGCGACGGCGGGCGATCACCAGCACCGCGCCGAGGAGCATCGCGGCGAAGGGGCCCGCGATGAGCAGGGGCGAGGGGGATTCCGCGCCCGTCGCGGCGAGCAGGCCTGAGCCCTGACCCGAGTTCGCGGTGCCCGAAGTGGTTCCGCCGGTCCCCGAGCCCGTCCCGGTGCCCCCGGCAGAGCCGGAGCCGCCCGAGCCGGCAGAGCCGGAGCCGCCAGCGCCGGTGCCACCCGTGCCGCCGGTGCCGCCAGAACCGGTGCCCCCGTTCCCGGTACCACCGGTCCCGCCCCCACCACCACCGGTGTCACCGCCGCCCGTCGGCGGGGTGACCACGGCCGGCTGCACGTCGATCGTGTACTCGCGCACCGCATTCGGACCCGTGCCGTTCGCCGCGGTGATCGTGAAGGTCGCGCTGCCGGTCTGGGTCGGGGTTCCCGTGATCTTGCCGGTGTCGGAGTCGAGGACGAGGCCGGCGGGGAGGGCCCCGGAGGCCACGGTGTACGTCGGCGAGGGCGAGCCGGTCGCGGTGACGTCGTATTCGTACGAGGTTCCGACGCTTGCTCCGGTCGGGTTCGAGCCGGTGAAGACCGGGCTGATGACCGACGGCGGGCAGTCCTCGGGGGCCGTGATGCGGTCGTTGATGAGCGTCACTTCCGCCGTCAGCGCCATGAGGCGCCCCTGCACCGTGGCGCCGTTGCCCACGGTCACCGCGTCCGAGGCCATGACCGTTCCGACCAGGGTCGAGGATCCGCCGAGTGTCGCGGCCGAGCCGACCTGCCAGTAGACGTTGCAGATCGAGGCATCGCCGGTGAGGACGACGCTGCTGCCGACGCCCGTCTTGAAGGTGCTCGCGGCCTGGAAGACCCAGACCGAGTCGGCCGTGCCGGCCAGCGTGAGGGTCCCGTTGAGCGAGAGCTCGCCGCCCGAGTAGACACCGGGCGTGAGCGTGAGGCCGGCCAGGTCGCCGAGCCCGCCGACGGTGGGGGTGAGGCCGGCGGCGACGCCGTAGGCCGAGGTGAGATGATCCTTCGCCAGTGCGGCGGCGTCGTTCGCCACGTTCACGTCGCCCAGTACGATCCCCGGCGGGAAGCCGGTGACAGAGGTCTGCGGGCTCAGACCCAGCCAGCCGTCGAGCACGCTCGGGCCGGTGTTGGTGACGCTGCTCGCGGCGAGCACGCTGTAGTCACCCGCGGTGAGCAGGTCGATCTGCGTGGGCGCGTCGGCCGCGCTCACCGGCGCCGACGTCGTCGATCCGGCGGCGACCAGCCCTGCGCATCCGGCCAGCCCACCGGCCACGATCAAGAAAGTTCTACGTACACGTGTTCCGGGCATAGACCCGACCTCGTCCCCATCGAAGAGGGCGTCCCAGTTCGAGACCTTTTCGGATCGTGCACCGCTCTGTCCGCACCTTCGCAGGTCCTGGGCGCCACGTCCATTATTCGGCGACACTGGGGGCTGGCGTCCAGCTTCGCTGCCGATTCTTAGCAGGCCGGCGCGATGGCGGCCAGCCCCAGGTTCGGTAGTGCGCCCTGCCCTCAGGCGACGTACGGTGGGAGTTCAGCGGGGACGAGACCGCTGGACAGGGAGTTCCCGACCTCCGGGACACCGCTTGGGAGACGCCGATGTCCGACCCGAGACCCGGGAGCACGACCACCCGTCCGGTGACGGTGGGTGTCTTCGACGCGGATGCCGCGATGCTCGATATGAAAGCGGCCCGCCTGCGCGGACTCCCGGACGTCGACGTGCGCATCACCGCGGGATCGCTCGGGCAGCTGCTCACCGATCCGGCCTTCCCGACCGATGTCGTGATCGTGCAGCAGCGCCCCGGCGAGCGGGTGTCGATCAACTACAAGATCCGGGTCTGCCGCCTGGCCAACGCGCGGGTGATCGTGGTCGAGAACGACGACGACGAGCTCGCGGCCGACGTGGGGCTGCTGATGACCCCGGTCGGCAGCTTCGACGACGCACTCGACCTGCTGGGGCCTGCGGCTCCCTAGAGCCCGATCGTCAGAGCTCGATCTTCGAGTGCGCCCCGAGGCGGTGCCAGGTGCGGTTGTGGTACACCAGCGGCTCGGCCTCGGCGGCGTCGGCCGAGGGATCCCCGGCGGGCGGGGCCTTGGTCTCCAGGGCCTGCACGGCGACGACGGTCGAGCGGCCCGCCTCCATCTTGTTCACCACGCGCCCCCGGATCCAGGCGTGCGCGGCCGGGAAGTAGGGCTCGCCCGTGGGGAGCCGGGTCCAGATCGACGTGTCGGCGAAGCGGTCGATGCCGCTGGTGGCGCCGAGCTTGGCGATGTCGAGCTGACCGGCGCCCAGCAGGTGCACCACGACGGTGTCGGCCTTGCGGATGGTCGGGGTGCTCGAGGAGAGGTCCGAGACCGAGAAGACCAGCAGCGGTGGCTCGGCGCTTACCGAGAACACCGAGGTCGCGGTGAGGGCCACGGGGCCGTCGCCGGCGTCGGCCGTGATCACGGCGACCCCGGCCGGGTGGTTGCGGAACGCGGCCTTGAACTCGTCGGGGGTCACCACGTTCTCCGAGCTGGGGTGAGGCACCAGGTTGCTGTCGCGTCGCGAGGACGACGCGGATTCGCCCGCACGGCCGCGATCGAACGATCGGTCGGCACCGAAGCCGTGCTCGGTGCCCTCGGGCCGCGGGTCGGAGGGCCGCGGGTCGGAGGTCTGTGCGTCAGTCACGTTTCGATCCTAAGACGGATGCGGATGACCCGGTCACGACGACGTAACACCGCGAAATCCGCTACCGGCCGCCGGCCTCGTCGGCATCCTCGTCGCCGTCGTCGACCGCGACGAATCTGACCCAGACCCACACCGACAGGCTCACGGCGGCGAAGCCCGCCGCCAGCACCAGGGGCAGCAGGGCGCCGAGCGCGGTGAAGCCCGACACCGAGAGCAGGGCGACCCCGGCGAACGCGCACAGGGCGAGCAGCGCCCACGAGACGGGCGACCAGTCGAACAGGCGTCGTCCGCTCGAGCGCGCGACCGGGAACAGCAGCACCGACGCCGACCCGAACGAGGCGAGCACGATCACGTTGCTGAACTCGGAGCCTGCGGCCAGCCACACCTCGGGCGACCCCGCACCGAGCGACCCGCCGACGCCGCCGAGCGCGGTCGAGACGAGCCAGGCCACCACCCCCAGGGCGAGCAGGCACAGCACCTGCACCGCGGCGAGAGCACCCCGGTCGGCCGTCAGCGCGGCGCGGGAGGCGCGCGTCGGGGCCTCCCGGCCCGAGGGCACGGCGACCACTCCGGCGACCAGCCCGAACACGAGCGCGGGCTCGAGGTCGGCGAGCCGCGACACCAGGGCCAGAGCGACCGAGACGAGGAGAAGGGCAGGCCGGATGCGCACGCGCGACGAGACGGCGAAGACCCGGCGGGCGACGAGCGCGGGCAGCACGGTCGCCGCGAGGTTCACCGTCACCACCGCCGCGACGACCGCGACGAACAGGCGCAGGTAGGCCGGTTGGCCGAGCACGGGGCCGGAGAGCGTGATGACGGCGGCGCTGGCGAGCACGGCGGCGCCGCCCCGCACGGCCGGGGCGACTGTGACGTCGGGCCCGGACTCGTACTCGTGCCGCGCGCGGTTGCGCCCGAACCACCGGTCGGACCAGCGCGTGACCGCCGCGGCGGCGGCCGTGATCATGACGGGGCCGGTCGCGGGGTCGCCGGCGTGCGTTGCGCCGGCATGCGTAGTGCCGGCGTGTGCGGTGCCGATGTGCGCGCTACCGGCGTTCATCGTGCCGGCGGCCGTCCTGCCTGAGTGCATTGCCGCGGTGTCCGCCGTACTGGCGTGCGGAGAGCCAGCCTGCGTCCCGCCGCCGATTCCGGACGCGGAGCGAGAGGCTCCCGTGGAGGACATGGCGCCCCCCGAGCCGCTCTGCACGCCGCCCCGGCCGAGCGCATCGAGCGAGGCCACCGCGCGGCCGAGCAGCCGTGCCGGCAGCGCGACGAGGAGCAGCACGAGCACGGCGACGACGAGGGCCAGCCAGAGCAGCCCCTGGGTGCCGGCGCCGAGCATCGGCAGCACCGAAGAGGTGAAGCGGGTGGCGTCGGTCCAGGTGCCAGGGGTCGGGGCGGACGGCGGGACCACCGCATCCTGACCGGGAGCCGGAGAGGTGGTGCCCGGGGCGCCGCCGTCGGTCCCGGGAACGGAACCCGTGCCGCCGTCCGCAGGGGCGCCGCCGGAGGATCCGGGTGCGGGCGACGACGGGGCCGCGGTCGAGGGCGCCGCCGGGGATCCGGGCGAGGACGGGGTCGTGCTCGGGGAGGCCCCCGAGCCGGCCGCCTGGAAGACCACGGTGAGCGGCCCGCTCTGCACGCTGACGTTGCCCGCCGCATCCTGCTGCAGCACGGCCAGCGAGTAGCTGCCGGGCGGCACGGCCGTCGAGGCGCACGACCAGGCCCCGCCGGAGACGGGGGAGTCGCAGAGCACGTAGGCGCCGGCGAAGACCGAGACCGTCGCGCCGTCCTCCCCGGTGCCCGAGAAGAGGGCGCCGGATGCGTCGACCGCGGTTCCCGAGGCGGGCGAGAGCAGAACGGGGGCGGGCGGCACCGTCACGTCGACCACGATCGCGAGCGGGCTGCTCGCGGGGGAGGCCGCGCCGCCGCTCCAGGTCGTGGACTGGGAGGCGGTCACCTGGTACGGACCGTCGGTGATGCCGCCTGCCAGCCCGCACGACCAGGCGCCCGAGGGGTCGGCCGTGCCCGAGCACGAGAAGCCCGCCGCGGTGGCGGTCACGGTGGCGCCCGGGTAGGCGCTGCCCTGGACCACGGCGTTGGTGAGGGTGCCCCGAGGTCCGCCGGTGATAACCGGGGCGGTGAGGATGCGCAGGGTCACCGAGGTGCTGACCGGGTCGGCGCCCGGCACCAGCTGCACGGCGCGCACGACGGTGGAGGGGGAGGACGTCAGACCGGTGACCTGGCACGACCAGGCGCCGTCGGTATCCGGCGTCACGATGCAGGCGGGCTCGGACGAGGAGCCGACGAGGATCTGCACCTCGGCACCGGGCGCCGCCGTGCCGCTGACCGCGACGGAGTCGGCGACGAGGGCGCCCGTGGCGGGGGTGTCGATGACGGGGGCGGGTGCCGGATCGGCGGGCGGGGTGGTCGAGGGCGGTGACGACTCCGGGGAATTGGCGGGTGCCGAGGAGGGCTCGGGAGCGGGGGCGGCGTCGGCGGATGCGGAAGCGTCAGCAGCGGCGGGTGCGTCGGCGGCGGCGGGTGCCGTATTGGCCGATGCGGAGGCGGGTGCGCCGGCGGAGGTAGCTGCGTCCGCGGGTGCTGAGGCGGACGCGTCGGCGCTTGCCGTCACGCCGGCCGAAGCAGGCGTCTCGGTCGCCGCCGCATCCGTGACCCCCGCGGCACGCGCGCCCACGGCATCCGAACCCACCCAGCCCGCGACCGCGAGGCCCGCGACGAGCGCGGTGGCGGCCAGCAGCGAGGCCGACCGGCGAGCGGTGCCGGGCCGCCGCGTCGGCACCCGGCGGAGTCGCCGCGCAGCACCGTCGCCGGCTCGCGACGGCGCTCGATCCCTCACGTCCTGCGATGCCGACACCTCGACCATTGACGCAGAAGCCCCGTCGAGCCCTCAACCCGGGCCCCGGCTTTCGGATGAGATTCGGAGAGAAGCATGTACACCGGCCCTGCCGTTGGGCCATACTGGCGCGACTGGGACGCCCGACCCACTCGGGCCGAGAGGAGCCGCATGGCGCACATGCCGGTCACCGAGCGCCGCGAGCGCCTGCTCGCCGCCGCCTTCACCGTGATCGCCCGGTCCGGCGTGGCCGGTGCCACCACCCGGGCGGTCGTCGACGAGGCGGGCATGAAGCTCGCGAGCTTCCACTACGCCTTCCGCTCCCGCGAGGAGCTGCTGGCCCGTCTGGTCGACGTCGTGGTCGAGAACCAGGAGGTCGTGCTCGAGGTGCCGGCCGCGGCCCCGGGAGCCGACCTCGCGGGCCTGCTCGAACTGGGGCTGCTGCGCTTCTTCGACCAGGTGCGCGCCGACCCGCAGCGCGAACGCGCGATGTTCGAACTGACCCAGTACGCGATGCGCACGCCCGGCATGGCCGGGGTCGCGGCCCGTCAGTACGCGCGGTACCGGGCGCTCGCCGAGGCCTCGCTGCGCGCGGCGTCGACGGTGACCGGATGCACGTGGGGCCGCCCCGAGAGTCAGCTCGCCGCCGACCTGGTCGCCCTCACCGACGGGATCGTGCTGGCCTGGCTGGCCGATGCCGACGACGACCGCGCCCGGGCGACCATCGCCTTCGCGGCCCGAGCCCTGGCCGCCGAGTCCCGCCCCGCCGAACTCCCGGCCGAGCCCCCCGCCGAAGGTCCTCGACCCGTCACTTCTGGTCGCTATCCGGCCCGAATAGCGACCACGACTGACGGGTCGCGGACCTTGGGGGGCCGCGCATGAGCGGCCCGGAGCGTCCGCAGCGCCCCGACGCGACGGCGCACGAGACCGCCACCCCCGAGACCACCACCCCCGACACCACCGCACCCGCCGCGCTCGCCGAGCCCCGCCGGCGCGTCGGCGGGGGCTGGATCGCCCTCTTCGGCGCCGCCTGGCTCGGCATCTGGATGGCGCAGCTCACCCCCATCCAGCTGCTCCTGCCCCTGCAGGTCGAGGAGCACCTCGAAGCCGCCTCCTGGACCGAGAACGTCGTCGCGTTCGGCGTCATCTCGGCGATCGCGGGCGTCTTCGCCCTGATCGCCTTCCCGGTGACCGGCGCCCTCTCCGACCGCACGACCTCCCGTTTCGGCCGCCGCCGCCCGTGGATCGCCGGGGGAGCCGCCCTGTTCGGCCTGTCCCTGTTCCTCCTCGGCCTCCAGGACGGCCTCGTCGGCGTCGGGATCTGGTGGACCCTGGCGATCGTGGGCTTCTGCATCCTCTCCGCCGCCCTGACCGCCACCATCTCCGACCAGGTGCCGGTCGGCCAGCGCGGCTTCGTCTCGAGCTGGATCTCGGCGCCCCAGGCGATCGGCCTGATCCTCGGTGTGCTGCTGGCGACCACCCTCTTCACCGGCCAGTTCCTCGGCTACACGGCCGTCGCCGTGCTGCTGATCGTGCTGGTCGTGCCGTTCTGCCTCGTCATGCCGGACGCCCGGCTGCACAAGGTGGATCGGCCGCCCCTGACGCTGAAGGCGCTGGTCGAGGGGATGTGGGTCAGCCCGGTCGCGCATCCGGATTTCGGCTGGACCCTGCTCAGCCGCATCCTCGTCAACATCGGCAACGCGCTCGGCACGACCCTGCTGCTCTACTTCCTGATGTTCGGCCTCCGCGACCCGAACGCCGAGGACGACCTGCTCGTGCTGATCGTCGTGTACACGATCTTCGTGGTGCTGGCCTCGATCGTCGCGGGCGCCCTCTCGGACAAGCTGGCGCGCCGACGGATGTTCGTGCTCGTCGCCTCGGTGCTGCAGGCGCTCGCGGCGCTCCTGCTCGCCTTCGTGCCCGATCTCACCGTCACCATGGTCGCCGCGGGGCTGCTCGGGCTCGGCTACGGCTGCTTCCTCTCGGTCGACCAGGCGCTCGCCACCCAGGTGCTGCCGGATCCGGCCTCCCGCGGCAAGGATCTGGGGATCATGAACATCGCCACCGCTGTGCCGCAGGCCATGGCGCCGCTGCTCGGTGCCGCGATCGTCAGCCTGATGGGCGGCTTCCCCGCCCTCTTCCTCGTGTCGGCGGTCTTCGGGCTCGCCGGTGCGGCAGCCGTCTCACGCGTGAGGAGCGTCCGATGACCGACAGCACCCCTGCCGCCCTGCGGCTCGACCTCGACGCGCCCGCCGGCCCCGCGATCTGGCGCGACGAGCAGCGCTACTGGCGTGGGATGACCGCGGCCACCGCCGACCGTGAAGCCCCGGTGGCCGTGATCGGGCTCGAGGCGCTCCTGCACAACGCCCGGTCGATGCTCCGGCGGGCCGGCGGCATGCCGATCCGGGTCGCGAGCAAGTCCATCCGGGTGCGGGCGGTGCAGGATGCGGTGCTCGCGCTGCCCGGGTACGCCGGCATCCTCGCCTACACCCTCCCCGAAGCCCTCTGGCTGGCCGACGACCGGGGAGACGGCTCCGGCGTCGAGGACGTGGTGGTCGGCTACCCCACGGCCGACCGCTCCGCGATCCGCGCGCTGGCCGCCGACGAGACCCTCGCCCGCCGGGTGACGCTCATGGTCGACTCCGTCGAGCACCTCGACCTGATCGACAGCGCCGTGTCGCCGGGTTCCCGCCCGCCTCTGAGGGTCGCGATCGAGCTCGACTCCTCCTTCACCGCGCCGGGTCTCGGCCGGCTGGGGGTCTGGCGGTCGCCGGTGGCAACGGTCGAGCAGGCCACCGCCCTCGCCCGCGCGATCCTGGCCCGGCCCGGGTTCGCACTGGTCGGGATGATGGCCTACGAGTCGCAGATCGCCGGGGTCGGCAACCGGCCCGGCGGCAACCCGGTCAAGGCCCTCGCGGTCGGGCGGGTGATCGACTGGATGCAGTCGCAGTCGGTCGCCGAGCTCGCCGAACGGCGGGGAGCCGTCGTGCGGGCCGTGCGCGAGCTGACCGAGCTCGAGTTCGTGAACGGCGGCGGTACCGGATCACTGGAATCCACCAGCGCCGACGCCTCGGTCACCGAGGTCGCCGCCGGCAGCGGACTGTTCGGCGGCCACCTGTTCGACACCTACTCCCGTTTCACCCCCGCCCCCGCCGCCGCCTTCGCGCTGCCCGTGGTGCGGAAGCCCCGACCCGACATGGCGACGCTGCTCGGCGGCGGCTGGGTCGCATCCGGCCCACCGGCCCCGGACAGACTGCCCCGCGTCGTCTGGCCGCTGGGCACCCGGATGCAGGCCCGCGAGATGGCGGGCGAGGTGCAGACCCCGCTCTCCGGGCGCGGCGCCGCGGGCCTCCGCATCGGCGACCGGGTCTGGCTCCGGCACACCAAGTCCGGCGAGCTCGCCGAGCACGTCGACGAGTTCTGCGTGGTCGAGGACGGCCGGGTCACCGCCGTCGTGCCGAGCTACCGCGGCGAGGGGAAGGCGTTCCTGTGACCGCGATCAACGGCACCTGGCGCAACTGGGCCCGCACCGAGAGCGTCACCCCGGTACGGGTCGAGCGCCCCACCACCATCGCGGCCGTGCAGCGCGCGGTTGCGGGGGCCGCACGGGCGGGGCTCCGGATCAAGGCGGTCGGCGCCGGCCACAGCTTCACCGCCATCGCCGTGGCCACCGGGGTGCTCCTCGAGCTCGACGACCTCACCGGGCTTGTCTCGGTCGACCGCGACCGCGGGCGGGTGACCCTGCTGGGCGGCACCCGCCTGTTCCAGCTTCCACGACTGCTGCGGCCGCACGGGCTGGCCCTGGCCAACATGGGCGACATCGACCGCCAGTCGATCAGCGGGGCCATCTCCACCGGCACGCACGGCACGGGAGCGGCCTTCGGTGGCATCTCGACCCAGGTGGTCGGGCTCACGCTGGTGACCGCGGAGGGCGACCTGCTGCGGATCGACGAGGAGCAGAACGCCGAGCTGCTGCCTGCGGCGGCGCTCGGACTGGGCGCCCTCGGGATCATCGTCGAGGTCACCCTGCAGTGCGTCCCGGCGTTCGTGCTCGAGGCGGTCGAGCGCCCGATCCCGATGAACGAGGTGCTGGAGGCGATCGACGACCACGTCGAAGGCAACGACCACTTCGAGTTCTACTGGTTCCCGGGAACCGGGACCGCCGTCACCAAGACCAACACCCGGGCCGACGGCTCCGTCGCCCGCCGGCCGCTTCGCCGCACCCAGGCCTTCGTCGACGACACCCTGATGGCCAATGGCATCTACCGGGTCACCTGCGCGGTCGGCAGCGTGGTCCCGGCCGTCGTCCCCACCGTCAACCGGCTCGCCGAGCGATTGTGGTCCAACCGCGACTTCTCCGACCACTCCCACGAGGTCTTCGTCACCCGGCGCACCGTGCGGTTCCGCGAGATGGAGTACGCGATCCCGGCCGCCGACGTGCCCGACGTGCTCCGCGAGATCGACGATCTCATCCGGGAGCGGGGCTGGCGGATCTCGTTTCCGGTGGAAGTGAGGTTCGCGGCCGCCGACGACCTCTGGCTCTCGACCGCCAGTGAGCGTGCGACCGGGTACATCGCCGTGCACCGCTACTTCAGGGAGAATCACACGGAGTACTTCGAAGCGGTCGAGGAGATCATGAAGCAGCACGACGGACGCCCCCACTGGGGGAAGCTCCACACCCAGGACGCGGAATCCCTTGCCCGCCTGTACCCCCGGCACGGCGACTTCGCGGCCCTCCGCGACCGGCTCGACCCGGAGCGCCGGTTCACCAACGCCTACCTCGACCGCGTGCTCGGGGCCTGAGGGTGGCCCGGATCACGACCACCGGAGCGGGCTCGCCCGAGGAGCGGCGCGAGTTCGCGCGCGACCTCGGCGGCCGGCTCCCCGAAGGCTTCGAGCTCGGCGTCACCACGAGCGCCTTCCAGATCGAAGGGGCCACGCACGAGGGCGGTCGCGGCGAATCGGTCTGGGATGCGTTCAGCCAGGAGCCCGGCCGCATTCTCGACGGCTCCACGGCCGACCGCGCCGCCGACCACTTCCACCGGATGCCCGAGGACGTCGCCCTGATGCGCGACCTGGGGATCGACGGCTACCGGTTCTCGTTCTCCTGGCCCCGGCTGCAGGCCGAGGGCAGAGGCGCCCTCCGTTCATCCGGAACCGACTTCTACGAGCGCCTGCTCGACCAGCTCGACGCCGCCGGCATCCGCCCGTTCGCGACGCTGTTCCACTGGGACACCCCGGCGGCACTGCGCGGAGGCTGGTTCTCCCGCGACACCGCGCTGCGCTTCGGCGACTACGCCTTCGCCCTGGGGGAGCGGTTCGGCGACCGGATCGACCGCTGGGCGACCCTCGAGGAGCCCGCGACCGTGACCTTCTCCGGACACGCGGTCGGGGTGCACGCGCCCGGCGCGACCCGGCTGTTCAACGCCCTCCCGGTCGCCCACCACCAGCTGCTCGGCCACGGGCTCGCGGTGCAGGCGCTCCGCGGGGCCGGGGTGACCGGCGGCATCGGGATCGTCGGCAGCCACTCGCCCGTCGTCGCCTCGACCGGGTCGGAAGCGGACACCGCCTTCGCCGAGCTCTACGACATGCTGCAGAACCGGGTCTACGCCGACGCCGTCCTCCTCGGCCGGTACCCACAGCCCCCCGAGGGCTTCGAGGCGCTGTTCACGGCGCTCGCCGAGGCCGAGCCGGCCGATCTCGCGCTGATCGGGCAGCCGCTGGACTTCTACGGCCTGAACTACCGCGCGCCCACGAAGATCGGAGCCGGATCCGGCGAGGGGACGGGGTGGACGCCGGACGGCACGTCGGCGGCGATGGCCTCCCTGCCGTTCCGGTTCGGCGACTGGCCCGAGTACCCGGCGAGCGGGAGCGGCGAGCCGATCGCGCCCGAGTTCCTCGGCATCGCGATCCGCGAGCTCGCCGAGCGCTACGGCGAAGCCCTGCCGGCCGTGGTCGTCACCGCGAGCGGGGTGAGCTTCCCGGATGCCGTCGAGCTGGAGGAGGGCACCGGTACGCGGCGGGTGCACGACGGTCTGCGGATCGACTACCTCGCGCGGCACCTGGACGAAGCCGTGGGGGCGGCCGCCTCGGCCGGCGTCGACCTGCGCGGCTTCTTCGTGCGGTCGCTGCTGGACGACTTCGGCTGGCAGGCGGGGCTCACCCGGCGCACCGGGATCGTGCACGTCGACTTCGACGAGTTCCACCGCACGCCGAAGGACTCCTTCGCCTGGCTCGCGCTGCTGGCCGAGTCGCGCTGAGGCGGCGGCGGGCGGAGCGCCGCGTTCGGCCCCGCTTGCCGCGTCGATGCCGCGCCGCCGGCCGTCGCGGTTGCTGTGAGGACGCCTCAACGACTCTGGGAGCGGGCGGTCATCTCGCTATACTGCTGGCATGTGGGCATGGCTGATCCCGGTAATCATCGTCGTCGTTCTGGTCCTGATCGTCGGCATCTATCTGTGGGCGACGTACAACGCGCTCGTGACGCTGAAGATCCGCGTCGACGAGGCGTGGAGTGACATCACCGTCCAACTCAAGCGGCGAGCGGATCTGCTGCCGAACCTGATCGAGACGGTCAAGGGCTACGCGGCGCACGAGAAGGCGGTCTTCGAGAACGTCACCAAGGCGCGCGCCGAGACGCTGTCGGCCCAGGGTCCGGCCGAGGCCTCCGTGGCCGAGAACCACATGCAGAACGCCCTGAAGAGCATCTTCGCGGTCGCCGAGGCGTACCCGCAGCTCCAGGCCAGCCAGAACTTCCTGCAGCTGCAGGCCGAGATCGTCGACACCGAAGACAAGGTGCAGGCCTCGCGCCGCTTCTACAACGGTGGTGTGCGCGAGCTCAACACGAAGATCCAGCAGTTCCCGAACAACGTGTTCGCGCGTCGTCTCGGGTTCACCGAGCGCGAGTTCTTCGAGGTGTCCGACGTGGCCGCCATCGCGGAGCCGCCGCGCGTGCAGTTCTGAGCACCGCATCCCTCACCGACACCCCCGACCCGAGCGGTAGTACCGGTCCATGTATCGCGCGATAGCGAAGAACAAGCGCAACACCGTCATCATCATCGCCCTGTTCCTGCTGATCATCGGCGGGCTCGGCTGGCTGGCGAGCTACATCTACGGCAACATCTCGATCGTCGTCATCACGGTCGTGGTGGCGCTCGGCTACGCCCTGATCCAGTACTTCGCGGCCAGCGGCCAGGCGCTCGCGATGAGCGGTGCCCGCGAGATCCAGAAGCGTGACAACCCGCGGCTGTGGCGCGTGGTCGAGAACCTGTCGATCACGACCGGCACGCCGATGCCGAAGGTCTACGTGATCGACGACCCGGCCCCCAACGCCTTCGCCACCGGGCGGGACCCGCAGCACGCGATCGTCGCGGCGACCACGGGGCTGCTCGACCTGATGGACGACGCGGAGCTCGAAGGCGTGATGGCCCATGAGCTCGGCCACGTGCGCAACTACGACATCCGCGTCTCGATGATCGTCTTCGGGCTGGTGGTCGCGGTTGGCTTCATCGCCGACATGTTCCTGCGGCTGGCGTTCTTCGGCCGCAACAACAACAGCAACGGCAACCCGATCGTGATGGTCTTCGGTCTCGTCGCCATTCTGGTGGCCCCGCTCGTCGCGACCGTCGTGCAGCTCGCGGTCTCCCGCCAGCGCGAGTACCTGGCGGATGCGACCGGTGCGATCACGACCCGCCACCCGGATGCGCTCGCCAGCGCCCTCGAGAAGCTCGCCGCCTACGGCCGGCCGATGCAGCGGCAGTCGTCATCGATGTCGCACATGTGGATCGCCGACCCCATGAAGCCCGGCCTCATGGACCGCCTCTTCTCGACCCACCCCCCGATCCCGGACAGGGTGAAGCGCCTGCACGACATGGGTGGAAGTTTCTAGCTGTGCTGTTTGCCTCGGGCGCCGTGCTGCGCGCGGCGTCCTCGGGCCGCGCCGGTCCCTGCCCGGCGCGGGCGACATGTTCGCGTGCGGTCGCTGGCGCGGCCGCGCGCGGCGTCCTCGGGCCGCGCCGCCGCCTCTGCGGCGCGGGCGACATGTTCGCGTGCGGTCGTTGGCGCGGCCGCGCGCTCACCTTGGGTCGGCGAGTAGGGCCCGTTGCGATTGTGACCCGGGGCGGGTCAGCGGGCTAGTTCTGTGGCCAGAGCGGTTGCGAGGGTGCCTCGAGGAGCCACTTCTATGGGGTGGGGGAGGGATTGCCAGGCGGCGGCTCGGCGGAGGAGGGACGCGATGCGGGGGATGTCGTCGGGGACGAGGGAGGGCTCGGCCCAGGCGGCCTGCACACGGAGCACCCCGGCCTGACGGTCGCTCTTCAGGTCGATGCGGGCCGGGATGCGGTCGTCGATCAGCACCGGAAGCACGTAGTAGCCGTAGACGCGCTTCGGCTGCGGGGTGTAGATCTCGATCCGGTAGTGGAAGTCGAACATCCGGAGCGCCCGGTCGCGCTCCCAAACCACGGGGTCGAAGGGCGACAGCAGGGCCTCCGCCTCGATGCGGCGGGGCAGCCGCGCGTCGCGGTGGAGGTAGACGCCCCGGTTGAGCCCGGTCGTCGGCCAGCCGGGCACGGTCACCGGCACGAGCTCGCCGGCCTCGACCAGCTGCTCGACCGCTGGCTTCGCATCCACCGTCTTCAACCGGAAGTAGTCGGCGAGATCACCCAGTGTGCCGATGCCGAGCGCCTCGGCCGACTGCGAGACCAGGCGCCGGACCGCCTCCTCGCGCGGCACCTCCTGGTCGAGGATCGCCGGGGGCAGCACCTGCTCGGGCAGCGCGTAGACCCGCTCGAACCGCACCCGGCCCGCCGAGACCACGTCGCCCTGCCGGAACATCGTCTCGAGCCCGCGCTTGACGTCCGACCACCCCCACCACGGCCCCTGCCGGCGGTTCGACTCGTGCTCGATCTCGCTCGCCCGCATCGGCCCCTTCGCCGCGAGCTCGGCCCGCAGCCAGTCCATGGTGCCCTGGTTCGACGCGCCCCAGGAGTCCGGATGCGTGCGGTACCACTCGCGGTAGTCGTCCTTCCGCCAGCCCATCAGGGGGAGCGTCTCGAGCGGGAGGAACGACGCCTCGTGCGCCCAGTACTCGGTGACGGTGCGGCCGTAGGTGAGGCGATCCAGGAGCGCCTTGTCGAACGACCCGAGCCGGGCGAACACCGGCTGGTAGTGACTGCGCTCGTAGACGTTCACCGAGTCGATCTGCAGCAGGGCCAGCCGGCGCAGCAGCAGGTTGAACTGCCGGGTGCCGGGGGCCGCCCCGGCCGAGCGCGCACCGAAGCCCTGGGCCGCCAGCGCGATGCGCCGCGCCAGTGCGGGAGAAACCGTATCGACCATCGAGAACGACCCTAGCGACCCCCACCGACATCGCCGAGCCCGAGCCAGAACCGAGCCAGAACCGAGCCATAACCGAGCCCGAACCGAGCGGCCCACCCGCCCCGGCGCGACCCACCCGACCCCGCCCGCCGCATCCGTCACCGCCCGTTCATCGCCGATTCACGGCGGCGACCGCAGACCGCCGCACCCGAGTCCTACCGTGCAGGAGTCGGCCCACCCGGCGAAGCAACGGCCCGCGGCTCGACGCGGGCGGCCGGGCTCCGACATCAGGAGGATCAGTGTTCACCACGCGCATCGCGATCGCCGGCACCGCCGTCGTCGCCGCTCTCGCCCTCGGCCTGGCGGGCTGCTCGGCCGACGCCTCGGCGTCGTCCGGCTCCGGCAGCGGCTCGGGAGTCGACGCCGCGACCGCCACCAGCCTCGACGCCTTCGGCGGCCTCTCGGGCCTCGAGGACGCGGCGAAGGCCGAAGGCGCCCTCAACGTGATCGCGCTGCCCCGCGACTGGGCCAACTACGGCGCCGTGCTCGACGCCTTCACCGCCAAGTACCCCGAGATCACGGTCAACGAGGCCACCCCCGACGCCTCGAGCGCCGAGGAGATCCAGGCCGCCAAGAACCTCTCCGGTCAGGACACCGCCCCCGACGTCTTCGACGTCGGCGCCGCGGTGGCCCTGGCGAACACCGACCAGTTCGCGCCCTACCAGGTCGCCACTTGGTCCGACATCCCGGATGCGCTCAAGGAGTCGAACGGACTCTGGGTCGGCGACTACGGCGGGTACATGGCCGTCGGCTACGACCCCGACGCCGTCGCCGAGCCGACCAGCCTCAAAGACCTGCTCGGCCCGGACTACAAGGGCAAGGTGGCCATCAACGGCGACCCGACCCAGGCCGGCGCCGCCTTCGCCGCGGTGGGCCTCGCCTCGGTGCAGAACGGCGGATCGGTCGACGACTTCCAGCCCGGCATCGACTTCTTCTCCGAGCTGAACAAGGCCGGCAACTTCGTCAAGATCGACCCGACCCCCGCGACCATCGCAAGCGGCGAGACCCCCGTCGTCTTCGACTGGGACTACCTCAACGTCGGCTACGCGAAGGATCTCCAGGGTCAGCGCAACTGGAAGGTCACCATCCTCCCCGGCACCGGCTACGCGGGCTACTACAACCAGGCCGTGAACGTCGACGCGCCGCACCCCGCCGCGGCCCGCCTCTGGCAGGAGTTCCTCTACAGCGACGAGGCCCAGAACCTCTGGCTCGCCGGCGGTGCCCGCCCCGTGCGCGCCGAGGCGATGGATGCGGCCGGCACGATCGACAAGGACCTCTTCGCCGCGCTCCCGGCGGTGCCGGGAGAGACCGTGGTGCCCGACGCCGACCAGGCCGCGGCCGCCTCGGCCCTCCTCGGCCAGAAGTGGGCTGCGGCGGTCCAGTGACCTCGCTCGCCCGGCCGCGGGGCACGAGCCCGATGCGCGCCCTCCTCTCGGGGAGCGTGCTCGGGCTCGTGCCCTTCACGGCCTACATCATCCTCTTCCTGGCCCTGCCGACGATCATCGCAGTGGCCACGGGACTCGTGGACGGCTCGGGCCGGTTCACTCTGTCGAACCTCGCCGCCCTCGGCAACCCGGTCGTGCTCTCGACCTTCGGCAACTCGCTCTGGCTCTCCGCGCTCACGGCGGTGATCGGAGCGCTGGTCGGCGCCCTGTTCTGCTACGCCCTGCTCGGCGCGAAGCCGACCGGGGCCCTCCGCTTCGTCGTCGACGCGGCCAGCGGGGTGCTCGCGCAGTTCGGCGGCGTGATGCTGGCCTTCGCCTTCGTGGCGACCATCGGCATCCAGGGCATGGTCACGGTGTTCCTCAAGAACAGCCTCGGCATCGACATCTTCGCCGACGGCGTCTGGCTCTACGACACCCCGGGCCTGATCCTGCCGTACATCTACTTCCAGGTGCCGCTGATGATCATCACCTTCTCGCCGGCGCTCGAGAGCCTGAAGCCCCAGTGGGCCGAGGCCAACGCGATGCTCGGCGGGGGAGTCGCCGGGTACTGGCGGCACATCGGCATCCCGGTGCTGCTGCCCTCCTTCCTCGGCAGCCTGCTGCTGCTGTTCGCCAACGCCTTCTCCTCCTTCGCCACGGCCGCCGCGCTGACCAGCCAGGGGCAGTCGATCGTGCCGCTGCAGATCCGCGGCGCGCTCACCAGCGAGACCGTGCTCGGCCAGCAGAACCTCGCCGGGGCGCTCGCGCTCGGCATGATCGTGGTCATGGTCGTCGTGATGACCCTCTACTCGCTGCTGATGCGGCGCACGGCCCGGTGGGTGCGATGAGCCGCGGCGTGCATCCGGGGCCCTCGCGCACGACCCGGATCGTGATCGTGGCCGTGATCGGCATCCTCTTCCTAGTGCCGATCGCCTCGATGGTCGAGTTCACGCTCCGCAAGGGCTTGGGCGGCGGCTACGACTTCAGCCGCTGGGCCGCCGTGTTCACCACGGGAGCGACGGGGGAGTACAAGACCGTGTTCACGGGGGCGGGCAACTCGCTGCTGCTCGCGGTCGTCACCGTCGTGGTCATGCTGGTGCTGCTCGTGCCCACCATGGTGCTCGTGCGCATCCGGTTCCCCGGCCTCCAGCGCGCCCTCGAGTTCATCTGCCTGCTGCCGATCACCATCCCGGCGATCGTGCTGGTGGTGGGGCTCGCCCCGGTCTACTCGGTGGTCGCGCGGATGTTCGGCAGCGGCGTCTGGACCCTCGCCTTCGCCTACGGCGTCATCGTGCTGCCGTACACCTACCGTGCCGTGCAGGCGAACCTCGCCGCGGTCGACGTCGTCACCCTCAGCGAGGCGGCCCGGTCGCTCGGGGCGGGCTGGTTCACGATCCTCGTGCGGGTCGTCGTGCCGAACATCCGCCGCGGTCTGCTCGCCGCCTCCTTCATCTCGGTCGCCGTCGTGCTGGGCGAGTACACGATCGCCGCGCTGCTCAACCGGGTGAACCTGCAGACCGCGCTCGTCGTGGTCAGCAAGGCCGACCCGTTCAGCGCGGTGATCTTCGCCCTGCTGGCGCTGCTGTTCGCCTTCCTCCTGCTCCTCGCGATCGGGCGGATCGGCTCGGCCCCGAAGTCGTCCCTGCCCCTGCCACCCCGACAGAAAGCACGCTGATGTCCCTCTCCCTCACCCGCCGGCCCGCCGCCGCTCCCGCCCGTGCCGCGACCGAGCCGCGGCAGCCCGGCTCGCGCGTCGAGCTCCGCGGCATCGTCAAGGAGTTCGCCGGCGGCCACCGCGCCCTCGACGGCGTCGACCTGATGATCGAGCCCGGCGAGTTCGTGGCGCTGCTCGGCCCGTCCGGCTGCGGAAAGACCACCGCCCTCCGGGTGCTCGCGGGTCTCGAGCTCGCCACGAGCGGTTCGGTGATGATCGACGGCGCCGACGTCTCGGGTGTTCCGGCCCGCCGCCGCGACATCGGCATGGTCTTCCAGTCGTACTCCCTCTTCCCGCACCTCACGGCGCTCGCGAACGTCGCGTTCGGTCTGCGGATGCGCCGGGTGGCGCAGGACGAGCGGCGGCTCCGAGCGGGCGAGGCCCTCGAGATGGTCGGCCTGGGCTCGCTCGGCGGGCGGTATGCGCACGAGCTCTCCGGCGGCCAGCAGCAGCGGGTGGCGCTCGCCCGCGCGCTGGTGACCGAGCCGCGGGTGCTGCTCCTGGACGAGCCGCTGTCGGCTCTGGACGCGCGGGTGCGGGTGCAGCTGCGCGACGAGATCCGTCGGATCCAGCAGGACTTCGGGATCACGACCGTCTTCGTCACGCACGACCAGGAGGAGGCCCTCGCCTCGGCCGACCGGGTCGCGGTGATGCGGGCCGGCAACATCGAGCAGATCGGCGCGCCCGAGGTGCTGTACTCGCGGGCCGCGACGCCGTTCGTGGCCGAGTTCGTCGGCTCGAGCAACCGGTTGCGCGGGCGGGTCTCCGGCGGGGCCGCCGAGGTCTGCGAGGTGCGGCTGCCGCTCATCGACGAGTCGACCGCGGACGGCGAGGTGATCGTCTTCGTGCGGCCGGAGGATCTTCGTTTCGCCGACGACGGCATCCTGGTCGAGGTGGTCTCGACGAGCTTCCTCGGCTCCTACCGCCGCACGACCGTGGCGCTGGAGGACGGCACCGTCCTGGTGGTCCAGCACGCCCCCGGCTTCGTGCCCGAGGTGGATGCACGGCTCGGCCTGCGCTTCGACGGCGCCCCGGTCGCGGTGAAGGCCTGGGAGTAGCGCACCAGTCCCCGGTGCATGCGAGCGGACGCATACGTCCGCTCCTAGACTGAGCGCATGTCGCAGACCGAGCGTGATGACACGGTGCCCCCGGGCATGCGGATCGCGGGCGCCTGGGCCTGGCGGATCCTGGCCGTGCTGGCCGTCCTCGCGGTCCTGGTCTTCCTCATCATCCAGCTGCGGCTGCTGATCATCCCGGTCCTCGTCGCCGTCGTGCTCTCGGCGCTGCTGGTGCCGTTCAAGAACTTCCTGGTGCGACACCGGTGGCCCAAGGGAATCGCGGTGGCCGTCGCCGAGCTCGGCACGATCGTGGTCGTCGCCGCCCTGGTCTTCCTGGTCGCCACGCAGGTCTCCTCGGGCTTCGGCGACCTCCGCGACCGCACCCTCACCTCGTACAACGACCTCAAGGCCCTCCTCGCGCAGTCGCCGCTGCAGATCTCCGAGAGCGACTTCAACTCCTACGTCTCCCAGATCTGGGATGCGGTGCAGCAGGACAGCCAGGCCCTGATCTCCGGCGCCGCGGCGGTCGGCTCCAGCATCGGTCATGTGCTCGCGGGCGTGCTGCTGACGCTGTTCTCGACCCTGTTCATCCTGATCGACGGGGAGCGGATCTGGCGCTGGATCGTTCGCCTGTTCCCGCGCCGGGCGCGTGCCGCCACCGACGGCGCCGGCCGCGTGGGCTGGAAGACGCTGCAGAACTTCGTGAAGGTGCAGATCCTCGTGGCGTCGATCGACGCGCTCGGCATCGCGATCGGCGCCGCCATCCTCGGGGTGCCGCTCGCCATCCCGATCGGCGTGCTGGTGTTCCTGGGCTCGTTCATCCCGATCATCGGAGCGGTGCTGACCGGTGCCGTGGCGGTGTTCATCGCGCTGGTCTACAACGGCTGGGTGATCGCGTTGATCATGCTCGGCGTGGTGCTGCTGGTGCAGCAGGTCGAGGGGCACGTGCTGCAACCGCTGGTGATGGGGTCGGCCGTCCGCATCCACCCGCTCGCCGTCGTGCTCGCCGTCGCCGGCGGCTCGATGGTCGCCGGGATCCCGGGCGCCTTCTTCGCGGTGCCCGTGGTCGCGACGCTGAACGTGATGGTCAATTACATCGCCGGAGGCACGTGGCGGGCCGACACTCCGGTGCCGGCGTTGGCAGCGCATGCTCACGCGCCCAAGCCTCCGCCGGACGATGCCTCGCCGGCTATGGCCCCCCAATCCTCCTCTCCCGCCGGCTCACCCGAACCCCCGGCCACGACCCCCTCGCCCGCGAAGGACACCCCGACCGATGACTGATCCCACCCCCGCCACCGGCGGCACCGCCCCCGCCGCCACCGTCTTCCCCGGCCCGTCGCTCGCCGAGATCGAGAGCGCGCGCATCCGGGTCTCGACGGTCGCGCAGGTCACGCCGATGGAGACCTCCCGGTTCCTCGCCGACTTCGTCGGTTCGCCGGTGCTGATGAAGCTGGAGAATCTGCAGCGCACGGGGTCGTACAAGATCCGGGGTGCGTACAACCGCATGTCGAGCCTCAGCGACGACGAGAAGGTCGCCGGCGTCGTCGCCGCCTCGGCGGGCAACCACGCCCAGGGCGTGGCGTTCGCGGCGCGTGAGCTCGGCATCCCGGCGACGATCTTCATGCCGATCGGCGTGCCGCTGCCCAAGCTCCAGGCCACGCGCGGCTACGGGGCCGACGTGATCCTCCGCGGTCACTCGGTCGAGGAGGCGCTCAAGGCCGCCGCCGAGTTCGCCCAGTCGACCGGTGCCGTGTTCATCCCGCCGTTCGACCACCACGACGTGGTGATGGGGCAGGCGACGCTCGGCCTCGAGATCCTCGACCAGACTCCGGATGTGGACACCATCGTCGTGCCCATCGGCGGCGGTGGGCTCATCTCGGGGATCGCCAGCGCCGTCAAGCAGCGCGCCGCCCTCGACGGTCGTTCGATCAAGGTGATCGGGGTGCAGGCCGCCAACGCGGCCGCCTACCCGCCCTCGCTCGCGGCGGGGGAGCCGACGACGATCGTCACCTCGCCGACCATCGCCGACGGCATCCTGGTCGCGCGTCCGGGCGCCCTCAACTTCGAGATCATCTCGCGCCTGGTCGACGAGGTCGTCACGGTGAGCGAGGCCGACACGGCCCGCGCCATCCTGATGCTGCTCGAGCGGGCCAAGCAGGTCGTCGAGCCCGCAGGAGCGGTGGGAGTGGCGGCGATGCTCGCGGGCCAGATCCGCGACTCCGGCACGACCGTCGTCGTGCTCTCGGGCGGCAACATCGATCCGCTGCTGATGCAGCGGGTGATCAGCCACGGTCTGGCCGCGTCGGACCGGTACCTCAAGCTGCGCATCATGCTCCCGGACCGCCCCGGTCAGCTGGCCCGCACGGCCGAGCTCGTCGCCGAGGCGAACGCGAACGTGGTCGAGGTACAGCACACCCGGCACGGCAAGGGGCTGCAGATCAGCGAGGTGGAGCTCGAGCTGCACATCGAGACGCGAGGCCCCGAGCACCGCGAGCAGGTCATCGCGAAGCTCCGCGACGCCGGCTACACGGTGCGCGTGGAGCAGTAGCCCCCGGCCGGGTCAGCCCTGGAAGGTCTCGACGTTCGTGACCTCGACGGTGATGTCGCGGCCGTTGGGAGCGGCGTACGTGGTCTTCTCGCCGATCTTGAGACCGATGATCGCGGCGCCCAGCGGGCTCTGCTCGCTGTAGACGTCGAGGTCGGCGTTGCCGGCGATCTCGCGGCTGCCGAGCAGGAAGCGCTCCTCGCCACCGGCGACCAGCGCGGTCACGACGACTCCGGGCTCCACGACGCCGTGGCTCTCCGGGGTCTCGCCGACCTGCGCGGTGCGCAGCAGTTGCGTGAGCTGACGGATGCGGGCCTCGATCTTGCCCTGCTCGTCCTTCGCGGCG
Source organism: Herbiconiux sp. 320_LB (assembly GCF_059691755.1). Lineage (NCBI taxonomy): Bacteria > Bacillati > Actinomycetota > Actinomycetes > Micrococcales > Microbacteriaceae > Herbiconiux > Herbiconiux sp. 320_LB. The sequence continues at coordinate 222,926 of NZ_JCAWAD010000003.1, read as the reverse complement.
TGGTAGCCGCCGTTCTCCTTGAGGTCACCCTCTTCGCGAGCTGCCTCGATGCGCTTGGCGATCTCGGTGCGGGCCGGCCCGCTCAGCTCCTCGAGCTCGTTCGACAGCCGGTCGTACGCCTCCTGGGTGAGCCAGGTGATCTGAGTCTCTTCAGCCATCGGAGAAGTCTATGTGAGCCAACAGTTGTACACCAAACCCGTCGAGGCCAGCTCGCTGGTGCGCACGGTCTCGCTGAACGACCGGGTCGCCTGATCCGACGGCGGCACCTCGATGACCTTCCAGCCGACCACCGCGAACTTCTCGCTGAGGGCCTGCACAATGCAGCTCGACGCGGTTCCGCGCGGCACGGTGAGGTCGAACTCCACCTCGACGGAGCGGTCGTCGACGACGGTGTGCGCGGTGTCCTGCGCCTTCACCGTGGCCGAAGTGCCGTCCAGCCCTGCCCAGACCACCCAGGCCGTGATCACGACGGCCACGGCGGCGCCGGCGATGATCGCGATCAGCCGCCCGCGGGTGCGACGGCCCCTGGTGCGACCGTAGCGCTCGGCGAGTGTTCCGCTGGTGCTCACGCGGCATCCTCCCGGGCTCGAACGATTAGTCTTGTCGTGGTTCTCTTACCAGGCTAATTGCAATCTCGAGGAGTTGAGACCGCTGACCCTGCGCCTCATGGCCGTGCACGCCCATCCCGACGACGAGTCCAGCAAGGGCGCGGCGACCTACGCCTACTATCTCGACCGCGGTGTCGAGGTGATGGTGGTCAGCTGCACCGGCGGTGAGCGCGGATCGGTGCTCAACGAGGCCCTGGAGCCCCGCATCTGGGCCGAGCGCGACATGGCGGGCCTCCGCCGGGTCGAGATGGCCGCCGCGCAGGCGGCGGTCGGCTTCGAGCACCGCTGGCTGGGCTACGCCGACTCCGGCTGGATCGAGCCCGGCTCCGGCGACCCGCTGCCCGTCAACTCCTTCGGCGCCATCCCGGTCGAGACCTCCGCGGCGCCGCTGGTGAAGCTCATCCGCGAGTTCAAGCCGCAGGTGCTGGTGACCTACGACGAGCAGGGCGGCTACCCGCATCCCGACCACATCCGCTGCCACGAGATCTCGGCGCTGGCCTACGAGGCCGCTGCCGATCCCGAGGCCTACCCCGGCACCGGCCCGGCCTGGTCGGTCTCCAAGCTGTACTACGACCGCATCATGAACCCCGCGAAGTTCGAGGCGGTGTTCGAGCTGCTCACCGCCGAGGAGCCCGACAGTCCGGTGCTGAAGCAGCTGGGCGAGATCCGGGAGCGGATGAACGAGCGCGCGGCGGCGGAGGCCGAGGCCGCTTCGGCTGCTGCCGCTTCGGCTGCTCAGGATGAGGCGGATGGCGCCGTCCCGGTCGAGCCCGCACCTGCGCCCGCGCTGGTGAGCATCCCGGCCGTCGACTTCTTCGATGTGCGGGATGCGGCCCTCCGCGCCCACGCCAGCCAGGTCGCGCCGGATCACCCGTTCTTCTTCTGGCCGAACGACCTGCAGAAGCGGGCCTGGCCCTACGAGGACTTCGAGCTCGCTCGTACCCGCATCCCGGTGCCCTCGCCCGAGACCGACCTGTTCGACGGCGTGGTCGACGGCGCCGCCCACGGTTCCGTCGATGGTGTTGCCGACGGGGTCGAGGTCGGGCGATGACCGCTCTGCCCGCGGCCGTCGTGGCGGTGCTCGCCGACGTGACCACGCCGGATCCGGACACCGTCACCCCCGGCATCGTCGGCTTCGTGGCGACCTTCGGCATCGCGCTGATCACGCTGTTCCTGATCATCGACATGGTTCGCCGGGTGCGTCGGGTGAACTACCGGGCCCAGGTGCGCGACGAGCTCGAGGCCGAGCTCGCGGCGCGGGATGCGGCCGGCTCGGTCGCCGGTGAGGATGCGGCCGCGGGGCCCGACGGGGTCACCAAGAAGCCCGAGTAGCGGTCGCCCGGCTGTTTTCCGCGGTCAGCAGCCCGCCGGCTGCTATCAGCCGTCAGCCGTCAGCCGTCAGCCGTCGGCCACCAGCCGTCAGCCGTTGAACGGCGGATCGATCGCCAGCAGCAGGATCGCCGTCCAGTGGCAGACGAACGCCACGACCGTCAGGGTGTGGAAGATCTCGTGGAACCCGAACTTCCCGGGGAAGGGGTTCGGCCGCTTGAGGCCGTACGCGACCGCACCGAGCGTGTAGGCGAGCCCGCCGACGATCACGAGCACCATCGACGCCGGGTTGGCGGCGAAGATGTCGACCAGGTACATCACGGCCGCCCAGCCGAGCGCCAGATAGAGCAGCACGTACAGCCAGCGCGGGGCGCCGATCCAGAACACCCGGAACCCGATGCCGAGCACCGCACCGGCCCAGACCAGCGAGAGCAGCAGCACGCCCTTCTCGGGCGGCAGCGCCAGCACGCCGATCGGGGTGTAGGTGCCCGCGATCAGCAGGAAGATGTTGGCGTGGTCGATCCGCTTCAGCAGCAGCTTGGCCTTCGGCTTCCAGTTGAAGCGGTGGTAGAGCGCCGAGTTGCCGAACAGCAGCATCGAGGTGAGCATGAACACCGCGCTCGCCCACTTCGCCGGGGCGCCCTGCGCCAGGCAGATCAGCACGATTCCGGCGGCGATCGTGAACGGGAAGGTGCCCGCGTGGATCCAGCCGCGCCAGGTCGGCTTGACCTCGACCGGGTGCTCGAGCGCGTCGTCCAGGAGCGGGAGGCGGGGGAGCGCTGGGCCGCCGTCCTCCGCCGTGTCCTGGCGTGCATCCGGAGCCGTGCGGGGCTCACCCGCGAGCTGGCTGGCCCGGGTCTCGGGGCCGGGGCGGGAGGTCGGGTGTTCGGGTTCGGCCATGGCCCAAGACTACGCCCGGGGGTGCCCGGCGTGGCTGGGAGCGGGCACCGGCGGCGGCCGGTCCGACCCGGTAACGTATGCGTGTGCCCACACGCCAGCCCCAGGTCGGGAAAGGCCTCCTCTACCGGCTCTATCAGCGCCGGATCCGCAATCACCTCGACGAGGCGGTGCTGCCCAAGCACGTGGCGATGATCCTCGACGGCAACCGGCGCTGGGCCAAGCAGCGGTCGCTCGGCACCGCCGCCCACGGTCACCGGGCCGGCGCGGCGAAGATCCTCGAGTTCCTGACCTGGTGCGACGACCTCGGCATCGAGGTGGTGACGCTGTACCTGCTGTCGACCGACAACCTCTCGAACCGCTCCGGCGCCGAGCTCACCGAGCTGATCGAGATCATCGCGGAGCTCGCCGACGACATCTCCCGCTTCCGCGACTGGCGGGTCAAGCACGTCGGCACGAACGCCGGCCTCCCGGAGCCGCTCGTCGCCGCGCTGGAGAGCGCCGAGGAGCACACCCGCGGCCACAAGGGGCTGCACGTGAACCTCGCCGTCGGCTACGGCGGCCGATCCGAGATCGCGGATGCGGTGCGCAGCATCATCCAGAAGCACCGCGGGCTCGGCCACGGCCTCGACGAACTCGAGGCCGCCATCGACCAGGACCTGATCGCCGAGCACCTCTACACCGGCGGCCAGCCCGACCCCGACCTGGTCATCCGCACCTCGGGCGAGCAGCGCCTGTCGGACTTCATGCTCTGGCAGAGCGCGCACAGCGAGTTCTACTTCATGGAGGCGCTGGGCCCGGACGTGCGCGAGGTCGACTTCCTGCGTGCGCTGCGCGACTACTCCCGCCGCCAAAGACGTTTCGGCAGCTGAAGTAGGACACCCACCGCATCCCAAAAGTGCAGCGGCCAATGAAAGCTGCGGGCCGTACTCAATGACCCAGGGTGAGTGCGCGGCCGCGACAGCGACCGCACACGAACATGTCGCGCTGCGCCGGGCAGGGACCGGCGCAGCCCGGGATACGCGCGCGAAGCACGCGCATCCCGGTGACAAGCACAGAACTACACCGGTGTAACACAGCGTTAATCAACTGTGACGCGTGTCGTAACCCACGCTCGTCCCAATGGTCGTAGCTTGATCTCATCAGGCATGGCGCCTGATCGAGACGGCCACATAAGTACGTTTCGTCACGCTGCTCCGTGGCCCGATCGCCTACTGATCCGAGCGCCTCGCGCTCGGGGTTGGAGTGGATGTGGCCGAGCCCATGACCCAGAAGCCCAGTGGCACACGCAGCACCGGAGAGGATGCACGAAGCACCACCCGCACGAACGATTCGAGCTCGACGGCCGAGGTGACCTACGTACTGGACACCTCGGTTCTTCTGTCCGACCCGAAGGCGATCTTCCGATTCGCCGAGCACGCGGTCGTGCTGCCGGTGATCGTGATCACCGAGCTGGAATCCAAGCGCAACGATCCGGAGATCGGCTACTTCGCCCGCCAGGCGCTCCGCAACCTCGACGAGTTGCGGATCAAGCACGAACGGCTCGACTTCCCGATCTCGGTGGGCACGGAGGGGGGAAGCCTCCGTGTCGAACTGAACCACTCGAACACCTCGGTGCTGCCGTCGGGCCTGCAGCTCGGCGACAACGACACGCGCATCCTGGCCGTGGCGCAGAACCTCGCGAACGACGGACTGAACGTCACCGTCGTGTCGAAGGATCTGCCGCTCCGCGTCAAGGCCGCCTCGATCGGCCTCGCCGCCGAGGAGTACCGCGCCGAGCTCGCCGTCGACTCCGGCTGGACCGGGCTCGACGAGATCACGCTCGGGTCGGATGCGATGTCCCGGCTCTACGACGACGAACGGCTCACGACGCCGCTGGTGCGCGACATGCCGATCAACACCGGCCTCGTCATCCACTCCGATCGCGGATCGGCGCTCGGCCGCGTGACCGGGCGGGACTCGTTCCAGCTCGTGCGCGGCGACCGCGACGTGTTCGGACTCCACGGCCGCTCGGCCGAGCAGCGGGTCGCGATCGACATGCTGCTCGACCCGGAGGTCGGGATCGTGTCGCTGGGGGGTCGAGCCGGTACGGGGAAGTCCGCTCTGGCCCTGTGCGCCGGACTCGAGGCGGTGCTGGAGAAGCAGCAGCACAAGAAGATCATGGTGTTCCGGCCGCTCTACGCGGTCGGCGGCCAGGAGCTCGGCTTCCTGCCGGGTGACGCCGGCGAGAAGATGAACCCCTGGGCGCAGGCGGTCTTCGACACGCTCGGTTCGCTCGTCTCGCAGAACGTGCTCGACGAGGTGCTCGACCGGGGGATCCTCGAGGTACTCCCGCTGACGCACATCCGTGGTCGTTCGCTGCACGACGCCTTCGTGATCGTCGACGAGGCGCAGTCGCTCGAGCGCAACGTGCTGCTCACGGTTCTCTCGCGGATCGGCCAGAACTCGCGGGTGGTGCTGACCCACGACGTGGCCCAGCGCGACAACTTGCGGGTGGGCCGGCACGACGGCGTCGCCTCGGTGATCGAGACGCTCAAGGGGCACTCGCTGTTCGGCCACATCACGCTGACCCGGTCGGAGCGGTCGGCGATCGCAGCGCTCGTGACCGAGATGCTGGAGTCGAACGAACTGGCGTAGCGCTTTCTCCTGCACAGGGCCCCGGCGGGCCGTGGCCGTCCACAGACGTGGCGGCTGCGGCCCGCCGTCGCGTGGGGCCGCCTAGCGTCGGAGCATGTCGATCGCCGCCGAGCCCTGGGTCGCGGGGTCGGGGGTCGGTCCCGTCCTGGTGCTGTTGGCGTATCTCGCTGTGGTCACCGTTCCGCTGGGTCTGACGGATGAGCGCGAGCTGCGACTCCCGAACGCGTACGTGGTGCCGGGCTTGCTGCTGCTCGTGTGCGTGGGTATCGGGTCGATCGGCTCGTGGGCGACCGGGTCGTGGTCTACCGGGTCGTGGGCTTTCGTCATCATCGCGTGCGCGCTGGCGGCGCTGGTCGCGGGTACCGGATGGGTGGCCGGGATGCTTGGGATGGGTGACGTGAAACTCGCGGTGCTGTTGGCCGGTGCGGCGGCGCTCGTGGATGCGCGTGCGCCGATCGTGTGGTGCGCCGCGACGGGCGTCCTCACCCTGTCGTCGGTCGCCGGCGTGCTGGCGGCCTCCCGCCGCCCGGGCCTGCGCGCCGTCGCCGCCACCCGCATCCCTCTCGGCCCGTCCCTGCTCGCCGCCTTCTGGTTCGCGATCGCGGCTACCCTGCCGCCCTGACCCCGCCGCATGGCGCACCGCAGTTCGCCAGCGGTTACGACGGAGGTTTGCCGGTTAACTGGCGAACGACGGAGCCCCACGCCGTGGGGGCGTGGAGACTCCGTCGTTGCCGTGGTACCGCCGAGCCGGCGCAGCGCTCGTGCTGCACAGGCCGGATGGGCGGAAGGGACTACCTGGCCGCCGGGGGGCGGGTCATCGAGAGCACGTCGAGCGCCGAGTCGAGCTGCTCGAGCGTGACCTCGCCGCGGTCTACGAAGCCGAGGTCGATGACGGCCTCGCGCACCGTGATGCCCTTGGCGACCGAGTGCTTCGCGATCTTCGCCGCGGCCTCGTAGCCGATGATGCGGTTCAGCGGGGTGACGATCGAGGGGGAGGACTCGGCCAGGGCGCGTGCCCGGTCGAGGTTCGCCTCGAGGCCCGCGACCGTCTTGTCGGCCAGCAGCACCGAGGAGTTCGACAGCAGCCGGATCGACTCCAGCAGCGCCGTGCCCATCACCGGGATGGCGACGTTCAGCTCGAACGCTCCCGAGGCGCCCGACCAGGCGATCGAGGCGTCGTTGCCGATGACCCGCGAGCACACCTGCAACACGGCCTCCGGGATGACCGGGTTCACCTTGCCGGGCATGATCGACGAGCCGGGCTGGAGGTCGGGGATGTGGAGCTCGCCGATGCCCGTGTTCGGGCCCGATCCCATCCAGCGCAGGTCGTTGCAGATCTTGGTCAGGCTGACCGCCAGCACGCGGAGCGCCCCGGAGGCCTCGACCAGCGAGTCGCGCGCGCCCTGGGCCTCGAAGTGGTCGCGGGCCTCGGTGATCGGCAGCCCGGTCTCGTCGGCGAGGATCGAGATGACCAGCTGCGGGAAGCCGGCCGGGGTGTTGATCCCCGTACCGACCGCCGTGCCGCCGAGCGGCACCTCGGCCACGCGGGGGAGCGCCGACTGCACGCGCTCGATGCCGAGACGGATCTGCATCGCATAGCCGCCGAACTCCTGGCCGAGGGTGACCGGCGTCGCATCCATCAGGTGCGTGCGACCGGACTTGACCGCCGTGGCCCAGAGCACGGCCTTCTCCTCGAGGGCCTCGGCGAGGTGCTCGAGCGAGGGGATGAGGTCGTGGATCAGCGCGTTCGTCACGGCCACGTGCACCGAGGTCGGGAAGACGTCGTTGGAGGACTGCGAGGCGTTGACGTGGTCGTTCGGATGCACGTGCGAGCCGAGCGAGGTCGACGCCAGGCTCGAGAGCACCTCGTTCATGTTCATGTTCGACGAGGTCCCGCTGCCGGTCTGGTAGACGTCGATCGGGAAGTCGTCGTCGTACTCGCCGGTGATCACCCGGTCGGCCGCGGCCGCGATCGCGTCGGCGATCGCCTGGTCGAGCACGCCGAGGCGGGCGTTCGCGATGGCGGCCGCCTTCTTGATGCGGGCGAGGGCCGCGATCTGCGCCGACTCGAGCACCGCACCCGAGACGGGGAAGTTCTCGACCGCACGCTGGGTCTGAGCGCCGTAGAGCGCCGACGCGGGCACCCGCACCTCGCCCATCGTGTCGTGCTCGATGCGGTACTCGGTGTCCTGGGAGTTCTCCACCACTGTGTGGTCGTCCTTTCGTTGAGCCGGCCGTGAGACGGTCGGCGTGGTTCTGTGGTCGGTGTGGCTCTGGGGGCGGTGCGCTACTGGGGCGTTTAGGTTCGGGGCGGTGCGGTTCTGGGTTCCGCGTATCCGGCCGGGTCAGCGCCCGTCGGCCGCCTGGGTCTCGGCGGGAGTCGCGATCTCGACCTCGATCTCGCCGACCTCGTCGAGCTCCGCGACGTCGCCGATCTCGCCGATCGCGACGTCGGCCACGGCCCGGCCCTCGGCGAGACGGTAGTTGGCTCCGACGACCGCCAACCGCCCGTCGGCCACGGCCTGGGTGATGATCTCGGACTCCATCAGCAGCTCGCCGACCGTGTCGCGGAGGTGAGCCCGGCCGACGTCGCCGGCATCCGGTGCCGACAGCAACGAGCCGTCCTCGGCACGCTCGGCCGGCACCTTGGCGATGGCGGGCACGATCTGGTCGACGAGGCTTTGAATGTGCCGGGGGAGCGGTGCCGCATCCGGCAGCTGCGAGTCGATCGCCGCCCGGACCGCGCCGCATTCGTCGTGCCCGAGCACCACGATCAGCGAGACGCCGAGCACCTCGACCGCGTACTCGAGGCTGCCGAGTACCGATTCGGAGATGACCTGCCCCGCGTTCCGCACCACGAAGAGGTCGCCGAGCCCGAGGTCGAAGATGATCTCGGCCGCCAGCCGGGAGTCGCTGCAGCCGAAGAGGGCGGCCCGTGGCTTCTGCAGGTGCGCGAGCTCGGTGCGAGTCTCCACGTCTTGACGCGGGTGCTTCGGTTCTCCGGAGACGAAACGCTGGTTGCCGCGCTGCATGGTGGCCCAGACCCGGGCCGGGGTCGTGGCCTCCGGCGGAACGGCGGAGCCGCCCGCGTCGGTCTGGTCGGCGGAGAGATCGGTCATGGTGCTGCAGCCTCCGGCTGGTCGAGGACGTTCTGGGCGATGGCGGCGGCGACCGTGTCGACGTCGTCAGGGCCCGAGCTCCCGAAGACGATGTAGGTGGTCGCGCCGGATTCGGCGGTCAAAGCGTAGCGGGCGTTCCCGACGGCGTCGGAAGCCCGGTCTCGGTTGTCATAGATCGTCCACTCCACCCCACCGATGGTGGTCACGCCCGAGGCGAGACCCCGCGCCACCTGGTCGGACAGCCAGGTCGGGTTCGCGTCGATCGCCTGGGTGACGCCGACGAACTGCTTCGAGGGCGAGATGAGCCCGATGTACCAGGAGACGACCTGGTCGGTCGTGGCGGTGCGCAGTTCGGCCGCGTTCGAGGTCCACCCCTCAGGCAGGTCGGGAACGGCCAGGGGCACCGGCATCGAGGTCTGCGCGGAGGCCGCGACCTGCCGGTAGTCGATGTCGGGCAGCAGCGACTCCTGGCTGCGCGGCACCAGGAAGATGATCGCGGCGACCAGCGCCACCGAGACCAGCAGGGCGTAGAGCAGATTGCGGAGGGTCTTGCGGTCGCGGTACAGCCGCGATTGCTCGGCCTTCCGCGCCGCGGTCTCCTCGGGGGTCTCGGGGCGACCGAGCTCTGCGACGACCCGGGGCTCTGCTGACTTCGCCATCCGGATGCCTACTCGCCCGCCGTGCTGCGAGCCGCGTCGAGCCGGGCCCGCGCGCCGATCAGCCACTCCTCGCAGCGGGAGGCGAGGGCTTCGCCGCGCTCCCAGAGCGCCAGCGACTGCTCGAGGGTGGGCGCGCCCTGTTCGAGCTCGCCGACGACGCGGATCAGCTCGTCCCGAGCCTCTTCGTAGCTGAGTGACTGGAGGTCGGAGGAGGGGGTGGAGGGCGTTGCGGCCATGGGTCAATCCTAGCGATCGCGGGGCGCGGCGGAGGCGCCTGTGGAGACGGTGCCGCCTGTGGAGAGGGCGCCGATGCTGCCCTCGGCCAGGGTCACGGTGAGGGAGGTGCCCTCGGGCGCCTCGGAGTCGGAGCGCACGATCCCGCGCCCGACCGCATCCTGCACGATCGCGTACCCGCGGTCGAGGGTGCGCTGCGGCGAGAGGGCGCGGAGGTGGCCCGAGAGTTCGCGGAGCGTGTTCGTCTCCCGTTCGAGCGCGCGGGTGACGAGCTCCTCGCCGCGGGCGACGAACCGGGTCAGCTCCTCAGAGCGGCTGTCGATGATCCACGACGGCGTCGACAGGGCCGGGCGGCTGCGGATCTGACCGAGACGGTCGACCTCGACCGAGACCAGCCCCGAGACACGGCTCCGGATGCGCGTGCGGGCCTGGTCGACCCGGTTCAGCTCCTCCGTGACGTCCGGCACCACGCGCTTGGCCGCATCCGTCGGCGTGGAGGCGCGCAGATCGGCGACGAGGTCGAGCAGCGGACTGTCGGCCTCGTGACCGATCGCACTGACGATCGGGGTGCGGGCGGCGGCGGCGGCGCGCACGACGGCCTCGTCGCTGAAGCCGAGCAGGTTCTGGAAGTCGCCGCCGCCCCGGGCGACGATGATCACGTCGACCTCGGGATCCTCATCCAGCCGCCGGATGGCCGCCACGACCTCACGAGCCGTGCGATCCCCCTGCACGGCGGCGTGCACCACCGTGAACCGCACCGAGGGCCAGCGCAGCTGGGCGTTGCGGAGCACATCCTTCTCGGCGTCGCTGTCCTTCCCGGTGATCAAGCCCACGCCGCCCGGCAGGAAGGGGAGCGGCTTCTTGCGCCCGGCGTCGAACAGGCCCTCGGCCGCGAGCTGGGCCCGGAGGCGTTCGAGTCGTTCGAGCAGGTCGCCGAGCCCGACGTGGCGCATCTCGAACACCTGCATGGTGAGGCTGCCGCCGCGCACCCAGTAGTCGGGCTTGATCAGCGCGATCACCCGATCGCCCTGCTTCAGGTCGGCCGGCAGCTTCGCCTTGACCGACGACCAGATCGTGAAGCTGATGGTCGCGTCGCCGGTGAGGTCTTTGAGCTTGCCGTAGACGTTGCCGCCCGACACGCCCCACTGCGTGATCTCGCCCTCGACCCACGCGGTGCCCAGACGGGCGATGTAGGCGCGCACCTTCTGGGCCAGCTCGCCGACGGGCCAGGGGTTCTCGACCGTGGGCGGGCCGGAGACGAAGGCCGGGGCATCGGTCACGGTTCACCCTCCTTCAGGCCTTCGCCCAGTTCAGTCGACATAGAATCGTAAGAGTGAGCACTGCGACGACCATCAGCCTGCCGATGCCGAGGATTCCCGGCGTCCGCAACAGGCTAAAGGATAACCCGGTGGCGGGGCACAAGCGTGTGCTGCTGGCCGCCCCCCGCGGCTACTGTGCAGGAGTCGACCGCGCGGTCGTCGCGGTGGAGAAGGCGCTGGAGAACTTCGGCGCCCCCGTCTACGTGCGCAAGCAGATCGTGCACAACGTTCACGTCGTCACCACGCTGGAGAAGCGCGGCGCCATCTTCGTCGACGAGGTCGACGAGGTGCCCGAGGGCTCGCACGTGGTCTTCTCAGCCCACGGCGTCTCGCCGGCCGTCGTCCAGGGTGCCGCCGACCGCGGCCTCCAGGCGATCGACGCGACCTGCCCGCTGGTCACCAAGGTGCACCGCGAGGCCGTCCGGTTCGCCCGGGACGACTTCGAGATCCTGCTGATCGGCCACGAAGGTCACGAAGAGGTCGAGGGCACGGCGGGTGAGGCGCCCGAGCACATCACGCTCGTGGGCAGCCCCGAGGCCGTCGCCGACATCGAGGTGAAGGATCCGGACAAGGTGGTCTGGCTCTCGCAGACGACGCTCTCGGTCGACGAGACCATGGAGACGGTGCGCCGCCTCCGTGAGCGCTTCCCCAACCTGCAGGACCCGCCGTCGGACGACATCTGCTATGCCACCCAGAACCGTCAGGTGGCGATCAAGAAGGTCGCGCAGGGCGCCGACCTGGTGATCGTGGTGGGCTCGGCCAACTCGTCGAACTCGGTCCGCCTCGTCGAGGTGGCCCTGGAGTACGGGGCGAAGGCGGCGTACCGCGTCGACTACGCGCACGAGGTCAAGCAGGAGTGGCTCGACGGCGTCGAGACCGTCGGAGTGACCTCGGGCGCCTCGGTGCCGGAGGTGCTCGTGCAGGAGCTGCTCGACGACCTCGCGGGCGCCGGCTACGGCGACATCGAGACCGTGCAGACCGCGGAGGAGGACCTCGTGTTCTCGCTGCCCAAAGAACTGCGTCGCGACACCCAGGGCAAGAAGGACACCCGGGCCCTCGGCGGCCGCCACCGCGCCTGACCCGCTCCCCGCTCCCACCCCCTGACGCCGAGAAGTCACCTCTACGTCCAAAACGGGCGTCTTGGACGTGAAAGTGACTTCTCGACGAGGGTGTGGCCAGGCCCCGGGCTAGCTCGAGAGGGTGGAGAAGCCCTGCACCAGCGCCGGATCGGCGAAGAACGCGATCGCGATGCAGGTGGTCGACACCGCGAAGCTCAGCACCGCGCCGATCAACGGCACGAAGAAGGTGAGCTTGTTGGCGCGCAGCCTCCTCACCGAGACGTACAGCGTGAGGGCGAAGATCAGCACCAGCAGCGCCGCCCCGACCGACCCGGCCGTCTGCGCGGTCGACGTGCCGGCGTAGGCGCCGTCGATCTTGTAGATGTCCATCACCTGCTGCATCACGGCGGGCAGCTGCAGCATGCTGACCACCGTATTGGTGGTCGCGATGACCCCCGCGGCAAGCAGCAGGAACGTGGCGATCATGTCACCGCGCTTGCGTTCCGGCATCGCCGCGGCGGCCGGGTTGTACGGCGGCGGGGTGGGCTGGCGCGAGGCCGGAGCCGACGCCGCGCGGCCCGGAGCCGCGGCCCCGAGGCCGGCCCTGGTCGCACCAGCACCAGCACCAGCACCAGCACCAGCGGCCGAGCCGGCGCCCGAGCCCGAACCGGTGCCCGCCTCGGGCTCCTCCGCAGAGGGGTCCTTCGGCGGCGTCCAGCTCCAGCCTTCGGGCGCCAGCTCGCCGTACTTCGGCTTCGGTCGTTCGTCGCTCACGACAGGCTCCGGATGCTCGCGGCCGCGGACGGGGTGGCGTTCAGGATGAGCGTCACTTCCCCGAGTGGCCGGTCGAGCCGAGCTGCTGGGTGGCCTCGATGACGCGGGCGGCCATCGCGGTCTCGGCGCTCTTGCCCCAGGCACGGGGGTCGTAGACCTTCTTGTTGCCGACCTCGCCGTCGACCTTCATCACGCCGTCGTAGTTCGAGAACATCCACCCGGCGATGTCGCGGGTGAAGGCGTACTGGGTGTCGGTGTCGATGTTCATCTTCACGACGCCGTTCGCGACGGCCTCGGAGATCTCGGCGTCGGTCGAACCCGACCCGCCGTGGAAGACCAGGTCGAGGGGCTTGGGGCCGTGGCCGAACTTCTCGGTCAGGCCCGCCTGGATCTCGCCCAGCAGCTCCGGACGCAGCTTGACGTTGCCCGGCTTGTACACGCCGTGCACGTTGCCGAAGGTCAGCGCGGCCATGTAGCGGCCGTTCTCGCCGAGACCGAGGGCCTCGACCGTCTTCGTGGCGTCATCCAGAGTCGTGTAGAGGTGCTCGTTGATCTCGTGGGCGACACCGTCCTCCTCGCCGCCGACGACGCCGATCTCGACCTCGAGGATCGAGTTGATCGCCTTCATGCGCTTGAGGATGTCGACGGCGATGTCGAGGTTCTCGTCCAGCGGCACGGCCGAGCCGTCCCACATGTGCGACTGGAAGATCGGCTCGCGACCGGCCTTGACCTCCTCCTCGGAGGCGGCGATCAGCGGCAGCACGAAGTCGTCGAGCGCGTTCTTCGGGCAGTGGTCCGTGTGGAGCGCCACCGTGATCGGGTAGCTCTTGGCGACCTCGTGCGCGAAGGCGGCGAAGGCGAGCGCGCCGGTGGCGCGGGCCTTGACGGTCTGGCCGGCGAAGTAGTCGGCACCACCGGTGGTGACCTGGATGATGCCGTCCGAACCGGCCTCGGTCAGGCCCTGCAGGACGGCGTTGAGCGTCTGCGACGACGACACGTTGACCGCGGGGTAGGCGAATCCGCCGGCCTTGGCCTTGTCGAGCATCTCTGCATACTGGTCCGGTGTTGCAATGGGCATGTCATCTCCTTTGGTGGGCGCTCCCGCGGTGCGCCGGCCTGTGCCGTTCAGAACCGAGTCTAGCCAGCGCGCATGAACCGCCGCTGACCGTTCGGGTGGCCCCCCGATAGGCTGGGAGACGGCCCCTAGACCGTCTCGGAAGGACGAACGTCATGAATGCGGAACGCGCCCACCTTTACGAGAACCCCGACCGCAACCTGGCGATGGAGCTCGTGCGGGCGACCGAGGCCGCCGCGATCCGGGCGCAGCCCTTCATCGGCAAGGGCGACAAGAACGCCGCCGACGGCGCCGCCGTGGATGCGATGCGCGCCTTCCTCGGCACGGTCGACTTCGACGGCGTGATCGTCATCGGCGAGGGCGAGAAGGACGAGGCGCCGATGCTCTACAACGGCGAGCACGTCGGCACCGGCCGTGGGCCCTCCTGCGACATCGCGGTCGACCCGATCGACGGCACCTCGCTGACCGCGGCGGGTCGTCAGAACGCGATCTCGATGCTGGCCGCCTCCGACCGCGGCACCATGCTCGACGCGTCGAGCGTGTTCTACATGAACAAGATCGTGACGGATGCGGATGGCATCGGCGTGATCGACATCGACCGGCCGATCGGCGACAACATCCGCGCGCTGGCCGCCGCCAAGGGCAAGGACGTCGGCGACATCCGCGTGGCCGTGCTCGACCGGCCGCGTCACCGCCAGCTGATCGAGGACATCCGGGCCGCCGGCGCCGGCACCCGGCTGATGCTCGACGGCGACGTCGCCGGTGGCATCAACGCCGCGCGGTACGGCACCCGCATCGACATGTGCGTCGGGATCGGCGGCAGCCCTGAGGGAGTGGCCACCGCGTGCGCTATCAAGGCGCTCGGCGGCTTCATCCAGACCCGGCTCGCGCCCAAGGACGACGAGGAGCGCCAGAAGGGCATCGACGCCGGGCTCGACCTCGACAAGATCTACGGCGCCGACGACCTGGTGCGCGGCGACAACACCTTCTTCGTCGCGACCGGCGTGACCGACGGCGGGCTCGTGGCCGGCGTGAAGCGCCTGGGGCCGATCATCCGCACCGAGTCGATCGTGCTGCGGTCGCATTCGGGCACGATCCGCCGCATCGAGGCCGATCACCTCATGGAGAAGTGGCTCTAGCCTCGCGTGCCTGAGCGCGCGCCCTAGCGGGTGCCCGAGGCGGAGTCGTCGCCCTCGAGGTCGATGTCGAGCTCGATCACGCGGGCCTTCTCGTGGTCGAGGAACGCCGCGTCGCGGAGTTCGGTGGAGTGGCCCAGGGCGTCGAGCTCGGCGATCGTGCGCTCCACCTCGGCGGCTCGCTCGTCGTCCGGAACGTCGTCGACCTCGACTGCATCACCCATCGCATCAGCCGATGAGGCTCCTTCGTCGGCCAAGTCGTCGCCCGAGCCGTCCTCCAGCTCGGCCAGCAGCTCGCGGCTCGTGATCTCGCGCGGGGTCTCGTCGATCGCGGCGAGTTCGGGGAACAGTGACTCGCTCGAGAGCGCGCCGAGCTTGCGGGCGGTGGGGAACACCTGGCGCTCGAACGAGCCGATGAAGGAGTTGTAGTCCTTCACCGTGCGATCGATCGTGCGGCCGAGCTTCTCGATGTGCGAGGCGGTCTTGCCCAGGCGGGTGTACAGCTGCTGGCTCAGGTCGAAGAGCTGGCGGGCCTCCTGGGTCAACACGTCCTGCTGCCAGCTGAACGCGACCGTCTTGAGCACCGACCACAGGGTCACCGGCGATGCCAGGGCCACGCGCTTTCCGAAGGCGAACTCCATGATCGACGGGTCGGCCTCGAGCGCGCTCGAGACCAGCGACTCGCTCGGGATGAACGCGATCACGAGCTCGGGGGAGGCCTCGAGCCCGTTCCAGTACCCCTTCGTGCCGAGCGCGGTGATGTGGGCGCGGAGGGCCGAGACGTGCTTCTTCATCAGCTGGGTGCGCCGGTCGCCGTCGAGGCCGGTGGCCGAGGCGGGGATCGAGGAGGCTTCGAGGTAGGCGTCGAACGGCACCTTCGCGTCGACGGCGATGTTCTTGCCGCCCGGGAGGTGCACCACCATGTCGGGTCGGCCCGCGCCGGAGTCGGTCACGATGCTCGTCTGCACGTCGAAGTCGACCCGCTCGATCAGGCCGGCCGCCTCGACCACGCTGCGGAGCTGGGTCTCGCCCCAGACGCCGCGGGTGCTGTTGGACCGCAGGGCCGAGGCGAGCGACTCGGCCGTGCTCCGCAGGCGCTCCTCGGACTCGGTCGCCGACTTCAGCTGCTGGCTCAGCTCGCCGTACTGCTGCTGGCGCTGGGTCTCGAGCTCGACGACCTTGGCCTGCACCGCCTTGAGGCTCTCCTGCACCGGGCTGAGCGCGACCAGCACCTTGCTGTCCTCCTCCACGCGAGCCGCCTCGGCCTCCTGGATCTCCGCGAGCCGACGCTGGAAGTCGGTCAGCCGCTCCTCGAGGGCCGCGATCTGCGCCTTGTACTGCGCATCCTGCTGCACCAGCCGCTCACGGGCCTGCTCCTGCGCGAAGCCGAGCTGCTCGCGATGCGCCGCCGCCTGCGCCTCGGCCTGCTCGCGGGCCAGGGCGAGCTGGTCGCGGTGACCCTCCACGGTCGCCACCGACTGCTCACGCAGGGCGGTCGCCGTCGCATCCAGGGCCGCGATCCGGCTCTGCAGGGCCGCGCGCTCCTCGATCAGCTCCTCGACCCGGTGCCGCACCTCGCCGAGGTCGGCGCTGCGCTCTTCCAGCGCGGTCTGGAGGGCCGGGTCGGCAGGAGCCGCCGCATCCGCCCGCCGACTGCGGGCGAGCAGCCAACCGCCCGCCACGCCGAGCGCGAGACCGATCAGCAGGCCGATGAGGAGGGGGAGGAGTGCATCCATGCAGACAGTGTGGCATCGGCCTCCGACACCGGCGGGAGCGGGGGCGGCGCGCCCGCCTCGGCGGACGTCGGTGGGAGCATCTAGGCTGAGCGGAAGAACAGTCCTAAACAACGAGGTCAGGAACCATGTCAGAGGCACTTCCGGTAGTGAACCACTGGGTCGACGGGGCAGAGCTCGTCTCGACGAGCGGGCGCACGTCGCCCGTCTTCGACCCTGCCCTCGGGCGTCAGAGCAAGAACGTCGCGCTGGCGAACCAGGCCGAGATCGACGCCGCCGTCGCCGCCGCCAAGGCCGCGTTCCCGACCTGGCGCGACACGAGCATCACCAAGCGCCAGCAGGTGCTGTTCTCGTTCCGCGAGCTGCTGAACGCCAAGAAGGGCGAGCTGGCCGAGATCCTCACCTCCGAACACGGCAAGGTGCTCTCCGACGCGGCGGGCGAGATCACCCGCGGCCTCGAGGTCGTCGAGCTGGCCACCGGGTTCCCGCACCTGCTCAAGGGCGAGTACTCCGAGAACGTCTCGACCGGGGTCGACGTCTACTCGACCAAGCAGCCGCTCGGCGTGGTGGGCATCATCAGCCCGTTCAACTTCCCGGCCATGGTGCCGATGTGGTTCTTCCCGATCGCGATCGCGGCGGGCAACACGGTCGTGCTGAAACCGAGCGAGAAGGATCCCTCGGCCGCGAACTGGCTGGCCGCGCTCTTCAAGGAGGCCGGGCTGCCCGACGGCGTGTTCAACGTGCTGCACGGCGACAAGGAGGCCGTCGACGGTCTGCTGAACCACAGCGACGTCAAGAGCATCTCCTTCGTCGGTTCGACCCCGATCGCCCACTACATCTACGAGACCGCCGCGAAGAACGGCAAGCGGGTGCAGGCCCTCGGCGGTGCGAAGAACCACATGCTGGTGCTGCCGGATGCCGACCTCGACCTCGCCGCCGACGCCGCCATCAACGCGGGCTTCGGCTCGGCGGGCGAGCGCTGCATGGCGATCTCGGTGCTGGTCGCGGTCGACACGATCGCCGACGAGCTGGTGGCGAAGATCCAGCAGCGGATGGCGACGCTGAAGATCGGCGACGGCCGTCGCTCCTGCGACATGGGCCCGCTGGTCACCGAGCAGCACCGCGACAAGGTCGCCTCCTATATCGACGTCGCGAGGGAGGACGGCGCGACCGTGGTCGTCGACGGCCGCGGCATCGAGGTCGACGGCGAGGCCGACGGTTTCTGGCTCGGCCCGACGCTGATCGACCAGGTGCCGATCACGAGCAAGGTCTACCTCGACGAGATCTTCGGCCCGGTGCTGTCGGTCGTGCGCGTGCACTCCTACGAGGAGGGCGTCGACCTGATCAACAACGGCGCCTACGGCAACGGCACGGCGATCTTCACCAACGACGGAGGGGCGGCGCGCCGGTTCCAGAACGAGGTCGAGGTCGGCATGATCGGCATCAACGTGCCGATCCCGGTGCCGGTGGCGTACCACTCCTTCGGCGGCGTCAAAGACTCGATCTTCGGCGACTCGAAGGCGTATGGGCTCGCGGGCTTCCGCTTCTTCACGCAGGAGAAGGCGATCACCTCGCGCTGGCTCGATCCCTCGCACGGCGGCATCAACCTCGGGTTCCCGCAGAACTAGGGGGCAGATCAGCCCGGGTAGGATGGTCGATCGTGGCTCTCACTATCGCGATCGTCGGACTCCCCAATGTGGGCAAGTCCACCCTGTTCAACGCCCTCACCAAGAACCAGGTCCTGGCGGCGAACTACCCGTTCGCCACCATCGAGCCGAACGTGGGCGTGGTGAACCTGCCGGATGCGCGGCTGAACGCCCTGGCCGAGATCTTCGGCAGTGAGAAGATCCTGCCTGCGCCGGTGTCGTTCGTCGACATCGCCGGGATCGTGCGCGGTGCGAGCGAGGGCGAGGGCCTGGGCAACAAGTTCCTCGCGAACATCCGTGAGGCCGATGCGATCGCCCAGGTGATCCGTGGCTTCACCGATTCGGATGTCGTGCACGTCGACGGCAAGGTCGACGCCGCGAGCGACATGGAGACGATCAACACCGAGCTGATCCTCGCCGACCTGCAGACCCTGGAGAAGGCCGAGGCGCGGTACGAGAAAGAGGTGCGCGGCAAGAAGCTCGAGCCGATCGTGCTCTCGACCGCCCAGGAGGCGCGGGCCTACCTCGACACCGGGAAGCCGCTGTCGACCTCGTCGATCGACCTCGAGCCGATCCGTGAGCTGGGGCTCCTCACCGCCAAGCCCTTCATCTACGTCTTCAACGTCGACGAGGAGATCCTTAACGACGCTGGCCGCAAGGATGCGCTGGCCGCGTTGGTCGCGCCCGCGAAGGCGATCTTCCTCGACGCCAAGCTCGAGTCCGAGCTGATCGACCTCGACCCGGAGGATGCGGCGGAGCTGCTGGCGTCGACCGGCCAGGAGGAGAGCGGGCTCGACCAGCTCGCCCGGATCGGTTTCGACACGCTGGGCCTGCAGACCTACCTCACGGCGGGCCCGAAGGAGTCGCGTGCCTGGACGATCGGCAAGGGCTGGACCGCGCCGCAGGCGGCCGGGGTCATCCACACCGACTTCCAGAAGGGCTTCATCAAGGCCGAGATCATCTCGTTCGACGACCTGGTCGAGACCGGTTCGATCGCCGAGGCCCGTGCGAAGGGCAAGGCGCGCATCGAGGGCAAGGACTACGTGATGCAGGACGGCGACGTCGTCGAGTTCCGCTTCCAAAACTAGGGAGCGGCTGCGCTGATCGGGCGGTCAGCGCCCGGAGCGCGGCGACGGGACGGCGGTCACCAGCCCAGGGAGCCGGGCGTGCCCTTGAAGGGGCCGACGACGGCACGGGTGATCCAGCCGCCGTAGAAACCTCCGGGCTGCGGCGTGACGACCTCGCCGTCGACGGTGCACTCGTCCATCTGCTGGGCGTAGACGGCGACGCGGTCTCGCAACAGCTCGAACCCGGGCGAGGGATGCGGGTAGTTCCATGCGGCCGCCGAGCGCACCTCGTCGCCGCCCCGCACATCCAGATACCGTGCCGAACCCTTGAACTCGCAGAACGACGACCCGTCGGCGTCGGCCAGCGCCCCGGCCGCGAAGTCGGCGATCGGCAGGTAGTAGACCGGCGGATGACTGGTCTCGAGCACCCGGACCGCGTTGCGGGTCTCCACGATGAGCTGCCCGCCCAGACGGATCGTGACCGGCGCGGCGACCCGCTCGACGCGGGGCGGCCTCGGGTAGTCCCAGACGGACTCCTGTCCTGGTCCTGGGATCTCCGGTCGGGGTCGGCGCACCTGTCCAGCCTATGTCAGCGGTGCTTGACTGGAGTATGGCCGCTACACCGATGTTCCCGCTCGGATCCGTGCTGTTCCCCGGCGCGCTCGTGCCGCTCCGGGTGTTCGAGCCGCGGTACCTCACCCTGGTCGGCCGGTTGCTTGACGAGGTCGAACCGGGCTTCGAGTTCGGCGTCGTGCTCATCGAGCGCGGACGCGACGCCGGGGGAAGCGACCAGCGCGCCTCGGTCGGGACGATGGCGCGCCTGGTCAGCGCCGCCGCGGGCGCCGACGACCTGATCATCGTCGGCCTGGGAACCGAGCGGTTCACGGTCGAGGCTTGGCTCGACGACGACCCTTATCCCCGGGCCGAGCTCGCGATGCTGCCGGAGCTGGAGTGGTCCGAGGCGCTCACACCGCTGCTGACCGAGGCCGAAGCGATCGTCCGCCGCGTGATCGCCCGCGTCGCGGAGCCCGAGCCGGGACAAGAGCCGGATTCCGACCTCGAGCTGTCGGACGATCCCGTCGAGGCCGCGTGGCAACTGGCGTCGGTCGCCCCGCTGGGCGAGTACGACCGCTACACCCTTCTGAGGTCGACCACCGTCGGGGGTCTCCTCCGTCAGATCATCGACCTCGTCCTCGAGGCCGAAGAACTCTGGTCGGCCGAATGACGAAGTGGACGGACCGCGGAAGGGGCGCCCACGCGTGAGGGGGGTCGGGCGGGGGATGCGGGAGCTGGCGGAGCTGCACCCTGGGGCGGTGGTGGTCGCGGTGACGCGCACGCCGGAACTGCGGGCGGCGGTGGCGCCGTCGATGGCCGAGTGGCGACGGGTGCCCGCGCATTTGGTTCTCGTCGCCGAGCGGGGGAGCGGGATCGCATTCTGGCGGGGCGGACGGACACCCAGGCGGATCTTCGTCGTGCCGTGGGAGCGGATCACCGGCATCGAGGTGGGCGAGCGGCGTGTGGCCTACGGGGTCCAGGTGCCGGTCGTGGAGGTGCACCTCACCGCCGCGCCCGGCGTGGTCGACACGGTCGTCGGACCCGAAATCGCTACCGACGCCGGTGCTGCCGAAGCGGCGGATGCGCAGGGCGCACCAGGGGCGGTGGTGCCGTTCGCGCCCGCCGCCCGCGGGCTCTCCTCGCCGACGCACGAGCAGGTCGCGGGACTGGCCGCCGCGTTGCGCGACCTCCGTCCGCTGCCCGGCAGCGAGCATCCGACGCGGGATGCGGACGGGGATGACGGCGCGCGATAACGTGAGCAGATGACGAGCCCGAACGCGTTTCCGCCCAGTGTCCGCACCAACACCCTGGCCCTGGTCGGATTCATCGCGGCGTTCGTGGTGCCGGTGGTCGGCGTCATCCTCGGAGCGCTGGCGACGCGCCAGCTGTCGACGGCCGGCAACCAGGAGGGCGGTCGCGGGCTCGCCCGGTGGGCCCTGATCGTCGGAGTCGTGGGCACGGTGGCCCAGGTCGCGTTCTTCATCATCTGGTTGTCGCTGTTCGTCGGCCTCGTCAGCGGGCACGCGAGTTCCGGGTCGTAGTCGACCGCCTGCCATCCCTTGACCCTCCGCACTCAGCTCCGCGAACCGGCGCGAACCCCGGGAACCTCCGTGAACCGGCGCGAACCTCTACGAGCCGGCGCGACGCGCGGCGGGCGATAGGGTCGGAGCGAGCGCGTGCGCGTCCGTCGGGACGCGCGGATCGGGGGAGTCCGGATGAACATGATCACCGTCGTCAAGGACGGCCGGCTGAATCCCGACGTGCGACTGTGGACGGGCATCGCCGCCATCGCGGTCGCGGTGCTGACCGCATCCGAATTCCTGGTGCAGGTGCTGCTGGTCGGCGCGCGCCCCGCCCTCGACGACCAGGCGGCGCTCGAAGCGTTCATGGCCCGCACGGCGAATCAGACGCTCTTCACCATCCTGATCGACACCTTCCTGATGTCGGCGCTGATCGTCTTCCTCAGTGGATTCCGTCAGCTGATCACGCACACGCGGCCCGACCTGCAATGGGTCGCCAACATCGCCTTCGGGTCAGGTCTGGTCTTCATCGCGGTCACGCTCGTCGGCGACGGGATGGAGGGGGGCACAGCGCTGGACACCATGAACCTGACTCCGGATGCCTCCTCGCTGCGGGCGCTGACCGCGGGGCACACTCTCATGTTCGGGTCCATCGGCTGCACCCTCACCGCCCTCGTCGCCGCGGCCTCGGGCTACGTCACGCTCGCCTCGGGCGCGCTGCCTAAGTGGACGGGCTGGGTCGCCTATCTGACCGCCGGGCTCAACATGCTCGCGATCCCGACGATGTTCGGCGGCACCAGTCCCGACTCGTTCTTCGCCGCCGGGGGAGCCGCCAACGCGATGCTCGCGACCTTCCCGTGGTTGGTGTGGGTCGTCTGCGTCGGCTTCGTCGCGATCCGCGACCGCCGCCGGCTGGAGGACCTCCCGCAGCACGTGCGCACGGCCGCCACCCGCCTCGCCGGCTGACCCGGCCAGCTGACCTCGCCGGCTGACCTGATCAGCTGCCCTCGCCGGCTGACCGGCCCCGAACGATCGGGCCCAGCCGCCGCCTACTTGCGCGGGGCGGCGAGCTCCTCGTCGGTCCACCGGTCGGAAGCCGAGCCCGAGCCCGCAGCGGAATCCGCGCCGTCGACACCCTCGACCCCGTCGACCTCGTCGGTCTCCGGATCGGTCGTCGTCGCGCCGCCCTTGTTCTTGGTGCGGGGCTCGATGACCCGGGGGCCGCGGCCGGGCCGGTAGACCGAGGTCTCCAGGCCCGGGTGGCGGCGGCTCTGCACCACGAACAGCACGATGCCGAGCGCGATCGCGAGGAACGACGCCCAGATGTTGGCCGGGATGCCGAGGAAGCCGTCGCTGGTCGGGTCGATGCGGATCGCCTCGAGCCAGGAGCGGCCGAGGCCGTACCAGACGAGGTAGAGGGCGAACAGCTTGCCCCAGCGCAGCCGGAACCGCCGTTCGAGCAGCAGGAGGAGGGCGACGCCGACCAGGTTCCAGATGATCTCGTAGAGGAACAGCGGGTGGAACAGCGTGCCCTCGGCCAGCCCGGCCGGGAACTTCGGGTTCGACGACTCGATCTCCAGGCCCCAGGGCAGCGTCGTCGGCAGCCCGAACAGCTCGTGGTTGAAGTAGTTGCCCACGCGGCCGATGGCCTGCGCGACCAGCATCGCCGGCGCGAGCGCGTCGGCGAACGACCAGAGGCGGATGCCCGCGATGCGGCAGCCGATCCACGCGCCGACCGCGCCGCCGATCAGCGAGCCGTACAGGGCGTTCCCGCCGTCCCAGATCGCAAAGATGTTGAAGAAGTTCGAGCCAGGGTAGAAGTAGTCGCCCACGTGGGTGAACACGTGGTAGAACCGGGCGCCCACGATTCCGAGGGGCACCGCGAAGAGCACGATGTCGATCACGATGCCCGGTTCGCCGCCGCGCCGGGTCAGTCGCTGGTTGACCATGATCATCGCGATGACGATGCCGACCAGGATGATCAGGGCGTAGATGTGGATCTGGAACGGACCGATCCCGAAGAACGGACCGATCGTGAAGAACTGGAAGACCGGGTCGGGGCTCGGAATGCTGAGCGGACTGATGATCGACGACCTTTCAGGCGGGCGGGCAGGATCGCCCGGAGGAGGGCAGCATGATGAATTCTAAAGCTTCGCCGCAGTTCTTGTAGCCGAACCGGCCCGGCACGGCTAAGCTGGTCGTAGTTGTTGTGTTACCCATGAATCTTGAATAGGGTCTTCTGCTCTCGTCCAGGCGAGAACAGAGGCTTGTTTTTTCTGATGAGCGGAACAAAGAACACCGCGACGGTAGGTCCCGACAAGCGGGGCCGCTTACCTCGAAAAGAGAAAACAATGCCTCAAGGCACCGTGAAATGGTTCAACTCCGAAAAGGGCTTCGGCTTCATCTCCCCCGATGACGGTGGAGAAGACGTGTTCGCCCACCACTCCGGCATCACCGGTTCGGGCTACAAGAACCTCGAAGAGAACCAGCGCGTCGAGTTCGACGTCACCCAGGGCCGCAAGGGCCTGCAGGCGGAGAACATCACGCCCATCAGCTGATAACGCTGTTTCGAAGAACCCGCGACACCGCTTCGGTGCCGCGGGTTCTTTTTTGTGCGCCGCACCGTTCATCCCATACGAATTCATCGACTCGCGGCGTGTTGCGAGGCGCTCCGGGGGCAACGCGCAGGTTGAGCCCATAGGTTCAAGACATCTGAACGGGCGATCGCCCGGCACAACGGGCACTCGCCCGGCACCGCGGCTGGGAAGTCGAATACGACACCAGTGAGCAGGCCCGTGAGCATCACCCACTCCACCTCCCCTGAGAACACCTCCGTCAGGGCGACCTCGCCCCGCAAGACCGGCGCCGCCCACCCCACGGCTGCCTACTCCGAGCTGCTCAGCACCGCGAAAGACCTCGGTCTCATGCGCAAGCGCCGCGGCTTCTACATCGGCATGTTCTCGGTGCTGGTCCTCGCCCTCGGCGGGGCGGCCACCGGCTTCGTGCTCCTCGGCGACACCTGGTACCAGCTGCTGATCGCCGGTGCCCTCGGCATCATCTTCACCCAGTTCGCCTTCCTCGCCCACGAGGCCTCGCACCGCCAGGTCTTCGAGTCGGGCAAGGCCAACGACCGCGCGGGGCGCACCCTCGCGACCGCCTTCGTCGGCATGAGCTACAGCTGGTGGATGACGAAGCACACCCGCCACCACGGCAACCCGAACACCGTCGGCAAAGACCCCGACCTCGCCCCCGACACCGTCGTCTTCCTCGAAGAGGATGCGGCCAAGACGCGCGGGCCGGTCGCCTGGCTCGTCCGTCGCCAGGGCTGGGCGCTCTACCCGCTGCTGCTGCTCGAGGGCATCAACCTGCACTTCCTCTCGTTCAAGACGCTCTTCGGCCGCGGCAAGGTCGAGGGCCGTCAGCTGGAGCTGTGGTTCATCGGTGTGCGACTGGTCGCCTACCTCGCCGTGATCTTCTACTTCCTGCCGCTCGGGATGGCGTTCGCCTTCGTCGGCGTGCAGCTAGCCGTCTTCGGTCTGTACATGGGGGCGTCGTTCGCTCCGAACCACGTGGGCATGACGGTCTTCCCGGCCGGCTCGCGACTGGACTTCCTCTCGAAGCAGGTGCTCTCCTCGCGCAACATCAAGGGCGGCTGGGGCATGACGATCTTCATGGGCGGCCTCGACCTGCAGGTCGAGCACCACCTCTTCCCGAGCATGCCCCGCCCCAACCTGGTGAAGGTGCGCCCGGTGGTCGAGGAGTACTGCGCCACGCACAAGATCCCCTACACGCAGACCTCGCTGCTCCAGGCGCACAAGCAGGTCATCGCGTACATGAACAAGGTCGGCCTCGCGGCTCCTGATCCCTTCGACTGCCCGATGGTCAACCAGTTCCGCGTGAAGCGGGCCTGACCACTCGACGTCCGAGCGCGGTGTTCGCGTTCGAGAACGGCCCCGTTCCCCGCCTACCGGCAGGAGCGGGGCCGTCCTCGTCGACGGGCGGGGCGGTTATCGTTGACGGGTGAGACTCCACGCCCCGATCGCCCTGGCCGCCGCCGCTCTGCTGGCGGTGCTCGCCCCGGCGACCGCCGCGTCGGCGCACGACTCGCTCTCCGGATCCACCCCGTCGGCCGACCAGTCGATCACCACCGACCCGGGGGCGGTGGGCCTCCAGTTCAGCGACGACCTGCTCACCATCGGCTCGAGCACTGACGGCTTCGCCGTCGAGGTCGTCGACAGCGAGGGGCTGCACTACGAGTCGGGCTGTGTGACGGTCGACGGCACCGCGGTCTCCGCGCCGATCGCTCTGGGCGACGCCGGGAGCTACGTCGTGACCTGGAGGGTTGTGTCCTCCGACGGGCATCCCACCTCGGGCCAGTACGAGTTCGACTACGAACCGACCGACCTGGCCTCCGCGGGAGCGGGCCTCACCTCCTCGCCGGTCTGCGGCGACGCCTGGGCCGGGGCCCCGGACGGAGCGGGCGCTCCGAGCACGGCGCCGACGGGCACCGCGCCCGAGGCGACGGCGCAGGCCGGGGCGTCGACAGCGGTTCCGGATGCCGGCGCCACCGAGGACACGACTCTCTCGACCGAGACGGCCGGCCCCGTCACCGGCGACCTCCAGACCCCGGCCGCCGGCCTGCCCTGGCCCGTCGTCGTGCTGATCGTTCTCGCCGGAGCCGGCGTGCTCGCCGCGATCGTGGTGCTGGTCGTGCGCCGCGGTCGGAACGGCGGCGGGTACGGGGCATCCTGACCCGCTATGCTCGGAACCGCAGCATCCAACTGAATACCGCCGGCCATCAGGTCGACGCGGGAGAGCCGGGCTCGGGCGTTTCGCCCCCGGCACCGAAGGAGCAATCCTCCCCGATAATCTCTCAGGTCCTCGTACCGCGTCGAACTGGCCACTCTGGAAAGCAGTCGCGGCATTGACAGCGACTCGCCCACGGTGAAAGCCTCCTCCGGGTCGTCCCGGCGGCGGTGAATCTCTCAGGCACGATGACAGAGGGGGAGTTCTCCCGAGCGCGACCGCGCTTGGTCCTGTTCGCGGGCTACGGCTCCGCGACGAATCCGGAGAACTCCATGAACCCCGTCGATCCCCCCGCCACACCCCGCTACTCGCCGCTGCACGCCGTGCACGAAGCCGCCGGAGCGTCGTTCACCGACTTCGCCGGCTGGCAGATGCCGGTGCGCTATTCCAGTGACCTCGCCGAGCACCACGCGGTGCGCACGGCCGCGGGGCTGTTCGACCTCTCGCACATGGCCGAGTTCGAGGTCACCGGCCCGCACGCCGCGGCCTTCCTCGATGCCGCCCTCGCCGGGCGGCTGTCGGCGACCGCGATCGGTCAGGCCAAGTACTCCTTGCTGCTCGCCGAGACGGGCGGCATCGTCGACGACCTCGTCGTCTACCGCACCGGCGAGGAGACCTATCTCGTCGTCGCCAACGCCTCCAACCGTGCGGTGGTCGCGGAGGCCCTCGCCGAACGGGCCCAGGGATTCGACGCGTCACTCCGGGACGTCAGCGACGAGACCGCGCTCATCGCCATCCAGGGCCCTGCGTCCCGTGCCGTCCTCGAGGCGACGATCGGGCTCGAGGTGAGCGGTCTCGATGACCTGCGGTACTACAGGTCGATCGCCGCGCACTTCCAGGGTGTCCCGGTGCTCGTGGCCCGGACGGGATACACGGGGGAGGACGGCTTCGAGCTCTATCTGCCGCCGAGCCTCGCGAGCGCGCTCTGGGCTGCGCTGGCGGAGGCAGGAAAGCCCGTCGGTCTCATTCCCGCCGGTCTTGCAAGCCGTGACACGCTCCGGCTGGAGGCGGGGATGCCGCTCTACGGACACGAGCTGTCGCTCGAGATCCACCCGGTCCAGGCCGGACTCGGTCGGGTGCCCGTCCTCGACAAGCCCGACTTCGTGGGCAGGCGAGCTCTGGTCGCGGGTCCGCCCGAGAACGCTCCCGTTCTGGTCGGCCTGATCGCCGACGGACGGCGAGCCGCCCGCGCCGGCTACGAGGTCTTCGCCGATGCCGATGCCGACGCCGACGCCGCCGGCCCGATCGGTCTCGTCACCAGCGGCGCCCTCTCACCGACCCTCGGGCATCCGATCGCGATGGCCTTCGTCGATCCCGCCTTCGCCGAGCCCGGCACCGAGCTCGCCGTCGACATCCGGGGCACCCGCCTCGTCTACCGCACCACCGCCCTCCCGTTCTACCGCCGGAAGAAGGACTGACCATGCCAGAACAGAACGAACTGCGTTACACGGCCGAGCACGAGTGGGTGCTCGTCGAGGGCACGGTCGCCACGATCGGCATCACCGCCTACGCCGCGGCCCAGCTCGGCGACATCGTCTACCTCGACCTGCCGGATGCCGGCACCGAGATAGCGGGCGGTGCGGTCGTCGGCGAGATCGAGTCGACCAAGTCGGTCGGCGAGCTCTTCGCGCCGGTCGACGGCACCGTGCTGGAGAAGAACAGCGCGGTCGAGGATGCGCCCGAGCTCGTCAACTCCGACCCGCTCGGTGCGGGCTGGCTGCTCAAGGTGGAGTTCACCGAGCTCCCCGAACTGCTTTCGCTCGCCGAGTACGACGCCCTGATCGGAGGCTGACCCGCTGATGACCGACCTCACCGAGCGCTCCGACCGGATCACCGCCCGCGCCGCGGGCTCGGCCGGCGACCTCTTCGCCGCCCGCCACATCGGCACCGACTCCGCCGCCCAGGCGCGGATGCTCGAGACCGTCGGCTACGCCAGCGTCGCCGAGCTGATGGCCGCCGCCGTGCCGACCGCCATCCAGTTCGACCGCTCGCTGTCGGACTCGCTCGTGCCGCCCGCGGCGACCGAGCGCGAGGCCGTGGACGAGCTCCGCGCCCTGGCCGGCCGCAACCGGGTCTCGACCTCGTATCTCGGGCTCGGCTACTACGACACCGTGACCCCGGCCGTCATCAAGCGGAACGTGCTTGAGAACCCGAGCTGGTACACGGCCTACACGCCGTACCAGCCCGAGATCTCGCAGGGCCGGCTCGAGGCGCTGATCAACTTCCAGACCATGGTCGCCGACCTCACCGGGCTGGCGACCGCGAACGCGTCGATGCTCGACGAGTCGACCGCGGCCGTGGAGGGCATGCTCCTGGCCCGCCGCGCCTCGAAGTCGCGCTCGTCGCGCTTCCTGGTGGATGCGGATGCGTTCCCGCAGACCAAGTCGCTGCTCCGCTCGCGCGCCGAGGCGGTCGGCATCGAGGTCGTGGAGCTCGCGCTCGACTCGGTCGACCACCCGGCTGCGCACGCGCATCCGCTCGACGACGCCTTCGGCGTGTTCATCCAGTACCCCGGCGCCTCGGGCCGAGTCTGGAACCCGGGCGAGGTCATCGACATCGTGCATCGCGCGGGCGGCATCGCGGTCGTCGCGGCCGACCTGCTGGCGATGACCCTCCTCACCTCGCCGGGTGAGCTCGGCGCCGACGTCGCGGTCGGCACCTCGCAGCGCTTCGGGGTGCCGATGGGCTTCGGCGGCCCGCACGCCGGCTACCTCGCCGTGCGCGCCGGCCTCGAGCGCCAGCTGCCCGGCCGCCTGGTCGGCGTGAGCGTCGACGCCGCCGGACACCCGGCCTACCGGCTGAGCCTGCAGGCGCGCGAGCAGCACATCCGTCGCGAGAAGGCGACCTCGAACATCTGCACCGCGCAGGTGCTGCTCGCCGTGATGGCGGGCATGTACGCGGTCTACCACGGCCCGGATGGGCTCCGCGAGATCGCGACGCGGGTCAACACGGCGGCGCGCGCCCTCGCCGCGAGCCTCTCGTCGGCCGGGTACCAGGTCGTGCACCCGGACTTCTTCGACACGATCGAGGTGCGGGTGCCGGCCCGGGCGGCCTCGCTCGTCGAGCACGCCCACCAGAACGGCGTCCTGCTGCGCCGGGTCGACGACGACACGGTCGCCGTGTCGGTCGACGAGACGACGACGGATGCGGCCCTGCTGGCCCTCGCCGTGGTCTTCGACGCCGTCGACGCAACCGCTGACGCCGCCGATGCCGCCGACACGCTCGACGGCGAGCCGGCCCCGAGCATCCCGGACTCGCTGCGTCGCACCAGCGAGTACCTGACGCACCCCGTGTTCAACACCCACCGCTCCGAGACCAGCATGATGCGGTACCTCAAGCGCCTGGCCGACTTCGACTACGCGCTGGACCGCGGGATGATCCCGCTCGGCTCGTGCACGATGAAGCTCAATGCGGCCAGCGAGATGGAGGCGGTGACCTGGCGCGAGTTCGGCGGCATCCACCCCTTCGCGCCGAAGGACGACGTCGAGGGCTACCTGGGCCTGATCCGGCAGCTCGAGCGGTGGCTCGCGGACGTCACCGGCTACGACTCGGTGTCGCTGCAGCCGAACGCGGGCAGCCAGGGCGAACTGGCGGGCCTGCTGGCGATCCGCGGCTACCACCGTTCGCGTCAGGACCTCGCGCGCACGGTCTGCCTCATCCCCTCCAGCGCCCACGGCACCAACGCCGCCTCGGCCGTGCTGGCCGGGATGCGCGTGGTCGTCGTCGCCTGCGACGATCTCGGCAACGTCGACCTCGACGACCTGCGCGCGAAGATCGAGCAGCACGCCGACCAGCTCGCGGCCCTGATGATCACCTACCCCTCGACGCACGGCGTCTACGAGCACGAGGTCGCCGAGATCTGCCGCCTGGTGCACGAGGCCGGGGGACAGGTCTACGTCGACGGCGCGAACCTCAACGCCCTCCTCGGCTTCGCCCGCTTCGGCGACTTCGGCGGCGACGTCTCGCACCTGAACCTCCACAAGACCTTCTGCATCCCGCACGGCGGCGGCGGCCCGGGTGTCGGACCAGTCGCGGCGAAGTCGCACCTGGCTCCATTCCTTCCGGGGCATATGTTCGCTCAGGAGGCCGAGCACCTGCAGGTGGACGGCTCGACCGTCGTGCACGGCGGCGGCGCCGTCTCGGCTGCCCCGTACGGCAGCCCGAGCATCCTGCCGATCAGCTGGGCCTACGTGCGCATGATGGGGCTCGAGGGCCTGGCCGACGCCACGGCCGCCGCGGTGCTGGCGGCGAACTACCTCGCCCGCCGTCTGGCGGAGCACTACCCGGTGCTCTACACCGGCGAGAACGGGCTGGTCGCCCACGAGTGCATCCTCGACCTGCGGGCGATCACCGTCGCCTCCGGGGTCAGCGTGGACGACGTCGCGAAGCGGCTGGTCGACTACGGCTTCCACGCCCCGACGATGAGCTTCCCGGTTGCCGGCACGCTCATGGTGGAGCCCACCGAGAGCGAGGATCTCGCCGAGCTCGATCGCTTCATCGATGCGATGATCGGGATCAAGCACGAGATCGACGCCGTCGCGGCGGGGGAGTGGCCCGTCGAGGACAACCCGCTGCGGAACGCGCCCCACACGGCGCAGTCGGTGATCGAGGGCGAGTGGGAGCATCCCTACGACCGGGAGCGCGCGGTGTACCCCGTGCACTCGCTGATCCGGGGCAAGTACTGGCCGCCGGTGCGCCGCATCGACCAGGCCTACGGCGACCGCAACCTGGTCTGCGCCTGCCCGCCGCCGGAGGCCTTCGAGTGAGACCGGGCGGCCGCGGGGCCCCCGGGTCATCCGCGGCCGCCTTTGGTAAGGTTCACGCCATGCCCCGACGCCTGCGCTCCGTCCGCATCCGCCTCGCGATCGGAGCCCTCGCCGGCCTCGCCCTGACCGCCGTTGTGGCGGCCCCGGCGATGGCCGACCCGGTCTTCACCGAGGGCGACTGCGTCGTCTACCGCCTCACCGAGGGCGGGCCCGGCGGAGCCCAGTGCGCCGGAGTGGATCTCAGTGGCACCCGGTTCGGCGAGGGCGACTTCCGGAACGCGAACCTGACCGGCGCCTCCTTCGCGGGCGGCGACGTGCAGGGCGCGGTGTTCCTGGGGGCGAACCTCGACGGCGCCGATTTCTCCGGCACCCGGGTCGTCGGGGCGGACTTCAGCGGCTCGAGCATCCTGCCCGGCACGGTCGAGCTCACCGCCGACGCGAGCGGCACGGCCGCGGTGCCGATCGACGCCCGGCTCCCGACCGGCCTCACGCTCGACGGCTGCTCGATCGCCGGGGCCCCGATCGAGTCGGGTCAGGCCTTCCCGATCGGCACCTCGAACATCCTCTGCACCCTGTCGACCTCGTTCAGCGGGGCGGGTGGCTCGACCGCGACGGCGGTGATGACCGCGGTGGTCACGGCCTCTGCCACCGCCACCCCGACGGCGACGCCGCTGTTCACCCCCGTCGCCCCGTCTGATCCGGCGACCGCCGCCGCGGCCGGGGGCTCGGAGGGCGAGCCCAACTGGCTGATGATCGGCGGCTTCATCGGCGGCGGGATCGTCGTGGTGCTGGGGATCGGGGCGCTCGTGCTGTCGAACCGGCGCACCCGGTCCTAGCGCACAGCTACCCGGTTGTCGCCCAGTGGCATCCGGTCGTAGCCCACCGGCGCCGCGCCTACCCGAACAGCGCTGGGAAGCTCGCCACGGCCCAGGCGTAGCCGACGAAGGAGGCGATGTCGATGATCCAGTGCGCGATCACCAGGGGCATCGTGCGCCCCCAGCGCCAGTAGCACCAGCCGAAGACGAGGCCCATCACGACGTTGCCGAAGAACGGGCCGATGCCCTGGTAGAGGTGGTAACTGCCGCGGAGGACGGCGGCCGAGCCGATGATGGTCCACTTCGACCAGCCCAGTTGGCGCAGGCGGGTGAACAGGTAGCCCACCACGATCAGCTCCTCCTGGAGGGCTGCGCGCAGCGCCGCCAGGATGAGGATCGGCGTGGTCCACCAGTAGGTGTCCAGGGGAGCGGGCACGACGTCGACCGTGATGCCGACGGCCCGGCCGACGAAGTACAGCGCGATGCCGGGCACGCCGATCACCAGCACCAGGAGCAGGCCCCGGCCGAGGTCCCGGCCGGGCCGGCGGAGGTCGAAGCCGATGCGCCGGAACGGATTGCCGCCCGAGATCGCGAGCAGGTAGAACACCAGCGCCACCGGCACGAGGTCGAAGAAGATCGCCAGCAGCTGATAGGTCAGGTCGAGCCACTCCCGGTCGCTCAGCGAGCCGTTCAGGGTGGCGGTCTGGTCGGCCAGGGCCGTGCCGGCGGTGAGCCGGGCGACGATGCTGACGACGGAGTAGACGGCGGATGCACCGAGCGAGACACCGAGGACGATCCCGATCTCGGTGAACAGTCGCCGGCGTCGCAGCCGGGGCCAGGCGAGGGCTCGAATCACGACTTCACTTTCTTGCGTACCACGCTGCTTTTCGACATCTTCTGTCGGATTAACACAATGATTCTTCGGAGATAGTTTCGTGTATGTAACTTTTTCTGGTCGAGTTTGCTCTGGCCCGGACCCCCACTTAGGGTACTTCCTTAGGTCTCGCCCCTCATGAGGGGGAGTGCGCCTGCCCCCATTCTGCACAGGAGGAAAATTGAACAAGAGACGGTATGGCGTCGGCGCGATCGCGCTGATCGCCGCGAGTGCCCTCGCACTCGCCGGCTGCGCCAGCGGCAGCTCGACCACCACGTCCGACGCCAGCGGCGCCGTGATCACGGTGAACGGTTCCGAGCCCCAGAACCCGCTGGTCCCCACCAACACCAACGAGACCGGTGGTGGAAAGATCCTCGACTCGCTCTTCGCGGGCCTCGTCTACTACGACGCCACCGGTGCCGTGCAGAACGATGTCGCGGACAGCATCACGACGGATGACGCCCAGACCTACACGATCAAGATCAAGAGCGGCCAGAAGTTCTCCGACGGAGAAGACCTCACCGCCAAGAACTTCGTCGACACCTGGAACTACGGCGCCAACGCGGCCAACGCGCAGCTCAACCAGTCCTGGTTCAACATCATCGAGGGCTTCGACGAGACCAACCCCGTCGAGTCGCTCAGCGGTCTGAAGGTCGTCGACGACACCACCTTCACGGTCACCCTGACCGAGCCCCTCTCCGACTTCCCGATCCGTCTGGGCTACTCGGCGTACTACCCGCTGCCCGAGAAGGCGTTCGAGGACATGGACACCTACGGCCAGAACCCGATCGGCAACGGCCCGTACAAGTTCGCCTCCGACTCGGCCTGGGCTCACAACGAGAAGCTCGACCTGGTCGTCAACGACAGCTACACCGGCGGTCGTAAGGCGCAGAACGGCGGCGTGACCTACAAGTTCTACTCCAGCGAGGACGCGGCGTACGCCGACCTCCTGGGTGGCAACCTCGACGTGCTGGACTCCGTGCCGGCCTCGGCCTACGCCAACTTCCAGTCCGACCTGGGCGACCGCGCTGTGAACCAGCCCGCCGCCATCTTCCAGTCGTTCACCATCCCGACGAACCTCGCGCACTTCAGCGGCGACGAGGGCAAGCTCCGCCGTGCGGCGCTGTCGATGGCGATCAACCGCGACGAGATCACCGACGTGATCTTCGAGGGCACCCGTACCCCCGCCTCTGACTTCACCTCCCCGGTGATCGACGGCTGGAGCGACTCGCTCGAGGGCGCCGACGTGCTGAAGTACAACCCCGACGAGGCGAAGAAGCTGTGGGCCCAGGCCGACGCCATCTCGCCCTGGTCCGGTACCTTCCAGATCGGCTACAACTCCGACAGCTCGCACCAGGTCTGGGTCGACGCCGTGTCGAACAGCATCAAGAACGTGCTCGGCATCGACGCGTCCGGCGCGCCGTACCCGACCTTCGCCGAGTTCCGCAGCGCGGTGACCGACAAGACGATCACCACCGCGTTCCGCACCGGATGGCAGGCCGACTACCCGGGTCTGTACAACTTCCTCCAGCCGCTCTACCAGACCGGCGCCTCCTCGAACGACGGCGACTACTCCAGCGCCGACTTCGACGCCGAGCTCCAGAAGGGCGCCCTGGCGACCGACACCGGCGCTGCGAACGAGGAGTTCAGCAAGGCTCAGGACATCCTCCTGAAGGACCTGCCCGCGATCCCGCTGTGGTACTCGAACGTGACCGGTGGTTACGGCGAGTCGGTCAGCAACGTGCAGTTCGGCTGGAACTCGCAGCCGCTGTACTACGCGATCACCAAGAGCTAGTTCTCGCTCGAACGGGGGCGGCAGCGACGAGCTGCCGCCCCCGCTTCATGTCTTTGATCCGAGTGGCCCTTCTCGCCCCCTAGTTCCGATTGGTACGGTCTGTTCCGTGGCCGGATACATCCTCAGGCGTCTTCTGCAAGCGATTCCCGTCTTGCTGGGAACGACGTTCCTCATCTACTTCATGGTCTTCGCAATGCCCGGAGACCCTCTTCTCGCCCTCTTCGGCGACAAGGCGCCGGACCCGGCGCTCCTCGAGCGGCTGCGCGAGCAGTACCACCTCGACCAGCCGTTCATCGTGCAGTACTTCCTGTACCTCGGCGGCATCTTCCAGGGCGACTTCGGCACCTCGTTCTCGGGTGAGCCCGTGTCGGCCATCCTCGTGCGCACCTTCCCGGTCACCATCCGACTGGCGATCATGGCGCTCATCATCGAGTTCGTCGGCGGCGTGCTGATCGGTCTCGTCTCGGGTCTGCGGAAGGGGAAGCTCTTCGATGCATCGGCGCTCGTTGTCAGCCTCATCTTCATCTCGCTGCCCATCTTCGTGATCGCCTTCGTCGCGCAGTTCGTCTTCGGCATCCAACTCGGCTGGGTGAAGACGACCGTCTCGACGGGTGCGCCCATCCAGGATCTGATCCTCCCGGCGTTCGTGCTGGCCTCGATCACCTTCGCCCAATTGATCAGGCTCACCCGCGCCTCGGTGATCGAGACGGAGCAGCTCGACTTCGTGCGCACCGCGTACAGCAAGGGCCTCAGCCGGCGGCGGATCATCCCCGTGCACATCCTGCGCAACTCGCTGATCCCGGTGGTCACCTACGCGGCGACCGACTTCGGCGTCCTGCTGGTGGGCGCGACGGTCACGGAGGGCATCTTCAACGTGCCCGGTGTCGGCCGCACGCTCTACCAGGCGATCGTGCAGGGCCAGGGCCCGACCGTCGTCTCCTTCGTCACCGTGATGGTGCTCATCTACCTGGTGGTCAACCTCGTCGTCGACCTCCTGTACGGCCTTCTCGACCCGAGGATCCGCTATGTCAAATAACTCCAACACCTCAACGCACTACGTCGCACCTCTGGAGGAGACCCCTCTCGTCGCGATCGACGCGGTCAACGTGGGGGAGCGCAAGAGCAACCTCTGGATCGACGCCTGGCGCGACATGCGCCGCCGGCCGATGTTCTGGATCTCGGCGGCGATCATCCTCCTGGTGCTCGTGGTCGCGTTCTTCCCGACGCTGTTCACGCAGGTTCCGCCGAACGACGACTGCCAGCTCTCCAACAGCAACGGCGGCCCGACCGGCGAGCACATCCTCGGCTTCACCAAGCAGGGCTGCGACGTCTTCTCCCGGTTGATCCACGGCACCTCGACCTCGCTGTCGGTGGGCCTGATCGTGACCGTGCTGACCACCGTGCTCGGCATCCTGTTCGGTGCTTTCGCCGGGTTCTACGGCGGCTGGCTCGACTCGGTGCTCTCCCGCGCCGGCGACATCTTCTTCTCGATCCCCTACATCCTGGCCGCCGTGGTCATCATGTCGGTCTTCTCGGCCTACCGGAACGTGTTCGTCATCTCGCTCGCGATCGGCATCTTCGCCTGGCCCGCCACCGCGCGTGTGCTGAGGGCGGAGATCCTGCGGGTCAAGCAGTCGGACTACGTGATGGCCGCGCGCGCCCTCGGGGTCTCGAACTTCAAGATCCTGCTGCGTCACGTGCTGCCGAACTCGATCGCACCCGTCATCGTGGTCACCACGATCTCGCTCGGTGCGGCGATCGTCGCCGAGGCGACGCTGTCGTTCCTCGGCGTCGGGCTGCCGAACTCCACCATGTCCTGGGGCAACGACATCAGTGCCGCGCAGATCGACCTGCGCACCGCTCCCCAGACCCTGATCTATCCGTCACTCGCGCTCTCGATCACCGTCCTCGCCTTCATCATGATGGGTGAGGTCATCCGAGACGCACTCGACCCGAAGGCGAGGGCCCAGCGATGAGCGACCCCACCCGATCGAACCTCTCCCAGGGCGCCGGCGCCCAGGAGCCGCTGCTGGAGATCAAGGACCTGCAGGTCGGCTTCCAGACCACCAATGGGGTCGTCCCCGCCGTCCGCGGCGTCGACATCACGCTCATGCCGGGGCAGACCCTGGCGATCGTGGGCGAGTCGGGCTCCGGCAAGTCGACGACGGCCGCGGCCATCATCAACCTGCTGCCGGGCTCGGGCCGAATCACGGGCGGCTCCATCCGCTTCGACGGCAAAGAGCTGACGACCTACTCCTCGCGTCAGATGGAGGAGATCCGCGGCCGCCAGATCGGCTTCGTGCCGCAGGACCCGATGTCGAACCTCAACCCCGTGTGGAGCGTCGGCTTCCAGGTCGAGGAGACGATCCGGGCCAACGGCATCGCGAGCGGTCGCAAGGCCGTCCGCGAGCACGCCATCCAGGTGCTCCGCGAGGCGGGGCTGCAGGATGCGGACAAGCGGCTGAAGCAGTTCCCGCACCAGTTCTCCGGCGGCATGCGTCAGCGCGTGCTGATCGGCATCGGGCTCTCCTCGCGCCCGAAGCTGCTGATCGCGGACGAGCCGACCTCGGCGCTGGACGTGACCGTGCAGCGGCGCATCCTCGACCACCTCGAGACCCTCACGCGGGACATCGGCACCGCGGTGCTGTTCATCACCCACGACCTGGGCCTGGCCGCCGAGCGCGCCGAGCAGCTGGTCGTGATGTACAAGGGCCGCATCGTCGAGTCCGGCCCCTCCAAGGAGATCCTCGAGAACCCGCAGCACCCGTACACGCAGCGCCTGGTCGCCGCGGCTCCCAGCCTCGCGTCGCGCCGCATCCAGTCGGCCACGGCCGAGACCGCGCACCACGCGCTGGGTGACCTCGAGTACGCCCCCACGAAGGTGACCGAAGGCCTGGACCTGATCGCCGCGGCCGAGGAGCGCCTCGAGCACGTCCAGGCACCGGCCGGAGTCGGTGCGCGTCGTCCGGACGCGATCGTGGTGAAGGACCTGACGAAGATCTACAAGCTCCGCGGCCAGAAGAAGGGTGCGGCGAACACCATCACCGCCGCCGACAAGGTCTCGTTCGCGGTCGAGAAGGGCACCACGACGGCGCTGGTGGGCGAGTCCGGTTCGGGCAAGTCGACGGTCGCCAAGATGATCCTCCGGCTGGAGGACCCGACGTCGGGTGCGATCATGATCGACGGCGTCGACGTGGCTCCGCTGAAGGGCAAGGGCCTGCTCGACCTGCGTCGGCGCATGCAGCCCGTCTTCCAGGACCCGTACGGCTCGCTCAACCCGCTGCGCAACATCGGCAACACGATCGGCGAGCCGCTGCAGATCCACAACGTGGGCGACCGCACGGCCCGCCGCGACCGGGTGCTGGAGCTCCTGGACCAGGTCGCCCTGCCGCAGTCGCTGATCACCCGCTACCCGAGCGAGCTCTCCGGCGGTCAGCGTCAGCGCGTCGCGATCGCGCGGGCGCTCGCGCTCAAGCCCGACATCGTCGTGCTCGACGAGGCGGTCTCGGCGTTGGACGTGCTGGTGCA
Source organism: Herbiconiux sp. 320_LB (assembly GCF_059691755.1). Taxonomy (NCBI): domain Bacteria; kingdom Bacillati; phylum Actinomycetota; class Actinomycetes; order Micrococcales; family Microbacteriaceae; genus Herbiconiux; species Herbiconiux sp. 320_LB. Next base: position 184,976 of record NZ_JCAWAD010000003.1, on the reverse strand, counting down.
GGCCCAGATCCTGAAGCTCCTGGCCGATCTGCAGTCCGAACTCGAGCTGACCTACCTGTTCATCACGCACGACCTGGCGGTCGTCCGCGTGATCGCCGACAACGTCTGCGTGATGCAGCAGGGACGCATCGTGGAGGCCGCTACGACCGATCAGGTGTTCGACAGCCCGCAGGAGCAATATACTAAGGAGTTGCTTAACGCCATTCCGGGCGCTGGAATCACCCTGGGCGTTTAGCGATTCCGGGCCACGTCGCCCATCATTCGCTCTCACGAGCCCGCAGGGGTGGCTGTGCCACCGGGTCCGGGTTCACGAACCCTGAGGATTCACCCATGGCACAAGCCACCCGCGATGACCTGCGCAATGTCGCGATCGTCGCCCACGTCGACCACGGCAAGACGACCCTCGTCGACGCCATGCTCACGCAGACCAACTCCTTCGACGCGCACTTCGACGCCGACGACCGGATGATGGACTCCAACGACCTGGAGCGTGAGAAGGGCATCACGATCCTCGCCAAGAACACGGCGATCTCGTACAACGGCGTCCACGCGAACGGCAAGCCGATCACGATCAACGTGATCGACACCCCGGGGCACGCCGACTTCGGCGGCGAGGTCGAGCGCGGCCTCTCCATGGTCGACGGCGTGGTGCTGCTCGTCGACGCCTCCGAGGGCCCGCTGCCGCAGACCCGCTTCGTTCTCCGCAAGGCGCTCGAGGCGAAGCTGCCCGTCATCCTGCTGGTCAACAAGACCGACCGGCCGGATGCGCGGATCGACGAGGTCGTGGGCGAGTCGCAGGACCTGCTGCTCGGCCTCGCCTCGGACATGGCCGACGACGTGCCGGACCTCGACCTCGACGCGATCCTGGACGTGCCGGTGGTCTACGCCTCCGGTCGTAACGGCGCTGCAAGCCTCAACAAGCCCGAGAACGGCACCCTGCCCGACAACGACGACCTCGAGCCCTTGTTCGGCGCGATCCTGGAGCACATCCCGGCGCCGACCTACGACGACGAGGCGCCGCTGCAGGCGCACGTCACCAACCTCGACTCCTCGCCGTTCCTCGGCCGTCTCGCCCTCCTCCGTGTCTTCAACGGCACGATCAAGAAGGGCCAGCAGGTCGCCTGGGTCAAGCACGACGGCACCGTCACCAACCAGCGGATCAGCGAGCTGCTGAAGACCGTCGCGCTCACCCGCGTGCCGGCCGAGTCGGCGGGCCCCGGTGACATCGTGGCGATCGCCGGCATCGAGGAGATCACGATCGGCGAGACCATCGCCGACCCGGAGGACGTGCGGCCGCTCCCGGCGATCGTCGTCGACGACCCCGCGATCTCGATGACCATCGGCACCAACACCTCGCCGCTGGTCGGCAAGGTCAAGGGCCACAAGCTGACCGCCCGCATGGTCAAGGACCGCCTCGACCGCGAGCTGATCGGTAACGTCTCGCTGCGCGTCGTCGACATCGGACGCCCGGACTCCTGGGAGGTGCAGGGCCGTGGCGAGCTTGCCCTGGCGATCCTGGTGGAGAACATGCGCCGCGAGGGCTACGAGCTCACCGTGGGCAAGCCCCAGGTGGTCACCAAGCAGGTCGACGGCAAGACGCACGAGCCCTACGAGCACCTGACGATCGACGCGCCCGAGGAGTACCTCGGTTCGATCACTCAGCTGCTGGCCGCCCGCAAGGGCCGCATGGAGGGCATGTCGAACCACGGCACCGGCTGGGTGCGCATGGAGTTCATCGTCCCCTCGCGCGGCCTGATCGGCTTCCGCACCGAGTTCCTCACCGCCACCCGCGGCACCGGCATCGCCAACGCGATCTCGCACGGCTACGGCGAGTGGGCCGGCGCCATCGTGACCCGCAACAACGGCTCGATCGTCGCCGACCGCTCCGGTGTGGTCACGCCCTTCGCGATCATCGCCCTGCAGGAGCGCATGACCTTCTTCGTCAACCCGACCGAAGAGGTCTACGAGGGCATGGTCATCGGCGAGAACTCGCGCGCCGACGACATGGACGTGAACATCACCAAGGAGAAGAAGCTGACGAACATGCGTCAGTCGACGGCCGACAACTTCGAGTCGATGACCCCGTCGCGCCAGCTCTCCCTGGAGGAGTGCCTCGAGTTCGCCCGCGAGGACGAGTGCGTCGAGGTCACGCCCGAGATCGTGCGCATCCGCAAGGTCGAGCTCGACCAGAACGCGCGTGCCCGCCGCACCGCGAACCTCAAGCGCGCCAACCAGTAAGCAGCGGTCAGCACAGCGGTTCGGAAACGGCCGGTCGTCCTTCGGGATGGCCGGCCGTTCTGCGTCAGCGGGGCAGACGGGTGCTGATCAGCAGAGCGGATGCGGCGAGCACCGCGCCCAGCAGGAAGACGGCACCGAATGCGGTCGGCGGCCCCGCGGCTCCCAGTGTCTGGAACAGGACACCGGCGATCGCGAGGGCCATGGCCGGCCCGCCGGCATCCGCGATGTTGAGGGCGGCACTGTTGAAGCCCTGGTTCTCGGGGGTCGAGCCGCCGAGCACGAGCACGGAGAGGCGCGGGTAGGCCAGGCCCATGCCGGTGCCCGAGATCGCCCAGCCGGCGATCGCCACCCAGGCGGGAAGGGACGCGAGTGCGGTGAGGAGGACGACAGCCACGGCGAGCACGACGCCCACGATGCCGAGCCGCACGCTCAGGCGGCTGCTCAGTCGTTCTCCGAGCCGGCCCTGCACGATGGAGGCGGCGCCCCAGAAGACGCCGCTCACCGTGAGCGCGAGTCCCGCGACCGCCGGGGTCAGCCCGTACTCGGAGGTGAAGAGGTAGGGCAGGTAGATCTCGGCCGAGAAGTAGCCGCCGGCGAGCAGCAGCTTGGTCAGGATGACGCTCGGCAACCCGGCGGCCGCGCGCAGCGTGCCCTTCGGCGTGAGCGGGCGGAGGGCCAGGATCGCGACGGCGAAGGCGATGACGGCCAGCACGTAGACGAGTGCCCCGTCGAGCTCGGTCGAGATGCTCAGCGCCAGGACGGCCACGGCGAGCAGCAGAGCCCAGAGGATCCGGCCGACCCGCCACGGCGAACGGTCGGTGGCCTCGGTCGCGGTGGCGCGCAGGTGCTTCATCGCGGGGGCGACCATTGCGGCGGCGGGCAGGATGAGGATCGCGACGCCGAGGAAGACCCAGCGCCAGCCCACGGTCTCGCCGACGACTCCGGCGATGAACGGACCGACGAGCGCCGGGATCACCCAGGCGGCCGAGAACAGACCGAACACGCGGGGCTGCATCACCGCCGGGTAGACCCGGGCCACGATCACGTACAGGGCGACCGTGGTGCCGCCGCTGCCGAGACCCTGGATCAGGCGCCCCGCGACCACCGCCTCCATCGAGGGGGCGAAGCCGGCCACGACGAGCCCGGCGAGGAAGAAGGCGATCGCGATCACGAGCGGCGTCCGCGGCCCGGTGGCGTCGCACCAGAGGCCCGCGATCACCATGCCGAGCACCGAGGCGGCCAGCGGCGCCGCGAAGGCGACCGCGTAGAGGGCCGCGCCATCCAGTTCGGCGCTGATCACCGGCATCACGGTGGTGACGGCCAGGTTCTCGAAGGCGGCGACGAAGACCAGCACCACCGAGCCGAGGGTGATCAGCCGGTAGCGGGCCGCGAACAGGCTCGCACTGGCGCCGCGGTCAGGCACCGACCGGTCAGGCGCCGACTTTTCAGGCACCGAGCCGTCGGGCGCCGAACCGTCAGGCACCGAGGAGGGTCTCGCCGACGTAGCCGCCCTGCCGGGCTCCGGGGGGAACCGCGAAGATCCCCGAGCCGACGTGGCGGAGGTACTCGTTCATCGCGTCGTTCTTCGCCAGGTTCATCTGGATCGGGATGAACTGCGTGCGCGGGTCGCGCTGGTACGCGATGAAGAACAGCCCGGCGTTCAGGCGGCCCAGGTCGTCGTTGCCGTCGACGAAGTTGTAGCCGCGGCGCAGCAGCTGCGCGCCGGCGTTCTGGTCGGGGTGCGCGAGCCGCAGATGCGAGTCCTTCGCGATCAGCGGCGCACCCCCCTGACCGGTCGCGGCGAAGTCGGGGGCCGAGAACTCGGTGCCGCCGGAGTACGGCGCGCCCTCGCCCTTGGTGCGGCCGACGATGGCCTCCTGGTCGTGCAGCGAGGTGCGGTCCCAGGTCTCGATCGTCATCCGGATCTTGCGCGCGACCAGGTAGGAGCCGCCGGTCATCCAGTCGGCACCGTCCGAGCCCGAGGCCCAGACTTGGTCGGCCACCACGTCGCCCTGCTCGGCCTTGATGTTCGCCGTGCCGTCCTTGAAACCGAAGAGGTTGCGCGGGGTCGCCTGCGCCGTGGTGGTCGAGCTGGTGCGGCCGAAGCCGAGCTGCGACCAGCGGATCGAGGCGCGGCCGAAGGCGATCCGGGAGAGGTTGCGGATCGCGTGCACGGCGACCTGCGGGTCGTCGCTGCAGGCCTGGATGCACAGGTCGCCGCCGGTCAGCCCGTCGCTGAGCATGTCGGCCGGGAAGTGCGGGAGGTCCACCAGCGCGGGCGGCCGCGTGCCGGCGAGACCGAAGCGGTCGGTGCCGTCGGCCGCCGTGAACAGCGTCGGCCCGAAGCCGATCGTGATCGTGAGACCGGACGCCGGCAGGCCGAGCGCCTCCCCGGTGTCCTGCGGGGGCGCGGTGTACGGGCCGTTGACCGCCCCGAACTCGCCCACGGGGGAGCCGGCGGTCATCAGGGCGGCGGCGGCGCTCCAGTCCTGCAGGAGGCCGACCAGCTCGTCGCGGGTGATGTCGGCCAGGTCGTAGCTGGCGAAGTGCAGTCGGTCCTGGGCCGGTGTGATGATGCCGGACTGGTGGTCGCCGAAGAAGGGGTAGACGGCGCCGTTCTCCTGGGCCGACGCCGACGGCGGCAGCACGAACCGGTCGAGACCGATGCCGCCGGCCAGTCCCGCCCCGGCGCCGACGACACCGGCCCCGGCGAGCCCGAGCAGTCCCCGTCGGGAGATGCCCTTGGCCGGCCGGGCCGGTTCGTCGTTCGCCATGCTTCCCACTGTACGGGCGTGCTCCCCGTCAGCCGACGAGAGTGGCCGTGAGCTGGCTGAGAGGCTCGCTCAGGGCGCTCACGCCGTCGGCGAGCTGCTTGACCTGCTCGGTGCTGAGCTCGTTGTAGTAGGTGAAACCGTCCTCGAGCGAGCCGTACTGGGCGAGGGTCTTCTCGAGCGAGTCGAAGCGCTCGTCGATCGTCTTCACGAGCTCGGGATCCTTCGTCTCGACGATGTCGCGGACGCCCTCGTAGGCGACGCGGGCGCCCTCGAGGTTGGCCTGGAAGTCCCAGAGATCGGTGTGCGACCAGATCTCCTCCTCGCCGGTGATCTTGCCGCTGGCGACCTCTTCGAGCAGGCCGATGGCGCCGTTGGAGATCGCGTCGATCGTGACGGTGTAGTCGCTGGCGTTGACCGCCTCGTAGAGCGACTGCGTGTCGGCGACGAGCTTGTCGCCGTAGTAGCTGCGCTCCTCGGCGGTCAGCGGCACGTACTCGGCTCCGCCGTTGTCGGCGGCGGTCGGCGGGAACAAGTCCTTCTCGATGCGGTGCCAGCCGGTCCACTCGTCCTCGGCAGGGACGTCCGCCTCGCGGAAGTCGATGGCCGGGTCGAGGTCGCCGAACGACTCGGCGACGGGCTCGATCCGCTCGTAGTTGGCGCGGGTGGTGGCGTACAGCTCGGCGGCGGTCTTGCCGTCGGGCGAGGGGGTGTCGGACTCGAAGGCGTCGACGAAGGTCTTGGTGCCGGTGACGAGCTGACCCACCTGGTCCTTCACGTAGGCCACGTAGTTCACCGCCGCCTGGTCGACCTGCTCCTGCTGGTCGCCCGCGAGCTGCACCTTGTCGCCGCTCACCGTGAAGGCGGCGCGGCCGATGCCGTCACCGACCATGCCGGGCTTGCAGACCGTGAAGTAGTCGCCCGGCTGCGCCTGCACGACGAGATCACGGGAGATGCCGGGGCCGACGTTCTCGACCTCGCCGACGATCCGGAGACCGTCGTCGGCGAGCAGGTAGAACTCGGTGACCTGGTCGCCCGAGTTCGTGACCGAGAAGGTGAGCGTGCCGCTGGAGGCGCTGGTCGAGCTGACCGAGCAGTCGGTGGACGAGCTGTCGACCGTGATCGCGCCGGCCGCATCCGTCGACGCGGGGTTGTTCGGCACGCACCCGGCGAGGGTGAGCAGTGCGATCGCCGCGGTGGCGGTGACCAGGACCGGCTTCTTCAGGGTGAGGTTCATCTGTCTCCTAGCTGTGGGCGGTGCGGGCGGCGGCCGGTGCGGGGGAGACCGTCGCCGTCTTCGTGCGGCCCGCGGATCCCCGGCGCACCGCGCGGAGGAAGAGGGCCATGGTGGGGATGAAGTAGAGGAGCCAAACGGTCAGCTCGAGCCAGGTGGTGGCCGGCGAGAAGTTGACCGTGCCCTTCAGGAGCGTGCCGTACCAGCTGTCCGGCGGCACGATCGCGCTCACGTCGAAGGCGAGGTCGTTCAGGCCCGGCAGGATGCCGGCCTCCTGCAGGTCGTGCACGCCGTAGGAGAGCACCCCGGCGGCGACGAGGATGAGGAAGCCGCCCGACCAGGCGAAGAACTTCGCGAGGTTGATGCGCACGAGCCCGCGGTAGATCAGGTAGCCGAGCACGACGGCGGTGAGGATGCCGAGAGCGGCACCCAGCAGCGGGTACGTCGTCTCCCCGGTCGCCTGCACGGCGGCCCAGATGAACAGGGCGGTCTCGATGCCCTCCCGGCCGACGGCGAGGAACGCCACGAGGACCAGGCCCCAGCCGGCGCCGATCAGGGCCTTGTCGACGTCGGACTGCAGGGTGCCTTTCAGGTTCTGCGAGGTGCGCAGCATCCAGAACACCATCCAGGTCACGAAGCCGGTCGCGACGATCGAGAGGGAGCCGCCGATCGCCTCCTGCGCCTCGAAGCTCAGCCCGTAGGTGCCGAAGGTGAGCACGGCACCCAGCGACAGGGCGACCAGCACGGCGAGGCCGACGCCGATCCAGAGCCGGGTCAGCACGTCTTTGCGGTCGAGCTTGCGCACGTAGGCGACCAGGATGCCGACGACGAGCGCGGCCTCGAGGCCCTCGCGCAGACCGATCAGATAGTTGGCGAACACGGACACCTGTTCTTCGGGATGGGGGATGCAGTGCGCCGAGAGGTGTGGACTGCCTAACTTGGGTAAGCCTAGCCTTACCACTTCGGGAGCGTAGACAAATCTGTCCGGGCCGTCAACTCGACCTGGTCCCGTCACGGCCTCGCTCGTAGGCTGACAGCATGACTGACCCTGTGCCCGCTGCCGTGCCCGAGGCCGTGCCTGCTGCCGGACCGCTCACCGAGGAGCAGGTCGGGACGATCCGCGCCGGCTACACCTTCCAGGAGCCGACGCTGGAGATCGGCGCGCTGGTGAACGGCGAGCCGTTGACGGACGTGCAGGTCCGCATCCCGCTGGCGATGACGAACCGGCACGGGCTGGTGGCCGGCGCGACCGGGACCGGGAAGACCAGGACCTTGCAGATGCTCGCCGAGCAGCTCTCGGCGGCGGGTGTGCCGGTGTTCGCCGCCGACATGAAGGGCGACCTCTCGGGCGTCGCGACCCCCGGTGAGGCGAGCGAGAAGCTCCTGGCCCGCACGGCGGCGATCGGGCAGGACTGGTCGCCGCGCGCCTCGACCGTGGAGTACTTCAGTCTCGGCGGGCTGGACAAGGGCGTCCCGATCCGGGCGACCCTCTCGGGATTCGGCCCGCTGCTGCTCAGCAAGGTGCTGGGGCTCAACGCCACGCAGGAGTCGAGCCTCGGGCTCGTCTTCCACTACGCCGAACAGGCGGGGCTGCCGCTGCTCGACCTCGCCGACCTGCGCGCCGTGCTCACCTACCTCACGAGCGACGAGGGGAAGGTGGAGCTCAAGCAGTTCGGCGGGCTCTCCTCGCAGACCGTCGGCGTCATCCTGCGCGAGCTGATCGGCTTCGCCGCGGAGGGGGCCGAGGCCTTCTTCGGCGAGCCCGAGATCGACACCTCGGTCTTCCTCCGCACGGCCGCGGACGGCAGCGGCGTGATCAGCCTGCTCGAGCTGCCGCAGGTCGCCGACCGGCCGGCCCTGTTCTCGACCTTCCTGATGTGGCTGCTCGCGGATCTGTACAACGACCTCCCCGAGGTCGGCGACCTCGACAAGCCGAGGCTGGTGTTCTTCTTCGACGAGGCGCACCTGCTGTTCCGTGACGCGTCGAAGGAGTTCGTGCAGTCGATCGTGCAGACCGTGCGGCTGATCCGGTCGAAGGGCGTCGGGATCTTCTTCGTGACCCAGAGCCCGAAGGACGTGCCCGCCGACGTGCTCGGTCAGCTCGGCTCCCGTGTGCAGCACGCCCTGCGTGCCTTCACACCCGACGACGCCAAAGCGCTCAAGGCGACCGTCTCGACCTACCCGCGGTCGGCCTACGACCTCGACGAGGTCTTGCAGAACCTCGGCATCGGCGAGGCAGTCGTCACCGTGATGAACGAGAAGGGCGCGCCGACCCCGGTGGCCTGGACCCGGGTCAGGGCGCCCCAGGGCTCGATGGCGCCGACGCCCGACGCCGCGATCGACGCCGCGGTCGCGGCCTCACCCCTGCTGGCGCAGTACGGCACCCCGATCGATCGGGAGTCGGCCCGCGAGATCCTGGTCGCCAAGCTCAATGCCGCGACCGCTGCGGCGACGGCCGCGGACGAGGCCGCAGCGACGGCCGAGGCGGCCCGGGAGGCGGAGGCCGAGTACGCGAAGCAGGAGGCCGCGATGCGCGCCCAGGCCGAGAAGGAGGCCGCGCGCAGGTCGTCGCCCGATCGGCGGCAGACCCCGCGCCGCGCCCCGGAGAAGGCTCCTCCGTCGGCGCCGGACATCCTGGCCGACGTGCTGGGCTCCCGCACCACCCAGACGATCCTGCGCGGGGTCATCCAGGGGATGTTCGGAACCCGCCGACGCCGCTGACGGGCAGTCCGGGCGCACGGGTGCCGCTGGGGCGACACCCAGCGTTCTCGCCGTAGGCTGACGGGGTGACCGACGTTTCCCCTGCCGCCGCCGTGCCGGCCTCGCGGCTCACCCTCGTGGTGGGCCACGTCGTCGCGCTGCTGCTCGGCGTGCTGTTCGGCATCCTGGGCACGGTCGTGCACCAGGTGTCCTTCAGCGTGTTCGGCCTGTTCGATCTGCCGATCGGGCTCGTCATCGCCCTCCCCGCCCTCGCGGTGCTCCTGACCGGGCTGCGCCTGATCCACCCGACCCGGCTGCCGGCGTTCCTCGCCGCGGTCGGCGCCGTCGGCATGGTCACGGTCTTCGCACTGCCGAGCCCCGGCGGTTCGGTGCTCATCCCCGCGGGCGTGGCCGGGATGGTGTGGCTGGTGGGCTCGAGCCTCGTCGCCGTCGTCGTGATCGCGTGGCCGGGATCATCCCGGCCCAAGCCATAGACTTGTCCTCTGGGACATCGAAGGGACCTGAACCACTGTGACCTATGTCATCGCCCTCCCGTGCGTCGACGTCAAAGACCGCGCCTGCATCGACGAGTGCCCGGTCGACTGCATCTACGAGGGTGAGCGCTCGCTCTACATCCACCCCGACGAATGCGTCGACTGCGGCGCCTGCGAGCCGGTGTGCCCGGTCGAGGCGATCTACTACGAAGACGACCTGCCCGAGGAATGGGCCGACTACTACAAGGCCAACGTCGAGTTCTTCGACGAGATCGGCTCGCCCGGCGGCGCCGCCAAGGTCGGCGTGATCAAGTCCGACCACCCGCTGGTGGCCGCGCTGCCCCCGCAGGGCGACCACTGATCGGCGCCGCGGCGTGGCGCTAGGAGCCCTTCCCGACTACCCGTGGGATCAGATGGTGCCGTTCGCGCGACGCGCGGCCGAGCATCCCGATGGTCTGGTCGACCTCTCGATCGGGTCGCCCGTCGACCCGACGCCGCCCGTCATCCGCGAGGCGCTGGTCGCGGCGACGGATGCGCACGCGTACCCGCAGACGGCCGGTACGCCGGCCCTGCGCCGCGCCATCGTCGACTGGTTCGGCCGCCGACGCGGCGTGACGGGGCTGGACGAGGCCTCGGTGCTGCCTACGATCGGCTCGAAGGAGTTCGTGGCCTGGCTGCCCTTCATGCTGGGGCTCGGCGAGGGCGACGTGGTCGTGCATCCGGTCGCCGCCTACCCGACCTACGAGCTGGGCGCCCGGCTCGCCGGCGCCACGGCCTTCGCCTCCGACGACCCGGCCGAATGGCCCGCGGCGACCCGGCTGGTCTGGCTCAACAGCCCCGGCAACCCGGATGGCCGCGTTCTCGACGTGCCCGCCCTGCAGACGGCCGTCGCGCGAGCGCGCGAGCTGGGTGCCGTGATCGCCGGCGACGAATGCTACGCCGAGCTGGGCTGGGACGGCCGCTGGGCCGATGAGCCGGTGCCGAGCATCCTCGACGCCCGGGTGACCGGGGGTGACCTCACGGGAGTGCTCGCTGCCTACTCGCTGAGCAAGCAGTCGAACCTGGCCGGCTACCGCGCGGCCTTCACCGCCGGAGACCCCGCTCTGATCACGCGGCTGCTCACGGTGCGGAAGCACGCGGGCATGATGCCGCCGGCCCCGGTGCAGGCGGCCATGGTCGCGGCGCTGGGCCACGACGAGCACGTGGCCGCGCAGAAGGAGCTCTACCGCGCCCGCCGCGAGCTGCTGCGCCCGGCCCTGGAGGCCGCGGGGCTGCGGATCGACCGGAGCGAGGCGGGTCTGTATCTCTGGGCGACCGAGGGACGGGACGCCTGGGAGACCATCGCCGAGCTCGCCGACCTCGGCATCCTGGCCGGTCCCGGGCCGTTCTACGGCGAGGGCCACCCCCAGCACGTGCGGTTCTCGCTGACCGCCACCGACGAGCGCATCCGAGCCGCCTCGTCACGACTGCGCTCGCGCGGACATTAGGCTGTATCCGGGTCAACGCGGTCACGGTCTACAGATGCAGCCTGCGTCCCGCCACAGAAACCACTAGGCAGGAACACTCAAGGAGGCGCCGTGACGGACGTCGAACAGAAGGCCACACTGACCTACCCGGGAGGGACGGCGGAGTTCCCGATCCTGCGGAGCGTCGACGGAGCCTCGTCGGTCGACATCTCGACCTTCACGAAGCAGACCGGGTTCACGACCCTCGACTACGGCTTCGTCAACACCTCGGCGACCAAGTCGTCGATCACCTACATCGACGGCGACCAGGGCATCCTGCGCTACCGGGGCTACCCGATCGAGCAGGTCGCGACCCAGCTGACCTACCTCGAGGTCGCCTGGCTGCTGATCTACGGCGAGCTGCCGACTCCGTCCGAGCTCTCGGAGTTCGACGACAAGATCCGGCACCACACGCTGCTGCACGAAGACCTGAAGCGCTTCTTCGACGCGCTGCCGCACAACGCGCATCCGATGTCGGTGCTGTCGTCGGGCGTCTCGGCCCTGTCGACCTACTACCAGGACTCGATGAACCCCCACAACCCGGAGGACGTCGAGATCTCGACCATCCGGCTGCTGGCGAAGCTGCCGGTCATGGCGGCCTACGCGCACAAGAAGAGCCTCGGTCAGGCCTTCCTGTACCCGGACAACTCGCTCTCGTTCGTCGACAACTTCCTGCGGCTGAACTTCGGCAACCTGGCCGAGCCGTACGAGATCAACCCGGTGCTCTCCAAGGCGCTCGAGCGCCTGCTGATCCTGCACGAGGATCACGAGCAGAACGCCTCGACCTCGACCGTACGGCTCGTGGGGTCGACCGAGGCCAACATGTTCGCCTCGATCTCGGCCGGCATCAACGCGCTGTTCGGGCCGCTGCACGGTGGCGCGAACGAGGCCGTGCTCACGATGCTCGCGCAGATCCGCGACTCGGGCGAGGGTGTGGCGAAGTTCGTCGAGCGGGTGAAGAACAAGGAGGCGGGCATCCGTCTCATGGGCTTCGGCCACCGCGTCTATAAGAACTACGACCCGCGCGCGAAGCTGGTCAAGGAGAGCGCCGACGAGGTGCTCGAGGCCCTCGGTGTGCAGGACCCGCTGCTGGACATCGCGAAGGAGCTCGAGCAGGTCGCCCTCTCGGACGACTACTTCATCTCGCGCCGGCTCTACCCGAACGTCGACTTCTACACCGGCGTGATCTACAAGGCGATGGGCTTCCCGACGCGGATGTTCACCGTGCTGTTCGCGATCGGCCGGCTGCCCGGCTGGATCGCCCACTGGCGCGAGATGGCGACCGACCCGCAGACGAAGATCGGCCGCCCGCAGCAGCTGTACTTGGGTGCGCCCGCCCGCGACCTGCCCCAGCGCTAGGGTCGCGGCCCGGCACGCTCAGGCGCTCCAGACTGCCCCCGACCCGTCAGTTGTCGTCGCTTCGCCCTGCGAATGGCGACGACAACTGACGGGTCGCGGACAGTCGGTCAGGCGTGCAGGGCCGCGTTCAGGGTGATGCCGGAGCCCGAGCGGGCGACCGCCTCGACGGCGCCCGTCAGCGAGTTGCGGCGGAAGAGCAGGTTCGGCACACCGGAGAGCTCGACCGCCTTGACGATCCGGTTCTCGTCGTCGGCGCCGCTGCCGTCGATCAGAACGACCTTCGTACCGGCCGTGACGTAGAGGCCCGCCTCGACGACGGTGTCGTCGCCGATCGAGATGCCGATGCCGGCGTTGGCGCCGAGCAGGGCCCGGCGGCCGATCGACACCCGCTGCGTGCCGCCGCCCGAGAGCGTGCCCATGATCGAGGCGCCGCCGCCGATGTCCGAGCCGTCGCCGACGACCACGCCCTGCGAGATGCGGCCCTCGACCATCGAGGTGCCGATCGTGCCGGCGTTGAAGTTGACGAAGCCCTCGTGCATCACGGTGGTGCCCGGCGCCAGGTGCGCACCGAGGCGCACCCGGGAGGAGTCGGCGATCCGCACCTTCGGCGGGGTGACGTAGTCGAGCAGGCGCGGGAACTTGTCGATGCCGTAGGCCTGGATGCCCTCGCGCTGGAGCGTGGGCCGCAGCCGGTCGAAGTCGTCCGGATGCACGGGGCCCGCGTTCGTCCAGACCACGATCGGCAGGTGGCCGAAGATGCCCTCGAGGGAGATCGTGTTGGGCGCGACGAGGAGGTGCGACAGCAGGTGCAGCCGGAGATACGCGTCCGACGTGGACTGCGGGGGAGTAGCCAGCTCGATCTCGACCGTCGTGACCTCGACGGTGACCGCGCGGCGTGCATCCGGGATCGCGTGCGCGCGGAGGCCCTCGGTCGCCGCGCCCGACTCGGGCAGCCGCCCCAGGGCGGGCGACGGGAACCAGGTGTCGAGCACCGTGCCGTCGGAGGAGATCGTCGCGAGCCCGGCGCCCCAGGCGTGCGTGGGCGTGTTCAGTACTTCTTCAGCCATGACACAAGCGTATTGTGCGCCGAACCCTAAACTTGGGGAATGCCTCGTTTCGACCCCGCGCATCCGGTTCTCGATCTCAGCGTCTCGTCGACGGAGCTCACCCAGCAGCTCTGCGACATCGAGTCCGTGTCCGGGGACGAGACGCTGATCGCCGACGCGATCGTCGCCGCCCTCGCCGGGAGCTCGCACCTGGAGATCATCCGCGACGGCGACACGATCGTGGCGCGCACGCACCTCGGCCGGGCCGAGCGGGTCGTGATCGCGGGGCACATCGACACCGTGCCGCTGAACGACAACCTGCCGACCCGGTACGAGCAGATCGACGGGGCCGAGTACCTCTGGGGCCGCGGCACGGTCGACATGAAGGCCGGCGTGGCCGTGCAGCTGAAGCTCGCCGCCGAGCTGGTCGAGCCCGCGGTCGACATCACCTGGATGTGGTACGACCACGAAGAGGTCTCGAACGAGCTCAACGGGCTGACCCGGCTCGCCCGCAACCGCCCCGACCTGTTCGCGGGCGACTTCGCGATCCTGGGCGAGCCGAGCAACAGCCGGATCGAGGGCGGCTGCAACGGCAACCTGCGCGCCGAGATCCGCGCCTACGGGCTGCGCTCGCACTCGGCACGCAGCTGGGTCGGCGACAACGCCATCCACAAGGCCGCCCCCATCCTCGACACGCTCGCGGCCTACCAGGCCCGAGAGGTCGAGGTCGACGGGCTCGTCTACCGCGAGGGCCTGAACGCCGTGGGCGTGACCGGCGGCATCGCGGGCAACGTGATCCCGGACGAGGTCATGGTGCACGTCAACTACCGCTTTGCGCCCAGCCGGTCGGGCGAGGAGGCGGTCGCGCACATCCACGAGCTGTTCCCGGACTACGACGTCACGATCGTCGACCTGGCCGAGGGCGCCCGCCCCGGGCTCGACGCCCCGCTGGCCCAGCGCTTCCAGGCCGCGGTCGGCGGCGTCGCGCTACCGAAGTACGGCTGGACCGACGTCGCCCGGTTCTCGGCGATGGGGGTGCCGGCCGTCAACTACGGGCCCGGCGACCCACTGAAGGCGCACGCCGACGACGAGCGGGTGCTGGTCAGCCAGATCGGCGAGTGCGAGGCGGGCCTGCGGGCGTGGCTGACCGGCGCAGAGCTCCCGGCCGGCGGCGCACTCCCTGACGGCGCACTCCCTGACGGCGCACTCCCCGACGGCGTCTGAGGGGTGACGCGCGAGGCGGAGGCGCTGCCGGTGGCCCCGGCCGCGCCGACGACCCGACTGGGGATGCTGCCGTGGTGGCTCAGCGTCATCGTGGTCTTCGCGCTCTCCCGGGTCGTCACGACCGTGATCGTGCTGCTGTTCTCGCGCGCGCAGGGGCCGAACCCGTGGACGGGCGCGAATCCGCCGTACCTCAGCTACGCCGCGATCTGGGACGGCAACTGGTACAAGATCATCTCGTTCTACGGCTATCCCTCGACGCTGCCGCTGACCGCCGACGGGCACGTCGGCGAGAGCGCCTGGGCGTTCATGCCGGGCTTCCCCTTCCTCGTGGGGGCGTTGCGGTGGGCGACGGGGCTGCGCTGGGAACTGGTCGCCGTGGTCGTCTCGCTGGCTTGCGCCCTCGGCGCGGCCCTGGTGTTCTACAAGCTGATGGACCATGTGCTGAAGAACCGCGGCACGGCCCTGTTCAGCGTCGTGCTGTTCTGTGTGGCTCCGCTCTCGCCCCTGTTCCAGTTCGCCTACGCGGAGTCGATGGGGCTGCTCCTGCTCGTCGCCGCCCTCTACCTGGTGGTGACCCGGCGCTACCTCTGGGCCTTCCCGGTGGTGGCCGTGATGGCGCTGACCCGTCCGTCCGGGCTCGCCTTCGCGCTGTTCCTGGCCTTCCACGTCGTGTACCGGTACCTGACCCGCGCCCGCGACCCCTATCCCGTCCGCGAGCGGATCGAATCCGTGCTCCTGGGCCTGTTCACCGCCGCCATGGGTTTCGCCTGGCCGGTGATCGCCTGGATCGCGACCGGGTCGCCGACCGCCTACACCGACACCGAGCTCGCCTGGCGCTCCTCGTACATCGGCTGGGGCGAGCTGGTGCCGTTCACCGCCTGGTTCCAGGGCGGCACCTGGTGGCTCGGCCAGCCGTGGGGCGTGATCGCCGTGGTGCTCCTCATCGTCGGATTCGCGGCGTTCCTGTTCATCCGCCCGGTCAAGCGTCTCGGGCCCGACCTGCGGTTCTGGCTCGCGAGCTACGCGATCTATCTGCTCGCCGTGTTCTTCCCGCAGTCCAGCACGTTCCGTCTGCTGATGCCCCTGTTCCCCGCCCTCGGCGCCCTGGCGGTGCCGCGTTCACGGATCTACCGGGTCGGGCTCGTCGTCGTCGGCATCGCCGGGCAGGTCGGCTGGATGGCGATCGCCTGGGGAGTGGACGGACGCGACTGGACGCCCCCGTGATCGGGGCCCCGGTTTCACCGGGCCATCCGCATCGGGGATAATGGAGATCACACCACGAAAGGGGAGCCGAATGGCCGCCATGAAACCCAGGACCGGAGACGGACCGATGGAGGCAGTGAAAGAAGGACGCCTCATCATCGTGCGAGTACCGCTGGAGGGCGGGGGGCGCCTCGTCGTCTCCGTCAATGACGCGGAGGCGAAAGAGCTTCACGACGCCCTCGCCGGAGTGGTCAGCCCCGCCTAGTCTGCGGAGCGACCTGTCCGGTACGGACGGAGCAGCGGCCCCCACGGAGTCATCCGGTGGGGGCCGCTGGTCTGTCGTGTCGGCGGTCTCGGCGAGCCGGCTTTCTCGGCATGACGGCTGTGCCGGCGGACGCTCAGAGCGCGAGCTTGGTGACCTGGAGCAGTCCGTCGCCGGCGGGGGAGAGCGCGACGAGCACCGCGTCCGACGCCGAGAACTCGTTCGCGAGGGTGCGGAAGTCGCCGATCGTGTCTCCGCGCTGGGCGGGGTCGGCGACCTTGTCCTTCCAGAGCGCGTGCGGCACCAGCACGGTTCCGCCGCGGCGCACGAGCCGGAGGGCGTGTTCGACGTACTCGATCACGGACTCCGGGTCGGCGTCGACGAGCACGAGGTCGTAGGAGTTCTCGTTCAGCCGCGGCAGCACCTCGGCGGCGCGGCCGGTGATCAGACGGATGCGGTTGGCCGGCACCTTCGCGTCCAGCAGCGCCGCGCGGGCGATCTGCTGGTGCTCGAGCTCGGTGTCGATGGAGGTGATCGTCGCCTCGGGTGCGCCCTTCAGCATCCAGAGCGCGGAGATGCCGAGCCCGGTGCCGATCTCGACGATCGACCGGGCGTTCGTGGCGGCGGCGATCACCGCGAGCTGGCTGCCGAGCGCCGGCGAGATCGATTCGACGCCGACCTCGGCCGCGTGGGCGCGGGCCGCGACGATCTGCGGCGACTCGACGACGATGTCGTCGGCGTACTTCCAACTGGACTCTTTGCTTGACACGTGGGCCTCCTCTGACAGCTTAGGGAGGGCCGACGCCCAGGCTCGTCTGCCACGCGGCGGTATGATTTCAGGATGTTCGGGTTGACCTTCGAGAAGCTGCTGCTGATCGGGGTGATCGCGGTCTTCGTGCTCGGACCGGAGCGTCTGCCCGGCTACGCGGCGAAGCTCGCCCAGCTCGTGCGGACCGTGCGGGACATGGCCAACGGCGCCAAAGACCGGATGCGCGACGAGATGGGCCCGGAGTTCGACGAGGTCGACTGGAAGAAGCTCGACCCGCGGCAGTACGACCCACGACGGATCATCCGCGAGGCGCTGCTGGACGACGGGGACACCTCGGACGCCGGTGCCGGCTCCGGGAGCGCGGCGGTGCGGCCTGTGAGCCGCACGCGACCGGCGGCCGGTGTGGCGGCAGCGGGTGTCGGTGCGGCAGGCGTCGGCACGGCGGGTACCGGCGCCGCGACGGTCAAGCCGCAATCGGCGGGAGGACCGGAGGTAAGCGTCCCCGCGGGTGCGGTTGTCGGCGTGGTGCCCGAAGAAACCCCGGTACCCTCTCCCGCGACGGTGTACGACTCCGAAGCGACCTAGGAGAGCGACTCAGTGCGGGGGCGTCGTCCCGTACCCGCAGGTGTCGGCGATGAAGTCGTAGAGCGCGAGTCTGAGGGTGTCGCTCGAGGCCACCGAGATGGTGCCCGACGTGCCGTCGCCGAGCTCCACCTCGACCGGCAGGAAGGTGCCGCGCTTGTCCTCCGCGACCGCGTGCGGGTCGCAGCGCGCGGGGACCGCCTCGATCGTGACGACCTGCGGGGCGCCACCGCTCTCGACCCGGGTGTCCAGCGCCCAGACCCCGCCGGCCGCGGGCTGGAGCAGGATGGTCGGGCGGGCCTGCACGAGACGCACCGAGCCCGATCCGGCGGAGGGGTCGACGACGAGTCGCAGGCGGGCCACCGCCCCGGGCCCCGAGCCGGAGATCTCCAGCTGGTCGTCGAGCCGCACCGCCGCGACCGCCGCGACCGCCTCGTCGAGGCAGTCCTCCCGCGCGATCCGCGGCAGGACCGCGAAGGGGTCGGCCGGCACGGCGCTGACCTCGCGGGCGTTTCCGGATGCGGCGGTGACGGTGACCACGAGCGTCGCCTGCGCGCCGGGGGACTCCGGCGCCGGGCACACCGCCTCCGGCAGCGCCACCGGGAGCTGGCGCGTGAGGCCGGCCGGCACCTCGGTGGGCCGCGACCAGGAGACCTCGCTCGCGAACTGCGGTGATGAGAAGCGGGCCGAGGTCACGGTCAGTGGCTCCGCCCCCTCGTTGGTGACGGAGAGCTGGAGGACGCGCTTGCCGTAGTCCGGCCGGTTCTGCAGGATCGCCAGGCCGAGACCGTCGACCACGACCACCGGCGCGGCGGTGGGGGGAGGGGACGCGGATGCGGTGCCGGCTCCTGTGCCGGATGCGATGCCGGGGGAGGCGGTCGGCGAGGTGTCCGCGCTGCCCGGCCCCGTGCATCCGGAGACCGCGGCCAGGAGCACGGCCGACGCGAGCGACGCAGCCAGGAGCGTCGGAACCCGACGGCCCGCGACCCCGGCGCGGCGGCTCATACCGGAGCCAGGCCCAGCTTCAGGCCCGCCAGCCCCCGACCGCGGGTGGCCAGACGTTCGGCGACCGACTCGATCGCGATCGCCGCGGGGTCGGCGGGGTCGGCGAGCACCACCGGCATCCCGACGTCGCCGCCGGAGCGCAGGGCGGGGCTGAGGGGCACGGAGGCGAGGAGCGGGACGTCGCCGCGGCCGGCCTCCTGCTGGCGCGCCGAGAGGCGACGGGCGACCTCGTCGCCGCCGCCGGAGCCGAAGAGCTCGATGACCGATCCGTCGGGTGCGGTGAAGCCGGCCATGTTCTCGATCACCCCGTAGACGTGCTGGCCGGTCTGCATCGCGACCAGGCCCGACCGCTCGGCGACGTCGGCGGCGGCGGCCTGGGGCGTGGTGAGCACGACGACCTCGGCGTTCGGCAGCAGCTGGCCGATCGAGATGGCGACGTCTCCGGTGCCGGGCGGCAGATCCAGCAGCAGCACGTCGAGGTCGCCGAACCAGACGTCGGTGAGGAACTGGGTGATCGTGCGGTGCAGCATCGGCCCCCGCCAGGCCACCGCACCGCCGGTGGAGGAGGCCTGCTCGGGGTCGATGAACATGCCGATCGAGATGACCTTCACGCCGTACGCGACCGGCGGGAGGATCATGTCGTCGACCCGCGTCGGCCGTGCGGCCACGCCGTCGGCGTCGACCAGACCCAGGATGCCCGGGATCGAGAAGCCGTGCACGTCGGCGTCGACGAGCCCCACCGAGAGCCCCCGGCGGGCGAGGGCCACCGCGAGGTTGGCGGTGAGGGTCGACTTGCCGACCCCGCCCTTGCCGCTCGTGATGGCGTAGACGCGGGTGAGGGTGCCGGGCCCGAAGGGCATCGTGCGCGCGCCCGGCCCGCGGAGCCGCTCGGTGAGCGCCGCCCGCTCGGACTTGGACATCACCGAGACGTCGACCTCGACCGCGGTGACGCCCGCGACGGAGGAGGCGGCCTCCCGCACGTCGCGCTCGATGGTCGCGGCCGCCGGGCAGCCGACGATCGTGAGCTTGAGCGCGATCGCGGCGGTGCCGGCCGCCGAGACGTCGACGCCGCCGATCATGTCGAGTTCGGTGACGGGTCGGCGGATCTCGGGGTCGATCACACGGCCGAGGGCCGCCCGCACGGCCTCGGCCAGCGGCGGGGCGGCGGCGGGGGAACCCTCCGTCACCGCTCGGCCTTCTCCCCGGCGTCGGGCTTCTCGCGGTCGAGTTCGTCGAGCAGCGCGCGCAGCTCGGCGCGGATGAACTCCTTGCTCGCCATGTCCTGCAGCGCCAGCCGCAACGCCACGACCTCGCGGGCCAGGTACTCGGTGTCGTTCAGGTTGCGCTCGCTGCGCTGCCGGTCCTGCTCGAACTGCACGCGGTCGCGGTCGTCCTGCCGGTTCTGGGCCAGGAGGATCAGCGGGGCGGCGTACGAGGCCTGCAGCGACAGGATGAGGGTTAGCGCCGTGAACCCGATCGCGGCCGAGTCGAAGCGCCACTCCTGCGGCGCGACCGTGTTGAAGCCGATCCACATCAGGCAGAACAGCGTGAGGCCGAACAGGAACCACGGGGTGCCCATCGCGCGAGCGATCGCCTCCGTGAAGCGGCCGAAGCGGTCGCGGCTGGCGACCGGGGCGCGGCGTGAGAGCACGCCGGAGCGGCCCTTCGGAGCAGCGAGGCTCTCGGTGCTCGGGTTACGACGTGCCATGTCCTGTCCTCCTTCCGCGGGTGTTCAGTCGGGTGCTGAGCGCGGGTGTTCGCACACCCGCGCGGTTCGGCACGCGTTCTCGTACCTCGTCGGAACTGTCGTTGCTGCGCCAGTCGTCGGGCAGCAGATAGTCGAGGACGTCGTCAATGGTCACCACCCCGACCAGTCGATGGTTGTCGTCGACGACCGGGACGGAGACGAGGTTGTAGCTGGCGAGGATGCGGGAGACCTCCGCCGCGGAGGTGTCGGCGGTCACCGGCTCGAGACCCTGGTCTAGCAGGGTGCCGAGGCGCTCGTTCGGCGGGTAGCGGAGCATCCGCTGGAAGTGCACCATGCCGAGGAAGCGGCCGGTCGGCGGCTCGTACGGGGGCAGGGTGACGCAGATCGCCGCGCCGAGCGCCGGGGCCAGCTCGTGCCGGCGGATGAGCGCGAGGCCCTCCGCGACCGTCGCGTCGGCGCTGACGATGATGGGCTCGGTCGTCATGAGCCCGCCCGCCGTGTCAGGCGCATAGGCCAGGAGCATGCGGACGTCGTCGGCCTCCTCCGGCTGCATCAGCTCGAGGAGGTGCTCGCCGCGCTCCTCGGAGAGCTGCGCGATCAGGTCGGCGGCGTCGTCGGGCTGCATCTGGTCGAGCACGTCGGCGGCGCGGTCGTCGTCGAGCTGGGCGAGGATCTCGACCTGCTCGCTCTCCGGCATCTCTTCCAGCACGTCGGCGAGGCGGTCGTCGGGGAGCTCCTCGGCCACCTCGAGCATGCGCGCCTGCGGCAGGTCGAGCAGGGTGCTGGCGAGGTCGGCGGGCTTCAGGTCGCTGTAGGTGGCGATGAGCTGCTCGGCCGACTGGGCCTGGCCCGCGGCGGCCTTCTCGCGGACGTCGCCCCAGTCGGCGAAGACGGTGGCGCCCTTGGCGAAGGGGGAGGGGCTGCTGCGGGGGCGGCGCACGAACAGCTGCGACACGGCCCACTCGCCGGGACCGTGCTCCTCGATCGACACGTCCTCGATCGTGGCCTGGCCCGAGCCGTCGGCGAAGACGACCGTGCGGCCGAGCAGTTCGGCGATGACGCGGACCTCGCCGCCGCGCTGCTCGAAACGGCGCACGTTGATCAGCCCGGTCGTGATGATCTGACCACTGGAGATGCTGGTGACCCGCCCGATCGAGACGAAGACACGACGGCGACCCGGGATCTCGACGATCAGGCCGACCACGCGGGGCGGATCGTCCTTCCGGTACACCACGAGCACGTCCCTGACCTTGCCGAGCCGGTCGCCGGCGGGGTCGAAGACGGTGCACCCCGCCAATCGGGCGACGAAGACTCTGGTGGCACTCACGACTACTAACTTAGACCTTCGACCTGGGGGGTCCGGGGCGCCACGGGCCGCCTCCCGGTGGGATGCCGTGGAAGGATGGGGGAGTGAGCGACCGGCCCTCTTCCCCCTCCCGCGCGCCCCGGCAGGTGCCGGTCATCCCGCACGGCGAGACCGTGGCCGGGTTCGAGACCTACGCGGAGGCGCAGGCCGCCGTCGACCGGCTCGGCCACGCCGGGTTCCCGGTCAAGCAGGTCTCCATCGTCGGCAGCGACCTGAAGAGCGTCGAGCAGGTCACCGGCACGCTGAGCTATGGTCGGGCCGCGCTGGCGGGAGCCCTCTCCGGGGTGTGGATCGGGATCTTCTTCGGGTTGCTGTTCCTGCTGATCTCGCCGACCACCACGACCCCGCTGTTCTTGGGCGCCGCCGCGCTGATCGGCGCCGGGTTCGGCATGTTCTTCAACATCGTGGTCTACAGCCTCAATCGGCGACGCCGCGACTACACCTCGGTGATGCAGGTGGTCGCGAGCTCCTACGCCCTCATCGTGACGCCGGAGCTTGCGAACCGGGCCCGCAACCTGCTCGACGGCGGCGCCGAGCGCTGAGGTCCGGGCTGGGCGCCCGGCTCAGGCGTTCAGCCGCGCGTACCATTCCTCGACCTCGTCGGCGGTGCGGGGGATGCCCGCCGAGAGGTTCTCGGCCCCGTCGGCGGTGACGACGATGTCGTCCTCGATCCGCACCCCGATGCCGCGCATCTCGGCGGGGACGGTCAGGTCGTCGGGCTGGAAGTAGAGTCCCGGCTCGATCGTGAAGACCATGCCCTCCTCGAGCACGCCGTCCAGGTACAGCTCCCGGCGGGCCTTCGCGCAGTCGTGCACGTCGATGCCGAGGTGGTGGCTGGTTCCATGCACCATGTACCGGCGGTGCTGCTGGTTGTCGGGCTCCATCGCCTCCTCGGCAGTGACCGGGAGCAGCCCCCACTCGGCGGTGCGCCGAGCGATGACCGCCATCGCGGTCTGGTGGATCTCGCGGAACCGGATGCCCGGACGCACGATCGCGAACGCCGCATCCGCCGCCTCGCGCACGGCCTCGTAGACCCGGCGCTGCACCTCGGTGAAGCGTCCGTCGACCGGGATCGTGCGGGTGATGTCGGCCGTGTAGTAGCTGTCGAGCTCGACGCCGGCGTCGATCAAGATCAGGTCGCCGGGGACGACGGGGCCGTCGTTCCTGGTCCAGTGCAGGATGCACGCGTGCGGTCCCGAGGCCGCGATCGTGTCGTAGCCGACCGTGTTGCCGTCCAGCCGCGCCCGGGTGTTGAACACGCCCTCGACCAGCCGCTCGCCGCGGGGGGCGGCGGAGCTGCGGGGGAAGTCGGCGATCACGTCGTCGAAGCCGCGGGCGGTCGCGGCGACGGCCCGGCGCATCTGCTCGAGCTCGTAGGCATCCTTCACCAGGCGCTGCTCGGAGAGGAAGCGCTCGAAGTCGGCGTCGGCCGGCTCGTGGGCCCCGGCGGGCAGCTCGGGCGCCGCCTCGCGCACGACGAGGGTGTCGTCGTCGAAGACGACCGACTCGAAGTCGGAGATGCCGCGGGTCGCGATGCCGAGGTCGGCGGCGACCTGGGCCAGCGACGGGCGCGCCCCGATCCAGAACTCGCCGATCTCGGGGTTGGCGTAGAACTCGTCCGAGTCGCGGCCGGCGCGCTCCCGGAAGTAGAGGGTGACGTCGTGGCCGGTCGGGCCGGCGGGCTCGAAGACGAGGAAGGCGCCCGGCTCGGAGTCGGACCCCCAACCGGTGAGGTAGGAGAAGGCGGAGTGCGCGCGGTAGGGGTAGTCGGTGTCGTTGGAGCGCTGCTTCGGGGCGCCCGAGGGCACGATCAGGCGCTTGCCGGAGTGCGCCTCGGAGACGCGTGCCCGACGGCGGGCGGCGAAGGCGGCCTGCTCGCGGGGTTCGGGCAGCACGTCGTCGCGCTCGGCCCAGCCGCTGGCGATGTAGTCGCGGAAGGCGTCGGAGCCGGGGGTGGTGGAGCGGTTGCTCGTGGCCCGGGGTTCGGGTGCCTCGGTGACCGAGGGGTCGGCGGTGGTCGATGCGGATGTCTCTGCCATGCCTCCATTCTCCACCCCGGATCGGGTGCGCCTCTGTGAGTGCGGCCCGAGGGGAAGCGGGGGCGCGCCGACTGGGTACGATTGGGGGATGTCTTCCGATCGGCTATTCCGGGAGCCGATCGATCTGCACACGCACAGCAGGGTCTCCGACGGCACGGAGACGCCGGGCGACCTCGTGCGGGCGGCCGCTGCCGCCGGGCTCGGCACCCTGGCGATCACCGACCACGACTCGACCGGAGGCTGGGCCGAGGCCTCCGAGGCCGCCGTCGAGAACGGCATCACGCTCATTCCGGGCATGGAGCTGTCGACTCGGCTTGGCTGGGCGAGCGTGCACCTCCTCGCCTACCTGATCGACCCGGCCGACCCGGCCCTGCTCGCGGAGACGACCCGCATCCGCCAGGCCCGGCTGCAGCGCGCCGAGGACATGGTCGCGCGCATCTCGAAGGACTACGCGCTGCACTGGGACGACGTGCTCGCCCAGACCGAGCCCGGCGCGACCGTGGGCCGCCCCCACATCGCCGACGCCCTGGTGGCCAACGGGCTGGCGCACGACCGCGGCGAGGCCTTCGCCGGCATCCTGCACTGGCAGGCCGGGTACTACCAGCCGCACTACGCCCCGGATCCGCTGGACGCCATCCGTCTCGTGGTCGCGGCGGGCGGGGTGCCCGTCATCGCGCATCCTGCGACCCGCAGCCGCACCGACGTGGCCCTGGAGTCGCGGCTCGCGGAGTACGCCCAGGCCGGGCTCTTCGGCCTGGAGGTCGACCACCGGGAGAACACGCCGGAGGGCAAACTGCGGCTCCGGCGGCTCGCGGCCGAGCACGGGCTGCGGCTCACCGGCTCGAGCGACTACCACGGCGAGGGCAAGCCGAACCGGCTGGGGGAGAACACGACCGCCCCCGAGGTGCTGGAGGCGCTGATCACGCGCGGCACGGGCTGGAGCCCGGTCTACGGCGGCTGAGCCGGCCGGACCGGCTGGACCGGCCCGAGACCGCGAGACCGACGCGGGTCGGAGGTCGCCGAATGCGACGAGGACCGGCACCCGGATGGGCGTCGGTCCTCGTCATGGTCCGCTTCGGCCGCGGCTACTCGGTCGGGCGCGGGCCCCGGCGGCGCGAACGGCTGCGGCGGCGCGGGGCGCTGTTGCCGTCGTGGTGCTCGGAGCCGCCCCCGGTCGAGGTCGACTCGGTGGCCACGGCGGTGTCGCCGGTGACGGCCGACTCGCCCGAGGCGGCGGGGGTCGACGCCGAACCGGCTGCCGAGGAGCCGTCGGTGCGCGTGCGGCTGCGGTTGCGGCTGCGCGGCGGACGCGACTCGCTCGAACCGCTGCCCGAAGCCCCACCGCGGCCGCCGGAGCGGTCACCACGGTCACCGCGGTCGCCCCGGTCGGAGCGCTCGCCGCGCGAGCCGGCCCCGGAGTCGGCGGCCTTCGGGCTCGCGGGCTTCAGACGACCGCGCGTGCCCTCGGGGATGTCGAGATCGGTGTAGAGGTGCGGCGACGAGGAGTAGGTCTCGGTCGGCTCGGGCTGGCCGAACTCGAGGGCGCGGTTGATCAGGGCCCACTTGTGCAGGTCGTCCCAGTCGACGAAGGTGACCGCGATCCCGGTCTTGCCGGCGCGACCCGTGCGGCCGGCGCGGTGCAGGTACGTCTTGTCGTCATCCGGGATCGTGTGGTTGATCACGTGGGTGACGTCGTCGACGTCGATGCCACGGGCTGCCACGTCGGTGGCGATCAGGATGTCCTTCTTGCCGGCTTTGAAGGCCGCCATCGCGCGCTCGCGCTGCTCCTGGTTCAGGTCGCCGTGCACGGCGGCGGCGTTGAAGCCGCGGTCGTTCAGCTCTTCGACCAGCTTCGCGGCGGCGCGCTTGGTGCGGGTGAAGATCACGGTCTTGCCGCGGCCGTCGGCCTGCAGGATGCGCGAGATCACCTCGTCCTTGTCCATGTTGTGCGCGCGGTAGACGAGGTGCTTGATGTTCGCCTGGGTGAGGCCCTCGTCGGGGTCGGTCGCCCGGATGTGGATCGGGCGGTTCATGAACCGGCGGGCCAGCGCGACGATCGGGCCGGGCATCGTGGCCGAGAAGAGCATGGTGTGGCGGGTCGCGGGCGTCTGCGCGAACAGCTTCTCGATGTCGGCCAGGAAGCCGAGGTCGAGCATCTTGTCGGCCTCGTCGAGCACCATCTCCTGCACCGCGCCGAGGTTCAGCAGGCGCTGACCGGCGAGGTCGAGCAGACGGCCCGGGGTGCCGACCACGATCTGCGCGCCGGCCTTGATCTGCTCGATCTGGCCCTCGTAGGCCTTCCCGCCGTAGATCGAGACGATCTTGGTGGGGCGGTTGCCCGCGGCGATCTCGAGGTCTTCGGTGACCTGCACGCAGAGTTCGCGGGTCGGCACGACGACGAGCGCCTTGACGCCCGGCGCCGGGTCGAGGCCGAGGCGCTGGATCAGGGGGAGGCCGAAGCCGAAGGTCTTGCCGGTGCCGGTCTTGGCCTGGCCGATGATGTCCTGCCCGTCGAGCGCGAGCGGGATCGTCTGCTCCTGGATCGGGAAGGGTTCGAGGATGCCCTTGGCTGCGAGGGCGTCGACCATGTCCTGGTCGATGTTGAGTTCACTGAAAGTCACTATGGATACCTGTCGTAAAGGACGTGGCCGCCGGAGAGGAACGGTGCTCGGACGAGTGCGAGCGACATCCGACGATGGCGTCGGGCGGCGGCGATTGCCCCGAGTTTCGTCAGGGCCCGTCCCGAGTTTAGTCGACGGAGCGTCATGCGGTGTCGGAGGCGGCCCCCGACGCGCGGATAGGATTGGCGTCGTGTTCGGATTCCTCCGCCGCCCGAAGGTGCGCATCGACATCCCGCGGCTGAAGCCCCGGGAGAACACCGCCGACTATCCGAAGGTCAATCTCGCCGAGCTCACGCCGGAGGTGCTGCCCTATCTGGGGCAGGTCGCCTACGTGCAGCTCGCGATCTTCGAGGAGCTCTCGGACGCGATCGGTTCCGCCCCCACGGTCGCCGCGAAGCAGGCCCTCGCCCCCGCGGCGACGCAGGCGCTGGACAAGCACGAGCGGCTGGTCGCCGAGATCCGCCGCCGGGTCGAGACGCCGGCCGAGGTGATCGAGCCCTTCACCGCGGGCATCGACCGCTACCGCGCCCTGGTCAAGGGAGCCGACTGGTACGAGCAGCTCGCGAGCGTGTACCTCACCGCCGGGATCCTCGACGACTTCTTCACGCTGCTCGCGGCGGGGCTGCCCGGCGACATCGGGCCGCGGTGCGCGAAGATCCTGGATGCGGAGACCGGTCGCACGGCGATCATCGGCATCCTGAGCGAGGCGATCGACGCGGATGCGGTGCTCGGCTCACGGCTGGCGATGTGGGGCCGACGCGTGGTCGGCGACACCCTCCTGGTGGCCCGGTCGGCCATCCATCTCACCGGCAACCCGGAGTCGGACGAGCAGCGGATCGAGCCGGTGTTCACCGAGATGATCGCGTCGCACACGCGACGGATGGACCGGCTCGGGCTGACCGCCTGAGGCGGGGCCGGTCAGGCGGTCAGGCAGAGCGGGTCAGGCAGATCCGGTCGGGCGGTGCGGCTCAGGCCGCGCGGCCCGAGAGCAGCAGCTGCAGGCGCTCGGCGTCGTGGGTCTTGCGCGCGCGGCCGATCAGGATGTCGGCGACGACGACCGCGATGCCGGTGACGACCAGGGTGACCACCCAGATCCACCCACCGTCCCACGCCCAGCCGAGCCAGGTGAGCCCGACCCAGACGACCGCCGACACGGCGGCCCCGATCGCAGGGATCAGGACCACGCCGTGACGGTCGCGGTTCGGCAGCAGGTACCGGGCGAGAAGGCCCAGGATGACGCCGCCGAGGGTGATGAACAGGAGTTCCATGGCTGCGAGGCTAGCCGACGAAGCCGACGCGACGCGACTCCTCGGAGCCGATCTCGACGTAGGCGAGCGAGGCCAGGGGCACGACGTAGAGCTTGCCCTTGTTGTCCTTCAGGGAGAGGTGGCTGCCCGAACCCGAGAGGGCCTCGGAGACGAGCTGCTCGATGTCGGCGGGGGACTGGCTCGACTCGAAGTTGAGCTCACGGGGCGAGTTGGCGATGCCGATACGAATGTCCATCAGTGTGCCTTTCACGTCACGTGATCGATGTCACGATCACAGCTTCAGGTTACGGCACCCGGGGCTCCTGACCCGTCGTTCCGGGCCGTGCGGGTAGCTGCCCAGAGCGAACAGGGCGGGGCGGCGGGGGTGGGCGGGCAGCGGATGCGGCGGCGGGAGCGGGCGGGGCGAGGATGTCGGCCGGTGCGGCTAGCGTGGTGGCCGTGATGGAACACGCGCCGGACGGACTCGTCGTCGACGAGACCCAGCAGGAGGTGCTCGCGCGGCCGCTCGGCGCATCCTTCTCGGTGATCGGCGCGCCGGGGACGGGCAAGACGACCACGCTGCTCGAGCTGGTGGCCGATCGGGTGCTGCGGCAGGGTCTCGCACCGGAGAGCGTGCTGGTGCTGGCGCCGACGCGGCAGAGCGCGACCCGGTTGCGTGACCGCGTGGCGCTCCGGCTCGGGTTGCCGAGCAACGGGCCGCTCGCGCGCACGGCCACCTCGGTGGCGTTCGACCTGGTGCGGCGGGGCTCGGGGCGGGCCGTGGCGCTGCTGACCGGGGCGGAGCAGGACAGGATCGTGGCCGAGCTGCTCGAGGGTGGGATCGACGATGCGGCGGAGGCGGAGCGTTCGGCGGTGGCGGCGGCCATGGCTGCGGGCGGTGCGGAGGGTTGGGCGGGGACGGCCGCTGAGGGGACGGCTCCTGCGGCGACGGCTGTCGCCGGGCCGCCGGCTGCCGGCTCGGGCGGCGTCGGCTGGCCCGAGAACCTGCCGCCGGAGGTGCGGCGGCTGCGGGCCTTCCGCACCGAGCTCCGCGAGCTCGCGATGCGGGCGACCGAGAACGGCGTCTCGCCCGACGACCTCGCCCGGCTGGGCGCCCGCGAGGGTGTGGCCGAGTGGGGAGCGGCGGCGGGGTTCCTCCGTGAGTATCACGCGGTGCTCGAGGCCTTCGAGGTCGCGCACCTCGACTCGGCCGAGCTGCTGGCCGAGGCCCGGCGCGTGGTGCGCGACGGCGGAGGGCCGGAGGGGCTGCGCCTGATCGTCGTCGACGACCTGCAGGAGTTCTCGATCGGGGCGCTCAACCTGGTGCGGGAGTTCGCCCGGCGGGGCGTCGCCGTGGTCGCCCTCGGTGATCCGGATGCGGCGACCGCGGGCTTCCGGGGGTCGGACGTGCGGGCGCTCGGCCAGCTCGGCCGGGTTCTCGGCGTGCCGGTGCTGCCGCCGGTGGTGCTGGGCGAATCGCACCGGCAGGGCCGGGTGCTGCGGGCGCTGACCCAGCGGGCGACGGAGCGGATCGGTGCGGCTGCGGCCGGGCGCCAGCGGGTGACCCGGAGTCCCGGCGAGGAGTCTGCGGGGGGCGCCCCGCAGCGGGCGAGGCGACCGGAGGGGCGGGTGCTGCGCATCCAGGGCGACTCGCGGGCGAGCGAGATCGCGACGATCGCGCGGTTGCTGCGCGAGCGGCATCTGCTGCACGGCACCGAATGGGCCGAGATGGCGGTGGTCGTGCGCTCGGGTGCACTGGTGCCCTCCATCGCGCGCGGGCTGTCGCTCGCCGAGGTGCCGACCCGCACCCTCTCGGCGGTGCAGGCGCTCCGCGACGACTACGCCGCCCGCCACCTGGCCGAGGCGGTCGCCCTGGCGATCGGCACCCTGGAGTTCACGCCCGAGGCGGTCGAGGAGGTCATCCTCGGTCCGCTGTGCGGGGTCGACTCGGTGGGGCTGCGCCGGCTCCGACTCGCGCTGCGGCACGAGGAGCTCGCCGCCGGCGGCTCTCGGCACTCGGACGAGCTGGTGCGAGAGGCCCTCCTGATGCCCGGGGTGCTCGTGACGATCGACTCGGCCCCCGCCCGGCGCGTCGCCGCCCTCGGGGCCACGCTCGGTGCGCTCCGGGCCAGCCACGCGGCGGGGGCGACGATCGAGGAGCTGCTCTGGGAGCTGTGGCAGCGTTCCCACCTCGCGGCGCGCTGGGGCGAGCTCGCCGCCGGCTCGGGCATCGTGGCCGAGGAGGCCAACCGCAACCTCGACGGCGCGGTGGCGCTGTTCACGGCGGCGAAGCGGTCGGTCGAGCGTGAGCCGGAGCGGCCGGCCGAGCTCTTCCTCGACGAGTTCCTGACGGCGGAGGTGCCGGAGGACACGCTGTCACCCCGATCGCGCAGCGGCTCGGTGCTGGTGACCACGCCCACCGGGGCGGTCGGTCTCGAGGTCGCGGTGGTGGTCGTGGCGGGGCTGCAGGAGTCGGTCTGGCCGAACCTCCGCCTCCGCGGCTCGCTGCTGCATCCGCAGCGCCTCACCGAACTCGCGGCCGAGGGCCGACTCTTCACCCCGCCGGTCGCCGGTTCGGACGTGGGGGCTGTCGAACCCGGTCCAGTCCCGGCGGCCGCAGGTGAGGGATCGACCGGAGGTGCGGGATCCAGCGGGGGCGCGGAGAGCCGGGCCGAGGTGCTGGCCGACGAGTTGCGGATGTTCGCGCTCGCCGTGTCGCGGTCGCGCGAGATCACGGTGCTCAGCTGCGTCTCCAACGACGACGAGCAGCCCTCCGCGTTCTTCGGCCTCGCACCGGACGCCGAGCCGATCGCGGCCCCGCGTCATCCGTACACCCTGCGCGGCCTCACCGGGCACCTGCGTCGTCGGCTCGTCGAGGAGGGCGACCCGCGGGCCGCCGCGGCCCTCGCCCGGCTCGCCGAGGCCGGGGTCCCCGGAGCCGACCCGGTCGACTGGTACGGGCTCCTCCCCGCCTCGACCGAGGATCCGCTGGTCGACCCCGCCGACCCCGAGGCGGTCGTGCGGGTGTCGCCGTCGCGGATCGAGGCCTTCGAGCAGTCGCCGTTGATGTGGTACGTCGACCAGGTCGCCGGAGGCGCGTCGAGCCTCGCCGCCGGGATCGGCACCATCGTGCACTCCGTGATGGAGACGGCGGCCGGAGACCCGGAGTCCGACCTCTCGGTCGACGAGCTCATGACGCGCTCCGCCGAGCGCTGGAAGGAGCTGCGGTTCGAGGCGCCCTGGATCGAACAGCGGGAGCAGCGCGCCCTCCGCACGAAGATCGAGGGGCTCTCGGAGTACCTCACGCGGCTCCGGGCGGGCGGCGTCGAGCTCGTGGGGGCCGAGGCGCCGTTCTCGTTCCGCCAGGGGCGGGCGCAGGTGAACGGCTCGATCGACCGGATCGAACGGCATGCCGACGGCGGCCTGGTCGTGGTCGACCTCAAGACGGGCAAGTATCCGATCCGCGCGGCCGATGTGCCGGGGCACGCCCAGCTCGCGAGCTACCAGCTCGCGGTGCACCACGGCGCCGTGGACGGCCTCGACGCCCCCGGTGGCCCGGACCACCTCGACGACCCGGGGAATGGAGCGGGGAACGGAGCGGGGAGCGGGGAGGCGGACGGCGCGATCGCGTCGGGCGGGGCCGCGCTGCTCTACGTCGCCAAGGGCGAGAAGGGGTCGCGATTCACCCTGCGGTCGCAGGAGCCGCTGGACGAGACGGCCCTCACCGAGATCGCAGGCAGGATCGAGACGGTCGCGGAGGGGATGGCCGCGGCGGTGTTCCCCGGCATGGCCGAGCCCGAGGAGCGCGACTACCAGAACCGGTACGAGTACCGGATCCAGTTGATCAAGGCGGTGACCGAATGAGCGATCCGCTGTTCGACCTCGCCGATCTCGACGACCCGGATGCCTTCGGCGGCCCCGCGCGCGACCCCCGGCCCGGCTCCGCTCAGGCGGGGGCCGAGGCGGATGCGGCTGATCCCGAGGCGACCGTCCGGCCGGCCGAGTCGACGGCTCGACCGGATGTGTCGGCGGGCCCGCAACCGGTGCGGCCACCGGGCACCGGACTCACGGCCGTCGAGATCGCGGATCGGCTGGGCCTGCCGCGGCCGACCGCTCAGCAGCAGGCCGTGATCGAGGCGCCCCTCGACCCACGGATCGTGGTCGCGGGCGCCGGCAGCGGCAAGACCGAGACCATGGCCAACCGCGTGGTGTGGCTGGTGGCCAACGGGCTGGTGCAGGTGCCGGAGGTGCTCGGCCTCACCTTCACCCGCAAGGCCGCCGGCGAACTCGCCGAGCGCATCCGGAAGCGGCTGCACGAGCTGGCCGCCGCCGGCCTCACCCCGCCGGGGTTCGACTCCTTCGAGACCCCCGCGATCGCCACCTACAACGCCTTCGCGAACAGCATCTTCCGCGAGAGCGCGGTCGTGATCGGCCGGGAGGGCGAGGCCGCGGTGCTGAGCGAGGCCTCGGCCTGGCAGCTCGCCCGCAAGGTCGTGGTCGCCAGCGACGACCCGCGCCTGCTCGCGGTCGACCGTTCGGTCGACGTGGTCACCTCGGCGGTGCTCTCGATCAGCCGGGCGCTCTCCGAGAACGTGGTCGACTCGGCTCCGGTCGCCGCCTACGCGCGCTCGTTCGAGGCGCTGGCCGAGCTGCCCACCGGGTCGGCCCGGGTGAAGAACGTCTACGGCGAGCTCGCCCGGGCGATCGCCCCGGTGGCCGAGCTGCCGCTGCTGCTCGACCTCGCCGACCGGTACGCCGCCGAGAAGCTGCTGCGGGGCTATGTCGAGTTCTCCGACCAGATCGCGTTGGCCCTCCGCATCGTCGAGAGCACGCCGCGGGTGGTCGAGGAGTACCGCGCGCGCTACCGGGTGGTGCTGCTGGACGAGTACCAGGACACGAGTGTCGTGCAGACCCGCCTCCTGGCCGCCCTGTTCCGGGGCCAGGCCGTGATGGCCGTGGGAGATCCGCACCAGTCGATCTACGGCTGGCGCGGGGCGAGCGCCGCCAACCTCGCCCGCTTCCGCAGCGACTTCGCCGCTCGGACCGGCGGTGGGGCGGACGCCGGCGAGACCGATCGAGACGCCGCCACCGAGGCTGGCACGGACGCCACCGCCGCCGCCGACTCGCGGCGCACGCCGGCGCCCCGGCCCGAGCCCTTCGCGCTGTCGACGAGCTGGCGCAACCCGCAGCGGGTGCTCGACGCCGCCAACGCCCTCGTCGCCCCGCTCACGGCCACCGCCGGCATCGCGGTCGAACAGCTGCAGCCGCGCCCGGGTGTGCAGCAGGGCACCCTCGAGCTGCGGTTCGCCGAGACCGTCAAGGAGGAGGCCCGGGCGCTGGCCGACTGGTTGCACGCGCGCCTCGCCGTCCGCGACTCCGAGGGCCGTCGCCGCTCGGCGGCGCTCCTGTGCCGCTCGGTCAAGCGGATCGAACCGTTCACGGCGGCGCTCGAGGCCCGCGGCATCCCGTATCACGTGCTCGGCATCGGCGGCCTGCTCGGCCAACCCGCCGTCGCCGACCTTGTCTCGACCCTGCGCGTGCTCTACCACCCGACCGCCGGCGCCGACCTGCTGCGCGTGCTCGCCGGGGCGCGCTGGCGGATCGGGACGAAGGATCTCGCCGCCCTCCGCACACTCGCCTCGTGGATCGCGCAGCGCGACCACCGGTTCCAGAAGCTCGAGCTCGAGGTGGCCGACCGGCTCCGCGGCTCCGTCGTCGCCGACGAGGATCGCTCGATCATCGACGCCCTCGACTTCATCGCCACCTCGCCCGAGGAGCACTCGGCGCTCGGCGGCTTCAGCACCGAGGGACTCGCGCGTCTCCGCCGCGCCTCGGCGCAGTTCGCGGCCCTCCGCACCCGCGCGGGCCTCGGCCTCGTCGACTTCGTCGACCTCGTGGTGCAGGAGCTGCTGCTCGACGTCGAGGCCCTCGCGAGCCCGCGCTCCGCCACGGCCCGGGCGAGTCTGGACGCGTTCACCGAGCAGCTCGGCTCCTTCCTCTCGCTCGACCCCTCGGCCGGCCTCGGCGAGTTCCTCGCCTGGCTCGAGGAGGCCGAGAAGCGCGACCGGCTCGAGCCGCGCACCGAGGAACCCGAACCGGGCACCGTGCAGATCCTCACGATCCACGGGTCGAAGGGCCTGGAGTGGGACGTCGTCGCGATTCCGCGGATGGTCGAGAGCGAACTCCCGGGCGAACCGCGCTCGAACCAGGGCTGGCTCGCGTTCGGCGAGCTGCCCTACGACTTCCGCGGCGACTCCGCGGAACTGCCCTCGCTCGCCTGGCGGGGGATCGAGGTGCAGACCGACTTCAAGAGCGTCGCCGAGACCTTCCGCCGGCAGAACGCCGACCACTACGCGGCCGAGCAGCGCCGGCTGATCTACGTCGCCGTGACCCGGGCCAAGGCCGACCTCTTGCTCACGGGTTCGTTCTGGACCCCGGGGGTGAAGAACGTGCGCGGCCCCGGTCTCTACCTCCGCGAGCTCGAGGCGGCGGGGCTGCTCGACCCCGCGGCCTTCCCCGAGGCGAGCTCGTTCGAGGAGAACCCGCTGGCCGAGGAGGAGAGCTGGATCCCGTGGCCCCGCGACCCGCTGGGCAGCCGGCGGTCGCGGATGGAGCGGGCGGCCGAGGCGGTCCGCTCCGCCGATCCCGGTGCCCCCACGACCTGGGACCAGGAGATCGACCTCCTGCTCGCCGAACGGGCCGCCGAGCGGGGGGAGCGGATGCTCGAGGTGCCCGCCCGCATCCCGGCCTCCCGCTTCAAGGACTACGTCGCCGACCCTCAGGCGGTCGTGCGGGCCCTCCAGCGACCGATGCCCGAGCGGCCGTTCCGGCAGACCCGCCTCGGCACCCGGTTCCACAGCTGGGTCGAGGAGCGCTACCGCGCCGGGCGGAGCGAGGAGCTGATCGAGGCGGCCGTGCCGGGGAGCGGGATCCTGGACCCGGACGCCTTCCAGAGCGACCTCGACCTCGATCTGGATGCCGACTGGCTGTCGGACCCGGACTCTGACCTGGATCCGGACCAGGCGGCCGGCGACCCCTCAGGTCGAGATGTCGCACCCTCAGCTGCACCACGCGACCCCGCCGCCGAGGAGACGGCACGACTGCAGGAGCTGATCGCGATCTTCGAGGCCTCACCCTTCGCCGGCCGCCAGCCGGTCGAGGTCGAGGTGGAGATCCACCTGGTGCTCGCGGGCCGCGTGATCGTCTGCAAGATCGACGCGATCTTCGCCGAGGGCGACCGCTTCGAGGTGGTCGACTGGAAGACGGGGAAGGCGCCCGTCGATGCGGCCGACCTCGAGCTGAAGCAGCTCCAGCTCGCCCTCTACCGGCTCGCCTACGCCCGCTGGAAGGGCATCGCCGTCGACTCGGTCGACGCCTCGTTCTACTTCGTGGCCGACGACGCGATCATCCGGCCAGAGCGGCTCTACTCCGAGGCCGAGCTGGTCGCCCTCATCCGCGACTCGGGGCTCTGACCGGCACCGAGCTGCGGCGCCGTCAGTCCTCCGAGATGCGGTTCGCGTGCTCGCCGGCGGGTGCGGTGCCCGGCATCGGGGTGCGGTCCAGCAGCGCCTCGACGTCTTCGAGCCCCATGATCTGACCGGTGTCGGTCGACAGCGGGTTGAGGAGGTCGCTCTCGACGGTCGCGTGCAGGCTCTCCAGCATCCCGACCGCGTCGGCGACGACCCCGTCGTCACGGGTGTCGACGCCGTGCAGCAGCCAGCGCGCGATCTCGAGCTCGGCGTAGAGCCGCGCGCGCTTGCGCAGCTGCCGGTCGGCCGGCCGGGTGAGGGCCTTTTCGTAGCCGGCGAAGACGCGATCGGCGCTCGAGGCCTGCTGCGCGGAGTTCAGCCAGAACAGGTCGAGTGCCGGGTCGCCGACCCGGAGGTTCTGCCAGCCGAGCACACCGGCGACGCGGTCGCCGAGCAGCAGGAACGACTCCGGCGCCAGCGCACCGTGCACCACCGAGGGGGCGAACTGCCAGAGCGCGCTGTCCTCCAACGCCAGCGACCAGCGGGTGAGCAGCTCCTTCGGCACCTTGCCGGTCGCCGCGGCGCGGTCGGCCAGCTTGCGCGAGGTGGCGGCGATCTGGGAGGCCGAGTTCGTCGCGAGCCCCGCATCCGAGACCACCGAGGTCGGCAGCGAGTGGATGGCGGCGATCGCGCGACCGATCGCATCCGAGGCGCTGTCCTCCCCACCGATGTCGGCGAGCGAGCCGGGGTGGCCGTCGATGTACTCGTAGACGATCGCGCGGGTGTCGCCGACCGGCGCCTGACCGAGGTAGGCCGGCACGTGGAAGGGCAGCCGCGAGCGCACCCCCGGGGTGAGCGCGTTCAGCGCCACCAGGTCACGGGACTGCTCGGACTCGGCTGCGGAGTCGACCGGGACGCGCACCACGTACTCCTCGCCGGAGCGCAGCGTGACGACGGCCGAGTCGTAGCGGCCGCCGCTGCGTGAACTGAGCGGACGGGCCACGACGATGTCGGCTCCGGCGACGGCCGAGGTCGCGAGCGCGGCTAGAGTGAGGTGGGATCTCGCCATGCCTCTAGGGTAGGGCGGTCGGTCCCGGCCACGGCTTCCGCCACGCACGATTGGTCAACCATGTCACGCGCTTTCCAGTCCTCGCTCCCGCTCGCCCGCCACCGGATCGATCGCGACCACGCCACCCGTTCCGACGCCGCGGCGCTGGATTCTCTCTGGTCCTCTCCCGAGGCGCGGGTGCTGGTCCTCCACCGCGGGCGCGCCCTGGCCGACCAGGGCGAGAACCCGCAGGGCTACGACGGCTTCGGGGCGAAGCCGGCGGTCGCGACGACGCCGGTGCTGGCGTTCCTCGTGCCCTCCGACCTGCCCGCGAGCCTGCTCGAGCGCCTCGCGGCCGCGGCCTCGGAGCCCGGCGGTGGTGCGGAGTCGGTGCGGCTCTACCTCGGCCGGTCGCTCGACGACAGCGGCGACGCGGTCGCCGGCAGCCCGCTGTTCGCCCTGGCTGTGGGCGACGACGACGCGGCCGAGCTCGAGCGCCGCGCCGACGTCCCGGAAGACACCGCC
Source organism: Herbiconiux sp. 320_LB (assembly GCF_059691755.1). Classification (NCBI taxonomy): domain Bacteria; kingdom Bacillati; phylum Actinomycetota; class Actinomycetes; order Micrococcales; family Microbacteriaceae; genus Herbiconiux; species Herbiconiux sp. 320_LB. The sequence goes on along the minus strand of NZ_JCAWAD010000003.1, from coordinate 148,561 downwards.
GCCCAGGCCCCCTCGGCCGCACCCCGGCACTGGCTCGACCTCCGGATGGTCGCAGCCGACCTCGACGACACCGGCGCCGGCGTCTTCACCGAGGCCCTCGCCATGGTCAACTGGCACGCGACCCACACCCACTGCCCGCGCTGCGGCGCGGCGACCCTGGTCGAGAGCGGCGGCTGGGTGCGCCGCTGCCCGGTGCAGGACATCGAGCTCTTCCCGCGCACCGACGCCGCGGTCATCGTCGGCATCGTCGATCGCGACGACCGCCTGCTGCTCGGCTCGAACGCCCTCTGGGAGAACAACCGCTACTCGCTGCTGGCCGGCTTCGTCGAGCCGGGGGAGTCGCTCGAGGCGGCCGCCGTGCGCGAGATCGCCGAGGAGTCCGGGGTGGTCATCGACGACCCGCAGTACGTGGGCTCGCAGCCCTGGCCCTTCCCCGCATCCCTCATGGTCGGCTTCATCGCCCGCGTCTCGGCCGACGACACCGCCGACCTCCGGCCGGACGGCGACGAGATCCTCGACCTCCGCTGGTTCACCCGCGAGCAGATCGCCGACCCGGACAACGGCATCCTGCTCCCCGGAAGCTCGTCGATCGCGCGCGCGATCATCGAGACCTGGTTCGGCGGCCCGCTGCCGATGGCGGAGCACGCGTGACGGCTGGTTCGGCCGACGACCTGCTGGATGCGCTCGACCCGCAGCAGCGCGTCGCGGCCCGCTCGCTGCTCGGCCCGGTCTGCATCCTCGCCGGTGCGGGCACCGGCAAGACCCGGGCGATCACGCACCGGATCGCCTACGGCGTCGCGACCGGCGTCTACTCGCCCGGTCGCGTGATGGCACTCACCTTCACCTCCCGCGCCGCGGCCGAGCTGCGCACGAGGCTCCGGCCCCTGGGCGCCGGCGGGGTCTCGGCGCGCACCTTCCACTCGGCCGCGCTGGCGCAGCTGAACTACTTCTGGCCACAGGTGATCGGCGGCGAGGCGCCGAAGATCATCGACAACAAGGCCAAGGCCATCGCGCACGCCGCCGAGACGCTGCGACTGCGCGTCGACACGGCGACCCTCCGCGACGTCGCGGCCGAGATCGAGTGGCGGAAGGTCTCGAACCTGGGGCTCGCCGAGTACGAGGTGCGGGCGCGATCCAGCCGCACGATGCCGCCGACCGTGTCGGTCGAGCAGATGCTCGAACTGCACGCCCGGTACGAGCAGTTGAAGGACGAGCGGCGCCAGCTCGACTTCGAGGACGTGCTGCTGGTCACGGCCGGCATGATCGAGACCGAGCCCTCGGTCGCGATCCAGGTCAGGGAGCAGTACCGCTTCTTCGTGGTGGACGAGTACCAGGACGTCTCGCCGCTCCAGCACCACCTCCTCCAGCAGTGGCTGGGGGATCGGCGCGACCTCTGCGTGGTCGGCGACGCGAGTCAGACGATCTACTCCTTCGCGGGAGCGAGCGCCGAGTACCTGCTCGAGTTCCCGCGCCGCAACCAGAGCGCCACCGTGGTGACGCTCGAGCAGAACTACCGCTCCACCGAACCGATCGTCGCGCTGGCGAACCGGCTGATGCGCGGTCGGCCCGGTGCGCTCACCCTGCGCGCGGTCGACGCCGACCCGGCGGGCGAGAGCGCCGACCCGGCGCGGGAGGGCGCCGCGCCCGCGCGTGAGGGTGCCGCGCCTGCGCGGGACGAAGGCGGGGCGCCCACCCCGACGGTCACCGCCTACCGCTCCGACTTCGCCGAGGCCGAGGGCATCGCCCAGGAGATCGCCGGACTGATCGCGAGCGGTACCGAGCCCCACGACATCGCGGTGCTGTACCGGGTCAACGCGCAGTCGGCCGCCCTCGAGCAGGCGCTGACGGCCGCCGGGGTCAGCTACCAGCTGCGGGGAGGGGCGCGGTTCTTCGACCAGCCCGAGGTCAAGCGGGCCGTGATGGAGCTGCGCGCCGCCTCGGTCTCGATCGTCGACGAACCCCTGTTCAAGTCGGTCAGCGACGTGCTGCGCACCCGGGGGTGGACGCAGGAGGCCCCCGAGGGCGTCGGCGCGCTCCGCGACCGCTGGGAGGCCCTCAACGCGCTGATGGGGCTCGCCGAGGGCATGCCGCCCGGCACGGCCTTCCGCCAGTTCACCGACGAGCTCCTGGAACGCCAGGCCTCCCAGCACGAGCCCACCGTGCGGGCGGTCAACCTCGCGACCCTCCACTCGGCCAAGGGGCTGGAATGGCCCATCGTGTTCATCGCGGGGGTCGCCGAGGGGCTCGTGCCGATCAGCTACGCCCAGGGGTTCGAGGGCATCGACGAGGAGCGCCGACTGCTCTACGTCGGCATCACCCGGGCCCGGCGACGTCTGCGGCTGTCGTGGGCGGCGGCCGGGATGCGGCGGGGCGCGGACCGCCAGCCGTCCCGCTTCCTGCAGGAGAGCGGCATCCGCAGTTCGGATGAGCGCTGAGCCACTCGATGGCGGGCCACGACGACGGCCGCGATGACGACGCGAGCGAGGCCGAGGGCGCTGCCGATGCCGATGCCGAGGGCATTGCTGGTGCCGAGGGTGCCGACGCCTCCCGCCCGGTGCCGGGCCGGGGGATGCGGACGGCCCGGCCGGTCGTGATCGTCGAGCCCGCGGCACCCAGGTGCCGCACGAGCAGCCGCGCCGCGAGCACCCCCGCGGTCGCGACACCGAGTCGGTCGGCCGCGGGCGCGGTGCGCACCGCGAGCTGAGCGGCCATCGCCGGCCACGCGGGGTCGGCGTCCAGGCGCGCCAGTTCGAGGCACTCGGCGCACGGCCCCTCGCCGGGCACGACGAACGGACCCACCCGGGTCGACCGGTCGCCGAACTCGATCAGCAGGTGGGGCACGTCGTCGCCGATCCAGCGGGCCGCCCGGCGCGGGGCGGTCGCGAAGTGCGAGACCAGCACCGCGGCAGCCACGGGCGCACGCGCATGTCCCGGCGCACGCGCATCCTCCGGCCCGCGCGCATCCGTCCACACGACGAACCCGCACCCGGCGAGCAGCGGTTCGAGGATCTCGGCCTCGCGCGGCCGCGCGTCGAGCGCGACCACCACCTGGGCTCGTCGCCCGGCACTCGGGAGGGGCCCTCCGGGCGATTGCTTCGGCTCATCCCGCCACTCCCGCACCAAGGGCCCCAGCGCGAGCAGCACCTCGTCGAGCGCGCGGGGCGACACCCCGTTCTCCGCGGCGGCCGCGACGAGCCCGGCCCGCGTCACGCCCCGGGCGAGCAGTGCCAGCACCAGGTCGAGCCCCGGCCCGACGGCGTCGAGCCGGACCACGGGGCACTCGACCCCGAACTGCACCGAGTCCGGGGTGCGCCAGACCAGCGGATGATCTGGGTCGAGTCGCAGGGTCATCCCGGCATCCTGCCCCAGCCGTCACCGCCTCACGCGGTTATCCACAGCCCTGCCCGGTACCCACAGATGCAGGCCCAGTATCTCTGGGCCGGACTCAGGGAACGGGCGGCTGGTCGTCCTCGCCCTTGGTGGCCTCCTCGTTCAGGAGGTCCTCCAGCGCCTGATCCATCTCGTCCGGCTCCGGAGCGCCACCGGTCAGGCGCGCGATCAGGGCCGAGGGGTCATCCAGGTCGGCCGAGGTCGGCACCACGTCGGGGTGCGACCAGAGGGCGTCCCGCTCCTCCTGGCCGACGGCGGCCGAGACGGCCTGCCAGAGCGCCGCCGCGTCGCGGAGCCGGCGCGGGCGCAGCTCCAGGCCGATCAGGGCGCCGAAGGCCGACTCGGCCGGGCCGCCGGTGGCGCGACGACGGCGCACCGTCTCGGCGATCGCGTTCCAGCGCGGCAGGCGGCTCGAGGCCTCTGCGGTGACCACGTCGACCCAGCCCTCGATCAGGGCGAGGGTGGTCTCCAGGCGGGCGAGGGCGTGCAACTGCTGCTCGCTCTTCGGCGGGATCAGGGCGCCGCTGGCCATCGCCTCGCGCAGCTCCTCCGGGTTGGACGGATCGAAGCTGCCCGCCAGCTCCTCGAGGCGGTCGGTGTCGATCGTGATGCCCTTGGCGAACTCGGTGATCGACGAGATCACGTGCAGCCGCAGCCAGCGCGCGTGCCGGAACAGGCGGGCGTGGGCGAGCTCGCGGATCGCGAGGTAGAGCTGCACCTCCTCGATCGGGATGTCCAGGCCCTCGCCGAACTCGGCGACGTTCTGGGGCAGCAGGGCCGCCTGGCCCTCCTCGAGCAGCGGGATGCCGACGTCGCCGCCCGAGACGACCTCCTGCGAGAGCCGCCCGACGATCTGGCCGAGCTGCATGGCGAAGAGGGTGCCGCCGAGGTTGCGCATCAGCTGGCTCGCACCCGCGATCATGCCGGCCATCTCCTCCGGCGCCTGGTCGCGAAGCACCGTGGTCAGCGCATCCGAGATGCTGAGGGCGACGGGCTCGGCCAACTGGGTCCAGACCGGGATGGTCGTCGTGGCCCACTCCGCGCGGGTGAGCAGACGGGGAGCGACCGCCGAGTCGGAGAGCGAGGTCACCTCGTCCAGCCACAGGGAGGCCACGTGCAGAGCCTGGTCGAACTGGGCGCGGGCCTGGTCGGTGACGCTGAGGCTCGCCGAACCGGCGATCTCCTGGGCCTGCGTGCGCGCCGTGTCCCAGTTGATGCCGTCGGTCGAGGACTGCATGGCGTTCTGCAGCTGCTGCATGAGCTGGGAGACCGCCGCCGGGTCGGACGGCAGACCCGCCGCGCTCGCGAGCTTGGAGGGGTCGATGTCGGAGTTGCCCGACAGGAAGGAGTTCAGCATCTCGCGGAACTCGTCCTCGGGCTTCTCCGGCTGCTCGCGGGGCTCGTCGCTCACGGTTCGTCCTTCGTTCGGGGTCAGCCGTCGGGCGCGGTCCCGTTCTCCGGGATCTCCATGCGGGCTGTCAGACAGTGCTCCTACGCTAACTCGTGGCCCGCCGCCCAGGCTGGGTTTTCCCATAAGCTTGAACGCCTGGCCGTGCGCCCGTGGCGAACATCCCGCCCCCGGCCCAGCGAGAGGATCCCGTGACTCTGTTCGAACCCGAGGACGCGCGCGCCCGCCCGTCCCGGCGGGCCCGGACGGGCTGGACCCTGCTGGTCCTCGCCCTCGTGCTGGGCCTCGTGATGAGCTTCATCCCTGCGCCCTACGCCATCGAGCAGCCCGGGCCGGTCTTCGACACCCTCGGGTCGCAGGATCGCGACGGCACCGAGGTGCCCCTGATCTCGATCGACGGCGCCCAGACCTACCCGACCGCCGGCACGCTCGACATGCTCACCGTCTCGGTCCGCGGCACCCGGGAGCAGCGCCCCTCCTGGGCCGAGGTCGCGACCTCGTGGTTCGACTCCAGCAAGGCCGTCGTGCCGATCGACGCGATCTACCCGCCGAGCGTCACCACCGAGCAGCGCAACCAGCAGAACGCGGCCGACATGGTCGACAGCCAGCAGGAGGCCGTCGCCGCCGCCCTCACCGAGCAGGGCATCCCGTTCACCACCCAGGTCAAGGTGGCGGCGGTCGACCCGCAGGGCCCGGCGGTGGATGCGCTCGCCGAGGGCGACATCATCCTCTCGGTCGGCGGCAGCCCGGCGACCGACCTCGACACGCTCCGCGCCCTGATCGCGGCAAACGGCACCTCGTCGCCCGCCTCGCTGCAGGTGCGTCACGCCGACGGCACGGAGTCGACCGTGCAGGTCACCCCGACGATCTCGGCCCAGACCGGGGCCCCGGCGGTCGGGATCGCGGTCGCGCTGGCGTTCCAGTTCCCGTTCCAGGTCGACATCCAGCTCGACAACGTCGGCGGCCCGAGCGCGGGGATGATGTTCGCGCTGGGCATCATCGACAAGCTCACCCCCGGTGAGCTGAACGGCGGCAAGAACGTCGCCGGCACCGGAACCATCGACGCCGCCGGCACCGTCGGGCCGATCGGCGGGATCCGCCAGAAGATGTTCGGCGCGCGCGACGCGGGGGCCACCTTCTTCCTCGCCCCGGCCTCGAACTGCGACGAGGTCACCGGGCACGTGCCGGACGGCATCACGGTGTTCGCGGTCTCGACCCTGACGGACTCGGTGAACGCGCTGGAGACGATCGCGTCCGGCGGCGACACCTCGGCCCTGCCGACCTGCGACCCGGCCTCCTGACCCCGCCGGGCGGGGCCTTCCCACGGCTCCCGGCCAGCGTGCTCCCAGTCGCCGTTGCCTAGGATTGCGGTGTCTAAGATTGACGGACACCGCAGCATCGAGCACAGAGGCCCCCGTGACTTCCCAAACAGCAGAGAAGCCCGCACGACGTTCGAGAGTCACTCTCGCGATCGCGATCGCGATCGTGGTCGTCCTGGCCATACTCTTCTTCGTCTTCTCCACCCTGTACACCGAGATCCTCTGGTACGACCAGCTCGGCTTCCTGAGCGTCCTGACCACGCAGTGGCTCGCCGGGGGAGTGATGTTCGTCATCGGCTTCCTCGCCATGGCCATCCCGGTCTGGGCCTCGATCGAGATCGCCTTCCGCTGGCGACCGGTCTACGCCAAGCTCAACTCGCAGCTCGACCGCTACCAGCAGGTCATCGAGCCCCTCCGCCGCCTCGCCACCTTCGGTGTGCCCGCGGTGCTCGGCCTCTTCGCCGGTGTGGCGACCGCCTCGCGCTGGCAGCTCACGCTGCAGTACCTCAACCGCACCGCGTTCGGTCAGACCGATCCGCAGTTCGGGATGGACATCTCGTTCTACATCTACGACCTGCCGTTCTGGCGGGGCGTGGTGGGCTTCGCCTCGGCCGTCGTGATCATCGCCGGTCTCGCGGGCATCGCCACCAGCTACCTGTACGGAGCGATCCGGTTCAGCCAGCGCGAGGTGCGCATCTCGAAGATCGCGCGCATCCAGATGGCCGTCACCGCCGCCGTCTACTTGCTGCTGCAGGCCGTCAGCATCTGGCTCGACCAGTTCGCCACCCTCGCCAACAGTTCCGGGTTGATCACGGGTGCGTCCTACTCCGACGTGAACGCCACGATCCCCGGCCTCCAGATCCTCGCCGGGATCGCGGGGCTGGTCGCGATCCTGTTCATCGTGGCCGCCGTCATCGGCCGGTGGCGCCTGCCGATCATCGGCACGGCGCTCTTGATCGTGAGCGCGCTGATCCTCGGCTCCCTCGCGCCCTGGGTGGTGCAGCGCTTCCAGGTCGACCCGAGCGAGCGCACGCTGGAGAGCACGTACATCCAGCGCAACATCGACATGACCCGTGACGCCTACGACGTCGCCGACGTGGAGGAGACGCCGTACGCGGCGACCACCACGGCCGAACAGGGCGCGCTGCGCAACGACGCGGCCACCACCGCGAACATCCGCATCCTCGACCCGGCGCTCGTGACCAAGTCGTTCCAGCAGCTGCAGCAGTTCCGGCAGTACTACCAGTTCCCGACCCACCTCGACGTCGACCGGTACGACATCGACGGCCAGGTGCAGGATGCGGTGGTCACCGTCCGCGACATCAACATCGACGCCCTGGGCTCGTCGGCCACCTGGTACAACCAGACCGTCGTCTACACCCACGGCTACGGCGTGGTCGCCGCCTACGGCAACCAGCGCTCGGCCGACGGCCAGCCCGTGTTCCTCGAGTCGGGCATCCCGTCGACCGGTGAGCTCGGTGACTTCGAGCCCCGCGTCTACTTCGGCGAGGACTCGCCGCCCTACTCGATCGTCGGCGGGCCCGAGGGCTCCTCGCAGATCGAGCTCGACTACCCGTCGGGCACCGACGGCGCCTCGCAGACCTACACGACCTTCCAGGGCGACGGCGGGCCGAAGCTCGACAACATCTTCAAGCGGCTGGTCTACGCGCTGAAGTTCCAGTCCGAGCAGATCTTCCTGTCGGATGCGGTGAACGACGACTCGCAGATCCTCTACGACCGCGACCCCGCCCAGCGCGTCTCCAAGGTCGCCCCGTACCTCACGATCGACTCCGACCCGTACCCCTCCGTCGTCGACGGCAAGGTGGTCTGGATCGTCGACGGGTACACGACCTCGTCGAACTACCCGTACTCGAAGGTGCAGTCGCTCAGCCAGACGATCGCCGACACGTACACGCCCTCGCCGGCCTACCCGGTCGACGACATCAACTACATCCGCAACTCGGTCAAGGCCACGGTCGACGCCTACGACGGCAAGGTCACGCTCTACGCGTGGGACGACAAGGACCCGCTGCTCCAGACCTGGGAGAAGATCTACCCGGCCACGGTCAAGCCGATCAGCGAGATGTCCGGTGCGCTGATGAGCCACGTGCGGTACCCGGCCGACCTGTTCAAGGTGCAGCGGTCGATCCTCGGCACCTACCACGTCACCGACGCGGGCTCCTTCTACTCGCAGGAAGACGCCTGGGCCACCCCGAACGACCCGACCTCGCCCTCGACGAACCCGACGCTGCAGCCGCCGTACTACCTGACGCTGCAGATGCCGACGCAGGATCAGCCGTCGTACTCGCTCTACTCCACGTTCATCCCGCAGACGCAGCAGGATGCGACCTCGTCGCGGAGCGTGCTCACCGGCTATCTCGCGGTCGACGCGAACGCGGGGGAGACGGCCGGCTCGAAGTCGGGCGACTACGGCAAGCTCCGGCTGCTGACCCTGCCGAAGGACGACACGATCCCGGGCCCCGGCCAGGTTCAGAACAGCTTCTCCTCCGATCCGGGGGTGAGTTCTGCCCTGAACCTGCTGCGGCAGGGCGAGAGCCAGGTGATCAGCGGAAACCTGCTGACGCTGCCGGTAGGCGGCGGTCTGCTCTACGTGCAGCCCGTGTACGTGCAGTCGCGTGGTGAGACGAGCTTCCCGCTGCTCCAGAAGGTGCTGGTCTCCTTCGGCAACAAGATCGCGTTCGAGTCGACCCTCGACGGCGCGCTGGACTCGTTGTTCGGCGGCGACTCGGGTGCCTCGGCCGGTGACGGCGGGGTGACCCCGACCGGTCCGGACACCGGGGGCACGGGCGGCACCGACACGGGCTCGGGCACCGGGACGGATGCGGCGACCGCCGACGCCCAGATCACCCAGGCCCTCGCTACGGCCCGTCAGGCCCTGGCCGACCGGGCGACCGCCCTCGCCGCCGGTGACTTCGCCGCCTACGGCGAAGCCGACCAGCGACTGCAGGATGCGATCAACGCGATCGACCAGGCGCTGCAAGCCCAGACCGGCGGAACCTCGACCACGGACGGGTCCGGCACCGACAGCGGGTCCACCCCGGCTCCCACCCCCACGCCGACTCCGGCAAGCTAGGGCGTCATAACGTGCAGTATCGTGCACTTAGGCTTGCTGAAAGCGCTTAAAGTGCACGATACTGCACTTATGGACTTGTACGATTCGAGTGCACTACCGGCGACCGCGGCGACGACGCAGGACCTGGAGGAGCGCCTCGGCGCACGGATCCGCGCGGTCCGGCTCTCCCGCAACCTGGAGCAGGCGGCGGTCGCCGAGCGAGCGGGCGTCAGCGTGCGCACGATCAAGAACCTCGAGGCCGGGCACGGGTCGAGCACGGCGACCCTGGTGAGGGTCGTCCGCGCCCTGGGGCGACTCGACTGGATCGACTCGCTCGCCCCCGCCGTGGCGGTCAGCCCGCTGCGGCTGCTGGCCCAGGAGCGCAAGCAGAGCGCGCCGAGACGGGCGTCGGGTCGACGCGCCGCCCGTGACGCATCCGACGGGGGCCGCTGATGGCCTACGCACCCGTCTCGGTCATCGAGGTGCGGGCCTGGGACCGGTTGGTGGGCGCGATCGCGCCGGATCCGGTCAGCGGCAGCTTCGCCTTCGAGTACGACCCGGCCTGGGTGGCCTCGGGGATCGAGCTCTCGCCGCTCAGCGCGCCGCTCGCCGACGGTGCGCGGGTCTTCTCCTCGCTGCCCGAGCCGACCTTCCACCGGCTCCCGCCGTTCATCGCCGACGCACTGCCGGACGACTTCGGCAACGCCCTGGTCACCGCCTACCTCGCGTCGCAGGGTGTCGAGCGCGGGTCGATCACCCCGCTCGACCGGCTCGCCTACCTCGGGCGCCGGGGGATGGGGGCACTGGAGTTCCGGCCGACCCGGGGACCGCAGCGGCGGAAGCCGACGGCCCTCGAGCTCTCCGACCTCGTCGTCGGCGCTCGGAGCGCCCTGTCGGGGCGGATCGAGGGTGACCGCGAGGCCGCGGCGGCCCTGGCCACGCTCATCCAGGTCGGCACCTCGGCCGGCGGCGCCCGAGCCAAGGCGATCATCGCCTGGAACCCGGAGACCGACGAGGTGCGCTCGGGTCAGCTGCCGGCGGAGGACGGCTTCGAGCACTGGATGATCAAGCTCGACGGGGTGGGCCGGGACAGCGAGCTCGGCAGCTCGTCGGGCTACGGCCGGATCGAGTACGCCTACTACCTGATGGCGACCGCGGCGGGGATCGAGATGTCGCCGTCGCGACTGCTCGAGGAGAACGGTCGCGCCCACTTCATGACCAAGCGCTTCGACCGCGGGCCCGACGACTCGAAGGTGCACCTGCAGACGCTGTGCGCGATGGCCGAGCTCGACTACAAGCAGCGGGGCACGCACGACTATTCCCAGTACTTCCAGGTCATCGCCCGGCTCGGCCTGCCGGGGGAGGCGCGCACCGAGGCCTTCCGACGGATGGTGTTCAACGTGCTCGCCCGCAACTGCGACGACCACACGAAGAACTTCTCGTTCCTCCTGGACCCGCCCGCGTCGGGGTCGGGTTCGGGATCGGCGGCGGGCATCGCGCCGGGCTGGCGGCTCGCCCCGGCCTACGACGTCACCTACGCCTTCAACCCCGCCGGCCAGTGGACCTACCAGCATCTGATGTCGGTCAACGGCGGGTTCGGCGAGATCTCCCGGGACGACGCGCTGGTGCTGGCCGACCGGTTCGAGGTGCCCGGGCGCACCGAGGCGATCGCCGCGGTGACGGCGGCGATCGCGCGCTGGCCCGAGTTCGCCGAGCGGGCCGGCCTCGCGCGGGAGGACGCCGAGCGGATCGCGACGACATTCCCACGGTGGTGACTGTGGTAGTGTCTTCTCTTGTGCCGCGGGGTGGAGCAGTTCGGTAGCTCGCTGGGCTCATAACCCAGAGGTCGCAGGTTCAAATCCTGTCCCCGCAACAAGAACGAGATCCGGTGCAGTGGAAACTGCACCGGATCTCGTCGTTTAACACCCCGTTCTAATTCACACCGCTTCGAGCGGATTGACTCAATCGCTGCTGAGGCAATCGTGGTAGGCAGGACATGAGGACCGGAGGACAGCATGGATCAGTCGCGTGACGATCTCTGACATCGACCCCGCAGGCTCGGCCGCCACGGGGGAGCTCCTCGACGGCCGCTACCTCCTCGAGTCCCGGATCGGCGCGGGCGGGATGGGTATCGTCTACCTCGCGCGCGACGAGGCCCTCGGCCGCACCGTCGCCGTGAAGGTGTTCCGGGAGGCGACCGCCGACTCGGTGCGGAGCGGTACCGAGACGCGGCTGCTGGCCTCGCTCAACCACCCGTCGCTGGTCACCCTCTTCGACGCCCAGACCGCCGCCGACCGCACGAACTACCTGGTGATGGAGTACGTCGAGGGCGCCACTCTGTCGGAGCGGGTCGCGTCCGGCCCGATCGGCCGCCACGACGCGGCCATGATGGCCCGCGACCTCGCCGAGGCGCTGCACGTCGTGCACCAGGCCGGGATCGTGCATCGCGACATCAAGCCGTCCAACGTGCTGCTCCGGCGTTCGCACGTGCCCGGCGAGGAGTTCCGGGCCAAGCTCGCCGACTTCGGGATCGCCTACCTGGTCGATTCGACCCGGCTCACCACACCCGGCACCCTGCTCGGCACCGCGGCCTACCTCAGCCCGGAGCAGGTGCGGGGCGAGGCCCCCGCGCCCGCATCGGACGTCTACGCGCTCGGGCTCGTGCTCCTCGAGGCGCTCACGGGTGAGCGCGCCTTCCCGCAGGCCGGTGCCCCCGCTGCCGCTCTGGCCCGGTTGAGCCGCGACCCGGTGGTGCCCGGCGAACTGGGCTACCCGTGGAAGTCGCTGCTGACCGGCATGACCTCGCGCGACCCGGCCGACCGGCCCTCCGCCCTCGACATCGTCGTGCGCGCCAACGCCCTCCTCCGCGACGACACGGTGCTCTCGGAACCGGTGGGCGCGCCGACCCAGGCGCTCGACCTCGCGACCGAGGTGCTGGATGCTGCTCCGACGGCCACCCGGGTGCGGGGTGCGGCTCCGACCGCCACCCCGGCGCGGGATGCGGACCCGACGGCGACCCGCGTGCTGGAGCCGGTCGCGCCGAGCGATCGTCGTCGGCGCCGTCCCCTCGTCGTCGTGCTGACCGGGGTGGCCGCGGGCGCCGTTCTGGTGGGGCTGGCTGTGTGGGGCCTGGCCGCATCCGTCGTCCCGTCCGGAACGGATTCGCCGGCCCAGGACGTCGGGTCGAGCACCGCACCGCTGCCGACCTCGGAGCCCGCCCAGACCGGAGAGGTCACCTCGGTGACCGACCCGGCGGTGACGAACGAGGATTCGGTGACCCCGGAGGACACCGCCCCCGCCGAGCCGGCCACCCCCGCGACCGACCCTCAGCCGGCCCCCGACGACAAAGGCAACAGCGGCCCCGGGGACAACAACGGGAACGGGAACGGGAACGGCAACGGCTCCGGCGGCGGGAACGGCCCCGGGAGCGGGAACGGCAAGAACAAGTAGCGCGGATCGCGCTCCTGTGCCTCGGGTGCTCAGACGTGCGATAGACTGAACAGGTAGCGCGGGGTGGAGCAGTTCGGTAGCTCGCTGGGCTCATAACCCAGAGGTCGCAGGTTCAAATCCTGTCCCCGCAACGGAGGCGAAGGCCCGGTCGGCAGACCGGGCCTTCGCGCTTTCCGCCAATTCACGAGGGATGGGTACGCGCACACCGTGACGATCGAGACGAACACCAGCACCGGCCTCGACCTCGACGCGGTGCGCCGCATCCGCTCGGACTTCCCGATCCTCGGGCGCTCGGTCAACGGGCATCCGCTGGTCTACCTCGACTCGGGTGCCACCTCGCAGAAACCGCGCCAGGTGATCGACCTCGAGCGGGCCTACTACGAGGAGACGAACTCGGCCGTGCACCGAGGTGCGCACACCCTCGCCGGCGAGGCGACCGAACTGTTCGAGGCCGCGCGCGCGACCGTGGCGCGCTTCGTGGGCGCCCGGGACGACGAGATCGTCTGGACCTCGAACGCGACCGAGGGCATCAACCTCATCGCCTATGGGATGTCGAACGCCTCGGTCGGCCGCGGGGGAGCCGCCGCGGAGCGCTTCCGGCTCGGCGCGGGCGACGAGATCGTGGTCACCGAGCTCGAGCACCACGCGAACCTCGTGCCCTGGCAGGAGCTGGCGTTCCGCACCGGGGCGACGCTGCGCGTGATCGGGTTGCACGACGACGGCGCCATCCGCCTCGACGAGGCCGAGCAGGTCATCGGCCCGAAGACGAAGGTGGTCGCGTTCTCGCACGTCTCGAACGTGCTGGGCGCGGTCAACCCGGTCGCCGAGCTGACCGCGCTGGCCCACGCGGCAGGCGCGCTCGTCGTGCTCGACGCCTGCCAGTCGGCCCCGCACCTGCCGCTGGACCTCCGCGCGCTCGACGTCGACTTCGCCGTCTTCTCCGGGCACAAGATGCTTGCGCCCACCGGGATCGGCGTGCTCTACGGGCGGTCGGAGCTGCTGAACGCGCTGCCCCCGTTCCTCACCGGCGGGTCGATGATCACCACGGTGGGTCTGACCGAGTCCGAGTTCCTGCCCGCCCCGCTGCGCTTCGAGGCGGGCACCCAGCGGGTCTCGCAGGCGATCGCGCTGGCGGCGGCCGTCGACTACCTCAGCGCGGTCGGGATGGACCGGATCGAGCTCTGGGAGGCCGACCTCGGCCGTCGTCTGGTCGAGGGTCTGAGCGCCGTCCCCGGAGTCCGGGTGCTCGGGCCGGGCCTCGGCGCGGAGCGGGTGGGGCTCGCGAGCTTCGTCGTCGACGGGGTGCACGCGCACGATGTCGGGCAGTTCCTCGACGACCGCGGCATCGCCGTGCGGGTCGGCCACCACTGCGCCCAACCCGTGCACCGCCGCTTCGGGGTGACCGCCACCACCCGGGCCAGCGGCTACCTCTACACGACCCCCGACGAGATCGACTCGGCGGTCGAGGCCGTCGCGGATTCGCGTCGCTTCTTCGGGGCCGTCTGATGGCGTCGCGCGAGCTGGAGAGCATGTACCAGCAGGTCATCCTCGACCACGCCAAGCAGAAGCACGGCTACGGCCTCCGCGACGGCGCCTCGGGGTCGTCGCACCAGGTCAACCCCACCTGCGGCGACGAGGTGACCCTCAGGGTGCACCGCGGCGCCGACGGCTCGATCGAGTCGCTCAGCTGGGAGGGGCAGGGCTGCTCGATCTCGACGGCCTCGGCCTCGGTGCTGAACGACCTCGTGCACGATCTCGGCGAGGACGACCTGACCCGGCGCATCCAGGCCTTCCGTGAGCTCATGCAGTCCAAGGGCACGATCGAGGGCGACGAGGAGCTGCTCGGCGACGCGGTCGCCCTGGGCGGGGTCTCGCGGTACGTCACCCGGATCAAGTGCGCGATGCTGCCCTGGGTGGCGCTCGAGGCGGCCCTCGCCTCCTGACGGCACCGGCCTCCCGCCGCGGAGGCACGCCCTAGGATCGCAGCATGAGCGAACCGGGGGCCGAACGTCGACGGCTGGCTGAGGCGGATGCGGGGGCGGCGGGCTGGCGCGACTGGGGTCCCTACCTCGCCGAGCGCGCCTGGGGCACGGTGCGGGAGGACTACAGCGCCGACGGCGACGCCTGGCGCTTCTTCCCGCACGATCACGCCCGTTCGCGCACCTACCGCTGGAACGAGGACGGGATGGCGGGCTTCTGCGACACCGGCCAGAGCTGGTGCCTCGGGCTCGCGCTGTGGAACGGCGTCGACCCGATCCTGAAGGAGCGGATGTACGGCCTCTCCGGCCCCGAGGGCAATCACGGCGAGGACGCCAAGGAGTACTGGTGGCATCTCGACGGCACCCCGACCCACTCCTGGCAGCGGTGGCGGTACCACTACCCGCAGCGCGAGTTCCCGTACGACGACCTGCTGGCCACGAACGCGGCGCGGTCGAAGGACCAACCGGAATACGAGCTCGCCGACACCGGGATCTTCGACGACGGGCGCTTCTGGATGGTCACGGTCGACCACGCGAAGGCCGACGCGCACGACCTGCTGATGCGGGTGACGATCGAGAACGCGGGGCCCGAGACCGCCACGATCCACGTGCTGCCCACGTTCTGGTTCCGGAACGTGTGGGACTGGGACCTGCCCGCCCCGGTCAAGCCGGGCATCCGTCGCTCGGGGCCGGGCGAGCTGACCGCCGACCGGCCCGACGGCGACGACCTGGTGCTCCGGATCGACGACCCCGACGTCGAGGCGCTGTTCTGCGAGAACGAGTCGAACCGCGAGCGGCTCTGGGGCGAGCCCTCGACGACGCCCTACCCGAAAGACGGGATCAACGATCACGTCGTCTCCGGGGCCGCCACCGTGAACCCGGCCGGCACCGGCACCAAGGCGGCCTTCCACGAGGTGCTCACCCTGGCGCCGGGCGAGACGCGGGTGCTGCGGCTGCGTCTGACGCGGGCTCAGGATGCGGGGGTTCAGGATGCGCGGGCTCGGGATGCGGGGGTTCAGGATGCGGGCGCCGACTCCGCCGCGTTCACCGACACCGCCGCGTTCGCCGACTTCGACGGGGTGATGGAGGCCCGGCTCGCCGAGGCCGACGAGTTCCACGCCTCGGTGCTGCCGGCCGGTGCCGACGCCGAGGAGGCCCGGATCGCGCGCCAGGCGTTCGCCGGGCTGCTCGCGTCGAAGCAGTTCTACCACCTCGACGTGCGCCGCTGGCTGGCCGGGGACCCGACCTCGCCGCCCCCGCCGCCCGCGCGCCGGGACCGCCGGAACGCCGACTGGCGGCACCTCTCCGGACACGACGTCATCCTGATGCCCGACGCGTGGGAGTACCCCTGGTTCGCCGCCTGGGACCTGGCGTTCCACTGCGTGACACTCGCCCACATCGACCCCGAGTTCGCCAAGGCCCAGCTCGTGCTCATGGTGCGCGAGTGGTACATGCACCCGAACGGCCAGCTGCCGGCCTACGAGTGGGACTTCGGCGACGTGAACCCGCCCATCGAGGCCTGGGCGGCGCTCCGGGTGTTCGAGATCGACGGGAGCCGGGACTACCGGTTCCTCGGCCGGGTGTTCCACAAGCTGCTGATGAACTTCACCTGGTGGACCAACAACAAGGATCACGGCGACAACAACCTGTTCGAGGGCGGGTTCATGGGGCTGGACAACATCGCCCCGCTCGATCGCTCGACCCTGCCGCCCGCCGTCGGGGTGCTCGAGCAGGCCGACGCGACGGCGTGGATGGCGACCTACGCGCTGAACCTGCTCGACATGGCGCTGCTGCTGACCTCGCACGATCCCGCCTACGAAGACGTGGCCACGAAGTTCTTCGAGCACTTCCTGGTGATCGCCGACTCGGCGAACGAGGCCGGGCTCTGGGACGAGGCGGACGCCTTCTACTACGACCTCCTGCACCTCGCCGACGGCCGGGACGTGCCGCTCAAGGTGCGGTCGCTCGTCGGGCTCGTCCCCGTGACGGCCGCGCTGGTCTTCGACCGGTCGAAGATGGGCCGGCTCGAGGAGTTCGTCGCCCGGGGGCGCTCGTTCCTGGAGCGGAACCCCTCGTTCCGGCAGTCGGTGCACGTGCGGTCGCACTCCGACGGGGTGACGAGCCTGCTCGCACTGGTCTCGCCCGAGCGGCTCGAGCGCATCCTCGCGGGTGTCGTCGACCCGGCGGGGATGCTCTCGCCCTACGGCGTCCGGAGCATCTCGGCGTGGCACCGCGACCATCCGTTCCGGGTCGAGGTCGGCGGTGCCGAGGCGGTCGTCGACTACGAGCCGGGGGAGTCGACCTCGGGGCTGTTCGGCGGCAACTCGAACTGGCGCGGGCCGGTCTGGTTCCCGCTCAACACGCTGATCATCGAGTCGCTCCGCGGCTACGACGAGAGCCTCGGCGAACCGCACCTCGTCGAGTACCCCGCGGGATCGGGCGAGCGGCGCACCTTCGGCCAGATCGCCGACGACCTCGCCCAGCGGCTGGTCTCGCTGTTCCGGTCGGTCGACGGCGTGCCGCGTCCGGCGGATGCGCGGTACCCGCTGCTGTCGTCGGATCCGCGCTGGCGGGAGAACATCGCGTTCTACGAGTACTTCCACGGCGACACCGGGCAGGGGCTCGGCGCCTCGCACCAGACGGGGTGGACTGCGCTGGTGGCGCACCTGATCATCACGCGGAGGCGTTAGGGCGCCGGGCGCTGCCGACGGGGCGGAACAGCGACCGCGGAACGGCGAGGAGGGCGAGCCCGAGCGCGAGCACGACCAGCCCGACGACGGCCGTCGGTTTGAGCGCCTCGCCGAGCACGAGGGTGCCGAGGAGCGTGGCGGTGAGTGGTTCGGCGAGGGTCAGGGTCGACACCGTCGCGGCGGGGAGCCGGCCCAGACCCCAGCCGAAGAGCAGATACGCCAGGGCCGTGGTGACGACGCCGAGCCAGAGCGCCAGGGCGAGGCCCTCGCCGGTGAGGAGCCAGCGGGTGTCGCCGGCGATCAGCAGCGGGATGCTCAGCACGGCGGCTCCGCCGAAGACCGCGCCCATGGTGACGGTCGGGCTCCAGCCGCGCTCGAGCAGCCCCTTGCTCGCCAGGGTGTAGACCGCGTAGGAGGCGCCCGCGCCGACCGACGCCAGGAGGCCGGGCAGGCTGACCGACGGGGTGCCGGAGGCGTCGATCCCGCCGCCGTTCCCCGGGTCGACCAGGCCGAGCGCGCCGCTGATCAAGGCGACGCCGACGGTCGCCACCAGGGTCGCGACGAGCCAGACCGCGCCCGGGAAGCGCCGGCGCAGGGCCCAGTCGAGGAGCCCCGTGATGATCGGTGCGGAACCCAGCGCCACGACCGTGCCGACCGCCACGCCGTTGCTCGCGGTGCCGGCGAAGAACGCGGGCTGGTAGGCGACGACCCCGAGCGCGGCGACCACTACGAGGATCCCGGATCGCACGCGGGACCTCGGCCGTCCGTCGTGGCGGGGCCCACGGGCCGCCCTGCCCGCGGAGACGAGACCGACGAGACCCAGGATGCCGCCGCCGATCAGGATCCGGGCGGCGCCGATCGAGCCGGCTGACGCATCCATCGGGCCGAAGGCCTGCGCGGTGCCCGTGGTGCCGAAGCACACGGCGGCCAGCAGGACGGCGAGGACGGGGAGCATGCCCGATTGTTACACAAAACTTCGATGCACGGACAGATCGCGGTCAGGCGCTCAGGGTGCGACGGTCGAGTACCCGATGACCACCACGGAGGCCAGTGCCACGACGGCCACGGCGCCGAACGTCACCGCCAGGAGGATGAGGCGCAGCCGCAGCGAACGCACCAGCAGTCGCACCTCGACCATCGCCAGATAGAGCAGCACGATCACCGCGATCGCCCAGAGCGCGATGCCGCTGGAGTTCACCTGCTGCAGCGCCCAGAGCAGCACGACCGAGATCGCCGCCATCAGCCCGCCGACGACGAGCCAGATCGTGCCGGTCGACGACGTGAGGGACGCCTGGTTGGTGACCTTCGTCGGGTCGTCGTCCATCCGGATCTCCTCGCTCAGCACGGGTTCGGCGAGCTGTGTTTCCAACAGATTACTCCTCGTGAAATGTCCCCCGTAATGGGGGACAAGACACCCGCGAAGAGGATAGGGTTCCACAAACGTTCACGCGACGAAGGGGATCACACGTGAAGCGACGTCATCGACGACTGACCGCATTCGGACTGGGCACGGGGGTGATGATCGCGGCGGTCGCCGGTGGCACGCAGGCCGCCTTCGCCGTGGATCCGGACGACCTCGAGTCCCGGGTGACCGTCGAGGGGGTGATGACCCACCTCGCGGCGCTGCAGTCGATCGCCGACGCCAACGACGGCAACCGCGCGATCGGCACCGCGGGCTACGAGGCCAGCGGCGCCTACGTGGAGAGCGTGCTCACGGCCGCCGGCTACACCCCGGTGCGTCAGGACTTCCAGGCCACGACGCAGTCCATCGACGCGTTCTCGATCACCCTGATGGGCACCACGACCGATCTGACCACGCCGGATCCCCAGCGCATCCCGATGGAGGGCACGCCCGCGACGCAGACGGCCGGAATCGTGGCGGTTCCGCTGGTCGCTCCGGCGACCGCGACCGGGTGCGACGCGGATGCCTGGGGCGGGGTCTCCGCCGTGGGCGCCGTCGCGGTGATCAGCCGCGGGATCTGCTCGTTCGCCGAGAAGTCGGCCGCTGCGGCGGCTGCGGGCGCCTCCGCAGCCCTGATCTACAACAACGAGGCCGGGCCCCTGAACGGAACCCTCGGCGAGCAGGTGCCCGGTCTGGTGCCGACCGTCGGCCTCACGCAGGACGAGGGGGTGGCCGTGGTCGCCGCCCTGGGCTCCGCCACGCCGCCGACCGTCGACCTGCAGCTGCAGGAGACCACGACGACCGTCGACACCTTCAACATCATCGCCGAGACGCCGACGGGCGACCCGACGAACACGGTCATGCTCGGGGCGCACCTGGACTCGGTGCCGGAAGGCCCGGGCATCAACGACAACGGCAGCGGCTCGGCCGCCATCCTCGAGACCGCGGTGCAGCTGGCCGCCTCGGGTCCGCTGAACAACCAGGTGCGCTTCGCCTGGTGGGGCGCCGAGGAGGTCGGGCTGGTCGGTTCGGCGCACTACGTCGACGACCTCGCGGAGAACGACCCGCAGGAGCTCGAGGAGATCGCGACGTACCTCAACTTCGACATGGTCGCCTCGCCGAACTACGTGATCAGCGTCTACGACGCCGACCAGTCGACCTTCGAGGCGCCCGTCGAGGTGCCGGAGGGTTCCATCGCCACGGAGAAGGCCTTCACCGACTACTTCGACGCCTCGGGCCAGGCGTGGATCGACACGGCCTTCGACTCGCGGAGCGACTACGACGCGTTCATCTCCTACGGCGTGCCGGCCTCGGGGCTGTTCACCGGCGCCGACGAGGTGAAGACGCCGGAGCAGGTCGCCCTGTTCGGCGGCACCGCGGGCATCACGCAGGATCCGAACTACCATTCGGCCGGCGACAACCTCGCCAACGTCAACCAGGAGGCCCTCGGCATCATGCTCGGGGCGATCTCCTCGGTCACGGGTTCGCTCGCGAACGACACCTCGGCGATCAACGGGCGGGTGACCGCTCCGGTCGTCGTCCCGCCGGTGGCCACGCCGACGCCGACCGTGGTGCCTGCGGCAGCGGCACCCGCCGATCCGCAGCTCGCGGCGACCGGCGCCGGCGACGGGGTGGCCTCGGGCGTCCTCGCCGGGTCGGTGCTGGTGCTCGGGCTGGGGCTCGTGCTGGCGGTCCGCCGTCGGCGCGTGCGCGAGGTGTCCGCCGAGTAGCGCGACGCATCCCATCGAGCGGCCGGCTCGTCTGAGGGCCGGCCGGCCGCTAGGTGGAAAGTACTCACAGAGGGCGATGGCCGCCCGAACCTACCGTGGGGGGATGGCACTTCGAACCACCTCCCGCATCGGGCTCGCAACCGCGGCCGTCGCCCTTCTCGCATCCGGAATCTCGGCCGCCCCGCTCGCGGCCTCGCCCGGCCATGCCGCATCCTCGGGCGCGGCCCAGACCGTCAACGTGATGGCTCCGCTCTGGATCGACGACTGGGCCTCCTCGGGCCCGGAATGGTTGGCGTTCACCGACTCGCTCGCGGTCGCCCAGGGCCAGGGCGTCGACGCGGTCGCGGTCGACGTCTGGTGGGGCAAGGCGGAACCCGCCCGGGGCTCGTTCGACTGGAGCTACTACGACAAGCTGTTCGCGGCCGTCACGTCGGCCGGGCTCGAGCTCGTGCCGATGATGTCGTTCCATCAGTGCGGTGGCAATGTCGGCGACACCTGCGACATCCCGGTCCCCGGGTGGGTGTTCGAGCCGGTGCAGATCTGCGGTGTGGCCGGGTGGTGCAGCGCTCTGCCGGCCGACAACGCGTGGGTGAGCGAGTACGGGAACGTCGATCGGGAATCGACGTCACCCTGGGGGCTCGGTGCCTCGCGCACGGTGGACGACATGGGCGACTTCATGGAGGCGTTCGAGCAGCACTACAGCTCGGGATCGACCGACTACCGGGGGAGCATCCAGGAGATCACGGTGAGCACCGGCCCGGCCGGCGAGCTGCGGTACCCCTCGTACGCGACCCACGACGCCAAGGTGCCGGGAGACCCGGCGGGGTACCCCAACCGCGGCACCTTCCAGAGCTACTCGCCGTCGGCGATCACCGCCTTCGCCGATTGGGCGGTCGCGCGCTACGGGTCGGTCGCCGGGGTGGCGACGGCCTGGGGCATCCCGGGGCTGACCTACGGGGCCATCACCCCGCCCACCGACCACGACCGCTTCATCACCTCGGGCGCGTACCGCTCGCTGCGGTACGGCAAGGACTTCACGCGCTGGTACAGCGAGAGCCTGCTCCGGCACGGGCGCGAGGTGATGCTCGAGGCGATCGGCGCCTTCGACGACGAGTTCGCGAACGTGCCGCTCGGTCTCAAGGTGCCGGGAGTGCACTGGCAGACCATGGCGACCAGCCCCATCCGCCGCGCGCCCGAGGTGGCGGCCGGGCTCATCCACACCGATCAGGCCTACGACGACGCCTCGACGGGGCACGGGTACGACGGCATCCTCGCGCTCGTGCACGATCTCGACACCCGCGGTGACGGGGTCTCGCCGAGGCACCACGTCATCCTGCACTTCACCGCGCTCGAGATGCCGGACGGGCGGGAGTGGGACACCGGCTCACACGCCTACTCGGATGCGGCCTCCCTGGTGAACTGGGTCGGGGAGGCGGCCCGGCGTGCGCACGTGACGCTCAAGGGCGAGAACGCCCTGAGCGGCAACCTCGGCTCGGTCGGCACCTCGTCGACGGTGGGCTGGTCGCACATCCGCGACGCGTTCTCGGGGTCGCCGGCGGCGTACTCGGGCCTGACGATCCTGAGGATCGGCGACGTCACGGCGTCGGGGACGGCCCGCGGGGAGTTCGAGCGCTTCATCCGCGACTTCCACTGAGCGGTGGTCGCGCTTGGGCTCGGGCCTCTGCCCCGGGCGTGCGCGATGCGGGGTGGTCGCGTCGTCAGAGGTGGGTGATGCCGCTGCCGACGACGACCACCCCGAGCACGAGCAGCACGATGGTGGTGACGGTCGCGCTGTTGCCCTCGATCCAGACGCGGGTGCGTTCGAGAGGAGTCCTCATCCGCTCCGGGTCGACCAGGGTGAAGATGATCGGCGCAGCCAGGGTCGAGATGCCGAGGAGGGTGAAGATGGCGATCGCCACCGCATCCAGGCCCACAGTCACATTGCCGGCACCGATCGCCACCCCGGCGGCGAGCGTGAGCAGCAGGTTCTTCGGTCGCAGCATGAGGATGACGCCGACGCCGAAGGACGGGATCGGTCCCAGGCTGGTCACCTTCGTCAGCCAGGCGACCATGCCCGAGGCCGTGGCCGGGGCGGCATCCGGATCGAGGTCGGTCGCGGCGGGCAGGTTCGAGCCCGGCCGACCCGCCTGGCGGGCTCGGGCGGTGTCGGTGTGGTGGGCGGCCTGCGCCTCGTGAGCGGCGCGGGCGGCGGCACGCCCGCGGCTCCAGCGCACCGCGGCGAGCACCAGCAGCGCGAGGCCGAGCACGATCTCGATCGTCGCGAAGAGCACGCTCTGGCTGGAGGGCGGCGGGGGCGGCAGCAGCGAGGCCACGGCGCTGAACAACGTGGTGAGACCGGCGAGGCCGACCGCGGCGCCGATCAGATAGGTCAGGCTCGACCACCGGCCGCGCGGCGAGAGCAGGATCAGGACCATCACGACGATCGGCACCGAACTCAGGGCGACGCCGACGGCGATCGGCAGGATGTGTCCGATGATTCCCGCCATGGCGTCATTCTAGGAGGCGTCGGCACCCGGCTGCGGGCCGACGCGTAGGCTGTCCCCGTGAGCCGGCCGACGACGCACCCGCCCCTCACGCCGCCCCTGCCGCGGAGCACCGAAGCGCCGACTCGCGCACGGGCCCCGCTGACGGGCGCACCACCGGCACAGGGGCTGGTGGCCCGGGTGCGGCAGGCGCGGGCGCAGCTGGCGCAGGCGGGGCTCAGTGCACAGCTGGTGCGGCGCTTCGTGACGGCACGGTGGGCCGGCCGGTTCCGCTCGCGGGCCGCGTTCGACGCCTGGCAGGAGCGCCGCGTGCGGGCCTACCGCCGGCGGCTCACCGAGGCGCCCTACTACCGGGCGCTTCGCGACGCGGCCGGCCCCGGCACGCGGGTGCGGCTGCCGGTTGTCGACAAGACGGTGCACCTCGAGCACTTCGACGGGCTCAACACCCGCGGCATCCGGCTGGCCGACGCCCTCGCCGTCGGGCTCGAGGCGGAGCACAGCCGCGACTTCAGCCCCACGATCGACGGCGACCTCACGGTCGGGCTGTCCAGCGGTACCTCGGGCCGGCGCGGCGTCTTCCTGGTCAGCCCCCGCGAGCGGGCGCTGTGGGCCGGCACGGTGCTCGGCCGGCTGCTGGACGCCGCGACGGTGCGCCAAATCCTCCTCCTGTGGCGGCCTCCGCTCAGGATCGCGTTCTTCCTCCGCGCCGGCGGAGGGCTCTACGAATCGGTCGCGAGCTCGCGGGTGCGCTTCACCTTCCACGACCTGACCGATTCGTTCGACGCCCACGTGGCCGAGCTCGAGGCCGCGGTCGACTCGGGTCGGGGGCCGGACCTGCTCGTGGCGCCCGCCTCGGTGCTGGATGCGCTGGCCCGACGCGCGGGATCGGGAACCCTGCGCATCCGGCCGCGGCTCGTCGTCTCGGTCGCCGAGGTGCTCGAGCCCGACACGGCACTCCGGGTGCAGCGGGCGTGGGGTCGGCCACCCCGCCAGGTCTACCAGGCGACGGAGGGGCTGCTCGCGCTCAGCTGCGAGCACGGCGCCCTGCACCTCAACGAGGAGACCGTGCGGTTCGAGCGCGAGTGGCAGGGCGAGGATCGGACCCGGTTCGTGCCGATCGTCACCGATTTCGAGCGGCGGACGCAGCTGATCGCGCGGTACCGACTCGATGACGTGCTGCGGATCGACCCCTCGGCACCCGAGCGGTGCGCCTGCGGGCGCGTGACCACCGTGCTCGCGGGTGTCGACGGCCGGGAGGACTCGGTGCTCCACCTGCCGAGCACCGACGGCCGGTCGGTGGTCGAGGTGTTCCCGGATGCGGTGCGCCGCGCCCTGGCGGTCGGCTCGGCCTCGTACGCCGACTGGCGCATCCGGCAGCGAGGCCTCGACCTGCACGTGCGGCTCGAGGATCCGGAGGAGGGCGCCCCGGCGGCGGTGACGGCGGCGCTGGACGTGCTGCTGCGCTCGTACGGCTGCCACGCGACGATCGTCGTGGACGACTGGGAGGCCGAGGATCCGGGCGTGAAGCGCCGCCGCATCGTGCGGGAGCACGCGCCGTGACGGCTGCCGGGCCGGGGGAGACCCGGCCAGAGGGTCACCTCGGCGGTCGTGCCGAAGGTCGCCCGGAGGATCGTGCCGAAGCGCGTGCAGAGGATCCTGCTGCGGGGCCTGACGAAGTGCGCGCACCTGGCCAGGCCGCCCGCCCACTGCGGGTTCTGGTCACGGGTGCCTCGGGGTTCGTCGGCGGAGCGTTACTCGACCGGCTGGCGACGGATCCGGGGTATCGCGCCCTCGGGATCGGGCGCTCGAGCTCGGAACGCGCCGACTACCGTTCGCTCGATCTCGCCGCGCCCACCGCCGTGGCCGACCTGCTCGCCCTGGACGGGTTCGCCGAGGAGGGGCCCGCAGCGAGCGGGTCCGGTCCGGACGTGATCGTGCACACGGCGGCGCGGAGCTCGCCGTGGGGCAGCCGGCGGGAGTTCGAGCGGGACAACGTGCAGCTCACCAGGACCGTGCTCGAGTACGCCGAGCGGGTCGCCGACCGCGTCGGCCGGCTGCCGCGCGTGGTGTTCGTGTCGACCGCCTCCGTCGTCACGCGCGCCCGCGATCAGCGGGGGATCCCGGGAGACGCCCCCGCACGGCCGCCGTACGTCAGTCGCTACGCCGCCACCAAGGCCGCCGCCGAGGAGCTCGTGCGCGCCTATCCGGGCGAGTGGACCGTGCTGCGGCCCCGCGCGGTCTTCGGCCCGGGCGACACCACCCTGGTGCCGCGACTCGTGGCCGCGGCGCGGAGCGGGCGGCTCCCGCGCATCCGCACCCCGGCGGGGCGGCCGGTGCTCGGCGACCTGCTCTACATCGACACCCTCGTCGACCAGCTCGTGGGCGCTCTGAGCGCACCCGAGGTGGTCGGGCGCACCCTCACGCTGACCAACGGCGAGCCCGTCGACCTCCAGGCGACGGTGCTCGACCTCGTCGCCCGACTCGGGCTCCCGGCTCCTCGGCGGGAGGTTCCCCGCCGGGTCGCCCTCGCCGCGGCGAGCGCGGTCGAACTGCTCTGGCGGGCGACCCGGCGTGCGGGGGAGCCGCCGATCACGAGATACTCGGTCATCGTGTACGCCTTCTCCACCACCTTCGACGATCCCCGCGCCCGCGCCGTCTTCGGGCCGCCGCGCGTTACCGTGGCCGAGGGGATCGACCGCCTGCTGGGCGGGATGACGGCGTCGACCCGGGACGGCCGGCGGTGAGCCCGACGAGCACCCGGCCGGTCGCCCCGCCGCACGCGCGGCTCGCCGCGGTCGCCACGTTCCTGCCGGAGGAGACGCGGTCCAGCGCCGAGACCGAGCAGCAGCTCCGCGAGACGAACCCCGGGTTGCCGCTCGCGACGGGGCTGGTCCGGCGGATCACGGGCGTGGAGCGGGTGCACCTGCGGCCCGAGGGCTGGCAGACCTCCGACCTCGCGGTGGCCGCCGCCCGGCGGGCGCTCGAGCGCTCGCCCGGCCCGATCGACCTGCTGCTGTTCGCCTCCGCGAGCCAGGACCTGATCGAACCCGCGACCAGCCACATCGTCTCGGCCAAGCTCGGTCTGGACTGCCCGGTCATGGACATCAAGAACGCCTGCAACAGCGTGCTCAACGCCCTCGAGGTCGCCGAGGCGCTGATCGCCACCGGCCGGCACCGGCGCGTGCTGGTCGCGAGCGGCGAGCAGCCCTCGCACGCGGTGCGCTGGAGGCTCGACGGGCCCGAGCAGTTCCTCCGCTCCTTCGCCGGCTACACGATGAGCGACGCCGGGGCCGCCGTGATCGTCGAGGCGACCGTGCCGGCCGAGCATCCCGAACCCCGCGGCATCCTCGGCAGCCGCTTCGCCGCCCGCTCGGAGCACTGGATGGTGGGCACGCTGCCCACCGGCGGCTCGATGAACCCGCACGCCGAGGGCGGCAGCTACTTCGACATGGACGGCGCCGCTCTGCAGCGGGCGTTCCTGGAGGTCGGCGTCGGTCTGGTAGGCGAGACCCTCGCCGAGCTCGCCCTCGAGCCCGGTGATCTCGACTTCGTCGCCATCCACCAGGTCGCCGCGCCCTACCACGCGAGCATCGTCGAGGCGATCGGCGTCGATCCGGCGCGCACGGTGCTGACCGTCGCCGAGCACGGCAACCTCGCCTCGGCCTCGCTGCCACTGCAGCTGGAGCTTGCTCGGGAGCGCGGCCTGGTGCGCGACGGCAGCCTCGTGGCCCTGGTAGGGCTGGCCGGCGGGATCTCGCTCGGCGTGATGGTGGTGCGCCTGTGACCACGGATGCCCGGGCCGCCGCGCCGGCTCTGAGGCCGGGGGGCGAACGACGCTGGGAGGAGCGCGTGCAGCGCACCGCGCATCCGCTCGCCTACCCCGCTCTGAGCGCGATCCGGCGTGACGTCCTCCGCGTGCCCGGGGTGGGGGTGGTCGTGACCGAGCCGGCGCTGCTCCGGCGCATCCTGCTCGACACCGAGCACTTCACCAAGACCGGGCCCGGTTCGCCGGCCGACCTCTGGACGCCGGTGCTCGGCCCCTCGGTGCTGTTGAACATGGAGGGTGCCGACCATCACGCCCTGCGCCGCCGGCTCGCCCCGCTTTTCGCGCCCGCGTTCGTCGAGACGCTCACCGAGCAGACGATCGGGGGCCGGGCCGAAGCCCTGACCCGCCGTTTGACGGAGGGTGAGGCGGTCGACCTCGTCGGCGAGGTGCGCGAGTACGCCGGTCAGGTGATCAGCCGCCTGGTGGGGCTGGACCGGGACGTGGTGGGCGAGGAGCTCTTCGCCCGGATCTCGTCGGTGACCGGTTTCGTCTCGCTGGCCCGCCCCCGGTTCACGCCCGCGCAGGTGCGGCGGGCGCGCGCGGTGCTCGCCGAGTTGACCGACCACGCCCGCTCGGCCTACGCCGCCGGGCCGGACCAGCCCGGCGAATCCGGCGGCGCCCCTATCGCCGCCGCCCCCGAGACCGGTGACGCCCTGACTGTCGATCCCGCCGAGGCCGAGACCGTCCCCGCCCGCATGCGCCGCCTCGGCCTCAGCGAGGAGGAGGCCCTGGGCGCGGTCGGCGCCTTCGTGCTCACCGGCACCGAGACGCTCGTCTCCTACCTGCCACGGCTGATCGCCGTGCTGGCCGACACCGGCTGGCTCGAGGTGCTCGCCCACGACCGCTCGCTGCTGGACCAGGCGATCGCCGAGGGCCTCCGCGTGACGACGCCCTCCCCGGTGATGCTGCGGAGCGTGGCCGCCCCCGCCGAGGTGGGTGGCACCGCGGTGCGGCCGGGCGACCGCCTCGTGCTCGCGACCTTCCTCGCCGACCGGCGGGCGGGCGGCTTCGACCCGGTCGGCAACCCCGCCGCCTCGCTGCGCCAGCTCTGGTTCGGGGCCGGCGCGCATTTCTGCCTCGGCGCCCCGCTCGCCATGGCTCAGATCCGGCTGACCGTCGGGGCGGTCCTGGATGCGGCCGCCTCCGCGCCGCTCGCCGTCGTGCGCCGACGCGCCCAGCGGGGCACCCTCATCCCCGGCTACGCCGAGCTCGTCCTCGAACGGCGGGCGCCCCGGCGATCCCGGTAGAGTCGGAAAATGCGTGCACTCGTGTTCAACGACGCCTACTCCGTGGCCGTCGAAGAGGTTCCGGATCCCGAGATCGTCGCCGCCACGGACGCGATCGTCCGCGTGGTCGCGACCTGCGTCTGCGGCAGCGACCTCTGGTACTACCGCGGCGAGACGCCCCGCGCGGCGGGGTCGCGGATCGGCCACGAGTTCATCGGCGTCGTCGAGGCCATCGGCACCGACGTCGGCCGACTGCACGTGGGCGACTTCGTGATCGCGCCCTTCAAGTACAGCGACGGCACCTGCGTGCACTGCGTCGCCGGCATCACCACCTCCTGCGTGCACGGCGGCTACTGGGGCTCCAAGGGCGTCGACGGCGGCCAGGGCGAGTTCGTCCGCGTGCCGCTGGCCGACGGAACCCTCGTCGTCGTGCCCGGCGGCCGGCCGGAGGACGCGCTCCTGGCGCACCTGCTCGCCCTGACCGACGTCTACGGCACGGGCTTCCACGCCGCCCGCAGTGCGGCCGTCGTGCCCGGCTCGGTCGTCGCGGTCGTCGGCGACGGGGCCGTAGGGCTCAGCGGGGTGCTCGCGGCGAAGCGCCTGGGTGCCGAACGCATCATCGCCCTCAGCCGCAACCCCGAGCGGCAGGCGCTGGCGACCGGCTTCGGCGCCACCGACCTGGTCGCCGTGCGCGGCGCCGACGCGGTCGAGGCCGTGCTCGAGCTCACCGACGGCATCGGCACGGATGCGACGCTCGAGTGCGTCGGCACCGCCGAGTCCTTCGCCACCGCGTTCGCGATCGCACGCCCGGGCTCCCGGGTCGGCTCGGTCGGGATGCCGCACGGCGTGGAGTTCCCGCTGAACATCGCGTTCGGCAACAACGTCGGCCTCGGTGGCGGGATCGCCCCGGTGCGCGCGGCGATGCCCGAGCTCCTCGCCGAGGTGCTCGAGGGCGCGATCGAGCCGGGCCTGGTCTTCGACCTCGAGGTCGCGTTCGACGATCTCCCGGAGGGCTACGCCGCGATGGATGAACGCCGGGCGGTCAAGGCGATGGCGAGGCTGTCGTGAGCGGCCCCCGGGTGCCCCGCGGCACCGACGCCGCCGCGCCCCGTGACTACGACGTCGCCGCTCCCGGCGGTCTCGGCTTCGGCGTCGCCGTCGCCCAGTTCGCCCCCGGAGCCGACAAGGCGGCCAACCTCGAGACCATCGCCCGGCTCGCCCGCTTCGCCGTGGCGCGAGGCGCCAAGCTGGTGGTCTTCCCCGAGTACTCCTCGTACTTCGTCGACCCGCTCGGCGAGCTGCTGGTGCAGAACGCGGAGCCCCTCGACGGCCCGTTCGTCTCGGTGCTCGCCGCCCTGGCGACCGAGCTCGACGCGCACCTGATCGCCGGCCTGGTCGCCGAGGCCTCCACGCCCGACCGCTTCGCCAACCTGCTCGTCGCGGTCTCGCCCGGCGAGGGCGTGGTCGCGCGCTACAGCAAGCAGCACCTCTACGACGCGTTCGGCGGTCGCGAGAGCGACTGGGTCGAAGCCGGAGCGCTGACCGACCCGGAGACCTTCTCGATCGACGGCATCACGATCGGGATGCAGACCTGCTACGACATCCGCTTCCCCGAGGTCTCCCGACGGCTGGTGGATGCCGGCGCCGACCTGGTCGCCGTACCGGCCGAGTGGGTGCGCGGCCCCCTGAAGGAGCATCACTGGCGCAGCCTCGTCACCGCGCGGGCGCTGGAGAACACGATCTACGTGGCCGCGGCCGACCAGACCCCGCCGATCGGCGTCGGGGCGAGTCTCATCGTCGACCCGATGGGCGTGACGATCGCCTCCCTCGGCGAGCGCGAAGACGTCGCGGTCGCCTGGGTCGACCCCCACCGCATCGACGAGGTGCGCCGGGTGAACCCGGCCCTCGCGCTGCGCCGGTACACCACGGCCCTGCGGCCGGGGGAATCGGGCACGGAGGATCAGGGCACGGACGGTGCCTGAACGGGCCCGGTCGAGCACCGGCTGCGGTCAGCGTCTGCGGTCAGCGCCTGCGGTCACCTACCGAGACGTCCGCGGTCAACGCCCGAGACGTGACAACTGCGCCGAGGCGCGTTCGAGCACCTCGGTCTTCTTGCAGAACGCGAACCGCACCAGGCTCGCGTACTCGGCCCCGAGCTCCTTGTGGCAGAAGGCGCTGATCGGCACCCCGACCACGCCGGCGAGGGCCGGCAGCTCCCGGCACAGGGTCGCCGCATCCCGATAGCCGAGCGGCGCCGCATCCGCCACCACGAAGTAGGTCGCCTGGGGCGAGCTCACCTCGAAGCCGGCCGCGACCAGGCCCCGGGTGAGCAGGTCGCGCTTGGCCTGGAGGGTGCGCGCGATGTCGTGGAAGAAGGATTCGGGCAGCTCGAGCCCAACGGCCACCGCGGGCTGGAAGGGGGCGCCGTTGACGAAGGTGAGGAACTGCTTGACCGCGAGGATGGCGGTCACCAGCTCCGGGGTCGAGGTGAGCCAGCCGATCTTCCATCCCGTGGTGCTGAAGGTCTTGCCGGCCGAGGAGATCGAGACCGTGCGCTCCCGTGCGCCCGGCAGGGTCGCGATCGGCACGTGCGGAACCCCGAAGGTCAGGTGCTCGTAGACCTCGTCGGTCACGATGATCGCGTCGTGACGGTGGGCGAGCTCCACGATCACCTCGAGGGTCTCCCGCGACAGCACCGACCCCGTGGGGTTGTGCGGGTCGTTCACCAGGATGACCCGGGTGCGGTCGGTCACCGTGGCACGGAGCTCGTCGAGGTCGGGCTGGAAGTCGGGCCGGCGCAGTGGGACGGTGCGGTGGATGCCGCGGGCCAGCGAGATCAGCCCGCCGTACGCGTCGTAGAACGGTTCGAAGGTGACCACCTCGTCGCCGTCGTCCACGAGGGCCAGGATGGTCGCGGCGAGAGCCTCGGTCGCGCCCGCGGTGACGAGCACCTCCCGGTCGGGGTCGACGGTCAGCCCGTAGAAGCGCCGCTGGTGCGATGCGATGGCGGCGCGGAGCACCGGCATCCCGGTTCCCGGCGGGTACTGGTTGACGCCGTCGGCGATGGCGCGCCGCGCCGCGTCGAGCACCTCGGCCGGGCCGTCCTCGTCCGGGAAGCCCTGGCCCAGGTTGATGGCGCCGGTGGCCTGGGCGAGACCGCTCATCTCGGCGAAGATCGTCGACGCGATCCGCCCGTCGGGGGAGAGCAGACCGGCTCCCCGTGCCGCGCGCTGCCAGGATCCGTCGATCGTCATTGCCACTCCGTCTTCCGCCGTCGTTCCAACCTAGCGCGCCCGCGAGGCCGCGCCGATCCGTGCGCACTTGGTGGAGTCTTATCCAGACGGCAGACGCCGCACAGCCCGTCCATAGAGAACCCTCAGCTTGGGTGAGGAAGCTAGCGAGTGCTTGGAAGGAGCACCCCATGTCAGACAGCACCGAGAACCACGACGGCATCCCGGCCGGCTCGACGGGCCCGCAGCACGACGCCCCGTCCTCGGAGTCGACCCCGGCCGAGACCGCCAGCCCGGCCGAGACCGTCACCCCCGCGCCCGCCGCGGAGACCCCCGCCTACCCCCACCAGGGCGCGACGACCTCGGCCGTGCCGCCGGTCGTCCCCACGTCGGCGCCGTCGCCGGCCACGCAGCCCACCACCCCGCTTCCCCAGGGCGGCTTCACCGCGCCCGGGCAGGCCGCTCCGGCGCCGCAGGCCCCGGTGCAGCAGACCCCGGCGCAGCCGGTCCACACCACGCCGGTCCAGCCCGCGCACACCGCGCCGACCCAGCCCTACGCCCAGCCGTACACCGCGCAGTCGTCGTACCCCCAGACCTACGGCCAGCAGCCGCAGCAGCCGGTCGCCGGCCAGCAGCACGCGGGCCAGCAGCACGCCGGCCAGCAGCACGCCGGCCAGCAGGCGCCCACCGCGAACTACGGCAACGGCTCCTTCGGCACGCCCCCCGCCGGCAACCCGCCCTACGGCGCCGTGCCCGACCCCGCGTTCAACTCGGCCATGTACGCCGCCTCCGGGGCCTACGCCGACCAGAACCGCGCCCCGAAGCAGCCGCGCAAGCGCCGCGGGGGAGTCGCGCTGATCGCGGCCCTCGCCATCGGCGCCCTGATCGGTGGAGCCTCCGGCGCCGGCGTCACCGCCTGGGCCGTCAATCAGAACGGCGGCAACTCCTCCACCAGCGCGTCGAGCCCGACGAGCATCACGGTGAACAACCCCGACAACGCGAACCTGATCACCGCCGTCGCCGCGAAGGCCTCGCCCTCCGTGGTGACGATCTCGGTCTCGAGCAACCAGGCCGCCGGAACCGGATCGGGCGTCGTCCTGACCTCCGACGGCTACATCGTCACCAACACGCACGTGGTGACGCTGGACGGCGCGACCGCGACCCCGGACATCCAGGTGCAGACCAACGACGGCAAGATCTACAAGGCCACCGTCGTGGGCACCGACCCGGTCGCCGACCTCGCCGTGATCAAGCTGACCGACGCCTCGGGCCTCACGCCCATCGACTTCGGCGACTCGTCGAACCTCAACGTCGGCGACGTCGCGATCGCCATCGGCGCCCCGCTCGGCCTCTCCGGCACCGTGACCAACGGCATCGTCAGCGCGCTCAACCGCAGCATCACGGTTGCCTCCTCCGCGGCTCCGGACGACACCGAGACCAACCCGGCTCCGGATGACGGCAACGGCAACCAGGGCCCGTACGACTTCTGGAACTTCGACATCCCGGGTCAGGGCGGCGAGGGCCAGCAGCAACAGCAGCAGCCCACGCAGCAGTCCTCGATCTCGCTCTCGGTCATCCAGACCGATGCGGCGATCAACCCCGGCAACTCCGGTGGTGCGCTCCTGGACTCCGAGGGCAAGCTGATCGGCATCAACGTCGCGATCGCGAGCGCCGGCTCCTCGTCGAGCGGGTCGCAGTCGGGCAACATCGGTGTGGGCTTCTCCATCCCGGCGAACCTGGTCAAGCGCGTCACCGACGAGATCATCAAGAACGGTTCGGCCACCCACGGTCTGCTCGGAGCCACGGTCGGCGACGCCGCCTCGGCCCAGGGCAGCACGACGGCCGGCGCCGTGATCCAGTCGGTCTCCTCCGGTGGAGCGGCCGAGAAGGCCGGGCTCCAGGCCGGCGACGTCGTGACGGAGTTCAACGGCCTGCCGGTGACCGACTCGATCGACCTCACCGCCCTGGTCCGCACTCAGCCCGCAGGCGGCGACGCGAAGCTCACCTTCACCCGTGGCGGCAGCTCGAAGACCGTCGACGTGACGCTGGGCCAGCTCGCCGGCTGACCCGCTCCCGACCGGCGCCACGCGCCACGAAGGCCGGTGACCCTCCTCGGAGGTCACCGGCCTTCGCCGTGTCCGGGCCGGAGCCGGTCGCGCGCCAAGGTCACGATTGCCTAAAGAACTCCTCCCCGGGGCACGATCGGCGAAGGGTGCCCGATCCGCGAAGTTAGCCTTGGTCGGTGGGTGTGCTGAGCGGGTCGTGGGGTGCGCTTCGGACGCACCTGGCCGACCGGGCGACCCGCCTCCGACTCGACCAGGCCCTCGAAGCCCGGGCGCCGCTTCCCGCGGGCCGCTTCCCGATCGGCGTGCACGTGCCCGACGGGCCCCTGAGCCTGTTCCGCCTGCGTCGCTGGTACGGTCCGCTCGCCGAGCTCGCGAAGACCCACCCGGTCCTGCTCGTCGTCCGCGACCCGGCCGCCGCCCTCGAGCTGCTCGAGGAGTCGCCCGTCCCGGTGGCCTTCGCCCCGGCCGACGCCGACGTCGAGCAGCTCCTCCGCGTGCAGCCGCTGCGGATCGTGCTGCACGTCGACCACCACCCGGCGACCTTCGAGGCCCTGGGGCACGGGCACCGGTGGCACGTGTTCCTCGACCACGGCGAGAGCGACCACACCCCGAACCAGCTCGGGGCCTACGACCACGCGCTCATCGCCGGCGACGCCGCCGTCGACCGTCTGGGCCGTGCCCTCTGGGGCTACGACGCCGCCCAGCGCGCCATCCGCATCGGGCGGCCCCAGGCCGACCACCCGGCGGGCCGCGCGCCGTTCGAGCCCGACGGCCGCACCGTCGTGCTCTACGCCCCGACCTGGGAAGGCGAGGATGCGGCCGCGACCTTCGGGTCGGTCGCGACCCACGGCCGGGCCCTGGTGCGCGACCTGCTCGTCTCCGCCGACCACCGCGTGATCTACCGACCGCATCCGCGCACCGGCAGCCGCGACGGGGCCTACGCGGCCGCCGATCGCGAGATCGCCGAGGCGATCGCCCAGGCCAACCGGCTCGACCCGGCAGCCCGGCACGTGCACGACACCGCGCCCGAGCTCGGCTGGCAGCTGGTCGCCGCCGACGTCGCGATCGTCGACGTCTCGGCCATGGTCTTCGACCGACTGGCCACGGGCGGGCCGCTGCTGGTCACGCGACCTGTGGCCGAGGATGCGCGGATCGACACCGCGGGCTACCTCTCGGACTGCGAGTGGCTCACGGTAGACGAGGCCGGCGACCTCCGGGGCCGGCTGTCCGGGCTGTCGGCGGATTCGGCGGCCGCGGTGCGCCTGGGCCGCTGGGTCACCTACTACTTCGGCGACACCCGGCCCGGCGCGGCGACCCGGCGCTTCCACGCGGCGATCGAGCAGCTGCTCGCCGACGGGGAGCGGAGAGCCGCCCGCGAGGAGCACGACGAGCGGGTCGATCTGGTCTGAGGCGTCAGGGGCAGCTCAGGCGCATAGTTGCCCGGGCACTCAGGCCGACGACCTCGACGAGGGTGCGCGACTAGCTGTGCGAGGAGCGCGCGAGCGCGTACTTCGCCAGGATCACGGTGACCCCCGCGATCACGAGCACCACGGCCGCGGTCACGAGCATCGGCGTGAAGTCGTACCCGGTCTGGGCCAGCGTGGGCTGCGCATCCGACTCGGCGGCGGAGGCGGCGGAGACGCCGAGACCGAGCACGGCGAAGAAGGCGCCGAGGAGGACGGCGGAGGCGCTGGCGACGCGTCGTCTCATGGCTGCCCCCTCCAGGAACGGGCCGGGGTGTCCGGCCGACACCGTCGAGGAAACGCCTCGCGGTGCTCCCAGGCTACCACTCCGCTGTGAATCCGCGGGATTCAGATGCGGATGTCAGGAACCTCTGGTGACCCGCCGCCGCGCGGCCCGGGCGCCTCGACGACACCACCGGGCGAGGGCGCGGGTGACGACGGGGTCGCGGGCGCGGGCCCGATGGAGCGCGCCCGCCGGGGGAGCCTCAGCACCCGACTCGAGCCCGATGCCTCCTTCCGGGCCTTCTTCTCGCCCGAGGTCAGCTTCTGTTTCGGGGCGGCCGGGGACTTCACGGTGATCGCCAGGTCGTCGGGATAGCCGAACGGCGGCGGCCCGAACGCGGTGCGGGCGCTCTGGATGACCGTGCGGCCGAGCACCAGGTTGCCGACCCCGCCGATCGCGGCGCCGATGCCGAACGGGATGGCGCGGCCGACCGCGCTCGCCCCCTGCCCGACCGCGAAGTGCCGGAGGAACGACTTCTTCAGCTGATCGGCGATCGGCCCGACGACGAAGCCGGGCAGGCTCGAGGTCACGACCTGGCCCCAGTAGGCGTTGCGGTTCGCGCCCCCGGTGGCCTGGCCGGCGATCTGACGCAGCAGGTCGCTGCCCGCCTTGCCCATCAGCATGGTCATCACCAGGGCTCTGGCGCGGTCGGGGTCGGTCACGGCGATGCCGTGCACCTCGGTGACCGACTGCGCGAACAGGGCGGTCGTCTCGAGGAACCCCGCGGTCTCGACCGCGCTGAGCCCGAGCGAGATGCCGGTCCCGACGAAGGGCAGCATGGCGCTGGCCCCGACGGCCGCGCCGCCCGTGGTCACCGCGGCGACGTAGCGGCGCTCGAGGATGACGAGCAGCTGCTCGGGCGAGGCGTTCGGATGCAGCCGGCGGATTCCCCGCAGGTGGGCGAGGACGACCGGGCGCTGAACGCTCAGCACGCGGTCGATGTTGCGGTCGAGTCGGGAGGCCATCCTTCTACTCTGGTGCGTTCTGCTGAAGGATGCGCGAGAATGCCCCCCATGCGACGTCGAATCCAGTCCGAGAAGGCGATCGAGCAGTTCTCGCTGGTCGATGCCCTGCTGGCGGGGCTGTTCGACGGCGTGTTCCCCGTCTCCGACATCCGGCGCCGCGGCACCCTCGGGCTCGGCTGCGG
Source organism: Herbiconiux sp. 320_LB (assembly GCF_059691755.1). Lineage (NCBI taxonomy): Bacteria > Bacillati > Actinomycetota > Actinomycetes > Micrococcales > Microbacteriaceae > Herbiconiux > Herbiconiux sp. 320_LB. The sequence continues at coordinate 112,375 of NZ_JCAWAD010000003.1, read as the reverse complement.
CGACCACATGGACGGCGAGCTCGTCGTGCTGGGCGAGGAGTTCCGGCTGTTCCACGGCGACGGCAGCGTGACCCTGCTGCCCCCGGAGGCGAAGCTCGCCTTCGCCGAGGTCGTCGACTTCGAGCCCGAGACCTCGGCGCTGCTGGAGTCCGTGCCCGATCTGGAGACCTTCGTCGCCGAGGTGCGGGAGCGGGTGGCGAGCGCGAACCTGTTCCACGCGGTGCGGTTCGACGGCCATCTCGCGCGCGTGTCGCTGCGCGAGGCGAGGCGGCAGGTCAAGCCCTATCTCCCGCTCGCGGAGGCCGTGCACGACCAGCGGGAGGTGGTGATCCCGGACATCGCCGGGACGCTGCTGGGCTTCGTCGCCCCGACCGTCTTCCAGGGCGTCACGGTGGCCGGTGCGCACTTCCACTTCGTCGACGTCACCGGGCGGATCGGCGGCCACGTGCTCGGTCTGACGGACGCCAACGGCGAGCTGCAGCTGGAGACCTACTCGGCCGTGACCGTGCGCCTGCCGCACTCGCGGGACTACCTCCAGGCCGATCTCGACCTGGAGGCCGAGGAGGCCGACCGGGCCATCCGCCACGCCGAGTCCGACCACCAGGGCTGACGTCGATCCCGGCCGAGCACGAGGCCGGCCGATCACGAGCCTCTTCCGACCACGAGCCCGGCCGGGGTGGGGGTCGGCTAGCGTGGAGGGATGGAGCGGGAGTACGCGGTCGGGATCGAGCACCTCGTCGTGTCGTCCCGCCACCGTTACGAGGGCCGCCCGGCCGACGGCCCGCTGCCCGCCCTCCCCGGTGAGGACGAGTCGCGGCAGAGCATCGCCGTCCGCGCAGGGCGCGGGATCGTCGGCGACCGGTTCTACGGGCATCTCGCGCACCGCAGCGCGGCGGTGACCGTGATGGCGGCCGAGTCGCTGGAGGACGTCGCCACGCTGCTGGGCGTCGCGCATCCGTTCGACCCCGTCGCGGCCCGCCGCAACATCGTGCTGCGCGGCGTCGACGTCGACGCCCTCGCCGGGCAGCGGTTCAGTCTCGACTCCGGCGACGGGCCGGTGCTGTTCCAGGGGCACCGCCCCGCGAACCCGTGCGCGTGGATGAACGTGGTGCTCGCCCCGGGCGCCCACAAGGCCCTGCGCGGTCGGGGCGGAGTCCGGTGCGAGCCGCTCGGCGACGGGGTGCTGCGTCTGGGCGCGGCCACGCTCAGGACCGAGGTCGACCTGCTGCGGGAGCCGACCCTGGTCTGACGACCCGGTGCGGCTTCGCCCCGGGAGTGCCACGGTCGAGAGGGACGCGGTCGCGAGGGCGGCCGCCCTGACGACGGGAGATGCGGATGACCCGCTTCGGCTACACCCTGATGACCGAGCAGAGCGGCCCGAAAGACCTGGTGCGCTACGCGGTCGCGGCCGAGGAGGCCGGTTTCGACTTCGAGGTCTCCAGCGACCACTACTCGCCCTGGCTCACCGAGCAGGGCCACGCCTCCTACGCCTGGACCGTGCTCGGCGCGGTCGCCCAGGCGACGTCGCGGGTCGAGCTCGCGACCTACGTCACCTGCCCGACCGTGCGCTACCACCCGGCCGTCATCGCCCAGAAGGCGGCCACCCTGCAGCTGCTCTCGGACGGGCGGTTCATCCTGGGCCTCGGCTCGGGCGAGAACCTGAACGAGCACGTCGTGGGGGAGGGCTGGCCGGCCGTCTCGGCGCGGCAGGACATGCTCGAGGAGGCGGTCACGATCATCCGGGCGCTGCACGAGGGCGACCTCGTCACCTGGGAGGGCGACTACTTCCGCGTCGACAGCGCCCGCATCTGGGACCTGCCGGAAGGCGGCGTGCCGATCGGCCTCGCGGTCTCCGGTGAGAAGTCGATCGAGCGCTTCGCCCCGCTCGGCGACCACCTGATCGCGGTGGAGCCGGACGGCGACCTCGTGAAGGGCTGGGCCGAGCACTCGGGCTCCGGGGCGGCCTCCCGGTCGATCGGCCAGATCCCGATCTGCTGGGACCCGTCGTCGAAGGAGGCGGCGATCGAGAAGGCGCACTCGCAGTTCCGCTGGTTCGGCGGCGGCTGGTCGGTGAACGCCGATCTGCCGACACCCGCCGGTTTCGCGGCCGCGAGCCAGTTCGTGCGGCCCGAGGACGTGGCGGACTCGATCGCCTGCGGCCCGGACCTCGACGAGATCGCCGAGAGCTTCCGCCCCTACCTCGACGCTGGGTTCACCGACATCGCCCTGGTGCAGGTCGGCGACGAGGGGCAGGACCGCTTCCTCGCGGAAGCGGCGGAGCCCCTGCTCGAGAAGCTCCGCGCGCTCCGCTGAGAGTCGTCGGTCGGCTACTCCGCGATGCTGCGGAAGTAGTCGACCAGCGGCTGCGTCGGGTGGCCGATCAGTCGGCCGAGGTCTCCCGAGGTCTCCCCGAGCAGGCCGTCGCGGATGTTGGCGTCGAGCGCGACGAGGAATCCGATGGTGCCCTCGTCGAGCCCGGCATCCTGCAGGATCTGCGCGTGCTGCTCGGAGGAGACGGAGTCGAAGACGATCTCGCGGCCGAGCACCTCGGACGCGGTGGCGGCGAACTCCGTGCCATCCCACGCCGTGTCGCCGGAGAGTTCGTAGACCGACCCGGTGTGGCCGGTCTCGGTCAGCACGACGGCGATCGCCTCGGCGTAGTCGCTGCGGGCGGCGCTGGCGACCCGGCCCTCGCCGGTGCTCGCGACGTAATGGCCCGTGGCGGCGGCCTGCGCGAACGACTGGCCGTAGTTCTCGTGGTACCAGCCGTTGCGGAGGATCACCGCGGGGATGCCGGCCTCGGCGATCACCTCCTCGGTGAACTTGTGGTCGGGGGCGAGGATCAGGGCCGAGTCGGTGGCCTTCGGTGCGCTCGTGTACACGAGGAGCCCGACGCCGGCGCGGGCGGCCGCGGCGACGACGTTCGCGTGCTGCGGCTGGCGGCTGCCGACCTCTCTGCTGGAGATGAACGCGATCGCGTCCGCCCCCGCGAAGGCCGCGTCCAGCGTCGCCGGGTCGGCGAAGTCGAGCACCGCGGTGCGGACGCCGGTGGAGTCGAGCTCGGCGAGCCTCTCGGCGTTGCGGCCGGTGGCGAGGATGTCGGAGGCGGCGACCCCGCGCGCGAGCAGGTGATCGACGGTGAGGCGGCCGAGCTGGCCGGTGGCTCCGGTGACGACGAAGGTCATGATGGGTTTCCTTTCACGGGCCCGCGCTCACGGACCGCTGTCATGGATGAACCAGTGCGCTGCCATGATACTTCCCGACGGGAGGTACCCACTTTTTGGTAAGCTAGGGCCATGGCCGATCGCATCTGGGAACTCCTGCCCGATCCCGACCCGTTCGCGGCGAACTGTCTGAGCCGCGTGGTGCTGGATCACGTCACCAGCAAGTGGGGGGTCCTGGTGCTGGTCGCCCTCGCCGAGGAGCCGATGCGCTGGGGGCAGCTGCACCGCTACATCGAGGGCATCAGCGAGAAGATGCTGGCGCAGACGCTGCGCACCTTCGAGGCCGACGGCTTCGTGCTGCGCGACTCGAAGGGCACGGTTCCGCCGCGCGTCGACTACAGCCTGACGCCGCTCGGGCACGAACTCGCCCAGGTGCTGATCCCGCTCGTGCGGTGGGTGGGCGAGAACGTGACGCGCACCGGCGTCGCGATCGGCGCTGCTGGGCAGACCGGTTCAGCGGCCTGACAGGAAGTCGTTGAGCCGTGAGGTCAGCGCACGGTCGACCTCCAGCGGCTCGCCGTCGAGCGCGGTCACCGGCACGGCCTGTCGCACGCTCGAGACCAGCCAGATCGCATCCGCCCGCACCAGCGAGCTCGTGCGCACCCGCACCGCCTCGGTCTCGAAGCCCTCGCCCTGGAAGAACTCGAACGCCCGCTGCGACGTCGTGCCCGGCACGATCCCGAGCTCGGCCGACGGGGTGATGATGTGCCGGCCCTCCCGGATCAGGACGCTCGAGGTGGGCGCCTCGAGCACGAAGCCGTCCGAGCTGGTGAAGACCACCTCCTCGGCGTCTCGGCGGGCGGCCTCGCGCAGCGCCGCCGCGTTGACCTGGTACGAGAGGGTCTTGGCCCCGAGGAGCAGCCACGGCGACGTCGCCGGCGCGTCGTGCCGGTAGCCGCGGTCGAGCACGATCGCCCGGACGCCCTCCGTGCGCAGGGCGGTGAAGTCCGGGGCCTCTCGAGCGGTGACCCAGCCGGTCGGGGTTCCGGTGCCCTCGACACCCCGGGTGAGCACGAGCTTGACCGAGAGCGACCGGGTGGGCGGATGCGCGGCGACGGCCGCGGCGACGGCGTCGCGCCAGACGGCCCGGTCTGGTTCCGGGAGGTCGACCTGGGCGGCCGAACGGGTGAAACGGGAGAGGTGGGCGTCGACGTCGGCCGCACGGCCGCCCTCGACCAGCACGGTCTCGAAGACGCCGTCGCCCCGGGTGACCCCGAGGTCGAAGACGCTCAGCTGCGGGGCGTCGGCATCCGCGATGCGGAACCCGGCGTCACCGTGCGTTCCACCGTGCGTTCCACCGCCGGACACGTCGAGGACCGGGCGGGTGACCAGAATGAGAACGGGAGGGGACACGGCCCCAGTGTCCTCCGAGGACGCTCGGTGCGGAAGCGGAACGCGCCGGGGAGGAGGAGAGTGGACCGATGACCACTACCGATCGGAATCACACGTCGCAGGTCGAGATCGAGCGGAAGTACGCCGTCGACGAGGGGCACGCGGTGCCGGCGCTGACCGGGATCGGGGCGGCGACCGGGACACCGGTGACCGACGCCGTCGCCCTCGACGCCTTCGAGCTCGAGGCGACCTACTACGACACCGAGACGCTCGCGCTCGCCCAGCATCGGATCGCGCTACGCCGTCGGCGGGGCGGGCACGACGAGGGCTGGCACGTCAAACTGCCGGCCGAGGAGGGCCGCACCGAACTCCAGTGGCCGCTCGGCGACAGCGAGGGCGCGGGTGTGCCGGACGAGGTGGCCGACGCGGTGCGGGCGCTGGTGCGCGACCGCGAGCTCACGCCGCTGGCGCGCATCCGCACCACCCGCCGGGTGACCGAACTGCGCAACGCCGAGGGCGCGGTGGTGGTCGAGCTCTCGGACGACACGGTCGAGGGCAGCGACGCCCGGCACGGGCGCGTGACGCTCTGGCGCGAGTGGGAGGCCGAGCTCGGAGCGGGCGCGCCGGGTACGGCCGCCGAGCGGGCGGCTCTGCTCGACGAGGTCGAGCGGCAGCTGCTGGCCGCGGGCGCCACCGTGTCGCCGAGCGTGTCGAAGCTCGCCCAGGCCCTAGGGCGCACCGGGCTGGGCGCGCCGGAGCCGGACGACGAGGGTACGGGGGATGCGGCGCCGGGTGTTGCGGGGTCGGCCGATTCTGCGGGGGATGCGGGGCCGGCCGATGCCGCGGGTGGTGCGGTGTCGGCTGAGCCCTCGGCGGAGGAAGCCGCCGACCTGCCGGCGCCTACCCGCGTCGTCCTCACCGGGATCGCCGCTCTCGTGGAGGACCTGATCGCGATCGACCCGGCCGTGCGCGCCGACGACGAGGATGCGGTGCACCGCGCCCGCACGACCGTGCGCCGCATCAAGAACCTGCTGGCCGTGCACCGGTCCCTGTTCGATCCGGCCACGGTGGCGCGGCTGCGCGACGAGCTGGGCTCGCTCGGCTCGGCGCTGGGGGAGGTGCGCGACCTCGAGGTCCGGGTCGACTGGGCCCGCATCGCTCTTAATGAGTGGGAGGCCGAGCGCGGCCTCGACGACCCCGCCGCCCGACGGCGCCTGATCGAGGAGCCGGGTCGCGAGCACGACGAGGCGCACGCCCGCCTCGTGGGGGTGCTGTCGAGGGCGCCGTACTTCCGGCTGCTGGACGCGCTCGAAGAGTTCGTCGCGCCGGCGGCCGAGGCGTCCCGGTCGACGGCGAGGCGCATCGACGGTGTCAAGGGCGGTGCGAAGGGCGGCGGGAAGTCTGCCGGGAAGGCCCGGGGGAAGGGCGGCGGCAAGGCCGATAGGAAGGCCGCTGAGAAGGCGGCAAGGAAGGCTGCCGAGAAGGCCGCCCGGAAGGCCGAGAAGGCGGTCGAGGAGACGGCCGAGCGGTCGCTGCGGAAGACCGCCCGTCGAGCCGTCGCCCGCACGGTCGCCGCGGGCACGGTCCGCGTGCTCCGCGATCCGGCTGTCGAGGGCGGCGACCTCGTGCAGGAGGCGACCGCACTCGGCGCGCTGCACGAGTCGCGCAAGGCGGTGCGCCGGTTGCGGCACGCGGCCGAGTTCGTCACCGACGGCCCCGCCGCCGTGCTCGGCGGACGCGCGGAGGAGCTCGGCGACACCGCCGAGGAGCTCCAAGACGCGCTCGGCCTGCACCGCGATGCGGCGCTGTTCGCGGAGTACCTGCTGCTCACCGCCCCGCGGGCCGAGGCGGCGGGTGAGAGCGGCTTCACCTACGGCGTGCTCTACCAGCGGGCTCTCGACCAGGCCCGCCGCGCCCTCTCGCTCGCGGACGACTCCCGGCGCGCCCTGAAGAAGCGGGCGAAGAAGACCGTTTGAGGACGACGGCCTTAAGGAAGACGGTCTGAGGCCCAGGAGACCTCGACGCGGCGCTGCTGTTCGGGTACGCGGGGTGGATGCTCGTGACCGGCATCCGGGACGCCCGTCGTCGTCAACGGATGTCGTCTGGGGGCGCTAAGCTCTCCGAGCCATGAACTCGACGGACACCGCTCTCCGACCTGCCCCCCGCGCCGACATCCAGGGTCTCCGGGCCGTCGCGGTGGTCGCCGTCATCCTCAACCACGTGATCGGCTGGCCGTCCGGCGGCTTCGTCGGCGTCGACGTGTTCTTCGTGATCTCGGGCTTCTTGATCACCGGCCTGCTGCTGCGCGACGGGTCGCGGAACGGGCGGCCGTCGCTCCGCGCGTTCTACGGCCGCCGCATCCGCCGGATCGCGCCGGCCTCGATCACCGTGCTGATCGCCGTCGTGGTGGCGGGGTGGTTCGTCTTCAACCAGCCGCGGTTCTGGTCGACCGCGCAGGATGCGATCGCGTCCTTCCTCCTGGTGTCGAACTGGCGGTTCGCCGCCGAGGGCACCGACTACTTCCACGCCGGCGACGCCGTCTCGCCGTTGCAGCACTTCTGGTCGCTCTCGGTCGAGGAGCAGTTCTACCTGGTCTGGCCGGCGCTGATCGTGCTCGTGCTGGTCGCCGTCGGCGGTCTCACCGCGAGCGAACGGCGCCGCCGCACGGCCGTCGCGATCGTGATGGGTGTGGTGGTCGTCGCGTCGTTCGGCTTCGCACTGTGGCAGAGCCAGACCGGGCCGACCGTCGCCTACTTCTCCACGCTGACCCGGGCGTGGGAGCTGGGGCTGGGGGCGCTCCTGGCGACCGCGGTGCCGCTGCTCGCGCGCATCCCGCTGGGGGCCAGGGTGGCGCTCGGTTGGGTGGGGCTCGTCGGCATCCTCGGCTCGTTCTTCCTTATCGACGACACGATGCCGTTCCCCGGCCCTTGGGCGGCGCTTCCCGTGCTCGCGACCGCCCTGGTCGTCGCCGCGGGCGTCGGCGCGCCGCAGCGCTACCTGCTGCCGATCGCCAACCCGGTCACCAGTTTCGTCGGCGACATCTCGTACTCGCTGTACCTCTGGCACTTCCCGATCCTGGTGTTCCTGGCCGTGCTGCTGCCGGGCCAGGGGCTGCAGTCGGTGCTGATCGTGCTGGGGCTGACGCTGGCGTTGTCGCTGGTGTCGTACTTCTTGATCGAGCAGCCGCTCCATCGCACCCCGCGGGTGGCCAGGACGGGCGACGCGGAGGCCGATCGCACGGCGCGTCAGGAGGCCTGGATGAGCTGGCGCGAACGGTTCGGCGCGCAGTTCATGCTCGCGGGGCTGGGACTGGTCGTGCTCGTGGTGGTCTCGGTCGTCACGGTGCAGATCTCGCTGCGCGGCGGCGGGCCGTTGGCGTTGAACGTGCCGGGGGATTCGGCGGCCGTGGCAGCGGGGGTCGGGGTGCCCGGGTCGGGCGGGTCTGACGGCTCGGGGGGTTCTGGCGGCTCGGGCGGCGCCGGTGACGGGTCGGGCTCGTTGGGGGACGGCTCCGGGGGTGCGCCCGTGAATCCCGAGGATCAGCTGCAGGCCGACCTGTGGGCGGCCGCCTCGGCGACGTCGTGGCCGGGCAACCTGTCGCCCTCGATGGACTCCGCGATCTCGGACACGTCGAGCCGCAACCCGGCGAAGGACTGCTTCGCGGTCGGGTCGACCCCCGACTTCGGGCGCTGCACCTGGGGCAGCGGCGACGCGCCCAACCACCTCTACCTGGTCGGCGACTCCACCGCGATGGCGTACGCGCCAGCGTTCAAGGAGCTCGCCGAGTCCAGCGGCGGGCAGTGGAAGGTGACGACCATCGGGCTCTACGGCTGCCGGTTCACCGACACGCTGATCCAGAACGACGGCGACGGCGTGATGGATGCATGCCCGCAGCGGAAGGCCGACATCGCCGCCCGCATCGCGTCGGACTCGCCGCAGCTGGTCGTGGTCTCGAACGCCTTCGCCCTCGGCAACGCCACGAACCGCCAGCCGCTGTCGGCGTCGAGCATCGTCGCCTCGACCTTCGCGGAGACCGCGAAGTACGACGCCCCCGGCCGGATCGTCTACCTGGCTCCGCCGCCCCTCGGAGCCAACCTCGGCGCGTGCTACTCGCCCGTGACCAGCCCGCAGAACTGCAACGCGGCGGTCGACGGCGCCTGGAACGACTTCGCCGGCGCCACGCAGCTCGGCATCCAGAACACGGGCACGGGAGACCACTTCGTGTCGTCGCTCGGGTTCAGCTGCGCCGGCGGCTACTGCCCGGCCTTTGCCGGGACGCTGCCGGTGAAGTACGACCAGGTGCACATGACGCCGGAGTACTCCAAGCACATCGCGCCGGCGTTGCGGTGGGAGCTGGCGGCTCAGGGGTTGATGTAGGCGGGCCCTCGGGCGATCGGCATCCGGCTGCTCGGTGCTCGGTGCTCGGTCGTGCCGGTGCCGGTGCCGGTGCTGGTGCCGGCGCTGGTGCTCGTGCTCGGGCGCGGGTCAGCGGCGGTGGTCGCGGATGCCGCGGGCCTCGTCGCGGCGGAGTCGGCGGCGTTCGCGGCGCGACAGCGCCGCGAGGGCGGCGGCCTCCCGTTCGCGCTGCTCGGCCGCCACCCGGATGCGTTCGGTGCGGCGGTCACGCCAGTTCTCGACCTCGGCGTCGATGTCCCGGGTGGGAGTGACGACCGGGGGTCCGCCCTGCAGCTGGCGGCGGGCCTCGACGACGCGGCGGTTGAAGTCCTCGAGGGTCTGACGCACCTCCTGCTCGGTGTGCAGCCGGTCGAGCCGGTCGTCGAGCTCGACGTGCTCGGTGCGCAGGGTCAGGGCGGGTGGGCCGAGGCCGGTGAGGCGCTCGCGCTCGATCTTCTGGCGGATCCACCAGTTCGGGTCGTGCGTCCGCCCCAGGTCGCGCAGCGGTTTTCCCGCGCCGGGCAGATCGTCGAAGTCGCCGCGGCGGATGGCCTGCTGGATCTGGATCTCGACCATCTGCGCCCGCTGCTCCATCGTGGGGCTGCCGGCATCGCTCCCGGCGGCCTCCGCCTCGGCGGCCGCGGAGTCGCCGCCGGTGACATATCGCGCGGCGGCGAGTCGCGGGTCGTGCTGTTCCTTCTTCGCCACCCTCCCAGCCTAAGTCGGCTCGCCGATCGCGCCACCCCGGCGGGCGGATGCGGTCTCCTGCTCGACCTGGGCCGGTGCCTTCGCGGCGGTGTCCCCGGCGGCGTCGGAGTGGGGACCGGCCGGCCGGCCGTAGGCCGCGACGAGGAGCTCGCCGCGCAGCTCTCCGAGGCGGTCGATCAGCCGTTCGACGAGGCGGTCGGTGACGGCGGTGCCCTCGAGGTCCCAGCGGCCGAGCGGTCGGAGCGGTCTGCACCGGATGCGGATCACCTCCCACCCCGCTTCCCGCAGCAGTCGGTCCTTGGCCCGGTCGGACTCCTCGCGCGGCCCGACGTGCTCGAGGCCGAACCGCCCCACGGTGTCGTACTCGATCGCCACCCGGAACTCGTCGAGCACGAAGTCGGGCCAGACCTCCCGCCGGTCGTGGAACGGCCTCCCCACCGCGACCGCGTTCGGACGCAGGTCGACCTCGAGCCGTGCCCCCAGCTTTTGCCGCAGCAGGGCCTCGGCGGCCGAGGCCGGCTTCGGGGCGACGGCGCTCCAGAACGCCGTGCCCACCGCCCGCCCGCCCGAACTCCGCTCGCCCCCGCGGCCCGACCCCCGATCGCGACCTCCGCGCGACGGCCCCGCTGCGGGGGAGGGAGTCGTGCGGATGGCGGTGTCGCCTGGTGCGCGGGAGGGAGCCTCGCGGGTGGCGGTGGCGGTGGCGGTGTCGGCGGCGGTGGGGGAGGCGGGGGCGATGGGGGCGATGGGCGCCGGGCGGATGCGCGGGGGGTTCGCGAGGTCGCGGCAGACGGGGCACCAGACCGAGCGGCGGCGCCGGCCGGCGGGGCGCGAGCGCTGCTCCTCGGGGGTCGCGACGAAGATGTGCCCGGTGTCGCACTGCCAGACGAGGTACACCTCGGCGGCCGGCGGGATCTGGGTCAGCGTGATGCCCCTGTTGAAGTCGGAATGGTACTGGCGGATCAGCATCGGGAACGGCGCCCAGTCCTCGCGGAAGGTCCCGACCGCATACGGAACCGGCCGGCCCTTCGACCGCTGCCGCCGCTCCCACCACGCGTCGATGTTCTCGGCCACGCGCCACCTCCCTCCGTTCCGATCCCGAACCGCCTCTGCGCACCTCGCGGCCCGCATCGCCGACCACCTCGCGGCAACCGCGTCGGTCACCGCGAGGCAACCTCGTCGATCACCGCGAGGCAACCTCGTCGACCACCTCGCGGCCCGCCGCTCCGGCCCACCTCGTCGACGCCCCGACGCTACCTCCCACCTCCGACACCGTTGCCGTTGGCCCCGGTCCGAAGCCTCTCCGCCAAGCCCTAGGCCGAGGCCGGACGGCGGTGTCGGGGGGGCCGCCTAGCGTGAGGGTTGAGAGTCGGACCACGGACGGGAGGGTGGCGAATGACGGAGAGCACGTCTCCGATGGGATGCGGGGCGCCGGATGCGGGCCCTGAAGCCTCCGGCCCACCCCAATCGTCTGGTTCACCCCGATCGTCTGGTTCACCCCAATCGTCCGTCCCGCCCCAAGCGTCCATCTCACCTCGCCCCGGTCGGTGCGGCCGGCCGATCGAGGAGGCCGCCGGCGTCGGGCTCTGCCGCGAGCACCTCGTCGCCGCCTACGAGTGGATGGTCGGCGAGGTCGGCGTCACCGATCTCCTGCCCTCACCGTGCCTCGCCTGCGGCTCCCGGCTCGGGGTGCGCTACCCGTCGGGATGGCTCTGCGCGGTGTGCGAGTGGCGCTACGGCGAGCATCCGGAACCCGGCGACGGCGCCGGGATCGACGGGGGCGATCAGGGCGCCGAGGTCAGCCGGGCGTCCGGCGACCCCGACGGCCGCGGGAGCGCGCGAACAGGCCGCCAATCGACCGGCATCGCCTCGGGCTACGGCCGCGTCGACGTCGTCTACTACCTGCGCTGGCGCGACCGCATCAAGATCGGCACCTCGTCGAACCCGCGGTCGCGGCTCGCGCAACTGCGGCACGAGGAACTGCTCGCCTTCGAACGCGGCGGCCGTGCGCTCGAGCAGGCCCGCCATGCCGAGTTCGCCGCCCTTCGCCTCGGCGGCGAGTGGTTCTCGGCCGAGGGCGGGCTGCTCGAGCACGTGGCCCGGCTCCAGGCGAGCGGAGACGACCCCTGGCTCCTCCACGCCCGCTGGCGCAGCGCCGCCCTGGCCCTCTCCCGCACCCCCACGGCGGAGTGGTGACCGCGCATCCGATTCGTCACAGCCACGCGACCGTCACGAGCACGAGCACGAGCACGAGCGCGCGCGTGCTGCTACACCTCGAGGTTGGGGGAGTAGAAGGCACCGAGCGCCGCGCACAGCGCCGAAAGGTCGTCGACGTGGGCGAGCTCTCGCGCCGAGTGCATGGAGAGCAGCGGCGCCCCGACGTCGACGGTGCGGATGCCGAGGCGCGTCGCCGTGAGCGGCCCGATCGTCGAGCCGCAGGGCACCGTGTTGTTCGAGACGAACTCCTGGTACGGCACCCCGGCCAGCGCGCTGATCCGGGCCCAGAGCGCGGCGCCGTGCGCATCCGTCGTGTAGCGCTGGTTCGCGTTGATCTTCAACAGCGGCCCGCTGCCGGCGAGGGGCCGGTTCACCGGGTCGTGCCGCTCGGGGTAGTTCGGGTGGACGGAGTGCCCGGCGTCGGAGGAGACGCACCACGAGGCGGCCAGCGCCCGCGCCCGCTCCTCGACGCTCGCGCCCAGGCCCGCGGAGATCCGGGTGAGGATCTCCTCCAGGAACGGCCCGCTCGCCCCGGAGCGCGACTCCGACCCGAGCTCCTCGTGGTCGAAGGCGGCGAAGACGGGGATGTGCGACGTGGTGACCTCGCTGCCGATCAGCGCCAGCAGCCCGGCGTGCACCGAGGTGAGGTTGTCCATCCGGCTCGCCGCGAAGAGGCTCTCGCCCAGTCCGAACCGGGCGGGCGCAGCGGTGTCGGCGGTCAGGATGTCGTAGCCCGCGACCTCGTCCCCGCCGCCCAGACCCGCGAACCCGGCGAGCAGGCCGACGAGATCGTTCTGTGAGACCTCCCCGACGCCGAACACCGGCGCGGTGTGACGCTGCCGGTCGAGGGTGAGCCCGTCGTTGACCTGCCGGTCGAGGTGCACCGCCAGCTGCGGGATGCGCAGGAACGGCCCGGTGCGCACCAGCACCTCGTGGCCCGAGGTGGTCACGATCCGCCCCGCGAGCTCGAGCTCCCGGTCGAGCCAGGAGTTCAGCAACGGCCCGCCGTAGACCTCGACCCCGGCCTGAAGCCAGCCGCTCCCGCCGACGGTCGGCTTCGGCTTCAGCTTGAAACCGGGCGAATCCGTGTGCGCGCCGACGATCCGGAACGGCGTCGTCGCCGTCGCATCGGGCGCGATGGCCCAGGCGATCACCGCTCCGTCGCGCACCACGTGGAAACGTCCGACCTCCGCGGGCCAGGCATCGGTCTCGACAAGCCTCGTCGACCCGGATTCCTCGAGCCGGCGGGCCGCTTCGGCGGCGGCGTGGTACGACGACGGCGACGAGCGGATGAACGCGGCGAGGTCGTCGATGTAGGTCGCGGTGTCGATGCGGGGGCTCGTCATCCCTCCATCCAACCACTCCGCCAGGCTCGAAGCAGACGGTCATTTTCGTGCCTTATCGTCGTTGACGAGGCGTATGCCGCGCCGGCAATCCATCACGAGAGGACCAGATGGGAACGCGTCCAGTTCCGTCACCCCGTCGCGTGGTGCCGGCCGCCCTCGGTCTCGCCGCGGCCGCCGCTGCCGTCGTCCTGCTCTCGGGATGCACGAACGCGCATCCGACGGATGCCCTGTCCAAGCTGGCTCACCTCTCCGGCGGCACCCTGCTCGCCTCGGGGGAGACCCCGCCGATCCTCGAGGGGGTCGACTCCGACCTCATCCCGTCGTCGATGCGGCTGCTCACCGAGTATCAAGGCACCGAGTTCTGGGTAGGAGTGACGCGCGACGACCAGGTCTGCTTCATCGCCGACATGCCCCTGGCGGCATCGGCCGCAAAGGGCAGCCCCACGCCCGCCTCCACTCCGCCCGCGACCTCGTCGCCGACCGTCGAGACCATCTCGAGCGAGGAGGCGCGGTGCCTCGACCCCGACGTCTTCGGCATCCACGGGGCCTATCTCACCCCCGGCGGCGGCTCGCAGCGGTTCTGGCTGCACACCGAGTACATGACGATCCCGCCGCAGTGGACGTCGATCTCGCAGAACATCGCCCTGCAGGACTGACGGTCCACCCGACCCGAACCGGCCCCTTGAGCACCCCGGGGCCGCCGGGCAGACTCGGAGGATGAGTTCCCGCATCCCCGTCGAGGTCGTGTCCGTGTTCACCGATTCCGAGGGCGGCTTCGGCAACCCGCTCGGTCTGATCCGCAGTTCGGCCGCCACACGGGGACAGGAGCAGCGGATCGCCACCGAGCTCGGCTACAGCGAGACCGTGTTCGTCGACGAGATCGTCGAGCCGGGGGGAGGATCGGGCGGCCACGGCGAGCAAGCGCCGCATCCTCGCACCGCCGTCATCCGCATCTTCACGCCCGCGCGCGAACTGCCGTTCGCGGGTCACCCCTCCGTCGGCACGGCCTGGTGGCTCGACGGGCAGGGCAGCCCGGTGACCACTCTGCGCGTGCCCGCGGGCGACGTGGCGGTGCGCTACGCCGGCGACCTGACCTGGATCACGGGCCGCGCCGAGTGGGCGCCGGAATTCACCTGGCACGAGCTCGCCGCACCCGCCGACGTCGACGCGCTCGAGGCCGAGGCCTTCACAGAGGGGCACCACTACGCCTGGGCCTGGGTCGACGAGGAGGCGGGGCACCTGCGCTCCCGGATGTTCGCCCCCGACATGGGCGTGCCCGAGGACGAGGCCACCGGCGCCGCGGCCGTGCGCCTCACCGACCAGCTCGGCCGCGATCTGCTGATCGATCAGGGTCGCGGCTCGCGGATCCTGACCCGCCACCTCGAGGGCGGCCTGGTCGAGGTGGGAGGGCACACGGTGCGTGCCGACTCCGTGGAGGTCGACGCGGCACCGTGACCGGCTGCTGACCCGCACGTGGGCGGGCCTCAGCCGGTGCGCGGCCCGACGCGGCACCCGGGCGTCCTCTGACCCGTCCGTGGGCGGGCCTCAGCCGGTGCCCGGCCGGAGGCGCACCGGGGGCGGCGTCTGACCGACCCGGTGCGCGCCTCCGCTCAGTGAGCGACGACGGGCGCCGCATCCTCCGTCGGAGCCGCCCCGGAGGCTTCTCCTTCTCCTGCCGGCGAATTGTGCGCCAGGGACAGGCCCTGGCCGCGACGCCGGAACAGCAGCGCCGAGAGCACCGCGCCGAAGGCGAAGAATCCGGCGGCCCACCAGTACGCGGTCGCGTAGCTGTGCACGGCGGCCTCGGCCAGCACCTCGCCGGTCGGCGGCAGGTGCGAGGCGACGTAGTCGGTCGCGGCCGTGGCGGCGAGCGTGTTCAGCAGCGCCGTGCCGATCGACCCCCCGACCTGCTGGCTGGTGTTGACCATCGCCGAGGCGACCCCCGCGAACTCGCGGTCGACACCGAGAGTGGCGGTCTGGATCGAGGCCGGCATCATCGTGCCCATCGCGGCGCCCAGGATCATCAGCGGGGCGAGCACGTCGGCGGCGTAGCTGCTGCCGACGTCGAGGTGGGTGAGGATGACCATCCCGATCGCGGCAAGCGTCATGCCGATCGGCACCATGACCTTCGGCCCGAACCGCGGCACGAAGATGTTGGTCGACAGCTGGGCCATCAGCACGAGCATCCCGATCATCGGCAGGAAGGACAGGCCGGTCTGGATCGGCGTGTAGTGCAGGGTCGTCTGCAGGTAGTAGGTGACGAACAGGAAGATCGCGAACATCCCGACACCGGCGATCAGCACCGAGCTGTAGGCGGCCCCGCGGTTGCGGTCGAGCACGATCTTCAGGGGGAGCAGCGGATGCGCGGCGCGGCGCTGCCAGACGACGAACGCCGCGAGCAGCACGGCGCTGGCCACGAGCATGCCCCAGGCCAGCGGCGAGTCCCACCCGTTGGTCTCGGCGTTGGAGAAGCCGTAGACCAGGGCGAACAGACCTCCAGAGACCAGGATCGTGCCGGGCAGGTCGAGCTTCGGCCGCGGGCCGGTACGGGCGACCGACCGCACGAACACGCTCGCGCCGATGACCGCCACGACGGCGATCACGACGTTGATGTACAGGTTCCAGCGCCAGTCGAAGCTCTGGGTGAGCACTCCGCCGAGCAGCAGGCCGATCGCTCCGCCGGCTCCGGCGATGGCGCCGAAGACGCCGAAGGCGCGGGCGCGCTCCTTGGGGATGGTGAAGGTCGTGGTGAGCACGGCCAGCGCGGTCGGGGCCAGCAGAGCACCAAATGCGCCCTGAAGGGCCCGGGCGGCGACCAGCGTGCCAAAGCTGTCGGCGGCACCGCCCAGCGCGGAGGCGGCGGCGAAGCCGATCAGGCCGATGATGAAGGCGCGCTTGCGCCCGATGAGGTCGGAGAGGCGGCCGCCGAGCAGCAGCAGGCTTCCGAAGGCGAGGGAGTAGGCCGTGACGATCCACTGGCGATCACCGTCGGAGAAGCCGAGGTCGGCCTGGGCGGAAGGAAGGGCGATGTTCACGACGGTGGCGTCGAGGACGACCATGAGTTGGGCGAGGGCGACTGTGGTCAGCGTCCACCAGCGATGCGGTGCGACGGCAACCGGTGAGGGGTTCAACGAGGACATGACAAGAACCATATACGGAACTCGACAGTTTCGGATACACCCGGTTCCGTTAAAGCCACTTACACTGGAGGCATGAACACTCCGATCGAGGAAACCGCCGCGACGATGCGGCCCGACCTCACCACCCTCTCAGGGGCCACCGACGACGATGACGTCGCCGAGGCTCCGGAGCCGCGCAAGCTCGGCCGCAAGCGCGACCACTCCCGTGATCCCGAGATCCTCGACGCCGCTCTCGACGTGCTGGCCGAAGAAGGCTACGACGGCATGACGATCGACATGGTCGCCGCCCGTGCCAAGGCCGGGAAGGCGACCCTGTACCGCCGCTGGCCCTCGAAGGGCGAGCTGGTGGTCGACGCGGTCGCCTGCATGAAGCGGGGCGACATCGATCTCGACAACCTGCCGGACACCGGGACCCTGCGGGGCGACCTCATCGCGATGGTCAAGCCGCGCACGATCGTCGACGCCGGGCGCAAGCTGCAGATCATGGCCGGGCTGATGTCGGTGCTGAGCCGCTCGCCCGAGCTCGCCAGCACCATCGATGCGGCGATCGTCGAACCGCGCTCCCAGGTCAACCGCATCCTGCTCCGTCGGGCGATCGATCGCGGCGAGATCGCCCCGACGATCGACGTCGACGCCGTCGCCCTGATCGCGCCGTCGATGGCGGCGTACCGCTCGCTCGTGCAGCAGCTCCCGGTCGATCGCGACTACCTGATCTCCATCATCGACGGGATCGTGCTGCCGACCGTGGGGCTGAAGGGCGAGGCTTCGGCAGACGACTGAGCGGGCCGGGCCTGCCGGGCTCGCGCCGTCCAGCTCGACTGAGCGAGCCATTGCCAGCGGGCTCGGGTGCCCGTTGCCTTGGTAGGTCGACTCAGCGGAGGAGCGCCTCGCTCCGCTCCCAGAGCCCCTCGGCGAGGGCCGGGTCGTCGGCCCCCTTCTTCAGGGCGGCCGGCTTGCGCTTGGCGTAGTAGCCGCCGCTCTGCCAGCCCCCTGCATCCTGACCGGACCCGTCGTCGGGCGGCGTGCTCGCGAGCCAGACCAGCGTGTCCGCTCCCTGCTCGGGAGTGCGGATGAGGTGCTTGAGCGGGGTGCGGTACAGCAGCCGGAGCCCGCTGCGGGAGCCCTGGGAGAACCCGGTCGCGACGACTCCGGGATGGAAGGCCGCCGCGGAGACGCCCTGGTCGTGGAAGCGCCGGTGCAGCTCGCGGGTGAACAGGATGTTCTCCAGCTTCGCGTTGCCGTAGGCCAGCTCGGCGCTGTACCGGTTGCGCAGCTCGAGGTCGTCGAGATCCAGGTCGCTGTAGAGCCGGTGGGCGACGCTCGAGGTCTGGATGACCGTGGCGCGGCCGGCGATCAGCCGATCCATCAGCAGGGTGGTGAGCAGGAACGGTGCGAGGTGGTTCACCTGGAAGGTGAGCTCGTGGTCGTCGACGGTCTCGCTGCGGGCGCCCATGAGCCCGCCCGCGTTGTTCGCGAGCACGTGGATGCGCGGGTATCGGTCACGAAGCAGGTCGGCGAGGTCGCGCACGTCCTCCAGCCGCGAGAAGTCGGCGGTGAACCAGTCGGCGTCGCCGCCGTCGAGCCGGAGGCCGGCGGCCACGGCGGCCGTCTTCTCCTTCGACCGCCCGACCACGACCACCTCGTCGCCCCGCGCCGCGAGGGTGCGCGCGGCGGAAGCGCCGATGCCGTCGCTCGCCCCCGTGATGACCACCGTCCGTGCTGCCATGGCCCGCCCCGATCCCGTTCGAATGCCTGAAGAGTGCTCGCTGCGGATCGTACTCCGGCAGGCTGGGGTCGGGGCCCGGGCTGGACTCCCGGGTCGGGCTCAGGGTCGGGCGCCCGGGTCGGACTCCCGGGCCGTGGTGCTCGGGCGGGCGATGTCGGGGGCGGCCGTTAGTCTGGCGGCGGCCCGAAGGATCCGTGTCCCGACCGGCCCCGAGCGCGAGGAGAACGGATGATCGTCGTCGTCGATGCGGGTGCCCCCACGTCGGTGCTCTACAGCGCCACCGACCTGACGGCGGCCGCCGTGTGCGAGTTCGCGCTGGTGCGCCGGCTCGACGCCAAGCTGGGCCGCATCGCGCCGCTGCCCGAGGTCACCGACGACATGCTCGAACGCGCCGCACGCCTCGGCGATGCGCACGAGCTCCGCACGCTGGAGGCCTACCGGCTCCGCTACGGCCCCTTCGATCCCGAACGCGGCCGTGGCGTGGCCGAGATCGAGCGGCCGGAGCGTACGGCACCGGCCGAGCTCGCGCGGGCCGAGGAGCTGACGGTGGCGGCGCTCCGTGCCGGGGCCGACGTGGTGTTCCAGGCGACGTTCTTCGACGGGCGCTTCCTCGGCTTCGCCGACTTCATCGTGCGGGCGTCCGACGACTCGGCCGACGGGGTGCCCGTCTACGAGGTGTACGACACGAAGCTCGCCCGTCACGCCAAGATCACGGCGCTCCTGCAGGTCGCGGCCTACTCCGAGCAGCTCGCCCGGCTCGGGGTGCCCCTCGGCGAGGAGGTGCATCTGCTGCTCGGCGACGGCACCCGGTCGACCCATCTGCTGCGCGACATCCTGCCGGTGTACCTCGACCGGCGACGGCGGCTCGAAGAACTGCTCGACGCGCGGATCGGCGCGGCGACAGGCGAAGGTGCGAGCGCCGAAGCGGGCGCGGGTGCGGGCGCCAACGCGGGTGTGAGCCCAAATCCGGGCGTGAGCGCACGTGCGGGCGTGACCGGGGGCGCGATCGCCTCGGCCGACGTCGAGCCGGTGCGCTGGGGCGACGACCGGTTCACCGCCTGCGGGCGGTGCGACGTCTGCGCGCCGGAGGTGGCGGCCCATCGCGACCTCCTCCTGGTCGCCGGGATGCGGCTGACCCAGCGGTCGCGCCTGCGGGCGGTGGGCATCACGACCCTCGACGAGCTGGCCGAATCCTCGGGCGAGGTGCCGGGGGTGGGGTCGGCGACCCTCGAGGCGCTGCGCGACCAGGCCCGGCTGCAGCGCGACGGCCGTCGTGCCCTCACTTATCGCGTCTTCGATCCGGCGGCGCTCGACGCGCTCCCCGCCCCCGATCCGGGCGACATCTTCTTCGACTTCGAGGGCGATCCGCTCTACTCCGAACCCGGCCCCGACGGCACGCGGGCGGATTGGGGTCTCGATTACCTCTTCGGTCTGGTGGAGCACGATCCCTCGACTCCCGGGCAGACCGTGTTCCTCCCGTTCTGGGCGCACTCCTACGCCGAGGAGGCGGTGGCGCTCGAGCGCTTCCTCGACCACGCGACCACGCGCCTGCGCGAGCATCCCGACATGCACATCTACCACTACGCCGACTACGAGCGGGCGCACCTCCAGTCGCTCTGCGCCCGGCACGGGGTGGGGGAGGAGCAGCTCGACGAGCTGCTGCGGGCGGGTGTGCTGGTCGACCTGTACCCGGTGGTCAAGAAGAGCGTCCGTGTCAGCTCGCCCTCCTACAGTCTCAAGAAGCTCGAGCCGCTCTACATGGGCGACCGGTACCGGGCGAGCGGCGTGACGAATGCCGCCGACTCGATCACGGCCTACGCCGAGTACGTGGCGCTGCGGGATGCGGGGGAGACGGATCCCGTGGCCGCGCAGGCCGCCGAGCGACAGCTGCAGGAGA
The DNA here is from genome assembly GCF_059691755.1 of Herbiconiux sp. 320_LB. Classification (NCBI taxonomy): domain Bacteria; kingdom Bacillati; phylum Actinomycetota; class Actinomycetes; order Micrococcales; family Microbacteriaceae; genus Herbiconiux; species Herbiconiux sp. 320_LB. Next base: position 92,390 of record NZ_JCAWAD010000003.1, on the reverse strand, counting down.
TCGCCGACTACAACGAGTACGACTGCGTCTCGACGCTCGAGCTGCGCGACTGGCTGCTCGGGAGGGCCGTCGAGTTCCACCAGCGGGAGTCGGAGCGCGAGTCGGGGTCGGGCGGGGCGTCTTCTGCGTCGGCCTTGTCCGGCAACGGCACGCCCGGCGAAGGCCTCGGCGGAGACACCGGTGCCGGGGTGGCCGGCGACGCCACGGGGCTGCCCGGGCTAGAGGGCGGCTCGGCCGTGCCTCCGACGGACGAGCGCGACCTCGAGCCGAGTGCGCTGCACCGGTCGCTGGCCGCCTGGGCCGTGCATCCGCGTCTCGTCGAGCGCCCGGCCGACCGGATGGCGGTCGCTCTCGCCGCCGCGGCCATCGACTACCACCGCCGGGAGGACAAGTCGTTCTGGTGGGAGCACTACGCCCGGCTGGAGCAGCCCCTCGAGGAGTGGGCCGACACCCGGGACGTGCTGACCGTCGAGGCCTCGGTCGTCGACCGCGACTGGTACCGCGACGCCGGCCAGCGCGCTCTGCGGCGCCGCATTCGGGTCAGGGGCGTCCTGGCGCCGGGCAGCCGGCTCGAGGAGGGGGCGAGGGGCCGGTTCTTCGTCTACGACCCGCCGCATCCGTGGCCCGCGCCCCGCTCGCGGCCCACGGACCGGGTCGCCCACGACCGCACGGTCCTCCGCGAGGTCGTGCAGCTGACGAACGGCATCACGCAGTACGAGTTCGAGGAGTCGCTGCCGATGGCGGGGGAGCCGTACACGGCGGTGCCCATCGCCGTCGCGCCGTCGGCGCCGCCGAAGACGGCGTCGCTCCAGGTGGCGATCGCCGAGTGGGGGCAGCAGCTCGCCGACGAGCTGCCCGCGTTCCCGGCCGACCCCGCCGTCGACATCCTGCGCCGGGCGGTGCCGCGTCGTCGCGACGGCCGGGCGCTCGAACCGGTCGCCGAGGGGTCACGCGGAGCGATCGACGCCATCCGCGACTCGCTGCTCGCGCTGGACGACTCGTACCTCGCGGTGCAGGGCCCGCCGGGAACCGGGAAGACCTATACGGGTGCCCGGGTCGTCGCCGATCTGGTCAACCGTCACGGCTGGACGGTCGGGGTCGTCGCCCAGTCGCACGCAGTGGTCGAGAACATGCTCGACGCGATCGTCGGCGCGGGCGTCGATCCGTCGCGGGTGGGCAAGGTGACCTCCGATCCGGAGGCGGGGTACACCGCGCTCGGCACCAACGGCCTGGCCCGCTTCCTGGCCGGGGCCGCGGCGAACGGCCACGGGGCCGTGGTCGGAGGCACGGCGTGGGACGCGACGAACCTCGGTCGGATCGGCCGCAAGCAGCTCGATCTGCTGGTGATCGACGAGGCGGGCCAGTACTCGCTCGCGAACACGATCGCGGTGAGCGTCGCGGCCCGCAACCTGCTGCTGCTCGGCGACCCGCAGCAGCTGCCGCAGGTGACGCAGGGCACGCATCCCGAACCCGTCGACGCGTCGGCGCTCGGCTGGCTCACCGAGGGGCACGATGTGCTGCCGCACGAGCTCGGCTACTTCCTCGACGTCAGCTGGCGGATGCATCCCGCCGTCTGCGCCCCGGTCAGCGCGCTCTCCTACGAGGGCGAGTTGCACTCCGAGCCGGTGGCGACGACCGCCCGTCGGCTGGACGGGGTCGAGCCCGGGCTGGTGCTGCATCCGGTCGCGCACCAGGGCAACGCGACCGAATCGCCCGAGGAGGCCGAGCGGGTGGTGGCGATCGTGCGGGATGCGGTGGGCCGGCTCTGGACCGACCCGGCCGACGAGAACGGCCCCCGGCCCCTCGAGGCGCAGGACGTCATCGTCGTCGCGGCCTACAACGCGCAGGTCGAGCGGCTCAGGGCCCACCTGTCGGCGGCGGGGTTCGAGGGCGTCGCCGTCGGCACGGTCGACACCTTCCAGGGTCGGGAGGCTCCGGTGGCGATCGTGTCGCTCGCGGCGTCGTCGGCCGTCGAAGTGCCTCGCGGCATCGCCTTCCTGCTCATGAAGAACCGGTTGAACGTGGCGATCTCGCGGGCGAAGTGGGTGGCGCACCTGGTGTACTCACCGGCGCTGACCGATCACCTGCCGGCGAACACCGCCGAGCTCGCGACGCTGTCGGCGTTCCTGCGGCTCACGGCAGGGGCTCCCACTGCCCCTTCACCCGGCGGGTGACCGCCCAGGCGATGGGGTCCATCGACACGCGGGTGCCGTCGATGCCCTGCTCGGCGATCAGGAAGGCCGCCCGGTCGTCGTCGGCGGTGAAGCGCACGGTCACCTGCGGGGCGCCGGCCGAGATCGCGATGTCCGAGGCCTCGACGGTGGTGTAGTCGGCGATCGCCTGGGTGAGGGTCGGCAGCACCTCCTCGGGCCGCACTCCCATCTCGAGGGGGCCGACGATCATGGTCACGCGGTAGGAGGGCATGGCACCAGCGTAGGGGAGGAGCTCGGCGGCGCCGGTCTGACGGCGCCCGCGCTACGGTGTGGGGATGGAATTCGTGGAGTTCTCGGTCATCGGCGACACCGCGGTCGACGCGCAGACGGCGTTCGACCGGGTCGTGCCGCGCGACGACAGCACGCTGTTCCACCGCTTCCTCGTCATCCCCGCCGTCACGGGCGTCTCCGAGCAGACCGGCCCGTGGAGCAGACCGGGCGAGCAGCGCACCGTGCACCTCTCCGACGGCAGCCGCTTCCGGGAGCACCTGGTGCGGTACGACCGGCCGGCGGCTCCGGATGAACGGGGCCGCTTCGATTACGACGTCACCGACTACACCAAGGCGCTCGGGCACCTCGTCTCGGACGCTGCGGCGCGCTGGGAGTTCGCGCCCGCGCCGGGGGGCTCGACGATCCGCTGGAGCTACGGCTTCGGTCCGCTGCCGCGTCGCCGGCTGCTGGTCTCCGGGGTGATCGGGCCGATCTGGATGGCGTACATGCGTCGGGGCCTCGCCGAGTGCATCCGCGTCGCCGAGGGCGGGGAGTGACGGCGGTCCTGCTGACGGGCTCGCGGGCACCCGCGACCCTGGAGCTCGCCCGGCACTTCGCGGCGGCGGGAGTGTTCGTCGTCGTTGCCGATTCGCAGCCGGCCCTCGCCTCGCGGTCGCGGGCGGTGGGGAAGGCCTACCGCGTGCCCTCGGCCCGCTTCCGGCCGCGCGAGTTCGCCGAGGCGATCGCCGGCATCGCGCGCCGGCACGAGGTCGACCTCGTGATCCCCTGCAACGAGGAGATCTTCTGGCTCGCCGCGGCGCGGGCCGAGGCAGCGGGTGCGCGTGGGTCGTCCGACGTGCAGGCGTCCGCGGCTCATCCTGCTGCTGCTGCTGCTGCTGCTGATGCTGATGCCGATGCCGATGCTGATGCTGATGCTGATGCTGATGCCGACGGCGACGGCGATACCGGCGCCGATGCAGACGCCGATGCCGACGCCGACGTCGTCGTCGATGCCGATGCCGGCGCATTCGACCGGTTCGGCGCGCGGACGGCGGACGATCCGGTCGCCGCGATGCCGCTGTTCGCGCCGCCTCTCGATGTCCTCCGGCGGCTCCACGACAAGGCTGCCTTCGTCGAGCTGCTCGGCGCCCTCGGCATCCCGCACCCGCAGACCACGGTCGTCGACTCCCGCATCCGCTGGCGCCGTCTCGACGCGGCCCGGGATCGAGCCACCGCGGCCACCGCGACTGCAGGGGATGCGGCGGCCGGGGTGGTGGTCAAGCCGGCGTTCTCGCGGTTCGGGTCGAGAACGCTGTTCGCGGCGTCGGGCGAACCGCTTCCGGAGCCCGGGCGCGTGACCCGTGACGAGCGCTGGCTCGTGCAGGAGTGGGTGGTCGGCGACGAGTTCAGCTGCCACGCGGTGGCTGTCGAAGGCCGGATCACCGCGTTCGTCGCCTACCGATCGGTGGCGCGCGCGGGCGCCGGGGCAGGAGTCGCGTTCGAACGGGTCGATCCATCCTCCGTCGAGGCGGTCGAGGCACTCCGGATCTCCTTCGTGCTGGCCGCCGAACTCACCCTCACCGGCCAGTTCGGCCTCGACCTCATCCGCCGCGCCGGCTCGCGCTCCGAACCGCAGGCCGGCGAGGTCGTGGTGCTGGAGTGCAATCCCCGGGCCACGAGCGGCCTCCACCTCTTCACCCCCGCGGACGACCTGACCTCCGCCTTCCTCCTGGCCCCTTCCGCAGGCATCGCCGCCACTCCCCAAGAGATGGTCGTGCCTCCCAGCGAGGCAGTCGCCTCTGCCGCCGAGGTCGTTGCTGCGGCCGCGGGGCTCGTCGCAGGCGGGCGGGTCGGCGCTCGACTCGGTCTGCCGCACCTGCTGTACGCCGCGCCGGCCGTCCGCTCGATCGGCGGGCTGCGGAGGTTCACGCGGCAGCTCCGGTCGCCCGACGTGCTCCGGTCCCGCGGCGACGCGGTTCCCGTCGAGGTGCTCGTGCGGTCACTCGCGGTGCAGCTGGCGACGGCACGTCGGCTCCGCATCCCGCTTCTCGCCGCTGCCACCGCCGACATCGAGTGGAACGGTGAGCCACTGCCGCCCCGAAGGGCTCCCGCGGCGCCCTGGGTACCCGACTTCGTCGCAGGCTTCCGCGCATCCGTCCCGCCTCCCGTCGCCCACGACGACCCGGCCGACGACCCAGGCCACCCGACCAGCCACGCACGACCCCGCCTGCTCGCGAACGCCGACGTGCGCCTCGAGGCGATCGATGTCGACGGCGCACTCATGCCTGTCACCCTCCCGCCGCTCACGCGCGGGGAGCACGATCGCCCGAGCTACGTCGCGTCTCCGATCAGCCACTACGTGCACTACGCCCGGGAGGAGCTGCGGCTGGTCGACTCGCGGGCGGCTCGGGTGGCCGGGCGGGCCGCGCTGGCGGTGCTCGAGCGCGTGCTCCGGGCCGGGCGCGCCGACGATGTTGCGATCGTCGGCAACGCACTGGTGTCGACCAATCTGCTGCCCGACCTCGGTGAGGCCGCCGTCGCCGACGTGACCCGGAGGCTCGTCGCCGCGCATCCGCAGCTCGCCGTCGGGTGGCGCAGCGTGCACGGCCGTTCGACGCGACTCCCCGAGGCCCTCCGGCGCGCCGGCTACCGCCTCATCCCGTCGCGGAGCGTGCTCTTCGCGCCCACCCGCGACGACGAGTGGGCGGGCCTCCGCGACGTCGGTCGCGACCGCGCGCTCCTCGAGTCCTCCGGCTACACCGTGCGGCCCGCACCGATCGATCCGGCCACCCGCAGCTCCGACCGGGCGACCCTCGAGCGGATCGCCCAGCTCTACGGTCTGCTCTACCTCGACAAGTACTCCCGGTTGAACCCTGACTACACGCCCGAGTTCATCGCCCTGGCGCAACGCTCCGGATTCCTCCGCTTCCTCCTCCTCGAACGCGACGGGCGAGCGGATGCGGTGGTCGGCTACACGGTCGCCCACGGCCTGCTCGCCGCCCCCGTCGTCGGCTACGACACCGCACTGCCCCGCGAGACGGGGCTGTACCGGATGCTGAGCTATCTGATCGCGCAGACCGCGCACGAGCACGGTGCCGACCTGCACGCCTCCAGCGGGGTCGCCGACTTCAAGCGCCACCGGGGCGGCGAGCCCGAGCTGGAGTACTTCGCCGTGAACGCGCAGCACCTCGGGCTCCGTCAGCGCACGGCCTGGGCGGTCTTGGATCTGCTGGTCTCCCGGGTGGCGGCGCCGGCGGTGCAGCGGGCCGGTCTCTGACCAGGACCAGCCGGACAGCGGCGGCAGCGTAGACGATATAGGTTCAAACACATGTATTCCGTGCGCTCTGGCTGCACGGACATGCGGCAGGTAGGCATAACGGGTGACCACCGTCCACTCCGATGCCGCCCGCCTGCTCGGCTCGCGCATCCGTGAGGAGCGGCAGCGCTTCTCGATCAACCAGATGGAGCTGGCCGAACTCGCCGGACTCCACTTCACCAACCTCGGGAAGATCGAACGGGGCCAGGCCAACCCGTCGCTGCACACGATTCTGCGCATCGCCGGCGCGCTCAACATGAACCCGGGCCGGCTGCTCGAGGGCATGACCGCCGACCTGCTGCCGGACCGCCCGCACAAGGTGACCGTGGCCGACCTGATCCGCGCCCGCGAAGAGGCCGAGAAGCGCTGAGGCCCGGACGCTCTTGAGGCCCGCACGCTCCTGAGGCCCGGACGCTCCTGAGGCCCGCACGCTCAGAAGCTCACTCGCCACAGGTACTCGTCGCCGTTCGGCCGGAACCACCGGACGACCAGGATGGCCGACACCTCGAGCGACGACCCGTGGATGCGTAGCCGCACCTGCTGTCCGGGGTGCAGCAGCAGTGGCGGGGTGGCCTTCATCAGGCCCGACCCGTGGAGCGTGAATGCCAGACCCCGCAGGGGCTCGCGACTGATGTTGGTGAGCCGATAGCTGTGCGGAGCGTCGCGACGATCGAGCTGCAGCGGCACGGCGTAGGCGGCGGACGGGGTGTCGAGGGGTGTGAGGTGAGTGCGTGCCATGGGGACATCCAAGTGTGGGCTACCGACGATCGGGGCGGTGGACGCGGTGCCGTCGGGCGGATGTGGACAACTCGGTGGGCGCGGGCGGCTGTGGTGGAGAGGTGGATGCGCCCGGGTCTGTATCGATTCTGTTTCGTGATGCGTCGACAGCCCCTCGGAGGTGTCAGACTAGGAGCTTCGTGAACGCACGACGAGGCCTCGTGCGTGTCCGGATCGGGATTGATAGGTTGGTGCGGTGAGTTCAGAGTCAGACACGCCGGACGCCGGGGGAGCATCGGGCGGTGCCGGTGCCCCGCGCCGGGCGCCCGCGAAGTCGGCGGCGTCCGCAGCGGTGACGGGCCGCGCCCCGGCGACCCGGGCGCCCGCGAAGAAGCCCGCAGCGCAGAAGCCGACGACGGCGAAACCGGCGACTCCGACGAAATCGGGCACGCCGGCGAAGCCCGCGGCGGCCCGTCGACCCGCGACGGCCCGGACCACGGCCGCCAAGGCGACTCCGGCGAAGACCGCTCCCGCCCGGACGACGGCGGCAACGAAGACCGCGGCCGCCAAGGCCGCCGCCGCCCGCACCCTCGCCGAGCAGCCGGACGCCGAGCAGACGGACGCAGAGCAGACGACTCCTGAGCAGGCGACGGCAGAGCAGACGGCCGCATCGACCCCAGAGGTCGTGGCGTCCGAGTCCCTGACGAACGAGACCGTCCCCGCGCCGGACCAGCCGCAGGCTCAGCAGTCCACCTCAGCCGCCGACGTCGAGCAGGACACCGACTCCCTCGCCGACCTCGAGGCCCTGATCGTCGAGGCCGAGATCGACGAGACCGAGGCCGTGATCGTGATCGAGACCGAGGCCGGGGCCAACGAGACCGAGGCAGCGGCCGCCGACGCCCCCGCGCAGCCCAAGACCGCCCCCAGGCGCCCGGCCGCTCCCCGCAAGCCCGTCTCCCGCGCCGAGGGCTCGAAGGCCCCGACCGCCCGCACCCCCCGTACCCCGGCCCGCCCCCGCATCACGGCGAAGTCGATCCCCTCCGTGGTCCGCGACATCGACCCGACGAACATCGTGCTCTCGATCTCGGGCCTGGTGAAGAAGTTCGGCAGCACCACCGCCGTCGCCGGCATCGACATCGACGTGCCCCAGGGCTCGTTCTACGGCATCGTCGGGCCGAACGGCGCCGGCAAGACCACGACCCTGTCGATGGTCACCGGTCTCCTCCGGCCCGACGGCGGCTCGATCACGGTGCAGGGCAACGACGTCTGGCGCGACCCGGTGGCGGCGAAGCGCCTGATCGGCGTGCTGCCGGACAGACTGCGCCTGTTCGACCGTCTCACCGGCCGTCAGCTCCTGTACTACTCCGGCACCCTCCGCGGCCTCGACTCGGCCACGGTGGCCCAGCGCAGCGACGACCTCGCCGCCGCGTTCGGGCTCGAGGAGGCGCTGGGGCGTCTGGTCACCGACTACTCCGCCGGCATGACGAAGAAGATCGCGCTGGCCTGCTCGATGATCCACTCGCCGCGCATCCTGGTGCTCGACGAGCCGTTCGAGTCGGTCGACCCGGTGTCGGCCGCGAACGTCGTCGACATCCTGCAGAAGTACGTGGAGGGCGGCGGCACCGTCGTGCTCTCCAGTCACAGCATGGACATGATCCAGCGCGTCTGCGATCGCGTCGCCATCATCGTCGAAGGGCGGGTGCTCGCCAAGGGCACCGTCGACGAGGTGCGCGAGGGCGGCTCGCTCGAGCGTCGTTTCGTCGAGCTCGCGGGCGGCCGCAAGAGTGCAGAAGGCATGGAATGGTTGCTGAGCTCCTCCGACTGAAGTTCCGGCTGATCGGCAACGTGTTCGCGCGCCGGCCGTCCCAGCTGGTGGGCATCCTGATCGGGGTGCTGTACGGGATCGCGATGGCGATCGCGCTCGTGATCTCCCTGGTGTCCCTCCGCGACGCCGAGCCCGTGCTGGCGCGCACCGTCGTCGTCATCGGCGGCTCGCTCCTGGTGCTGGGCTTCTTCTTCCTGCCCCTGGTCTTCGGGGTGCGCGACTCGATGGATCCGAGATCGTTCTCGCTGTTCGGGGTCTCGGATGCGAAGATCGCGCGCGGCGTGGCCGTCGCCTCCCTGATCAGCGTGCCCTCGATCGTCGTGACCGTCGTCTCGCTCGCCACGATCGTGACCTGGTCGCGTTCTCCCGGATCCACGCTGCTGGCCGTGCTCGCGGCGATCGTCGCCCCGGTGACCTGCATCCTCGGTGCACGCCTGGCCGTCTCGATCGCCGGGTTCGCCCTGAACACCCGCCGGGCGCGGGAGATCGGCGCCACGATCGGGGTGCTCGCCATCCTGATCGTCGTGCCCGGCATCGCCCTGGTGATGATCGTCGGCGGCTCCACCGGCAACGGCTTCTTCGCCTCGCTCGAGAGCGTGCTCAGCTGGACCCCGTTCGGCGCCGTCTGGGCCGTGCCCGCCGACGCCGCGAACGGCCAGTGGGTGTTCGCAGTGCTCAAGCTGCTGATCGCCGTGGCGACCGTGGCCCTGCTCTGGCTCGCCTGGCGCGGGCTGGTCTCCCTGATGCTCGTGACCCCCGGGCGCGAGCAGCCCGAACGCGACCACATCGGCCTCGGCTGGTTCGGCCGCACCCCGACCACACCGACCGGTGCCGTGGCGGCCCGCTCGCTCACCTACTGGGCTCGGGATGCGCGCTACTACGCCCAGCTGCTGATCGTGCCGGTCGTGCCGATCGTCGCCGTCGCCGTGCTCGCCTTCGTGGGCGTGCCGATCGAGTACACCGCCCTGCTGCCGGTGCCGATCATGTGCGTGTTCATCGGCTGGGTCGTGCACAACGACGTGGCCTTCGACAACACCGCCATCTGGCTGCACGTGGTCGCCGGCCGGGTGGGGCTCGCCGACCGGATCGGCCGGATGTTCCCGGCCGTGTTCATCGCCATCCCGCTGATCGGCATCGGCTCCTTCCTCAGCGTGCTGTTCGCGAACGACTTCGACGCCCTCCCCGCGGTGCTCGGCGCGAGCACCTGCCTCGTGCTCACCGGCCTCGGGCTCGGCAGCATCTTCTCGGCCCGGTTCCCCTACGCGGCGGCGCGGCCCGGTGACAGTGCGTTCAGCCAGCCCCAGTCCACGGGCGCCACCTCCGTCATCGCCCCGGCGTTCTCGTTCGTCGGCACGGTGCTGCTCTCGTTGCCCTCGATCGTGTACGGCGTGCTCGGCGTCTTCGTCGACCCGGAGTACTTCTGGATGTCGCTGTGGACCGGTCTCGGCGTCGGCGTCGTGGTGCTCGTCGGCGGCGTCGCGGCGGGAGCGGCGATCTTCAACCGCCGTGGGCCCGAGATCCTCGCCGCCGCCCAGCGCAACTGAAACCCGATCTAGAATCGACTCCATGAACACTGCGGCATTCGCACGGGTCGACGAACCCGGCGGTCTCCCGGACGGCGGAGGCGGCACCACCACCCTCGATCGCGAGCTCGAGGAGCTCCTCAACACCGAGAACATCGATCCCGGTGACCATGAGCGCTTCTCGCACTACGTGGAGAAGGACAAGATCCTCGAGTCGGCGATGACCGGCAAGCCCGTCAAGGCCCTGTGCGGCAAGAAGTGGACCCCGGGGCGCGACCCCGAGAAGTTCCCGATCTGCCCCACCTGCAAGGAGATCTACGAGCGCCTGCTCGACGAGTAGGGTCCGGGTGAGCGGCTAGACCTGCCGGTACACCGTCGGGATGACCGGATCGCCGGCCGCGAGCCGGAACGCCTGGTCCGGCAGCTCGGCCAGCGCCGAACGGCAGTGCTCGCGCGCGGCCTCGACACCCGCCGCCCCGAGGTGCTCAGGCAGGGCGACCCCCTCGACGACGAGGGGCACGTGGAGGGCCCGGCCCCGTGCATCCTGAGGCGCCGCCTCACCGACGAAGACGGTCTCGGAGACCGCACGGCCCGAGGAGTCCTGCAGGCGGATCGGATGCTTGCGCCCGCCGTGCGTCGCCTTGTCGGCCGACTTCTTGGCCACCGACACCCAGGCGCCGTCGGAGCCCTGACGGGCGACGAGCTTGTAGACCATGCCCGCCGCAGGGGAGCCGGAGCCCGTGACGACCGAGGTGCCGACCCCGTAGGAGTCGACCGGGGTGGCGGCCAGCGCCGCGATCGCGAACTCGTCGAGGTCGTTGGTGACGGTGATCCTCGTGCCGGTGTTGCCGAGGGCGTCGAGCTGCTCGCGCACCGAGCCGACCAGGGTGAGCAGGTCGCCCGAGTCCAGGCGCACGGCGCCGAGCGAGGGCCCGGCCACCCGCACCGCCGTCTCGACGCCGGTCGGCACGTCGTAGGTGTCGACCAGCAGGGTCGTCGACGGGCCGAGGGCGTCGACCTGGGCGCGGAAGGCCTCCTCCTCGCTGTCGTGCAGCATCGTGAAGGCGTGTGCGGCGGTGCCCATCGTGGGCACCCCCCAGCTGCGGCCGGCCTCGAGGTTCGAGGTGGCGCCGAAGCCGGCGATGTAGGCGGCGCGTGCGGCCGCGACGGCCGACCGCTCGCCGGTGCGGCGCGAGCCCATCTCGGCCAGCGGCCGCCCGCGCGCGGCCGAGACCATCCGGGCCGCCGCGCCCGCGACCGAGGAGTCGTAGTTGAGCACGCTCAGGATGAGGGTCTCCAGCAGCACCCCCTCGGCGAAGCTCGACTCGACGACGAGCAGCGGGGAGTTGGGGAAGTAGACCTCGCCCTCCCGATACCCCGAGATCGTGCCGGAGAAGCGGTAGTCGGCGAGCCAGTCGAGGGTGGCGGGGCTCACGATCGCGTTCGCACGCAGGTAGTCGAGCTCGGCCTCGCCGAAGCGGAAGTCGGCGATCAGCTGCAGCAGCCGCCCGGTGCCGGCGACGACCCCGTAGCGGCGACCGCGGGGGAGCGTGCGCCCGAAGGCCTCAAAGACGCTCGGCCGGTCATGGGTCCCGGCCCGGATGGCCGCGTCGATCATGGTGAGCTCGTAGCGATCGGTGAGCAGCGCGGTGGAGCCCGCAGCGTTCGAGGAGGGGGTCGATCCGGTGGAAGGGGTCACAATCCGAGCATAAAGGGCCACCCAGGATGGCGGACTAGGCTTGTCCACCGTGAGTGATGCGCCGATCGGGATCTTCGACTCCGGGGTCGGCGGACTGTCGGTCGCCCGCTCGGTGCGGGACCAGCTGCCCCAGGAGTCCATCCTCTACGTCGGCGACACCGCCCACTCGCCGTACGGCCCCAAGCCGCTCGCCGACGTGAGGCGCTACGCGCTCGAGGTGCTCGACGACCTGGTCGCCCAAGACGTCAAGATGCTCGTCATCGCCTGCAACACGGCCTCCGCGGCGATGCTGCGGGATGCGCGGGAGCGGTACAGCGTGCCCGTCGTCGAGGTCATCCAGCCGGCGGTGCGCACTGCGGTGACGGTCACCCGCAACAACCGCGTCGGCGTGATCGGCACCACGGCGACGATCACCTCCCGGGCCTACAACGACGCCTTCGCCGCCGCTCCGCACCTGGAGCTGTTCACCCAGGCCTGCCCGGAGTTCGTCCGCTTCGTCGAGGCCGGCGACACCACGAGCCGCGAGCTCGTCTCCCTCGCCGAGGGCTATCTCCAGCCACTGGTCGACCAGGGGATCGACACCCTCGTGCTCGGCTGCACGCACTACCCGTTCCTCAAGGGAGCGATCTCCTACGTCGTCGGCGAGGGGGTGCGTCTGGTCTCCAGCGACACCGAGACCGCCAACGACGTCTACCGCACCCTCGTGCGCACCGGGATCGAGCGCACCTCCCCGACACCGCCCACCTACCGATACGAGGCCACCGGCCGCAGCGCCGAGGAGTTCCTGCGCCTGGCCGAGAAGTTCCTCGGCCCCGAGGTCTCGCGCGTCGAACTCGTCGAGACCGGCACCATCACCATCCCCCATCAGAGGAGAACATCGTGACCGACCCCCAGGCATCCGCCCCGCGTAAAGACGGCCGCACCGCCGACCAGCTCCGTCAGGTGACCATCGAGCGCGGCTGGAGCGACCAGGCCGAGGGCTCGGCACTGATCTCGTTCGGCAAGACCCGGGTGCTCTGCACGGCCTCCTTCACGAACGGCGTGCCGCGCTGGAAGTCCGGCTCCGGCAAGGGCTGGGTGACCGCGGAGTACTCGATGCTGCCGCGCTCGACGAACGACCGGATGGACCGCGAGTCGGTCAAGGGCCGCATCGGCGGCCGTACCCACGAGATCTCCCGCCTGATCGGCCGGTCGCTCCGCGCGGTGGTCGACATGAAGGCGCTCGGCGAGAACACGATCGTGATCGACTGCGACGTGCTGCAGGCCGACGGCGGCACGCGCACCGCCGCGATCACCGGCGCCTACGTGGCGATGGCCGACGCGATCGAGTGGGCCCGCACCAAGAAGTTCATCGGCCAGAAGTCCAAGCCCCTGCTCGACAGCGTCGCGGCGGTGTCGGTCGGGATCATCGACGGCGCCCCCATGCTCGACCTCGCCTACGTCGAGGACGTGCGGGCCGAGACCGACATGAACGTCGTCGTCACCGGGCGCGGCCTCTTCGTCGAGGTGCAGGGCACCGCCGAGGGCGCGCCCTTCGACCGCCGCGAGCTCGACTCCCTGCTGGACCTGGCTCTCGTCGGCACCACCGAGCTCACGGCGCTGCAGGCGTCGGTGCTCGCCTCGACCACCGACGCCGAGTAGGGGAGGGGATCCGGATGCGCGTCGTCCTGGCCACCCACAACGCCCACAAGGTCGCCGAGTTCCAGGCCATCCTCGGCACAGAGCTGCCCGAGCTCGAGATCGTCGCCTACGACGGCCCGGAGCCGGTGGAGGACGGCACGACCTTCGCCGAGAACGCGCTGATCAAGGCGCGCACGGCCGCAGCCCACACCGGCCTGCCCGCCCTCGCCGACGACTCGGGGATCTGCGTCGACGTGATGGGCGGGGCCCCCGGCATCTTCTCGGCCCGCTGGGCCGGTCACGGCCGGGGATCCGACGCGAACCTCGCCCTCCTGGTCGACCAGCTCGCCGACGTGCACGAGGCCGACCGCGGGGCGGAGTTCGCCTGCCACATCGCGATCGTCGTCCCCGCGACCGGATTCGAGACGGTCGTCGCCGGAACCTGGCGAGGCCGGCTCGCGGAGACTCCGCACGGCGGCGGGGGATTCGGTTACGACCCCCTGTTCATCCCGGACGGCTCGGAGGTCACCGCGGCCGAGCTGACCCCCGACGAGAAGAACGCGGTCAGCCACCGGGCCCGCGCCTTCGCCGAGGCGATCCCGGTGCTGAGAACGACCCTCATTCCCGACTAGCGCCAGACCCGCCCGACCGCGCTCCGCGGCGGTTATCGTTGTCGTGATGAGCGACGAGGGCACCGGGCACGAGCACCGCGAACCGTCGGGCTGCGGCCCGGCGAGCGGGCATGTGGCGCGCCCGCACGGCGCGGACACCGCTCACGACACCTCGCCTGCCGCCTCGCACGCGGCCGGCGAGACGCAGGGAACCGTCGGCGACACGGCATCCGCCGGCGCCGCACGCGGGGGCCACTCGCACTCCCACGGCGCCGGCGCGAACCGCTCCCGACTGACGATCGCCATCGCGATCGTGGCGACCGTGCTCGTCGTCGAAGCCGTCGGCGCCGTGCTCACCGGCTCGCTGTCGCTGTTCGCCGACGCCGGTCACATGCTCTCCGACCTGATCGGCCTCGTCGTGGCGCTGATCGCCACGATCGTCGCGGCCCGCCCGGCGAACGAGCGGCACAGCTACGGCTACCAGCGGGCCGAGGTCTTCGGCGCGCTGATCAACAGCCTCATCCTGATCGTCGTCGCGGTCTTCGTGACCTTCGAGGCGGTCGGGCGGCTGATCGCCTCGGATCCCGGGGAGGTGCGGGGCGGGCTGATGCTGATCGTGGCGGGGATCGGTCTCGTCGCGAACTTCGTCTCGTTGATGATCCTCCGCGGCGGCGCGAAGAGCTCGATCAACATGCGCGGGGCCTACCTCGAGGTGCTCGGCGACCTGATCGGGTCGATCGCCGTGATCATCGCGGCCGTCGTCATCCTGACCACCGGCTTCGAGCGGGCGGATGCGATCGCCTCCCTCGCGATCGCCGCCATGATCGTCCCGCGCGCCGTCTCGCTGCTGCGCGACGTGGTGTCGGTGCTCAATCAGTCGACCCCCTCGGACATGGATGTGCAGGGCATCCGCGCTCACATCCTCGACGAGCCCGGCGTGGTCGACGTGCACGACGTGCACGTCTGGGCCATCACCTCGGGCCGGTACGTCTTCTCGGCCCACGTGGTCGTCGAACGCGAGGTGTTCGAGCGCGGTGAGACCGGGCCGCTGCTGGACTCGCTCGGCGCCTGCCTGTCGTCGCACTTCGACGTCGAGCACTCGACCTTCCAGATCGAGCCGGCCGAGCACGCCCGGCACGAGGAGTCGCCGCACGTCTGACGCGGCGACCCGGGCCCGATGCCCGTTCAGGCACGATGCCCGTTCAGGCCCGATGCCGGGTCAGGCCCGGTGCCGGCTCAGGGACGCGGGTTCGTGTCGAGGTCGTTGCCGAAGACCTCGGGCTCGAGGGTCAGCTTCTCGGCGGCGCCGGTGACCTCGACCTCTTCGGCGTCGGCGGCCCGGAGGTTCTTCTTCGCCTCGCGCGAGGTGCGCACGTAGTGGAAGACCGTCGGGATGACCGTGAGCACCACGACGGCGATCAGCACGATGTCGAGGTACTTCTCCGCGAACTCGCGCACGAACGGGATCTGGCCGAGACCGAAGCCGAGCAGGGTGATGCCGGAGCCCCAGATGAGCGCGCCGATCCCGTTGTAGAGCGAGTAGCGGCGGTAGTTCATGTGGCCGACGCCGGCGGCGATCGGCGCGAAGGTGCGCACGATCGGTACGAAGCGGGCCACGATCACGGCGAACCCGCCGAAGCGCTCGAAGAAGGCGTTCGTGCGCTCGACGTTCTTGACGCTGAAGAGCCCGGACTCCTTGCGTTCGAACACGCGCGGGCCGAGCTTGTGACCGATGAGGTAGCCGACCTCGCCGCCGAGGAAGGCCGCGAGCGAGATCGCCAGGCACACCCACCAGATGTCGACGCCGAACTTGCCGGTGACGGCGAGCACGCCGGTGAAGAACAGCAGTGTGTCTCCGGGCAGGAGGAAGCCGACGAGCAGGCCGGTCTCGGCGAAGACGATCGCGCAGACGATCAGGAGGGCCACCGGCCCGAACACGCCGCCGAGCAGGGTGTTGGGGTCGAGCCAGGGGATGAGGGCGGCAGGTGCTGCAGCGGCGATCACGGTCGGTTCTCCAGTCGTCGGTGAGTGCGGGAGAAGGGACTTGAACCCTCACGCTCGAAAGCACAGGAACCTAAATCCTGCGTGTCTGCCAATTCCACCACTCCCGCACGCTGGATTCCAGTGTAGAGGCACGGCCTCGGCAGGCTTTCAGCCGACGCGCGGCAGGGTCAGGCGACGCGCTAAAGGGTCAGCCGACGCGCGGCATGTCAGGCGGGCTTCCGGTGCGGCACGTACCGGGGGATGTTGCGGGCGAGGATGCCGGCGCCCGCGATCCCGACGATCCCGACGACCCCGGTCGCCAGCGACAGCGACGCCACGGCGACGATCGCCGACACCGCGAGCGGGGCGAGTGCGGCCCCGGCGTCGGCGGTGAAGCGGAAGGCGCCGAGGAACGGTGCCGGATCCTGCCGCGGGGCGAGATCGGCCGAGAGCGTCATGATGATCCCGCTGCCCACCCCGTTCGCGACGCCCATGACGATCGCGACCACGATGAACCAGTGGACGGCCCCGGGCAGGTCGTGCGTGAAGGAGAGGGTGAGCAGGGCGAGCCCCATCCCGATCATCGACGGCACGACGCTCCACAGCCGGCCGAACCGGTCCATGATCTGACCGCTGGTGTAGAACAGGGCGAAGTCGGCGGCGGCGCCGATGCCCACGACGAGGGCCGTCGTCTGCTCCGAGAGCCCGATGCTCACGGCCCAGAGCGGCAGGATGGCGAGCCGGCTCGCGCGGAGACCGCCGACCACGCCGGCGCCCGAGCCGACCCGAACGAGCACTCCGCGGTTCTGCCAGATGGTGCGGAAGAGCCCGGTCGACTCCTCCTGCACGAACTGCTGCCCGGTGTCGGGCCGCACCATCGTCTCGGTCGGGTCGCTCATCACCAGCAGCACCACGAGCACGATGACGGCGCAGAGGATGTGGAGGAGGAAGGCGGCCTGCACCGACCCCGTCACGCCGATCAGCAGTGCGCCGAGGAACGGCCCGATGAACCAGCCGGCCCGGAACGAGCCGCCTAGGGTCGACAGCGCCCTGGCCCGGATGCGGACCGGCACGAAGGTGGTCATGAAGGCCTGCCGGGCCAGCGCGAAGACCGCGGCGGAGAGCCCCAGGAGGAAGATGCCGACGCCGAACATCGCGGCGTTCACCGCGAACAGGGCGAGTGTGACGGCGCCGATGGAGAGCACGGCGGCGCCGATCATCGAGCGGCGTTCGCCGATCTTGGAGACCACCCAGCCGCTCGGGATGTCGCCCGCGAGCTGCCCGACCACGATCATCGCCGCGATCAGCCCGGCCCCGGCCAGCCCCGCGCCGAGCGAGGAGGCGACGGCCGGGATCACCGGGATGACCGCCCCCTCGCCGATCCCGAACAGCAGCGACGGCAGCAGCGCGGGCAGGGCGATGGACCGGAAGCGGAAGTCGTCGGTCGCGGTGGTCATCTGAACTACTTTACGCCTGTGAAATACCTTCCCGCCGCTAGACTGGGCGCACGATGTTGGACCTTGACCTTTCAGAACAGATCGCACAGCTGCGAAGCACCTTCGACGACATCCGGGCGGTGGTCGACGTCGACGCCCTCACCGCCGAGATCGCCCGGCTGAGCGAGGAGGCCGGCGCACCCGATCTCTGGGACGACACGGCCAAGGCCCAGAAGGTCACCAGCGCCCTCAGCCACCGACAGGGCGAGCTCGCGAAGATCGAGAGCATCCAGAGCCGGCTCGACGACCTCGAGGTGCTGATCGAGCTCGCCAACGAGGCCGGTGACGAGGAGTCGGCCGAGGAGGCCCGCGTCGAGCTCGTCTCGATCCAGAAGGTTCTCGGCGAGCTCGAGGTGCAGACGCTGCTGAACGGCGAGTTCGACCCGCGCCCGGCCGTCATCACCATCCGCTCCGGCGCCGGTGGTGTGGATGCCGCCGACTTCGCCGAGATGCTGATGCGGATGTACCTCCGCTGGGCCGAGAAGCACAACTACCCCACCACGGTGATGGACACGAGCTACGCCGAAGAAGCCGGGATCAAGTCGGCCACCTTCGAGGTCGACGCCCCCTACGCCTTCGGGACCCTGAGCGTGGAGGCGGGCACGCACCGCCTGGTGCGGATGAGTCCGTTCGGTGCGGCCGGGAAGCGGCAGACCAGCTTCGCCGCGGTCGAGGTCATCCCGCTGATGGAGGAGACCGAGGCGATCGAGATCCCGGAGAACGACATCCGCGTCGACGTCTTCCGTTCCTCGGGGCCCGGTGGTCAGTCGGTCAACACCACCGACTCCGCGGTGCGCATCACGCACCTCCCGACCGGCACCGTCGTCTCGATGCAGAACGAGAAGAGCCAGATCCAGAACCGCGCCGCGGCGATGCGGGTGCTGCAGTCGCGACTGCTCCTGATCCAGCGCGAGCAGGAGGCGGCCCAGAAGAAGGAGCTCGCCGGCACGATCACCGCGAGCTGGGGCGACCAGATGCGCAGCTACGTGCTCGCGCCGTACCAGATGGTCAAAGACCTCCGTACGGAGTACGAGGTCAACAACCCCTCCGCGGTCTTCGACGGCGACCTCGACGGGTTCATCGCGGCCGGCATCAAGTGGCGGAAGCGTCCGGACAAGGACTGACGCCCGCGAGGCGTCCCTCGACGGCATCCCCGGGGGGCGTGGCCGGCGCAGCGACCGGCGGCGCGGCCCGCCCGTCGATCGTGTGAATCCTATGAATCGGCGTGTCCAGCGAGTCGCGCGACCGATTCCGCGGGGCCCTGCTTAGAGTCATCACGTCATGATTCGGTTTGATCAGGTAACCAAGACGTACAAGGGCACGAAGCGGCCCGCCCTCAACTCCGTCGACCTCGAGATCCTCCGCGGGGAGTTCGTCTTCCTCGTCGGCGCCTCGGGCTCGGGCAAGTCCAGCTTCCTGCGTCTGATCCTCAAGGAGGACAGGCCGACCGCCGGCAACATCCACGTGCTGGGGCAGGATCTCAACGCGATCTCCAACCGCAAGGTGCCCTACTTCCGGCGCAACCTCGGCGTGGTCTTCCAGGACTTCCGGCTGCTGCCGGGCAAGAACGTCTTCGACAACGTCGCGTTCACGCTGCAGGTCATCGGCAAGTCGCGCGGGTTCATCCAGGAGGCGGTGCCCGACGTGCTGCAGATGGTCGGTCTCGCCGAGAAGGCGAACCGGTTGCCGCACGAGCTCTCCGGTGGTGAGCAGCAGCGCGTGGCCATCGCCCGCGCGGTCGTCAACAAGCCCGCCGTGCTGCTGGCCGACGAGCCCACGGGCAACCTCGACCCCTCGACCAGTGCGGGCATCATGACCGTCCTCGAGCGCATCAACGCCGGTGGCACCACGGTCGTCATGGCCACCCACGACAACGCGATCGTCGACCACATGAAGCGTCGCGTGATCGAGCTGGTCAGCGGGCAGATCGTGCGCGACGAAGACCAGGGCGGGTACGGGATGACCGCGGAGATCGCTCTGCAGGATTCCGGCCTCACCGCGGAGATCGCCCTCTCGGAGGGTCTCGTCCGCCCCGCCGGCCCCGCCCAGCCGCACGTCGCGCCGCCGCGCAGCGCGCCGCCGCTTCCTCCCGTCACCACCTCGACGCCGGTGCAGTACCCGGCCGAACAGGTGCGCGAGCCCGTCACCGTGCCCGCTCAGCAGCAGTACCAGGAGTACCAGCGCGCCTCGCAGCCGGTGCCGCCCGTGCAGCAGTCCCGTCAGCCCGTGCCGCCACAGCAGTCCCAGGCTCCGCAGTACCAGCAGCCGGCGTCCGCCCCGCAGCAGGCACCCACGCAGCATGTCGCGCCGCCGATGCCGCCGCAGCAGCAGCAACCCGATCCGCGCGACCCGGCCACCGAGTCGCTCACCCTGGCCGAGAAGCTCGGCCTGCGCGCGCCCGGCGCCCCGGCCGCCCGCGACAACGACCAGAACGTGGGGCCGACGACGTGAGATTCGCACTGATCCTCGGCGAGGTCGGCACCGGTCTCCGTCGCAACGTGTCGATGGTGATCTCGGTCGTCCTCGTCACCTTCATCTCGCTCACCTTCGTGGGTGCCGCGATCCTGTTGCAGATGCAGATCGGGCAGATGAAGAACTTCTGGTACGACAAGGCCCAGGTCGCCGTCTACATGTGCACCGCGACCTCGGGCGGTGAGAACTGCGCCGGCGGCGAGGCCAACCAGGAGCAGAAGGATGCGGTGCAGGCGCAGCTCGAGGGCTCGACCCTCGCGCCCTTCATCGACCGCTTCTACTTCGAAGACCACGAGCAGGCCTTCGAGAACTTCCAGAAGCAGTTCGCCGGCAACCCGGTCACCGAGTACGTGACCTCCGACCTGCTGAACGAGACCTTCTGGGTCAACCTCAAAGACCCCACGCAGTCCGACGTGCTCGTCGAGAGCCTGTCCGGCCTCCCCGGCGTCGACAGCGTGACCGACCAGCGGAGCTACCTCGAGCAGATCTTCTCGATCCTGAATGCGGCCAGCTACACCGCGATCGGCGTCGCGGCACTCATGCTCGTCGCCGCCGTGCTGCTGATCGCCACCACGATCCGGCTCTCCGCCTTCTCGAGGCGACGGGAGCTCGGGATCATGCGTCTGGTGGGCGCGTCGAACCGGTTCATCCAGACCCCGTTCATCCTCGAAGGGGTCATCGCCTCGCTGATCGGTTCGGTGCTCGCCGGTGCCGCGATGGTCGCGATCGTCAAGTTCTTCGTCCGCGACTTCCTGGTGCAGCAGCTGCCCTTCACGTCGTTCGTCGACATCGGCGACGCCCTGATCGTGGCGCCCATCCTGATCCTACTGGGGGCCGCGCTGGCCGCACTCTCGGCGAAAGTGGCCATCACCCGCTACCTCAAGGTCTAGACGCCGCTACAATGGTGGGCTGCCGTTCGTTCGGCAGCCCATCATCCGTTTCATCGACCCCGACCCCAGGAGTGCACCGTGCCACGCGAACGCGGAGAGAAGGTCGTCGCGACCAACCGCAAGGCGCGACACGACTACACGATCGAGGACACCTACGAGGCCGGCCTCGTCCTCACCGGCACCGAGGTGAAGTCCCTTCGTGAGGGGCGGGCGTCGCTGGTCGACGGCTACGCCTTCATCGACGGCGGCGAGGCGTGGCTGGATGCGGTGCACATCCCCGAGTACAACCAGGGCACCTGGAACAACCACCCGCCACGTCGCAAGCGCAAGCTGCTGCTCCACAAGGAGCAGATCCTCAAGATCCACAACAAGACCAAAGAGGGCGGTTACACCCTCGTGCCGCTGAAGCTCTACTTCAGCGACGGACGCGCGAAGGTCGAACTCGCGGTCGCCAAGGGCAAGCGCGAGTACGACAAGCGGCAGGCGCTGCGCGAGCGGCAGGACAAGCGCGAGGCGGATCGCGCCATCTCGAGCCGCCGCAACCTCGGCGACTAGTCCGGCGTCCGGGCCGGCGGCGGCTCCGACATCCGGCCCGTCCCTGGTGACGCCGAACCGCTCTCAGAGGGCGTAGCCAACCCCTGTCAGGCGCTCGGCCTCGGTCCAGAGCCGTCGGGCGACGGCGGGATCGCGCGCGTACTGCTTGGCCGTGACGACCGCGGGGCGCCCCTTCAGCTGGCGCCAGCCGTTCGGCCCCCAGTACTGGCCACCGGCCGCTCGGTCGTCGGTCGCGGCGGCCACGATCGGCCAGGCCCCCGCATCCTTGCCCTGGGCCATCACCTGGGAGGCGGCCCGCACGAGCGTGCCGGCCGTCTTGGGCGTCGGCAGGATGTCGCGGTGCGGCGCCAACTGGTCGATCGCGAAACCGGGATGCGCGACCAGGCTCGCGAGCGGCGACCCGGCCGCCCGGAGTCGCCGGTCGAGCTCGAAGGCGAAGGTCATCACGGCGAGCTTGGAGCGGCCGTAGCTGCGGAACTGCTTGAAGCGGCCGTGGTCGCTCTGCAGGTCGTCGAGGTCGAGCTGGTTGAACTCGTGGCTGATGCTGCCGAGGCTCACCACCCGTGAACCCGGGTGCGCCTGCAACGCCGGCAGCAGCCGGCCGATCAGGGCGAAGTGGCCCAGCAGGTTGGTGCCCATCATCGTCTCGAAGCCGTCGACCGTCTCGGTGCGGCCGCCGCCGGTCGAAAGGATGCCCGCGTTGGCGATCAGGGCGTCGATCCGGGGGAGTGCGGCGAGCTCGGCCGCGCCCTGCTCGACCGAGGCCAGGTCGGCCAGATCCACCCGCACGAACCGGGCGTCGGCGCCGGGGACGTTCCGTTCCAGCGAGGCGAGCGCGGCTTCGCCCTTCTCCGGGCTCCGGGCAGCGACCACCACGGAGGCGCCGGCGGCGGCGAGCTGTTCGCTCGCCCAGTAGCCGAGGCCGCCGGTGCCCCCGGTCACGACGTAGGTGCGCCCGGAGAGCTCGGGCAGAGCGGGCGCGTTGGAGACGGGGGCCATCAGAGCGCTCCGCTCTCGGCGCGGAAGCGCGCGTGCACGGCCGCCTCGATCTCGATCGCGCTGGGCCGCAGTTCCATCCCGCCGCCGCCCGGAACCGACTTGGCCGAGGCCATCAGGGCCATCGGCCGGCCCCCACCCGCGGCGACCGGGTCGTCGAGCAGCCCCGGATCGGAGAGCGAGAGCGCGGTGAGGCCGCCGAGGCCGAGCGCGTCGGCGTATTCGCGGGCCTTGGTCAGCGCATCCTCGATCGCCTGATGCCGGGCCTCGGTGTGGAGCACGGCCTCGGTCTCGCGGGAGAGCAGCCACTCGATCCCGTCGACGGCGATGCCCTCGCGGATGGCGACGACGTCGATCCACTCGGAGAGCGCCTCGAAGTCGTCGAACTCGGCGTCGACGAAGACGGCGCTGTGGAACTCAACCGGGAGGCGGGTGCCGTCCTGGCTCCAGGGGCGCTGGCCCCAGACCCTGATCTGCTCGGAGTGCCAGCTGACCACGGGCCCGTGATCCTCGTCGAGGATCGAATCGAGCGAGCCGGTGAGCGACTCGTGGGCGGCGCGGGTGGCCGCGAGCACGCTGTCGCGCTTGGACCCCTCGAAGCCGACGCCGATACGCACGCGGGCTCGTTCCGGGTTCCGTCGCAGGCGACCGTGGCCGGCGACGGTGATGATGGTCTCTGACATGCCTCAACGATATTCCATGCGGTATAGTCGAAGGCTGCGCGGGATTCGTCCCGGGCGGTGTTCACAACTCAACAGCGTGCGACAGCGACCCACCGCGGGGATGATCGGTTTCGACATTGCCTGCGAAACTGCGAGAAGCGGGTCGAGGATGCGGGGTTATCTCGTTAACGCCCTCCGCAAAATATAAGTGCCAATTCAAACAGCACTGTTGCGGCCAAGAAGGCCACCTTCGCCCTCGCGGCCTAGGTCTTCCTTCCTAGCTAAATAGCAACTGTCGGTCCGGGAATGCTCTCTACCCGGGTTCCGGCATTATCTAGAGAGATTGCTGCGTGGTCGTGCCTCAGGGCCACGCGGGACTTGCACTGGGACTGGGCTCGTCGACCTAGATGCCTGTAGCAAAGGTCGGAGCCGAGTAGAACGCCTCAACAGGCTACGCCCGTAGAAGGCGCAGAATCACAGCGATGGACGGGGGTTCAATTCCCCCCATCTCCACCACCCGGCCGCTGTCGCACGTTGTTGACACTCTCCCCGTCGGAGGCCTGCGGCCCCGAGCGTCGCTTCGACGACTCTCAGGGGAGGGTGACCGGGAGGTCATAGGGCGGGCGGCGCAGGTTGGGGTCGGCCTCGCGGATGCGGCGGAGGAACGCCGCCACCGCCGGCAGCTCGTCGTCGGCGAGAGGCGCGGCGAACTCTTCGCGCACGACCTCCAGCACGTCGTCGGTCGCGGCCTCGAACGCGGCGCGGCCCTTCGCCGTCATGCGGATCAGGCTCACCCGCCGGTCGCTCGCCGACTGCTCGCGGTCGACCAGGGCGGCCTTCTCCATGCTGCCCACCAGGTTGCTCGCCGATCCGCTGCTGTAGAGCAGGGTGCGCGAGAGCCCGGTGACCGACAAGCCCTCCTCGGGCCCGGTGCTGAGGTTGTAGAGCACGTCGTACTGCGCCCAGGTGAGCCCCGCGGAGGCCCGGAGCCGTTTCTCGATCAGGCGCATCACGCGCGTGTAGCTCAGCACGAAGTCGGCCCAGACCTCGAAATGCGCGGTGTCCAGCGGCGGCGGGGTGGTCATGCTCTGATGTTAGGCCACGGCCTCGCCGGTCGGATCCGGCGCCCCTTCGTCCTCCAGCGCGTCGCCGCCCAGCGGATCCTCGTGCCAATCGACCTCGATCCAGCCGGTCTCGGTGGACTCCAGCGTGACCATGCCGGTGTTCTCCAGGCCGTGGGTGCGGCTGAACTCGGCGTCGACGTTCTCCGACGACCAGGCGGCCCAGGTGCGGATCGCGGCGCCGTGGCTGACGATCGCGACCGTCCCGTTCGGGAACTCCTCGCGGATCGCGGCGACCGCGGCGTCGTAGCGGGCGTAGAACTCGGTGCCGTCCTCGCCCCCGGGGATGCGGGCGGAGAAGTCGGTCCACCACGCGAACAGGGTGGTCAGGTAGGTCTTGACAGCCTCCTTGTCGGAGCGGCCCTCGAGATCGCCGGCCGTGATCTCCTGCAGCCCCTCGAGCACGACGGGCGTGATGCCGCGGGCGGCGGCCAGGGGCGCGGCGGTCTCCTGCGTGCGCACCATCACCGAGGTGAAGATCGCATCGATCGGCACGCCCTCGAGCGCTCCCGGCACCGCGGCGGCCTGGGCCCGGCCCAGGTCGGTCAGCCCGGGGCCCGGGATGGCGGTGCCGAGCTCGCCCCGCACGTTGTCGATCGTCTGGCCATGGCGGATCAGGAGAAGTCTCATCGTCGTCAGTCTAGAACCGGATGCTGCCAGGACGGGAGGTGAGAATCGCTCGACTCCCGCTATGCTGGCTCCGTATCGGAGAAATGCTCATGATCAGGAGTCGCCATGTCCCGCATCCGCACCCACTCTCGCAGCCGTCGTCGCCGCCCCGTCGCGCTGCGCCCCGTGGCGGCCGTCGTCGCCCTCGTCGCCGCGGGGTCACTCGCGGCGTGCTCCGGCGGGGGATCGGCCGGCGGCTTCGACGCCGTGCAGTCCGCGACCGTGCAGATCGAGTCCGAGGGCACCTTCGCGAATCCGGAGGACGGGCAGAGCGCCGAACAGGCGGGCCTCGGCTCTGGCTTCCTGATCTCGGCCGGCGGCCTGATCGTCACGAACAACCACGTCGTCGCGGGTGCCGGCACCACGAAGGTCACGATCGGCGGCGGAGGAGACGTGCACAACGCGCGCCTGCTGGGTTCCTCCGAGTGCCTCGACCTGGCCGTCGTCAAGGTCGAGGGCGGCCGGTTCCCCTTCCTCACCTGGCAGAAAGACGACATCACCACGGGGGAGAAGGTCTACGCGGCCGGCTTCCCGCTCGGCGACCCGGCGTTCACGCTCACCGAGGGCATCGTGTCGAAGAACGACACCGCGGGCCGCACGGCCTGGGCCTCGATCGATCACATCATCGAGCACGACGCCAAGATCCGGCCGGGCAACTCGGGCGGGCCCCTGGTCAACGCGCAGGGGGAGGTCGTCGGGGTCAACTACGCCAGCGTCGGCGAACTCGACTCCAACTTCGCGATCCACCGTGACGAGACCCGGGAGGTGCTCGACAAACTGATCGCTGGCGACGACGTGCAGAGCCTCGGCGTGAACGCGCAGGCACTGCCCACCGACGACGACGGCAGCCCGGTCGGCGTCTGGGTCAGTTCGGTCAAGGCCGGGTCGCCGGCCGACGCGGCGGGCATCCTGCCGGGCGACGTGCTGCTCCGGATGGCCGGCACCACCCTGGCCGCCGACGGCACGCTCGAAGAGTACTGCGACGTCATCCAGACCCAGGGCGACGACGGCACGATCGACGTCGACGTCTACCGCCCGTCTGAGGATGCGTTCTACCGGGGCCAGTTCAACGGCTCCGCGCTGGAGAAGGTCACCGTCCCCGGTGTCGGGGCGTCCTCGGCCGGAGGGGACGACGGTCGCGAGTACACCACGATCACCGACGACACCGGAGTGCTGAGCGTCGACGTGCCGGTCGACTGGGTCGACGTCGACGGCGCCTCCTTCTCCGGCCCGGGCGGCCACGAGTTCCTCGACGTGCGGGCCAGCACCGACCTCCGGGCCTTCGAGGAGACCTGGGGCACTTCGGGTGTCACCCTCTCGGCCGCGGAGGCCGCGCCCGACCTGACGCCGGATGCGATCTTCGACACCTTCGCGGGGCTGACCGCCCAATGCACCCCGGTCAAGGCGGATGCCTATTCGGACGGCGTCTACGAGGGCCAGTACCGCTACTTCAGCTCCTGCGGCGGCCGGAGCGACTACGTGATCGTGGTCGCGCAGCCGAGCGATGCGAGCTACGTGCTCGTCGTCTCGGTGGCGATCGCGGATCCGGCCGACCTCCCCGCCATCGAGCACGTCATGAGCAGCTTCGCGGCGAACATCTGAGCTCGGGGCGGGCCGGGACGACCGGCGCCCGGCGACGCTGTTAGCGTGGTCGGCAGAGGAGGGACCACCATGACCACGCTCCATCGAGGAAGGCGCTCCGGCGGCCGGACGGCGCTGGCGCTCGTCGGCCTCGTCGCCACCCTCTCGCTCTCGGCGTGCTCCCTCTACCCCGAGGATGCGTCGGCCGTGGTCACCGGCACCTGGTCGACCGATCAGCCCGCCGACGCCGAGCTCACGCTGCTGCCCGACGGGAAGGTCACGGGTTCCGACGGCTGCAACAGCCTCACCGCCACCTGGTCGGCCGGGCAGAAGGGCGTCATCACCCTCGCCGAGCTCTCGGCCACGTCGATGTTCTGCGAGGGCGTCGACACCTGGCTCGCGAAGGCCTTCACCCTCACGATCGCCGACGACGTCGCCACGGTCGCCGATCAGTCCGGCGCCGAACTCGGCACCCTGCACCGCTAGCCGTCTGCGTTCACGACGCGCGGATGATCCCGAGCACCGCCTCGTGCAGCAGCCCGTTGCTCGCCACGGCGCTCCCGCCCCACGGGCCAGGCGTGCCCTCGGCCGAGCTGAACCGCCCGCCGGCCTCCTCGACGATCGGGATGAGCGCCGCCATGTCGTACGGCTGCAGGTCGAACTCGGCCGCGACCTCGAGCTGGCCCTCCGCGACCATCATGTACGACCACATCTCGCCGTAGGCCCGCGTGCGCCAGACGGCCCGGGTGAGGGCGGTGAGCTCGGGCAGCCGCCCCTCCTCGTCCCAGCCCTTGAAGCTGTTGTAGCTGATCGAGGCGTCGGCGAGGTCGGCGATCCGGGATGCGCGGATCGCGCGCACCGCATCCGTACCCCCGTCGAGGGCATCGGTGGTGAAGGCGCCGAGGCCCCGTGCACCCCACCAGCGCCGGCCCAGCGCCGGCGAGCTCACGACGCCGACGACCGGCTCTCCGTCGACGACCAGACCGATCAGCGTCGCCCAGACGGGCACACCGCGCACGTAGTTCGCCGTGCCGTCGATCGGGTCGATGATCCACTGCCTCGTCGACTCGCCCTCGGTGCCGAACTCCTCGCCGAAGACGGAGTCGCCGGGGCGCTCGCTCGCGAGCCCGGCGCGGATGGCCTGCTCGACGGCCTTGTCGGCATCCGACACCGGGGTCATGTCGGGCTTGGTCGTGACCTCGAGGTCGTTCGCCCGGAACCGGGCCCGGGAGACCTCGTCGGCCCGATCGGCGAGCCGGAGCGCCAGGGCGAGATCGTCGGCGAGGGACGGCGACGAGGGCGTGGAGCCTGCAGAGGCGGACGAGAGCGGGGAACCGGCAGAGCCGGTCGCGGCAGAGGAGAGCGAGGACGCAGCGGCGGCGGAGGACGAATCGGTCACCCGTCCAGGCTAGAGCAGCGCCCGTCCCGGCTGAAGCAGCACCCGCTCAGGCCGTGTGCGCGATCAGCTTCTGCAGCGATTCGAGCCGTGCACGCCCGCTCTCGCCGAGCTCGCCCGCCTCGACCCGGTCGACGATCTCCCAGTCGTGCGCCTCGGTCAGCGGGATGCCGCCGGGCGGCGGCCCTTCCGGCACCCGGGCGGTCGCCGCGAACGACTTCAGGATGTTCGCCGGGTCGACGTGACCCAGCCCGAACGAGCGCACGCCCGGGGTGTCGATGATCCAGCCGGTCCGCCCGTCAGCCGCCCGCAGGCGCAGACAGATCGTCGAGGAGGAGGTGTGCCGGCCGCGACCGGTGACCGTGTTGACGACGCCGGTCGCGCGATCGGCGCCGGGCACGAGCTGGTTCACCAGGGTCGACTTGCCGACGCCGGAGTGCCCGACCGTCACGGTGGTGTGCCCGACCAGCAGCTCGTTGAGCTCGTCGATCGGCACGTCGTCGCGCGACAGCGTGATCACGCGGATGTCGAGGCACGCGAATTCGGCGAGCAGCTCGGCGGGGTCGGCGAGGTCGGTCTTCGTGATGCAGAGGATCGGGGTGATGCCGGCGTCGAACGCGGCCACCAGATAGCGGTCGATCAGCCGGGCGCGCGGCTCGGGGTTCGCGGCGGCGACCACGATCAGCATCTGGTCGGCGTTGGCCACGATCACCCGCTCGACGGCGTCGGAGTCGTCGGCCGAGCGCCGCAGCAGCGTGCTGCGGTCGTGGACGCGGACCACGCGGGCGAGCGTGCCCACCTCGCCCGAGGCGTCGCCGACGAGATCGACCCAGTCGCCGGTGACGATGGGGGTGCGGCCGAGCTCCCGGGCTCGGGAGGCGGTGATCTCGCGCTCCTCGGGCGTGTCCTCGCCGACGAGCACCGAGAACCGGCCGCGGTCGACCGTCATGATCCGGCCCGGCACCGCGTCGTCGTGGGCCGGGCGGGTCTTCGTGCGCGGCCGGTTGCCCTTCGGGTTGGGGCGCACCCGGATCATCGATTCGTCGAAGGCGTCGAACTCGTCCTCGTCGTCTCCGTCGCCGTCGGTCCACCAGCTCATGCGGGCGCCGGCAGGATACTCTTCCACAGCTCCGGGAACTGGGGCAGGGTCTTCGAGGTGGTGGCGATGTCGTCGATCAGAACCCCGTCGACGGCGAGGCCGATGATCGCGCCGGCCGTCGCCATCCGGTGGTCGGCGTAGCTGGACCAGACCCCGCCGTGCAGCGGCCGCGGGGTGATCGCGAGACCGTCGGGCAGCTCGGTGACCTCGCCGCCGAGGTTGTTGATCTCGGTTGCCAGGGCCGCGAGCCGGTCGGTCTCGTGGTGCCGGATGTGACCGATGCCGGTGATCTCGCTCGGCTCCTCGGCGAGGGCCGCCAGGGCGACGATCGCGGGCGCGAGTTCGCCGCCGGTCGAGAGGTCGATCGAGATGCCGCGGATGACGCCGGTTCCGGTGACCGTCAGGCGATCCCCGTCCTGCGTCACCGTCGCCCCGAGGAGGGGCAGGATCGTGGCCAGGTCGGCGCCGACCTGCGTCGTCTCGGCGGGCCAGCCGCCGATGGTGACGCTGCCGCCGGCGACGAGGGCGGCCGCGAGGAAGGGGGCTGCGTTGGAGAGGTCGGGCTCGATGTCGACCTCGCGGCCCGCGATCTCACCGGGAGCGACGCTCCAGTGGCCGTCGCCGTCCGAGCTCGCGGTCACCCCGCGGGCCTGGAGCGCCGCGAGGGTCATGTCGATGTGGGGCTGGCTGGGCAGGCGGGACCCCTCGTGCCGGAGCTGCAGGCCGTCGTCGAACCGGGCCGCGCTGAGCAGGAGCCCGCTGACGAACTGGCTCGAGGAGGAGGCGTCGATCGTCAGCGCGCCGCCGGCCACCCGGCCGCTGCCGTGCACGGTGAAGGGGAGCGCCGCGCGGCCGTCGTCGCCGATGTCGACGCCGAGCTCGCGGAGCGAACTGATCGTGGTGGACATCGGGCGCCGGCGCGCGCCCTCGTCGCCGTCGAAGGTCGTCGGCCCGAGCGCGAGCGCCGCGACCGGGGGGAGGAAGCGCATGACCGTGCCGGCCAGGCCGCAGTCGATCGTGGTGCTGCCGAGCAGCTCCTCGGCCGGAGTGATGGCGAGGTCGGCTCCGTAGG
Source organism: Herbiconiux sp. 320_LB (assembly GCF_059691755.1). Taxonomy (NCBI): domain Bacteria; kingdom Bacillati; phylum Actinomycetota; class Actinomycetes; order Micrococcales; family Microbacteriaceae; genus Herbiconiux; species Herbiconiux sp. 320_LB. Next base: position 62,664 of record NZ_JCAWAD010000003.1, on the reverse strand, counting down.
CGCCCTCGCCGGCGACCGGGGTGATGACCGTGCCGAGCGAGCGGAGCGCCTCGACCATGAGGTCGGAGTCGCGCGAGTGCAGGGGCGCGCGGAGGAGCGACGGGCCGGAGGCCAGCGCCGAGAGGACGAGCTCGCGATTTGTCAGCGATTTCGACCCCGGCAGGGTCAGCACGGCATCGATCGGCCCCCGGGCGCGGGGCGCCGCCCAGTGCTCCTCGGCGACGATCGGACTGTCGTCGCCGTAGGGATTGAACTGCGGCGTGGAATATCTGGAAACGGGCATCGGTTATGAGAATAGTCGGACCGAGGATCACTGGGAGGTGGAGCACGCTGATGGCAACCGCACTGCTGACCGCACCGGTCGTAGACTGGGCGCTGATGAGCACTCCCACGCCAGATCCCGTCACCCCTGACGACGTCGCGCCCGATCCCGTCACGCCGGATCCGCGCGCCCTGTTCGAGGAGCAGGCGATCCCGTTCCTCGACCAGCTCTACGGCGCCGCGCTGCGGATGACGCGCAACCCGAGCGACGCGCAAGACCTGGTGCAGGAGACCTTCGTCAAGGCCTACTCCGCGTTCGCGCAGTTCGAGCAGGGCACCAACCTCAAGGCGTGGCTGTACCGCATCCTGACGAACACGTTCATCAACACCTACCGCAAGAAGCAGCGCGATCCCTACCAGGGGTCGACCAGCGACATGGAGGACTGGCAGCTCGGCACGGCCGAGTCGGTCACCGCCTCGCTGTCCAGCCGCTCCGCCGAAGCCGAGGCGATCGACCACCTGCCGGACAGCGATGTCAAAGAGGCGCTGCAGTCGATCCCCGAAGACTTCCGTCTGGCCGTGTACCTGGCCGACGTCGAAGGCTTCTCCTACCAGGAGATCGCCGACATCATGAAGACCCCGGTCGGAACGGTCATGAGTCGCCTGCACCGAGGCCGGCGACTGCTCCGGGGTCTCCTCACCGATTACGCACGCGAGCGCGGCCTGGCCGTCGCGACGACCGTCAAAGGGAGCAAGAAATGACTGACTGCGGCTGCGACAAGGCCCAAGCCGAACTCGAGGAGTATCTCCGCAACGAGATCTGTCGAACGGATGCGGCGGAGATCCGTGCGCACCTGGAGACCTGCGAGGGGTGTCAGTCCGAGCTCCACATCGGCATCGTGCTCACCCAGACCGTCCAGCGCGCCTGCAAGGAGACAGCCCCCGACGAGCTGCGCGACCAGCTCCTGGCACGGCTCCGTGCGGTCCAGCTGAACTGAGGCCCACTGAGAACGGCCCCGATCCCGCGTGTGCGGGTCGGGGCCGTTCTCGTCTGCGGGGACCCGCTAGCTCAACGCGCGGGCGATCAGGTCGGACTGCTCGACGGCGTGACGCTTCGCGCTTCCGGCGGCGGGGGAGGCCGCAGCCGGGCGGGAGACGACCGAGATGGTGCGGCCGTCCAGTCGCGAGGCGAGCTCGGTGCAGATGAAGGGCCAGGCGCCCTGGTTCTGCGGCTCATCCTGCACCCACACCAGTTCGGCGTTCGGGTACTGCTCGACCACGGCGTTCAGCTCTTCGAGGGGCAGCGGGTAGTACTGCTCCATCCGCACCAGCGCGATCGCGTCGTTCGGGTTCTTCTGCAGCTCGCTGGCGAGGTCGTAGTGCACCTTGCCCGCGTGCAGCAGCACCTTGGTCACCGCGCTCCTGTCGCTGATCCGCGCGTCGTCGAGCACCGGCTCGAAGCGGCCCGAGGTGAGCTCCTCGACCGAGCTCGTCGCACCGCGTAGCCGCAGCATCGCCTTCGGGGTGAAGACGATGAGGGGCTTCCGGGGCCGGGCGTAGGCCTGGCGACGCAGCAGGTGGAAGTACGACGCCGGCGTCGAGGGCCGGGCCACCGTCATGTTGTTCTCGGCGCAGAGCTGCAGGAACCGCTCGATCCGGGCGGAGGAGTGGTCGGGCCCCTGGCCCTCGTAGCCGTGCGGCAGCAGCAGCACGAGCGACGAGCGCTGGCCCCACTTCTGCTCGGCCGAGGAGATGAACTCGTCGATGATCGTCTGGGCGCCGTTCGCGAAATCGCCGAACTGCGCCTCCCAGAGCACCAGCGCATCCGGCCGCTCGACCGAGTAGCCGTACTCGAAGCCCATGGCCGCGTACTCGCTGAGCAGCGAGTCGTAGATCCAGAACCGGGCCTGGTTGTCGGAGAGGTTCGCGAGCGGCAGCCACTCCTGGCCGTTCTCGCGGTCGTGCAGCACGGCGTGACGCTGCACGAAGGTGCCGCGCCGCGCATCCTGACCGGCGAGACGCACCGGGGTGCCCTCGGTCAGCAGCGAGCCCAGCGCCAGCAGCTCGCCGAAGGCCCAGTCGATGCCGCCGCTGCGGCTCATCTCGAGCCGCTTGGCCAGCAGCTGCTGCAGCTTCGGGTGCACCGAGAAGCCCGCGGGCGGGTTGTCGAAGGCGTCGCCGACCAGCCGGATCGTGTTCTCCGACACGGCGGTGTCGAAGGGCGTCTTCTCGCTGTCGTCGCGCTGGGCCTCGGGGCGCTCGAGATCGGCGACCGCGTTGGTGTCCTCGGTGATGACCGGGATGGACGAGGTCTGCGCGGCGTGGGTCTCGGCGAAGGCGCGCTCGAGGCGGTCCTGGAAGTCGCGGTGGGCGGCCTCGTACTCCTCCTCGGTGATGTCGCCGCGGCCGACGAGGGCCTCGGTGTACAGCTTCCGCACCGAGCGCTTGGCCTCGATCAGGTTGTACATCAGCGGCTGGGTCATCGAGGGGTCGTCGCCCTCGTTGTGCCCGCGCCGGCGGTAGCAGATCAGGTCGATGAAGACGTCGCGGTGGAACTGCTGGCGGTACTCGAACGCGAGCTGCGCCACCCGGACGACCGACTCGGGGTCGTCGCCGTTCACGTGGAAGATCGGCGCCTGGATGGTCTTCGCCACGTCGGTCGAGTAGACCGAGGTGCGCGACTCGGACGGGGGAGTCGTGAAGCCGACCTGGTTGTTGATGTTGACGTGGATGGTGCCGCCGGTGCGGTAGCCGCGCAACTGCGACATCTGCAGCGTCTCGACCACGACGCCCTGACCCGCGAGGGCGGCGTCGCCGTGGATGAGGATGGGCAGCGTCGAGAAGGTGCCGATCGGCTTCCTGTCCTGCTTCGCCCGGACGATGCCCTCGAGCACGCCGTCGGCGGCCTCGAGGTGCGAGGGGTTCGCGGCCAGGTAGACCGGGATCTCCTTGCCGTCGGAGGCGGTGAAGGTGCCCTCGGTGCCGAGGTGGTACTTCACGTCGCCCGAGCCCTGCACGGTCCGTGGGTCCTGTGTTCCCTCGAACTCGCGGAAGATCTGACCGTAGGTCTTCCCGGCGATGTTGGTGAGCACGTTGAGGCGACCGCGGTGCGCCATGCCGATGGCGACCTCGTCGAGGCCCTCCTCGGCCGCGCCCTGGATGATCGCATCCAGCAGCGCGATGGTCGACTCGCCGCCCTCGAGCGAGAACCGCTTCTGGCCGACGTACTTGGTCTGCAGGAAGGTCTCGAAGGCCTCGGCCTCGTTGAGCTTCTCGAGGATGCGCATCTGCTCGTCGTGGCCGGGCTTGGCGTAGGGGCGCTCGATCTTCTCCTGGATCCAGCGCCGCTGCGCCGGGTCCTGGATGTGCATGTACTCGATGCCGATCTTGCGGCAGTACGAGTCGCGCAGCACCCCGAGGATGTCGCGGAGGTAGGCCTGGCGGGTCAGCCCGAACTCGCCGGTCACGAACTCGCGGTCCAAGTCCCAGAAAGTCAGACCGTGGTTGGCGATGTCGAGGTCGGGGTGGGTGCGCTGGCGGTACTCGAGCGGGTCGATGTCGGCCATCAGGTGGCCGCGGACACGGAACGCGTTGATCAGCTCCTGCACGCGCGCCGTCTTGTCGATCGCGCTGGCCTCGTCGACGCTGATGTCGGCGGCCCAGTGGATGGGCTCATAGGGGATGCGGAGCTCGGAGAAGATGTTCTCGTAGAAGGAGCGCTCGCCCAGCAGCAGCTCGTGCACCTTCTTCAGGAACTCGCCGGACCCGGCGCCCTGGATGACGCGGTGGTCGTAGGTGCTGGTGAGCGTGATGACCTTGCCGATACCGAGGTCGGAGAGCACCTTGGGCGAGGCGCCCTGGAACTCGGCGGGGTACTCGAGGGCGCCGGCGCCGATGATCGCACCCTGCCCCTTCATCAGGCGGGGCACGGAGTGGACCGTGCCGATGCCGCCCGGGTTGGTCAGGGAGATCGTGGTGCCCTGGAAGTCGGTGGCGGTGAGCTTGTTGGCCCGGGCCCGGCGCACCAGGTCTTCGTAGGCCGCGAGGTACTCGTTGAAGCTCATCGTGTCGGCGCGCTTGATGCCCGGAACGAGCAGGGCCCGCGTGCCGTCCGGCTTCGGGATGTCGATCGCGATGCCGAGCCCGACGTGGGCGGGGGCCACGACGGAGGGCTTGCCGTCGACCTCGTCGTAGTAGACGTTCTGGCTCGGGAACTCCTTGAGCGCCTGCACCAGCGCCCAGCCGATCAGGTGGGTGAAGGAGACCTTGCCGCCACGCGAGCGGCGGAGGTGGTTGTTGATGACGATGCGGTTGTCGATCAGCAGCTTCGCCGGGATCGAGCGGACGCTCGTGGCCGTGGGGACGGTCAGGCTCGCATCCATGTTGGTGGCGAGGGACTTCGCCATGCCGCGGAGCGGGGACACGACGTCCTTCTCCGCCTCCTCGGCGTCCTGCTCCGAGGTCGACCGGGCGGCGGGCGCCTCGGCCGGGATCGGCTGCGGCTTGGCCTCGAGGCTCGTGGTCTTGGCGACCGGCTGCGTCGCCGGGGCCGGAGGGACGTCGCCCTGGGCCGGTGCGGCCGCCGGTGTTGCCGGAGCGGAGGCCGGAGAAGCCGGAGTGGCAGAAGTGGAAGCCGCTGAAGCGGCAGTCGCACCCGCGGTCTCAGCCGGACCTGCCGCATCCGAACCCGCCTGGCCGGACACGTGGGAGCGGTAGCTCTCCAGAACCGGCCACCACGACTTGTCGACCGAATCCTTGTCGGCGAGGTACTGCTCGTACAGCTCGTCGACGAGCCATTCGTTTGCGCCGAATTCTCCTGATGCGCCTTCGTCGGTGCTCGTACCCGTCACTTGGCTAGCCAAAGCCTCTCGCCCACTTCCCGTTACGTCACATGTGGCACGTGTCGGTGTCTGCTGCGCTGCTGTTCACGCGTGGACACGTGCAGCATCAACCCTAAACCTTCCTCGGTGCCCGTCGGGTCACGGGCGGGGAGGATTAGCGTGTTCCCATGGAGTTCTATGGCGGCCCCGGCCGAGACGACCTGACCTATTCCGACGTCTTCCTGATCCCGTCCAGGTCGGCCGTGACCTCGCGCCTGGACGTGTCGCTGGCGCCGGAGGACGGCACGGGGGCGACGCTCCCGATCGTCTCGGCGAACATGAACTCGGTGACCGGCCCCCGGCTGGCCGCGACCCTGGCCCGTCGGGGCGGCCTCGGGGTGCTGCCGCAGGACATGCCGCTGCAGGAGTTGGCGGCTGCGATCCGCTGGGTGAAGGACCAGCCGGTCGAGTTCGACACCCCCTTCGACTTCGGGCCGGGGCAGACGGTCGATGAGGCCCTGCTGCAGGTGCCGGCGGTGGCCGGACAGGGGATCGTGCTGCACGAGGCCGACGGCTCGTACCTCGGCTGCATCGCCGCATCCCGGCTCGCGACGGCCCTGCCGGATGCGCGGCTCGGCGACCTGCTGCAGGCCACCCAGCTGCACGGGGCGCTCACCTCGCTCTCGGCCGACGACATCGACGGACCCCGGGAGGCCTTCGACGCCATGGTGGCCGCCGACATCGAGTTCGCACCGGTGCTCCGGCACGGCGCGGTCATCGGCACGCTCAGCCGCACCAGCGCGTTGCGCGCCACGATCTACCGGCCGGCGCTGGATGCGGGGGGCCGGCTCCGCGTGGCCGCCGCGGTCGGCATCAACGGCGACGTCGTCGGCAAGGCGAAGGCCCTGGTCGCCGCGGGGGTCGACGTGCTCGTCGTCGACACCGCCCACGGCCACCAGGAGGGGATGCTCCGCGCGTTGCGCGCCCTGCGCCACGCCGAGCTGGGCGTGCCGCTCGCCGCCGGGAACGTCGTCACCGCGCGGGCGGTCGACGACCTCGTGGACGCCGGGGCGGACATCCTGAAGGTCGGTGTCGGCCCGGGAGCGATGTGCACGACCCGCATGATGACCGCCGTCGGGCGCCCGCAGTTCTCGGCGGTGCTGGAGACGGCCGCCGCGGCGCACGAGCGCGGTGCGCACGTCTGGGCCGACGGGGGAGTGCGCTACCCCCGCGACGTCGCCCTCGCGCTGGCCGCGGGAGCCTCCTCGGTGATGATCGGCTCGTGGTTCGCCGGCACGATCGAGGCGCCGGGCACGCTGCGGGCGGATGCCGACGGCCGGCTCTACAAGGAGAGCTGGGGCATGGCCTCGACCAAGGCCGTGCAGGAGCGGTTCGGCCGGCTGGACGCCTACGACCTGGCCCGCAAGACGCTGTTCGCCGAGGGCATCTCGTCGAGCCGGATCTACCTCGACCCGCTGCGCCCCTCTGTGGAGGACCTGCTGGACATGATCACCTCGGGCGTGCGCAGCTCGTTCACCTACGCCGGCGCCGCGACCCTGGCCGAGTTCCACGACCGCGCGCTGGTCGGACTGCAGTCGGCGGCGGGGTACGAGGAGGGCAAGGCCCTGCCGGTCAGCTGGTGAGCGCGGCTATACTCGACGGACAATGGACGACCCTCCCTCTGCGCAGTCCCTTCCCGTCCTGACGACGGTCGACGACGGTCGCCCCCGCCGTCCTGCTCCCGGCGTGAGCGAGGTGCGTCATGGTCTTTGAGTGGATCATGCTGGGCGTCGGGCTGCTGCTCACGGTCGGCACGGGCTTCTTCGTCGCCTCCGAGTTCTCGCTGGTCAACCTCGACCGCTCCGACCTCGAGGCGCGCACGGAGCGCGGTGAAAAGGGCCTCCAGCCGGCGATCACCGCCCTCAGGCACACCTCGACGCACCTCTCGAGCGCGCAGCTCGGCATCACGCTGACCACGCTGCTCACCGGGTACACGATGGAGCCGGCGATCTCGAGCCTGCTCCGTGGCCCGTTGATGGGGGTCGGCATCCCCGAGGGTGCGGTCACGCCGATCAGCGCGACCGTCGGCATCGCCTTCGCGACCCTGCTGTCGATGATCATCGGCGAGCTGGTGCCGAAGAACTTCGCGCTGGCGCTGCCGCTGAAGACGGCGAAGATCGTGGTGCCGTTCCAGCTGGTGTTCACCGCGGTCTTCCGGCCCGCGGTCAAGGTGCTGAACGGCAGCGCCAACGGACTGCTGAGGCTCGTCGGCATCGAGCCGAAAGAAGAACTGTCGGGCGCGCGCACCGCCGAGGAGCTCTCCTCCCTGGTCCGCCGCTCGGCGCTGGAGGGCAGCCTCGACGTCGACACCGCGACGCTGCTGAACCGCACGCTGCTGTTCTCCTCGCACGACGCCTCCGACGTGATGACCCCGCGCCCGCGGATCGTGAGCGTGCGGCGCGGCGAGAGCGCCGCCTCCGTGATGGAGCTCGCCCGCTCGACCGGGCACTCCCGCTTCCCCGTGGTCGACGAGGACATCGACGACATCGTCGGGCTCGTGCACGTCAAGCAGGCCGTCGCGATCCCGCGCGAGCGGCGGAGCGACGTGCCGGTCGTCGCGATCATGACCGAGACCATCCGGGTGCCGGAGACGATGACGCTCGACGTGCTACTCGGCGAGCTCCGCGGCCGCGGCTACCAGATGGGCGTCGTGATCGACGAGTACGGCGGAACCGCCGGCGTCGTCACCCTGGAGGACCTGGTCGAGGAGCTCGTGGGCGAGCTGGCCGACGAGCACGATCGCACCCGGGCCGGCGTCGTCCGGTCGCGCGGCGCCACCACCTTCCCGGGCATCCTCCGCCCCGATGAGCTCGCCGACCAGGCCGGCATCAGCGTGCCGGAGGACGGGCCGTACGAGACCGTGGCCGGATTCGTGATGAGCAGACTCGGGCGGCTCCCGGTCGTCGGCGACACCGTCGACCTGCCGGACGGCGCGCTGCGGGTGGAGCGGCTGGACGGCCGGCGCATCGACCGGCTCCGGTTCATCCCGGCCGACGACCGGGCGGATGCGACCCCGGGCGACTCGCCCGACCCCACCCCGACCGGTGCCGTTCCGGCCGACCCGACGCAGACCCCCTCGGAGGCCCGCAATGGCTGATTGGCTCGGCATCCTCTGGCTCGTGGTGCTGCTCGCGGGCAACGCCTTCTTCGTCGCGGCGGAGTTCGCCGTCATCTCCGCCCGCCGGTCGCAGATCGAACCGCTGGCCGAGCAGGGCAAGGCCAGCGCCAAGACCGCGCTGTTCGCCATGGAGCACGCGACGCTCATGCTCGCGACGACCCAGCTCGGCATCACGGTGTGCTCGCTGCTGATCCTCAATGTCTCCGAGCCCGCCATCCACCACCTGCTGGAGGGGCCGCTGCACCTGACCGGCCTGCCCGAGGAGGCGACCGGCACGATCGCCTTCGTCTTCACGCTGCTGCTGGTGTCGTTCCTGCACGTGGTGCTCGGCGAGATGGTGCCGAAGAACATCTCCTTCTCGATGCCCGACAAGGCGGTGCTGCTGCTCGCGCCCCCGCTGGTCGGCGTCGCGCGCGTCTTCCGCGTCGTCATCGTGGCGCTGAACGCGACCGCGAACGGGGTGCTGCGGTTGTTCCGGGTGGAGCCCAAGAGCGAGGCGGCGAGTGCCTTCACCCTCGACGAGGTCGAGACCATCGTCGAGCAGTCGACCCGCGAGGGCGTGCTCTCGGACCGCACCGGCACGCTCTCGGCCGCATTCGAGTTCACCTCGAAGACCGCGGCCGACGTCGCGGTTCCGCTCGAGTCGCTCGTCAGTCTCCCGGCCGACGCGACGCCCGCGGAGGTGGAGCGCGCCGTCGCCAAGTACGGGTTCTCGCGCTACGTGCTGCTCGACGACGAGGGTCTGCCCTCGGGCTACGTGCACCTGAAAGACGTCATCGACCTCGACGACGACGAGTTCGACGACCCGATCCCGGCCAAGCGCATCCGTCAGCTGCCCTCGATCTTCGAGAAGGCCGAGCTGGAGGATGCGCTCGCGTTCCTCCGCCGCTCGGGGGCGCACCTGGCGCGCACCTTCACCGAGTCGGGCGAGACCACGGGCGTTCTCTTCCTGGAGGACATCATCGAGGAGCTCGTCGGCGAGGTGCAGGACGCCACCCGGCGCACCTGACCGGTCGCAGTCTCAGTCGCGCGGCAGCCGCGCCCTGAGGTACGGGGCGGGCCAGTAGTCGATGTCGACGCCCAGCTCGTGGGCGGCGCGCAGCGGGAAGTGCGGGTCGCGGAGCAGCTCGCGGGCGAGCATCACCGCATCGGCCCGGCCCGAGGCCACGACGTCCTCCGCCTCCTGCGGGGTGGTGATCAGCCCGACGGCCGAGACCGGCACCCCGGACTCCCGGCGCACCTCGGCGGCCAGGGGCACCTGGTAGAGCGGCCCGACCGGGATGCGCGCGCCCGGGCTGTTGCCACCGCTGGAGACGTCGGCGAGGTCGGCGCCCTCGGCCGCGGCCCAGGCCGTGACCGTCGCGGTCTGCTCGGCGTCGAAGCCGCCCTCGACCCAGTCGGTGGCCGAGAACCGCACGAAGACCACCCGGTCAGGTCCCGCCTCCTCGCGCACCGCGCGCACGACCTCCAGCAGCAGGCGGGCGCGGTTCTCCAGGCTGCCGCCGTACTGGTCGTCGCGCGTGTTCGACAGCGGTGAGAGGAACTGGTTCAGCAGGTAGCCGTGGGCCGCGTGCACCTCGAGCAGCTCGAAGCCGGCCTCCACCGAGCGCCGGGCCGCGGCCCGGAAGTCGTCGACGACGCCCGCGATCTCGTCGAGGGCGAGTGCGCGGGGCTCGGCGTAGTCGCCGAAGGCCAGGGCCGAGGGCGCGACCGTGGGCCAACCGCCCTGCTCGACCGGCACCGATCCGCGCTCGTCGCTCCAGGGGCGGAAGGTCGAGGCCTTCCGGCCGGCGTGGGCGAGCTGGATGCCGGGGACGGCGCCCTGCGAGCGGATGAACGCGGTGATCCGGGCGAACTCGTCGCGCTGCGCGTCGTTCCAGATCCCCAGATCCTGCGGCGAGATGCGGCCCTCGGGCGAGACCGCCGTGGCCTCGGTGATCACGAGTGCGGAGCCGCCGGAGGCGAAGGAGCCCAGGTGCACCAGGTACCAGTCGTTCGGCATCCCGTCCTGCTCCTCGGCCGAGTACTGGCACATCGGCGCGACCCAGATGCGGTTGCGGAAGGTGGTGGAGCGGATGGTCATGGGGGAGAAGAGAGCGGAGGCCACGCTCCATTATCCCCGGTCGACCGGTACCCCGGCCTATCGTGAGGGGATGAGCGAATCACCCTCCGCCGACTGGCGCGACTGGAACGAACTGGCCGCCTCGGAGTGCATCCGGGTGCCGGCGAAGGACGACGACAAGTACTCCCGCGGGGTGCTCGGGATCGTGACCGGATCGGCCGAGTTCCCGGGCGCCGCCGTGCTCGGGGTGGAGGCCGCGGTGCGGACCGGGCTCGGCATGGTGCGCTACCTCGGCGCCGAGCGGGCGGCGGACTTCGTGCTGCAGGCCCGCCCCGAGGCGGTCACCGCCGAGGGCCGGGTGCAGGCCTGGCTGATCGGTTCCGGGATGAGCGCCGAGACCAGGACCGACCGGGAGACCGAGCTGCTGGAGAAGGCGGTGTCCGGGGGCGAGCCCGTCGTCGTCGACGCCGGCGCCCTCGACCTCGCGGACCGGATCGCCGGACCGGGGGTGCTCACGCCGCACGCCGGCGAGATGGTGACCCTTCTTGCCGCTTTCGGCATCCGGACCGACCGTGCGGCGGTGAGCGCCGCCCCCGAGGAGTTCGCGCAGCGCGCCGCCGACGCCACCGGGCACGTGGTGCTGCTCAAGGGCAGCGTCACGCACGTCTGCGGGCCGGCCGCCCCGGACGGCAGCCGGGCCGCCGCGCGGGTGCTCGCGCCCTCGAGCTGGGCCGCGACGGCCGGGTCGGGCGACGTGCTCGGCGGAATCGTCGGCGCCCTCGTCGCCACGCACGCGGACGAACTCGGCGAGGAATCCGGGCTCTCGGGCCAGGAGCGCACGCAGCGTCTGGTCGCCCTCACGGCGACCGGCGCCTACCTGCACGCCTGGGCGGCGGAACGGGCAGCCGATCGGGGGCCGATCGCCGCGAAGGACATCGCCTTGGCGGTGCCCCGGGTCGTCGCCCGCCTGGTCAGCGGCTCGGACTGACGTCCAGCTGCACGTCGAGATAGGCGGTGTCGTCGACGCTGAGCCCGCCGATCTCCGGCAGCGTCATGCCGAAGGCCGACAGATCGACCGGGATCGAGCCCTGGATCGTGCCGGAGGAGGAGTCGAAACTGAGTCGCCCCGTGGCCGCGACGGGGTTGCTGATGCCGCGGAGGGTCAGCGTGCCGATGATCGGCACCGTCTCGACGGCGGTCTGCCCGTTGTCGGAGGGCGTGTCAGGGAGGGTGATCGGCTCGGTCAGCACGAAGGAGGCCATCGGGTTGCCGCCGGTCGCGAGCACCAGGGCGCCGAGCAGGGCGTCGCGGGAGTCGCCGCGGCCGGCCAGCGTCGAGAGGTCGACCATGAACTCGGCATCCGTCACCCGGTCGCCCGTGATCGCGACGATGCCGGTCAGGTCGGAGGTGCTGCCCGTGACGGTCTCGTCGTCGGTGGTCGAGACCCGGTAGCCGAGGGTCGAGCTCGGCTGCAGCACCCAGGTCTCGCTCCCCGGGTCGGGGGAGAGCCCGGTCTCCGGCGCGTCGAACACCGTCGGCACGACCTGCTGCACGCTGGCCGAGGTCTCCGAGGCGAGCGTGCGCCCGAGGATCGGCAGGGCCACGACGGCGACGGCACCGACCGCAGCGACACCCAGCATGAGGGCGACGCTGTACTTCACGGGATTGTTCACGACGGGGCTTCCGGATCGGAGCGGACGTTCCATCAAAGCAAGCGAAGGTGGTTGGCGCCTGGGAGGCGCCGCAACGACAGCTGGGTCCGCGACGACGTCCGGCTCCTCACCGACACCGCGGAAGGCGATCACCGGCCTTTCAGAGCGTGCCCAATAGGATGACCCTCGTGCTGACACGCGTAGGACGACTCGCTGCCATGCCCGTGGTCCTGTGGCTCGCGTTCCTCGCCACCCACCTCTGGCTCGGCTACGACGGTCTGAACCACCCCAACCTGCCGTTCGGCGACGTCACCAACGTCTACCGCCCCTGGGTCGAGCAGTCGCTCGCCGGGTTCCGGTTGGGCATCGACGGTCCCTGGGTCTACCCGATCCTGGCCTTCATCCCGATGCTGGCCGCCATGATCCTGGGCGCGGCGAACTACGGCATCGGCTGGATGCTGATGGTCACCCTCGCCGACGCCGCCGTCTTCGCGTACCTCGTCGTGCGGGCGCGGTCCGACGCCGAGACCGGCACCCGCCGCATCGTCGCGGCCTGGTGGTGGCTCGGCATGCTGCTCTTGATCGGCCCCGTCGCGGTGGGCCGGATCGACATCTTCACGGTCGACCTCGTGATCGCGGGCCTGCTGCTGGTGCGCACCCGCCCGGCCGTGGCCGGCGTGCTGCTCGCCCTGGCGACCTGGGTGAAGGTGTGGCCGGCGGCCATGGTCGCCGCCGTCGTCATCGCCGTCCGCCGTCGGGTGCGGGTCGCCGTGGCGGCCGGCATCACCCTCGTCGGCGTGGCCGCCGGGGCCCTGGCCTTCGGCGCCGGGATGAACGTGTTCAGCTTCGTCACCGAGCAGACCGGCCGAGGCCTCCAGGTCGAGGCGCCGGTGTCGTCGATCTGGATGTGGATGGCCTACGCGGGCGCCGAGACGCGCGTCGGCTACGACCTCGACATCCTCACCTTCCAGGTCTCCGGCCCGGGCAGCGAGTTCGCCTCCTGGCTGATGACCCCGCTGCTCGTGATCGCGGTCGCCCTGGTGCTCGTGCTCGCCGTGATCGTGGTGCGCCGCGGCACCTCCTCGGTGGTCGTGCTGCCCTGGCTCGCGCTGGCCCTGGTGACGGCGCTGATGACCTTCAACAAGGTCGGTTCGCCGCAGTTCATGGTCTGGCTGTCGGCCCCGGTCATCCTCGGGATCGTCACGCAGGGGCGCCGGTTCTTCGCCCCCGCGATCGTCGCCTTCGTGATGGGCGCACTCACCCAGATCATCTACCCGATCGCCTACGACGAGGTCATCGGGCTCGACCCGGTGATGCTCACCGTGCTCACGCTCCGCAACCTGCTGACCGTCTCGCTGTTCGTGTTCTCGCTCGTCATGCTGTGGCAGAGTAGAAAGACATCGAGAGAGGTGGCTCAGGATGCTGGTGGCGTTTTCGGTCGCACCGTCGGGCGGCCCGTCGGCCGCCTCTGACGCGGGCGTGCACGACGCGGTGGCCGCCGCGGTCGCGGTGGTGCGCGCATCCGGTCTGCCCAACTCGACCGACTCGATGTTCACCACGATCGAGGGCGAGTGGGACGAGGTCTTCGACGTCGTCAAGCGCGCGACCGAGGCCGTGCAGGCCTACGGGTCGCGGGTCTCGCTCGTGCTGAAGGCCGACATCCGGCCGGGGCACACCGGGGAGCTCACCGCGAAGGTCGAGCGGCTCGAAGAGGCGCTGGGGCGCCGCGAGCAGGACTGAGCCGGCGCTGCTGCAGCAGCGTCGCCGTCGCGCAGCGGACAGGCCGAGTCAGGCCGGGAGGACGTCGTCCTCGAAGTCGTCCGCGCTCTGGTTGCCGAGGTACTCGTCGCGGGGCAGCAGGCCGTCCTGGATCGCGCGCTTGCGGAGCGCCACCTTCGTGCCGACGTCGATACCGACCACCCGGTACTTCTCCCGGATGCGCTTGAGGTACGACTTCGCCGTCTCCTCCGAGATGGCCAGCGCCTTCGCGACCTGCTTGACGGGTTCGCCGCCGCCGTAGAGCGCCATCACCCGGCGTTCCTGGGCGCTCAGCCGCGGCGCGGCCTCGAGGTCGTCGGCCGCGAGCGCGAGGTCGAGCTCGGTGGAGATGAAGCTGTCGCCGACCGAGGCGGCGCGGATGGCCTCGACGATCATGTCGGCCTCCTCGCTCTTGACCAGGTAGCCCAGGGCGCCAGCGGCGATCGCCTCGCGCACGACGACAGGCTCCGAGTAGGTGCTCATCAGCACGGTCTTGACGCCGGCCGACTTGAGCGCGCGGAGCTTGACCGAGACCGGCAGGTTGTCCTTGAGGTCGAGGTCGAGCAGCACGACGTCGACGGGGAACTCCGGATGCGTGAGCAGCTCGGGCCAGGTCGTGACGGCCGCGACCATGGTGATGTCGTCGGCGGCGCCGCGGATCCACTCCGTCAGCGCCCCCAGCAGCATCCGATGATCGTCGACGATGGCCAAGCGGATGGGCTCGCGGGCGATGGTCACCTGGTTCCTTCCTCTGGCCGGGATCACCGTGAGGCGTCCGGCACGACAACGTGGGCGTCGACACCGACCCGCAACCTGCCGGTCCGGGCCTCGACCGAGTACTGGCCGACACGCGAGAGAGCCGACCAGACAGCCGGGTCGACGCGACGGCGCGGGAGTCCGCTGATCGAGACGGCTATCGGGAGCACCATCCTACCGTCAGGCGCGGGCCGGCCCCGGGTTCCCGCGCGCCCGATCCCGAGATCGATGGCGGGCGTGTAGCGACCGGATTCGTCGACGATCAGCCAGAGCGCCGAGAGCAGTCCGTCGCGCTGGCCGGGTGCGAGGTAGGCGGCGAGACCGTCGTGGTCCTCGAGCGTCACGACGGGGCCGAGGTACTCGGACTCGGTGATCGCGTGGTGCAGCCAGGTCTCGCGCCGGCCGGCGACGAGCACCCGGCGCAGGTCGGTCGCGAGCGCGGAGGCGGTCGTCGCCAGCGAGCGGTCCAGGGGCAGCGGCGCCTTGCCGGTCGCCACGTCCTGCAGCAGTTCCTCCGCGGCGAGGTCGAGCCGGGCGAGCTCGGTCGAGGCCAGCAGGCCGAGGCCGTAGCGCGGGGCGCTGATGGCGCTCTCGGCCACCGTGCGGTCCAGCTCCCGCTGCACCAGCCCGCCGAAGGATCTCACCACGACGATGCCGGCGATCACCGGCACGATCGTGAGCACGAGCTGCGAGACCCCCACGGCCGGATCGGCGACCCCGAGCACCGCGAGCACGGCGATGCCGACGACGGAGACCGCGGCGAGCCCGACGGTGGCGGCCACCACGATGTGGATCGGCCGCAGGGTCACGCAGGCCAGCAGGGTCGCGCCGATCCCGATGCCGGTCGTGACGTAGTCGGCCGAGGACGGACTGCCGATCAGGGCGGCGTAGTCGAGTGCCAGCGCGACCGCGTCGGCGCCGAGCACCGCGGCGAAGGCCACGGGCGGCAGCATCCCGCGGTTGCGGCGCGCGATCATCACGGCGGCGCCGAAGGCGAGGACGACGATCGCCCAGCCGGCGAGCGAGAGCAGCCGGAGGTCGTTCGAGGGCCAGGTCCAGGCGAAGGAGACCAGGCCCCGCGCGATCAGGATGACGCCGACGATCACCGCGCCGATGCCCAGATAGCCGATGCCGAGCCGGGAGTCGCGCTCGATGTCCTGCCGCACGGCGTCGACGGCCCCGGGGCCGAGGCGACGGGCCCGGACCAGCTGGGTGAGCATCCCGGGCTCGGCGGCACGGTTGCGCGGGCGGAGTCCCGGAGATCGGGGTTCGCCGTGACTCTGGCCGCCCCGGCCGCCCGGCGCGTTCACTTGGGCACCTCGAGCACGACCGTCGTGCCGGAACCGGGGGAGGAGAACAGCCTCACCTTGCCGCCGACGTCACGGATGCGCGCGATCACCGATTCGGCGAGACCGAGGCGCCCGACGTCGACCGCGTCGAGGTCGAAGCCGACGCCCGAGTCGGTGACCATCGCCCGGACGGTCTGGTCGTCCTCGGTGATGGTGACGTCGGCGGAGCCCACCTCGGCGTGCCGGCGCACGTTCTCCAGGCACTCCGAGAGCGAGAGCAGGAAGGCGTCGAGCACGTGACTCGGCAGCAGGATCTGGCCGCTGCCGTGCCAGGCGACCTGGAGGCCCATCCGGCCGAATCGCTGCTTGACCGACTCCAGGGTGTGGCCGAGATCGCTGGTCTCGACCGGTTCGAGGGTGTAGCCGCCCGACGATCGCGGCATCGGCGTGCCGCCGAGCCGCAGCTGACGGAGGAGGCGGGCGTCCTCGCCGGCCTGGTTGCGCATCGCCTCGGGCTGCACGCCGATGCCGGAGTGGGCGAGCAGGGTCAGCGTGGCCAGCACCGTGTCGTGCAGCAGGCGGGCGCCGTGCCGACGCTGGGCCTCCATCTCGCTGGCCTGCCGCTCGACGGCGTGGGCGCGGCCGAGCCGGGCCATCCCGACGAAGGCGCGGCGGAGGCTCGCCGAGAGCCAGGTCGCCGTCACGAACAGCGCCACCCAGCCCACCACGATCGAGGCGATGACAAAGGCCGCGCGGCCGGTCTGCCAGGTCGCCGCGGTCGCCAGGGCGAGCACCGGCAGGTAGCCGGGGATGACCAGCCAGAGCAGCCGCGCCGAGGTGGCGAGGGCGGCGATGAGCGCGGGGATGGCCGTGGAGGCGAAGAAGGTCAGGCCGGTCGCGGTCGCCACATCCATCGGCGCGGTCGAGGGCAGGAGGAAGGAGGCCAGGGCTGCGACGCCGACCAGGTAGGTGACGCCCGGCCAGACGACCGAGCGCGAGTTGCCCAGGAAGTAGTAGCACACGGCGGTCAGCGACATGAGCACGAGGCTGGGGGCGTAGTCGGGAAGCCTGGTCCAGGTCGCCGCGCCCACCGCGACGATCGAGGAGATCGTGAAGGTCAGGCCGAGGTCGCGTGTCGTCCTGCTGAGGAGCTTGCGGCGCTCACGATCGGTGCGGGGCACCCTCGCATGATATATCGCACGTGATCGCCACGCTGTCTGCCCCCTGAACTGGGGCGGGACAATCCTCGACATCTGTCGGTAACTTGGTGGAAGACCAGGGGGGAATTGGCCGGGGGTCGTCGACGAGACGCCCCCGGCCGCATTTGTTTAAAGCCCCGTCACCGGGCTAGGTGCGCGACGGGCTGGCCTGCGAGCAGCCGGGCGATCTCCCGGCCGACCAGGTCGAACTCGATCAGGAATCCGTCGTGGCCGAACTTCGATTCGATCACCACCGGCCGGTCGCCGTCGATGTTGCCGGGCAGGTGCCGGGCGATCAGCTCCTGGTCGTCGACCGGGAACAGGCGGTCGCTGTCGATGCCGACGACGAGCGCCTGGGCGCGGACCCCGGCCAATGCCGCCGCCACCCCGCCCCGGCCGCGACCGAGGTCATGGGAGTTCATCGCCTCGAGGAGGGTGATGTAGCTGTTCGCGTCGAAGCGGCGGGTGAACTTGTTGCCGTGGAAGTCGAGGTACGACTCGACGGCGAAGCGCCCGCCGCCGCCGAGCGGATCGATCCCGCTCTGCCAGCTGCGCTCGAAGCGGTCGTTGAGCTCGGTGGGGCTGCGGTAGTTCAGCAGCGCCATCCGGCGGGCGAGGGCGAGGCCCTGGTGGGGGCCCTCGCCGTCGGGGGCGTCGTAGTAGTCGCCGCCGTGGAACAGCGGATCGGTGCGGATCGCCTGCACCTGCACCGAGTTCAGGGCGATCTGGTCGGCCGAGCTCGCGGCGGGCGCAGCGATCACGGCGATCCGCTCCACCTCGTCCGGGAACTGCACCGCCCACTCGAGCACCTGCATGCCGCCCATCGACCCGCCGATCACGGCGGCCCAGCGGTCGAGCCCGAGCTCGCCGAGCAGGGCGTGCTGGGCGCGCACCTGGTCGGCGATCGTGGTGAACGGGAAGCGGGCGCCCCACTCGGCACCGCTGGGGGCGATGGAGGAGGGGCCGGTGCTGCCCTGGCAGCCGCCCAGCATGTTGGGCGTGACCACGAACCAGCGGTCGGTGTCGATCGGCAGTCCCGGCCCGACCAGCCCCGGCCACCAGCCGTCGGTCGGATGCCCGGGCTCGGCCGGGTGGTTCAGGTTGCTGTCGCCGGTGAGGGCGTGCAGCACGAGGATAGCGTTGTCCCGACGCGGCGAGAGCGTTCCGTAGGTCTGGAACGCCAGCCGCACCTGCGGCAGGCTCTGTCCGCTCTCGAACCGGAACGCCCCCACCTCGGCGAACCGCCGCCGCCCCACGGGATCCCCCTCCCGCCACGCCCCCGACGCCGGCGGCTTCCCCAGCACCGACCGCACCTGCGCCTCGGTGACGAACCCGCTGGGAACCGTGTCCTCGTTGGTCTGCCAATCCATCTCTGTTCCTTTCCGCGCCGGTCCCCGCCCGGCGCGGGCGACATGTGCGCGTGCCGTCGCGAAGCGCGGCCTGCGGTCGTGCTTCGCGGCGACGCGCTCACCCTGGGTCATCGAGTACGGCCCGCAGCATTCCTTTCCGTCCCAGATCTTCTTGAGTGGTGGAATGCTGCGGGCCTTTTTCGTTTACCCAGGGTGAGGGCGAGGCCGCGAGAGCGACCTCACCCGAACATGTCGCGTCGCGCCGGGCAGGGACCGGCGCGACCCGGGAGACGCGCGCGAAGCACGCGCCTCCCGGCAGCTAAACAGCGTTCGCCCGCACGGTCTCGCGCGCCGCCGCCAGGCCCTGCTCGAGGTCGGCCTTGAGGTCGTCGATGTTCTCCAGGCCCACGGAGAGGCGCACGAGGCCGGGGGTGACCCCGGTGGTGAGCTGCTGCTCGGGGGTGAGCTGGGAGTGCGTGGTCGAGGCGGGGTGGATGACCAGGGAGCGCACGTCGCCGATGTTGGCCAGGTGGCTGAACAGCGACAGGCTCTCGACGAAGGTGCGTCCTGCATCCACGCCGCCCTTCAGCTCGAACGAGAGCACGGCGCCGACGCCCTTGGGGGCGTACCTGTTGGCGGCGGCGTACCAGGGGCTGGTCGGCAGCCCGGCGTAGTAGACGGTGGCGATGTCCTCGTGCGCATCCAGCCACTCGGCGATCTCCTGCGCGTTCTGCACGTGACGCTCGATGCGCAGCGACAGGGTCTCGATGCCCTGGATGAGCTGCCAGGCGCTGGCCGGGGCGATCGAGGCGCCGAGGTCGCGGAGCAGCTGAACCCGCGCCTTGATGATGTAGGCGATGCCGTCGCCGAGCACGCCGGTGTAGCTGGCGCCGTGGTACGACGGGTCGGGCTCGGTCAGGCCCGGGAACTTCTCGACGTTCTCGGACCAGGCGAACTTCCCGCCGTCGACGATGATGCCGCCGATCACCGTGCCGTGCCCGCCGAGGAACTTCGTGGCCGAGTGCACGACGATGTCGGCCCCGTGCTCGAGCGGCCGGATCAGGTACGGGGTGGCGATCGTGTTGTCGACGATCAGCGGCACGCCGCTCTCGTGGGCGACGCCGGAGACGAGCGCGATATCGAGGATGTTGATCTTCGGGTTGCCGATGGTCTCGGCGAAGAACAGCTTCGTGTTCGGCCGCACCGCGCGGCGCCACTCGTCCGCGTCGTCCTGGTCCTCGACGAAGGTGGTCTCGATGCCGAGCTTGGCGAGGGTGTACTTGAAGAGGTTGTAGGTGCCGCCGTAGATCGACGACGACGACACGATGTGATCGCCGGCCTGGGCGATGTTGAGCACCGCGAAGGTCTCGGCCGCCTGACCCGAGGCGACCAGGAGCGCCGCCGTGCCGCCCTCGAGCGCGGCGACCCGCTGCTCCACGACGTCCTGCGTGGGGTTCTGGATGCGCGTGTAGATGTTGCCGAACTCGGCGAGCGCGAACAGGTTCTGCGCGTGGTCGGCGCTGTTGAAGACGTACGACGTGGTCTGGTAGATCGGCGTCGCACGAGCGTTGGTGACCGGGTCGGGCTGCGAGCCGGTGTGGATCTGCTTGGTCTCGAACTTCCAGTTCGCGGCGTTGTCGGTCATCATCATCTCCGTCGTCGGTGAATCGGGGCTGGTGGCAGCGTACGAGCGGCCCGGAGGCCGGTCAACGCACCAGGTCTCGCGGCGTAACCTTCGGTCATCCGATGCCCGGATTCCGCACTAGCGTTGACGATACGCAAAGGGGCCGGGGAGGTCCCGGCCCGGGGAATGAGGGACGCGGATGAAGCGCGCGGTTGTCACAGGGGCCAGTTCGGGGATCGGGGCGGCGACGGTGCGCCTGCTCCGGGAGCACGGCTGGGCGGTGGTCGGTGTC
This sequence comes from Herbiconiux sp. 320_LB, assembly GCF_059691755.1. NCBI lineage: Bacteria > Bacillati > Actinomycetota > Actinomycetes > Micrococcales > Microbacteriaceae > Herbiconiux > Herbiconiux sp. 320_LB. The sequence continues at coordinate 42,424 of NZ_JCAWAD010000003.1, read as the reverse complement.
GCACGCCGGGAGGACCGGTTGCGCGAGCTCGCCGAGGAGACCGGCGCGGAGTACTTCGTCGCCGATCTCACGAAGCCGGAGGACGTGGAGGCGCTGCGCGCCCACCTCGAGGCGACCGGCGGCGTCAGCACGCTGGTGAACAACGCCGGCGGCGCCCTGGGCCTGGACTCGGTCGAGAACGGCTCCGACGACGACTGGCGCTGGATGTACGAGATCAACGTGCTCGGCGTGCGTCGCGTGACGAGCGCCCTGCTCCCGCTGCTCCGCGCCTCGGTCGAGCCGGGCGGCGCCGCCGACATCCTGACCGTCTCCTCGATCGCCGGGCACATCTCCTACGAGGGCGGCGGCGGGTACAACGCCGCGAAGTTCGCGGTGCACTCGATGCTCGACGTGCTGCGGCTGGAGCTCTCCGGCGAGCCGATCCGGGTGCTCGAGATCGCCCCGGGCATGGTGAAGACCGAGGAGTTCTCGCTCAACCGCTTCCGTGGGGATTCGGACAAGGCCGACTCGGTCTACGACAACGTGCCGAACCCGCTCACCGCGGAGGACATCGCCACCACGATCGTCTCGACCCTCGAGCTGCCCCCGCACGTGAGCCTGGACCTCGTGGTCATCAAGCCGGTCGCGCAGTCCGCGGCCTATAAGGTGGCGCGCGGCGAGCTCCGAGTCAAGGAGTGACGTCGGCCCTAGCCTGGCCCGCCGCAGCGCCGGCGGCCGCCGCCGGCACCACGTCGGCGTCGGCGAAGGCCAGCTTGGGCACGAAGAACAGCAGCACGCCCGCGACCACCGCGCCGCCCGCGCAGATCGACCAGACGATCAGGTAGCCCGAGAGGCTGGATGCGGTGGCCGTGACCGCGGTCGCCGCCCCCTGGAAGAGCACGACGGCGAAGATCGCCGAGGCGAACGAGCCGCCGATGGTCTTGGTGGTGTTCGTGAGCGCGGCCGCGATGCCGGTCTGGCCCGGGGGAGCGGCCGCGGCGGCGGCGGCCGGCATCGCGCCGACCAGCGCGCCCGACCCCAGACCGGCGATGGCCATGTTGAGGACCACCTGCCAGGTCTCGTGGTGGAACGGCAGGAAGAGCCCGTAGCCGAGCGCGACCAGGAACGTCGCCCCGATCAGTGCCACCCGCGGGGTCGTCCAGCGCGAGACGAACGGGAACAGGATCGCACCCACGATCATCGAGACCAGGTACACCCCGACCAGGTTCGAGATCTCCGAGGAGTCGAGCCCCAGCCCGTAGCCGTTGATCGGATCGGTCCCGGCGAAGGTGCTGAGCGGCACCTGGGCCCCGAGGAGGCTGATGCCGATCAGGCCGGCCGTCAGCTGCACCGGCCACATCGTCGGCTGCCGGAGCACCCGGAGGTCGATCGCGGGATCGGGCTGCCTCAGCTCGAACGCCCCGAAGGGCAGGAACATCAGGGCGCCGAGGGCGATCAGGGCCCAGACCCACCAGGTCTCCGGCCCGTTGACCCGGAGGAAGGTCAGGCCGCTCGTGATCAGCAGCAGGGCGAGTGTGAGCAGTGTGAAGCCCACCAGGTCGAGCTTCCGGCCCGGGAGCGGCTTCGATTCGGGCACGCCGAAGAGGATGACGAAGAACACCAGGGTGACCGCGATCGCCGGGACCATGAGGGTCGGCGGCACGTTCTTCCCGAACGCCTCGAAGACCCGGCCGCCGGCGAGCGCCCCGATGATCGCGCCGGCCTCGAGGGCCACGACCAGGAGGCCCGCCGCCCGCCGCGTCTGCGAGGCCGCGCGACCGGTGCGTCGCCCGCGGTCGAAGATCAGGGCGACCTCCAGCGGCAGCCAGACCACGTAGAAGCCCTGCAGCGCCCAGGCGATCAGGAAGCTGGTGAAGTCGCCGGCGGCCACCAGCCACCAGCTCGCCGCCGCGGTCAGCACCGTCGCGACCAGCAGCATCCGCTTGTGGCCGACCATGTCGCCGAGCTTGGCGAGCACCGGCACGACGATCGCCGAGAGCAGCAGCTGGGCCGCCTCGAACCAGTTGAAGTCGGCGTCGCGGATGCCGAGATGCTTCACCAGCTCGGGGATCAGCGGCACGTAGTACCCCTGCAGGATGCCGCTGGTGATCTCGACCAGGAACAGGAAGCCGATGAGCGACGCCGTCACCCCCACGGCACCGCCCCGCAGCGACGAGAGACGACTCGCAGTTGAGCTCATGGGGTGATGCTAGGGCACCGGAACGCGCTCGGTCGTGCGATCGCGTTTCCGGTAGCGTTCCGTGTATGGATTCTGACCTCGAGACCACTGACGACCAGGCGGAGGCCGCGACCGCGCCGGAACGGGAGGTGCTCGGCTGGCTCGAGTTCGGCGACGCCTCGCGCTCGCTCGCCCGCGACATCGTCGAATCGGGCTTCGTGCCCGACTTCGTGATCGCGATCGCCCGCGGCGGCCTGATCCCGGGCGGCGCCCTCGCCTACGCCCTGGGGGTCAAGAGCTGCGGCAGCCTCAACGTCGAGTTCTACTCCGACATCGAGCAGACCCTGCCCGAACCGATCATCCTGCCGCCGCTGCTCGACAACGAGCCCCTGATCGGCAAGAACGTGCTGCTGGTCGACGACGTCGCCGACTCGGGTCGCACGCTCGCCCTCGTGGTCGACCTGCTGCAGAAGCTCGACATCACCGTCAAGTCGGCCACCCTCTTCACCAAGCCCCGCTCGGTGATCGCGCCCGACTTCCACTGGAAGGAGACCGATCGCTGGATCGTCTTCCCGTGGTCGGCACACCCTCCGGTGAGCGCCGAATGAGCATCCATCTCGTCGGAGGCGGCTGGCCCGTCGAGGACGACGGCGCCGTGTACCGGCTGTTCTTCGAGGAGATCACGGCCCGTGCCGAGGCGGCGGGCCGGCTCGAGGGAGCGCACCTGGCGATCGTGCTGGTGCGCGACGGCGACGGCCCGGACAAGTACTCCGAGCTCGTCGCGGCCTTCGAGCAGCTGGGCAAGATCCAGCCCGTGGCCGTGCTCTCACCCGAGAACGCGCCGATCGACCCCGCCGCGTTCGCGGATGCGGACGGCATCGTCGTCTGGGGCGGCCTGACACCGGCCTACCGCGAGTCGCTCGCGCCCGCCTTCCTCGAGCTCCGCCGCCTGGTGGCCTCGGGGGTGCCCTACCTCGGGTTCTCGGCCGGAGCGGCCCTCGCGGCCGAGCGCGCGATCGTCGGCGGCTGGAAGATCGACACCGTCGAGATCGGCATCGAGCACGCGGCGGAGGATCTCGAGCAGCTCACCGTCGCCGAGGGCATCGGCCTGATCGATCTCGCGGTCGACGTGCACGCCGTGCAGTGGGGCTCGATCTCGCGACTGATCGCGGCGACCGAGGCGGGCGTCGTCGACGGCGGTGTCGCGATCGACGAGCACACGGCACTCGTGGTCGGCGAGGGCCCGCTGCAGGTGCTCGGCCGCGGCAGCGTCTGGAAGGTGACACCGGAGAACGGCAGCGTGCGGGTCTCGACGGCGGGAGCCGGCGCCAGTTGACGAGGCCTCGATGACCGGGCTCTCCCTGCCGCAACTGGCCGGGACCGGGCAGCTCGACCCCGGCTGGGCCGAGGCCCTGGCCCCCGTCGGCGAGCGGATCGCGTCGCTCGGCGAGATGCTGCGGGCCGAGAACGCCGCCGGGCGCGGCTACCTGCCCGACGGCCCGAACGTGCTGCGGGCGTTCCGGGCTCCGCTCGCCGGGGTGCGGGTGCTCATCGTCGGTCAGGACCCGTACCCGACCCCCGGGCACCCGATCGGGCTCTCCTTCGCGGTCGAGCGCCACGTCCGGCCGCTCCCGCGGAGCCTGGTGAACATCTACCGCGAGCTCCAGGACGACCTGGGCATCCCGCCGGCCCCGCACGGCGACCTGAGCGCCTGGGGCAACGCCGGTGTCATGCTGCTCAACCGGGTGCTGACCGTGCAGCCGGGTGAGCCCGGCTCCCACCGGGGGCGGGGCTGGGAGGAGGTGACGGATCACGCGATCCGCACCCTCGTCGCCCGCGACCGTCCGCTCGTCGCGATCCTGTGGGGGAAGGATGCGGCGCGACTGGCGCCGCTGCTGGAGAGCACGCCGGTGATCGAGTCCGCGCATCCGAGCCCCCTCTCGGCCCGCCGCGGCTTCTTCGGCTCGAAGCCGTTCAGCCGGGCCAACGCGCTGCTCGAGGAGCAGGGCGCCGAGCCCATCGACTGGACGCCCCGCCTGCCGGCGTCTGGCTAGGCTGGAACCATGTTGGAAGAGGAGTACCAGCCGCGTCGACAGCTGCCCCGCGAGCTCCGGCCCGCGACCGGCGAGAAGCCGCCGCTGGAGGTGCCGTTCGAGTACGTGCTCCGGGATGCGACGGAGACCGACCTCCCGTACATCCGCGAGATCTACAACCACTACGTCGCGAACACCGTCGTCACCTTCGACGAGGACGCGATGACGCTGAAGGAGTGGCGGCACAAGTTCGCCTGGACCCAGAAGCAGAACTATCCCTTCCTGGTCGCGCTCTCGCCGACCGGCACCCTGCTCGGCTTCGCCTACGTCTCGGCCTGGAAGCAGAAGGCGGCCTACAGACGGACCGTGGAGGACTCCATCTACCTGGGCCCGGCGGCGACCGGCAAGGGCCTGGGCAAGGTGCTGCTCGCCGAGCTCATCGACCGGTCGAAGAAGGCCGGCATCAAGGAGATGCTCGCGGTCATCGCCGACCAGGGCGCGGATGCCTCGATCCGGCTGCACGAGGGCTTCGGCTTCAAGGAGGTCGGGCGGCTCGGCCGGGTCGGCTTCAAGTTCGGGCACTGGCTCGGCACCGTGCTGCTGCAGAAGTCGCTGAAGTAGGACCGGGATGGTCGAGATCCACGAGCTGAGCGCGCTCGAGCAGTACCGGCTGATCCAGCGCCGCGAGCTCGGCGTCCGTGAGGCCGCCGAGCACTACCTCGAGCGGATCGAGCGGCTGAACGGCGAGCTCGGAGCGTTCTTCACGGTGACCCCGGATGCGGCGCGCTCCCGCGCCGACGCGCTCGACGCCGCCGACGACCGGTCGGCCCCGCTTTTCGGTCTCGTGACGGGGGAGAAGGACCTGGTGCGGCGCGCCGGTGTGCGCACGACCTTCGGTTCGCGACTGTTCGCCGATTTCGTGCCCGAGGAGTCCGACGAACTGGTGCGGCAGCTGGACGACGCCGGGGTCGTGAGCCTGGGCAAGACGGCGACCCCCGAGTTCGGCCTGCCGAGCTACACGGAGGGCCGGATCGGGCCGCCCACCCGCACCCCCTACGACCTCTCCCGGGGCGCGGGCGGGTCCAGCGGGGGAGCGGCCGCCGCGGTGGCCGCGGGCCTGGTGCCCTTCGCCCCGGCGTCGGACGGCGGCGGGTCCATCCGCATCCCGGCCGCCGCCTGCGGCCTCGTGGGGCTGAAGCCCACCCGCGGGCTCGTGCCGGCCGCCTCGGGCCAGGAGTCGCTCGCCGGCCTCGGCGTCGGCGGCCCGATCGCGCGCTCGGTCACCGACGCGGCCCTGCTGCTCGACGGGATGATCGCCCGGCGCGGCGACCGCATCGTGCACCACTTCGCGCTCCGCGCTCCCGAGTACGACGACGGGCTGTTCCTCGGCGCCGCCATCCGCGGCGAGGGCCGGTTCCAGCTCGGCGTGACGACGAGCACGCCGTGGTCCGACTCCTACGACCTGCCCCTGGACCCGGAGGCGGTCGCCGCCTTCGACCTCGCCCGCGACGGCTTCGCGGCCCTGGGTCACGGAGTGGAGGAGTTCGCGCTCGAGCCGGCCCCGGAGTACGCCGAGGCGTTCCGCGTGATCTGGCAGGTGGGGGCGTCGACGATCCCGGCCGAGGGGGAGGCCGAGGAGCTTCTCGAACCGCTGACCCGCTGGCTGATGAACCGGGGGCGGGCGATCCCGGCCTCCGAGCTCGCGCGCGCCCTCGCGACGCTGACCCGGTACGAGCGCTCGCTCATCCGGCAACTGGACCGGTACGACGCCGTGCTCGTGCCCGGGATGACGATGACCCCGCGCCCGATCGGCTGGTACGACCAGGAGGACGGCGAGGAGAACTTCGCCCAGCAGGTGCGGTACACGCCCTACACGTCGTTCGTGAACGTGAGCGGCCTGCCCGCGATCAGTCTGCCCGTGCACCGCACGCCGGAGGGGCTGCCGATGGCGGTGCAGCTGATCGGGCGCCCCGGCGGGGAGGCCACGCTGCTCGCGCTGGGCCGTCAGCTGGAGCGCCGGCTGCGCTGGGATCTGGTGCACCCGCCTCAGTTCTGAGAGCTTCCGGTCAGGTGTGGCAATCCTAAGTTAGGCATGCCTATACTGATCTCAAATGTATGTGATCGCCCCCGACGCCACCACCGTCTCCCGTGCCACCGGCCGCATCCTCATCGCCGGCACCGAGGCCTCCCTCGACGAGATCCGGGCGATCGTCTCGCTCCTCGGCGACCGGGCCCGTGGCCAGGTGTTCGTCGAGGTGGCCGGTGCCGATCAGATCGACCCGATCGCGACCCCCGAGCGCGTCACCGTCACCTGGCTCACCCGCGACACCCGCAGCGGCGAGATGGGCTCGGGCCTCGCCTGCGCGCCCGGTCAGGCCCTCCGCCGTGCCACCGGCGCCTGGATGGAAGAGATGTCGACCGGCGACGAGGAGATCGACGGCGACGAGATCTGCGTCTGGCTCGCCCGCGAGGTCAACGCGTCGTAGCCGTGCGCGGCAGGTAGTTGCCGTCCTCGAGTCCCGCCTCGATCTCGAAGTGGTTCGTCAGCGGGTTCTGGCCCGCCAGCGCGTACAGCAGCGGGAACATCATCCCGAACTCCTGCCACTGCCGCCGGTGCACCGCCTCGTGGCGGAGGACCGCCGGGGCATCGTTGTCGTCGGTCAGGTAGACCCCGCCGACGCAGGTGCCGCCGCGGCGGAAGGCCCAGCGCGGCAGCCCGGTGCAGACGTAGAGGCCGTCGACCCGGCGGATGCGGCCGGTGCCGAACAGCGTGCCGATGGTGAGCCCGACGGCGGTCGCGTAGAGGTACCCGGCCCGCGCGATCGGCGGGGCGTAGAGGATGCGGCGGATCCGTTCCATCACGCGCTGTCGTCCCGTCCGTAGGTCTCGAGCAGTCGCAGCCAGACCTCGCTGATCGTGGGGTAGGAGGGGACCGCGTGCCACAGCCGGTCCAGCGGCACCTCGCCGACCACCGCGATCGTCGCGGAGTGCAGCAGTTCCTGCACGTCCGGCCCGACGAAGGTCGCGCCGATCAGCACCTTGCGGTCTTCGTCGACGATCGCGCGGGCGGTTCCGGCGTAGCCGTCGCGGTGCACGGCGGCACCCGCGACGTTGCCGATCTCGTAGTCGACGACACGGATGCGGTAGCCCGCATCCTCGGCGGCCGCGGCGGTCAGGCCGATCGAGGCCACCTGCGGCTCGGTGAACGTCACCTGCGGCACCGACCGGTGGTCGGCCGTCGCGACGTGCCGCCCCCAGGGCCGGTCGTCGACCGGCTCGCCCTTGGCGCGCGCCGCGACCACGTCGCCGGCCGCCCGGGCCTGGTACTTGCCCTGGTGGGTCAGCAGCGCGCGGTGGTTCACGTCACCCGTGGCGTAGAGCCAGTCGCCCGGGAGCGGATCGCCGTCCTCGCCCAGCACGAGCAGGGTGTCATCGGTGTCGAGCCACTGGTTCGGCCGGAGCCCGATCGTCTCCAGGCCCAGGTCGCCGGTGCGGGGCAGGCGGCCGGTGGCGACGAGGATCTCCTCCGACTCGAGTTCGGTGCCGTCGGCGAGGCTCGTGCGCACGACGCCGTCGGGGCCGCGGGAGACCGAGGCGGGGGACTGCCCGAGGTGCAGGTCGACGCCGAGTTCCCCGAGCGCCTTCGCGACGGCCTCGCCGGCGAACGGCTCCTGGTTGGCCAGCAGCTCGCCGCGGGAGACCAGGGCGACCTTCGAGCCGAGGGTCGCGTAGGCGGTCGCCATCTCGACCGCGACGACCCCGCCGCCGACGATCGTGAAGCGGGCGGGGATCGCCTTGACGCTCGTGGCCTCCCGGCTGGTCCACGGCTTCGCGTCGGCGAGGCCGGGGATGTCGGGGAGCAGGGCGGTGGAGCCGGTGGAGACGACGACCGCGTGCTTCGCCCTGAGCGTCGTCGTGGTCCCGTCGGCCGCCCGCACCTGGAGCTCCTTGACCCCGGTGAAGGTCGCGTGCCCGCGCACCAGCTCGATGCCCGCGCCCTGCACCCAGTCGACCTGACCCTTGTCGTCCCAGTCGCTCGTGAACGAGTCGCGGCGCTTCAGCACGGCGGCCACGTCGATGTCGCCGGTGACGGCCTGCTCGGCGCCGCCCACCGCGCGGGCGGCCGCGACGACCTCGCCGGCCCGCAGCAGGGCCTTCGAGGGCATGCACGCCCAGTAGGAGCACTCGCCACCGACCAGCTCGGCCTCCACCAGGGCGGTCGTGAGGCCGCCCTGCACGGCGCGGTCGGCCGCGTTCTCGCCCACGGCGCCGGCCCCGATGACGATGACGTCGAATTCCTTGTTCATGTTCGCTCCTTGCGGTCGGCGCCTCTCGGGCCGGCGGTGGGTCGTTCTCGGGGTCGGTGGTGGGGGTGGGTGGGTGTGGTCGGACGGATCAGGGAGTCTCGCGGGGTTCGCGGACCAGGGCGGAGACGATGCGGAGGATGGCGGGGAGGTCGTCCACCGCCGCCTCCGGCGTGGCCGGGGCGAACTCGGTGATGCCGGCGCCGACGAGGGGGAACTCGGCCCGGATCGCCCCGATCGCCGCGGTCAGCGCGCCGACACCGACCCCGAACGGCTCGGGGAAGGCGACGCCCTCGATCTCGGCCGGGTCGAGCACGTCGAGGTCGACGTGCAGGTAGACGGCCTCCGCGCCGGTGGCGCGCACGGCGTCGAGCAGGGTGGCGGGATCGGCCAGCTCCGCGGGCGCCAGCAGGGCGATGCCCGTCGCGGCCACGAACTCGGCCTCCGCGTCGTCGAGCGCGCGGGTGCCGGCCAGCACGACCGACCCGGGTGCGATCACCGCCTCGGCGGCGAGCTGGTCCGGCCCGCCGCCGAGGAGCGTGCGGAGCACCATCCCGTGGAACGCCCCCGAGGGGGAGCTCTCCGGGGTGTTGAGATCCGGATGCGCGTCGAGCCAGACCACGGCGACCTTCTGCGTGCTCCGCGCCACGGCGTGCCGGATCGCGGCGAACTCGACGCCGCAGTCGCCGCCGATGACGACGGGCAGGCCCGCCACCTCGTCGAGGACGGTCGTCAGCGCATCCGCCACCGCCGCGATCGAGGAGAAGCGCTGCACGCCGGTCTCGAGGGACTCCCCGGCGCCGCTCGGCACCACGACCTCGACGGTCGAGGCGCGCGGCAGGTCTCCTCGGATGGCGTCGGCGCCGTCGATCAGGCGCATGGCCCGGGACGACCCGGAGCCCTGCCACTCGGGGACGACGACGAAGGTGGCGCTCACGGCCGGCGGACGCCTACTCGCCTCCGGTGACGGCTTTGGCGCCGCTGCCCGAGCCCGCCTTGAGCGCGGCCAGACGCGCTTCGACCTCGGTCAGCTCGCCCAGGTCCTCCAGGCTCTCGAACTGCGAGTCGAGGCTGGAGGCGTTGAGCTCCTCCTGGCCGCGGACGCGGGCCTCTTCGCGGCGGATCTTGTCCTCGAAGCGGCCGAGGTCGCTCGTCGGGTCCAGCACGTCGATGTTCTTCAGCGCATCCTGCACCTGGCTCTGCGCCTGCGCGGTCTTGGCGCGCGCCACCAGGCTGTCGCGCTTGGTCTTCAGCTGGTTCAGCTTCTCCTTCATCGCGGCGAGGCCGGACTTCAGCTTCTCGACCGACTCGGTCTGCGAGGCGATCGAGGGCTCGGCATCCTTCGCCTCGTTCTCGGACTGGAGCTGGCGGGTCAGCGCGACCTTCGCGAGCGCGTCGAACTTGTCGGCGTCGGCGGCGTTGCCGGCGGCCCGGAACTCGTCGGCCTTCGTGCTGGCGGCGAGGGCCTTGCGACCCCAGTCGGCGGCCGCGGCGACGTCTTCGCGGTGGTCGTCCTCGAGCAGCCGCAGGTTGCCGATGGTCTGCGCGATCGCGCTCTCGGCGTCGGCGATGTTGGAGGTGTAGTCGCGCACCAGCTGGTCGAGCATGAGCTGCGGGTCTTCGGCCTGATCGATCAGGGCGTTGATGTTGGCCTTGGCGAGCTGGGCGATGCGACCGAAGATCGACTGCTTGTTGGTCATCTCTGTCTCCTTAGTTGTGGCTGAATCATGACATCGAAGTTGGGGTGGTGACGAGCGTGGGCCGGTCAGAAGCGGCCGCCGCCGCCGCGGCGACCTCCGCCGCCGAAGCTGCCGCCGCTGGACCGACGGGAACCGCCGCCCCCGCCGCCGAAACCGCCGAAGCCGCCGCCTCGACTGCCGCCGCCCCAGCCGCCGCGGGATCCGCCGCTGTAGCCGCCGTAGCCGCCGGACCGCCCGCCGCCTCCGCCGAGCAGGCCGCCGATGATGCCGCCGAGCAGTGCGCCGCCGAAGTCGCCGCCGGAGGAGGACGAGCTGCCGCCCATCCCGCCGCCGAGGCCGCCGCCCATCCCGCCGCCCTGGGCCCAGCTGACGTCCTGCTGCGCCGAGGAGGTGGCGAGGGAGGCCAGCTGCGACGCCGAGGTCGCCTCGCGCAGCGACGACTCGGGGTCGGTCGTGGCGAGGGTGAGGGCCTGGTCGAGGTGACGCTGGGCCTCGGAGAGCCGGGTGCGTGCATCCGGACCGACCGCGCCCCGCCGGGTCTGCAGGTAGCTCTGGGCGGCCGCGATCTCGCTCTGGGCCGAGGCGATGGCCCGATCGCGCTGGGCGACGAGCCGGGCGACGCGCTCCTGCTCGGTGCGCACCGCCAGGAGCGCCTGGTCCAGCGGGGCGTCGACGCGTTCGAGCGCCAGCCGGGCGTTGAGCGGATCGCGGGCGCCGATGCTCTCGGCGCGCTGGACCTCGACCCGCAGGGCGGCGGCCGCGGCCGTGGCGGAGGGGTCGGGGGCGCGGCCCGCGGTCTGGTCGGCGGCCTGCAGGGCGTCGACGGCGGCGAGGTCCTGGCGCGCATCGGCGAGGGCGGCCTCGAGGCCGGCCCCGGCGTTCTGCAGATCGGTCTCCAGCGTGGCGACGGCGGCGAACAGGGTCGACGTCTGGGCGATCGCCTGGCGGGCGTCGCGGATGCGCAGGGCGGCTGCCCCGGTGTCGCCCGCGGCGATCGCGGTGGCCGCCTCGGCCAGCTCGCTCTCGGCGAAGGTGCGGAGGCGGTCGGCCTGGTCCGCGCTCCCGGCGACGGTGGTCAGGGCCGAGGCGTCGTAGGAGGACGCGAGACGGGTGAGTCGCTCGCGCGGGCCGGTGGCGGGAGGTAGAGCCGCGAGTTCGGCCTGCGCCGCCGCGAGGGCGGCCGCGGGGTCGCGCTCGACCGCGCGGAGGGCCTCGAAGGCCTCGCTCTGGGCGTCGAGCTCGTCGGCGGCCTTGTCGCAGATCGCGATGATCTGCTCCGACCAGGCGCGGCGCTCCTCGTCGGTGTCGGGCACGGCGTCGTCGAGCTTCTGCTTGATCGTGAAGGCCTCGGAGAGCGCCGACTTCACGCTCGTGAGCACGGTCTGGAACGCCGCGGTCTCCTCGGCCCCGAACTGGGCGGTGGCGAAACCGAGCTCCTGCTCGCTCGTGGTGACCGCGTCGTCGAGGTCGACCAGCACGGCGCCGACCTGCTGGTCGAGCTCCTTCTGGGTCGGGCCGGAGGCCTCGGCCGCCGCGGTGACGCGGGCGTCGAGCTTCGAGCGGCGACGGAAGACCAGCACGACGACGATCACGGCCCCCACGACGATGATGCCGCCGGCGATCAGCCAGATGAAGCCGCCGACGCCAAGCCCGCCGGAACCGGAACCGCCCGAGTTCGAGCCCGAACCCGAGCCCTGGCCCGCCGAGCCGCCGCCGAGCGCCGAGGCCAGCCCGTTCGCGGCACCTTCGGCCGCCCCCGCCCAGTCGGAGTCGCGGAGGGCGGGCACGACGTCCTGCTCCTCGATGGTCGCGAGCTGCGCGTCGCTGAGCGGGAAGTCGGAGGCGTAGGAGAGCTGGTAGACCCTGTCCTCCGTGGCGACCGCCAAGAGCACGTCGTTGCGGCCGAACTGGTTGATCTCGGCCACCTGCTGCGCCCACTGCTGGCGGTCGGCGGGATTGGTGAACCGGTCGGTGTAGATCACGAAGAGATTGACGCCGCGCTCGGTGGCGAGGGTGTCGATCGCATCCTGCACCGCGCCCTCCTGGCTGCCGAGCACTCCGGACTCGTCGACGACGTAGCGGCCGCCGAGCTCCACGGGGTCGCCCGCGTACGCCGGGCTCGGGGCGCCGAGCGTGGCGGCGGCGGTGCCCCCGAGCACGGCGGCGGCGAGGGCGAGGACGACGAGGCCGAGGCCCCTCGAGCGATGCGTTCGTGTGCGCTGTCTCATCCCTCCCGAGTCTAGGAGGAGGCCCTCCGGCCCGCCATGGATTCCCGACGACCGACCGGGTCGACCGGTCGACCGGGTCGACCGCTCATGTTGCGCTTCGTTACCGTCCGGATGCGCGGCCGCCACGCGCTCGACAGGATGGACCCATGACCTCCCCCCGCCTCGGCATCGTGATCGTGACCCGGTCACGCCCGCTGGCGCCGGCCTACCAGGCGTACTCGAGTCTGCTGGTGCAGCGCGCGGTGCAGAGCTCCACCCGGGCGGGTTGGCAGGTCGAGGTGACCGCGGCCGACGAGGGCGCCGCGAGCACCCTGGCCCGCACGGGGTCGGCGGATGCGCTGGTCATCCTGGGCGGCGAGGACATCGCCCCCGAGTTCTACGGCGCCGACCGCGGCTACCGGGCCGAGGGCGCCCACGTCGAGCGGGCCGACGAGGCGCAGCTCGCCGTCGCCGCGCGGGCGATCCAGGAGGGCACGCCGCTGCTCGGCGTCTGCCGGGGCCACCAGATCATCAACGTCGCGCTCGGCGGCGACCTCGTGCAGGACCTCGGCGAGGGCTCGGGCCACCGCCACGAGCGCGTCGCCGTCGAGCGCGTCATGGCCGACCACCCGGTGCGGGTCGCCGAGGGCAGCCGTCTGCTGACGGGCCTCGGCACCGTGGCGCCGACCCGCAGCGCTCACCACCAGGCCGTCGCCGCGCTCGGAGCCGGACTCCGGGCCGCCGCCTTCGCCCCCGACGGCCTCGTCGAGGCGATCGAGCACGAGTCGGCTCCGGTGCTCGGCGTGCAGTGGCACCCGGAGGACCCGGGAGCGGCCGCGGGCCAGTTCGCGGCGTTGCTCGCCTCGGTCACCGCCTCGGTGCGCCGCGGCACGGCCCTCGCGACCGCAGCCTGACGCGCCCCGCGCCTCCGGAACCTCATCGCTTGACGCGCCCCGCGCATCCGTCGTCTGCCCCGCCTGAGGGGCGGACTATAACCCCGCCTCGACGCCCTGGGCTGTCGGTTCGCTCGGCGTGTTGCTAATGTGATCGATGTTGTTGCTGTTACTCGTGTGACTGGAGTGATCCAGGATGCACCACATCGATCGTTCGGGGGAGTCATGCGGGTCACCGCACCATCCACTCGCCGCGGCCCGCGTGCCGCCGGCTTCGTCGCCGTCACGAGTGTCGTCGCGCTGGCGACCACCCTGCTCATCGGGTCGCCCGCCGCGGCCGTCGACTACCCGACCTGGGACGACGTGGTCGCCGCGAAGGCGAACACCGCGTCGACGGCGGCCAAGGTCAGCGACATCCAGAACCTGATCGCGGGCCTGCAGAGCGAGGTGGATGCGGCCCAGGCCGCGGCCGACCAGGCCTGGGCGGCCGACCAGACCGCGCAGAACGCCCTCAGCGACGGCACCCGCAAGGCCCAGCAGCTCGCGGATGCCGCGGCGACCGCGCAGACGGCCTCCGACGAGTCGAACAAGCGCGCCGCCGCCCTCGGCGCCCAGTTCGCCCGCAGCGCCGGCAACGACCTGACCTCGCAGCTCATGGTCTCCGGCGACGGCAGCGACGACCTCCTCTACCAGCTCGGCACGATGTCCAAGCTCTCCCAGACCAGCAAGGGCGTCTTCGAGAAGGCGGCGCAGGATGCGAACACCGCCGCCTCCCTCAGCGAGCAGGCGGCCGTGGCCAAGTCCGGCCTGGAGGCACTCGCCGCGCAGGCCGACGCCAGTCTCCAGTCGGCGCTCACCGCGCAGCGGTCGGTGCAGGGTGCGCTGCTCGCCCAGGAGCAGCATCAGGCCGAGCTCACCGTGCAGCTCGCCGCGCTTCAGGACGCCTCGATCTCCACCGAGCAGCAGTACCAGGCCGGTGTCGAGGCCGAGAAGCAGCGTCAGCTCGCGGCCCAGCAGGCGGCCCAGGATGCGGCCAACGCCGCCCGTGCCGCCGCCGAGGCCGCGCAGGGCCCGTCGGCTCCGCCGGCCCCGTCGCAGCCGAGCGCACCCACGGGCGGCTCCTCCTCGGGAGGCTCGTCGTCAGGTGGCGCCTCCGGTGGCGGCTCGAGCGCACCGTCGGCCCCGCCGCAGAGCTTCAACGGCGACGACGTCGTGGCCTACGCCGAGCAGTACGTCGGCGTCGTGCCCTACGGCTGGGGCGCGAACCCCGCCGACAGCTTCGGCTGCGACGGCCTGACCCAGTGGGTCTACGGCCACTTCGGCATCTCGCTGCCGCGGCTGGTCTCGCGTCAGGCCGCCATGGGCGTCCGGGTCTCCTCCCCGCAGGCCGGCGACCTCGTCGTCTGGCCGGGGGAGCACATCGGAATCTACGATGGGCACGGCGGCGTCATCCACTCGCCGGACTGGGGTCGCTTCGTGACCCACGCCAGCGGACTGTGGGGCAGCTACTACTTCGTGCGGATCGTCTGATCGGCAGGCGCGTCCGCGCTCAGGCGTGGGCGTTCGCCTCGTAGGGCGTGACGGACTCCACCGAACCGTCCGCCCTCCGGACGACGTGGTCGGCCTTCCGAGACCGCGCCCAGGTCCGCCCCTCGGCGATCGCCTGGCTGCGGATGACGTGACTGGAGAGGTCGGTCTCCTCGTCGTCCATCTTGTTGTGCCACATGTTGCGGCTGCGGTACGTCTCTACGGCGCTCATCTCTCGGATCCTTCATCATCGACGGATGTCACGGGTGGGTAGCCCGTGTGGCTCAACAGTGTAGAGCCCGAGAGCGGAGAAGGAGAGATGATTTCAGCTGATGTGCCCCCAGTAGGATTTGAACCTACGGCCTTCTGCTCCGGAGGCAGACGCTCTATCCCCTGAGCTATGGGGGCCCGGGGTGCTCGTCAAGGTTAGCAGGATGCACGACGTGCTTCGTGCCATGACAGGATCGGATCCATGCAGCGTTCCGTCTCCGCCGCCATCGACGCCCGTGTCGATCAGGCCACGACCGTGATCTTCTCCATCGCCGCCGCACCCGGCGCCGAGCTCGCCCGCGAGGTCATCGACTACCGCATCGACGGCGAGCCGATCGAGCCCGTCGAGGTGGCGGATGCGAACGGCACGAGACTGCACCGTTTCGACGTGCCGGCGGGGGAGTTCACCGCCCGCTACGAGGCCGTGGTCGACGGTCGTGCCGCCCTCGCGCCGGTCGAGGACATCGACCTCATCCGGTACCTCCGGCCGAGCCGGTACTGCGAGTCGGACACGCTGTTCCCGACCGCCGTGGCCGAGTTCCGCGGCCTCTCGGGCAAGGCGCTGCTGGAGGCGGTGAGCTCGTGGGTGGGCTCCGAGCTGAGCTACGTCCCGGGCTCCAGCGCCCCCACCGACGGCGCGGTGCAGACCCTCCTGCTCCGCCAGGGCGTCTGCCGCGATTACGCGCACCTGGTGATCGCCCTGCTCCGGGCGCTCGACGTTCCCGCGAGGCTGGTCTCGGTCTACGCCCCCGGGCTGTCGCCGATGGACTTCCACGCCGTCGCCGAGGCCTACGTCGAGGGAGCCTGGCACGTGGTCGACGCCACGACGCTCGCGCCGCGGTCGACCCTGTTGCGGATCGCGACCGGACGGGACGCCGCGGACACCGCGTTCCTGACCAACCACGGCGGCAATCTGGTGCTCACCCGGCTCGAGGTCACCGCCGTCGCCGACCGGCTCCCGGACGACGACCTGAGCACGCTCGTCCAGCTCCGCTAGCCGGTAGGATCGACTGCCGTGACTCCTGAAGCCCTCTCCGCCGCCCTGTTCGCCATCGTCGAGGATCGGCTCGCGTCGCGCGAGGACGTCACGATCACCCAGGCCGACGTCGTGCTGGAGCGCCCGCGCAACCGCGACCACGGCGACTGGGCCTCGAACATCGCCATGAAGCTGGCGAAGCGGCTCGGCACCAACCCGCGCGAGTTCGCGCTCGAGCTCACCCAGGGCATCGAGGGGATCGACGGCGTCGCCTCGGTCGAGGTCGCGGGTCCCGGCTTCATCAACATCACGCTCGACGCGGCGGCGGCCGGCGAGATCGCCCGCACGATCGTGGAGGCCGGCGACTCCTACGGCCACAACGAGGTGCTCCGCGGTCACACGATCAACATGGAGTTCGTCTCCGCGAACCCGACCGGCCCCCTGCACATCGGTCACACCCGGTGGGCGGCGCTCGGCGACTCGATCGCCCGAGTGCTCAAGGCATCCGGTGCCGCGGTCACGACCGAGTACTACATCAACGACGCCGGCAGCCAGATGGACACCTTCGGCCGTTCGGTGCTCGCCGCCGCCAAGGGCGAGCCGCGCCCCGAGGGCGGCTACCCCGGTGAGTACATCGGCGAGCTCGCGACCCGGGTCGTCGCCGCCGTTCCGGGCCTCCTCGAGATGCCGGACGATGAGGCCATGGCCGTCGCCCGCGACATCGCCTACGAACTCCAGCTCGCCGAGATCAAGGCCTCGCTGGAGAACTTCCGGGTGCACTTCGACGTCTTCTTCTCCGAGCGCACGCTGCACGCGCCGGATCCGGTCACCGGCCGCACCGCGATCGACGACGCGGAGACCCGGCTCCGCGCCCAGGGCCACGTCTACGAGGCCGACGACGCGGTCTGGGTGCGCACCACCGACTTCGGCGACGACAAGGACCGGGTGCTCACCCGCGGCAACGGCGTCGTCACCTACTTCGCCGCGGACGCGGCCTACTACCTCAGCAAGAAGGATCGCGGGTTCCCCGAGAAGATCTACCTCCTGGGCGCCGACCACCACGGCTACGTCGGCCGGCTGAAGGCCCTCGCGGCCGCCGCGGGCGACGACCCCGACGTGGGGCTCTCGGTGCTGATCGGCCAGCTCGTGAACCTCAACGGCGCGAAGCTCTCCAAGCGCGCGGGCAACATCATCGAGCTCGACGACCTGCTCGCCTGGCTCGGGGCGGATGCGCTGCGCTACTGGCTGGCACGCTACCCGGCCGACTCGCCGCTCGCCCTCGACGGCGAGCAGCTGCGCTCGCGCAGCAACGACAACCCGGTGTTCTACGTGCAGTACGCGCACGCCCGCACCCGCTCGGTGGCCCGGAACGCGGCCGACGCCGGGGTCACGCGGGACGTGTTCGAGCCCGCGCTCCTGGTCCACCCGACCGAGACCGCGCTGATCGGGGCCCTGCAGGAGTTCCCTCGGGTCGTCGCGCACGCGGCCGAGCTGCGGGAGCCGCACCGCATCGCGCGCTACCTCGAAGAGCTCGCCGGCGACTTCCACCGCTGGTACGACGCGACCCGCGTGCTGCCCTTCGGCGACGAAGAGATCGCGCCGATCCACGGCACCCGTCTGTGGCTGAACGACGCGACCAGCCGGGTCATCCGCAACGGCCTCGCCCTGATCGGCGTCGACGCCCCCGAGCGGATGTGACCGTGCGACGACTGCGCTGGCTCTGGTGGCTGATCGGCGTCGTCGTCGTGCTCGGCGTGCTCGTGGTGGTGGCCGACGTCGCGGTGCGCGCCTACGCCCAGGACCGCGCGGCGACCGAGATCCAGCAGCAGCTGCCCGAGAACGTCGACGGCGACGTCGACGTCTCCATCGGCGGCTTCTCGATGCTCTCGCAGCTGATCGCCGGGCGGTTCGACCAGGTCACGCTGGATGCGCCGGCCCTGACGGTCGACGGCATCCCGCTCTCGGCCCACGTCGTCGCCGAGGGCGTGCCGACCGACCTCGCGAAGCCGGTCGGCGACATCCGCGCCGCCGTGACCCTCGATCAGCAGGCGGTCGACGCGGTGGTCACCCTGCCCGGCGACGCGAAGCTGGCGCTCGGCGAGGGCACCGTCTCGTACCAGGGATCGCTCGCGATCCTCGGCCTGACGCTGGACTACACCGTCACGGGCGACGTCTCGGCGTCGGGCACCGACGTCGTCATCCAGCCGAAGGACGCGGCGCTCACACAGGGGTCTAACGCGCTGGACCTGGGTGGCGCGCTGTCGAACCTGGTGAAGGATCCGGTGACCGTCTGCGTCGCCGGACACCTGCCGCAGGGAGCACAGATCGAGTCGCTCGTCGTGCACCCGGACGAGGCGACCGCGACGCTCACCGCCTCGGACTTCGTGCTCAGCGAGGACAGCCTTCGGACCTTCGGCACCTGCGACCGGTAGGATCGACGCAGCATCCGGGTGTTCACGCCCCGGAACCGGCTTCAGGGACCAAGCCAGGTCCGCTCGCCCCTTGTGCCGACCGGCACGCGCCCCGCCCCCGCCCGCCAGGCGGGGCTCGACGACATGCAAAGGGATCCGTTCATGACCGCAAGCCCCCTCGCGCCCTCCTGGCTCCGCCATCCGGAGGACGCCAACGACCTGATCGCGCCGGTCTGGTCGCGCACGGCCGAGCGCGACGACGAGGGCGGGCTGGTGATCGGCGGAGTCCCCGCCCGCACGCTCGCCGCCCGCTTCGGCACGCCGCTCTACGTCGTCGACGAGGCGGATGCGCGCTCCCGCGCCCGCGAGATCCGTGACGCCTTCGTCGGCGAGGCCGAGAAGGCCGGCACGACGGCGACCGTCTACTACGCCGCCAAGGCGTTCCTCAGCATCGCGGTCGCGCAGTGGATGACCGAGGAGGGGCTCTCGATCGACGTCTGCAGCGGCGGCGAGCTCGCCGTGGCCCTGGCGGCAGGCGTCGACCCCGCGCGCCTGGGCCTGCACGGCAACAACAAGTCGCTCGCGGAGATCGACCGGGCGGTCTCCTCCGGCGTCGGCGTCATCGTCATCGACAGCGCGATCGAGATCGAGCGGGTCGCCGAGGCCGCCGCCCGGCACGGCCGGGTGCAGGCCGTGCGCCTGCGGGTGAACAGCGGGGTGCACGCGCACACCCACGACTTCCTCGCGACCGCTCACGAAGACCAGAAGTTCGGGGTGCGGCTCGACCAGGCGGTCGAGTACGTCGCCGCCATCCGCTCGCACGACGGACTCCGCTTCCTCGGTCTGCACTGCCACATCGGCTCGCAGATCTTCGGCTCCGACGGCTTCGCCGAATCGGCCGCGCGCCTGCTCGAGGTGCACGCCGAGCTGCTGGCGGGCGGCGAGGTGCCGGCGCTCAACCTCGGCGGGGGATTCGGGATCGCCTACACCGGCGCCGACGACCCGACCCCGGTCGCCGAGCTGGCCGGGGCGATCGTCTCCTCCGTCGCGCGCGAGTGCGCCCGGCTCGGCATCCCCGTCCCCGCCCTCGCCTTCGAGCCGGGGCGCGCGGTGATCGGCACGGCCGGCACGACCCTCTACGAGGTCGGCACGGTCAAGGACGTGCTGGTCGGCGTGCCCGGCGGGGCCGACGGCACCGAGCCGGGCTCGGTCGACTTCGTGCGCCGCTACGTCAGCATCGACGGCGGGATGAGCGACAACGCCCGCCCCGCGCTCTACGGCGCCGACTACTCGGTGCGGCTCGCCGGGCGCCGGTCGGACGCCGATCCGGCGCTCGTGCGCCTGGCCGGCAAGCACTGCGAGAGCGGGGACATCGTCGTCTACGCCGACTACCTGCCCGGCGACGTGCGGCCGGGCGACCTGGTCGCCGTCCCGGCCACCGGCGCCTACTGCTGGTCGCTCTCGAGCAACTACAACTACCTGGGCCGGCCGGCGGTGGTCGCCGTCGCCGACGGCCTCGCCCGGGTGCTCATCCGGCGTGAGACCGAGGACGACCTGCTCTCACGCGACACCGCCTACTCAGGAGCCGACCGATGATCGAATACCGCAACCTGAGGATCGCGCTGCTCGGCGCCGGTTCCGTCGGCTCGCAGGTGGCCCGGCTGCTGCTCGAGCACGGCGACGAGCTCGCCGCCCGGGTGGGCGCGGGGCTCGAGCTCGTCGGGGTCGCCGTCCGCGACGTCGACGCCCCCCGTGACACGAGCATCCCGCGCGAGCTGCTGACCACCGATGCGCCGGCGCTGATCCGCTCGGCCGACATCGTGATCGAGCTGATGGGCGGCATCGAGCCGGCCCGCGAGTTCATCCTGCTCGCGATCAACTCCGGTGCCGACGTCGTGACCGGCAACAAGGCGCTGCTCGCGACCCACGGCCCCGAGCTCTTCGACGCGGCCGAGCAGGTGGGCGCCCAGCTCTACTACGAGGCGGCCGCCGGGGGAGCCATCCCGATCATCCGCCCGCTCCGCGACAGTCTGGCGGGCGACCGGGTCAAGCGCGTGATGGGCATCGTCAACGGCACCACGAACTTCATCCTCGACCGGATGGACGTCGAGGGCTCGACCTTCGACGACGCGCTGGCGACCGCGACGGCCCTGGGCTACGCCGAGGCCGACCCGACGGCCGACGTCGAGGGTTTCGACGCCGCCCAGAAGGCGGCCATCCTCGCCAGTCTCGCGTTCCACACCGCCGTACCGGTCGAGTCGGTGCACCGCGAGGGGATGACCACGGTCACCGCCGCGCAGGTCGTGTCGGCCGAGAAGGCCGGGTACGTCGTCAAGCTGCTCGCGATCTGCGAGCGGCTGGTCGATCCCGAGACCGGGATCGAGGGGGTCGTGGCGCGCGTGCATCCCGCCCTGATCAGCCGCCGGCATCCGCTCGCCGCCGTGCACGACGCCAAGAACGCGGTCTTCGTGCAGGCCGAGGCCGCGGGCGACCTGATGTTCTACGGCGCCGGCGCGGGCGGCGTGGAGACCGCCTCGGCCGTGCTCGGCGACCTGGTCTCGGCGGCCCGGCGCCACGTGGCCGGGGGCCCGGGCGTGGGGGAGTCCACCAACGCGAACCTCCCGGTGCTCGGCATCGGAGCGGTGACCACCCGGTACCAGCTCACGCTCGTCGTCACCGACAAGCCGGGCGTGCTGGCCGGGATCGCCGGGCTGTTCAGCGAGCACGGCGTCTCGGTCGAGGCCGTTCAGCAGACCGTCGCGAGCGCCGACCCCACCCGTCCGGCGGACGAGCCGCTCACCGCTACCCTTGTGATTGTCACGCACGAAGCCAGCGAGGCCGCTCTGTCGGCCACGGTGGCGGCCGTCTCGGCCGACGACTCCGTCGTCCGGATCGAATCGGTCCTACGAGTTGAAGGAGACACGCCCTAGTGGCCGACAGCACCGACCAGACCCCCGCCCGCCCGATCCCGTCGCGGCAGTGGCGCGGGGTCCTGCGCGAGTACGCCGACCGTCTCGACGTCACCGACGCGACCCCGATCGTGACCCTGGGCGAGGGCGGCACCCCGCTGATCCCGGCGCCGGCCCTCTCGGCCCGCACCGGCGCGACGGTGTACGTCAAGTACGAGGGGATGAACCCGACCGGCTCCTTCAAGGACCGCGGGATGACGATGGCGATCTCGAAGGCCGTCGAGCACGGTGCGAAGGCCGTGATCTGCGCCTCCACCGGCAACACCTCCGCGTCGGCCGCGGCCTACGCCGCTCACGCGGGGATCACCGCCGCGGTGCTCGTGCCCGAGGGCAAGATCGCGATGGGCAAGCTCAGCCAGGCGATCGCGCACAACGCGCAGCTGATCCAGGTGCAGGGCAACTTCGACGACTGCCTCGACCTCGCGCGCGACCTCGCCGCGAACTACCCGGTGCACCTGGTCAACTCGGTGAACCCCGACCGCATCGCCGGCCAGAAGACGGCCGCCTACGAGGTCGTCGAGGTGCTGCAGGATGCGCCGGACTTCCACATCCTCCCCGTCGGCAACGCGGGCAACTACACCGCGTACAGCCGCGGCTACACCGAGGAGCTCGAGCGCGGCGCGACCACCAAGCTGCCGCGGATGTTCGGGTTCCAGGCCGCCGGCAGCGCGCCCATCGTGCTCGGTCACCCGGTGCTGCAGCCGGAGACCATCGCCAGCGCGATCCGGATCGGCAACCCCGCGTCGTGGGAGCTCGCCCTCGCCGCGCGCGAGGCGACCGACGGCTACTTCGGCTCCATCACCGACGAGCACATCCTCGCCGCGCACCGCCTGCTCTCGGCCGAGGTCGGCATCTTCGTCGAGCCGGCCTCCGCGATCAGCGTCGCGGGGCTGCTCGAGCGCTCCGAGGCGGGCGCGATCCCGGCGGGCGCCACCGTCGTCCTCACCGTCACCGGTCACGGCCTGAAAGACCCGCAGTGGGCCCTCCGCACGGAGGACGGCACCGAGGTCACCCCGACGGTCGTCCCCGTCGACGCGGGCGAGATCGCCGGCGTCCTCGGCCTCCGGAAAGCCGACTCGTGACCGGTCCGCTGGCCGGCCGCTCGGTCACCGTCCGGGTCCCGGCGACCACCGCGAACCTCGGACCGGGCTTCGACACGCTCGGCCTCGCGCTCGCGCTCTACGACGAGCTGACCGTGTCGGTGCGTGACGAGCCGGGCGCGTTCGTCGAGGTGAACGGCGTCGGCGCCGGCGAGGTGCCGACGGATGCGTCGAACCTCGTGGTGCGCGCGATCGCCCACACCTTCGCCGCCTACGGCCAGGAGCTCCCCGGGCTCCACCTCGTGGCCCGCAACGTCATCCCGCACGGTCGCGGCCTCGGCTCCTCCGGTGCGGCGATCGTCTCGGGCATCATGGCGGCCAAGGGCCTCCTGACCGGCGTGGTCGAGATCGACTCGCTCGGGCTGCTCGCCCGGGCCACCGAGCTCGAGGGCCACCCGGACAACGTGGCGCCCGCGCTCTTCGGCGGCCTCACCATCGCCTGGACCACGCCCGAGGGCCCGCAGTACAAGAAGCTCATCGTGCACCGCGGCGTCTCGCCGCTCGTGCTCGTGCCGCAGGAGACGATGTCGACCGCGCTGGCGCGGAGCCTGCAGCCCGAGTCGGTGCCGCACGCGGACGCGATCTTCAACGTCTCGCGCTCCACCCTGCTGATCGCGGCGCTGATCCAGAGCCCCGAGCTGCTGCTCGCGGCCACCGAGGACAAGCTGCACCAGAGCTACCGCGCGAGCGCGATGCCGGAGACGGATCGCCTGATCCGCGCCCTCCGGGACGCCGGGTTCCCGGCCGTCGTCTCGGGCGCCGGCCCCAGCATCCTCGTGCTCTGCAGCGACCCCGGTCAGCGGCAGGCGGCTGCGGATCTCGTGGCCCAGAAGGCCGCGACACCCTGGGAGGCACTGGTTCTGGCCGTGGACTTCAAAGGTGCTACAGTGATGGTGCACCCGGACGACGTGGCGTAGCATCCACTTCTCCAGATCCCGTCCCGGTCGCATTTCCTCCAAATCACTATCTGTCTGATGCTGTGGTCCGACCCGCATCGATGATCGATGACCGTTCATCGAACGTCGCCCACGCCGACGACAGTTCTCTGCCTGGCTTTTCGTAGCTGACAGGGGAAGGACACGAATTCCGTGACAGACGTCAACATCCAGCCCGATCTCTCGAGCCTGAAAGTCTCCGAGCTGCAGGCGGTCGCCGCCTCCCTCGGTATGGCCGGGGCCTCCAAGCTCCGCAAGGGCGACCTGATCGAGGCCATCCGCAAGGTGCAGGAGGGCGCGGTCGACGCGCTCCCCGCCGCCATCACCCTCGACTTCGAGGCGGCTGCGGCCGAGGCTCCGGCCGAGACCGCCGCTGCTGAGGCCGAGCCCGCTCCGGCCGCCGAGGCCGCTCCGGCCCCCGAGGCCGCTCCGGTCGACGGCCCGATCGTGCCCGACGAGCTGCTCCGCACGGCTCCCGCGGCGACCTCCGCCCCCAAGGAGCAGATCGTCATCGAGCTGCCCGAGGGCCCGGTCTCGCCCAAGCGCCGTTCGCGCCGCGTCACCACCGAGCGCGTGAGCGCCGGCGGTCACGTGAACACCAGCGACGCCTCCATCGACGAGCTCGTCCCGGCCGCCGCGGCCGAGACCGGCGAGTCGACCGCCACCCCTGACGAGCAGGGCGCCCCGGCGTCCGGCGAGCCGACCGGTGCCGAGAACTCCGCCGACGAGCGCCCCGCGGGCGACGAGCGCCAGGGCCGCGGCCGTGGCCGCAACCGCCGCGACCGCAACCGCAACGGCAACGCCTCGGGCGACGCCGCCGGTCAGGATGCGCAGGGCGGCCAGGCCGCCGGCACCCAGAACGCGGGCAACGGCAACCAGAACAACGGCAACCAGAACAACGGCCGCAACCAGGCCGCCGCCGAGCCCAAGCAGGAGCAGGGCGAGGAGCGCGGGCAGAACCAGCGCGGCCAGCGCGACAACGGTCAGCGCGACAACGGCCAGCGCGACGCTCAGCGCGACAACGGCCAGCGCGAGAACACGCGTGACGCAGCCCAGAACGGCGGGCAGCAGAACAACGGCCCCCAGCGCGACAACCAGAACGCCGGCCCCGAGGGCGACCGCAGCGAGCGGGGTGCGCGCAACCGCTACCGCGACCGCAAGCGCCGTGGCCAGACCGGCGGCGACGAGATCGAGCCCGAGATCTCCGAGGACGACGTGCTCATCCCGGTGGCGGGCATCCTCGACATCCTGGACAACTACGCCTTCGTGCGCACCAGCGGCTACCTGCCCGGCAACAGCGACGTCTACGTCTCGCTCGGCCAGGTCAAGAAGTACAACCTGCGGAAGGGCGACGCGATCGTCGGCTCGATCCGTCAGCCGCGCGAGAACGACGGCAGCGGCCGCCAGAAGTACAACGCGATCGTGCGCATCGAGTCGATCAACGGCCTGCCGGTCGAGGAGGCGCAGAACCGCGTCGAGTTCGGCAAGCTCACCCCCCTCTACCCCCAGGAGCGTCTGCGCCTGGAGACCGAGCCGGGCAAGCTCACGCAGCGGATCATCGACCTGGTCGCCCCCATCGGCAAGGGCCAGCGCGGCCTGATCGTCGCGCCGCCCAAGGCCGGCAAGACCATCGTGCTGCAGCAGATCGCCAATGCGATCTCGACGAACAACCCCGAGGTCCACCTCATGGTCGTGCTCGTCGACGAGCGGCCCGAAGAGGTCACCGACATGCAGCGCACCGTCAAGGGCGAGGTCATCGCCTCGACCTTCGACCGCCCGGCCGAAGACCACACCACGGTCGCCGAGCTCGCGATCGAGCGCGCCAAGCGCCTGGTCGAGCTGGGCCACGACGTCGTCGTGCTGCTGGACTCGATCACCCGTCTGGGCCGCGCGTACAACCTCGCGTCGCCGGCCTCCGGGCGCATCCTCTCCGGTGGTGTCGACGCCTCGGCGCTGTACCCGCCGAAGCGCTTCTTCGGAGCCGCGCGCAACATCGAGAACGGCGGATCGCTCACGATCCTCGCCACCGCGCTGGTCGAGACCGGCTCGAAGATGGACGAGGTGATCTTCGAGGAGTTCAAGGGCACCGGCAACTCCGAGCTGCGCCTCTCGCGTCAGCTCGCCGACAAGCGCATCTTCCCGGCCGTCGACGTCAACGCGTCGAGCACCCGCCGCGAAGAGCTGCTGATGGGCGCCGACGAGACCAAGATCACCTGGAAGCTGCGTCGCGCCCTCGCCGGCGTCGACCAGCAGCAGGCGCTCGAGATCGTGCTCAGCCGTCTCAAGGAGACCTCCTCCAACGTCGAGTTCCTGATGCAGGTTCAGAAGTCGATGCCCACGCCGACCCAGGGCCACTCCGGCAACAACGGGCACGGCCACAAGGGCGAGTGATGTTCGAGTCGGTCGCCGCTCTGCAGGCCGAGCACGACGACCTGCAGCGGCAGCTCTCCGATCCGGAGCTCCACAGCGACCCCTCGCGCTCCAAGCGCGTCAACCGTCGCTACGCCGAGCTCAGCCGGATCGTGGCCGCGCACACCGCGTGGTCGCAGAGCGTCGAGGATCTCGAGGCCGCGCGCGAACTCGCGAAGGACGACGAGAGCTTCGCCGAGGAGATCCCCTCGCTCGAGGCCGGCCTCGCCGAGAACGAGGAGAAGCTCCGGCGTCTGCTCATCCCGCGCGACCCCGACGACGCCCGCGACGTGATCATGGAGATCAAGGCCGGCGAAGGCGGCGCGGAGAGCATGCTCTTCGCGGCCGACCTGCTGCGCATGTACCTCCACTACGCGGAGTCCAAGGGGTGGAAGACGGAGCTGCTCGAGCGCACCGAGAGCGATCTCGGCGGCTACAAAGACGTGCAGATCGCCGTCAAGGGCCGCTCGACCGACCCCGCGGAGGGCGTCTGGGCGCACCTGAAGTACGAGGGCGGGGTGCACCGCGTGCAGCGGGTGCCGGCGACCGAGTCGCAGGGGCGCATCCACACGTCGGCCGCGGGCGTGCTCGTCTTCCCCGAGGTCGACGAGCCCGAAGAGGTCGAGATCAACCCGAACGACCTGAAGATCGATGTCTTCCGCTCCTCGGGCCCCGGTGGGCAGTCCGTCAACACGACCGACTCCGCCGTGCGCATCACCCACCTGCCCACGGGCATCGTGGTCTCGATGCAGAACGAGAAGAGCCAGCTGCAGAACCGCGAGGCCGGGATGCGCGTGCTGCGTGCCCGCATCCTCGCCAAGCAGCAGGAGGAGCTCGACGCCGAGGCGAGCGCGGCGCGCAAGAGCCAGATCCGCACGGTCGACCGCTCGGAGCGCATCCGCACCTACAACTTCCCCGAGAACCGCATCGCCGACCACCGCACCGGGTACAAGGCCTACAACCTCGACCAGGTGATGGACGGCGCGCTCGAGCCGATCATCCAGTCGGCCATCACGGCCGACGAGGAGAGCCGGCTCGCAGCCGTCGGGAGCGAGGCCTGACCCCGTGACCGTCGACACCACCCTCGACCGCCCGGTCACCGTGCGCTCCCTCGCGGAGCGCTCGGTCGCGATCCTGGCCGCGAGCGGCGTGCACGATCCGCAGGTCGACACCGAGCTGCTGATCGGGCACGTGCTCGGGGCCTCGCGCGGGCGGGTGCAGTCGCTGACCGTGACGGATGCTCCGCTCGGCGTCGAGGACGCGATCGCCATCATCGAGGCCGTCGAGCGCCGAGCCGCGCGCGAGCCCCTTCAGCACATCACCGGCTCGGCCTGGTTCCGCTCGCTCGAGCTCGCCGTCGGCCCCGGTGTCTTCGTGCCGCGACCCGAGACGGAGTTCGTCGCGGGCCTCGCGATCGACGCCCTGCGCGCCGTCGTGCCGGCCCCCGGCGCGCATCCGCTCGCCGTCGACCTCGGCACCGGCAGCGGGGCGATCGCGCTCTCGCTCGCGACCGAGGTGCCGCACGCCGAGGTGATCGGCGTCGAGAACTCGACCGAGGCCTTCATCTGGGCGAAGCAGAACCTGCGGAGCACCGGCGCCGAGAACGCCCGCCTCGTCTTCATCGGCCTGGCGGAGGCGCTGCCCGAGCTCGACGGCACGGTCGACGTCGTGGTCTCGAACCCCCCGTACATCCCGTCCGGCGCGATCCCGCGCGACCCCGAGGTGCGCCTGCACGATCCCGAGGCCGCGCTCTACGGCGGCGAGGACGGCTTCGACGTGGTGCGCGAGGTCTCCGCGACCGCGCGCCGACTGCTCCACCCCGGCGGCCACCTCATCATCGAGCACGGCGACCTGCAGGGCCCCGGCGCCCGGGCATTGCTCGAGGCCGACGGCTGGCACGCCGTGGCGACCCACCGCGACCTCACCGGGCGTGACCGCGCCACGACCGCACTACGCTGATCAACCATGGAACCCATCAGCTTCACCTTCGGCATCGTCGGCCTGATCATCTTCATCGTCACGGTCGTGTCCATCGTGCGGAACCCGAACCACGGGGGCCTCGGCAAGTTCGTCTGGATCCTGGTGGCCTTCTTCCTGTCCATCCTCGGCTCGATCCTGTGGCTGATCTTCGGCCGGGGCCGCGTCAACCGCTAGCGCGGCGCACGGGAGCCCGAGGCGTCCCCGCTATCATGGGGGACGAGATGGCTGCCACTTACGACTGCTCTGCACCGACGGAGCTTCTCACCGGAATGCGGCTCGCGAGAACGGCCCTCGGCCGGGGCGAGCTGGTCGTCCTGCCGACCGACACGGTCTACGGGGTCGCCGCCGACGCGTTCAACGCCCGCGCGGTGCAGCGTCTGCTCGACGCCAAGGGCCGCACCCGGCAGTCACCTCCGCCGGTGCTGATCCCGGCGCTGGCCACGCTCGACGCCCTCGCCACCGACATCCCGGATGCGGCGCGCGCCCTGGTCGACGCGTTCTGGCCCGGCGGGCTCACGATCATCCTGCAGGCCACCCCGTCGCTGGTCTGGGATCTGGGGGAGACCGGGGGCACGGTCGCCCTGCGGATGCCCTCGGACCCGATCGCCCTCGAGCTCCTGGCCGAGACCGGCCCGCTCGCGGTCTCGAGCGCCAACCTGACCGGTGAGCCTGCGGCGACCACGGCCGAGGCCGCCGTCGCCATGCTCGGCGACAGCGTCTCGGTCTACCTCGACGGGGGAGAGCGGCAGGATGCGGTGGCCTCGACGATCGTCGACGCGACGGCCGCCGAGGGCACGCTCCGCGTCGTGCGGCAGGGCGCGGTCTCGGAGTGGCGCATCCGCCAGGTGGTCGGCGACCGGCTCGCGGATTCCGGCGCCTGAGGCATGCGGTTCTATCTGCTCGTCGCCGCGGTCTCGGCGGTCGTCACGTTCATCCTGACCTGGGTGATCTACAAGCTCAGCCACCGGTACCGGCTGTACCCGAAGATCCGCGAGCGCGACGTGCACACCCGCCCGACGCCCCGGCTCGGCGGGATCGCGATGTTCCTCGGCGTCGTCATCGCCATCGCGGTGGCCTCCCAGATCAGCTGGTTCCGGCTCGTCTTCGCCGAGCCCGGGAAGGTCTGGGCGATCCTCGGCGCGGCCCTGATCATCGTGCTGATCGGTGTCGCCGACGACATCTGGGATCTCGACTGGCTGACCAAGCTGGCCGGCCAGATCATCGCGGCAGGGCTGCTGGCCTGGCAGGGCGTGCAGATCGTCTCGCTGCCGATCGGCGGCCTCACGATCGGGTCGAGCGGGATGTCGCTGGCGATCACGATCCTCGCGGTCGTGCTGGTGATGAACGCGATCAACTTCATCGACGGGCTCGACGGCCTGGTCGCCGGGGTGGCGCTGATCGCGAACGGCGTGTTCTTCATCTACAGCTACCTGCTCGCGCAGGACACCTCGCCGACCGACTACTTCAACCTCGCCTCGCTCATCACCGCCGTGCTGATCGGCGCCTGCGCCGGGTTCCTGCCGCTGAACTTCCACCCCGCGAAGCTCTTCATGGGCGACGCGGGCGCGCTGCTGGTGGGGCTGCTCATGGCCACCAGCGCGATCGCGGTGACCGGACAGGTCGACCCCGCGCAGCTCGGCCGGTCGCAGCTGCTCCCCGCGTTCATCCCGATCCTGCTGCCCTTCGCGATCCTGGTCATCCCGCTGCTGGACTTCGGCCTCGCCGTCATCCGTCGGCTGCGGGCGGGCAAGAGCCCGTTCAGCGCCGACCGCAAGCACCTGCACCACCGCCTGCTCGACATGGGCCACAGCCACCTCGGCGCCGTGCTCATCTTCTACGCCTGGACCACCGTGATCTCGGTCGGCTGCCTGCTGTTCTTCGTGCTCGACCCGTACTGGCCCGCCTTCATCTTCCTCGCGGTGGGCATCGTGGTCTGCGCGGCCTTCACCCTGGCCCCGCTCAGCCCGCTCAAGCGCCGCGTGATCGAGGCCCAGTCAGCGGATGCGGGTACCCTCGAAGCCGACATCAAAGCCGTGGACGATCCGCTGGATGCGGCCGCCGACGACATCAAGGAGCTCTAGACCGTGACCGATCCCGTCCTCAAGGGGAACTACCCGACCCCGTCCTCGAGCAGGGTCTTCGCCACGATCCTGAAGTGGGACGTGCTGCTCGCCGTGGTCATCGCGGTGGTGGGCGGTGTCATCGGCTACCTCGTCTCCGGCTGGCCGGGAGCGATCAGCGCCCTGATCGGGACGGCCATGGTGCTGGTCTTCGCGGGTGTCACCTCCGGCAGCATCCTGGTCGCCAACCGCTTCACCGCCTCGCCGCTGTACACGACGCTCTTCTTCGTGATCGTGCTGGGGTCGTGGATCGTCAAGTTCGTGCTCTTCATCGTGCTGGTCGTGCTGCTGCGCGGGCAGCCGTGGCTGAACGACATCGTCCTGTTCCTCAGCATCGTCGTCGCGGTGCTCGGCACCCTGGTCGTCGACGTGGTCGTCGTGGCCCGGACTCGGCTTCCGTACGCCTCGGATGTGCGCCTCCCGAACGGCGACTGACAGTTCACCGATTAGTCAGGACACCCTGAGTATTGATAGGGTTAGACCGATCGTTCCGCTGTCCGAATGCGCGTTCCGCGCCCGGAGACAGCACACCCCCACCCGTTCGTCGCTGCGAGAACTGTAAGAGTTCCACGCCCCGAAACAGGAGATAGCGCTGATAGCT
This sequence comes from Herbiconiux sp. 320_LB, assembly GCF_059691755.1. Taxonomy (NCBI): domain Bacteria; kingdom Bacillati; phylum Actinomycetota; class Actinomycetes; order Micrococcales; family Microbacteriaceae; genus Herbiconiux; species Herbiconiux sp. 320_LB. Next base: position 11,831 of record NZ_JCAWAD010000003.1, on the reverse strand, counting down.
AACGCTGTGAACCTGCTAGCCCCAATGGCAACCTCCGACGAAGGCGGTTTCCACGGTCCGTCCATCAACGAGTTCTTCCCGGACGCCATTTTCTTCGCTGGCACGGATTTCGAAATCAATCGAATCGTCCTCATCCGCTTCCTCGCGGTCATCGCTCTCATCCTGATCTTCTGGCTGGGAACCCGTCGCATGAAGGTGGTGCCCGGTCGTTTCCAGAGCATCGTCGAGATGGGTCTGGACTTCGCGCGGGTCAACATCGCCGAAGACCTCCTGGGCAAGAAAGACGGCCGGCGCTTCCTGCCGCTGATCACCACGATCTTCTTCATGGTTCTGTTCATGAACCTGACCGGCATCATCCCCGGCCTGAACATCGCCGGCACGTCGGTGATCGGTGTGCCGCTCGTGCTCGCCGTGGTCGCGTGGCTCGCCTTCATGTACGCGGGTATCCGCAAGCACCCGGGTGCCTTCTTCAAGAACGCGCTCTTCCCGCCCGGCGTGCCGAAGGTGCTCTACATCATCGTGACGCCGATCGAGCTGGTCTCGACCTTCGTGCTCCGTCCGATCACGCTCACGCTGCGACTGCTGATGAACATGGTCGTCGGCCACCTGCTCCTCGTGCTCTTCTTCGCCGCGACGCAGTTCTTCTTCTTCACCGCCGGTGGCCTCTGGTCGCTGTTCGGTGTCGGAACCCTGGCGTTCGGCTTCGTCTTCACCCTGTTCGAGGTGTTGGTCGCAGTCCTGCAGGCCTACGTCTTCGCACTTCTCACCACTGTCTACATCCAGCTCGCGCTGGCTGAGGAACACTAGCGGTCCAGGCGTCCGCCTGAACCACCATCACGGAAGGAAACAAACGTGGCAGATGTATCGATCCTCGCTGAGGTCACCGGCAACGTCGCGACCATGGGCTACGGCCTCGCAGCGATCGGCCCCGCCATCGGCGTGGGAATCGTGGTCGGCAAGACGATCGAGGGTGTGGCTCGCCAGCCCGAGCTCGCCGGCCGACTCCAGGTGCTGATGTACATCGGTATCGCATTCACCGAGGCGCTCGCGTTCATCGGTATCGCGACGTACTTCATCTTCACCAACTAGTAGCCATCTTCGATCGATAAGGAGGCTGGAATGCTTGAAGCTGTTCTGGCTGCGACCGAGGAGACGCCCAATCCGCTCATCCCGGCGCCGTACGACATCCTGTGGTCGGCCGTGTGCTTCGTCGTCATCCTCTTCTTCTTCTGGCGGCTCGTTCTGCCGCGCATGAAGAAGCTCCTCGACGAGCGGTCCGCCGCCATCGAGGGAAACATGGAGAAGGCCGACGTCGCGCAGCGTGAAGCGGAGGCTGCTCTCGAGCAGTACACCGCTCAGCTCGCCGACGCGCGTGCCGAGGCCGGCAAGATCCGCGAGCAGGCCCGCGCCGACGCCCAGCGCATCGGTTCGGAGATCCAGGCTCAGGCCCAGTCCGACGCCGAGCGCGTGAAGGCCAACGCCCAGGTCGCCATCGAGGCGGAGCGCCAGTCGGCGCTCGTCTCGCTGCGGACCGAGGTGGGAAGCCTCGCCATCGACCTCGCGTCCGGCGTCATCGGGGAGTCCCTCTCCGACGACCAGAAGGCCACGGCGCTCGTCGACCGTTTCCTCGCCGACCTCGAGACCGCCGACACCTCGGGAAAGAAGTAACCACATGGGTAGCGCGACCAGAGGAGCCCTTGAGCAGGCCACGACCCGCCTCGCGGGCCTGGGTGCCAAGGTCGATCTGGCCACGGGAGAAGAGCTCTTCGCCGCTGGTCGGATCATCGGTGATTCGTCTCACCTGCTCGGAGCAATCTCCGACCCCGGTGCCGAGGCCTCGGCCAAGTCGGCGCTGATCAAGCAGCTCTTCGGTCCCGCCTACTCGGCGCAGACCGTCGAGCTGCTAGACACCGTGGCGACCAGCCGCTGGTCGAGCCACAGCGACCTGCTGGCCGGCATCGAGGAGCTGGGCATCCGTGCCGTCGCCTCCTCCGCGCCGACCTCGGCCGCGATCGACTCGGAGCTGTTCGAGTTCAGCCGCGCGGTCACGAGCGACGCCGACCTCGAGCTCGCCCTCGGGTCGAAGCTCGGGTCGACGGATCAGAAGCGTGCCCTGGTGGAGCGTCTGCTCGCCGGGCGTGCCTCGGAGCAGACCCTCGCGATCGTGCGTCAGCTGGTCACCCAGCCGCGCGGTCGCCGGATCGGCGAACTGCTGCGCTACGCGTCGGCCATCGTCGCCGACCAGTCGGGCTCGGAGGTCGCGACGGTCGTCGTGGCCTCGCCGCTCAGCTCGGCGCAGCTCCAGCGGCTGGAGCGGGTGCTCGCCACCCGACACGGCCGCACCATCCAGCTGAACCAGGTGATCGACCCCTCCGTCGTCGGCGGGGTGCGCATCCAGGTCGGCGACGACGTCATCGACGGCAGCGTCGCGACGCGGCTCAACGATTTGAGACTTCAGCTCGCTGGCTAATCGGCGGGCACCGGAACACACTGGGGTGATACCCCAAAGAAAAGGGAAAACGATGGCTGAACTTACGATCCGCCCGGATGAGATCCGCGATGCCCTCAAGGACTTCGTCGCGGCGTACGAGCCCGGCAAAGCAGCGACCACCGAGGTCGGCTACGTCATCGACGCCGCCGACGGAATCGCCCACGTGCAGGGCCTGCCCGGTGTGATGGCGAACGAGCTCATCCGTTTCTCGGACGGCACGCTGGGCCTGGCCCAGAACCTGGACGAGGACGAGATTGGTGTCATCGTGCTCGGTGAGTTCACCGGCATCGAGGAGGGCATGGAGGTCACCCGCACCGGCGAGGTGCTCTCCGTCCCCGTGGGCGACGCCTACCTCGGCCGCGTGGTCGACCCCCTGGGCAACCCGATCGACGGCCTCGGCGAGATCGCGTCGGAGGGTCGTCGCGAGCTCGAGCTCCAGGCGCCCGGCGTCATGGCGCGCAAGAGCGTGCACGAGCCCATGCAGACCGGCATCAAGGCGATCGACGCCATGATCCCGATCGGCCGCGGACAGCGTCAGCTGATCATCGGCGACCGCCAGACCGGTAAGACGGCGATCGCGATCGACACGATCATCAACCAGAAGGCGAACTGGGACTCCGGTGACGTCGACAAGCAGGTGCGCTGCATCTACGTCGCGATCGGCCAGAAGGGCTCGACCATCGCCTCGGTGAAGGGTGCCCTCGAAGACGCCGGAGCGATGGAGTACACCACCATCGTCGCCTCGCCCGCCTCCGACCCGGCCGGCTTCAAGTACCTCGCCCCCTACACCGGCTCGGCCATCGGCCAGCACTGGATGTACGGCGGCAAGCACGTCCTGATCATCTTCGACGACCTGTCCAAGCAGGCCGAGGCCTACCGCGCCGTGTCGCTGCTGCTGCGTCGTCCGCCGGGACGCGAGGCGTACCCCGGTGACGTGTTCTACCTGCACTCGCGTCTGCTCGAGCGTTGCGCGAAGCTCTCCGACGAGCTGGGCGCCGGGTCGATGACCGGTCTGCCGATCATCGAGACCAAGGCCAACGACGTCTCGGCGTACATCCCGACCAACGTGATCTCGATCACCGACGGCCAGATCTTCCTCCAGTCCGACCTCTTCAACGCCAACCAGCGTCCCGCGGTCGACGTCGGCATCTCGGTCTCCCGAGTCGGCGGCGACGCGCAGGTGAAGTCGATCAAGAAGGTCTCCGGCACGCTCAAGCTCGAGCTCGCCCAGTACCGCTCGCTCGAGGCGTTCGCCATGTTCGCCTCCGACCTGGATGCGGCGTCGCGCCGTCAGCTCGCCCGAGGCGCCCGTCTCACCGAGCTGCTCAAGCAGCCGCAGTACTCGCCCTTCCCGGTCGAGCAGCAGGTCGTCTCGATCTGGGCCGGCACCAACGGCAAGCTCGACGAGGTCCCGGTCGAGGACATCCTGCGCTTCGAGGCCGAGTTCCTCGACTTCCTGGGTCGCAACACCGAGGTGCTGACGACGCTCCGCGACACGAACGTGCTGAGCGACGACACCGTCCAGGCACTCGAGAAGGCGGTCGACGACTTCAAGCTCGAGTTCCAGACCGGTGAGGGCAAGCCCCTCGCCTCGGTCGGCAAGGAAGAGTTCGTCGCCACGGACAAGGGTGACGTCGGCCAGGAGAAGATCGTCAAGGGTCGCCGCTAAGCATGGGTGCACAGCTCAGGGTCTACCGGTCGAAGATCAAGTCGGCCCAGACGACCAAGAAGATCACGAGGGCGATGGAGTTGATCTCCGCCTCGCGCATCCAGAAGGCCCAGCAGCGGGTCGCCGCCTCGGCGCCCTACTCCAAGGCCATCACGCGTGCGGTCTCCGCGGTCGCCACCTACTCGAACGTCGAGCACCCGCTGACCAGCGAGCGCGAGAAGCTCGACACGGCCGCGATCGTCATCTTCACGTCCGACCGCGGTCTGGCCGGCGCCTTCTCCTCCTCGATCCTGAAGGAGGCGGAGAGCCTGGCCGAGCTGCTGCGCAGCGAAGGCAAGAAGGTCGAGTACTTCCTGGTCGGCCGCAAGGCCGTGGCGTACTTCGGCTTCCGTCGTCGTGCGAGCGTCAAGTCGTGGACCGGTGGCACCGACCAGCCCGAGTTCGCGACCGCCAAGGAGATCGCCGACGCGGTCGTCGAGGCCTACAACCTCGATGACGACGGCGGCGTGGACGAGATCCACCTCGTGTACAACCGCTTCGTCAGCATGGTCACCCAGGTTCCCGAGGTGACCCGTCTGCTCCCGCTCGAGATCGTCGAGGGCGCGGCCCCCGAGGCCCCGACGAACGACGTGTACCCGCTGTACGAGTTCGAGCCCGATGCCGCGACCGTTCTGGATGCACTGCTCCCGATCTACGTCGAGAGCCGCATCTTCAACGCGATGCTGCAGTCGGCGGCCGCCGAGCACGCGGCACGCCAGAAGGCGATGAAGTCGGCCAGCGACAACGCCGACAACCTGATCCGCGACTACACGCGCCTGGCCAACAACGCGCGCCAGTCCGAGATCACGCAGCAGATTTCCGAGATCGTGGGCGGGGCCGACGCACTGGCCTCCGCCAAGAAGTGAACGAGAAAAGAGAAAGCACAATGACTGACACTGCTACCGCGCCAGTCCAGGCGGAGGCCTCGCCCGGCGTCGGCCGGATCGCACGCGTCACCGGGCCGGTCGTGGACATCGAGTTCCCCCACGACTCGATCCCCGAGGTCTACAACGCCCTCAAGACCACGATCACGATCGGCGACACCTCGACCGAGATCACGCTCGAGGTCGCTCAGCACCTCGGCGACGACCTGGTCCGCGCCATCGCCCTGAAGCCGACGGACGGCCTCGTCCGCGGCCAGGAGGTGCGCGACACCGGTGCGGCGATCTCCGTGCCCGTCGGTGACGTCACTAAGGGCAAGGTCTTCAACGTGATCGGCGAGGTGCTCAATGCCGAGCCCGGCGAGACCATCGAGATCACGGAGCGGTGGCCCATCCACCGCAAGCCCCCGGCGTTCGACCAGCTCGAGTCGAAGACCAACCTCTTCGAGACCGGCATCAAGTCGATCGACCTCCTCACCCCGTACGTGCAGGGTGGAAAGATCGGCCTCTTCGGTGGTGCGGGCGTCGGCAAGACGGTCCTCATCCAGGAGATGATCCAGCGCGTCGCGCAGGACCACGGTGGTGTGTCGGTGTTCGCCGGTGTGGGCGAGCGCACCCGTGAGGGCAACGACCTCATCCACGAGATGGAGGAGGCGGGCGTCTTCGACAAGACCGCCCTCGTCTTCGGCCAGATGGACGAGCCGCCGGGAACGCGTCTCCGCGTGGCCCTCTCGGCCCTGACGATGGCGGAGTACTTCCGCGACGTGCAGAACCAGGACGTGCTGCTGTTCATCGACAACATCTTCCGCTTCACCCAGGCCGGTTCGGAGGTGTCGACCCTGCTGGGCCGCATGCCCTCCGCGGTGGGTTACCAGCCGAACCTCGCCGACGAGATGGGTGTGCTCCAGGAGCGCATCACCTCGACGCGTGGTCACTCGATCACCTCGCTGCAGGCGATCTACGTGCCGGCCGACGACTACACCGACCCGGCCCCGGCGACCACGTTCGCGCACCTCGACGCGACGACCGAGCTCTCGCGTGAGATCGCGTCGAAGGGTCTGTACCCGGCCATCGACCCGCTGACCTCCACGTCGCGGATCATGGACCCCCGGTACTTGGGCGCCGACCACTACCGCGTCGCGACCAACGTCAAGCAGATCCTCCAGAAGAACAAGGAGCTGCAGGAGATCATCGCCATCCTCGGTGTCGACGAGCTCTCCGAGGAAGACAAGATCACCGTGTCGCGCGCCCGTCGCATCCAGCAGTTCCTCTCCCAGAACACCTACATGGCGAAGAAGTTCACCGGTGTCGAGGGTTCGACGGTTCCGCTGAAGGACACGATCGAGTCGTTCGACGCGATCACCAAGGGTGAGTTCGACCACGTGGCCGAGCAGGCGTTCTTCAACGTCGGCCCGATCACGGACGTCGAGGAGAAGTGGGCTCAGATCCAGAAGGAGAACGGCTGATCATGGCTGGTTCCCTCACCGTGAGCGTCGTCTCGGCCGATCAGCAGATCTGGGCCGGCGAGGCTTCGATGGTGGTCGCGAAGACCGTGGAAGGCGAGATCGGCATCCTGGCCGGTCACGAGCCGCTGCTCGCGATCCTCGCCGCCGGCGAGGTGCGCGTGAACGCGAGCACCGGGGAGCGCCTGGTCGCTCGCGCCGACGACGGCTTCCTGTCGGTCGAGAACGACACCGTCACGATCGTCGCCCGCGACGCCGAACTGATCAAGTAACACCCGTCGAGACCGCCGTGTCCGCTCCTCGGAGCGGGGCACGGCGGTTTTCGCGTGGAAGGACACCCGCCGTGCTCATCCTGCTGCCCCCGTCCGAGACCAAGCGCGACGGCGGCGACGGCCCTCCGCTGGAACTCGCGCGACTCGCGCATCCCGCCCTCGCCGCCACCCGGCGCGGTCTCGTGCGGCGGGTGGCCGCGTTGGCGAATAACCGCGACGAGGCGATGACCCGGCTCAAGCTCGGGCCGAAGCTGGCCTTCGAGGTCGAGCGCAACCGCTCCCTGCGGACCACGCCGACCATGGCCGCCATGGACCGGTACACCGGGGTGCTCTACGAGGCCTTGGATGCGCCGGGCCTGGACGAGGACGCGCGGGCCTTCGCGGCCGCACACGTGCGCATCCACTCGGCGCTGTTCGGGCTGATCGCGGCCGGCGATCCGATCCCGGCCTACCGTCTCTCGCACGATTCGCGGCTGGAGGCGCCCTCGGTCAGGGCGACCTGGGCGGGCTCGCTGTCGAAGGAGCTGGCGGCGCACGCGAGCGAGCTCGTGCTCGACCTGCGCTCGGAGGCCTACGTGGCCCTCGGGCCGGTGCCGGTCGGCGTGCCCGAGTCGTACTACCTGCGCGTGGTCAGCGTGGGCACCGACGGAGCTCGCCGGGCGCTCAACCACTTCAACAAGAAGGGCAAGGGCGAGCTGGTCCGCGCCATCCTGCAGCACGGCGTCGACTTCGCCTCGGTCGACGAGCTGATCGCCTGGGGCCGCACCGCCGGGCACCGCTTGTCGCTGGACGGCACGGAGCTGGTGCTCGAGGTCTGAGGGCAGCGCGTCGCGCAGGGCGATCGGGCTCGATCAGGGCGATCGACCTTGCTCACGGCGATCGACTCGGCTCACGGCGAGTGGGGTATCCCTTCCAGATCGAGCAGGCGGGCCTTCGTGCTCACGCCCTCGCCCCAGCTCCAGCCCGTGACCGCGCCGGAGGCCGAGAGCACCCGATGGCAGCCCACGAACAGGGGAGTCGGGTTCGAGGCGATGGCGCCGCCCACCGCGCGGCCGGACCCGGCCCGACCGACGGCGGTGGCGATCGACCCGTAGGTGGTCGCCGTGCCCCAGTGCAGTGCCGCCAGGCGATTCCAGACCGAACGCTGGAACGGGGTGCCGCGGTGGGCGATCGGGACGGAGAACGCCTTCCGGGTGCCCTCGAAGTAGTCCAGGAGCTGAGCGACCGCCTCGTCGGCGACCGCGGTCGAGTCGAAGGCCAGGCCGTCGTGGGGGAGGACCCCGTGCCGTTCGATCGCGACGGCCGTGATCGCCTCGCCGTCGCTGGCGACCTCGATCCGCCCGATCGGGGTCGAGCAGCGCTGCAGGTAGGGCGAGGCGGCGCGCAACTGCGTGAGTGTGTCCATGGCCCGAGGCTAGGGATGCGCGCCCCGCCCGGGTTCCGGTCGGCGCCGACTGTGGAGAACTCGGCACCCGAGCGACGCTGTGCAGGAACCGAGAGGGCCGGAGCACCTCGGTACACTCGTTCCGTGCCTATTCGCTTGTCGTCGTACTTCCTCCGAACCCTCCGCGAAGACCCCTCGGACGCCGAGGTCACCAGCCACCGCCTCCTCGTGCGCGCAGGCTACATCCGGCGCCAGGCGCCGGGCATCTTCGCGTGGCTGCCGCTGGGCCTCCGGGTCAAGGCGAAGATCGAGGCGATCGTGCGCCAGGAGATGGCCGCCGCCGGTGCCTTCGAGGTGCACTTCCCGGCGCTGCTGCCCAAGGAGCCCTACGAGGTCACCGGCCGCTACGACGAGTACGGTCCCGGGATGTTCCGGCTCTCCGACCGCAAGGAGGCCGGCTATGTGCTGGCCCCCACGCACGAGGAGGTCTTCACCCTGCTCGTGAAAGACCTGTACTCCAGCTACAAGGACCTGCCGCTGTCGATCTACCAGATCCAGGACAAGTACCGCGACGAGGCGCGCCCGCGCGCCGGGCTCCTGCGCGGCCGCGAGTTCACGATGAAGGACGCGTACTCCTTCGACTACACCGACGCGGGTCTGGATGCCTCCTACCAGGCCCAGCGCGACGCCTACGAGCGCATCTTCACGGCCCTGGGCCTCGAGTACGTCATCGTCAAGGCCGACGCCGGAGCCATGGGCGGGTCCAAGAGCGAGGAGTTCCTGCACCCGACGCCGGTGGGGGAGGACACCTTCGTCCGCTCGGCCGGGGGCTACGCCGCCAACGTCGAGGCCTTCACGACCCTCGTGCCCGAGTCGCGACCCTTCGACGGGCTCACGCCGGCCGAGGTGCTCGACACCCCGGACACGCCGACGATCCAGACGCTGGTCGACCGTGCGAACGAGGCCCACCCCCGTCCCGACGGCCGGTCCTGGACCGCGGCCGACACGCTGAAGAACGTCGTGCTCGCACTGACCCACCTCGACGGCAGCCGCGAGCTGGTCGTGGTCGGGCTCCCCGGCAACCGGGAGGTCGACATGAAGCGCGCCGAGGTGGCCTTCGCGCCCGCCGAGATCGAGCCGGCGACCGAGGCCGACTTCGCCAAGCACCCCGGGCTGGTCAAGGGCTACATCGGCCCGTGGAGCCCCGAGGGCGCTGTTCTCGGCGAGGAGTCGAGCACGGGCATCCGCTACGTCGTCGACCCCCGGGTCGTCGACGGCTCGGGCTGGATCACCGGCGCGAACCTCCACGGCAAGCACGTGTTCGGCCTCGTCGCGGGCCGCGACTTCACCGCCGACGGCACGGTCGAGGCCGCCGAGGTGCTCGCCGGAGACCCCGCGCCCGACGGCTCGGGCCCGGTGGAGCTCGCCCGCGGCATGGAGATCGGCCACGTCTTCCAGCTCGGCCGCAAGTACGCCGAGGCGCTCGGCCTCAAGGTGCTGGACGAGAACGGCAAGCTCGTCACCGTGACCATGGGGTCATACGGGATCGGCGTCACGCGCATCCTGGCCATCATCGCCGAGCTCAACAACGACGACCGCGGACTGATCTGGCCTCCAGCCGTCGCCCCCTTCGACGTGCACGTGATCGCCACCGGCAAGGACCCGGAGATCTACGAGGCCGCCGAGTCGGTTGTGCAGGATCTGGAGGCCGTGGGCCTGGACGTGCTGTTCGACGACCGGCCCAAAGTGTCGCCCGGTGTGAAGTTCGGCGACGCCGAGCTGATCGGCGTTCCGCGCATCGTGATCGTCGGCCGTGGAGTCGCCGACGGGGTCGTCGAACTGTGGGATCGCAGAAGCGGAGAGCGAACGCAGGTCGAACTGGGTGCCGTGGCCGACAGCTTCCGGTAGTCTTTTCGTTTGACTGCCGGAGACATCGGCATCCAGATCTGAACAGAGGAGGCCGGAAGTGGACATCGACCTCAGCGTCTTACGCCTCTTGGAGCGTGAACGAGAGATTCCCTTCGAGGAACTCGTGGCAATCATCGAGCAGGCGATCCTGACCGCCTTCCTCAAGCACACCGACCGTCCCCTCGCGAACGAGGACGGCACGCCCTCGGCGCGCGTGCACCTGGACCGGAAGAGCGGGCACATCTCGATCTTCGTCCCGGAGTACGACGAGGACGGCGTGGTGATCGGTGAGGCCGAGGAGAACCCCAGCGACTTCGGCCGCATCGCGGCGTTCGCGGCGAAGCAGGTCATCAACCAGCGGCTGCGCGACATCGGCGACGACAAGGTGCTCGGCGAGTTCAAGGGCCGGGAGGGCGACATCGTCGCCGGAGTCATCCAGCAGGGTCCGAACCCCAAGATGATCCACGTCGACCTGGGCACGATCGAGGCGATCATGCCCCCCGAGGAGCAGGTGCCGGGCGAGGACTACGCGCACGGATCCCGCATCCGGGTGTACGTCACCAGCGTGGCCAAGGGGCCGAAGGGTCCGCAGATCACGGTCTCGCGCACCCACCCCTCGCTGGTGCGCAAGCTCTTCGCCCTCGAGGTGCCGGAGATCGCGAGCGGCGTCGTGGAGATCGTGTCGCTGGCCCGTGAGGCCGGGCACCGCACCAAGATCGCCGTCCGGGCCACCGAGCCCGGGGTCAACGCAAAGGGTGCGTGCATCGGCGAGCTCGGCCAGCGGGTGCGCGCCGTGACCAGCGAGCTCGGCAACGAGAAGATCGACATCGTCGACTACTCCGAAGACCTGCCGACCTTCGTCGCCAACGCGCTGTCGCCGGCCAAGGTGTCGAGCGCCTTCGTGATCGACTCGGCGCTCAAGGCCGTCCGGGCCCTGGTGCCCGACTACCAGCTCTCGCTGGCGATCGGCAAGGAGGGCCAGAACGCCCGACTCGCCGCCAAGCTCACCGGCGCGAAGATCGACATCCAGCCCGACAGCATCCTCGACGGCGACTGATCGCACGCGCTCCCGGGCGTCGCGCGATCGGCTCCCAGGGAATATGGAGTAGCATGGAACCCGTTAGAACGTGCGTCGGATGTCGCGCGCGCGCCACACGGTCCTCACTTCTGAGGGTCGTCGCCAGGGACATGGTCCCTGAGGGAAAAGTTCTGGTCGTCGACGAGACGGCCTCACTTCCCGGGCGAGGCGCGTGGTTGCATCCCTCACCCGAATGCCTCCGGATCGCGGTCACGCGACGAGCATTCGGGCGTGCGCTCCGTGTCGAGGGAGTCCTCGACACGACGACATTAGAGAACAGGCTGAACGGCACCGTGAACCCATGAGTGACAACTGATGAGCGGCTCGAAATGAGACCCGTCCGCTACTAACGGTCTGCCCTGTCTGGGTAGACCCCAGACAGGAGAATTGTGGCTGCAAAACCACGTGTACATGAAGTCGCCGCCGAGCTCGGCGTCGACAGCAAGGTCGCCCTTGCAACCCTCAAAGAGATGGGTCAGTTCGTCAAGGGCCCGTCCTCGAGCATCGAGCCCCCCGTGGCCCGACGGCTCAAAGAGGCACTGATCAAGGCGGGCGCCGGTTCGGCCGACGCCACGGCCGGCGGTTCGTCCGCCAGCCCCGCGGCCGCCCCCAAGGCGGCACCGCGCCCCGGCGCACGCCCCGGCCC
>NZ_JCAWAD010000002.1:685288-853677 GCF_059691755.1 Herbiconiux sp. 320_LB | reverse complement strand
GCGTTCGCGACTCCCGCACCGAGGGCGCAGAGCCCACCGGTGATGAGGACTGTCCACAGTCCCCGCGAGACGAACTTATTCATGAGAGCACTTCTCCAAAATTTGATTGACCGAACACGACGCGGACGAACCACGCCAGAACCCATCAGCCCCGGAGCATCCACGGGGCGAGGGTTCGGTCAGTCAGGAGAAGTGTCGGTCTCGTGCACCGGCGACGAGTAAACATCCTCATCGACCGCGGTGCCCGTCAGAGCACCGAAGAGAGCCGGGAACACACCCGCACCCACCACATCAGCTCCGAAGCCCGCACCAGCCCCACCAGGGCCGGACGAACCACCCGCAGCACCCGACGTCGGGCCGGACGGCGCGGCGGGACCGCTGGGGAGAGCCGGCGTCACCGGGGCCGCGGGAGAACCCGAACCCGGAAGAGCCGCAGCCAGCGCGCCGGCAGACGCCTCAGCGGAAGCAGAAGCGGAAGACGCAGAAGGAGAAGCGCCCAGAGCGGATGCGGCAGACCCGCCGCCCGCACCCGCGAGCCCGCCGCCACCGGCGGGAAGTCCAAAGCCAGAAGGCCCGGCGACCAGAGCGCCGGGAACGGTCGCGACCGGGCCGAGAATCGGCAGAGTCGACGACTCCGCACCCGGGTCCAGCACTCCGGGAAGCCCGGGAACACTGGGAACGCCGGGAAGTCCAGGAAGCCCGGGCAGCACCGAGGTGCCACCGCCCGCCTCGACGATCGGGTCGGCGACCTCGTGCACGACGGGTGCGACGGTGCCGGACACGACATCGGAGAGCACCCCGTCGACCGCACCCGTCACCGGCACCGTGACCGACCCGACCGGAGCCGAGCCCAGCACATCCGACACCACTGGCACCTGCGCGACGACACCGTCCACAGCCCCGACCACCGGGTCGACGACGCCCGAAACCGGGCCCGCACCCACCACATCGGCGACCGCATCGGTCAACTCAGGGACGACCGCGACGACATCCGCGACCGGCTCGGACACCGGCGCGGGAAGAACCTCCACGACGGGGGTCACGACCTCCGTCACGACCGGCGTGACGACCTGGTCCGACACCCCGGACACCACGTCGCCGACCGCACCCGTGACCGGCGCGACCGCATCGCCAAGCCCCCCGACGGCCGAACCGACCGACCCGAGGAGACCGGCGACGGGCCCGGATGACGGGACCTCGTCCGCCGATGCCGAGGACGCCCCCATCAGCGCACCCGCCACGACGAACCCCGCAGCGACTCCCGCGGCACCCAGCCCGATCCGGGCCCAGCGGCGCTCGATCCATCGCGGGGCCGAGCCCGCACCCGAGGCGCCCGAGGCGCCCGACAGGCGGCCCGCCGGCGCCGAAGCCGTCTTCTCCACGATGAATCACCTCCCGGACACGAATCGCAGCAGATAGATAGCCTCAACCCCACTCCTCGACAGCTGTCACGTCAATGAGCCTGGAGATCATCCGGCGCAAGATCGGTAGTGACTACCTAGGCAACTACCTAGACGACTACCTAGTCACCCACCTGAAGCCCCGCGCCCCGGGCACGAAAAAGTGCCCGCCACCAGGGCGGGCACTTCTCGAGCAGAGCGGCTGTTACGCGATCAGGTAGTCGTGCAGGGCCTCGTCGCGCAGCATCCCGAGCGCCCGGCGCTGGATCTGACGGGCACGCTCACGGGAGACCCCGAGCACCTCGCCGATCTGGTCGAACGACATCGGGTCTTCGCCGTCGAGCCCGAACCGCATGCTCACGACGTGCGCCTCGCGAGGCGGCAGCGTCGCCAGCGCGACCGCGAGGTCGTGGTGCTGGAGGGAGGCCGCGGCCGCATCGAAGGGCTGCGCCTGCGTGGTGTCCTCGATCAGGTCGCCGAGCTCGGCGTCGTCGTCGCCGACGGGGGTGTGGATGGAGACGGTGTCGCGACCGTGGCGGATGAGCTCCTGCACCTTCTGCGGCGGCAGGTCGACGGCGGCGGCGACCTCGTCGATCGTGGCCTCGCGACCGAGCTCGATCATCAGGCGGCGCTGCATCCGCGTGATGGAGGAGATCTTCTCCGAGGTGTGCACCGGGATGCGGATGATCCGGCCGCTGTCGGCGAGGGCGCGGTTGATGGACTGCTTGATCCACCACGAGCCGTAGGTCGAGAACTTGAAGCCGGCCTGGTAGTCGAACTTCTCGACCGCGCGGACGAGCCCGATGTTGCCCTCCTGGATCAGGTCGAGGAAGGGGAGGCCTCGCTCGAGGTAGCGCTTGGCGATCGAGACGACGAGGCGGAGGTTCGCCTGGATGAGCTGGCGCTTCGCCGCCTTGCCGTCGCGGGCGAGCCACTCCAGCTCGCGACGGAGGGAGGGCTCGAGGCCCGGCTCCTCGGACAGCTTCTCGTCGGCGAGCACGCCGACCTCGATGCGGCGGCCGAGGTCGACCTCGTCCTCGGCGGTGAGGAGGGCGGTGCGGCCGATCTGGCGGAGGTAGTCCTTCACCGGATCCTCCGACGCCCCACGGATGTCTCCGAGCCGCGCCTGGGGCTCTGCGTCGTCCATCTCGGTGGTGGCCGTGACGCTGATCGTGCGGGTTGATGCTGTGGTGACTGGTGTGCGCGACATCTGCATCTCCATTCCTTCTTCGGCTCGTGCTTCTCCGCTGTCCCGGTCGTATCGGCAGGTTAGCCCCGTACACCCTGTCCCCCGAAATGGGGAAGAGGGGGGTTGACAAGCAGCCGTTCAGGGGGCTAATGGCTAGATTATCTAACAACTTGTTCACCTAGTGCATCGATTTTCGCCACCTAGAATCGAGGGGTGGAGCAGAACCAGTCGGCGGGCGAGCGCAGCACGCGCGTGGCCCGTGGCCTGATCGCAGCGGCTCTCGCGACCTTCCTCGCCGCCTTCTCGCACGTCGCCGCCGGCGGGGGAGCAGCCCCCGGGGGAGCGGGCCTCGCGATCTCGCTCGCGTTCTCGGCGATCGTCTGCGTGGTGCTCACCCGACGCGCCCTCTCGCTCCCGTTGCTCGTGCTCTCGGTCGGGCTCAGCCAGGTGGTCTTCCACCTGCTGTTCTCGGTGGGGGCGGGTGACGGCTCGGGGCTCATGATCGCGAGGCACCAGCACCACGGCGTCGCCGTCTCGACCCTCGTGCCCGACCCGCAGCAGGCCCTGGATGCGGTGGCCGCCCCGCACACGCACGATCCCTCGTCGATGTGGCTGGCCCACGTGCTGGCCGCGGTCGTCACCGTGCTGGTGCTGCGGAACGGCGAGCTCGTGCTCCGGCGTCTGCTCGCGCTCGGCCGCTCGGCGGCCGCACGGCACGACCTCCTGGGGTCGGCGGTGCGCGCCCTGGTGCGGGCGGTCTCGGGTGCGGGGGCGCTCCGCCCGGTCGCGCCGCGCATCCTCGACCGGGCAACGGGGCTCCCCGTGCCCAATCGGCTCCGCGACCTCGGCGTCGTGCTCGGAGCCCTCCGGCACCGCGGGCCGCCGCTCGGCGGGCTCACGCACCTCCCGGTCTGATCGGTCGTACGCCGGTCAGGCGTTCGTGCGTGGGCGGATGGCGCCCGGGTCGACCCCGGGCGATCGATCGACGGCGTCCTGCCGCGATCCACCACGGAAGGCTTCACCATGTCCACCTCTCTCACCCAGCGGGCCACCGCCGTCTCCGGCGCCCTCCTCGCGACGGCGGCCCTCACTCTCGTCGCACCTTTGGCCGCCAGCGCCCACGTGCACGTCGAGCCCGGGCAGGCCGCGGCCGGCAGCTACACCACCCTCACCTTCAAGGTGCCCAACGAGTCGGCGACGGCGAGCACCACCTCGGTGACCGTCGACCTGCCGACCGGCACGCCGTTCACCAGCGTCAGCTACCTCCCGGTGCCCGGCTGGACCACCACGGTCACGACGGGCACCCTGCCCAGCCCGGTCACCGTCGGCGACGCCATGATCACCGAGGCCCCGGTCTCGGTGACCTGGACGGCCGTCGACGGGGTCGGCATCTCGGCGGGGCAGTTCCAGGAGTTCCCGATCTCGGCCGGCCCGGTTCCCGCGACCGGCAGCGTCGAGCTGCCGGCGCACCAGACCTACTCGGACGGCACGGTCGTCGACTGGGCCGATGCCACCCCGGCGTCGGGGGAGGAGCCGGAGCACCCGGCGCCGACCCTCTACATCGAGGATGCTCCGCCCGCCTCGGACGACGAGCCGGCCGGCTCGAGCACGGGCGCGACCGTGAGCTCGGCGTCGGGGGCCTCGGACGGCTCCGGCGGCTCCGGCAACTCGGCCGACGCCGCGACCACCGCGGCCGACGCGTCGACCTCCGCGTCGCTCGCGGTCGGGCTCGGCATCGGCGGGTTCGCCCTCGGGGCGATCGCGCTGGTCGTCGCCGCCGTGGCGCTGCTGCGTCGGCCGGCGTCGCGCGAGGCCGGCCGATGAGGGCGGCCCGGATCGTCCGCGACCCGAGGACCAGCGCGCACCACGCCATCGGTCGCACGCCGAGCGGCGCGACCGGCCGGGGGCTCGCCCGTGGCCTCGCCGGCGCGGTCGTCGCCGTGGTCGCCGGGGCGGCTGTTCTGCTCGGCACCGCGGGTTCCGCCACCGCGCACGACTTCCTCGTGTCGACGAACCCCACCGACGGCGCCACCGTGTCGGAGGCGCTCACGACGGTCTCGCTGACCTTCAACGAGCCGCCGCTGACGCAGTCCGGCACCGCCATCGCGATCGAGGTGCACGACCCGAGCGGCGACAACGTCGCCAGCGGGCCGGTCTCGATCGTCAACAGCACGCTGAGCGTCGCGGTCGCGCCCGATGCCCAGGGCGACTACACGGTGCTCTGGCAGACGGTGTCGGCCGACGGGCACCCCGTCTCGGGCCAGTTCGGGTTCTCCTACGCCGGCCCCGCGGCCGGTGGGGACGCCGTGGGCGCGGGCGGTGCGGGCGCCGGGACGGGCTCGTCGTCGCCAGCATCGTCGCCTGGTCAGGATGCGGGCGCCGCGGCGGGTTCGGGTCAGTCGACCGGGTCGCCCACCGCGACCCCCGGCGCCGGCCAGGCCGACGGCTCCGGCTCCGCGGAGGACGCCTCCGGTTCGGGCGGCGTGCAGGTGCCCTACCTCCTCATCGGCCTCGGGGCCGCCGGCGGGGTGATCGTCATCGTGGCGATCGTGCTCGTCGTCGGGCTGCGCCGGCGCGCGAGGTAGTCTCCGAACAGGATCGATCGACCGTGACCGGAGGAGTGGGATGACCGAGGGCGACCCCGTGGATGACCACGCCTCCGGTGGCGACGACGGCCGTGCATCCGGTGACGGCGGGAGCGACCTCGGCGGCGGTCGCCGCAGCGGCAGCGACCCCGCAGCCGACCCCGCAGCCGACCGCGCAGCCGACCCCGATCGGCTGCCGCTCGACTCCGACTCGGTCGAGAGCGACCTCCCCCCGCACCTGCGCCTGCGCTACCTGGCGCTGGTGGCGGGGGGAGGCGTCGTCGGCACGGCCCTCCGGGCGGCGACCACCCTGCTCGTCGCTCCGGTGGGGCAGTTCCCGGCGGCGACCTTCGGCATCAACGTGGTCGGCGCCTTCGTGCTCGGGCTGCTGCTTCAGCTGCTCGCGCTCCGCGGGCCCGACGTCGGGGCACGACGCACCGTGCGCCTGCTCGTCGGCACGGGCGTGCTCGGCGGCTTCACCACCTACAGCGCGCTCTCGGCCGACAGCGCGACACTGCTCAGCGACGGCGGCGCCGGCATCGGGGTCGCCCTTCTCTACGGCGCCGCGACCGTGGTGGTCGGCGGGCTCGCCAGCTGGCTCGGCATCGCGCTGGGCACCCGCTTCGGTCGCCCGGAGGCCGGCCGATGACCCCGCTGCTGTTCGTCGCCCTGTCGCTGGCTGGGGGTCTCGGGGCCGCGACCCGCTTTTTGATCGACGGCGTGGTCAAGGCGCGCATCCGCTCGACCTACCCGATCGGGGTCACGGTGATCAACGTCACCGGGTCGTTCCTGCTCGGGCTGCTGACCGGCCTCGCGCTCGCCCAGGTCGTCTCGCACGAGTGGCTGCTCGTGCTGGGCACCGGCTTCCTCGGCGGCTACACGACCTTCAGCACGGCCAGCTTCGAGACCGTCAGGCTGCTGCAGACCGGGCGGATCGGCGCGGGCCTGGCCAACGGCCTCGGGATGCTCGTGGCGAGCGTCGCGGTCGCCGGCCTGGGTCTGTGGCTGGGGTCGCTGGCCTGATCGGCACAGCGTGATCGGCTCAGCGTCATCGGCTAAGCGCCGGGCACACCGCCCGCGCTGCGCCGTTCACGCGACCGGATCAGCCGCCCGGCTTAGCGCCGGGCGCTCCGCACGGGGATCATCAGCAGCAGCCCCGCCAGCAGCACGAGCGCGATGCCCAGGATGCCCCAGTACTGCACGTTCGCGTCCGGCCCGGCGATGGCCGCGCCGACGCCGATGAACAGCGTGAACATCAGGGGCGACAGGAAGGTCGCCGCCTTGCCGGTCGTGGCGTAGAGCCCGAAGATCTCGCCGTCGCGGCCCTCGGGGATGCGCCGGGCCAGGAACGAGCGGCTCGCCGACTGCGCCGGGCCGACGAAGGCGCAGAGCGCGAGCCCGAAGGTCCAGAAGACAGTCTGGCCGCCGTCGTGCAGTACGAAGACGAACGCCGCGCAGACCAGCAGCCCGACCAGCGAGACGATGATCACCGGCTTCGCGCCGAACCGGTCGTCGAGCAGGCCCACCAGGATGGTCGAGGCGCCCGCGACGATGTTCGCCGCGATCGCGAAGATGATGACCTGGCCCGAGGTGAACCCGAACGACCCGGCCGCGAGCACGCCGCCGAAGGTGAAGACGCCGGTCAGGCCGTCGCGGAAGACGGCGCTGGCGATCAGGAAGTAGACGGTCTGCCGGCTCTCGCGGAACAGGGTGCGGATGTCGCGGAGGAGCACGCCATACGAGGCGAAGAACCCGATCCGCTTGGCCGGCACGACCCCGGCCGCACCCCGGCCCTCCTGCTCGGCGAGCGACCCGGCCGCCTTGGATGATCGGTACTCGGGCACCGAGAGCAGCACCGGCAGGGCGAACAACCCGAACCAGATCGCCGAGACCAGCACCGTGACCCGGATCGGGAGACCGTCGGTCGCCGGCACCCCGAACAGCGCGGTGCCGCCGATCGGCTCGATGAACCCGAAGTAGACGATGAGCAGCAGCACGATGCCGCCGACGTAGCCCATGCCCCAGCCGAAGCCGGAGACCTTGCCGATCGTCTTCGGCGTCGAGACCTGCCAGATCATGGCGTTGTAGTTGACGCTGGCGAACTCGAAGAAGATCGTGCCGGCGGCCAGCAGGAAGAGGCCGAGCCAGAGGTACCCGGGGTCGGGGGCGACGAAGAACATCGCCGCCGAGAGCAGCACCACGATGTAGGTGTTCACGGCGAGCCAGAACTTGCGGCGACCGCCCCGGTCGGAGCGCTGGCCGGTGACGGGGGCGAGCAGGGCGACCAGGATGCCCGCGATCGTCATGGCGATGCCGAGCTGGGCCGACACGGCCGTCTCGTCGCCGAACGAGTCGCTCGTGAGGTAGACCGTGAAGACGAAGGTGGTGATGACGGCGTTGAAGGATGCCGAGCCCCAGTCCCACAGACCCCAGGCGACCACGTGTCGACGTCTCGGGTCGACCGCGCCCGAGCGCTCGTCGACGGCGGCCAGGGCGCCGGTCGTCGCGAAGGCCGGCGCGGGGAGGCCGGCGGAGGCGGGTGCGGCGGAGGGGGGTGCCGCGGAGGGGTCGCGGGGCGAGGTGCCGTCGGTCATGCAGTCACAGTAACCGCAGGCGGTGAACAACGGGGTGCGCCACGGGGCCCGGGTGCGGATGCCGGTGAAGGCGTCATAGGAAACCCATAGTCCGCGCCCAGCGCGCCCTTGACCGGGGCGGCTGAGATGGAGACATCACCCCAGAGCTCCCCGTCTCCGGACGGCCCCGTACAGAGGATCCCGCATGACCGACGAACAGAACACCCAGCCGCAGTCCCCGACTTCCCAGCCGCAGGCCCCGACTCCGGCGCCGCAGGCCCCGACTCCGGCGCCGCCGTGGGCGCTCGCCCCCGAAACGCAGCAGTGGGCCGCGCCCCACCAGCAGCCCTGGCTCATCACCACGGCCCCGCCCCGCCGCCGCCGAGCGCGGGTCGCGCTGATCGCCGGCGTCGCCGCCGCCGGGCTGTTCGCCCTGGCCGGGGTCGGCGGCGGCGCGTTCGCGCTCGGTCAGTCGATGACGCAGCCCACCGCATCCGGAACCAGCGCGATCGCGGAGCCCGCCCTGGGCTCCACCGGCACGCTGCCCTACGGTTCTGGCTCGGGCGCGTCGGGCTCGGGCTCGACCGGCTCGGGCTCGTCGGGTTACGGGTACGGCTACCGCTACCCGGGATCCGGCACCGGGAGCTCCGGCTCCGGCGGCTCGGGCACCTCGGGGTCGACCAGCCCCGCCGTCGCCGCCACCCAGGCGCAGACCGCCGGCGTCGTGACCATCGTCTCCGAGCTCACCTACCAGGGCGCCGAGTCGGCCGGGACCGGCATCGTCCTCACCGCTGACGGTCTCATCCTCACCAACAACCACGTCGTGGAGGGCTCGACCAGCATCAGCGTCACCGACGAGCTCACCGGCCGCGCCTACGACGCCACCGTCGTCGGCACCGACGCCACGCACGACGTCGCCGTGCTGAAGCTCTCCGGCGCCTCCGACCTCACCACCGCCTCGCTCGCGACGAGCGACGCCACCGCGGTCGGCGACGCCGTCACGGCCGTCGGCAACGCGGAGGGCACCGGGAACCTGGTCGCCGCATCCGGAACCGTCACCGCCCTCGAGCAGACCATCACCACCCAGAGCGAGACCGGGGCGGCCGGGGAGACCCTGAACGGGCTGATCCAGGTCGACGCCCAGATCGTCTCCGGCGACTCGGGCGGCCCGCTGCTCGACTCCGCCGGCCGGGTCGTCGGCATCGACACCGCGGCCTCGTCGGGCAGCGCCACGGTGACGGGCTTCGCCATCCCGATCACGGATGCGCTCGGCATCGTCACGCAGATCGATAAGGGTGTCGACACCGCCGACATCGAGATCGGCTACCCCGGCTTCCTCGGCGTCGAGGTCGCGCAGGGCGCCCAGGGCTCAGGGGCCCTGATCGCCGGTGTGATCCAGAAGACCCCGGCGGCGGATGCGGGACTCGCGGCCGGCGACACGGTCACCAGCGTGAACGGCACGGCCGTCTCCTCCGGCAGCACGCTCTCGAGCCTGCTGGCCGACAGGGAGCCGGGCGAGCAGGTGGCGCTGACCTGGACGACCGCGGCGGGATCCTCCGCCTCGGCCACCGTGGTGCTGATGGCCGGCCCGGCCGCCTGACCGGCTGCCCGGACCGCCGCCTGACCGGCTGCGAGGAATAATGAACGCTTCCTGAGAGTTGAGCCATACAGACTCAAGTTTTGCGACTCGAACTTGACGCCCCGGGGGCGGCATGGAAAACTTGATCTCACAAGGCTCAAGTCTTGGAAGACTTTCACCGTACTCGGCAGGACAACAGAAGGAGACCAGCCACTATGGCTCGTGCAGTAGGTATCGACCTCGGAACCACCAACTCGGTGGTCGCCGTGCTCGAAGGTGGAGAACCCACCGTCATCGCGAACGCGGAGGGATTCCGCACCACACCGTCCGTGGTCGCATTCACGAAGGACGGGGAGGTCCTCGTCGGAGAGACCGCCAAGCGTCAGGCCGTCACCAACGTCGACCGCACCATCTCCAGCGTCAAGCGCCACATCGGCACGAACTGGACCGCCGACATCGACGGCAAGAAGTACACCCCTCAGGAGATCTCGGCGCGCATCCTCGCGAAGCTGAAGCGCGACGCGGAGAGCTACCTCGGCGACACGGTCACCGACGCCGTCATCACCGTGCCGGCCTACTTCAACGACTCCGAGCGCCAGGCCACCAAGGAGGCCGGTGAGATCGCGGGCCTCAACGTGCTCCGCATCATCAACGAGCCCACCGCGGCCGCTCTGGCCTACGGCCTCGACAAGGGCAAGGAGGACGAGCTCATCCTCGTCTTCGACCTCGGTGGCGGTACCTTCGACGTCTCCCTGCTCGAGGTGGGCAAGGACGACGACTTCAGCACCATCCAGGTGCGCTCGACCTCCGGTGACAACCGCCTCGGTGGAGACGACTGGGACCAGCGGGTCGTCGACTACCTGATCAAGAACTTCAAGGACACGACCGGCGTCGACGTCTCGAAGGACAAGATCGCCCTCCAGCGCCTCAAGGAGGCCGCCGAGCAGGCCAAGAAGGAGCTCTCCTCCGGCATGTCGGCCAGCATCACGCTGCCCTACCTCTCGCTGACCGAGAACGGCCCCGCGAACCTCGACGTGACGCTGACCCGCGCCAAGTTCGAGGAGCTGACCAGCGACCTGCTGGCCCGCACCGAGAAGCCCTTCAAGGACGTCATCGCCGAGGCCGGCGTCTCGGTCAACGACATCGCCCACGTGGTCCTCGTCGGTGGATCGACGCGTATGCCCGCCGTGGTCGAGCTCGTCAAGAAGCTCACCGGCGGCAAGGAGCCCAACAAGGGCGTGAACCCGGACGAGGTCGTCGCCGTCGGCGCCGCCCTGCAGGCCGGTGTGCTGCGCGGCGAGCGCAAGGACGTGCTGCTCATCGACGTCACCCCGCTGTCTCTCGGTATCGAGACCAAGGGCGGCATCATGACCAAGCTGATCGAGCGCAACACGGCCATCCCGACCAAGCGTTCGGAGACCTTCACCACGGCCGACGACAACCAGCCCTCCGTGGCGATCCAGGTGTTCCAGGGCGAGCGCGAGTTCACCCGCGACAACAAGAACCTGGGCACCTTCGAGCTCACCGGCATCGCGCCGGCGCCCCGCGGCATCCCGCAGGTCGAGGTCACCTTCGACATCGACGCCAACGGCATCGTGCACGTGTCGGCGAAAGACAAGGGAACCGGCAAGGAGCAGTCGATGACCATCACCGGCGGCTCGTCGCTGCCCAAGGAGGACATCGAGCGCATGGTGCGCGAGGCCGAGGAGCACGCCGCAGAGGACAAGGCGCGCCGCGAGGCCGCCGAGGTGCGCAACCAGGCCGAGACGCTCGCGTACTCGACCGACAAGCTCATCAAGGAGAACAGCGACAAGCTGCCGGACGACGTCAAGACCGACGTGCAGGCGGATGTCGACGCGCTGAAGTCCGCCCTCGCGGGTGAGGACGACGCGGCGGTGAAGACCGCGTTCGACAAGCTGAACGAGAGCCAGCAGAAGCTGGGGCAGGCCATCTATGCTTCTGCCCAGGCCGATGCCTCGGCTCCCGCCGGCGACCAGGGCGAGCCCACCGAGTCGACCTCCAACCCCGAGGACGACGTGGTGGACGCCGAGGTCGTCGAAGACGAAGACGAGCCGAAGGACAAGTAATCCATGACTGACGACAACATCGACGGTCGTCAGCCTGCTGACGAGTCGGGGGCCTCCGAGGAGACCTCCGACTCGCAGTTCATTCAGGCTGAAGGACCAGATGTCGAGACCTCGCTGAGCGACGCCGACCTCTCGTTCCTCTCGGGCCAGACCTCGGCCGACGAGCTCGCCGCCGAGCGGCTCGCCGACCTGCAGCGGGTGACGGCGGAGTACGCCAACTACCGCAAGCGCACCGAGGCGAACCGCGAGATCGAGCGCGACCGCGCGGTCGGCGACGTCGTGAAGGTGCTGCTGCCCGTTCTCGACGACCTCGACCGTGCCGCCAAGCACGGCGACCTCGCCGAGGGCGGCCCGTTCACCGCGATCGCGGCGAAGCTGCGTTCGGGCGTGGAGCGGGTGGGCCTCAAGCCCTTCGGCGCGGCCGGCGAGGAGTTCGACCCTCAGATCCATGAGGCGATCTTCCAGCAGCCCAGCGACGAGGTGACCACGCCGACGATCGCCGACGTCGTCGAATCCGGGTACCACCTGGGTTCAACGCTGCTACGCGCCGCCAAGGTCGTAGTGGCGGTGCCCAATGGCTAGCCAGGACTGGTTCGACAAAGACTTCTACAAGGTGCTCGGGGTGTCGAAGGACATCTCGGAGGCCGACCTCAAGAAGGCCTATCGCAAACTGGCGCGGCAGTACCACCCGGATTCGAACCAGGGCGACGCGAAAGCGGAGGCCCGGTTCAAGGAGATCAGCGAGGCCTACTCGGTGCTCTCCGACCCGGAGCAGCGCAAGGAGTACGACCAGATCCGCGCCATGGGCTCCGGCGCCCGCTTCACGGCGGGCGGCGGCGGCCAGGGCGGCGGCTTCGAAGACGTCTTCGGCGGCATGTTCGGCGGGGGCGGCGGCGGTGCCCGCGGGCAGAGCTACAGCTACCAGCAGGCGCCCGGCGGCTTCGACGACATCCTCGGCGGGATGTTCGGTCGAGGCGGCGGGCGCGCGGGCTTCGGCGGGGCCTACGGGCCGACCCGGGGCCGCGACGTCACGGCGCGCACCACGATCGACTTCATCACCGCGGTCAAGGGCGACACCATCAAGCTGCAGACGGCCGACGGCAAGCCGATCACGGTGAAGATCCCGGCCGGTGTGGCCGACCAGCAGAAGATCAAGCTGCGCGGCAAGGGCGAGCCCTCGCCCGACGGCGGCGAGGCGGGCGACATCGTGCTCACCGTCTCGGTGCGCAAGCATCCGGTCTTCGAGCGCGACGGGCTCAACCTCCGCGTGAACGTGCCGGTCACCTTCGTCGAGGCCACCCTGGGTGCCACCATCGAGGTGCCCACCCTGGGCGGCTCCCCGGTGAAGCTCAAGGTCGCGGCAGGCACCCCCTCGGGGCGCGTGCTGCGGGTCAAGGGCCGGGGTGTCGAGTCCTCCAAGGGCAAGGGCGACCTGCTCGCCGTCGTACAGGTGGCGGTGCCCTCGCACCTGACCGCCGAGCAGCGCGAGGCCCTCGAGGCGTTCCACTCCGTCGAGCCCGGCGACAACCCCCGGGCAGAACTGCTCGCCAAGGCGCGCGAGTGACGGATCCCCCCGCCCCCACCGGGCGGGGGTTCCGTCGTTCCCGTCGAACGACCTGACACGCCGAAGGAGAGGATGACGATGGCCGAGCTGGATGAACGGTCTCCGTTGTTCGCGATCGCCGTCGCCGCCGAGCTGGCCGGCATGCATCCTCAGACCCTGCGGCAGTACGACCGGCTGGGGCTGGTGAGCCCGACCCGCACGGCGGGCAAGTCGCGCCGCTACTCGATGCGCGACGTCGTGCAGCTGCGCGAGATCTCGCGGCTGTCGTCCGAGGGGGTCTCCCTCGAGGGCATCGCGCGCATCCTGCAGCTGGAGGATCAGGTCTCCGAACTCTCGGCCCGCGTGCGCGAGCTCGAGACGGCGCTCGCCGAAGAGGTGCTGAACCGGCCGGGCCGCCGGGTCTTCGCGGCCGGGGTCGAGGGTGAGGTCATCTCGCTCAAGCACGGCACACGCACCCAAAGGCGCACCGAGCTCGTGATCTGGCAGCCGCGGCGCGACGACTGAGGCCGCCGATCCGTCGTTCTTGACACCATCCGCACCGGGGGCGATCCTGGGGCGGTGACGAATTCTCAGAAACCGGGCGGCGGCGGCGCTCTCGCCGGCCTCTGCGTCGGTGCAGCCGTCGTGCTCGGCGCTCCGCTGCTCGGGTGGTACGTCGTGCTCGGCTACACCTGGGGCGACCTGGGCGTGATGATGGTCGCCGTGGTCGGCGCCCTGCTGCTGGCGGCCGGCTGGGCGGGGGCGTTCGCCGTGCTGCGCCGTCGGGGTGCACCACGGCCGCAGCTCGTGGCGTGGCTCTGCCTCGCGGCGACCGTGCTGGTCTCCGCGGTCTCCTCGCTCGTCATCGGCGTCGTGGCCGGCGTGATCGGGGTGCTGACGGTCGCCTTCCTCTGGACGGGCGACTACGTCGGGCCACTGGCCACGATCTCGGCGATCGCCGTGGCGGTGCTGACGCTGCCCGTGGCGATCTCCTCGGGGATCATCTTCACCGCGGCCTTCGCGGATCGGCCCCGGCGCTCATCGCCCACCGCACCGACGGCCCCGGAGATCCGCGTCTAGCCGAGCGCGTACGGTTGAGGGGTGACCGAGTTCTCCTTCGACGCCCTCCGGCGTCACCCCGACGTCGAGGCCGAGAACCTCTTCGCCGTCGACGCCGCCGACCGCCTGCTGCTCGACGAGGCGTCCGCGGCCCTCGAGGCCACCGTCGATCGGCCCGGCACGGTCGTCGTGATCGGCGATGCCTATGGGGCGTTGACCCTCGGAGCCGCCGGGGTGCTCGGGCTCGAGGGCATCCGGGTGCATCAGGACTCGCTCTCGGGGGAGCTCGCGCTGGCGCAGAACGCGCGCCGTGTCTCGGAGCTCGACCTCAGCCACCGCTTCCGCTCCCTGCCGCTCGGCCGCGAGCTGCTCGAGGGCGCGACCGTGGTGCTGCTGCGCCTGCCGCGCGGTCTCGGCGAGCTCGACGACATCGCCCGGGCGATCGCGGCCTGGGCCGACCCCGCCGTCGAGGTCTACGCCGGCGGGCGGATCAAGCACATGTCGACCGCGATGAACGAGGTGCTCGAGAGCGCCTTCGGCAGCGTCACGGCGACCCTGGCCCGGCAGAAGTCACGGGTGCTGATCGCGCGCGAGCGACGCGAGGGGGTGGGCGAGGCGCTCCACCACCGCGAGTTCCACGACGACCTCGACCTGTGGGTCACGGCGACGGGCGGCGCCTTCGCAGGCACCAAGATCGACATCGGCACCCGATTCCTGCTGCCCCACCTCGACGCGATGAAGCCGGATGCACGGGGCGGGTCCGATCTCGCGATCGACCTCGGCAGCGGCACGGGTGTGCTCGCGGCGGCGCTCGCCCGCTCGCGTCCCGAGCTGCGAGTGGTCGCGACCGATCAGTCCGCAGCCGCCGTGGCGTCGACCCGCGAGACGCTCGCGGCCAACGGCATCACGGGGGTCGAGGTCGTCCGCGACGACGCGCTCTCCGGGTTCGACGACGACTCCGCCGACCTGATCGTGCTCAACCCGCCGTTCCACATGGGGTCGACGATGCACGCAGGGATCGCCCTCAAGCTCTTCGAGGCGGCCGGCCGGGTGCTCGCGCCGGGGGGCGAGCTCTGGACGGTGTTCAACTCGCACCTGTCGTACCGGGCCGCGCTGCAGCGGGCCGTGGGGCCGACGCGTCAGGTCGATCGCAACGCCAAGTTCACCGTGATGGTGTCGACGAAGCGCTGAGGGCTCGAGTCAGGCGTCGGCCCGCGCCGAGGCCTCGGGTCTGTCGTCGGCCTGTGGCCGAGGGCTCGGGTCAGGAGGGCTCGACGCGGCTGAGCGGCGCGGCGAGCACCAGGCCGCTGGCCGTGAAGCGGCGACGCGAGGCGTACTCGGCGGCGATCAGGATCGAGGTCGCCCCGATGATCGCGAGACCGATCACGCTGACCGGGATCATGGTGTCGATCTGGATGCGCGGGATGAGGTCGAGCGGCTCGGCCAGCCCGATCAGCATGAAGAACACGGTGGCGTAGACGACCGTGCGGATCTGCCAGCGGCGCTTCACGCCCGCGATCGCGATGAAGGTGATCATCCACAGCCCGTACCAGGGGTGGATGACCGGCGAGAGCAGCACGATGCCCGCGAAGGCCCCGACCAGGAGCCACAGCGGATCGGCCTGACGGCGCTTGATCATCAGGTAGGTCGTGAAGGTGGCGCCCACACCGAGCAGCGCGAGCTTCACCACGGTCTGCGTGAGACCGCCGTCCAGGCCCACGAGGTTGAACAACCCGCCGATGCTGATGCCGAGGATGTTCGCGGGGGCGTACCAGGACGAGATGGCGGTCGGCGTCGAGAGCGCGCCGATCCAGCCGAAGCCGACGCCGATGCCCCAGCCCATCAGGGCCAGTGTGCCGACCGAGATGCCGGTGACGGCGAGCCAGCGGCGGATGACCGCACCCCAGCCCGCGGCCTGGCCGGCCCAGATCAGACCGATGATCGGCAGGGCGACCAGGGCGATGGGCTTCACGCCGATCGCGATGGTGACGAAGAGGGTGCCGAGGATCGGGCGATCCTTCAGGGCGTAGTAGACGCCGCCGACGATGAAGCCGAGCATCAGCGAGTCGTTGTGACCGGCGATCACGAAGTTCATCAGCACGAGGGGGCTGGCCGCGACGATCCAGAGCACACCGGCCTCGTTCAGGCCGCGGTGCTTGGCGATCCGCCAGGCGTAGTAGGCGAGCATCGCAAGCCCGGCGACCGCCAGCAGGCGGAACAGGAAGATGGTGACCTCGGTGGGCATCGCGTGCGTCGCCATCATGGCGACCTTCTCGAGCCAGACGAAGACGGGGCCGTAGGGGGTCTGCGAGTCGGCCCAGGTCGGGTCGACGCCGATCTCGTACCAGCCGGGGATGTCGGCCATTCCGGTCGAGTACGGGTTGAGACCGGCGACCATCAGGCGGCCCTGGCCGACGTAGGCGAACATGTCGCGGCTGAACATCGGGAGGGTCAGGATGAGGGGGAGGCCCCAGGCCAGTGCGGAGGTGACCACCTGCGAGAGCAGGGTGCTCGACCGGCGGGCCGCAGCATCCGGATCACGACGGGCGGAGCGCGCGGTGGCGAGGATCGAGAGGCCGAGCGAGATCCACGCGAGCAGGAGCAACAGGGCGCCGACGACGACGAGGATCGCGCACACGGAGGCGGCGAAGCGGGAGTTCCGGAGCAGCGAGAAGAACAGCCAGTCCCTCAGGATCGAGCCCGGGCCCAGCCAGCCGACGCCGAGGGAGCCCACGACGATGAGGAGGGAGCCGGCGATCCCGAGCAGCAAACGGATGCGCGGAGGAAAGACAGGCACACCCCACTCTTACCATGATCAGTTGGGCATCGGCCTGGATAGGTTGCCAGTGGTACCAAATCGTCACCTCTGGTAAACTTGAGTCAGGTCAACTCAAGTTTGTCATCGGACCCCTCGAGGGGCCGATGCGGCGGACCGCGAATTTCACGCTTTCTCACAAATTGTTTTCACGAAGGGTACGAAGCCACCCATGCCAACCAACCAGGGAAACCCGAGCGGCGACGAGCAGAAGAGCGCGCTCGAGCAGTACGGCGTCAACCTGACCGAGATCGCGGCGAGCGGCAAGCTCGACCCGGTCATCGGCCGTGACGCCGAGATCAGGCGCGTCAGCCAGGTGCTCACGCGCCGCACCAAGAACAACCCCGTGCTGATCGGCGAGCCCGGCGTCGGGAAGACCGCCGTCGTCGAGGGTCTCGCCCAGCGCATCGTCGCCGGCGACGTGGCCGATTCGCTGAAGGGCAAGCAGCTCGTCTCGCTCGACCTGGCGGCCCTCGTCGCCGGGGCGAAGTACCGCGGCGAGTTCGAGGAGCGCCTCAAGGCGGTGCTCGCAGAGATCAACGAGGCCGACGGACAGATCATCACCTTCATCGACGAGCTGCACACGCTGATGGGGGCGGGCGGCGGAGAGGGTTCCGTCGCCGCGTCCAACATGCTGAAGCCGATGCTCGCGCGCGGTGAGCTACGGCTGATCGGGGCCACCACGCTCGACGAGTACCGCGAGTACATCGAGCGGGATGCGGCGATGGAGCGGCGCTTCCAGCAGGTGTTCGTGGGCGAGCCGTCCGTCGAAGACACGGTGGCCATCCTCCGCGGGCTCAAGGAGCGCTACGAGGCGCACCACAAGGTCGCCATCGCCGACTCGGCCCTCGTGGCCGCCGCTGCGCTGTCGAGCCGCTACATCCCGGGTCGCCAGCTGCCGGACAAGGCGATCGACCTGATCGACGAGGCCGCCTCGCGGCTGCGCATGGAGATCGACTCGGCCCCGGTCGAGATCGACGAGCTGCGCCGCAGCGTCGACCGGCTGCGGCTGGAGGAACTGGCGCTGAAGAAGGAGAAGGACGAGGCGTCGCGCGAGCGGCTCGCCGCCCTGCGCGAGACGCTCGCCCAGCGCACGGCCACCCTCGCCGACCTGCAGGCGCGCTGGGATCGCGAGCGCGCGGCCCTGAACGCCGTCGGTGAGCTGAAGGAGAAGCTCGACAAGGCGCGCATGCGTGCCGAGCGGGCGCAGCGCGAGGGCGACCTCGAGCTGGCCTCTCGACTGCTGTACGGCGAGATCCCGGTGCTGGAGCGCTCGCTCTCGGCCGCGGAGGCCGCGGAGACGGCCGACACCGAATCCGGCGAGGTCATCGAGCGGATGGTGAACGACCGGGTCACCAGCGACGACATCGCGTCCGTGATTGCGGCCTGGACGGGCATCCCGGTCGACCGTCTCACCCAGGGCGAGACCGAGAAGCTGCTCAACCTCGAGGCCGAGCTCGGCCGACGGCTGATCGGGCAGAAGGATGCGGTGCGCTCGGTCGCCGACGCGGTGCGCCGGTCGCGGGCCGGCATCGCCGACGAGAACCGGCCCACGGGGTCGTTCCTGTTCCTCGGGCCGACGGGCGTGGGCAAGACCGAGCTGGCCAAGGCGCTCGCCGAGTTCCTGTTCGACGACGAGAAGGCGCTCGTGCGCATCGACATGTCGGAGTACGGCGAGAAGCACTCCGTGGCGCGACTGCTCGGGGCCCCTCCCGGGTACATCGGCTACGAGCAGGGCGGCCAGCTGACCGAGGCGGTGCGCCGTCGGCCCTACTCGGTCGTGCTGCTCGACGAGGTCGAGAAGGCGCATCCGGAGGTCTTCGACGTGCTGCTGCAGGTGCTCGACGACGGGCGGCTGACGGATGGTCAGGGGCGCACGGTCGACTTCCGCAACACGATCCTCATCCTCACCTCGAACCTCGGGTCGCAGTACCTGGTCGACCCGGCGCTGTCGCACTCGGCGGCCGTGGCCCTGGTGGAGGACGCCGTGCGCAAGGCGTTCAAGCCCGAGTTCGTGAACCGGCTCGACGACATCGTGGTGTTCTCGGCTCTCTCAGCCGACGATCTGGCCCAGATCGTCTCGCTCTACGTCGACCGACTCGACCGGCGGCTGGCGTCGCGGCGGCTGTCGCTGGCGGTCACGCCGTCGGCGCGCGCGTGGCTCGCCGAGCGCGGTTACGACCCGATCTACGGTGCGCGGCCGCTGCGGCGGCTGATGCAGCACGAGATCGACGACCGGCTCGCGACGTCGTTGCTGTCGGGGGCGGTTCGGGACGGGGACACGGTGCTGGTGGACGTGGCTGAGGACGGGGGCGGGCTGACGGTGGTGGCTGCTGCGGCTGCCTCTGCTGAGTAGCAAGTACTCATCTCGCCAGGGCGGGGTCTGAGCGCATCCTGAGGGGATGACGCTTCGGATCCCGCTCTTCTCGTCCAGTGTGCTCCGTGCATCTCGGGCGCCACTCGTCGCTTCTGCGGTTGCTCTTGCACTGATGGTCTCGGGTCTGCAAGCCACGGCTCAGCCCGCGGCACGGGCAGAGGAGCTCGTGCCTCCGCCCATCGACGCCGGGTCGCGGCTGGTGGAGTTCGATCTGCCGAACACGGCCAGTCTGCCCACCGACATCGTGGCGGGCGCCGACGGCAGCGTGTGGGTATCGCTCTTCGGCGAGCGGAACGTTCTGCATCTCGATCGAGACGGAGCCGTTCTCGCGAGCATCCCGGTCTCGGGGTCGGTCAGCAAGATGACTACGGACAATGCCGGGGGCGTCTGGGGTGTTGAGGTCACCGCGAACTACGTCGTGCATCTGACTGCCGACCATCGTGCGCTCGAGAGCCGCATCCCCACCTCGAACAGCTTCCCCGCTGATATCTGGGACGGGGGCGATCAGGTCTATTTCACCGAATCGGGCTCCGGGAAGCTCGGGCGGTTGACCGAGTCGATGGGGGGCATCGATGAGTGGGCGATGCCCGCTGGGGCGTCTGTGGGATCCATCGACGGCGGCGAGACCACCATCGCCGTGTCCGACGGCGCGGTCGGGGTGTGGTTCTTCGATCGGGACGGCCATCCGGAACATCGCTGCGACAGCCCTGGTGTCGGAGAGCTGGAGATCGGGGATGTCCTCGATCGGCGCGTCACGGTCACGGCGGCGGTGGACGGGCAGGTCGATCGAATCGACTGCGATCTGGACACGGGATGGGTCGGCGGTGGGCGCGTCGTCGGGGATGTCGGCCGGGTGAACGGCTTCCTCGGCCTGCGGGAGCGAACCTGGTTCGTCGATGCCGACAGGGACTCGATCGGTCTGCGTGATCCATCGGGGCAGACGCTCCGGTACCTCCTGCCGTCGGCGCGGAAGGATGCGGTCGGGCTGGCGCAGACGGAGGGGCGGTACCTCTGGACCCTCGAGCGGTCGGCCGGGAAGGTCGTGCGGTTGGACTCCGTCGTGACGATCCGGGTGGAGCGGCGCGCCGGTGCGGACCGCTACGCGACGGCCACGGAGGTCGCGGGTGACGACGAGCGCGGAGTCGCCTTCCTCGTCAGCGGCGAGAAGTTCGCCGACGCCCTGAGCGTGGGACCGATCGCCGCGGGTCTCGGCGCCTCCATGCTGCTCACGACCAGGGATGCTCTGCCGCCGGCGACGAAGGACTGGCTCATGAAGTGGCATCCCCCGCAGGTGGTGATCGTCGGCGGGGAGGCGTCCGTCTCGTCCGCCGTCGCGGCCGAGGTCGCCGCCGTGACGCCCGGGTCAGCCGTGACGCGGGTCAGCGGGGTGGATCGTTACGCGGTGTCCCGGGCCCTGCTCGACGGACGCTTCTCCGTCTCGCCCGATCAGCTCTCCGTGGCCGACGGCCGCAACTTTCCGGATGCTCTTTCGGGCACGCCGGCGGCCGCGCGGCGCGGCGCGGGTGTACTGCTCGTGGACGGTGGCGGGATGCTCAGTGCCGAGCAGCTGGCGGTGGTGTCGCGATACGCGGGTTCAGGGCGCATGGTGAGGATCCTCGGGGGGCCGAATTCCGTCGGTCCCGCCATCGAGGCGCAGATCGCCGCCGTCGCGAACGTGAAGCGGATCAGCGGCGCAGATCGGTATCAGGGGTCGATCGCGGTGAACGACGACGCCTTCGCGAGCGGTTTCTCCGTCGCGTACCTGGCGAGCGGGTCGTCCTACCCCGATGCCCTTACTGGTGGCGCGCGGGCCGGCCGTTCGGGTGATCGGCCGCTCTACCTCGTGCACCCCGACTGCGTGCCCGACGAGGTGCTCGGCCGGTTGGCGGCCGCCGGCGTGGGCACGGTCGTGCTCCTGGGTGGCCCCGCGACGCTGACCGCGGACGTCGAGGCCCTGAAGCCCTGCGCCTGACGCCGTCCGCGTGCCAATCCAGGGCCGCCGTGATCATGTCAGCGAGAGGTGGAGCGGAGGGCGGACGTCGCGCGGCTCGGGGGAGACGGGGCGCAACGTCCGCCGGGGGAATAACCCCTAGGAGCGCGGGTCAGTCGTTCGCGAGGAGGAGGTCGGCGAGGGGGAGGCGGGTGCGGGGGGCGAGCTCGCGGGTGCGGAGGGTGTCGTCGGGGAGAGCGTCGGGCGAGGCCGCGGTGCCGAGGGCCGTGATCGTCACCGGGACGAGGCTCTCCGGCAGCGAGAACGCGGCGCGGATCGCGTCGACGTCGAAGCCGCCCATCTGGTGCACGTGCAGTCCGTCGTGGTGCGCCTGCACCGAGAGGTGAGCGATCGCCTGGCCGAGGTCGTACTCGGCCCAGCGGCGGGGCTTGCCGTCGGCATCCGCGACCTCGGCGACGCCGACGACGAAGGCCGAGGCCGAGCCGGCCCAGACCGAGTTGAAGCCCATCAGGGCATCGGCGACGGCGGCGAACGACGTCGAACCGCGGCGGGCGACGATGAAGCGGGCCGGCTGCGAGTTCGCGGCCGAGGGCGCCCAGCGCGCTGCTTCGAGGGCGGCGGTGAGCTTCGACTCGTCGATCGGCTGCGCGGCCTCGAACGAGCGGGGGCTCCAGCGCTCGGCGAGGGTGGGGTGGATCGGGGCGCTCGTCTCCGCGGTCTTCGCGGGGATCGGGGCGAGATCGGAGGCGGGGGTGTCGGTGGCGATGGTCATGATGGTGAGTCCTCTGCAGCTGGTGGGAACGGCCGGTCTGCACACCATCGGGCAGCCAAACGGACTGTGGTCCGCATCCGTCACAACGATACGCCGCCGAGGACTATTCCCGGGCGTTCGGCTCGGTCGGCTCGAGCGATGCGCCAGGAGCAGGGGGAGCGGGCGGGGGGCCGGGGCGGCGCCCGAGTGCGGCCGCGCGACGGCCTACCCAGGTCACGAGCGTCTCGAGCGGGCCCCTCCGCCCGAGGAGCGTGAGCACGACCCCGATCGCGAGCGCCAGCGCGAGGTTCACCAGGTAGAACGCCGCGCTCGACAGGTACCAGGGCGTGTCGAGGGCGATGTACTCCTCGTAGGTCAGCGAGTCGTACGGCTTGCCGAGCGCGGCCTCGACCACGATCCCCACGAGCAGCACGTGCGCCGTGTAGACCGTCAGCGGCGCGGCACCCGCCCCGGTGATCGGTGACAGGATGCGGCGGGCGAGCGGCCCGAGCACCGTTCCGAGCAGCACGAACGCGCCGATCGCCGTCACCGCGAAACCGCCGGTCACGGCGAGGTCGAGCGTGGTGCCGCTGTGGGGGCCGATGGCGAAGAACAGCCAGGGACTCCCCGAACCCGGGCGGCTGCCGCCGTTGACCTGGAGGATCTGGAGTGCCTCGGCGTCGGTGATGCCGAGATCCTGCGCGAGCCCCGCGACTCCGCCCAGCGGCCCCTGCACCAGCCCCGCCACCGCGACCCCGGCCAGCCACACGGCGACGCCGATCGCGACGAGCCGCAGGGCGAGCATCCGGAGCGCCGCCGTCGTGCGCGCCCCGAGCAGGGCCCGGCCGACCAGCACCCCCGCGATGCCGTACGCGAACCAGATGAGGCTGGGGTAGGAGCCGGTGAAGAGGATTCCGCGCACGAGCTCGAGCGGGTCGGCGAACGCGGTCCAGTTGGGATTGGCGGCCTCGCGGTCCTCGATGCCGAACGCCCCGGCGACGGTCGTCGCGACGAACGGGGCTCCGACGGCCACGACGATCACGGAGACGACGAGCGCCCAGCGCGGCCAGGTGATCACGAGCGCGAGCAGCCAGAACATCACGCCGTAGTAGACCAGGATCACGAGGATGGGCGGGTCGACCAGCGAGGTCAGGGTGAGCCCGATCGCGATGATCACGGCGCCGCGACCGAGGAGCATGAGCCGGGCGGCGGCCCGCCGGCCCTCCCGCAGCGGGCCCCGCGTGGCGAGCACCGTGCCGACACCCGCCAGCACCGCGAACAGAGCGGATGCACGGCCCTCGAACAGGCTCGAACCCCAGATCAGCTCGTCGGTGCCGAGGCGGGCGGAGAGCCAGACGTGGGTGGCGATCATCCCGGCCAGGGCGACGAAGCGCGCCAGGTCGAGCCCGATGATGCGGTTCGGACGGGTGCCGCCGCTCGGGCCGACGCCGTCCGTCAGGAGCGGATTCGTGGGCGGAGCCGCCGGGCCGGTGGTCATTCCCCCTGCGATTCGGCCCGAGGGGTGGCGCGGTCGGCACGGGAGGTCGCACCTGCGGCGTCGCCGGCACCTGCGGCGCGCTCGGCACCTGCGGCGCGGTCGGCGGCCGCATCCGTGTGGCCACGACGGTGCTTGCGCAGCCGGCCGACCACGAACCACACGATCGCCCCCACGACCCCCGCGATCACGACGTACTGCAGGATGTCGGCGTACTGCTCGACCACGTGCCACTGCTCGCCGAGCCAGAACCCGGCGAGGATGAACGCGCTGTTCCAGAGCAGGCTGCCCGAGGTCGTCAGCAGAGCGAACTTCCACAGCGGCATCCGTTCGATGCCGGCTGGGATGGAGATCAGGCTCCGGAAGATCGGGATCATCCGCCCGAAGAACACCGCCTTCGACCCGTGCCGCCGGAACCACTCCTCGGTGCGATCGACGTCGTGCACGTCGACGAGCGGAAGCCGACGGGCGATGGCGCGCATCCGGTCACGCCCCAACCAGGCGCCGATGCCGTAGAGCGCGAGCGCTCCGAGCAGCGACCCGAGGGTCGTGAACACGATGGCGGCGCCGAGGTGCAGGCTGCCCTGGCTGGCGGCGAAGCCGGCGAGCGGCAGGATGACCTCGCTCGGGATGGGCGGGAAGAGGTTCTCGATCGCCACGGCGAGGCCGGCGCCGGGCGCACCGAGCGTCTCCATCAGGCCGACGACCCAGTCGCCGACGAGGCCGAGGCTGGAGTCGCCCTCCCCGGGCGTCGATCCGGTCGCGACGGGCTCCTGCGCGGCGGCAACGGGCACGGCAACTCCGGGCGCGGCGGTCAGCGGGTACGGGTCGGCGAAGGCCAGGCTCATGCGGCAAGCCTAGGCATCATTCCTCCGCAGACGCCCCATGGATCCCGCCGGCTACGACCTCACGAGGCGCGCGATCGCGGCCGAGGCCTCGCGCAGCTTCTCCTCGGCGACCGGGCCGCCCTCGGCCACGGCCTCGACGACGCAGTGGTTCAGGTGCTCGTCGAGCAGCCCCAGCGCCACCGACTCGAGCGCGCTGGTCATCGCCGAGATCTGGGTGAGGATGTCGATGCAGTACTTCTCCTCCTCGACCATGTTCTGCAGGCCCCGCGCCTGGCCCTCGATGCGGCGCAGCCGCTTGAGGTAGGCGTCCTTGTTGCCGATGTAGCCGTGGTGATGGGCCTCGGCGGTGGTGTCGGTGGCGTCGGCGATGGGGGCGGCGGTGGCGTCGCTGGCGGCGATGGGGGTGGTGGCGTCGATGGCGGTGGCGTCGGCGGCGGCCGAGGCTGAGGGGCTGTGGTGTTCGTGGTCGGTCATGTCAACGTCCGTTCGTGGTCGTGCGGGAGTCGTCGCGCGCATCCGGTCGCAGGTCGATGCGGCGCAGGAGCTGGGCGTTCAGGGCGACGATGATCGTCGACAGCGACATCAGGATCGCGCCCACCGACATCGGCAGCACGAACCCGATCGGCGCCAGCACGCCGGCGGCCAGCGGAACCGACAGCAGGTTGTAGCCCGCGGCCCACCAGAGGTTCTGCGTCATCTTGCGGTAGCCCGCCTTCGAGAGCGCGATCACCGAGACGACCGAGCGGGGGTCGTCGCTGGCGAGGATGACGCCGGCCGAGGCGATGGCCACGTCCGTCCCGGCGCCGATCGCGATGCCTACGTCGGCCCGGGCCAGCGCGGGAGCGTCGTTCACCCCGTCGCCCACCATCGCGACCTTCCGGCCCTCGGCCTGCAGCTCGGCGACCTTGGCCGACTTGTCCTCGGGCCGCACTCCGGCGAAGACGCGCTGGATGCCGAGCTCGGCGGCGACCGCGTGGGCGACGGAGGGGGCGTCTCCGGTGATCATGACGACCTCGACCCCGCGGCGGCGCAGCTCGGCGACCGCCTCGCGCGACTCGGGGCGGATCTCGTCGGCCAGGGCGATCCGCCCCAGCACCTCGCCGTCGCGCACCACGTGCAGCACCGTCTGGCCGGCGTGCGCATCCGCTGCAGCGTCGGTGCCCGCGCCTGCGCCAGCACCCGCATCCGCGCCCGCCGCCGCATCCGCACGCGCACCTGAAGCGTCGTCTACCGCGCTCGCCGAGGCGGTGACCTGCTCGAGCAACCGCGGCCCGCCGATGCGCACCGCGGCGCCGTCGACGGTCGCCGAGACGCCGAGCGCCGGGGTGGCCGCGAAGTCCGAGGCCGCCGGCACGGCGAGGCCCCTTCGGCGGGCCTCGGCGACGATGGCCCGGGCCAGCGGATGCTCGCTGTCCGACTCCGCCGACGCAGCGAGGGCGAGCAGCTGGTCCTCGTCGACGGGATGCACGGCGGTGGCGAGCGGAACGACCGCGGTGACCACGGGAGCCCCCTTGGTCAGGGTGCCCGTCTTGTCGAACAGCACCGTGTCGACGGTGCGCATGGTCTCGAGGGCGAGCCTGTCCTTGACCAGGATGCCCGCCTTCGCCGCCCGCTCGGTCGCGATCGACACGACGAGCGGGATGGCGAGGCCGAGCGCGTGCGGGCACGCGATCACGAGCACCGTGATGGTGCGCACCACGGCGTCGTCGGGGCTGCCGACCAGAGTCCAGACCACCGCGGTGATCACGGCCGAGCCGAGCGCGAACCAGAACAGCCAGCCCGCCGCGCGGTCGGCGATCCGCTGGGCCCGCGAGCTGGAGTTCTGCGCCTCGGTCACGAGCCGCTGGATGCCGGCGAGGGCCGTGTCGTCGCCGACCGCGGTGATTCGGATGCGGAGGGCCGAGTCGGTGGCCACGGTGCCGGCGACGACGTGGTCGCCCGGGCCGCGCCGCACGGGCTCGGATTCGCCCGTGATCATCGACTCGTCGACGTCGGCCGAGCCCTCGGTGACCTCGCCGTCGGCGGGCACCCGGCCGCCGGGGCGCACGATAACCAGGTCGCCGAGCACGAGATCGGCGGGGGCGACGGATGCGGTGGTGCCGTCGGCGGCGATCCGCTCGGCCTCGTCGGGCAGCAGGGCGGCGAGCGAGTCGAGCGCCGAGGTGGTCTGCGCCAGCGATCGCATCTCGATCCAGTGGCCGAGCAGCATGATCACGATCAGCAGGGCGAGCTCCCACCAGAAGTCGAGCTCGTGGTCGAGGATGCCGAGGGTCGCGCCCCAGGAGGC
Organism: Herbiconiux sp. 320_LB; assembly: GCF_059691755.1. Classification (NCBI taxonomy): domain Bacteria; kingdom Bacillati; phylum Actinomycetota; class Actinomycetes; order Micrococcales; family Microbacteriaceae; genus Herbiconiux; species Herbiconiux sp. 320_LB. Next base: position 827,138 of record NZ_JCAWAD010000002.1, on the reverse strand, counting down.
GACGAACGCGACCGTGATCGCGAGGGCGATCAGGAGCATCATGCCGGGCCGCTTCGCGCGGAGCTCGTCGACACCGCCGGTGAGGAAGGGTCGGCCGCCGAGCACGAACATGACGGTGCCGAGCACAGGGGAGACCCAGGTGATCGGGCCGTCGGTGGGCAGCGGGTAGCCGAGGATCATCGCGAACATCGGGCTGAGGGCCACCACGGGCACCGCGACGACGAGCATCACCCAGAACAGGCGGCGGAACATGGCGACGTGGCCGGCGTGCCCGCCGTGGCCGGAGTGGTCGTGGCCGGAATGGTCGTGGGCGGAGTGGCCCGAGTGGTCGTGGCCGCCGTGATCGTGCGCCGAATGGTCGTGGGCGGAGTGGTCGTGGTGGGCGTTCGCGGAGTGGTCGTGACCGGCGTGCGCGGAGTGGTCGTGGCCGGCGTGGGTCGAGTGGTCGTGGCCGCCGTGGTCGTGGACGGCGTGCTCGGAGTGGTCGAGGTCGGCGTGCGCGGAGTGGTCGTGACCGGCGTGCTCGGCGTGGGCGTCGTTGCCGGGCGCGCCGTGCGTCGAGTCGTCGTGGGCGTCGTGATCTTGCGCCGCGTTGCCGTCGCCGTCGCCGTCGCCAGCGTGCGCCGAGTGGTCCGGCGCGGGCAGGTCGTGCTCGGCGGCGTCCGGGGTGAGGCGGTTCGACTCGTGACTCATGCCAGAGACTATACCCCCCTGGGGTACCCGGACTGCTACCGTGACCGCATGTCACAGCCCGACACGCCGAGCACGACGCCCCACGCGGCGCCCGGTGCCCGCGCCGGATCCCGGTCTGCCGCGCGGGTCACCGGCGTGGTGGTGGTCGGCATGAGCGTGGCCGTCTGGTGGCCCGCCTTCACGCTCGGCGCCTGGGGCGACTTCTTCTTCGACCAGCTGCTCACCATCTGGGCGGCGTCGACCGGCGCCCTCATCGTGGTGCTGCTGCAGCTTCGCGGCCGCGCCCGCGTGGTGCGCGCCCTGGCGCTCGCCGTACCGAGTCTCTGGCTCGTGCTCTCGTTCGTGTTCGATCCCGACGACAGCGACATCGGATCGCTCGTGGTGACCCTGCTGGCCCTGCTGGTCGGCCTCCTGGCGATCCCGACGACGATCTGGGTGCTCGCGCGGATCATCTGGCCCGAGTTCGCCGACGAGGTCACCTGGCGTCAGCGGTCGATCGTGATCGGCGCGGTCGCGGTAATCGCCGCGGCCTCGTTCGTGCTCGGCCTCAACCAGTCGCGCTTCCTCACCTGCGACGACTTCACCGTCAGCGGCAACTCGGAGCCGCCCGGCTGCACCCCCACCCCCGTCGACCCCGCCGGCTGACCGGCGCCCGCCCGCCCGACCGGTACGCCGCCACCCGATCGGTGCCCGCCCGCCGGCTGACCGGCCCCCGCTCGCCCGGGCGGCGCATAATGGGGGCATGACCGCCGGCACGCCCGACCTCGACGAGCTGAGACGGCTGCGCCGGTCCCGCGACCGGATGGACCGCGAGTTCGCCGAACCGCTCGACGTGCCCGACCTGGCGCGCACCGCGCTGATGTCCACCGCGCACTTCAGCCGCCGGTTCCGCGAGGTCTACGGCGAGACCCCCTACGCCCACCTGATGACCCGGCGGATCGAGCGCGCCATGGCACTGCTCCGCCGCGGCGACGTGAGCGTCAGCGACGCCTGCTTCGCGGTGGGCTGCACCAGCCTCGGCTCGTTCAGCTCACGGTTCACCGAGCTCGTCGGCGAGACCCCGAGCGCCTACCGGGCCCGGGAGCACGCGGCGAGCGAGGTGGTGCCGCTCTGCTCGGCGATGACGCTCGGCCGCCCCCGCCGCGACCCCGGCTCCCCCGCCCTCGGATCGAGCAGGATCGGAGAAGCCCCCGCGGTCGTCGCCCGCTAACGTCGGGCGCATGACCGTTTCACTCAGCCACGTCCACGTCTTCGTCGACGACCCCGACGAAGCCCTCGCCTTCTACCGTGACGCCCTCGGACTCGAGGTGCGCAACGAGGTCGCCAACGACGGCTTCCGCTGGATCACCCTGACCACCGCATCCCAGCCCGAGATCGAGATCGTGCTCTCGCAGCCGCACGCCGGGCGCTCGAAGGAGGACGGCGACGCCATCGCGGCGATGCTCGCGAAGGGCGAGCTGCCGGGCATCCTGTTCCGCACCGATGATCTGGATGCGACGTTCGAGCAGGTGCGTGCGGCCGGTACCGCCGAGATCATCCAGGAGCCCGCCGACCAGTTCTGGGGCGTGCGGGATGCGGCCTTCCGCGACCCGGCCGGCAACATGCTCCGCATCAGCCAGGCCTGACCCGACCTGACCTGACCTGACCCGAGCATCCGCCGGCTGCCCTCGACCCGTCAGTCGTTGTCGCCTCCGAGGCCGGATGGCGACAACAGGTGACGGGTCGAGGACATTCGGACGGGCCCGAGGACATTCGGACGGGCCCGAGGACAGTTGGACGGGCCCGAGGGGATTCGGACGGGCCCGAGGGGAGTCGGGCGGGGTCAGGACGCGGGGAGCTCCCGGGCCAGGGCCGCCGCGAAGGCGTCGATGTCATCGGGGGTGGTGTCGAAGGCGCACATCCAACGCACCTCGCCGGTCGCCGGGTTCCAGTCGTAGAACCGGAACGACTCGCGCAGCCGGTCGGCCACCCCCGGCGGCACAATCGCGAAGACCGCGTTCGACTGCGTCTGCTGCGTCAGGGTGACGCCGGGCAGCCCCTCGACGGCCTCGCGCAGCCGAGCCGCCATGGCGTTCGCGTGCGAGGCCGAGCGCAGCCACAGGTCGGTGCCGTAGAGCTCGATCAGCTGCGCCGACACGAAGCGCATCTTCGACGCCAGCTGCATGTCGAGCTTGCGCAGGAACGGGATGCCGTCGACCGCCGCCGGGTTCAGCACCACGACGGCCTCGCCGTAGAGCATGCCGTTCTTGGTGCCGCCGAGGGAGAGGACGTCGACCCCTGCATCCGTCGTGAAGGCGCGCAGCGGCACGCCGAGCGAGGCCGCCGCGTTCGAGATGCGCGACCCGTCGAGGTGCAGCGTCATCCCGCGGGCGTGCACGTGCTCGGCGATCGCTGCCACCTCGTCGACCGAGTAGGCGGTGCCGAGCTCGGTGGTCTGCGTGATCGACACCGTGAGCGGCTGCGCCCGGTGCTCGTCGCCCCAGCCCCAGGCCTCGACGTCGATGAGCTCGGGGGTGAGCTTGCCGTCGGGCGTCGGCACGGTGAGCAGCTTCAGGCCGGCGACCCGCTCGGGCGCGGCGTTCTCGTCGGTGTGGATGTGGGCGGTCGTCGAGCAGACGACGGCGCCCCAGCGCGGCAGCATCGACTGCAGGCCCACGACGTTGGCCCCGGTGCCGTTGAATACCGGGAAGGCCTCGGCCTCGCCGCCGAACTGCTGCCGGATCACCTTCTGCAGCTCGGCCGTGTAGACGTCTTCGCCGTAGGCGATCTGGTGGCCGCCGTTGGCCCGGGCGATCGCGTCGAGGATCTCGGGGTGCGCCCCGGCGTAGTTGTCGGAGGCGAACCCGCGGTAGCCGGTGTCGTGCAGGGGCTGAGTGGAGAAGTCGGTCACCCCTCCAGTGTCTCAAACCCCGCCGACACCGCGCTCCGCGGGTCGCAGCCCAGCCGTCAGCCGTGCAGCCGCGATCCGTCAGCCGTGCAGCCGCGATCCGTCAGCCGGCAGCCGTCAGCCGCGCAGCGCATCCTTCAGCCGAACCCGCGCGCCGGTTCGGAGCAGCGAGTTCGAGTAGATCCGCGACCCGATCGCGATCACCACCGCCGTCGTCGCGACCAGGATGCCGAGCGAGACCAGCGGCTCCCACCACTCGGCGTGGCCGAGGAACAGTCGCAGCGGCATCCCGATCGGCGCCGAAAAGGGCACGTACGACATGATCGCCGTCACGGTCTGGTTCGAGTTGAAGAAGATGACCAGGAAGTACGGGATCATCACCAGCGTCGTGACCGGGGAGGTGACCGAGGCGACCTCCTCCTGACGCGAGACCAGGGCGGCCGTCGCCGCGTAGAGCGCCGCGATCAGCACGAAGCCGAACACGAAGAACACCACGAACCAGGCGATCGCGGGCCCGAGGAGGCCCAGCAGCGCCGACTGGCCGGTGATCGTGAGCCCCAGCGCGGCCATCACCGCGATCAGCGCGATCTGCCCGAAGGCCAGGATGCTGTTGCCGACCACCTTCCCAGCCATCAGCGCCCGGGCCGAGATGGTCGACAGCAGGATCTCGACCACGCGCGTCTGCTTCTCCTCGACCACGCTCTGCGCGATCGTCGAGCCGAAGGTCACCGCCGACATGAAGAAGACCACGCCGAAGGCGATCCCGATGATGTACGACAGGAACCCGTCGCCCGAGTCGCCGGGTTCGAGCAGCTGCACGGTGGGCGTGGCGCTCAGCTGCGAGACGACTCCGGTGGGCGTCTCGTCGAGCGCGATCACCTCGTAGGGGAGCGCGGGGACGCCGGAGCCCGCCCCGGAACCGGTCCCTGAACCCGCCTCGGAACCGGCCTCGGCCGACGTCGCCGCGCCGGCGGGCACGATCGCCGCATCCACCGACCCGTCGCGCACCAGCTGCTCGGCGTCGGCCACCGACTGGGCCTGGGTGACCTCGAGGCCCGGGAGCCCCTCGACCACGTCCGCGGTCTCGGTGACGGTCGCGACCTTGGTCGCCGAGGTCGCCGCCTGCGCGCTCAGGATGCCGCCGACCACGATCGACGCGAGGATCGCCAGCAGCAGGATGCCGGTGGAGATGAGGAACGACTTGCTGCGCAACCGCATCGTGATCTCACGGCGGGCGACGAGCCAGGTGGCGGCGGGGGCGTTGATCGTGCTCATTTCACGACCTCCTTGAAGATCTGCGCGAGAGTGGGGCGGATTGGGCCGAAACGGGCCACCGGCCCGGCGGTGGCGGCGCGTTCGAGGACGGCCTGGTTGAGCACGGCCTGCGCGGCGGCACGACCGGCGTCGCCCCGCTCGACCTCGAATTGGGCGTAGGAGCCGTCGAGCTCGGTCACCCGCACCCCGGGCACCTCGCGGATCCAGCCCGCATCGCCGGCCAGTTCGATCTCGAACCGGGGCTCGGAGTGCTCGTCGCGCAGCTGCTCGCGCGACCCGCGGGCGCGGATGGTTCCGCCCGCGATCACGACGAGGTCGTCGCAGAGCCGCTCGACGATGTCGAGCTGGTGCGAGGAGAACAGCACGGGCACACCGGCCGCGGCCCGCTCGGCGAGCACGCCCTGCACGGTCTCGACCGCGATCGGGTCGAGCCCCGAGAAGGGCTCGTCGAGCACCAGCACCTCGGGGTCGTGCACCAGGGCGGCGGCGATCTGGGCGCGCTGCTGGTTGCCGAGCGAGAGGCTCTCGACGGTCTCCCCGGCGCGCTCGCCGAGTCCGAGCCGGCCCAGCAGGTCGTCGGTCGAGGCCTGCGCGGCCTTCTCGCTCATCCCGTGCAGCCGGCCGAGGTAGACGATCTGTTCGGCGATCTTCATCTTCGGGTACAGCCCGCGCTCCTCCGGCATGTAGCCGAAGCGGGCGCGGTCGGCCGGCGTCAGGCGCACACCGTCGAGCGAGACGGTGCCGCTGTCGCTGGAGAGCACATTCAGGATGATGCGCATGGTCGTGGTCTTCCCGGCGCCGTTGCCGCCGACGAAGCCGGTCATCCGGCCGTCGCCGACGGTGAAGCTGACCGAGTCGAGCACTCTTCGGGTGCCGAAGCTGCGGGACACCTCTGCGATCTCGAGCATGGGGTTCCTTCCGTGGTGGTCGTGCACGATCCACGTTAGGGAGCGCGCCCGCCCGCGGCATCCGTCCCGAGGATGGTCGGCCGCTCCCGGGCTCCCCCGCGCGGGGGAGCCGATCAGTCGCGGGGGTCGCTCCCCGGCACGGCGACGCCGTTCTCGTAGGCGAAGACGACCGCCTGGATCCGGTCGCGCACGGCGAGCTTCTGCAGCACCTTCGAGACGTGGGTCTTGACCGTGGCCTCTCCGAGGTAGAGGCGGCCGGCGATCTCGGCGTTCGAGAGACCGGCCGCGACGAGCTCGAGCACCTCGCGTTCGCGGTCGGTCAGGCGGTCGAGCCCGGGGGCGGCCGGGGCGGCCGCGGCGGGCGGCACGGGCGCTGCGGGTGAGGGCGCTGCGGGTGAGGGCGGTACCGGGGCGGGCGCGGGCGAGGGCAGGGCGGATGCGGATGCCGATGCCGCCGGCTTCCTCCGCGCGAAGCTCTCGATCACCCGCCGCGTCACGTCGGGCGACAGCAGGGCGTCGCCGCGCGCCACGACCTGCACGGCCGCGACCAGGTCCTCCGGCGAGGAGTTCTTCAGCACGAACCCGCTCGCACCGGCCTCCAGCGCCTCGAAGAGGTAGTCGTCGCGGTTGAAGGTGGTGAGCACGAGGATGCCCGCGGTCGAGCCCGCAGCGATCAGGGCGCGGGTCGCGGCGAGCCCGTCGAGCTCGGGCATCTGCACGTCCATGCAGACCACGTCGGGCGCGAGCTCGGTGACCCGGTCGATCGCCTCCGCGCCCGTCCGCGCCTCACCGACCACGACGATGCCGTCCTCGGACTCGAGGATCATCCTGAGGCCCACCCGCACGAGGTCCTGGTCGTCGGCCAGCACGACCCGGATCGGCGCGGTCACGACCCGGCCCCGTCCACGGCCGCGCCCGAGGCGTCCCGCGGCGCGAGCGGCAGCCACGCGCGCACCCGATACCCGCCGCGCGACCGCGGACCGTTCTCGAGCTCGCCGCCGACCGCGGCGACCCGCTCCCGCATCCCGATGAGGCCGAGCCCGCCGGACGCCGTGGGTCGAGGCGCGGACGACGAGAAGAGCCCGCCCGAAGCCGCCCCCGTGCCCGACGCCGCGCCCACCCCCGAGTCGCTGACCTCGAGCTCGACCCCGTCGTCGAGGTACCGCAACCGCAGGTCGACGGTGGCCCGGGGCCCGGCGTGCTTGCGCACGTTGGTGAGCGACTCCTGCGCGATCCGGTAGACCGCCAACCCGATCGAGGGCGGCAGCGCCCGGGGCGACCCGACCACCGAGACCTCCACCGGCACGCCGCCGGCCCGGGTCTCCTCGACCAGTTCGGGCAGCTGATCGACGCTGCGGGTCGAGGTCGATCGGCTCGCGGGCCCGTCGCCGGCCGTCTCGGGGCCGTCGTCGGGCTGGCGGAGCGCCCCGAGCATCCGATGCAGTTCGTCGACGGCCTCGCGCCCGTTCGACTCGATCACCCCGAGCGCCTCGGTGACCCGGGGATCCGGCGCGGCACCCGTCGACCGGTTCAGGATGCGCCGGGCCGCGCCCGCCTGCAGCCCCATCACCGAGACGTGGTGCGCGACGACGTCGTGCAGCTCCTGGGCGATGCGCACCCGCTCGAGCGCGACGGCCTGGCGGCTGCTGACCTCGCGCTCCCGCTCCAGCTCGACGGTGCGTTCGACGAGGGCCTCGTGCTCGCGGGCGGCCCGGTAGGCCGCGTCGCCGAAGACGTAGGCGGCGCCGAAGTAGAGCAGGTTCGTGACGAGCGAGATGAGCCCGATGGCCGTGAACTGCGAGAACAGGCCGTCGCGCGAGACGTCGGGCCCCGAGCCGGGGTTCATTGCCTGGAACGCGAGCACCCCGACGAGCCAGAGCACCATGCCCGCGGCGATCAGGATGCGCACGGCCGTCGCCAGCATCCGGTTGCGACCCCATGCACCCACCGAGTAGAGCGCGAGGAACAGGCAGATGTTGGCGAACAGCTGCTCGTAGACCCCGGAGTACTGCCCGATCACGAAGGTCGCGGCCACGACGAGGGCGACCGGCTCGGGGAAGCGGCGGCGGAAGGCGAGCGAACCCGCGATCACGGCGGCCCAGATGGCGGTGCCCCACGGCGGGGCGTGCGGCTGGTCGACGGCGCCGAGGTAGAGCAGGGAACTCAACCACGCGCCCACCGCGAGCACCGTAGCGGTCAGTGCGTCGCGCCGGTAGTCTGCGGCTCGGGATCGGGCGTCGCGCGGCATGACTCCACGGTAGCGAGCACCGACCTCGCCGGCATCCGCCTGCAGACGGAGGAATGCCGGATGATCGTGAGCGGTTAATAGCTGTATCTGAATGGATATCGAGAGAAAGAAGATTCCCATGGCTGTGTACGACGTCGCCGGACGCTCTGCGATCGTGACGGGAGGCGGCTCGGGCATCGGACGCGCCGTGGCCCTGGAACTCGCCAAGAGCGGAGCCGCGGTGCTGGTCAGCGATGTGCGCGAAGAGCCCGCCCAGGCGGTCGTGGCCGAGATCCGGGCGGCCGGCGGAACGGCGGAGTCGCTCGTCGGCGACGTCTCCGACCCCGCGTTCGCGGTGCAGAGCGTCGAGGCCGCCGAGAAGCTCGCCCCGCTCGGCATCGCCGTCAACAACGCCGGCATCGGCGGAGAGGCCGCCCTGATCGGCGACTACTCGCTGGAGAGCTGGCGCAAGGTGATCGAGATCAACCTCAACGCCGTCTTCTACGGCATGCAGGCCCAGCTTCCGGCCATGGCGGCCAACGGCGGCGGATCGATCGTCAACATGGCCTCGGTGCTGGGCGCTGTCGGCATCCCGATGTCGTCGGCCTACGTCACGGCCAAGCACGGCCTGATCGGGCTCACCCAGAACGGGGCGCTCGAGTACGGTGCGCAGAAGGTGCGCGTCAACGCGGTCGGCCCCGGCTTCATCCACACCCCGCTGGTCGACGCGAACCTCCCCGCCGACGCGCAGGCGGCGCTCGCCGCCAAGCACGCCCTTGGCCGGCTGGGTCAGCCGGAGGAGGTCGCGGGGCTCGTCGCGTTCCTCGCGAGCGATGCCGCCTCGTTCGTGACCGGCAGCTACCACCTCGTCGACGGCGGGTACGCGGCGCAGTAGGGCCCCGGGCGGCCGGCGGCGTGGCCGGTCGGTCGGTTGGCCTTTCGGTCGGACGTCCGGTTCGCCGATCAGAGCCGGATGCGGGCGCCGTTCAGCGAGGCGGCGTCCGCACCCCACAACCCGGTCACCGCGTCGGCCAGGGTGGCGACGTCGGTGAAGCCGGCGTAGGTCTTCTCCGGCGAGGCCGCCCGCATCCCGTCGTCGACGAGTGCCGCCACGACGAAGACCGTGGCGGCCGCCGTCGGTGCGCCGGGCGCGGTCTCGCGTCGGAAGCCGTCGGCGACCGACCGCATCCACGACTCGGCCGCCGCCTTCGAGGCGGTGTAGCTGGCCCCGGATGCGGTGGGGGCGTCGACCGACGCCGACGAGACGAACGCCACGCGGCCCGCCCCGGACGCGACGAGCGCCGGGTAGAACGCCCGCGTGGTGTTGCGCAGCGTGCGGAAGCCGCGCTCCATGGCGGCCCAGGCGTCGTCGGTCTGCCCGGTCACGCCGGAGCCGCCGACCCAGCCGCCGACGAGGTGGATGAGGCCGTCGACGCCGGTGCTGGCGCTGGTGCCATGGTCGCTGCTGTCGCCGTGGTCGCTGTCGCCGTTGCTGCCGCTGTCGCCGCCACTGAGGCGGGCCGCGAGGGCGTCGACTGCGGCGCTGTCCGAGAGGTCGCATACCTCGGTGCGGAGGCCCGGGACCCGCTCGGCCAGGGAGGCCAGTCGGTCGGCTGAGCTCCCCACGGCGATCACCTGGGCTCCCGCCGCGAGGAGCGCCGCGCTGACCGCGGCGCCCGAGGCGCTCGTCGCCCCGGCCACCACGATCCGCCTCCCGGCGACGGGCGACGTGCTCACGAGCGACCCGTGAGACCGGCCGTGGACTCGATCGTGGCGCGCATCTTCTTGTCGAGCGCCTCGTAGAACATCGAGAGCGGGAACTCGTCGTCGAGCACCGCGTCGGTCAGCCCCCGCGGCGGCCCGTCGAGCGGGAGCGCCTGCGGACCCTGCGCCCAGACCGAGGCGGGGTTCGGGGTCAGCGTCTCGGTGATCAGTGCGTACGCGGCCAGCCAGTGGGCGGTCTTCGGCCGGTCGATCGAGCGCCAGTAGAGCTCGTCGATCGCGTCGCCGAGCGCCGTCACCGCGTCGGCCACCTCGGGCCAGTCGATCGTGAGGCGGGTGTCGGTCCAGTGCAGCACGCCGCGCTGGTGCAGCCAGGCGAACAGCAGCTGGCCGCCGAGCCCGTCGTAGTTGCGCACGCGCGACCCCGTGATCGCGAACCGGAAGATGCGGTCGAAGAGCACCGCGTACTGCACGAGCTTCGCGTGGTCGAGCAGCTCGGCCTCCGCCTCGTCGAGCGCGACGCCCGAGCCCGAGCCCGCATCCGACCCCGCGGCGCCGCTCAGCCGGCGCTCGATCCGCACCGCCTCCCGGAACGCCGTGAGGTCGCACCGCAGCTCTTCGAGCGAATACAGGAAGTACGGCATCCGCTGCTTGATCATGAACGGGTCGAACGGCAGGTCGCCACGCATGTGGGTGCGGTCGTGGATCAGATCCCACATCACGAAGGTGCGCTCGGCCAGGCGCTGGTCCTCGACGAGGCGCAGGGCGTCGGCCGGCAGCTCGAGCCGGGTGACGGATGCGGCCTCCCGAACCACGCGACGGAACCGCGCGGCCTCGCGGTCGGCGAAGATGGCGCCCCAGGTGTAGGTGGGCACGCTCGAGGTCGCGACCGACTCGGGGAAGAGCACGGCCGAGTTCGTGTCGTAGCCCGCGGTGAAGTCGAGGAAGCGGATCGGTACGAACAGCGCGTTCGAGTAGTCGCCGGCCTCGAGGTCGGCGATGAACTCGGGCCAGATCACCTCGACCAGCACCGCCTCGACGTGCCGGTCGGTGCTGCCGTTCTGGGTGTACATCGGGAACACGACCAGGTGCCGCGCGCCGTCCCGGCGGTGGCGCTCGGGCCGGAACGCGACCAGCGAGCTGAGGAAGTCGGGAACACCGAAGCCGTCGGCGGCCCAGGTGGCGAAGTCGGCGCGCACGGCCCGGAGGTACTCGTCGTCGTGCGGGAAGAACGGGGCGAGGCCGACGATGCCGTGGCCGATCCCTTCGACCAGGCGGGCGGCCTCGTCGTGGTCGACCGGGTCGGGCACCGAGCCGTCCTTCGCCTGCAGCGGTTGCAGGGCGGCGACGGCCTCCTTCAGCGCGAGCCAGTGCGAGGAGCTGACGAGTCGCTCGCGGCTCAGCTCATCCTCGACGACCTCGGGTTCTCCGATGATGGACTCGGCTGATGCGGAAGCGGGAGCGGCGGGGTGTGCGGACATGGTGGAACCTCCGTTCGGTCGTCATCCCGAGCCTAGGCGCAACGCATCCGGGCTTCTTTGAGCCCGCCGCGGGAATGCTGCGCGCGGAGGTGGTCTCGGCGCAGATATCCGTCATCGCATGCGTGGCGAGGCTCTCGATCGCACGGGCTCCGAGGAGCGCTCGACGTCTCTACACGTCGTCGGCCGCTCCTGTCAACGGGGTAACTACGAGGTTTTGATTACTAGCGGAACTAATGTTTAGTTTGTCTAGTTAGATGCCGTTCCCGAAGAGGAGATCATCATGAGCGACGCCGTCCCCACCATCACCACCCTCGTCCACCCGGACGTGATCGAGTACGTCAAGTCGCGCTTCGGCTACTCCGAGCACGACCTCATCCTCGACAGCCTCGACGCGTCCTGAGGTGACGAGCGCCCACCGCCTTCCCTCAGCCGCCGAACCCGCGGTCGTCTTCCTGCAGCACGCGGACGTCGACGCCGCGATCGAGGCGCTCGTCGTGGACGTCGAGACCGTCTTCCAGAAGGGGCTCACGCGCTGGGTGCTCGCCGCTGACGCGTCGCTCGGTGCGGTGGCCGCCGAGGTCGCCGAACGGGTGCTCGACGGCAACGTTCCGGTGTTCGGGCTGGCCGGTGTGATCCTCACCGGCGCAGACGCCGGCCCGGACTCAGACGCCGATGCAGAGATCGCCGACTTCGTCGGGCGCGTCGCCTCAGGCGGGCCCGCGGTCCCGGCCTCGACCGCGCGCCTGATCGCCTCGTCGCGCACCAGCTCGCGCACCCGGGGCATCCTCGCCCGGCGGGCCCTCCCCGACGACCCCGACTACCGCCCGACCTGCCTCACCCCGGGGCAGTTGACGACCCTCCGGGCCGTCGCCGACCGGGTCGTGCCGCAAGACGGTCCGACGATCGACCTCGCCGCGCGGCTGGACGCCGAGCTGACGCGAGGAGAGGGCGACGGCTGGCGGAACGCCGAGCTCCCCTCCGACGCCGAGTCGTACGCCCTCGCGCTCACCACCTTGCAGGGCTTCCAGGATCTCGACCCGGCCGACCAGGATGCACGACTCACGGCGGTCGCCGCAGCCGAGCCTGCAACCGAGCCCGCCGCATCCGAGCCCGCCGCCGCTAAGACCGAGACCGAGCCCGCCGCCGGCCTGACACCGTCGCAGCTCGCGCTCTGGTTCGAAGACGCCTGCGCCGCACTCACCCGGATCTGGCTCGCGCATCCGGCCACTCTCGCCCGGGCCGACTTCGACGGCTTCGCGATCGGCGGCGACGTGACCCCGCTCGGCTTCCGGGTTCTGGGCGCCGGGCTCCGCGAGAGCTGGGAACCCGGCTCCGACCTCCTGCAGACCCCGGAAAGGGCGTCATGAACCTCTTCGGCATGAACCAGCACTCCACCGAGACCATCGTCGACGCGGTGGTGATCGGCACGGGCGCGGGCGGGGCCCCGATCCTCGCGGCCCTGGCGGCGAAGGGGCTCCGCGTGGTCGCCCTCGAAGCGGGCCCGAACTTCGAGCCCTCCGGCTACACCACCGACGAGACCGAGGCCGTCGAGATCAACTGGATGTCCGAGCGGCTGAGCGGCGGCGAGGATCCGACCGCCTTCGGCCAGAACAACAGCGGCCGCGGTGTCGGCGGTTCGACGCTGCACTGGGGGGCCTTCGCCCCGCGACCGAGCCGCACCGACATCCGCCTGCGGTCCGACTGCGGAGTGGGGGAGGACTGGCCGGTCGACTTCGACGAGCTGACCTCGTACCTCGAGAAGGTCGAGCGGGTCATCGGGGTCTCGGGGCCGGCCGACTACCCCTGGGACCCGTCCCGCCGGTACGCGTACCCGCCCACCGCGCGCAACGCCTCCTCCGACATGATGCTGCGCGGCTGCGAAGCGGTCGGTATCCGGGCGACGGATGCGCCGGCCGCCGTGCTCACCCGCGACCACGACCAGGAGCACTACGGCCTGCGCCGCGCCTGCATCTCCTGCGGCGCCTGCCACCAGGGCTGCCGCACGACCTCCAAGGCGAGCATGGACACCACCTACCTCCCGGCCGCGGTCGCGTCGGGGGCCGAGATCCGGGCCGAGGCGGTCGTGCACGGCTTCGAACAGGATGCGGCAGGCCGGATCACCGCGGTCGTCTACCAGCAGGGCGGCCGGGAGCACCGGCAGCGGTGCGCGAACGTCTTCCTCTGCGCCGGCGGCGTCGAGAGCGCCCGCTTGTTGCTGCACACAGGGATCGGCAACGGGAGCGGGCAGGTCGGGCGCAACTTCATGGTGCACGGCGCGACCCAGGTCTGGGGTCGCTTCGATACGGCGATGCGGAGCCATCGCGGCTACCCCTCGTCGATCATCAGCGAGGACATGGTGCGGCCGGCCGGGGTCGACTTCGCGGGCGGGTACCTGATGCAGAGCCTCGGCGTGATGCCCCTGACCTTCGCCACCTCCCTCGTGCGGGGCGCCGGTCTCTGGGGCCGCGACCTGGTCGAGGCGGTGGAGGACTACCCGTTCATGGCGGGGGTCGGCATCAACGCCGAGTGCCTGCCCGCCGAGGGCAACCGGCTCGAGCTCTCGGACGAGCTCGACGAATGGGGCATGCCCAAGGCGCGCATCTCGTACTCGGCCGGCGCCAACGAGAAGGCCATCGACGAGCACGCGATCGCCACCATGACCGCCATCGTCGAGGCGGCCGGGGCCAGCTCGACCCGGGTGCTCGCCCGCACCGCCCACACCGTCGGCACCTGCCGGATGGGGACGGATCCGGCGACCTCCGTGGTCGATCCCGACGGCCGCTCGCACGAGGTGCCGAACCTCTTCGTCGCGGACAACTCGGTGTTCCCGAGCTCGTTGATCGCGAACCCGGCGATCACGATCATGGCGATGGCGCTGCGCACGGCCGATCGGTTCCTCGCGGCGGCCTGAGGGCCGAGAGGCCGCAGCCGGCTCCGGGGCCGGCGGGTGGCCTGTCGCCGCCGGCTGCGGTGGCCGCGGGGTCGCTCCCGGCTCCCAGCCGGGCCTCGCGTACCATGAGAGGCGATGGAGAACCAGACGCCCGCGCCCGCGGCGAACCCCGCCCCGAGCAGCCGTCGGTCCTCGAGAGAGCAGCGCGACGCCGCCCGCAAGGCGGGTGCGCCGACCCCCGCGCACTTCCTCCCGCACATCCAGGGACTGCGCGCGATCGCGGTGCTGCTGGTCGTGGTCTACCACTTCTGGCCCGGGCGCCTGACCGGCGGCTACATCGGTGTCGACGTCTTCTTCGTGATCTCGGGCTTCCTCATCACGCAGCAGCTCTCGCGGCAGCTCGAGCGCACCGACCGCATCGCCCTGCCGAGCTTCTACGCCAAGCGGGCGCGCCGACTCCTGCCGGCCGCCGTCACGGTGCTGATCTTCGCGAGCTTGGCGACGCTGTTCGTCATGCCGCTGTCGAGCCTGACCGAGAACGTCCGCGAGATCCTCGCCTCGACCTTCTACGTCGAGAACTGGGTGCTCGCCGCCAACTCGGTCGACTACCTCGCCGCCGCCAACGAGGCCAGCCTCGTGCAGCACTACTGGTCGCTGTCGTTGGAGGAGCAGTTCTACCTGTTCTGGCCCGTGCTGCTGCTCGGTGCATCCGTCTTCGCGGTGAAGGTGCTCGGCCGCCGCAAGTGGGTGGGCCTCATCGCCGTGCTCGCCGTCGTCGGGGTCGCCTCGTTCGCCCTGTCGATCTTCGTCACCGCGACCGACCCGGCCGCCGCCTACTTCGTGACCTACACGCGGGTCTGGGAGTTCGCCGTCGGCGGCGCCCTCGCACTCCTCCCGCGGCTGCGGCCGACGAAGGCCTGGCAGTCGAACCTCCTCGGCTGGGGCGGGATCGCCGTGGTGCTCGGCTGCGGCTACTTCTTCACGGCCTCGACGCCGTTCCCGGGATACATGGCCGCGATCCCCGTGCTCGGCACGGCCGCCATCATCGTGGCGCACCACCGCGAGAAGCCGTGGGACGCCGGTCGGGTGCTCAGCTTCCGCCCCGTCAGCTTCATCGGCGACATCTCGTACTCGCTGTACCTCTGGCACTGGCCGCTGATCGTGATCGCCCCGTACATCCCGGGCTGGGGGCTCAGCACCCTCAACCGGATCGCGCTGTTCCTGTTCTGCTTCGTGCTCGCCTGGCTGACCAAGCGGTTCATCGAGGACCCGGCCCGCAACTGGCGGTTCCTCGCCTCCCGCCGCCCGCGCGCCACGATGATCGGCGTGGTCGCCGCGATGGCGGTCTCGACGCTGTTCGTCGGCAGCGCCTGGGCGGTGCAGCAGCCCAAGTACGACACCGAGGCGACCCAGCTCGCCGACACGCTCGCGAACCCGCCCGCCTGCTTCGGCGCCGCATCCGGACCGACCGACGGCCTCACACCCCTCGACCCGCTCTGTGAGAACCCCGCGCTCGCCGACCAGATCATCCCCAGCCCGGGCTTCGGCAACGCCGACCGGCCGGAGCACCCCGAGTGCCTCAGCACCCTGAACGACGCGACGGTGCGCGACTGCCAGTTCGGCGCCGACGCGGCGGATGCGCCCCAGATCGCGCTGATCGGGGACAGCCACGCGTACGCGCTGATGGATCCGTTCATCCAGATGGCCGAGCGCAACGGCTGGCACCTCACCACCTACCTCAAGGGCGGATGCCCGTGGTCGACCACCCCGATCGGCGGCAGCGACGCCTTCGCGCGCTCGTGCGACGACTGGCGGGGGGCGCTGACCGCGCAGCTGGCCGCGCACGCGCCGTTCGACGCGGTGTTCACGGCGGCGTTGACCGATCGGGCGCTCTCGGCCGACGAGGAGGCGACGACCGGGCTGATCGACACGGCGGGCGCCGCCCCGGCCTCGCCCCAGGGGCAGGCCGCCGTGGCCGGCTACGACGAGGCCTGGCAGCAGGTGCTCGACCAGGGCACGCCGATCGTCACCGTGGTCGACAACCCGGCCTGGGAGGACGACCCGAACAAGTGCCTCCGCACGCAGGACGCGGCCGACTGCGCCGAGCCCCGGGAGGACGGCCTCGCCGCCTTCGACCCGATCGCGGTCGCGGCGCGCGGCGCCGTCGCCGACGGTCGCGACGTAACGCTGCTCGACTTCAGCGACACCTACTGCACGGCCGAGTCGTGCGCCGCCGTGATCGGCGGAGCGAACGTCTACCGCGATCCGGACCACCTGACGCGCACCTTCGCGTTCACGCTCGAGCCGTTCCTGCAGAAGGCGATGGCGTCGGCGCTCGCGCGCTGACCGCCGGAAGCGGGGGAGGTCCGTCGTGCTCGGGGTGCTGACCGGCTTCGGCATCATCGGCTTCGTCATCCTGGTCGGCTACGTCGTGCAGCGGATCGGGGTGCTGCCCCAGGGCTCGGAGACCGTGCTCAACCGCTTCGCCTTCTTCGTGGCGACGCCGGCGCTGCTGTTCTCGGTGCTCGCGCGCTCGCATCCGGCAACGGTGTTCTCGGCCTCGCTCCTGGCCTCGGTGATCGCGGTCGCCGTCTCGGCGGCGATGTTCGTCGTGGCCTCGCGGATCTGGTTCCCGCGCCCGGTGGCCGAGACGACGATCGGCGCGGCGGGATCGGCCTACGTCAACGCCAACAACATCGGTCTGCCGGTGGCCAGCTACGTGCTGGGCAGCGCTCAACTCGTGGCGCCGGTGCTGTTGCTGCAGCTGATCGTGCTGGCGCCGATCGTGCTCACCGTGCTCGACATCTCGACGCGGGGGCGGGTGTCGGTCGGCAGCATCCTGACGCAGCCGCTGCGGAACCCGATGATCATCGCCTCGCTCGTGGGCCTGGTGCTGGCGCTCTGCGGCGTGGTGCTGCCGGACGCCGTGATGGCGCCGTTCGACCTGATCGGCGGGGCGGCGGTGCCGCTGGTGCTGATCGCGTTCGGGATGTCGCTCGTGGGGCAGCGGCCGCTGGAGCCCGGCAAGGGGCGCACCGAGATCGTGGTCGCCAGCGTACTGAAGCTCGTGGTGATGCCGCTGATCGCGTTCGTCGCGGCCCGCTTCGTGTTCGGGCTGCCGGCGGAGCAGGTGTTCGCCGTGGTGACGCTGTCGGCGCTGCCGACGGCTCAGAACATCTACAACTTCGCGGCGCGGTACCAGCGCGGCGTGCGGCTCGCGCGGGACACGGTGCTGCTGACGACGCTGGGGTCGGTGCCGGTGCTGGTGGGGGTCGCTGCGCTGTTGGCGTAGGGGTGCCGGGCGCCTGCGGGCGCGGGCGCGGGCAGCGGTGGGCGCCTCAGTCGTCGAAGCGCGCGAGGCGGGCGCGGGCACGGTCGGCTGCGCGACGGGCGGTGTCGGCGGTGCGCTGGGCGGCGGCGCGGGTGCGGCGGAGGAACGCGGCTTCCGAGGTGGTGTCGCCGAGCTGGTCGGTGAGCTCCTCGATGCGGTGCTTGAGCTCGCGCAGCTCGTCGTCGAGCCGCGTCCGGCGGTCGCGGAGCTCATCCGCCCTGAGGTCGAGGGTCGCGACCTCGTTGGCGGCGTCCTCCGCATCCTGCCGGGTCTCCTCGGCCTCGCGGGCCGCGTCGGCGCGGGCGCGTTCGCGGGCGGAGGCCTGGCGAGCTGCCGTCGACTTCGAGGCGGCCGGCTCTGCTCCTGCTCCTGCTCCTGCTCCTGCGGTCCCTTCGGGCGTCGACCCGGCGCCGGTGGTTCCCGGCTGGGTCGGGGAGGCGGCGGTCGGCGCCTCGGCGCTCGGACCATCGGAGGTGGGCGGCACGGCGCGGAGCGGGCGGGCCGGGGTGGCCGACGGCAGGCCGTCGAGCACGAGGTGCTCGAGCCCGGCCGGCAGGGCGCCGTCGAGGTCGACCTCGCCGAAGCCGGCGGGTGCGAGGACGCGGGTGAGCGCGCCGCTCCGCACCACGGCGGCGGCGCGTGGATCGCTCAGCGCGGCCTGCAGGGTCTGCTCGACGTCGACCGCCGCGGTCGGCGAGACGGTCGCTCCGAGCTCGTCGCCGAGGGCGCGGGCTTCGTCGCCGAGGTGCGCCAGCATCCGTTGGCGCGTGCGCCCGAGATCGCGGAGTGCGTCGCGGTCGAGGCCGGCGGCGGGGTCGGCGGCCCCGCGCATCCGCTCGCCCAGCGCGAGGAGGGCACCGATGTCGTCGCCCCGGTGCCGCACGAGGGCACCGACCGCCCAGGCGGCCACCGTGGGCTTGATCAACGTGCGGATGCGAGCGGCCAGGGGGCGATCGCCGGCCGCGGTCGCCTCGGCGGCGCGGGCGTTGCGGGCGGCGATGAAGTCGGAGGGGGTCGAGCCGTAGAGGTCGACCGCGATGGGGAGGAAGGCGGCGTCGGTGCTGTCGGTGTCGGTGGTGTTCTTGGTGGTCATCGGTTCACCTCGCCCTCGGTCTGGTCTGGTCTGGTCTTGTCTTTGTCTTGTCTGGTCTGTCCGAGCGGTCGCGACTCCGGCCTCGGCACTGGGCGTCCGCTCCGAGCCTAGGCGTGGGCCGCGCGGAGCGGTGGCACGATGTGGGCATGGCCACCTCGATCGTGCTGATCGCCGACACCCACCTGCCCACCCGCGCCAAGGCGCTGCCCGACGAGCTCTGGCGGGCGGTGGATTCGGCCGACCTCGTCTTCCACGCCGGCGACTGGGTCGACGAGGCCACGCTCGACGCCCTGGAGGCGCGGTCGGCGCGGCTGGTGGGGGTGTGGGGCAACAACGACGGTCCGGGGCTCCGGGCGCGGCTGCCCGAGGTGGCGCGGGTGGAGGTGGAGGGGCTGCGGTTCGCGATGATCCACGAGACCGGTGCGTCGACCGGGCGGGAGCGGCGGATGGACGCGCTCTTCGCCGACACCGACGTGCTCGTGTTCGGGCACAGCCACATCCCGTGGCAGACGACCTCGCCGGCCGGCCTGCTGCTGCTGAACCCCGGCTCGCCCACCGATCGCCGCCGCCAGCCGCACCGCACCTTCATGACCGCGACGGTGGATGCCGGGGGCGTCGGCGACCTGCGCCTGGTCGAGCTCTGAGCTGCTGAGTCGGCGGTTCGCTGTATCGCTGCCGGTCGCTCTGTCGAGCTGCTCGGCGGCGGTCAGGATGCGGGCGGGGTGAGCGCGAGCGCGTCGACGATCGCGTCGACCACGGCGGCGGGGGTGGATCCGACCGTGACCGCGACTCCGGCCTCGTCGGCGCCGAGCGGCTCGAGCGCGGCGAGCTGCGAGCCGAGGAGCGACGGCGGCATGAAGTGATCGACCCGCGCCGACAGGCGGGCGGCGATCAACCCCGGCGTGCCGAGGAGCTGTGCGAACACCGCCCCCGGGCACTCCTCGCGCAGGAGGTCGCGGTACACCCGCCGAAGCGCCGAGCAGGCCACCACGACGCCGGCCTCTGCCGCGGTCTCGGGATGGAGGTCATCCGAAGAGGTGGGGCTCGGGGTCGGCGTCTGCTCCCCGGCGGCGGAGAGCCGCTCGGCCTCGGCGCCGACGGCGCGCAGCCAGGGCCAGCGGTCGTCGTCGGTCAGCGGGATGCCGTCGGCCATCTTCGCCACGTTCGCCGCCGGATGCAGGTCGTCGGCATCGACGAACGACCAGCCGAGCCGAGCCGCCAGCAAGGATCCGATCGTCGACTTCCCCGACCCCGACACACCCGACACGAACACCGCCCGGGTCGCGCCGCTCACGCCCCGACCTCGCTTCTCTGTCGTCCGGCGCCGGATGCGGCGTCCCGGCTCGCACCGGACGCGGCGTCCCCGCGGCGACCCGATGTGTCCGTTCGGGCGGACCAGATCGTGTCGACCGCGCGCTCGATCAGGGCGTCCAGCAACTGACCGTCGAGCAGATCCTCGGCGGCGAGCTGCGCCAGCCCGCGGACCAGCGCGAACGCGATCAGTTCGGCCCCCCGATCGCCGTCGTCCGATGGCGTGTCGCCGCGTTCGTGCTGCCGCAGGGAGGATGCGATGTGCTCTCGGTTCCGACGCCGAGCTTCTGGCACCGGTCCCTCGGGATGAATGCCGGGCCGGTTCATCAGATCGATCAGCTGGGGGTTCTCGCTTGCGAAGTCGAGGTAGGCGCGGGTCAGTGCGGAGAAGCGCGACCGCGCATCCGCAGCACCGCTCGCATCCGCCGCGACGCTCGCATTCGCATTCGCAGCCACGCTCGCATCCGCATTCGCAGCAACGCTCGCATCCGCATTCGCAGCAACGCTCGCATCCGCATCCGCATCTGCACGCGCGTCCGCGCCCGTGGTCGCGACTGCAGCCTCGAGGCGCGCGTTGAGGGCCGAGTAGCCCTCGAGGGCGAGCGCGTCGAGCAGGGCGCGGCGGTCGCGGAAGTGCCGGCCCGGCGCCGCGTGACTCACCCCGAGCTCGCGGGCGAGGCGGCGGAGCGTCAGCGCATCCGCACCCTCGGCGGCGAGGGTCTCACCGGCCCGCTCCAGCAGCGCCGTGCGCAGGTTTCCGTGGTGATACGACGGGGATGCGGAACCGCTCATGGCCCGAGCGTACGTCGACCGGCCCGACCCGGCGAGCCACCGCATCCGACGCGGCCGTGCGCCGGCGTGGCACACCCGGGTCACAGAACCCGGCGCAGCGCACGCATCCGGCGCGGCTCACGCGTCCGGCGCCTCGCACGCACCGACGCGGCGCGCGCACGCAGCCGGCGCGGCGGACGCGCCGTCACAGCACCCGGCGCACCAGCTCCTCCCAGCCGTCGGAGAGTCGGGGCAGCATCCGAGCGATCTCGGCGCTCGGCAGCCGTACGATCGCATCCAGCACGGCCATCAGGTTGAACGCGAGCACCGGGACGTCGGCCGGGTACCCGGCCTCGCGCACCAGCAGGGCGATGTGCACCTCGACGACCCGACGGGCGGGGATGGCGGCCCGCTCGGTGACCGGGCGTTCCGCGGCCCGCATCACGTCGGCCACGATCGAGTAGGTCTCGAGGCGCTCCCGGCCGAACGCGACCAGTCGCTCGACGGGCGGCGCACCGGGGCCGAGCGGCGGCGGTCCGCTGAGGAATCGCAGCTGGAACGCCCGCTCCGACTCGTCCAGCAGCGCCTCGAACAACCCAGCGCGCGAGCCGAACCGCCGGAAGATCGTGCCCTTGCCCACGCCGCACTCGGCCGCGAGGCGGTCCATCGTGAGTGCTTCCGGGCCGTGCTCGTCGAGGATGCGGCGGGCCGTGTCGAGGATGCGGGCCCGGTTGCGCGCGGCATCGGCCCGCTCGGGGGTGAGCGCCTCGGGCGGCGGGCCGAGGAGCGGCACGAGGGGGCTGAGGCCGGGCCGGTCCATGCACGGACAGTACCACGCGGGGTCGGGCCCGAGCGGCCGAGGCCGAGAGGGCTGGGCCGCACCGGCGGCGCAGTCGAGATCCACGACCACGATCGGGAATAAGCGGACCACAGTCCGGTTAAACCGTTGTGACCGAGGCCCATCCTCGCATCCGCACCCTCATCCTCAGAAGGAGAACCATGACCGAGAAGAACGTGCTCGTGCTCGTCGGGAGCCTGCGCTCCGGCTCGACCAACCGCCAGCTCGCCGAGGCCGCTGCCGAACTCGCCCCCGAGGGCCTCGCGCTCTCGCTCTACGGCGGACACTCCGAGCTCCCGCTCTACAACGAGGACGTCGACGTCGAGGGCTCGCTGCCCGAGTCGGTCGTCGCCTACCGTCAGGCGATCGCCGACGCCGACGCCGTGCTGGTCGTCACCCCCGAGCACAACGGCACGCTGCCCGCGAACCTCAAGAACGCGATCGACTGGTCGTCGCGCCCGTTCGGCTCGAGCTCGATCTCGGCCAAGCCCGTCGCCGTCATCGGCACCTCGTTCGCCCAGTTCGGCGGCATCTGGGCCCAGGACGAGGCGCGCAAGGCCTACGGCATCGCCGGCGCCACCGTGATCGAGTCGACCACGGTCGCGGTGCCCAACTCGATGGTGCGCTTCGCGGAGACGCACCCCAAGGAGGACGCCGAGATCCGCGAGCAGCTGACCGCGTTCCTCGCCGAGTTCGCCGAGGCGCTCGACCGCCTCGACTCGGAGCAGCAGGCCGCCTGATCCGGCCCACGCATGCAGAAAGGGCGCCCACCGAAGTGGGCGCCCTTTCTGTACCTCCGGGTGAGGCATGCGCCTGAGCGCGGCCGAGGCCCGAGCCGGGACTAGGCCTGAGCCTGAGCCTCGTCAGACGGCTGCTGCTGCTCGGCGACGGCCTGCTGCTTGGCGACGGCCTCCGCGTAATCCTTCTTCACGGCCTCCATGTCGAGGGCGCGCACCTGCGAGATCACGTCCTCCAGCACCTGGCCGGGCAGGGCGCCGGGCTGGGCGAAGATCGGGATGCCGTCGCGGTAGCCGACCAGGGTCGGGATCGAGGTGATGCCGTACGACGCGGCCAACTGCTGCTGGTCCTCCGTGTCGACCTTGGCGAAGGTGATGTCGCCGTGCTCGTCGGAGGCCTTCTCGAACACCGGGGCGAACTGCTTGCACGGGCCGCACCAGTCGGCCCAGAAGTCGATCAGGACGATGCCGTCGGCGACGGTCTCGTCGTGGTTGTCAATGGTGAGAGTCTTCGTGGACATACCTCCATTAACGCCACAGCGCCCCGAGGATTCCCACCCTCAGCCCGCATTCAGGTGGCGAACGCCTCAGGTGGCGGGCACCTCAGGCGGCGGGCACCTCAGCTGACGTGCACGTCCGGCCGGCGCCGTCGATCCTTCTCCGCCCGCCGCAGCACCTCGCGCGTCACGGGTGCGACCTCACCCGTCCCGGTGACCAGGAACTTGAACATGTTCGAGATCGGGCTGCCCTCGGTCCACTCGAAGTAGATGCCCGGCACGACCCCGGTCAGGTCACGGATCTCCAGCAGCACGGCCGCGATCGTGTTCGGGATGTTGCCGCTGGTCACCCGGAGCACCCGGTAGCCGTGCACGGCCACGCCCTCGACGACGAGGTCCTCCTCGAAGTCGGACGAGTCGGAGGGGTAGACCTCGAGGAAGATGACCGGCGTGCGGAGCGGGATCCCGCTGTCGCGCCGCTCCTCGGCGACCTTCTGCCGGTACTCCTCGGCTGAGCCGTCGTCGGCCTCGTTCGCGATGATCCGCACCGAGTCGAACTCCTCCGCATCCGTCAGCACGAAGTCGAGGGCCTGCGCGTCGAGCGTCACCGAGGTGGCCCGCAGCTGGAACGAGCGGTTCACGCGCGAGACGATCGAGACGACGATGATGCCCAGGATGAACAGGGCGGCGATGCGCACACCATCCGGTCGTTCGATCACGTTGGCCACAGTCGTGTACAGGAAGACCACGGCGACGACGGCGAAGGCGATCGTCGCACCCTTCTGCTTCTTGCGCGCCGCCGAGAGTGTCACCGCGACGGATGCGGAGGTGATGAGCACCAGCACGCCCGTCGCGTAGGCGCCGGCCTGTGCATCCACGTTCGCCTGGAAGACCAGGGTGATGATGACCGCGATCGCGGTGAACACCAGCACGAGCGGGCGGACCGCGCCGGCCCAGTGCGGAGCCATGCCGTACCGGGGCAGGTAGCGGGGCACCAGGTTGAGCAGGCCGGCCAGGGCGGAGGCGCCGGCGAACCAGAGGATCGCGATGGTGGCGATGTCGTACGCGGTGCCGAAGCCGTCCCCGAGGAACTTGTGCGCGAGATAGGCCAGGGCACGGCCGTTCGCGGGGCCGCCGGACTGGAACTCGGACTGCGGGATCAGCAGCGTGGTCGCGAGGCTCGAGGTGATCAGGAACGCCGACATGATGACGGCGGCCGTCGTGAGCAGCCGCTTCGCCCCGCGGATGCGGCCGACCGGGACGCCCTTCCCGTCGACGGACTCGCCCTTCGCGGGGCCTTTCTTCGCGGGATCGGAGGTGATCTGCGGCATCACCGCGACCCCGGTCTCGAAGCCGGAGAGGCCGAGCGCGAGCTTCGGGAAGGCGATCAGGGCGATGCCGACGACGACGAGCGGATTGCCGTGCATCGCGGTCAACGCCGTCCACCAGTCATCGATCACGACGGTGTTCTCGGCGACGTGCGCGATGCTCACGACCACGACGATCGCGTTCAGCAGCAGGAACACCGCGACCAGAACGACCGCGATGTTGATGGCCTCCTTGAAGCCCCGGAGGAAGACGACCGAGAGCGCGGCGATCAGCACGAGCGTGATGATCACCTGGTTGCCCTCGAACCAGCTCGGGGCGAAGGGGTTCTCGATGGCGTGCGCCGTCGCATCCGCCGCACTGAGGGTGATGGTGATCATGAAGTCGGTGGCCGCGAAGCCGAGCAGCACGAGCACGACGAGCTTGCCGCCCCACCAGGGCAGCAGCTTCTCGAGCATGGCGATCGAACCCTCGCCGCGGTAGCTCTCGCGGGCCACCCGGCGGTAGACCGGCAGGGCGCCGAGCAGGGTCAGCAGCACGAGCACGATGGTCGCGAACGGCGAGATCAGGCCCGCTGCGAGGGCGGCGATGGCCGGCTGGTAGCCGAGGGTGGAGAAGTAGTCGACACCCGTGAGGCACATCACGCGCCACCAGGAGTGCGTCTTCTCGGGCTTCACGGCGCCGGGGCCGGGATGCCGGCCGCTGTTGTCGGTCAGCCCGTCGGTCAGCCAGGTGCGCAGGCGCGAGCGCTTCGGGGGTGCGTCGGGCCAGGGTTGGCCGGGCGTCAGCGGCGACCCGGCGCCGACCGTCGGAGAGGACATGCTCCATCTATACACGCATCCGCCGACGTCAAGGTTTCCCGCGCAGTGTCGGTGTTATGAGGTATCGTCAGTGAAAGAAGAGGAATCATCATGAAGGGCGGGTATCATGAAGCGACGGATGCGATCGACGATGATCGGCGGGGTCGTCCTCGCGCTCACGGTCGGAGGTCTCGGGCTGGCGGCGCTCCCGGCCGCGGCCGTGATGCCCGGGCCGGGCACGACCGTGCGGGTGAGTCTGAACGCCGCGGGGGAGGTGGCGGATCGCGAGTCGCGAGCGCCGGCGGTGTCCGCCGACGGGCGCTACGTCGCGTTCGAGTCGACCGCCACCAACCTCGGTGGTGGGGTCTCCGAGATCTCGCAGATCTACGTGCGCGATCTGAAGGCGGGCACGATCCGTCTGGTGAGTGCGGCGCGTGACGGCGCCATGCCGGCCGATGCGGGGGCGTTCACCCCGTCGATTTCGGCCGACGGCCGGTTCGTGGCCTACTCGTCCTCGTCGAACAACCTCGAGGACATCTACGTCGGCACGACCCGGCAGATCTTCGTCCGCGATCTGGCGCCCGGGGGTGGCACGCGGTTGGCGACCGTCAACCCGGCCTTCATGGCGGGCGGTGCCGGCGACTCGCTGAACCCCAGCATCTCGGCCGACGGCTCCATGGTCGCGTTCCAGTCGACCTCGTACGACCTCGTGCCGGGGGTGACTCCGGGGCTCATGCAGATCTACGTCGCCGACCTCACGGCCGGCGTGCCGGTGATCGCGCTGACGAGCGTGCAGGATGCCTCGGTCTTCCCCGTTCCCCTCGCCGGCAACGATCGAAGCGAGCATCCGGCGATCTCGGCCGACGGGCGCACGGTGGCGTTCGACACCCTCGCGACCAATCTCAGCGCCGACCTGATCCCCGAGGGCACCTCGCAGGTCTTCGCCCACCGTCTCGACGGGCGCACCCTGCTCGTCAGCCAGGCGGCAGGGTCACCGATCGGGGGTGGAAACTCGTCGTACTTCCCGAGCGTGTCGGGAGACGGCGGCGTGATCGCCTACCAGTCCAACGCCCAGAACCTCGGGTCCGGAGCGCCCATCCCTCCCGGCAGCACGCAGGTCTACGCCCGAGAACTCTCGGTCTCGTCGTCGCAACTCGTGAGTGCGGCAACGGGTGGTGCGACGCCGGGCGATCGTGCGTCGTCCCGCGCGTCGATCTCCACCGACGGGCTCCGGGTCGCGTTCGTGTCGGAGGCGACGAACCTCACGACCGCTGACGCCCGCGGTTTCGCGCAGATCTACTATCGAGACCGGGTGCGCGGCACGACCTCGATGGTCAGCGTCACCCGGGCCGACGCCACCCGGGGTGGCGAGCTCTTCGCCTTCGACCCGACGATGTCGGCTGACGGGTCTGCCGTCGCCTTCTCCACCGGGGCACAGGAACTGACCGACATCCCCGGCGGCAACCGCTCGATCTACCTGCGGTCGGTGCGCGCGCCGAGCGTCGAGCGAGTCAGCGGGGTCGACCGGTACGCCGGCTCGGCGGCGGTCTCGGCGAGTGCCTTCGACCCGGGTGTGCCCATCGCGTACGTCGCTTCGGGTGCGGATTTCCCCGACGCGCTGTCCGGGTCGGCGGCCGCCGGGTTCCAGGGTGCGCCGGTGCTGCTGGTGACGAAGGATGCGGTGCCGGCTTCGGTGGGCGCGGAACTGAGCAGGCTGCGGCCGGGTCGGATCGTCATCCTGGGGGGCCCGAACACGATCAGTGCTTCGACAGAGACGGCCTTGGCGGCCTACAGCCCGACTGTCTGGCGTTACGCCGGGGCGGACAGGTTCGAGGGCTCCGCGGAGGTCTCCCGCCAGATCTTCCCGTCGCGTCTGCCGGTGGCTTACGTGGCGTCGGGCGCGGTGTTCCCGGATGCGCTGGCCGGGTCGGCCGCGGCCGGCAAAGAGAAGGGACCGGTGCTGCTGGTCAGCCGCGACGGGATCTCGGATGCGGTGAAGGCCGAGCTGTCGCGGCTGCATCCCGGGCGGATCGTGGTGCTGGGCGGGGTGAACACGGTGTCGGATGCCGTAGTCGCGCAGCTCGGGTCGTACACGACGGACACGAGCCGGCTGGCCGGTGCCGACCGGTACGCCGGGTCAGCGGTGGTCTCAGCCGCGGGCTGGCCGACCGGGAGCGCGACCGTGTACGTCGCATCCGGAGCCGTCTTCCCCGATGCCCTGGCCGGCTCGGCGGCGGCGATCGCGAACGGGGCACCCGTTCTGCTGGTCACGCCGACGGGTATCCCGGCCGAGGTGCAGGCCGAGCTGACCCGCCTGAAGCCGACTCACATCGTGGTGCTCGGGGGCCCGAACACCGTCTCCGACGGGGTGGTGGCCGCTCTCGACGCCTATCTCGCGCGGTAGGGTCGCCGCGGGCGGGCGGTCAGCCGAAGATCATGGGGCGGTCGTCGTCGTCGCCCGCGTCGAGGTCGAGGTCGACCACCACCGGCACGTGGTCGGAGGGGGCGTCGCCCTTGCGCTCGTCGCGGTCGATCCGCGCCGCGGAGACGAGGTCGGCGAAGGCGGGGGATCCCATGACGAAGTCGATTCGCATGCCCTCGTTGCGCGGGAAGCGCAGCTGCTTGTAGTCCCAGTAGGTGTAGCCGGTGGGCACGAGCGGCCGCACGACATCGGTCAGGCCGAGGGCCTCGAACTCGGCGAAGGCCGCGCGCTCGGGGGCCGAGACGTGCGTGGAGCCGTCGAAGACCCTGATGTCCCAGACGTCGCTGTCGAGCGGGGCGATGTTCCAATCGCCCATCAGCGCCAGCGGCTGCGACGGGTCGGCGGCGATCCACGATCGGGTCTGCTCCGCGAGCTCGTGCAGCCAGGCGAGCTTGTAGGTGTAGTGCGGGTCGTCGAGCGCGCGGCCGTTCGGCACGTACAGGCTCCAGAGCCGCACCCCGTCGACCGTGACCCCGAGCGCACGGGCCTCCTGCGGCAGGGAGCCGTCCTCCAGTGCCTTGCCGAACCCGGGCATCCCGCTGAACGTGTTCGTCACCTCGTGCATCGGCAGGCGGCTGGCGAACGCGACGCCGTTCCATTGGTTGAGCCCGTGCAGCACGACCTCGTAGCCGGCTTCGTGGAAGGCCTCGAACGGGAACTGCGACTCCTTGCACTTGATCTCCTGCATGGCGAGCACGTCGACGTCCTCCCGCACCAGCCAGTCGACGACCCGGCCCACTCGAGCACGGATGGAGTTCACGTTCCAGGTGGCAACACGCATGGTCCCACGCTACAACGGGCGAAGCGGGCGCATCCGCGTCACTAGGCTGGCCGCATGGCGGACGGCGAGCAGGGGGCGCGGCCGACCGAGCAGCGGAACCTGCGCGACCGCCGCGATCGGCTGGAGCAGCGCATCCAGGACCGTTTCGACGAGCCGATCGCCCGGGTCACGAACCTCACGCAGCAGACCCTGGCCCTGTTCCCGACCCGGGTCTGGCGGCGGTTCCTGGCCGGGAACGGCTTCATCCTGAGCTCGGGCATGAGCTACCAGGCGCTGTTCGCGGTCTTCGCGGCGGTCTACATCGTGTTCGCGTCCGGCGGCATCTGGCTGACCGGCTCGCGCGAGACGAGGGATGCCCTGGTGCGCCTGATCAACACCTACGTCCCGAGCCTGATCGGCGAGCACGGCATCATCACCGACGACGACCTGCGCCGGGTCACCGAGTCGAGCGGGTCCCTGCTGACGATCACCGGCATCGCCGCCCTCCTGGTGCTGATCTGGACGGCCATCGGCTGGATCACCTACTCCCGCATCGCCGTGCGCACCATCTTCGGCATGCCGCGCGACCGCCGCGCCTACCTCCTGCTCAAGGCCCGCGACCTGGTGGTCTCGCTGCTGCTGGGCGTCGTGCTCTTCGCGGCGGCGGCGCTCAGCGTGCTCAGCACCTCGGCGATCGACTGGTTGCTCTCGATCGTCGGCATCACCTCGCACGACTGGACCCGCGCGCTCGGCACCGGCATCAGCCTCCTCGTGGTCTTCGCGATCGATGTCGGTTCGCTGATGGTGATGTTCCGCTTCCTCGCCGGTGCCCGGCTGACGCTGCGACGGATGGCGGTCGGGTCGCTGCTGGGCGGCGCGGGCCACCTCCTCCTCCAGGTGCTCGGCAGCAGGCTGCTCGACGGCGCGACCCAGAACCCGCTGCTGTCGACCTTCGTCGTGTTCATCGCGTTGCTGCTCTGGTTCAGGATCACCAGCGTCGTGACGCTGGTCGCCGCATCCTGGATCGCCGTCGCGGCCGAGGACAGGAACGAGCGCCTCTACGAACCCACCGTCGCCGAGCGCGCCGCCCTCGAGCGTGACGCCCTGCTCCTGGCGGCGGAGGTGCGACTGCGCTCGGCGGAGGAGGAGTACCGCACGGCATCGTTCTTCCGGCGACCTGCGGCGAAGTGGCGGCGGGATGCGGCGCGGGAGGAGTTGGCGACGCTGGCGGGTGCGGGTGCGGGTGCGGGTGCGGGTGCGGGGGCGGGGCCGGGCTCGAGGCGGATGCGGGGGCCGGGGTGGATGCGGGCTTCCGCCGTTCGTCCGATGCGCGGGACCGCGGGAACGGGGGATGATCGGGGCATGAGCGAGAACCAGACCAGCGGCCCGACGCCCGCAGCCGGCCTCGGCGCGGCGCCCGGCAGCACGCCCGATGCCGGCGCCCGTCCCGCATCCGCGCCCGCCGCATCCACCCCCGTCGCCGTGACCGGCTCGACCGGTGCGGTCGGCGGCCGCGTGGCCCGGATGCTGTCGGACGCCGGGATCCCGCTGCGCCTGATCGTGCGCGACGCGACCCGCGCGCCCGAGCTCGGCGACGCCCAGGACGGCTCGACTCCCCGCGTCGAGGTCGCCGTGGCGGAGTACTCGGACTCGGAGGCCGCCCGCCGCGCCCTCGAGGGGGTCGAGCTGCTGTTCATGGTGTCGGCCGCCGAGAACGAAGACAGGGTGGGCGAGCACCGCGCCTTCATCGCCGCAGCCGCCGCGGCGGGCGTGAAGCACGTCGTCTACACGTCGTTCCTCGCGGCGGCGCCCGACTCGGTCTTCACGCTCGGGCGCGACCACTTCGCCACCGAGCAGGCGATCCGCGCCTCGGGCATGGGGTTCACCTTCCTGCGCGACAACCTCTACACCGATTTCCTGCCGATGCTGGCAGACGAGGACGGCGTGATCCGCGGGCCCGCAGGCGACGGGCGGCTCGCCTCGGTGACCCGGGCCGACGTGGCCCGGTCGGCCACGGCCGTGCTGCTCGACCTCCTGCGCGACCCGGCGACGCACCGGGGCGCGACCTACGACCTCACCGGCCCCGAGGCCATGAGCCTCGTCGAGGTGGCCGGCGTGCTGAGTGCCGACGGGCGCCGCGGCCCGATCACCTTCGTCGACGAGACGCTCGAGGAGGCCTACGCCTCCCGCGCGCACTACGGCGCTCCCGGGTGGCAGGTGGATGCGTGGGTCAGCACCTACACGGCCATCGCGTCGGGCGAGCTGGCCTGGGTCGGCGACGACGTCGAGAAGCTGACCGGGCGCCGGGCGGAGTCGCTGCAGGACTTCTTGGACGCAGGGGAGTGACGGAGGTCGCCGAGCGGTGACCCTGCTCGCTGGGTGCGACCGCCTTGGAGCCACGCCCCTCGCCGGCCGTGACGGTGGCCGCCGGTAGACTCGGCGCGTGACCGACGCGCGCAGCCAACTCATCGAGTACATCAAGTCCGATGCCGTCTTCCACGGCGATTTCACCCTCACGAGCGGCAAGAAGGCGTCGTACTACGTCGACCTCCGGAAGGTCTCGCTCGACCACCGGGTCGCCCCGCTGATCGGCCGCGTCATGCTCGACGTGATCTCGGGCATCAAGAACGTGGATGCGGTGGGCGGGCTGACGATGGGCGCCGACCCGATCGCCTCCGCCGTGCTGCACCAGGGCGCCGCCCAGGGTCTCGCCTACGACGCCTTCGTGGTGCGCAAGGAGCCGAAGGACCACGGTCGTGGCCGCCAGGTCGAGGGTCCGGACGTCGCGGGCAAGCGCGTCGTCGTGCTCGAAGACACCTCGACCACCGGCGGCTCGCCGCTGGCCGCGATCGCCGCGCTGGAGAAGGCCGGGGCGATCGTCGTGGCCGTCGCGGTCGTCGTCGACCGGGGCACCGGCGCGGGGGAGCGCATCGAAGAGGCGGGGTACCCGTACCACTACGCGATCGGCCTGGCGGACCTCGGCCTCGAGTGACCGCGGCCCCGTCGTGAGTGATCACGCCTTCGCCCTCGGTAGCCGGGTGCGCCAGCACGAGCTGCTCTCACCGCTCGGCGTGCGCGAGACACAGGATGCGATGCTGCGAGCCCTGCACGAGCAGGGTTTCGCGATCCCGCCCGAGGAGTTCACCCACGGTGAATGGTCGCTGAGGTACGCCGAGATCGGCGACGATCGGGCCTCCACGCGCAACGAGTTCCTGCTCGAGCTGGTGCCGCTGCTGTCGCTCGTGGGCGTGCGCCGACCGTTCGCGCGGTGTGCGGTCCCGGTCGCGGTGGCCGTGCATCCGGGTGGGTCGCGGCTGCTGAGCAGCACCGTCTGGGGGTTCCGCGGCGACGCCGGGACGGTCGGACTCGTCGCGAAGCGTGTGGCCCTCGCCGCAGAGCTCGCCGCCGAACGGACCGGCGGAGCCCTGCGGTCGTCGGTGCGGCCGATCGACCCGGAGGCACCGGTCGACGGCCGTGGTTTCGACCGCGTCACGGGCTGGAAGAAGCGCCGCTGACGGTCGAACGGCGCGGGGTGGTGAGGCAGACTGGACGGATGACAGCCGAGCAGGGACGACACTCCGGGGGCGGGTCCCCGGACGGTCCCGCGGGCCCCGGGGGCCCTGTCGGCCGAGCTGACGTGGCGGGCGGGTCTGCCGGGTCTGGCGGGTCTGCCGGGTCTGGCGGGCATGGGCCGCGCCGTGTGCTCGTGATCGTCGCGGCGGTGCTCGGGCTCGCGGTCGTGGTCGCGCTGTTCTTCGTGGGGATGCGGATCGGGCAGGGCGGGGTGACCGGGCGCTCGCTGGTGTCGACGGCGCCGACGTCGGAACCGACGGTGGAGCCGACTCCGTCAGCGGCTCCGACCGCCGCGGATCCGACCGCCCCGGATTCGGCGGCTGCTGCTCCGGCTGGAGCGGCGGTGCCGAGCGGCCCCGCGGCGGCAGGGGTGCACGAGTGGGACGAGCTGGGCGGAGGCGAGTGCCTCTCGGGCTTCACCTCGCCGTGGGAGCAGCAGTTCACGGTCGTCGACTGCGCATCCGCCCACACGGCCCAGCTGGTCTCGACCGGCCTCCTCGCCGAGGATGCCGCTGCGGCCTACCCGGGCGAGGCCGAGCTGGTCTCGCGGCTCAACCTGCTCTGCACGGCACCCGCCGCGCTCTCCTACGACGCCGCGGGTGCGGTGCCCGACCTGCAGTGGCAGGCCTCCTACCCGGCGGATGCGGCGACCTGGTCCGCGGGCGACCGTCGCTACTCCTGCTTCTTCAGCCGCACCTCCGGCGAGCCGCTCGCGGCGTCGCTGGTGCCGGTCGGCTGAGCATTCCTCTGCAATGTCGGTGCGCCTGGCTAGAGTGAGGGCATGAGACGAACCAGGGGTGTCGGGAGCCGCTCCGCGATCGCGCGCGTCGTGGCCGGGCTCCTCGTGCTGGGTGGCGCGGTGGGGGTCGGCGGGCTGTTCGGGGCGGGTGCGGCCGCGGCGGCCCCGGTTGGGGCTTCGGTGGCGGCCACTGCGTCGGCATCCGGGTCGGCCTCGCCCATCCTCGCCGGGTCGGTCGTCGCGCTGGCCGAGTCGCCGGGAGACGTAAACGACTTCACGTTCGACTCCTTCGACGGGCGCTACGACCTGGGCATCGACGGCGAGGGCCGTTCGACGCTCACGACGGTCGAGACCTTCGTGGCGCGCTTCCCCGACTCCGATCAGAACCACGGCATCCAGCGGGCGATCCCGTTGCGCTACAAGGGGCATTCCACCGAGCTCACCCTGATCTCGGTCACCGACGGCGACGGCACCGCGCGGCCGTACACGACCGAGACCGAAGACGGCAATCTGGTCGTGACGAGTGCCGATCCTGACTACGTGCACGGCGCGCAGACCTATGTGCTCACCTACCGGCAGACCGACGTCACCGCGTACTTCGAGAACACCGACGACGACGAGTTCTACTGGGACACGAACGGCACGCTCTGGCGCCAGCCCTTCACCACCCACACCACGACGACCACGGTCGCGCCCGCCCTCGTCGGGGCGCTCACCGGCAGCACGGGTTGCTTCGTCGGCACCGAGGGGTCGACCGCGCAGTGCGAGATCACCCGGGCCGACGGCTCCGGGGGGTCGGCGGTGTTCAGCACGCGCGCCACCGACCTCGCCGCGGGCGAGAACGTGACGGTGGGCATCGCGTTCCGACCCGGCACCTTCGCCGAGCCCGACACCTCCTACCTCTCGGCCGCCTCGAGCTGGGTGCAGCTGATCGCGCTCGTGCTGGCGGTGGCGACCGCCGTGCTCGCCATCGTCTACCGGGTGACGCGGTTGCGGGATGCACCGGGTCGCCCCGTGATCGTGCCCGAGTTCACGCCGCCTCGCGACGCCGACCTGCTGATCGCCGCGGTGGTCACCAAGCGAACCACCCGGGCGGCGGCCGCATCCTTCGTCGACTACGCGGTGCGGCACAACATCCAGATCGTCGAGCAGGAGGAGCCGGGGGTCTTCTCGTCGAAGACCGTGTACGTGCTGCGGCTGCTCACCGCCCAGGGCCTCAACCCCTGGGAGTTGACGCTCGCGCGGGCGCTGTTCGGCGACGGGCTGGAGGCCGGGTCGGTGCGGGAGCTGAAGAAGAACGACTCGGCTCTGGCGAAGCAGGTCTACGCCGTGCTGCAGGCGACCCGCAAGCGCGCCTTCGCGGAGGGCTACCTCAAATCGGGCATCCGGGGAACCGGGGCCATCCTCCTGCTCTCGGTGTTCGTGCTGGCGGTCGTCTCGATCGTCGCCGGCACCCGGTCCTCCGACGCCGAGCTCGGGGGCGGCCTGCCGGTGGGCCTGATGCTGCCCGCGGTGGTCGCGGTGATCGTCGTCTTCGCGACGGCCTTCCGCTCGCCGCTGACCGCCAAGGGGGCCGAGCTGCGCGACTACATCGAGGGCATCGAGATGTACCTGAAGTGGGCGGAGGAAGACCGGTTCCGCGTGCTGCAGAGCCCGGAGGGGGCGCTGCGCACGGGGGTGAACGCACCGGACTGGGGTCAGGTCGTCACGCTCTACGAGAAGCTGCTGCCCTATGCGGTGCTGCTCGATCTCGAGTCGGAGTGGGCGAAGGTGCTCGGCACCTATTACGAGAGCCTCGGCAGCCGGCCCGACTGGTACGGCGGCGGCGACGTGTTCAACGCCTACCTCTTCGCCTCGGCGATCTCGTCGCTGTCCTCCACCTCCGCCTCGGCCTACTCGGGCAGCTCGTCGAGCAGCTCGAGCGGCTTCTCGGGCGGCGGCGGCTTCTCGGGCGGTGGCGGCGGCGGAGGTGGTGGCGGAGGCGTCTAGGCCCGGCCCCCCCGTGCGGCGGTTGCGGGGGCCGGTCAGCGGGCGACGCTGTGGCTGAAGATGGCGATGCCGAAGGCGCCGATCCAGAACAGGGCGACGAGGAGCCAGCCGGCGACCGTGACGTAACCCAGGATCAGGCCGGCGAGCGTGAGCCCGCGACCCTCCTCGCCGGTGCGCTTGATCTGGCCGAGCGCGATGTGGCCGGTGACCACGGGGACGATGCCGAAGCCGAGGATGCCGAAGACCAGGGTGAGGATGCCGAGCACGTTGGTGCGCGGCTGCACCGGCAGGTACGCGGCGCCGGAGGCGCCCGGGTTCGGGCCGGTGGGCTGCTGCGGCGGGGCGGCGAACGTCGGCTGTCGAGGATCGACGGGCTGCTGGCCGTAGCCGCCGGCTGCTGGCTGACGCGTGTCCGCGGCCTGCTGGCCGTAGCCGCCGGCCCACGAGCCGGTGGGCATCGCGGGCGTCGCAGCGGACGTGGGCTGCGCGGCCAGGGTGGGCGCCGTGACGGTCGGGGCCGAGGTCGTCGGGATGACGGTGGTGGTCGAGGCGGCGTCGGTGGTTGCGGCGGGGGTGGGGTTCTCGGGAGCGGTGGTGTCTGAAGTCATGATCCAACGCTACGAAGCGACGGGATGCACCGGATCGGACCGCGGGATGAGCCCGTGGTACCCCAGCATGATCTTCGCGTCAGACCGCGGTCCCGCTCCCGGGCAGACCGAGGGGCGCAGCCCGGACGGGTCAGTCGGTGAAGGGGTTGGCGCAGGTCTGCTCGGCCGCCGTCTGGCCCTTCAGGCCGTCGATGACCTCGGGAGCGGCGGCGATCGGCGCATCCGTGGCGGGGGTGTCGGTGGCGGGAGAGTCTGTCGCCGGTGTCTCCGCTCCGGCATCCGCCGTCGGGGCCGGGGTCGGCGCCGAGGGGTCGGCCACGACGGTCGAGCCGGTGCCGGTCGAGTCCTCCGGCAGGACGAAGGGCTCGTCGGCCAAGACCTTCGCGAACAGCGCGTCGGCCGTGTCGATCACCGGGACGACCTTGTTGGGGTACGCCGAGGAGCTGGCCGCCGGGTACTGCACGAACACGATCTTCGACAGATCGACGTCTTTCAGCGTGAGAGCCAGCGACACCATCGCATCCGGGCTGGCCAGCGACTTCGACGGCAGGATGTTCTGCCCCGCCGCGGTCGCCAGCCCGTAGAGCTTCGTGAGGTCGCTCAGCGTGTTCGAGCTCTTCATCGTGCGGATGAGCGACGAGAGGTACTGCTGCTGCGACGCGATGCGCGCCAGGTCGGAACCGTCGCCGACACCGTGCCGGTTGCGGAGGAACGCGAGGGCCATCTGACCCTCGATCACGCTCGTTCCGGCGGGGAGGTCGAGACCGGAATCCGTGTCCGAGATCGCGTCGACCAGGCACACCGGCACGCCGCCGACCGCGTTCGTCATCTCGATCACGCCGTTGAACGAGGTCGCGGCTGCGTACTGGATGTTCAGCCCGGTGAGGTTCGAAACGGTCTTCGTGACGCAGGCGAGCCCGCCTCGGCTGAAGGCCTCGTTGAGCGGCTGCGCGCTCATCGAGTCGTAGACCTCGCCGGTCGAGGGATCTTCGCACTCGGGATGCGGGATGACCAGGTCGCGCGGGAAGCTCACCACCACGGCGTTCTGGTGATCGGCCGAGACGTGCAACAGGATGTTCACGTCGTTGAGGGTGGCGTCGCGCTCGCCGAAGCTGTCACCCTGGTTCGGGTCGTTGTCGGTGCCGATGACCATCATGTTGAAGCCGCCCTCGAAGGCGCTGAGGAACGGCGGCGGAGCCGGCGCATCCTGACCGTTCGAGATGTCGACGGCGTTCGCGTTGAACTGCTGGGTCACACTCGTCACGGCGTAGGCGGCCACCGCGCCCGCACTCACCAGGGCGACGGCGAGCACCACCGCGAGGCCCTTGACGACCGCGGTCGCAGGAGAAGAGGTGTGCAGGCGACCGTGCCGCACAGGCCCGGAGGTCTGGCGCCGGGGGCGCACATCGCTGTCGTTCACAAGAGAGTCCTTCTCGGTTCAGCGCCCGGGGAGGAGTGGGCAACGGCTTTGCCGGTCGATACTAGCGGACCCTCGTAGCAGGGCCCGCGGGCTTCTCCCAGGGTTGACGACGGGGTGTCGCGGGGGCGGATGCTCGAACTGGCAGGAAATCGACGAATACCGGCATCGCGGCCACTGGTGGCATCACGTCGCGGTTCGTAGCGTTACTGCCATGATGCTTTTCCTGATCGTCCTCGGAACCCTGTCCTTGATCGGCGTCGTCGCGACCGTGATCACCACGATCCGCGACGGCTACCGCCGGCGCCCGACCGACCCCCGGCGCTACAGCTCGGTCTCGACCGGCTCGCGTGCGAGCAGGTCGGCCACCGAGTCGATGACCTCGTCGGGTCGGAACGGGTACTTCGTGATCTCGGCCTGATCGCTGATGCCGGTGAGCACGAGGATGGTGTGCAGCCCCGCCTCGATGCCGGCCACCACATCCGTGTCCATCCGGTCGCCGATCATGCCCGTGTTCTCGGAGTGCGCACCGATCCGGTTCATCGCCGAGCGGAACATCATCGGGTTGGGCTTGCCGACCACGTAGGGCTCCTTGCCCGTGGCCTTCGTGATCATCGCGGCGATCGCGCCCGTCGCGGGCAGGGGGCCTTCGGCGCTCGGCCCCGTCGCATCCGGATTCGTCACGATGAACCGCGACCCCGCACCGATCAGCCGCACCGCCTTGGTGATCGCCTCGAACGAGTAGTTACGGGTCTCGCCGATCACCACGTAGTCGGGTGCCGTCTCGGTCATGATGAAGCCGGCCTCGTGCAGGGCCGTCGTGATGCCCGCCTCGCCGATGACGAAGGCGCTGCCGCCGGGCATCTGGTCTTTGAGGAACGCCGCGGTCGCGAGCGCCGACGTCCAGATGAACTCCTCGGGCACCTCGAGCCCGCTCGCGCGGAGCCGGGCGCTGAGGTCGCGCGGGGTGAAGATGGAGTTGTTGGTCAGCACCAGGTAGGGCTTGCCCTCGTCTCGCCACTGCTGCAGCAGCTCGGCGGCGCCGGGGATGGGGTGGTTCTCATGGACGAGCACGCCGTCCATGTCGGTCAGCCAGCATTCGATCTCGTCGCGGCGGGGCATGTGCGTCTCCTTCAGAGCGGTGACTCTCGGCGGGTGGCTCCAGGCTACCGCTGACGGTCGGCCGAGTCTTCGGAGTGACTGGGGGTCGGATCATGTCTCCTAGGATGGCGACGGGGATGCTGAGGGGCTCCCGCGAGGGGGGAACTGTGGAAAAGCGCGCTTCGACGACGATCGGTGCAGGACTGGTGCTCGTGGCACTGCTGCTGGGGGTGAGCGGATGCACGGCTCCGGCGACGGGGGAGTCGCCCGCCGCGGAACCGGTGGCGGCCGCGGAGGCCGCAGCGGCTTCGCCGACACCGACGCCGACCGTTCCCGCCTACGTCTCCGACCAGAACGCCGTGGCGCTCGCCGCGGCCGTGCACGGCATGGTCGCCTCGCTCGACGGCTTCGCCTCGCCCGAGTCGAAGGTGGGCCTCGAGGATGCGGTCACCCGCCTCGACCTCGACCTCGCCGCGGCGGACGCCTCCACCGGCGGAACGACTGCCACCGGCGGAACTGCCGCCACCGGCGGAGCGACAGGCACGGCCACGCCCGCCCCGAGCGATCGCGCCCTCCCGCCCGGCGGCTGGAACCAGCTCGTCGCGCTCGACTCGTCAACCGTGCTCCAGGCCCTCGACGCGGCCCGCGTGCACGTCATCGCCACCTCGTCGCGCGTGCTCAATGCCGAGACGCTCAATGCCGACCAGGGTGTGCGCGACACCCTCTACCTCGCCGTCGTCGAGCAGCAGAACACCCCGACGGCCACCGCCGACACCGCGCGCCTGGTCGGCGAACTGGTCGCCAAATCGCGCGCCGCGCAGGCGTCGCAGCAGGCCTGGTTCGACGAGCAGGCCCGCCTCGCGGCCCAGTCCTCGAGCGGTGGATCGGGCGGGTCGGGCGAGGGCGGCGGAAGCAGCTCCGGCTCTTCGGAGCTGATCTGGACCGTCGACTGGGACGCCGTCAAGAAGGAGCTCGAGGAGAGCGCCAAGGCGAACGTGGACAAGTGGGTCGCCGAGCATCCGCTCTGCATGGCCGACGGAACCGGGTGCTGACCGCCAGCCCCCGCCACCGAAAAAAGTTCGGGTACATCTGACCTTAAGGGGTTATAGTCAGTCCAACCTTTAGAGGATGGCTGTCATGACCCCCCACGACGACTCCCCGGGCATCGCCCTCGCGGTCTCCACCGTGATCTTCGCGCTGCGGCCCGGCCGGCCCGAGGTGCCCGACGTCGCCGCCCCGCGACCGTCGCTGTGGCTGCCGTTGGTGCGCCGCATCCGCCCGCCCTATGAAGGACAATGGGCGCTGCCCGGCGGCCCGCTGCAGCTCGACGAGGATCTCGAGGCCTCGGCCGCCCGCACGCTCGCCGCCACGACGGCGCTCGAGCCCAACTACCTCGAGCAGCTCTACGCCTTCGGCACCCTGGACCGCTCGCCCGACGGGGCGAAGGACCGGGTCGTCTCAATCGTCTACTGGGCCCTGGTGAACGCCGATCAGGCTAGCCATGCGGCCTCGGCCAACGGCGACGGGCCGGATGCGAACGTCGCCTGGTTCTCGGTCGACGACCTGCCCGATCTCGCCTTCGATCACGACGTGATCGTCGAGTACGCGCTGTGGCGGCTGCGCAACAAGGTCGAGTACAGCCGGATCGCCCACGCCTTCCTCGGCGACACCTTCACCCTGGCCGAGCTGCGCGAGGTGCACGAAGCGGTGCTCGGGCGGAGCCTGGATCCGGCGAACTTCCGCCGCCAGATCGAGTCCTCGAACGCGGTCGTGCCGACCGGCAAGCGCGTCACGGGAACCAGTTACCGGCCGCCGAAGCTCTATCGCTACAACAACGCGGTCGACCAGGCCGACCGCGGCCCGCTCGCGCCGGCCGTGCGCCCGGGGCCCGCATCCCCCGGCCCCGCATCCACCGGCCCCGCATCCGCCGGTCAAGCACCCATCGCCCAAGCCCCGACCGGCCACCCGCCGACCGATTCCGCACCCACCAGCCAAGCGCCGACCGGCCCCGCATCCACCGTCTGAGCGCCCCCCAGGCACCGACGCCCCACCAACCCCAACTCCCTCCCCCCCCACCCCCCCCGAGAAAGCCGCACCCATGACCGCGACACCCCTGTCGGTCGACGCCGAGATCCAGCTCATCGCCGCCCGCACCCCGAGCGCCCCAGGGCAGACCGGAGCCGTCTGCGCCCCCGAGCTCGCCGACGGCCCCTGGACGATCGACCTCCTGCCGACCCCCGTCTACGGTCCGGGTGCGTCGATGGCCGACCCCATCCCGGCCGCGACCCCGCGCCAGGGCGTGCTGCCGGAGCAGTACACGACCGCTTCGAAAGACGAATTGGATGCGCGGATCCGCGCCGCCCGGGCCGAACTCGGCGACCGCGTCGTGGTGCTGGGCCACTTCTACCAGCGCGACGAGGTGGTGAAGTACGCCGACTTCGTGGGCGACTCGTTCCAGCTCGCGAACGCGGCGAAGGCCCGGCCCGACGCCGAGGCGATCGTGTTCTGCGGCGTGCACTTCATGGCCGAGACGGCCGACATCCTCGCCGGCCCGACGCAGTCCGTCATCCTGCCGAACCTCGCTGCGGGCTGTTCGATGGCCGACATGGCCGACATCGACTCGGTCGAGGCGGCCTGGGCCGAGCTGACCGAGCTCTACGGCACCGAGCCCGACGCCGACGGCCGGGTGCCGGTCATCCCGGTGACCTACATGAACTCCGCGGCCGACCTCAAGGGGTTCTGCGGGCGCAACGGCGGGATCGTGTGCACCTCGTCGAACGCGGCGACGGTGCTCGATTGGGCGTTCGAGCGGGGGCAGCGGGTGCTGTTCTTCCCCGACCAGCACCTCGGCCGCAACACCGCGAAGGCGATGGGCGTGCCGCTCGAGCGGATGCCGATGTGGAACCCGCGGAAGCCCCTCGGCGGTTCGACTCCCGAGCAGCTGGTCGACGCGCAGGTCATCCTGTGGCACGGCTTCTGCTCGGTGCACAAGCGCTTCTCGGTCGAGCAGATCGAGCGCGCGCGGGCGGAGCACCTCGACGTGCGGGTGATCGTGCACCCCGAGTGCCCGATGCCGGTCGTGGATGCGGCCGACTCCTCCGGATCGACCGACTTCATCGTCAAGGCCATCGCCGCGGCGCCGCCCGGGTCGACCTTCGCGATCGGCACCGAGATCAACCTCGTGCAGCGGCTCGCGAATGAGTACCCGCAGCACACGATCTTCTGCCTCGACGACGTGATCTGCCCGTGCTCGACGATGTATCGCATCCACCCCGGCTACCTGGCGTGGGTGCTCGAGGCGCTCGTCGACGGGGAGGTGCTGAACCGGATCACGGTGCCGGAGGACGTGGCGGCGCCCGCGCGCGTCGCGCTCGAGCGGATGCTCGCGGCCCGGCCATGAGTGGGGCGGATGCGGCGGGTCGGCCGCTTCGTGTGGTGGTCGTCGGGAGCGGGGTCGCCGGGCTCGTGACGGCGCTGGCGCTCGGGCCCGAGGTCGAGGTGACCGTGGTGACGAAGGGTGCCGTCTCCGACGGAAACACCCGCTACGCCCAGGGCGGCATCGCGGCCGCAGTGATGCCCGGAGACACCCTCGCGGCGCACATCGCCGACACCCTGGCAGCCGGAGCCGGGCTGTGCGACCCGCGGGCGGTCGAGGTGCTCTGCACCGAAGGCCCCGACCGTATCCGCGACCTGATCCGCTGGGGCGTGCAGTTCGACCTGCGCGAGCCGGGTGCGGAGGTTCCGCCGCTCGCCGGCGGCGGGTTCCCCGACTTCGACGCGGGGCTGGAGGCGGCGC
This sequence comes from Herbiconiux sp. 320_LB, assembly GCF_059691755.1. Taxonomy (NCBI): domain Bacteria; kingdom Bacillati; phylum Actinomycetota; class Actinomycetes; order Micrococcales; family Microbacteriaceae; genus Herbiconiux; species Herbiconiux sp. 320_LB. Next base: position 785,886 of record NZ_JCAWAD010000002.1, on the reverse strand, counting down.
ACTCGTTCCACCGCATCCTGCACGCCGGCGGCGACGCCACCGGGTTCGAGGTCGAGTCGGCGCTCGTGCGTGCGGTCGCGGCGGCGGGCATCCGCGTCGTCGAGCACGCCTTCCTGGTCGACCTCGTCACCGAGCCGACGACCGCATCCGGCCTGACTGCCGGGGGCGAGCCGCCTCGCCGGGTGGTCGGCGTCGAGCTGCTGCGGGAGGGGCGCCGCGAGGTGCGGGCGGCCGACGTCGTCGTGCTCGCCACCGGCGGCCTCGGCCAGCTCTTCCCCCACACGACCAACCCCTCGGTCACCACCGGCGACGGAGCCGCCGCCGCCCTTCGCGCCGGGGCGGTGCTCACCGACGTGGAGTTCGTGCAGTTCCACCCGACGGCGTTGGCGGTCGAGGGTTCGTTCCTGGTGTCCGAGGCGGTGCGGGGCGACGGGGCCGTGCTCCGCAATGCGCGGGGTGAGCGGTTCATGGTGGGGCGGCACCCGCTCGCCGAGCTCGCGCCGCGCGACGTCGTGGCCCGCGAGATCGCGCGCGAGATGCTCGAGACCGGGCAGCCGGTCGTGCTCGACGCGACCGCGATCGGCGCCGACGAGCTGCGGCGCCGCTTCCCCACGATCACCGCGGCCGCCCTGGCCGCCGGCTTCGACTGGACCCGCGAGCCCGTCCCGGTCGCCCCCGCCGCCCACTACTGGATGGGCGGCATCGCCACCGACCTCGACGGCCGCACCTCCCTTCCCGGACTCGTCGCGGTCGGCGAGGTCGCCTGCACCGGGGTGCACGGCGCGAACCGCCTGGCCTCGAACTCGCTGCTCGAGTCGGTGGTCTTCGCGCACCGCGCGGCCGCGGCGATCCGGGCCTCCGCGGTCCGGGCGGATGCGCCGAGCCCGGCGGCACGGGAGGCGGATGCACCGATCCCGGCGGCACGAGAAGCGGATGCGCCGGGTCAGGCGGCACGGGTTGTGCATGCGCCGGCTCCGGCGGCGCCGGTCGTGGATGCGCGGCGCCCGCCGGCACGAGATGTGGATCCGTGGCAGGTGGGAGAGCCGGCGGTCGGCCCCGCCGCACTTCCCGACTTCGACGCACCGGCCTTCCGCCGGGTGCCGGTCAGCGGCGGGCCGGCCGCACCGGCGTCGACGACAGAAGTACCCGCGGTCGCCGTACCCGCGGTCGCCGCACCCGGGGTCGAGGGGCCCACGCGGGCCGAGCTCCACGAACTCCTCTGGCGCGCCGCAGGCGTGCATCGCGACGGGCCCGGCCTGCGCGAGGCCGCCGCGAGGCTTGCGACCTGGCGGATCCCGACGATCACGTCGATCCCGGTCGGAACCGCCACCCCAGCGCCCGGGCCAGCCGTGATCGAGCGGCTCGAGAACGCGAACCTCCTGGTGCTCGCCCGGGCGGTGGTCGCTTCGGCGCTGGAGCGGGAGGAGTCGAGGGGCGCGCACTTCCGGGCGGACTTCCCCGTCGTCGACCCCGCCTTCGCCCACCACCTCGTACCGGTTCCGGTCGAGACCGCCGCCGCCCCTGCCCCGGCCGTCGTGCTCGGAGCAGTCCCGGCACCGTCGATCGGACGGGGTGGGACGACGGTCCTGGCGCCTTCGACCGCACGAGGTGTGACGACGCTCCCGTCGCATCCCGAACCCCCGGCCCAGGCCGGCGCAGCCGCAGAGCACCCCGAACGACACCAGCACCCCCACCACCCCCGAGCGAAGGTCAGCGCATGAGCACCACCCCGACCCCGATCATCGACGACGTCGTCAGCCGCGCGCTCGCCGAGGACGCGCCATGGGGCGACATCACCTCCGAGCTGCTCATCCCCGCCGACGCCCAGGTCGACGCCAGCCTCGACGCCCGCGAGCCCGGCGTGTTCAGCGGTGGCGCGGTGTTCGCGGCGGCGATGCGGCTGGTCGACCCGCGCATCCACGTCACGATGCTCGTCGCCGACGGCGAGTCGTTCAGCGCCGGCCAGGTGCTCGCGCGGGTGTCGGGGCCGGCGCGCGGAGTGCTGCGCGCCGAGCGCGTTGCCCTCAACCTCACCCAGCGGATGAGCGGCATCGCCACCCTCACCGCGGCCTACGTGGCCGCCGTCGCCCACACCACGGCGCGGGTGGTCGACACGCGGAAGACCACCCCGGGGCTCCGCGCGCTCGAACGCGCGGCCGTGCGCGACGGCGGCGGTCACAACCACCGGTTCTCGCTGTCGGATGCGGTGCTCGCGAAGGACAACCACCTGGCGGTGCTCGCCGCGCAGCACGGCGGGGGCGTGACGGAGGCGCTCCGCGGCGTGCGCTCGCGGATGTCGCACACCACCCACCTGGAGGTCGAGGTCGACCGCCTCGATCAGATCGAACCGGTGCTGGCGGCCGGGGTCGACACGATCATGCTCGACAACTTCAGCCTCGCCGACCTGCGGGTGGGCGTGGCGCAGGTCGCCGGGCGGGCGCTCGTCGAGGCCAGCGGCGGCGTCGGCCTCGCCACGGTCGCAGCCATCGCCGAGACGGGCGTCGACGTCATCTCGGTCGGGGCCCTGACGCACAGCGTCCGCGCCCTCGACCTCGGCCTCGACGTCGCCTTCGATGCGGCCGCTGCCCTCGCCGCGGGCGCCGCCTCGACCGCCGCCATGTCTGCTCCCTCGACACCCGCCGCCGGCGCTCCCGCGCCCGAAACCGCTGCGGGCGTCGCAGCCACCGGGTCAGCGTCCGCCACCGCCGTGCCCGCCGCCGGGCCCGCGTCTGCCGACAGGCCCGCGCCCGCCGCGACCACCACACCCATCCCCACACCCGACCCGCTCCCGTGATCTACCTCGACGCCGCCGCCACGACCCCCGTGCGCCGCGAGGTGCTCGAGGCGATGTGGCCCCACCTCACCGGCGAGTTCGGCAACCCGTCGAGCCACCACGGCATCGGCGCATCCGCCGCCCGTGCCCTCGACGACGCCCGCCGCACGGTCGCCGACTGGTTCGGCTGCCGCCCCTCCGAGGTCGTCTTCACCTCGGGAGGCACCGAGGCCGACAACCTCGCGGTGAAGGGGATCGCGCTGGCCTCGACCCGAGGCCGGCACGTCGTGCTGAGCGCCGTCGAGCATCCCGCGGTGGTCGAGTCGGTCGAGTACCTGTGCCGGGTGCACGGCTTCGAGTCCACGGTCGTGCCGGTGGATGCCGCCGGCCTGATCGACCCCGCCGACTTCGCCGCGGCCCTGCGACCCGACACGGCCCTGGCGACGGTGATGCTTGCGAACAACGAGATCGGCACCATCCAGCCCGTCGCCGAGCTCGCGGCCCTGGCGCGCGAGCGGGGCATGCCCTTCCACACGGATGCGGTGCAGGCCGCCGGCTGGCTCGACCTGCGCCTGGACGCCCTCGGCGTCGACGCAGTGGGTATCTCGGGCCACAAGCTGGGCGCGCCCAAGGGGGTCGGGGCGCTCGTGGTGCGGCAGCGGGTGCGGGTCGAACCGCTGCTGCACGGCGGCGGTCAGGAGCGCGGGCGCCGCTCCGGCACTGAGAACGTCGCCTTCGCGGTCGGGCTGGCGGCGGCGGTGTCACTGCACGACCCGGCTCGGGTGGCCGCGGACGCCGCGGCGACCACCGTGCTCCGCGACGAGTTCGTGCGGGCGGTGCTCGAGCGGGTTCCGGATGCGGTGCTCACCGGGCACGCGTCACGCCGGCTCCCGACGGTGGCGTCGTTCTGCTTCCCCGGGACGAGTGGTGAGGCGGTGCTGCTCGGCCTCGAGGAGCGCGGCGTGATCGTCTCGAGCGGCTCGGCGTGCGCCGCGGGCAGTGACGAGCCGTCGCCCGTGCTGCTGGCGCTCGGCATCCCGCCCCGGATCGCGCAGACCGCCGTGCGCTTCACCTTCACCGCCGACACGACGGGGGCCGAGCTCGTCGCGGCCGTCGCGGCCCTCGAGTCGTCGGTCGCGGCCCTCCGCACCCTCCGCTGACCCGCCCCCGAGAGCGAAGTTCGTGGCCCAGGCACCCTCCCCACCGCCGAGAAGTCACCTTTACGTCCAAATCCCGGGTTTTGGACGCAAAAGTGACTTCTCGGTGAGGGGTGAGGGTGAGGGGGAGGAGCGAGGAGAGGTGGGGCCGGGCCCTGGCAGGACGGGCCAGGGTGGGGGGCGTGCCCGGGGCGGGGTGCGCTAGGGGCGGGCCAGGGCGGGAGCGCCCCCAGCCAGGGCTCAGCGCGCGAGCCAGATAGCGGCGGCGGCCTCGGGGGGCACCGGGACGGGCGCGGGGCGGCCGGGCAGCGCGAGCGCTCCGGACGCGACCCGCACCTCGGTTCCGGGGCCGATGCCGCAGTCGGCCAGCGTGCGGAGGAGGGCGGCGTCGCGGTCGCTGATCCGCACCACGCGGCCCGTGTGCCCCTCGGGCGCGTCGGCCAGCAGCACCGCCTCGAGCACCGGCACCTCACCGGAGGCCGAGGGGATCGGATCCCCGTGCGGATCCTGCACCGGCCGCCCGAGCCGCTCGTCGATCGCATCCAGCAGGCGGTCGCTGATCGCGTGCTCGAGCACCTCGGCCTCGTCGTGCACCGCATCCCAGCCATAGCCCATCTCGCGCACCAGCCAGGTCTCGATCAGCCGATGCCGGCGCACCACGCCGACCGCCCGCCGTCGCCCCTCGGCGGTCAGCGAGAGCGGACCGTACGGCACGTGCGTGATCAGCCCCGCCGCGGCGAGCTTCTTGACCATCTCGGTCACCGACGACGGCGCGACCCCGAGCCGCGCGGCGAGCACCGAGGGCGTGATCGGAGCGGGCTGCCACTCGGTGTGGGCGTAGATCGACTTGAGGTAGTTCTCGGTCGCGATCTCGAGTCCGGGCCCGGACGAGGATGCGGTGGGCGGCATGATGCCACCAGCCTAACCGCGGCCCGCATCCGCCTCGGGCTAGATGCCCGCGTACCGCCCCGGCCGGTGGTTGAGCGCCAGCACCAGGTTCAGGATGACCGCACCGCCCGCCGAGAGGGCGACCGTGAGCGGCGGCACGACGGTGAGCGAGCAGACGACGACGGCCACGTCGAGCCCCATCTGCACGTAGCCCGCCCGCCAGCCGAGCTTCTCCTGCACCAGCAGGGCGACGATGTTGAAGCCGCCGAGGCTCGACCGGTGGCGGAACAGCACCAGGAGGCCGATGCCGGCGAGGAGGTTGCCGGCGATGACGGAGAACACCGGATCCAGGTGGTCGAACGCGACCGCCAACGGGTTGATCAGGGAGAACACCGAGAGCAGGGAGACGCTCATGGCGGTGCGGATGGTGAACGAGAGCCCCTTCTTCCAGAGCGCGAGCGCGAAGAAGGGCACGTTGAGGGCGAAGAAGACGACGCCGAACGGGAGTGCGAGGGCGTAGCTGAGCAGCAGCGCGAGCCCGGCGGTGCCGCCGGTCACCGCTCCGGTCGACTTGAGCAGGAAGACGCCGAGCGAGGCGACGAACGTGCCGGTCAGCACGCCGGCGACGTCTTCGACGACGCTGTGCTTGAGCGGGTCGCGCCGCTTCGACGAGGTCACGGGGCCCAGCGGCTCCGGGGTCGAGATGTCCATGTCCGCGTCGACGGGGGTCGATCTCTCGACGCTCACGCGCGCTTCGGGTTCGGTACCGACATCAGCGCCCACGTGCGCTTCGGGGTCGGCGCCCACGCCGACGCCCGCTTCGGACTTGCGGCCGAGGTCCGAGTCCGTATCCGCGGCCGGGTCTGTTCCCACGCCCGTGGCGGGGGCGCCGCCGGGCCGAGCCGCGCTCATGCCTCCACCGGCATACGCTCGACGTCGCCTGCTTCGCTGCCTGCGGCAGCATCCGTCGCCGCCGCCTCGCGACTCAGCTCCCGCACCCCGTTCAGTACGTGCAGCACGCGATCATTCGCCGCCGCGTCGGCCAGCGAGATCCGCACGCCGTCACCGACGTAGCCGCGCACCAGGATGTCGTTCGCGTCGAGGTGCTCGACGAGCGCCAGGCGTTCCTCGTCGGGCATCCGCAGCCAGACGAAGTTGGCCTGACTGTCGGTGGTCTCCCACCCCTGGGCGCGGAGGGCCGCGATCACCCGGTGCCGTTCGGCGACGACCGCGGCGACCCGGGCGCGGATCTCGTCCTCGGCCTCCAGCGACGCGATCGCCGCCTGCTGCGCCAGCGCGCTCACGGCGAAGGGCATGCCCGAGCGGCGGAGTCCGTCGGCCACGATCGGGGCGGCCACGGCGTACCCGACACGGAGCCCCGCCAGCCCGTACGCCTTCGAGAAGGTACGAAGTACGCAGACGTTCGGATGCGCGCGGAACACCGCGATCGAGTCGAGCCCGCCCGCATCAACCGGTGAAGGTCCAACCGAACCCGAACCCGCATCCACGCCGCCTGAAGCGAGCGCACCCGCATCCGCCGCAGAAGGTCCGCTCGAACCCGCATCCGCACTCACCTCAAGCGCCGCATACTCCGTGTACGCCTCGTCGATCACCACGAGCACGTGCGACGGCACCCGCGCCAGGAATCGCTCGACCGCTTCGGCCCCAAGCGACACCCCGGTCGGGTTGTTCGGCGTGCACAGGATGACGAGGCGTGTGCGCTCGGTGATCGCGTCGGCCATCGCCTCCAGGTCGTGCCCTTCGTCGGCGAGCAGCGGCACCGCGACCGGCACCGCCCCGGCCAGCCGCACCAGGATCGGGTACGCCTCGAACGACCGCCACGCGAACACCACCTCGTCGCCCGATTCGCAGACCGAGGTGATGATCTGCTGCAGCACGCCCGTGCTCCCCGGCCCCACGGCGGTCTCCTCGACCGCGACCCCGAGCTTCTCGGCGATGCGGGTGCGCAGCGGCAGGGCGGTGTTGTCGGGGTAGCGGTTGATCGTGCCGGCCGAGTGCCGCACGACCTCGAGCACCGAGGGCAGCGGCGGGTAGTGGCTCTCGTTCGAGGCCAGAGCGGCGGTCAGGCCGGAGTCGGCCCGACGCCCGGCGACGTAGGCCGGCAGTGCGAGCACGGCGGCGCGGGGCGAGGGGGACGACGGAGACGAGGTCATGTCCGAATTCTGCAGAACGGATGCACGGGCGCACAAACCGAACGCCGTTGACTGAGCACAATGCATCCGATCGGTGCTGAAAATGACAGAATGACCATCATGGCCCTGCTCGACGATCTCGACTCCCGCATCCTGCTCGCACTCGACGACGACCCGGATGCCACGGTGCTGGCGCTCGCGACCACGCTGGGCGTTGCGCGCAACACCGTGCACGCCCGGCTGAAGCGGATGACCGCCGGCGGCGCCCTCGGCCCGTTCAGCCGGCGGGTGGCTCCAGCGGCCCTCGGCTATCCGCTGGTCGCCTTCGTCTGGATCGCGATCAGCCAGGCCTCGGACAGCACCGCGATGGCCGAGCTCGCCGAGATCCCCGAGATCGTCGAGATGCACGCGACCACGGGCGACGCCGATCTGCTGGCGAAGGTGGTCGCGCGCGATCCGCATCACCTGCACAGCCTCACCAGCCGGATGCTGCGGGTCGACGGCGTGATGCGCACGAACACGGCGCTCTCGCTGGTCGAGGCCATGCCGCACCGGGTGCGCGGCCTGCTCGAGGCGGCCCGCCGGTGAGCGGTTCGGATGCGGCGGGCGCGAGCGGGCTGCCGTTCGACGCCGTGCTCTTCGACTGCGACGGGGTGCTCGCCGACTCGGAGGGGATCACGAACGAGGTTCTTCGCGGGATGCTCGCCGACCTCGGCTGGCACCTCGAGCCCGCGGAGAGCGTGAGCCTGTTCGTCGGGCGGGCGCTGAAGGACGAGGCGCCCCTCATCCTCGAGCACACCGGGTTCGCGATCACCGATTCGTGGCTGGCCGACTTCCGTCGCCGGCGAAACGAGGGACTCCGTCTCGGGCTCCGGGAGATCCCGGGTGCCGGTGACGCCGTGCGCGCGGTCGAGGCGGCCTACGGCGATCGGATCGCCTGCGTCTCCGGCGCCGACCGCCCCAAGATCGAGATGCAGCTCGCGGCACTGGGGCTCGCCGGGGTGTTCGGCGACCGGGTCTTCAGCGGGCTCGAGTACGCCCGCACGAAGCCCGCCCCCGACGTCTATCTGGCGGCGGCCGGGGCGCTGGGGGTGGATCCGGCGCGGGCGGCCGTGGTCGAGGACACCGTCGCCGGGGTCACGGCCGGAGTCGCCGCGGGGCCCACCGTCTTCGCGTTCGCTCCCGGAGACGCGGCGCACACCGACCCGGAGTCGCTGCTCGCCGCGGGGGCGCGCACGGTCTTCACGGCGATGGCCGAGCTGCCGGCGCTCCTGCTGCCCTGACCGCTGCCCCGCGATCCGCCCGCCCCGCCGTACCTGCCCGCCCCGCCGCGCCCACCCCGCCGCGCCCGCCCCGCCGCGCCCACCCGCCACGCCGAGCCCGCCCGCCCGCCCGCCACGCCGAGCTCGCCCAGCTGAGCAGCCCCGCGCCTCGCGGCGGCCCGAATCGGCTCAGGCCAGCAGGCCCGACGACCCCATCGTCTTCGCGACCTCGATCTCGATCACCACGCGGAGCGGGTTCTCGCGCGGCTGACGGTAGCGGGCGGCGTAGCGGGCCACCGCATCCGCGACCGCGTCGGGATCGTCGAGCACCACGGCCGGACCCGAGAAGGTCAGCCACGCGGCGCCCTCGAACTGGCAGACGCTCGCACGGCCGTCGCGGCGCACGTTGAGCACCTTCTGCGAGGTGCCGCTGGTGATGATGCGCACCCGCGGCGGGGTGGCCTCGGCGTCGTAGGTGAACCCGACGGGGACGACGTGCGGCGACCCGTCGGCCAGGAGGGTGGTCAGGGTGGCCAGGCGGTATTCGGTGAGGAACGGCTCGGCCGCCTCGGTGAGAACGGGGGCCGCGGACGGTTCGGGGGAGGTCACGGTGTCACCCTAGCCCCGGCGGGTGCACCCCCTCCCAGGAGTCGGCCTCGCGTGCTAATTTTTAGGCATGCCTAAAAGTGCGCTGCGGCCGGAGGCGGGGCCGATCGACCGTCCGGCCGTCGTGCGGCCGCGGTGGTGGCATCCGCTCGCGCTGCTGGGGCCGGCGTTCGTGGCCTCGATCGCCTACGTCGACCCGGGCAACGTCGCGGCGAACCTCACCTCGGGGGCGCAGTACGGGTACCTGCTGGTCTGGGTGCTGGTGCTCGCGAACCTGATGGCGATGCTCATCCAGTACCAGTCGGCGAAGCTCGGGGTGGTCACGGGCAAGACGCTCCCCGAGCACATCGGCGCGCGGTCGCGGCCGTGGTCGAGGCGGGCGTTCTGGGTGCAGGCCGAACTCGTCGCGGCGGCCACCGACATCGCCGAGGTAATCGGCGGGGCCCTCGCCCTCAACCTGCTGTTCGGGTTGCCGCTGGTGGTGGGCGGACTCATCGTCGGCGTGGTGTCGCTGGCGCTCCTCCTGATCCAGGCTCATCGGCGCCAGCGGTCGTTCGAGTTCGTGATCGTCGGGCTGCTCGCAGTGATCGCGGTCGGGTTCCTGGCGGGGGTGTTCGTGTCGGACGTCGACTGGCCGGCCGCGGTCGACGGGCTCGTGCCCCGGTTCGACGGGGCGCCGACCGTGCTGCTCGCGGCGAGCATGCTGGGGGCGACCGTGATGCCCCACGCGATCTACCTGCACTCGGCCCTGGCGCGCGACCGGCATCACGCCGAGTTCGCGGCCCTGGCGGAGAAGAGCGACTTCACGGGCGAGGCGCGTGTGTCGCGCGCCCCGGCCTCGATCGCGCCGATCGCGGCCACCGCACCCGCGACCGCCGCACCTGCGACCGTGCCGGTCGCTGCCGCTCCCGCGACCGGCACTCCGGCCGCCGCGCCGCATCCGGCCGCCCCGCTGGTGACCACGGCGTCCGCCGCGACCGACCCGAACCCGGCCACTGCGCCGGCGACCACAGCGACAGCCGCACCTGCGATCGCCGCGACCGCCGCACCCGCGACCGCCGCGCTCGACGTCACCGCACCGCGGGTGCGCCGGCTGCTCTCCGCCACCCGCACCGACGTGATCGTGGCGCTCGCGCTGGCCGGCGCGGTCAACATCGCGATGCTGCTGCTGGCCGCATCCAGTCTGCGCGGCGTCGAAGGCACCGACACCATCCCGGGGGCGTACGTCGCGATCCAGGCGGCGCTCGGGCCGTCGATCGCCACGATCTTCGCGATCGGACTGCTCGCCTCGGGCCTGGCCTCGACCTCGGTCGGCGCCTACGCCGGCTCGGTGATCATGAAGGGGCTGCTGACCGTGCGGGTGCCGCTGCTGGCCCGGCGGGTCGTCACGCTGGTGCCCGCCCTGGTGCTGCTGGCGGTCGGGATCGACCCGACCTGGGCGCTGGTGCTGAGCCAGGTGGTGCTCTCGATCGGCATCCCGTTCGCGCTCGTGCCGCTGATCCGGCTCACCGGCGATCGGGCGCTGATGGGGGAGTTCGCCGACCGACGGCCCGTGCGGATCGTCGCCTGGACCGTGATCGCCCTGATCGTGGCGCTCAACGTCGTGCTCATCGGCCTGACGATCACCGGCGCGGGCTGACCCCGCGCATCCTCAGCCCGACCCGGCCCATCCTCAGCCCGCCGCCGGGCCCGCCGCCCCTGCCGCCTCTGCTGGGCCAGCCGCACCCGCGGCCCGGCGCCGCCCGAGCCAGGGCGGCCGCCGGCCCTCATCGGCACCCGACGCGACCATGTGCGGCGCCTTCGTCACGATCAGCCAGGCCGGCAGGATGGCGATGCACATGAGCGGCAGCACCACCACGCTGCCCGTGACGACCGGCGCGAGGAACAGGGCGATCCAGCCGTCGCGGCTGACGGCCAGCACGATCCCGAGCACGCCCGAGGCGACCGCCACCACCAGCGGGATCGACGGCACCACGCTGTTCGCCAGCACCCCGAGCGCCACCCCGACGAACACGGCCGGGAAGATGTGCCCGCCCCGGAACCCCGCCGCCGAGGCCACCGCCAGAGCGGCCAGCTTGATGGCGATGAGCAGCAGCACTGTCCAGGCCCCGTAGCCCGAGCGGTCGGCGATCAGCTCGGCCATCTGGTCGAGCCCCTTGAACAGCGTCAGCGGCCCACCGATCGCCCCGAGCAGGCCGAGCACGACACCGCCAAGCGCGATGTAGACGAGCGGATGCCCGATGCCGTGGAAGACCGGATGCAGCAGCCGGAACACCACGACCACAAGCACGCCCAGCCCGGCACCGATCACCGCGATGACCGCGGCGCTCAGCAGGTCGATCGCCTGCACTCCGTCGTAGGCGGGCAGCGAGATCGCGAAACTCGGATGCGCGAGCAGGGTCATCGTCAGCGAGCCCGCCCCCGCGGAGACCAGCGGGAGGAACAGCCTGTCCCACAGCGCACCCCCGGCCGGCCGGGCCGCGACCACGCCGGTGAGGATGAGCGCCGCCGCCACCGGGGTGCCGAACAGAGCGCCGATCGTGCCCGCGGCGGCGCCGACCATGGCGAGCTCGCGGGGCATCCGCGGCACGAGCCGGGCGAGCACGGCCACGAGCAGACCGGTGTTGATGGCGATGATCGGGTTCTCGGGGCCGAGGCTGACGCCGCCGGCGAGTCCGAGCACGGCCACGAGCGCGAGCGAGGGGAGGGCGATGAGCTTCTGGGGCGCGGCGATGAGGTCGGTGGTGGCGGAGTCCTGGCCGCCGTGGCCGGGCACGAGCCAGACCACGAGGCCGACCGCGATGCCGGTCACGGTGAGCATGCCGAAGATCCACCAGCCGGATGCGGGGTCGATACCGACCGCGCCGGGCAGGGCGCCCCAGAGCCACGACTCGAGCCACCCCGCCACCTCGTCGAGCGCGAACAGCACGAGCGCCGACACCACCCCGATCGCGAGCGCCGGCACCGACAGCAGCAGCAGGGTGCGCACGGCGGGACCCCCGGCCGCGCCGGCGCCTGCGCCCGATCCGCCCGCGCCGGCGCCTGCGCCTGCGCCGCCCATGCCCGATCTGCTCGCGCTGACGCCGCCCGCGGCTCCGCCGGCGTCCGCGCCCGCGCCGCGGCCCCCGTCGGCTCCGCTGTGTGGCGTCGCGTCCATCGTCCCCCGCCTCCCCGGTCGGCCGTCGGCACCAGTGTGCCAGAGCGGATGCTCCGACCACGAGGGTCGCGCCCGCATCCACCCGTCCCCGCGCATCCCGGCGCCTCCCACCTGGCCCCGCGCATCCCGCTGTTCGTCGGCGCGCACCCGACCCCGTGCATCCCCGCGCCCTTCGCCGACCACCCGCACCCGCCGACCCGACCCCGCGCATCCCGCCGCCCGTCGGCGCCGACCCGACCCCGGGCATCCCGCCCACCCCACGGTTCGCCGGTTGTTCACCGTTCGTGCCTAGGGTGTCCACCATGCCCCTCATCGACAACGCCGTGTACGTGGCGGGTCGCCGCGCCCACGACCCCAAGAGTCTCGACGACACGTACGAGCTGCTGCGCGAGCTCGACGGCATGGCGTGGATCGGTCTCTACCGTCCGGATGCGACCGAGATCCACTCGGTCGAGACCGAGTTCGGTCTGCACCACCTCGCGGTCGAGGACGCCCTGATCGGCCATCAGCGCGCCAAGCTCGAGCGCTACGGCGACACCCTGTTCGTGGTGCTGCGGCCCGCGCGATACATCGACTCCGAGGAGCGGGTCGAGTTCGGCGAGGTGCACGTCTTCCTCGGCCCGGGCTTCGTCGTGACGGTGCGGCACGCCGAGTCGCCGAACCTCGCCGCCGTGCGGCACCGGCTCGAGACGAACCCGCCGCTGCTCGCGCTCGGACCCGAGGCGGTGCTCTACGCGATCGTCGACGAGGTGGTCGACGAGTACGGCCCGGTCATCGCCGGCCTCGAGAACGACATCGACGAGATCGAGAAGCAGCTGTTCGGCGGCGACCCGACCGTCTCGCGCCGCATCTACGACCTGCTCGGCGAGGTGATGGAGTTCCAGCGGGCCGTGCATCCGTTGAAGGGCATGCTCGAGGCGCTGCTCCGCGGGTCGGAGAAGTACCAGGTCGATCTCGAGATCCAGCGCGGCGTGCGCGACGTGCTCGACCACGTGCTGCAGATCGCGGGGCGGGCGGATGCGTTCCGCGCGACCCTGCAGAACGCGCTGACCGTGCACTCCACGCTCGCCACGCAGCAGCAGAACGACGAGATGCGACGCATCTCGGAGGCCAGCCTCGCGCTCGCCGAAGACACCCGCAAGCTCACCGAGACCAGCATCAAGCAGGGTGAGGAGGTGAAGAAGATCTCGGCCTGGGCCGCGATCCTCTTCGCGCCGACCCTGATCGGCACGATCTACGGCATGAACTTCGAGTACATGCCCGAGCTGCACTGGGTCTTCGGCTACCCGATGGCGGTGCTCGGGATGTTCGCGATGGGCTTCGGGCTGTACTGGGTGTTCAAGCGCAACAAGTGGCTGTAGGCGGGGGCGCAGGCGGGGCGGGGCGCGGTCGGCGGTAGCCTGGCTGGATGCCCGAGGACCTGCCGACCGACCCGACCGCGGGCGCCGCAGCCGCTGCGACGGGCGCTGCGAGCGCTGTGAACCCGGGCGCCGCCGACCTGGCCGCCACCGCCACGAACCCGAGCCTCGAGTGGAGCGCCGGCGGGGTCGGCCCCTGGGCGGGCGAGCTGCCCGACGATCCGCGCTACGACCCCGACCTCCTCGCCCACGGCGACACCCGCAACGTGATCGACCGCTACCGCTACTGGCGCATGTCGGCGATCGTGGCCGATCTCGACCAGCACCGGCATCCGTTCCACGTCGCGATCGAGAACTGGCAGCACGACCTCAACATCGGTTCCATCGTGCGCAGCGCCAACGCCTTCGCGGCCGACACCGTGCACATCATCGGCCGCAAACGCTGGAACAAGCGCGGCGCCATGGTGACCGATCGCTACCAGCACGTGCAGAACCATCCGGATGTCGCCGCCTTCGTCGAGTTCGCCCGCGCGGCCGACCTGCCGGTGATCGCGATCGACAACGTGCCGGGCAGCGTCATCATCGAGACCTTCGCGTTTCCCGAGCGGTGCGTGCTGCTGTTCGGGCAGGAGGGCCCGGGGCTCTCGCCCGAGGCGCTCGCGGCGGCGGATGCGGTGGTCGAGATCTCGCAGTTCGGCAGCACGCGGTCGATCAACGCGTCGGCGGCGGCGGCGGTGGCGATGCACGCGTGGGTGCTGGGGCACGTCAAGTTCTAGTTGTGTTTTCTCCGCGCCGCCGCCTCTGCGGCGCGGGCGACATGTTCGCGTGCCGTCGTGAGGCGCGGCCTGCGGTCGCACCTCACGGCGACGCGCTCACCCTGGGTCGTTCGGGAGCGGCCTCTTACGGTGCGGCCACGGTGGAGGGTTCGGGGGCGGGCGCGGGGGTGCGGCGGGGGCGGAGGGTGAGGGTGGCGGTGAGCACGCCGAGGATCACGATCGCGCCGCCGAGGAGGTCGGCGGGGGAGGGGGTCTCGCCGAGGATCAGCCAGGCGCTCGTGAAGCCGGCGACGGGCACGAGCATCGAGAACGGGGCCACCCGGCTCGACGGGTTGCGCTTCATCAGGGTGACCCAGATGCCCGAGCCGACGACCGTGCCGATCAGCACCGTGTAGGCCAGGCCGAGCACCGCGGGCAGCGCCTCGGGCGTGAAGCTCGTCGCCAGCGACTCACCGATGCGCTCGGGGCCCTCGATCGCGAGCGACAGGGCGATCATCGGGATCGGCGGGACCACCGACATCCACATCGTCAACCGCAGCGGACTCTCGGGCCTCGCCTGCCGACTGCAGATGTTGCCGAAGGCCCAGCCGAGCGCGCCGCACAGCGTCAGGATGACCGGCAGCAGCGCCGACACCCCAGCCCGTTCGGCCGCGATCACCCCCAGCCCCGCCGCGGCGACGAGGATGCCCACGCCCTGCACGAGCGACAGCCGCTCCCGCAGCCAGACCGCCGCGAGCACGACCGTGAACGGGGCGGATGCCTGCAGCACCAGAGAGGCGAGCCCCGGCGGCATCCCGGCCGCCATCCCCGCGTAGAGGAACGCGAACTGCAGCACCCCGAAGCCGACCGCGTACCCCAGCAGCCAGCGGAACGGCACGTTCGGCCGCTTGACGAACAGCACGGTGGGGATCGCGAGCAGGAGGAACCGCAGCCCGACCAGGAAGAACGGCGGGTACTGCTCGAGCGAGAAGTGGATCGCGACGAAGTTCACGCCCCAGATCACGGCGACGAGGGCGGCGAGGAGTCGGTCACGAGGGGGCACGTGCTCAGCCTCCCGGGGCCGGCAGCGGTGCACAAGCGACGGTGTCTTCACCCACCCGGTGGCACAAGTTAACGGTGGCGCGCGAAAGCGTCGCGGGGGCAGTTCTGCGCGGGGCGGCGCTTCGCCGGCCAGTGCTGCGCGGGGAGTCGCGGGGTGGTGCTGTGCGGGCCGGTGCTGTGCGGGGCGGTGCTTCGCGGGCCAGTGCTGCGCGGGGCGTCGCGTGGCGGTGCTGGGTGGGCCAGTGCTGCGCGGGCGGGCGGCGCGCGGGCCGGTGCTGCGCGGGCGGGCGGGAGCCGCGCGGGGCGGGGCGGCGACGGGCGGTACCCCCGCCGCCTACTTGCCGTGCTCGGCGAGGATCGTGTCGAGGTCGAGACGCTTCAGCAGCGCCGCCCAGTCGTACTTGCGGGCGGTCTCGATCGCGAAGTCCTCGGCGACGACCTTGCCGTTGCGGTGGATCTCGATGCCCTCGGGCACCTCGGCGTTCAGGATGCGGAGGATCTCGTCGTTGACGGCCTCGGCGTCGAAGTCGGCGCCGTACCGGGCGTAGACATCGGCGTTGACGGTGTAGTTCAGGATGGTGATGTCGGTGTGGGTCACGAGTCCATCTTCGCCCACCTACACTCGAACGGTGAAGCCCCGCCCGATCCTCCCCGCCGTGGCCCTCGTCGTCGACCTGGTGCTGGTGCTCGTCTTCGCGGCCATCGGCCGGGCCAGCCACGACGAGGATGCGTCGGTGCTCGGCTTCCTCGTCACCGCGTGGCCCTTCGTCGCCGGGCTCGCCCTGGGCTGGATCGCCGTGGCGATCATCTCCGCCTCCCGTCCCGCTGCCGATGGCGCTGCCACTGCGTCTCCCACTGCCCGTCCCGCTGCCGATGGCGCTGCCACTGCCTCTCCCACTGCCCGTCGGCCGCTGTCGCTGATGGTCTCGGGGCTCGTGGTCTGGTTCGGAACTGTTGCCGCGGGCCTGGTGATCCGAGCCGCCTCCGGTCAGGGCATCGCGGTCTCGTTCGCGATCGTGACGGCGATCGTGCTCGCGGTCTTTCTCCTCGGCTGGCGCGCCCTCCTCCTCCTCGTCCGCCGCCTCCGCGCCCCCCGCCCCGCCGCGCGCTGACCCGCGCGCCCCCCGCTCGCGCGGCCCGCACCCCACTCGCGCGCCACGCGCCCCACCCCGCGCATCCACTCACCCCCCCACCCCCCCACCCGCCGAGAAGTCACCTTTACGTCCAAAAACGGGATCTTGGACGTGAAAGTGACTTCTCGGCGAGGGCGCAGGGGGAGGAGACCCGCTCACAGCCCACCTCCCACTGCCGCGACCTAGGATGACCCCATGCGCCGCACCGCCGATCTCTGGGCCGCCGTCACCGGGCTGGTCTCGGCCGCCGCCGTGCTCGCCTCCGCCGAGATCATCGCCATCTTCGCCGGCGCGGCCACCAGCCCCGTCTTCGCGGTGGGCTCGCTCGCGATCGACCTCGCCCCGCCCGGCGTCAAGTCGTTCATGATCGCCGTCTTCGGCACCGGCGACAAGGCCGCGCTGCTGGTGATCCTCGGCATCCTGGTCGTCGTGCTGGCGGCGCTCGCCGGCATCCTCGAGTACCGCCGCACGCCGTTCGGCCTCGTCGTGCTCGTGCTCGTCTCGGGCATCGCGGTGCTGGCCGTCACGACCCGGGCCGGCGCGACCGGGCTGTCGGGCATCCCCACCGTCGTGGGCATGATCGTGGGCGTGCTGGTGCTGCGGATGCTCGCCCGCCGACTGCGCGCCTGGCAGGCCTCGGCCGCCGAGCCGGTTCCCCTGGCCGCGCAGACGGGTCTCGACCGCCGCCGCTTCCTCACCGCCGCCGGCATCACCGCCTTGGTGGCCGCGTTCGGCGGGGTTATCGCGCGCACGATGAATGCCGCCGCCAACGCCGTGAGCGCCGCGCGCGACGCGGTCGTGCTGCCGGCCGCCGCGACCCCGGCCCCGGCCGTGCCCGCCGGCGCCGACCTCGGCATCGACGGCCTCACCCCGTACATCACACCGAACGAGGACTTCTACCGCATCGACACCGCCCTGCAGGTGCCCGCGCTCGCGACCGGCGACTGGAAGCTCCGCGTCACCGGCATGGTCGACCAGCCCATCGAGATCGGCTGGGACGAGCTGCTCGCCCTCCCGCTCGAGGAGCACGTCGTCACCCTCGCCTGCGTCTCGAACGAGGTCGGCGGCGACCTGATCGGCAACGCGGTCTGGTTGGGCTACCCGATCCGCGAGATCCTGAAGAAGGCGGCCCCTCAGGCGGGCGCCGACATGGTGCTCTCGGTCAGCACCGACGGTTTCACGGCCGGCACCCCGCTCGACGCGCTGCAGGACGACGGCCGCGTCGCCCTGCTCGCCGTCGGGATGAACGGGCAGCCGCTGCCGGTCGAGCACGGCTTCCCGGTGCGCATGGTCGTCGCCGGGCTCTACGGCTACGTCTCGGCGACCAAGTGGGTGACCGAGCTGCAGGTGACCCGGTTCGCGGATGCCGAGGGCTACTGGACCCCGCGCGGCTGGTCGGCGCTCGGCCCGATCAAGACCGAGTCGCGCATCGACGTGCCGCGTGCCGGCTCGTCGGTCCCGGCCGGCACGGTCGCGGTCGCCGGAGTGGCCTGGGCCCAGCACACCGGCGTCTCGAAGGTCGAGGTGCAGGTCGACGGCGGCGACTGGGCGCCCGCGCGCCTGGCCGCGACCACCGGTGTCGACACCTGGGTGCAGTGGGTCTACGAGTGGGATGCGCCGGCCGGGCAGCACACCCTCGCCGTGCGCGCGACCGACGCGTCCGGGGCGACCCAGACCGACGTGCAGGCGCCCCCCGCCCCCGATGGTGCCTCGGGTTGGGACACTCTCCGCGTCACGGTCTCCTGATCGTCCCCCCTGACTCGCTCCCTGCCACCACCCCCTGGCCCGCCCCCGACTGTCCGCGACACGTCAGTTGTTGTCGCCATTCGGGTGGTTTAGCGACAACAAGTGACGGGTCGCGGACAGTCGGGGGGCCGGGCAGTCGGGGGTCGGGCAGGTAGGGGGGCCCGGAGGGGCACCGGCCGGGGAGGGCGGGCTAGCCGATGAGGGAGGGGCGGAGGTCGCGCAGGGTGCGGTGGCTCGTGAGCCTCCGCGCCCCGAGGTACGAGATGAGCAGCGCCCCGACCAGCCAGGCGAACAGCGCCCCGGCGTCGGCACCCGCGATCCCGAGGTCGCCGCCGTACATCAGCTGCCGGATGCCGTCGACCGCGTGACTCATCGGCAGGATGTTGTGCAGCACCTGCAGCGGCCCCGGCAGCGTCTGCCACGGGAAGGTACCGCCCGCCGTCACGAGTTGCAGCACCATCAGCACCAGGCCCAAGAACTGCCCCACGCTGCCGAGCAGGATGTTCAGCGCCAGGATGATCGTCGCGAACGTCGCCGACACCAGGATCATGAACCCGAGCATCCCCCAGCCGTGCTGCACCTGGTAGCCCAGCGCGAGGGTGATGATGCCGAACACGGTCACCATCTGCAGCGCCCCGAGGATCGCCGGGGTCGCCCAGCCGGCCGTCGTGGTGGCGAAGGGCCGCTTGAGCGCCGTGATGGCCCGCCGCGACAGCGGCTTCACGATGAGGAACAGCGCATAGATGCCGATCCAGGCCGAGAGGCTGATGAAGAACGGCGCGATGCCGGCTCCGTAGTTGCTCGCCTTGGTCACGGCGCTGGTGTCGAGCGCGACCGGGTCCGAGATGGTCTGGGCCGCGGCCTCGCGCTGATCGGCGTTCTGGTTCGGGATCTCGTCGAGACCCGAGGAGAGCCCGTCCTTCAGCGTGCCGACCCCGGTGGTCAGGGTGCCGAGCCCGGTGACGAGCTGGTTCGACCCGTCGCTGAGCTGCTGGGCCCCCGTGGCGAGCTGGCTCGAGCCGTCGGCCAGCTGCGAGGTGCCGTCGGCGAGCTGTGAGGCTCCGGATGCGGCGGACGCGATCCCGTCGGCCAGCGCGGGTGCGTTGTCGGCGAGCTGCTGCGTTCCGGCCGCCAGGTCCGAGCTCCCCTGGGCCAACGCTGCGATCCCGGTATTGGCAGTCTGCACCTTGGTGTTGCCCTCGTTGATCGTCGAGTTGACGTCATTCACCCTCGAGATCAGATCGGCCTTCACCGCGGGATCCAAGCTGCTCTTGTTGATCGCGTCGATGATCTGGGGGTTCAGGAGGTTCGCCTGATCGGTGTAGCCCTGAACCGTGGAGGCCAGCGGAGCCACCTCGTTCGACAGATCGTTGTTGCCCTTCGCAAGGTCGTGGGCGCCCTTGTTCAGCGCGTCGGCGCTCGCCGGCAACCCGGCCGACCCCGCCTCCAGCTGCTGCAGCCCCGTGTTCAGCTGCTGCGCCCCGTCGTTCGCCGAGCTCGCCCCGGTGGCGAGCGACTGTGCGCCGGTCGTCAAGCTCTGGGCGCCCGTGGCGAGCGACTGCGCGCCCGTGAGGGCCGAGGCAGACCCGTCGGCCAGCTGCCCGGCGCCCGAGACGGCATCCGTCAGGTTCGTGCGCACCTCGGCGAAGCCGTCGAGCAGCTTGAGCGCCGCCTCCTTGCCCACCTGCTCGGTGATGCTGGTGCGCACCTTCTCGGCGACCTGCCCGGCGATCGTCGTGGCCAGGAAGCTGTTCGTGTCGTTGGTCGTCAGGCTCACCACCGCCTGCTGCGGGGTGTTGCCGCTGGCCGAGGTCAGGGCGTCCGAGAAGTCGGGGCCGAGGGTGAGGATGAAGTCGAACCGGCCGTTGCGCACCCCGTCGGCCGCATCCGCCGCATCCGTCACCTGCCAGCCGACTGAGCCGTCGGCGAGCAGCTGATCCTCGACCTGCGAGCCGTAGTTCACGGTCTCGCCGTCGAGGGTCGACCCGGTGTCCTCCACGACGAGCGCGACCGGCACGTCCTTGAGGTTGCCGTAGGGGTCGTTGTTGGCCCAGAGGTACAGGCCCGCGTAGAGGATGGGCACGAGCATCAGCGCGATCAGCGCGAGCCGGGCCATGCTGGTCGCCGTGAGGCGTTTGAGCTCGG
Source organism: Herbiconiux sp. 320_LB (assembly GCF_059691755.1). NCBI lineage: Bacteria > Bacillati > Actinomycetota > Actinomycetes > Micrococcales > Microbacteriaceae > Herbiconiux > Herbiconiux sp. 320_LB. Next base: position 765,691 of record NZ_JCAWAD010000002.1, on the reverse strand, counting down.
TGGTGACGAGGGTGTAGATCTTCACGCGAGGCGCTCCGATTCGGTTTCGTAGGAGAAGTCGTCAGGGGCGGCGTCGATGGCGTCGAAGGCGGCAGGATTCGGGGGGAGCAGGGGGCGCACGATCTCGGCCGAGGCGTAGCCGCAGACCACGAGCACGGCGAACTCGCGCTCGGCGAGCTCGTGGGCGACCGCGAGCCAGTCGCGCGGGTCGCCGCCGTGACGGTCGGGGCTCGTGATCACGATGCCCTGCACCCCGGCGCGGAAGGCCGCGATCTCGGTGAGGATGCGCACCCGGATGCCGGCGGGCACGTCGGCGATGCGCACCGAGGCGTAGTCGGCCCCGCCGTTCTCGGCGATGGCCCGGGCGACCGCGTCGCGCGAGAAGGCGCGACCGGCGAACACGAGCTCCTCGCGGACGACCTGCTTCAGCAGCAGGTCGCCGGCGGGCTCGCTGACGTCGGGGGCGTCGACCAGCGCGATGCGCTCGCGCACCAGGGCGGAGTCGTCGGCGCCGTCGATGGTCAGCTGCCCGCTGTCGGTGCGCATCCGCCCGCTCATCATCAGGGCGAGCACGGTGGGGTGGTCGCCCACCTCGGCCTCGGCGATCGTGACCCGGCCGGTCTCGTAGGCGAGGGTGGTCTCGGGCAGCGGGATGCCGGCGTGCCCCTTGCTCACGCGGTCGGCGACGATCTTCATGAGCGGCTCGTTTCGGTGGAGGCGGCGGATGCGGATGCGGACCGGGCGGCGTGCTCGGCGACCGGATGCGCGGGCAGCGTCTCGATGACCGCGACCGCGTCGCGCCACGACAGCCCCGCGACCGAGAGCCCCACCGACATCACCAGACGCCGCCCCTCCTCCTCGCTGAGGTCGGCGCGCACGGCCTCGTCGAGCACGGCGATCGCCGCATCCTCGATCAGGCGCGCGAGCGACTCGACCGGCACGTCGGAGCGGAACCAGCCGCGCTCGACCCCGCCGCGCGCCGCCACTCGCACCGAGGTGCGCACGGGCACGAGCGCCTCGGCGATGGTCTTCTCGAGCGGGCCGTGCAGGGCGAGCTGCGCGAGCACGCGCACCTGCTGCACCTCGGTCCACAGGGCCGCGCCGATCAGGGCGAGGTGGATGCGCGGGTCGTCGTCGTGCACGTCGGCCAGGGCGGTGGAGATGCGGGCGCCGCCCCGCATGAGCAGCTCGGCGAGCAGCTCGTCGCGGGAGGAGAAGTGGCCGTAGATGGAGCGGCGCGAGAGGCCGGCCTCGGTGGCGACGGCGTCGAGGGATGCCTCGGGCTCACGGCGGAAGACGGCGGCCGCGGCCACGAGGATGGCCTCGCGGTTCTCGACGGCGTCCTTCCGCGTGGCGCGTGCGGTCGGCAGGGTGGTGGTCATGCTGCGATTCTACACGAACCTGCACAGCACTGTGCAATTTAGTCGCACGAGGTCGTCGGGCCGCGACGATCGCGGCCTCCCGATGCCTAGACTCGACGGATGGACGGCAGGCGGAGTGCGCGGGAGGAGATCTGGACCACGGCGAGCCGCCTGTTCGTCGAGCGGGGCTACGGCCCGACCTCCGTGCGGGAGATCGCGCGCCGGGCCGAGGTCGATCCGGCCCTGGTGCTGCACTACTTCGGGTCGAAGGAGGGGCTCTTCCTCGACACGATGCGCGCCGCCCTGGACGACCAGCCCGTCTTCGCCGGGCCGCTGGACGGCTTCGGCGAGCGGTTCGTGCGCGAGCTCCTGGCGTCGGACGAGCGGCTCAAGAGCATCCAGCTCGCCCTGCTGCGGGCGAGCGACGCCCGCGGCGTGCACAATCGGCTGGGCGAGATGCACGAGACGCTGTTCGTCGCGCCCCTGCTGGGCCGGCTGGCGGGGGAGGACGCCGAGCTGCGCGCCCGGCTGGCCGGGGCCGTCGTGGGCGGGCTGCTCTACGCGCTCTGGGTGGTCGGCGACGAGCGCCTGGCCGCCGCCGACCCCGAGCGCATCGTGGCGCGCTACGCGCCGCTGCTGCAGCAGCTCGTCGACGGCCACTGATCAGGGCCGCCACTGATCAGCGCCGCCACTGACCAGGGCCGGCGCTGATCAGAGCCCGCGCCGACGACCGCCCTCGCGCATCCGCTACTGCACCGACCAGCCGCCGTCCGAGGGCAGCACGACGCCGTTGATGTTCGTCGCGTCGTCGCTGAGCAGGAAGGTGATGCTCGCCGCGAGCTGGGACGCGACCGCGATCGGCGGGATCGTCGCGAGCATCGGACCGAGCCGGGACATCCCGAGCTCCGAGCCGAAGCGGCTCTCGATGCCGGTCGCGACGCCGCCGGGGGCGACCGCGTTCACACGGATGCCGGACGGCCCGTACATGAACGCCGAGCTGCGGGTCAGCCCGACCACCGCGTGCTTCGAGGTCGTGTAGGCCAGACCGGCGGCGTCGCCGCGGAGCGAGGCCTCCGAGGCGATGTTGACGATCGAGCCGCGGCGGGCGGCCAGCATGAGCGGCAGTACGGCGCGCGACAGGCGGAAGGTGCCGTCGACGTTGACCGACTGGATGCGCGACCACATCGCATCCGTGACCTCGTGCAGCGGGGTCATGTCGTCCATGATGCCGGCGACGTTCGCCAGGCCGTCGACGCGGTCGCCGGCCGCCTCGACGATGGCGTCGACGTCGGCCTGCACGGTGATGTCGCCCGTTACGACCACGATGTCGGCCTCCGGATGCGCGGCGAGAAGGCTCTCGAGTCCCGCCGGCGCGATGTCGACGGCGACGACCCGGGCGCCCTCGCGGGCGAGTCGGGAGGCGGTGGCGCGGCCGATGCCGCCGCCCGCTCCGGTGACGATGACGGTCGTGCCGTCGAAGCGGCCGGGGGAGATGCGCTCGACCCAGCCGGTGTCGGGGTTCTGCGCGGGTGCGGGGGCCGTGGGCCCGGAAGCAGTGGGTTCGGAGGCTATGGGTGCGGATGCGTCGGGTTCGGTCATGAGGCAATTCAACACTGTTGAACTGGGAAGTCAAGAAGAGGATCGAGCGCTGAGGCGGTGAGCCGCGCAGGCCCGCTCGGCCTCAGTCTCCGGCGTGCGGCGCCAGCCGCTCCTGCGCGTTGGCGATGTGGGTCGCCATGGCGCGTTCCGCCGCGGCGCGGTCGCGGGCGGCGAGCGCCTCGACGATCGCGCGGTGCTCGGAGACGGTCTCCTGACCGGAGGAGTTGTCGTAGCTGAGCCGGAACGCGTGCAGGTGGAAGTGCGTGCGGTCCACCGCATCCGCGACCGCCCGGTTGCCGGCGGCCGACAGGATCAGCCGGTGCAGACGCGAGTCGTGGGCGCTGAACTCCTTGTACGAGTCGTAGTCGGCACCCGAGGGGGCCGCTCCGTTCGCCTCGAACTCGACCAGGATGCCGTCGAGCTCGGCGGCCTCCGCCACCTCGGCGGCGCAGCCGGCGGCGTGCGGTTCGAGCAGCAGGCGCAACTCGAACAGGTCGAGCAGCTCCTTGCGCGTCAGCAGTCCGCGGGCCCGGTAGCCCTTGAGGTGCTCGCGCGCGACCAGGCCGTCGGCCTCGAGCCGCGCGAGAGCCTCGCGCACCGGGGTCGCTGAGACGGAGAAGTGCTGGGCCAGGGCCTCGATGTTCAATCGCACGCCGGGTTCGACCTCGTTGCGGAGGATCATCCCGGTGACCCGCTCGTAGACGTCGTCGGCGACCATCTGAGCGCGCGAGCCGCCGAGGCGGGGGCGTTCGAAGGGCGACGCGACGGTCATCCTCCGACTCTAGCGGGACCGCTCCGCGCGCGGCCCCGGCACGCGGCGGCGGTTGCCGGAATCATCAAATACTATATGATCATCTCTGACGCGCAGATCGGATGCCCCCACCGGCATCCGCGCCGGTCCGAGAGGTGCCCCCACACTCTCGACAGACGACTCTGGCGCGTCTCGTTCCGAGGAGACAATGATGTCCGACACCACCATGACGAATCCCACCCACGACTCCCGCTCGACCCGACGGGTGGCCGCCGCCGCCCTCGTCGGCTCGGCCTTGGAGTGGTACGACTTCTACCTCTACGGCACAGCCGCGGCCCTGGTCTTCAACAAGATCATCTTCACCGCCGCCGACCAGACCGTGGCGACCCTGGCCGCGTTCGCGACGCTGGCGGTCGGCTACTTCATCCGGCCGCTCGGCGGGCTGATCTTCGGCCGGCTGGGCGACATCGTGGGGCGCAAGAACGTGCTGGTCATCACGCTGCTGGTGATGGGCTTCTCCACCGTGGCGATGGCCTTCGTGCCGACCTACGACCAGGTCGGCGTCTGGGCGCCGATCATCCTGGTGCTGCTGCGGGCCGTGCAGGGGATCGGCGCCGGCGCCGAGTTCGGCGGCGCGGCGATCCTCTCGGTCGAGCACGCCGCGCCGCGCGCCCGCGGGCTCCAGGGCGCCTGGCCCGCCGTCGGCGTCTACCTCGGCCTGCTGCTGGCCTCGGGCGCGTTCGCGCTGGTGACCCAGCTGCCGGAGGACGCGTTCCTCAGCTGGGGCTGGCGCATCCCGTTCCTGGCGAGCATCGTCGTGATCGCGGTCGCCCTGTTCATCCGGCTCCGGCTGGCCGAGAGCCCCGCCTTCCTCGAGGCGCAGGAGAAGGCGCAGCAGAAGAAGGTCAAGGTCACGCCGGTCGCCGACGTGTTCCGGTTCGAGAAGAAGGCGGCGCTCGTGCTGATCGGCACGCAGACCCCGCAGAACGTGCTCGCCTACGTCAACCTCACCTTCCTCACGGCGTACCTCGTCGGCACGCTCAAGCTCGCCAACTCGATCGGCCCGATCGCGATCACGGTGGCCACCTTCGTGACGATGATCACGCTGCCGATCGCCGGCCACCTCTCGGACCGCATCGGCCGGAAGCCCGTCGTGCTCTTCGGCATCGTGTTCTCGGCGCTCTTCGTCTTCCCGTACTTCGCGATCATCGACGGCACGAAGTCGCCGCTCTGGATCACGCTCGCCGTGACGATCAGCCTCGCGATCGGGGTCGGCGCGATGTTCGGGCCGCAGGGCGCGTACTTCTCCGAGCTGTTCACCGCGCGGTCGCGGTTCACCGGGCTGGCCTTCAGCCGCGAGGTGGCGGGCGCGATCTCGGGCGGCCTGACCCCGCTGATCGCCGTGGCCCTGGTGGCCGCCGCCTCCGGCGCATCCTGGCTCGTCGCGCTGTTCGTGATCGCCGCCTGCCTGATCGGCTTCGTCGCCACCGTGCTCGGGCCGGAGACCCGGGGCCGCAGCCTCGAGGCCCTCACGGTGCCCGAGCTCAAGGCCTCGACCGGGAAGTTCGAGTAGACCGCTCGTGAAAGGAACCCCATGAAACTCGCCCGTCTCGGCCCCGTGGGCCACGAACGACCCGTGCTCGTCACCGACGACGCCCACTACGACCTCTCCGGTCTGACCGCCGACATCGACGGCGACTTCTTCGCCGGCGGCGGCATCGAGCGCGTGCGCGCGGCCTTCGGGGCCGGGTCGCTCCCTCGGCTCGCGGATGCCTACGCGGGCGGCGACCCGGTCGCTGCGGCCGCGGCCGACCGGATCGGGTCGCCGATCGCGCGGCCCGGCTCGGTGATCTGCATCGGGATGAACTACGCCGCCCACGCGGCCGAGTCCGGTTCGCAGCCGCCCACCGCTCCGATCATGTTCCTGAAGACCCCGAACACCGTGGCGGGGCCGCACGACGAGGTCGCCATCCCGCGGAAGAGCCGGAAGACGGACTGGGAGGTGGAGCTCGGCGTCGTGATCGGCACGCGGGCGCTCTACCTCGACTCGCCCGCAGACAGCCTGGGGCACGTCGCCGGCTTCGTCGTGGGCAACGACCTCTCGGAGCGCGAGTTCCAGCTGGAGCTCTCGGGCGGCCAGTGGTCGAAGGGCAAGTGCGCGCCGGGGTTCAACCCGACCGGGCCGTGGCTGGTGACCCCGGACGAGGTCGACCACACCGATCTCCGGCTGCGCAGCTGGGTGAACGGCGAGCCGCGGCAGGACTCCTCGACAGCCGACCTGATCTTCGGGGTCGACTATCTGGTCTGGTATCTCAGCCAGTTCCTGGCCCTGGAGCCCGGCGACCTGATCATGACGGGTACGCCGGAGGGGGTCGCGCTCTCGGGGCGGTTCCCGTATCTGCGGGCCGGCGACGTCTGCGAGATCGAGATCGAGGGGCTGGGCCGGCAGCGGCAGGTGTTCGTCGATGCGTGAGGCGGGGGCGGGAGCCGGCCGCGAGCTGGAGTCCGAGGTGCCGGTTGCGTCTGAGGTGACACCCGTGTCCGATGGGTCGGCCGCCCGACCCGGCCGCGAGTTCGACGGGCTGGTCGCGATCGTGACGGGCGGAGCATCCGGTATCGGGGCCGCCGTCGCCGATCGCCTGCACGCGGCCGGAGCCCAGGTGGCCGTGCTCGACCGGGACATCTCGCACGCCTCGCCCGATCACGTCGCCGTGGCCGCCGACATCGGCGACGACGCCTCGGTGCGCTCGGCGGTCGCCGCCGTCGCCGCGCGCTTCGGCCGCATCGACGTGCTCGTCAACAACGCGGGCGTCGGGGCCCAGGGCACGATCGCCGACAACCCGGACGAGGAGTGGACGAGGGTGCTCGACATCAACGTGATCGGGATGGCGCGGGTCAGCCGCGCGGTGCTTCCCTACCTGCGCGAGTCGCCGGCCGCGGCGATCGTCAACACCGCCTCGATCGCCGCGACCGCCGGTCTGCCGCAGCGCGCGCTCTACAGCGCGTCGAAGGGGGCGGTGCTCGCGCTCACCCGCGCGATGGCGGCCGATCATCTGCGGGAGGGCATCCGGGTCAACTGTGTGAACCCGGGCACCGCCGACACGCCCTGGGTGGGCCGGCTGCTCTCGAGCGCCGCGGATCCCGGGGCGGAGCGCGCGGCCCTGGAGGCCCGGCAGCCCCACGGCCGACTGGTGTCGCCGGCCGAGGTGGCGGAGGCGGTGGCCTACCTGGCCGGGCCGCTCGCGGGCTCGACGACGGGGGCGTCGATCGCGGTCGACGGGGGGATGCAGAACCTGCGCCTGCGGGCGGAGTAGGAAGGGTTCGGTGCCGGTGCCGGTGCCGGTGCTGATGCTGATGCCGGTGCGGGCGTCGGCCGGCGGGGCGGGCTCAGGCGCTCGTGCCGATGGCGACGTGCACCGAGCGCACCGAGCTCGCGCCCTCGCCGACCGCGGCCGCCACCCGCTTCATCGAGCCGCGGCGCACGTCGCCCGCGGCGAACACGGCCGGCACGCTGGTCTCGAACGGCAGCGGATCGCGGCCGAGCAGGCGGTAGGCCTCGGGCAGCGCGTCGCCGGTGCCGAGGGCCGAGTCGGTCAGGATGAAGCCGTCGTGATCGGTGACGACCGAGCCGCCGAGCCAGGAGGTCGCGGGGTCGGCGCCGATGAAGCAGAACAGCCCGCGGCAGGCCTCCTCGACCGACTCGCCCGTGGCCCGGTCGGTCAGGGTGACGCGGTCGAGCGAGTCGTCGCCGTGCAACGCGGTCACCTCGCTGGAGGTGCGGATGGTCACGTTGCGGTGCGCCTTGAGCCGGTCGACCAGGTAGGCCGACATGGTCGCCTCGAGGCCGTCGCGGCGCACGGCGATCGTGACCCGGGCGCCCTTCGACGCGAGGTAGAGCGCGGCCTGGCCGGACGAGTTGGCCCCGCCCACGACCACCACCGGGCTGGAGGCGCAGGAGCGCGCCTCGAGCTCCGTCGCCGCGTAGTAGATGCCGGCGCCCTCGAAGCGGCCCCACTCCGGCAGCGGGAGCGACCGGTAGTGCGCGCCGCTCGCGATGACGACGGCCCGCGCGTGCACGATCGTGCCGTCGTCGAGCTGGATGTCGAGGTGTCCGCCATCCGGATGCAGCGAGGCCGCGGTGCAGGGGCTGTAGAGCCGGGCGCCGAACTTCTCGGCCTGCACCATCGCGCGCGAGGTCAGTTCGCTGCCGCTGAGGCCGGAGGGGAAGCCGAGGTAGTTCTCGATCCGCGAGCTGGCGGCGGCCTGGCCCCCGGTGCCCACGGCCTCGAGCAGAACGGTGTCGAGCCCCTCGGAGGCGCCGTACATCGCGGCGGCGAGGCCGGCCGGCCCGGCGCCGATGACCGCCAGGTCGACGGTCTCGCCCCCGCCGCGCGGCGCGGTCAGCCCGACGTGCTCGGCGAGCCCGCCCGGTGTCGCCTGCCTGAGCACGGCATCGGGCAGGATGACGGCGGGCAGGTCGGCCGCGTCGAGCTCGGCGACCCGCAGGAGCGAGCGGCCCTCCACGCTGTCCGAGTCGATCCAGGTGTGGGCGAGCTGCTGGCGGGCGGCGAAAGTGCGCAGCGCCAGCGAGGGCGCCGAGAACTCGGTGCCGATGATCTCGATCGCGCGGGCGCCGGCGTTGCGCTGCAGCCTCCCGCGTCGGGCCACGAAGGCGCGGAGCAGGAGGTCGGAGAGGTCGGGTTCGTCGGACATGATGCGTCGGAAGGAGGTGGGGGAGATGCGCGTGATCCGCCCGGCCTCGGCGACCTGTGCCGTGAGGTAGATGCGCTGCCCGGTCAGCAGGTTGAGCTCGCCGACGAACTCGCCCGGCACATAGCGCCAGATCACCTCCTCGGGGGCGTCGAGCGTCGCGACCTGCACCAGGTCGACGCTGCCCTCGTGAACCAGCACGAGGTCGGTCGTGGCGTCGCCGGAGGCGAAGACGACCTCGCCCTCGACCACCGCGGACTCCCGCCCGTAGGCGCCGAGCCGCTGCCGCTGCTCGGTCGTGAGAAGCGGATGCGCGGCGGCCGTCAGATCCTGAGACACCGAGTCGTCCATGGCCTACGATCCTAGGTGTGACGAGCGACAGCGGCATCAATCAAGACGTGAAACCGAGCGGGCCCGGATGCGCGGACTGCGATCCGCAGACGGGCTGGTGGCTGCACCTGCGCCGCTGCGCCGAGTGCGGCCACGTGGGCTGCTGCGACTCCTCGCCATCGCAGCACGCGAGCGCGCACGCGGCCTCGACCGGGCATCCGGTCATCCAGAGCTACGAGCCCGGTGAGGACTGGTTCTGGGACTACCCCACCGCCACCTTCGCCGACGGCCCCGAGCTCGCCCCGCCGCGCTCGCACCCCCTCGACCAGCCCGTCCCCGGCCCGGCCGGCCACGTGCCCCAGAACTGGCAGTCGCTGCTGCACGGGTAACCTCCCGGCCGCCTCTCCGGGGGTGCCGGATCCCGCCACGACGTCCCCGCTCTCATCGATGACGCGGACGCGACGCCGCGTAGCGGATCCGCCGGGTCTGCCCCCGGTTGTCGCCTGAAACGTGCTCAGGGCACGCCGGGCTCTCGAGCTATGGGCTCAGCGCACGCCCGGGGATGCGAGCGACGGGCTCAGCGCACGCCCAGGGTCGCGAGCGACGCCACCACGACCGCGAGCGTCGCGACCGTGGCTCCGCCGAGCACGAGCGCATCCATCGTCATCGCCCGCTGGCCGGTGCGGTCGGCCGCGTCGCCCTCGGGCCAGCGCAGCCCCGGGATGCCGCGGCGGGACGGGCCCGAATCGAACGTGCCCACGGCGGGGGTCTCATCCGTCATCGCTCGAACCGTCCTCTCTCGCGTGCGCCGGTTCGGGTTCCGGGCGCATCCTCCTGAACCTCCCTACCACCACCCCGCCCGGCCGCCAACGGATCGAGCCGCCGGAACGCGCTAGCAGGTGCTGGTCGGCGTGCGACCCGCGGCGAGCTCGGACAGCCAGACCATCAGGGCCGGGATGGACGCGTCGGCGGCGAGGGCGTGGGTGACGTCGGGGAGGGTTTGGAAGTCGACGGACGCGCCCTGCGCGCAGACGGTCTTCACGTATCCCTCCGTCGCGGTGGGGATGACGAGGGTGTCGGCGAGGCCCTGGCGAACGAAGATCGGCACGTCGATCGGCTGCCGGCCGGCGCTGTTCTCCTCGAGCATCGTCTTCCACGGCTCGGTGGTGGAGGGGTCGGAGGCGACGTACTTGCCGACCAGGGGCTCGGCGATCTCGTGGATCTGCTCGGTCTGCGTCAACAGGCACAGACTCGCCATGCGCGGGGTGGCCTCGGCGCCGGCCGGGGTGAGGATGGCCTGGATCGCGGCGGTGCCATACTGACCCGAATAGGCCGTCGTGAAGGCGGGGATGGCGAGCGACGCTATCGTGGTGCCGGCCAGGTCGCCGATGTCGTCGCTCATCAGGGCGGTGAGGTCGGCGGCGGGCGCGGCGACGGCGACACCTCGCAGATCGAGGTCCGGGGCGTACGAGGCGGCCCGCTCGGCGGCGAACAGCGCTGCCTGCCCTCCTTGGGAGTGGCCCCAGAGGATCAGCCGATCGCTCGTGCCGCCGCTGTCGAGAGCGCGTGCCGCCCGCGCGGCGTCGAGCACGCTGTTGGATTCGGGCACGCCGAGGAGGTAGGACGAGGCGACCCCCTCCACCCCCAGCCCCGGGTAGTCGGTGGCGGCGACCGCGTAGCCGGCCGCGACGAGTTCGTGCAGGCCCTCGATGAGCTCGAACGGATCCCGCGCGAGCGACGGCGCGCACGGGGTCGCGGCACCCGTGGTCGGATGCGCCCAGGACACGATGGTGCGGCCACCGGTGGGCGCCGGGGCGTCGGGCACGACGACCACCCCCGAGACCGGCACGTCGTCGCCGGCGAGATCGGTGGAGTGGTAGAGCACGCGCCACGCCTTCATCCCCTCGGGCGCGCTGTCGATGGGCTCGCTGCGGATGACGGTTCCCGGCTCGGCCGCCGGCAGCGGTGTCGGGGCGACGTAGAAGGGGGCGTCGGTGGCCTGCTCGTCGGCCCCCTCGATCACCCGGCGGACGACGCTCGCGGCGAGCAGCGCGGCGACGATCACGACCGCCGCGATGACGGCCAGCACGACCCGCTGGCGTCGCTCGTCGCCCGGGGTGCGGTTCGGCCTGCTCACCGTGGCGGCCTCCTTCCGTCGTCACCGCGAGAATGATCTCATCTCCCGTCGCGCGGGGCCACGAATCCGACGGGTCGTATATCGAAGCGACCGGGGTCGAGTGGACAGGAGCATGGTCATGACGGATGCGCCCCGGGGCGAGGCCGGTGCGGACAGTGGCGCGGGCACCGGTTTCTCGCGCGAGGAACTGAAGAGCTACCAGGGCCGGGGCGTTCCCGACGTGCTGGGCGAGCATCCGAAACTGCTCATCGTCGGCATCAACCCGGGCCTGCGGAGCGCCGCGGTGCAGGCGCCGTTCGGGAGGCGCGGCAACCGCTTCTACCCCGCGCTCTTCGAGGCCGGGATCGTCGACCGGGTGATCGACGCCTCGAACGGGCTGTCGGACGACGACCGGCACAACCTGATCGCTCGCGGGCTGGGCATCACCACCCTCGTCGAGGGCGCCACCGCTCGCGCCGACGAACTGAGCCGCTCGCAGCTCGTCGCCGGTGCGGCGGTGCTGCGGGAGCGGGTGCGCACGCTCGAGCCGCTGGTCGTCGCGATGCTGGGAGTGACGAGCTACCGGATCGCCTTCGGCCGGCCCGGTGCGGTGGTCGGCCGGCAGCCGGAGGAGCTCGAGGGTGCCGAGCTCTGGGTGGTCCCGAACCCGAGCGGGCTGAACGCGCACGAGACCGTCGCCTCGCTCGCCGCCGCCTACCGCGAGGCGGCCGCGGCCGCCGGCATCCCGCTGTACCCGCCGCCCGGGGCGTGACCCGACACCGCGACCGCTCGCACGAGGGGGTGCGGATGCGGTAGTCTTCTCGCAGAGGGAAAAAACCCGTCGCGCTCCGGCCGACGGACACGTACACGCGTCTCGTGGGAGTCGCCACTTCTTCATCGAAGGAGTGCGCCCGTGTCCCGACCATCCCCATCGCCCGCCATCCAGGCCCCGCCACCGCCGCGTCTGCGCGACGCGTGGGTCGCGCTCGCCGGGCTCTCGGCCGTGTTCCTGTTCGAGATGCTCGACAACTCGGTGCTGAACGTCGCGCTGCCGACCATCGGGCGCGAGCTCGCCGCATCCACCGCCTCGCTGCAGTGGGTCTCGGGCGCGTACTCGGTCGCGTTCGGCGGGCTCATGCTGCTGTTCGGCGCGGTCGCCGATCGCGTCGGCCGCCGTCGGGTCATGCTCGTGGGCCTGGTGCTGCTCGCGCTCGTGAGCGTGCTGACCCTGTTCGTCACCTCGGTGGAGCAGCTGATCGCCGTGCGCGCGCTGATGGGGGTCGCTGCGGCGATGACCACGCCGGGGTCGATGGCCCTGGCGTTCCGGCTGTTCGACCGCGACGACCTGCGGGTGAGGGCGCTGACCGTCATCTCGACCGCCGGACTGGTCGGCCTCGCCGCCGGGCCGACGATCGGCGGCTTCGTGCTCGCCGTCGCACCGTGGCAGGTGCTCATCGTGGCCAACGCGCCGATCGCGGTCATCGCGTTCCTCGGCATCCGCGCCGGCATCGCCCGCGATCGGCGCGACCAGCTCCATGCCGATCCGATCGATGTGATCGGCGCCGTGCTCGGCACCGCGACCGTGGTCGGCGTGCTGCTCACCCCGACGCTGTTCGTGGCCGCCGGCGAGGTCGGCGGAGTCGGCGCGGTCGGCCAGGTCGGCCAGGCCGGAAGCGCCAGCGCGGGGCAGGCGACCGCTCTGGTCGTGGCCGTGCTCGCGGCCGTGCTGACCGTCGCCGCCGCGATCGGATTCGTGATCAGGGAGCGCACCGCACTGCATCCGCTGCTCGACCTGCGCCTCGTCGCGAAGCCGCTCGTCGCCTCGGGCCTGGCCTACAAGGCGGCCGCCGGGCTCGCCATGGCCGGTCTGTCGTTCCTGGTGACGCTGCAGCTGCAGTTCGCCTGGGGCTGGCCGCCGGCGCTCGCCGCGATCGGCACGCTGCCCCAGGTCGTGGTGCTGCTCGCGAGCGGGCGGTTCGTCGGGCCGTTCGTGGCACGGGTGGGCCTGGACCGGGCCGCATGGATGAGCGCCGCCGCGGTCGTCGCCGGGCTCGCCGTCTTCGCCCTGCTCGGCCGGTTCGGCTACCCCTGGGTGCTCGTCGCCCTCGTGCTGGTCGCGGCCGGGATGCGGGTGGTCGGGGTGGTCGCGGGCAACAACGTCCTCCGCGGGCTGCCCGAGGATCGCACCTCGATCGGTGCCGCGCTCGTCGACACGGCCAGCGAGATCGCGACCGCCGTCGGCATCGCGGCGACCGGCACGATCCTCGCCGCCGTGGTCGGCGGGAGCATCACGACGATGAGCTTCGGGGCTGAGGGGCTCGCGTCGTTCCAGACCGCGATCCTCGTCGCGGGGTTGGCCATCACGGGGCTCGCGGCGGGGCTCGTGGCCGTGGGCGTCCGCCGCTCGCGCCGCCTTTCGCCCGAGCCTCTGGCCGCAGACGCCACTTCCGCTGACGCTGACGCGGGCAGCGCCGCGCCGCCCGCGATCGCCCCCGCCTCTAACGCGGCCACCGGTACGGCCACCTCCGCCCAGGCCTCCGCCTCCGCGGTGCCCACTGGCGCCGTCGCCCCCGCCGAGACCTCCACCTCGACCGCGGCCGCTCGCGCCGCCACCCCCACTTCCGCCCCCAGCACCCAGGAGCTTACCGATGTCTGACCCCATGCCCCGCCCCCCGTTCGATCCCGAGTTCGTCCCGTTCCTCGCCGCCCTCGAGGCCCGCGGCCCCCTCACCCTCACCACCGAGATGCTGCCCCGGATGCGCGCACTCGAGATGACCGAGGAGGCGCTCGACGAGCGGCTCGCGACCCGCGGCTACGAGCGGCGCAGCCTCACGGTGCCCGGCCATCTCGGCGACCCGATCACGCTCGCGATCATCCAGCGCATCCAGCGCATCCAGCGCATCCGGCACGACCAGCCCGACCCGGATGGGCGCGATGGGCGCACCGGGCACATGGAGCGCACCGGCCGTGCCGCCAGGCCGGCGGTGTACACGATCCACGGCGGCGGGATGATGTTCGGTCACCACCTCGGCAACCTCGACTCCTACGACGACTGGCTGCTCGACGACCATGACGTGGTGCTGATCAGCGTCGACTACCGGCTCGCCCCCGAGCATCCCGACCCCTACCCGGTCGAGGACTGCTACGCCGGACTCGTCTGGGTGCACGCGCACGCCGACGAGCTGGGCATCGACCCCGAGCGTATCGTGATCGCCGGGCAGAGCGCCGGCGGAGGGCTCGCGGCCGGCACCGCGCTGCTCGCGCGCGATCGGCGTGGGCCGGCGCTGCTGGCGCAGATCCTCGTCTCGCCGATGCTCGACGACCGCGACTCGACCGTGTCGACGCGGCAGATCGACGGGGTCGGGGTCGCCGACCGGCAGCTGACGCGGTTCGGGTGGGATGCCTACCTCGGCTCCCGCAGGGCCGGTGACGACGTGTCGATCTACGCGGCGCCGGCGCGGGCCGCCGACCTCGCAGACCTCGCCGGGCTGCCGCGCACGTACCTCGACTGCGGTAGCGCGGAGGTGTTCCGCGACGAGACGGTCGCCTACGCGAGCGCGCTGTGGGCCGCGGGCGGAGACGCCGAGCTGCACGTGTGGCCGGGGGCGTTCCACGGCTTCACGAGCATGATGCCGGCCGCCGCCGTCACCCGAAGCGCCACAGCGGCCCTGGCCGACTGGACCCGCCGCCTCCTCGCGCCCACCCCGAGCGCGTAGCCCGCGCCCGCCGGAGTGGGCTCGCTCGTCAGGGGCCCACTCCTGCGGAGGGCTCGCTCCCGTAGTGGGCGGCCCGCGACGCTCGCCCCGATCGGCGTGCCCCTGGGGGTCGCGATCACCGTGGCGGGCGTGATCCAGCTTGTGCGGGAGGGGCGCTGGCAGTAGCGGAGTGTGCCCGCGGTAGCTGCGCCCGCCGGCCGCCGCGTCGGTCAGAGCGGGGGCTTCTTGTCGCGGCGTCGCCTGCTGTTCACGACGACGAGCGTGATCCATGCCACGAATACGACGATCGCGACCACGAGGAACACCCACCCCGGCAACAGGCGGACCACCCCGCGCCCGATGGAGCCCGCCCGCACATCCGGAACGAACAGCAGTGCGGCGCAGGCCAGCGCGACCACGCTCAGGAACCCCACCCCGACCTTCTCGTTGATCGTCACGCCTCCACCTGAGCACTCATCCGGTTGCGAAGCGGGCCGGATCAGAACGAGCGCGGATGCCGTCAGACGTGCGTCGGTCAAAACCGCGTGGGGCGGAGCCCGGCGACCGATGCGATCTTGCCCTCGATCGCATGAGGGAGGCGGGAATGCGTCTCGATCCAGGCCTCGAGGTCGGTCGATGTGGCGCCGGCGACGCCGCACAGGAAACGGAAGTCGACCGAGAGGTCTCGCGCGTGGATCGGCTCGTGATGAGCCGCCCGATTACGAAGAAGGCGGAGGCACTGGAGCTGGGACTTGAGGTCGCCGCGCCGACCGGTGAAGTGGGGGAACGCCTTCCGGAGGCACGGCTCCCAGAGAGCCTGGTGGTACCGATTCGCGAGGAGGCCCTCCCAGAACGAAGCGGGCAGCTCGGCGACCAGGTGTCCGGGGAGCCAACCCCGCTCCCCGCGTCGACGGTCGAGCAGTCGGGTGGCCCCGGCGACGGAGACCCGGTCCTGACCGCTCAACGGGGCCTCGAGCCACCAGTCGGGTTGGCCGTGGTGTTCGCAGAGGGAGCGGTGCATCGCATTCCGTACCCCGACCTCGACAGCGGCGAAGGTGCCGAGAAGGGCGCCGCTCGCCTCGATGTTCCAGGTGTAGAGCCGAATGGCTCGGGATGCATCCTGTCCGCATACGGCGAGATAGGGGCCATCCGTTCGGACCCGATCACCCGGCCGAGCTCGGCGAGTGAGGCGGGATCGGTGTGCATGGGAGCCCATTGTCAAGCTTCGGTGAGAAATCGTCAAGTGCCCTTGATGGAGTGGGTGGGGGCGAGGTATCCTGGGGTCGTAAGCCCCGGACGGGACGCAGGAATGCGTCGGCGCGCCGGGGCAATTCCTTTTCGCCGACCGCTCGGGATGCGCGAGTCGCCGCGAGGCGGCTGGTGGGTCAGGCTCCGTTCATCGCCCCGCGTCCTCCCGCCCCCGTGAAGCGTGTGCCGCGACCTCCCAGGGATGGGCGGCGTCGCGCCGAGCGCGGGCGGGTCGCTAGCATCGGGACGTGCGTTCCAGAACCCGTCTCGTCATCGCCATCGTCGTGATGGTCCTGGGCATCGTCGCCCTCTCCGCCACGCTCATCCTCGGCCTCGAGCATCCGCCGTCGTGGTTGCATCTCGTGAACTGGGTCGGCGGCGGCATCTTCGGCTTTGGGATCGCCCTGCTCGTCGGAGCGATCCGCTACCGTGACGTGCCGGGAGTCGACTCCCGGCCCGAGTAGCCAGCAGGTCCTCCGCGCAGTCGTCGTGCGCCGGCGATCATCGATGGACGCCGAAGGCCCGCCCCCGAGACAGGGGCGGGCCTTCCGTGCGTGCTCAGGGTCAGTTCAGGATGTCGCCGATCCCGAGACCCGAGGTGACGCCGTCGACGAGGTCGTTCACGTCGCCGCCGACGTCGGACAGGTTCGACCCGACCGAGGTGTCGCCGCCGACGCTGGTGTCGCCGCCGTCGACCGAGGTGTCGTTGCCCGAGCCGACCGGTGCGTCGACCGAGGTGTCGTTGCCCGAACCGATCGGGGCGTCCACGGGAGCGGTGACCTCGTTGCCGGAGCCGATGGGCGCATCCGTCTCGTTGCCGGACGCGATCGGGGTGTCGTTGCCGGAAGCCACTTCGCCCAGCAGCGGGCCGTCGACGAGCGGAGCGTTGATCAGGCCGCCGTTGCCGACCGAGACGTCGCCGCCGCTGACGTCGCCACCGCTGACGTCGCCGGACCCGATGTCGCCGGAACCGATGTCACCGGTGCCGATGCCGCCGGTGTTGGTGTCGGGGGCGAGCAGCAGACCGCCGTTGCCGATCGAGTTGGAACCGCTGAGGAGGTCGAGCGTGTTCTGCACGGCGGTCGAGACGCTGGACGACGACTCGTCGTAGCTCGACGAGGTGTCGGCGAAGGCCGGGGCCGAGAGGCCGCCGATCGCGAGGGCGGCGGCTCCGATGCCGGCAGCTCCGATGATTCCGGCGCGAGTGGTGATCTTTCGCATGAGTGGGGTACTCCTTCTCTGGATCGTCTGTGACCTCATCCGAGGCACAGAGGAGATCCGGAAGGAGACCGGGATCGGATTGCGCACCCACCCTCGAACGGGGGTCGCGGCGACGGATCCGCCTCGATTTCGCCGCGTCATCCCGGCGATCCCGCCGAAGCCTGGCAGGTCCCTGCTTGCGGCCGGGCGCACATCATGTACAAGGTCGCCGATGCCACCCCGTCGACACCTGCATGCGTTCGCGGACCTCCGCACGACGGGCACCCGGTTCAAAGTACTGTCGCGCAGGACACTGACAGTGATAGTGGCCCCAGGACAGTACTTAGGATGCTCTCTTCACCGGTCGCGGAGCAGATCGATGAACTCGTCGGCCATGGTGAGCTGACGATGCAGTTTCTCCCGCTGCTCGACCGCCCGGTCGATGAACTGCTCGAGCTGGGCCCGCAACTCCGGATCGTCACCGTGCTCGAGAGTGTCGATGATGCGAAGCAGCTCGCTCATGTCCTCCAACGGGAACCCGAGCGGCTTCATCCGCCGGATGAGCATCAGTCGGGCGAAGTCGCCTTCGGTGTAGAGGCGGAACCCGCCTTCGGTGCGGCCGGATGGCTTCAGGAGGCCGATCTCGTCGTAGTGGCGGATGGTGCGCAGCGACAGCTCGGTCCGTTCGGCCAGCTCACCGATGTGCATCATCGGTTCGGTCGTCTCGGGGTCCATGCGCCCTCTTTCGTCAAATCAACCCTTACGTCAGGGTAGTGTTGCAGGGGCTGCTGAGCTCTCCGCGTCAGCAGCACTCCCTTCCCCACCATTCTCATTCACGAGCACGGTGGCGCGCGCAACGGGGCGCCGGACCCAGACTCACCCACCGGTCGTCCGCAAACGGCCCCGTTCCCAGGAGACAGCCATGGCTATCGCCCAGAAGACAGATTCGCCGAACCGATACAGAGCCGAACCGTCTGTGCTGACAGCGCTGCGCACCCCGCGCATCCTGACCCGCGAAGTCCTCGCCGGCCTCGTCGTCGCCATGGCGCTGATCCCCGAGGCGATCTCGTTCTCGATCATCGCCGGCGTCGACCCCGCCGTGGGTCTGTTCTCCTCGTTCGTGATGGCGGTGTCGATCGCGTTCCTCGGCGGCCGCCCCGCGATGATCACCGCGGCGACCGGTGCCGTCGCCCTCGTCATCGCCCCGGTCGCCCGCGACTACGGCATGGACTACTTCATCGCCACCGTCATCCTCGCCGGCATCTTCCAAGTCCTCTTCGGAGTACTAGGCGTGGCGAAGCTGATGCGGTTCATCCCGCGCAGCGTGATGGTCGGGTTCGTGAACTCGCTCGCCATCCTGATCTTCATCGCCCAGCTGCCGCAGCTGCTCGGGGTGACGTGGCTGGTCTATCCGCTCGTCGCGATCGGCATCCTGATCATGGTCTTCATGCCGAAGATCACGAAGGTGATCCCAGCGCCGCTGGTGGCGATCGTGCTGCTGACCGCCGCGACCATCGTGTTCGCGCTGAACGTACCGAACGTCGGCGACCAGGGCGAGCTGCCGCGCAGTCTGCCGTCGCTGTTCATCCCGAGCGTGCCTTTCACCTGGGAGACGTTCACGGTCATCGCTCCCTTCGCCGCCGCGATGGCGGTCGTGGGGCTGCTCGAGTCGCTGATGACCGCGAAGCTCGTCGACGACATCACCGACACCCACTCCCGGAAGACCCGCGAAGCCCTCGGCCAGGGCGCCGCGAACGTGCTCTCCGGGCTCTTCGGCGGCATGGGCGGCTGCGCGATGATCGGCCAGACCATGATCAACGTGAAGGCCTCCGGCGCCCGCACCCGGATCTCGACCTTCCTCGCCGGCATCTTCCTGCTCATTCTGGTCGTCGCGCTCGGCGACGTCGTGTCCATCATCCCGATGGCGGCTCTCGTGGCCGTGATGATCATGGTGTCGATCGCCACGTTCGACTGGCACTCCATCAAGCCGTCGACGCTGAAGACGATGCCCGTCGGGGAGACCGCCGTGATGATCGCGACCGTCGCCGTGGTCGTCGCGACCCACAACCTCGCGATCGGCGTCATCGTCGGCGTGATCGTCGCGATGGTGATCTTCGCGCGCCGCGTCGCCCACTTCGCCACCGTGACTCGCGAGGTCAGACTCGACGAGCCCGTTCCGGCCGCGCACTACACGGTCGACGGGGAACTGTTCTTCGCCTCGTCGAACGACCTCACCACCCAGTTCGAGTACGCCGCGGATCCCGATCGGATCGTCATCGACATGTCGACCAGCCACATCTGGGACGCGTCGACCGTCGCCGCGCTCGACGCGATCGCGACGAAGTACGAACAACGCGGCAAGCATGTCGTCTTCGAAGGACTGAACGCGGCGAGCACGGCTTTCCACGGCCGTCTCGCCGGGAAGCTCGGCGCCGGACACTGAACGACGGAGGCGGGGGAGGGTCAGCGGGGGGCTAGAGCCCGGAGGGCGCGCTCGAGGGGGGATGCGGCGGGGACCGCGAAGGGGAGGGACGCCTCGCCGGCACGGAGGGTGACGAGGGTGATCGCGTCGCGGGAGGTGTGGGGCTCGGCGTCGACCGCGGTGACCAGGGGCGCTACGACGATCGTTCGGGAGAGGGAGGTCTCGGGGCGGCCACCACGCCGGAACGGCAGACGCCGGGTGAGGATCTGCAGCTCGGTCGGGGTTCCGACGATCACCATTCCCTGCAGGGAGGTGGGCCAGACCTGCTCGAACGCCCGGCGGGCTCCCGCGCCGACGGGGCGCGCGACGCTCCGGCCGGCCGCGGCGAGCAATACGGCACCACCAACAGCAGCACCACCCGCCCCACCGGCAGCCGCTCCACCCCGCACGATCTGGTCGAACAGCGAGACGAGGGCGACGTCCTTCCGACCGAGGTCGTCCATCCCCAGCCGCACCGGGGTACCGGGCTCGGGCAGCGGCACACCGGGCCAGCCGGCCGGCGGCGTGACGGCCGCCGCGATCCGGCTCCGCAGCTCGTCGATCAGCTCGCCGACCGTGCGCTTCGACGACCCGTTGTAGGGCACGACCACGACCTCGCCGTCGGTCGCGTGGATCTCGAGCCGCGCATCCAGCAGATCGACGCTGTCGACGATCGCCGCCAACCCGGCGTAGGGGATGACCCGCGTCGAGTGCCGCCCCGCCACCGCTCGATCGCGTTGCAGCACCACCAGCGCATCCTGACCGGCCGACAGCACCGCGTCGTAGAGGTCCATGCCGGGCAGCAGGTCGCGCCGCGCCTCGGGCCGCGGGAACTTCACCACCACGTCGCGCCCCGGCTCGAGCCGCGCATCCACGAACAACGGCGGCAGATCGGCCGTCTCGCGCACCCGCACGACCCACGGCCCATAGGCGTCGTACTCGTCGCGCGCACGCAGGTCTTCGGCGGTCTGTTCAGGCGTCATGATGTCCTTCTCCGCGATCACCGTACGCCCGCGCGCCCTCCGGTCGGCTGGGAGTCGAATGGATGCGCGCCTCAGCGCCGCACCCGCAGGTGCGTCACCCCGCCGTCCACGTCGAGCACCGAGCCCGTGGTCGAGGCCGACCGGGGGCTCGCGAGGTACAGGATGGCGTCCGCCACCTCCGCGGGGCTCACCATGCGGCCCGTCGCCTGGCGTGCATCCAGGGCCGCCCTCTCGGCGACCGGGTCGTCGAAGCCCTGCAGCATCCGCTCGACGAAGGGCGTCGAGACCGTGCCGGGGCTGACGGCATTGACCCGCACGCCCTCGGCCACGTGATCGGTGGCCATCGCGTAGGTCAGCGCGAGCACGGCGCCCTTCGAGGCCGCGTACAGCGCCCGGTCCGGCAGCCCGTTCAGGGCCGCGATCGAGCAGAGGTTCACGATCACCGCGTGCTCCGAGCGGCGCAGGTGCGGCAGCGCGGCCGCCGACACGCGAGCCATGCCCACGACGTTCACGTCGAGCACCCGCGCCCACTGCTCGTCGTCGTTCTGCTCCACGGTGCCCACGGCGCTGATGCCGGCGTTGTTCACGACCACGTCGAGCCCGTCCAGCGCGCGAGCCGCCTCGTCGACGGCCGTGATGACGGAGGCGCGATCGGTCACGTCGGCCGTGATGGTCAGCGCCCCCTCGGGCGCCCCCTCGGTCGAGCGGTCGAGCACGGCGACCCGCGCCCCCGCGGCGAGCAGCGCCTCGGCGGTGGCCGCTCCGATGCCGGAGGCGCCGCCGGTCACGATCGCGGCGATGCCGTCGAACTCCCCGGCGCTCATGCCTGCACCGTGCCCTGCTCCGAGCGGCCGAGGCCGTCGATCTCGAGCGTGACGCGGCTGCCGGCCCGCAGGTAGGGATTGCCCGGGATGCCGAGCGCGACCCCCGCGGGCGTTCCCGTGTTCACGAGGTCGCCGGGGTAGAGCACCATGAACTGGCTGAGGTACCAGATCACGTACTCGACCGGGAAGATCATGTTCGCGGTCGACCCGTCCTGGCGCTGCACGCCGTCGACCCAGAGCCGAAGGCCCAGGTCTTGCGGGTCGGCGATCTCGTCGGCGGTGACCAGCACGGGCCCGAGGGGGTTGAAGGTCTCGCAGCTCTTGCCCTTGTCCCACTGCCCGCCGCGCTCGATCTGGAACTCCCGCTCCGAGACGTCGTGCGAGAGCACGTACCCGGCGATGTGCGCTCGCGCGGCCGCGGGCGACTCGAGGTAGCGGGCCGTCTCGCCGATCACGACCCCGAGCTCGACCTCCCAGTCGGTCTTGGTCGAGGCGCGGGGGATGAGGATGTCGTCGAACGGCCCGACGATCGTCATCGGATCCTTCATGAACACCACGGGCTCCGCCGGGATCGCCGCGCCCGTCTCCTCGGCGTGGTCGCGGTAGTTCAGGCCGATGCAGACGATCTTGCCGGGCCGACGGATGGGCGCGCCGATCCGCTCGCCGTCGTCGATCACCGGCAGGTCGCCGGCCGCGAGCGCCGCCTCGAGGTCGCCGAAGCCGCGGGTCAGGAAGTCGCCGTCGATGTCGCCGGTGACCGCCGAGATGTCGTAGCGGATGCCGTCGACCTCGACCGCGGGCCGTTCGGCGCCGGCCGCGCCGATCCTGAGGAATCTCATCTGTGTCTCGTCCTTCTCGTCGTAGGGTCTCGTGTTCGTGAAATGCGGCGGGGTCGCGGGCCGCGGGCTGGCGCGGCCGGTGGTCAGGCGCCGCGGGGCGCCAGCCCGGCTTCGTCGAGCTCGTCCCAGAGCGCATCCGGGATGGCGGCGGCGGCCCGCTCGGTGGTCGAGAGCGCCTGACCCGCGGTGCGTGCGCCGGCGACGACGCTCACCACGCCCGTGAACCGCAGCGGGTACTGCACGGCCGCGGCCGGCAGCGACACCCCGTGGCGCGCGCAGACCTCGGCGATCAGCCGGGCCCGCTCGACGAGCTCGCGGGGCGCCTCGGCGTAGTCGAAGTGCGCGCTCTCGGGCACCACCTCGCGACTGAGCAGCCCCGAGTTGTAGGGAGCGGCCGCGACGACGCCGACCCCGCGCTCCACCGCGAGCGGCAGGAGTTCGTCGGTCGCGCTCTGGTCGAGCAGGGTGAGTCTGCCGGCGGCCATCACCACGTCGACGTCGGTGCGCCGCACGAACTCGGCGAGCATCGCGGCCTGGTTCATCCCGGCGCCGATCGCCCGCACCACGCCCTGCTCGCGCAGCTCGACCAGCGCATCCACGCCGGTGGTCGAGGCCTCGGCCCAGTGGTCGTCGGGGTCGTGCAGGTAGGCGATGTCGAGGTGGTCGGTGCCGAGCCGGGCGAGACTCGCCTCGACCGACCGCAGGATGCCGTCGCGGCTGTAGTCCCAGACCCGCCGCACGGCGGCCGGCACCACGAAGCCCTCGTCGTCCTGCCGGTCGGCCGTCTCGGGGCTGTCGACGAGCCGCTTGCCGACCTTGCTCGAGAGCGCGATCGCATCCCGGGTGCCGGTGTCGCGGAGGATGGCGCCGAGACGGCGCTCGGAGAGCCCCAGCCCGTAGTGCGGAGCGGTGTCGAAGTAGCGCACCCCGGCGTCGTAGGCCGCCGCGTAGGCGCCCTCGGACTCCTCGTCGGTGGTCTCGCGGAACAGGTTGCCGAACTGCGCGGTGCCGATGCCGAGCTCGGTGAGCTCGACCCCGGTGCGTAGGCGACGGGTCTTCACGCGGGCGTCCCGGCGTTGGCCGGCTCCGAGGCCGAGGCCGAAACCGAATCGGAGCCCGAAGCCGAAGCCCCGCCCGCGCTCTCGGCCTCCGCATCCCGCGCCGCCTCGACCGACACGCCGCCCGCCCGCGCCCGGCTCCAGTACCCGCCGTCGGGGAACGAGTACTCCGCGACCGAGGCTTCGTACATCTCGGCAGAATACCCCGGCAGCGACGGCAGCACGTAGTTGCCGTCGACCACGATGCAGGGGTCGGTGAAGTGCTCGTGCAGGTGGTCGACGTACTCCGTCACCCGGTTCTCCAGGGTGCCCGAGACGGCGACGAAGTCGAAGATCGAGAGGTGCTGCACCAGCTCGCAGAGCCCGACGCCGCCGGCGTGCGGGCAGACCGGCACGCCGAACTTCTTGGCCATCAGGTAGACGGCGAGGATCTCGTTGATGCTCGCGAGCCGCGCCGAGTCGAGCTGGCAGAAGTCGATCGCCTCGGCCTGGAACATCTGCTTGAACAGCACCCGGTTCATCCCGTGCTCGCCGGTCGCGACGCCGATCGGGGCGACACCGCGCCGCACGGCCGCGTGGCCGAGCACGTCGTCGGGGCTCGTCGGCTCCTCGATCCAGAGCGGCTTGAACTCGGCGAGCCGGTTCACCCACTCGATCGCCTCCGGCACGTCCCAGACCTGGTTCGCGTCGATCATCAGGTGGGTGTCCCAGCCGATCACCTCGCGGGCGATGCCGCAGCGCCGGATGTCGTCCTCGAGGTTCGCGCCGACCTTGAGTTTCAGGTGACGGTAGCCCTGGTCGACCGACTCCTTGAGAAGGCGCCGGAGCTTGTCGTCGCTGTAGCCGAGCCAGCCGGCGCTCGTGGTGTAGCAGGGGTAGCCGCCGCGGGCCTCGAGCTCGGCGATGCGGTCGCCCCGGGTCGGCGCCATCTCGGTCAGCAGACCCAGCGCCTCCTCGCGGGTGAGGGCGTCGGAGAGGTAGCGCAGGTCGGCGACGTCGACCAGTTGCTCCGGGGTCATGTCGGCCAGGAGACGCCAGAGCGGCTTGCCGGCCCGACGCGCCGCCATGTCCCACACCGCGTTCATCACGGCGGCCATGGCGAGGTGCTCGACGCCCTTCTCCGGCCCGAGCCAGCGCAGCTGCGAGTCGGAGGCGAGCTCGCGGTAGATGCCGCCGAGGTCGCCGACGATCTCCTCGACCTCGCGGCCGATCAGGGGCAGGGCGCGCTGCCGTGACATCTCGGTCACCACGTCGTTGCCGCGGCCGATGGTGAAGGTGAAGCCGAAACCGCGGAGGTCGCCGTCGGTCTTCAGCACCACGTAGGCGGCCGAGTAGTCGCCGTCCTTGTTCATGGCGTCGGAGCCGTCCTGGCTGAGCGAGGTGGGGAAGCGGACGTCGAAGACGTCGACCCCGGTGATGCGTGTCATCTGCAGAGAACCATTCAGTCGTGGGTGGTCTGGAAGTCGGTGGTGTCGGTTGTCGATGGTCGAGGAGAGGAGAGAGGGGAGAAGAGAAGAGGAGGAGTGAGGAGGGGGAGCCCCGCTCAGTCGGTGTGGAAGACCTCGGGCAGCTCCTGCCACCACTCGCCCTCGGCCCGCGTCTCGAGCGGTCTCTGCAGCGGCTCCTGCACTGCCCACCAGCGCTGGGTGGCCTCGTCGGCGGCGATCGCGGCCATGTCGGCGTCGTAGTCGTCGCCGGTGTACTCGAAGTAGGAGAACAGCAGCCCGCCGAAGCGGTAGATCGAGTAGTTGTGCACGTTGCTCGCCGCCAGCCGGGCGAGCACCTCGGGCCAGACCGCCGCGTGGTAGGCCTCGTAGGCCTCGCGGTTCTCGGCGGGCAGGCCGATCACCGAGGCGACGCGCTTCATCGGATCGCTCCGACGCGCAGCGCGACGCCCTCACGCGCATCCGACTCGTAGGCGGCCTCGACGACCGCCATCGTGTGCAGGATGTCGTCGACCGAGGTCGACAGCTCGTCGACCGAGCCCTCGACGAAGCGCTGGAGCGCCCCCATCGAGCCGATGAACGCATCCGGGAACCAGGAGCCCTCGAAGGGCACCGGCGTCCAGCCGCGCTCGCCGGAGCGGGCGATCTCGAGCTGGTCCTCCCGACCGCGGGGGTAGTCGAGCAGCAGGCCCATCTGCGCGCGGATCGCACCCCCGGTGCCCTCCCACTTGATGAAGCTCTCCTCGTGCGCCGGCCCGTAGTCGTGGTCGTGGTTCGTGCTGATCACGGCCCGCAGGTCGCGGTCGCGGTAGCGCAGGATGATCGTGCTGCGCGTCGTCGCGATCTCCGGCTTGCCGGGGTGGCGGCGGGTCACCGCGCTCACGCCGTCCGGGTCGCCGAAGAACGAGCGCGCCAGGTCGAGGTAGTGCACGCTGTGCATGGTCAGCTCGAGGCGCTCCATGCCGAAGACGTGGGGGAAGAGGTGCCACGGGGTGTCGACCGACACGCGGATCTCGAAGTCGTGCACCTCGCCGATCGCGCCCTCGGCGATCAACCGACGGGCCTCGGCCACGTAGGGGGCGAAGCGCAGCTGCGTGTTGACGGCGGCGACCAGCTGCTTGCGGTGGCAGATCGCGGCCAGCGCCTGGGCCTGGTCGAGGCTGTGGCCGAGCGGCTTCTGGATCAGCACGGGCGCGCCGTTCGGCAGCGCCTCCAGCGTCGCCGCGTACTGCTCCGGCATCAGCGCGATGTCGTAGACGGCGTCGGCGGGAGCCGCGGCGACCGCCTCCTCGATGCTGCCGAACACGTTCGGCACCTCGAACTCGGCGGCGAGGGCCTCGGCCCGGCCGAGCGTGCGGTTGACGATGCCCCAGACCGGGAAGCCGGCCTTCCGGTACGCCGGGAGGTGCGCATCCTTCACGATCCCGCCGGCGCCCACGATCACGATGGGACGGGGATGCCGGGGAAGCGCGAGCGTGTACGCCGCGGCCGGGTGGCGCTCGGGGAAGCCGGCGGGCGAGACCACGCCGCTCATCCCTTGACCGCCCCGATCGTCTGACCCCGCACCAGGAACCGCTGGGCGCCGATGAACATCGCCAGCAGCGGGATCATCGAGATGACCGTGGCCAGGGCGAGCTGGGGCAGGTAGAGCTTCACGTCCAGGCCCGCCGCGACGGTCGCGTTGAACAGCGGGCTCGCGCCGATGAGCTCCTGGATGCCGATGGAGATCGTCTTGTTCTGCTGGCTCGAGGTGAGCAGGGCCAGCGGGAGGAAGAAGTTGGTCCAGTTCGCCACGAAGCTGAAGAAGGCCACCAGCGCGATCGCCTGCTTCGAGATCGGCAGCCCGATCAGGAAGAAGGTGCGGATCTCGCTCAGCCCGTCGATCCGCGCCGCCTCGACCAGCTCGTGCGGCATCGTCGTCATGAAGTGGATGTAGGAGAGGTAGACGCCGAACGGGAAGAAGCCCATGATCACGGCGACCGGCCAGAGCTGGCCGACCGCGTTGACCGCGCTGACCTCGAGGAAGATCGGGATGACGAGGACCGTGTTGGGCATGACCATCGCGAGCAGCGTCGCCATCAGGAAGGTCTTGCGGAACCGGAAGCGCAGTCGCGCGAAGGCGTACCCGGCCGGCACGGCGGCGATCAGTGCGAGCGCGGCGCCGCCGACGGCCACGATGACCGAGTTGAGCATCCACTGCTGGAACAGGCCGCCGTTGCCGGGGCCGAAGCCGGTGATCTGGTTCCAGCTGTAGACGATGTTGTCCCACGACATTCCAGCGAGGCCGAGGAAGCCGCTCCGGCCCGCCTCGATGTTCTCCTGGCTGCCGAAGGCGAGGGCGATGAAGCCGATGATCGGCAGGATGAAAGCCAGGGCGATCACGGTCATCACGACGATGCGTGCGACCCGACCGGCGTTCCACTTCGTGGAGCCCACCACGCGGGGCTCGGGGTTGAGGCGCGTCATGCCGTCCTGTCCTTCTTCTTGATGCGCGGGACGCGGTCGTCGCCGAACAGTCCGCTGCGGGTGACGATGACCAGGCCGATGGCCAGGGTGATCACGAGCAGGATGATCGACAGCGCGGCGGCCGCGGGGAAGTTGCGGTTCGTGAAGGCGAACGCGTAGCCGAGCTGCGTCGGCGCCCATTCGGCCACCACCGAGCCCGAGGAGATCTGCCGCAGCAGGTACGGCTCGAGGAAGAGCTGGAAACCGTAGGCCAGGTTCATCAGGGCGGCGTAGCCGACCCAGGGGCGGATGAGGGGGAGCTTGACGTGCCAGGCGAGCTGCCAGGCGTTCGCGCCGTCCAGGCGCGCGGCCTCCATCACCTCGTCGGAGATGCCGTTGAGACCGCCGTTGACCACGACGATCCAGGTGCCGACGCCCTGGAAGAAGAGCATCGCGGTGAGGATGAACGGCATGTTGCCGGGGGTGATGACCTCTTTGTACGTGCTCGCGCCGATGCCCTGCCAGAGGAAGGCGATCGGGGAGTTGACCGGGTCGATCAGGTAGACCCAGAGCACGAAGTTGGCGATGCCGCCCAGCGCGCCGGGGATGTAGTAGATGAAGCGCATCGCCCCGCCGAAGCGGCCGGGGCTGGCGTGGATGAGGAGGGCGAGGGCCACGATGCCGACGATCATGATCGGCAGCCAGATCGCCATCAGCGTGAAGATGTTGCCGAAGGTCGACCAGAACCGGTAGTCGCCGATGACGGTGGCGAAGGAGTCGAACCCGCCGAAGCCCGACTTCGGGTTCACCAGGGTGGGCGCCTTCTGCATGCTGATCACGAAGGCGTAGCCGATCGGGATGGCGGCCGCGACCAGGAACAGGATCGTGTACGGCGCCAGCAGGATCCAGGCACCGACGGTCTCGTCGCGGTGGAGCCAGGAGGCGCGGCGGCGCTTCTTCGGCGGGGTGCCGCCGTCGGAGGCCCGGGAGGCGCCTGCGGTCGGACCGGTCGCCGACCGGTCCTCCAGGAGTTGATTCGTCATGAGTCCTCTGATGGTGCGGGCGCCGGCACGGATGCCGGCGCCCGCGTGTTCGGTGGTGCTACTTGCTCGTGGTGATCGTGTAGCCGACGGACTTCGCCTGGTTGACGAGTTCGTCTCCGAAGGACTTGATCGCCTCCGTCGCGGAGCCGCCGCCGATGAGCGTCGACGGAACCGTCTGGGTCCAGATCGAACCGGTGTCGTAGAGCATGTACGAGTACGGCTGCACCGCTTCCAGCGACGACTTGAAGGCGGCCTGGGTGGTGGGGATGTCGGCGAAGTACTTGTCGTCGGCGATCTTGGCCAGCCAGTCCTCCTGCACCGGGCCGTAGCCCGGGAGGCCGGTGGAGAGGTCGACCTGCCAGCGCGGGTCGGTCGCCACGAACTTCGCGAAGGTCAGCGTGTTCTCGAGCTGCTTGCCGGTGATGTGCGACGAGACGCCCCACAGTCCACCACCCTCGTTGCCAGTGGAGGGCTTGCTCTCGCCGTCCCACTTCAGCGGGGCCGCGGCGGTCATCTGGCCGGCCGGGATCTTCCAGGTGTCGCGGAACAGGTAGTTGCCCCACCACACCGCACCGGGGCTCATCACCAGGTTCGCACCGGCGGCGGCGGCGTCACCGTCGAAGATGCCCTGGGTCGAGAGCGCGTCTCCGGCCTGCATCTTCTCGAGCAGGTCGGTGGCGCGCACGCAGTTCGGGTCGTCGAGGTTGATGTGCGCCTCGGACTCGGACACGCGGTCGTTCGTCGGGCAGCCGGCGGCCTGGAGGTACCGGTTCACGGCGTAGGCGTCACCGAGGAAGCCCGAGATCTTGCCGGGGTTCTCCTGGGCGATCGTGACGGAGAGGTCGGCGTACTCCTCCCAGGTGGTCGGGACGGTGTAGCCCTTCTCGTCGAAGAAGGCCTTGTTGTACCAGAACACGTCGGGCGCTGCGTCGTTGCGGAGGCAGCGGATCTTGCCGTCGATGTCGCAGAACGAGATGACCGCGGGGTCGTAGCCCTTGATGACGTCCGGTAGCAGGTCGGTGAGGTCGGCCGCGTAGTTGCTGGTCGAGTTCGTCGCCCAGGCGATGTCGTCGTTCGAGGGGAAGAAGATGGCGTCCGGCCATCCCTGCCCCGCAGAGTCGAAGTTCGCGAACGACTGACGGACCGTCTGGCCGCCGACCGTGCCGTCGATCTGCACCACGTCGATCGGGATGTCCGGGTAGGCCTTCTTGAAGGCCTCGGCTGCGGGGACGCGGGGCGGGTCGACCCACACCGTGATCTTGCCGCCCGAGTCGGTCTGGTTGCTCGCGGTGGTCGAGTCGCCTCCGCCCGCACAACCCGCTAGGAGAAGCGATGCTGCGGCGAGGGCGACTCCTGCGGAAAGGAATCTTCTTGTCTTCATTGACACTCCCTGATGAGAGCAGTGAGAGCAATCGCCACACTGCGGTTTGCTGAGCGAGCGGGATCTCCCGCTTGGTGCCGGTGTCACGTTATCCCGGGCGGGCGGCCTTAGTCAAACGTTTGCGCAAATTTTGCGGTCCGAGTTCATGAAAGGCCGATCCGGGCCGGGTCGAGCCCGTAGAAGCGCGCGGCCGTCCGGCCGAGCAGCTGCTCGCGATCGGCCGCGTCGAGGGCGTCGAACAGGGGCAGCAGCCCGTTCCAGACCCGGGTGTAGCCGCCCGCGAGCACCGAGATCGGCCAGTCGCCGCCGTACATCAGCCGGGTGGGTCCGAAGACCTCCAGGGCGTGGTCGACGATGGGCCGCACCAGGTCGGTCGTCCAGTCGCCCATCCGATCGGTCGCCGAGTAGAGACCGCTCACCTTTCCGTAGACGTTGGGGTTCTCGGCGGCCCGGGCGATCAGTCCGGCCCAGGGCGAGTCGCCCCCCAGACCGATCGGCGGCTTGGCGAGGTGGTCGATCACCATCCGCAGCCCGGGGTGCCGCGCGGAGAGGATCGGGATGAGCTCCAGATGGCGCGGCAGCACTGCCACCACGTCGAACGGCAGGCCCGCCTCCTCCAGCAGGCCGAGGCTTTCGTCGACCTCCGGCCGCAGCAGCCAGTCGGGGTCGGGCTGCTCGTGGATGAGGGTGCGCACCCCCACGAACAGGGAGTCGCCGGCCCAGGAGGCCACCACGTCGGCCGCCTCGGCGGGGCGGTCCAGGGGGGCGTAGCCCACGATCCCCGCGACCTCGGGATGCGCCGCCGCCGACTCGCGCATCAGCTCGGTGTCCTCCGCGTTGTCCGAGGACTGCACCTGCACGGTGAAGTCGACCCCCGCGGCGCGCAGCTCGGGGAGCACGTCGTCGAAGGTCATCCTCCGGTCGATGGGCGACATCGCGGGGCCGAGCCAGGGGTAGTCGGCGCGGGCCGGGTCCCACACGTGCTGGTGGGCGTCGATGATCGGATACACCTGTTTCCTCCTACTGCACAAACGATTGAGCGATTCTGAACATCCTCGACCCCCGTCTCCGCCTTCCGGCCGGCGCCGGTCGGGCCGCCGATCAGGCCCGGGTCACGGCCGCGGCGAGACCGTCGACTGCCGGATGATCAGGCGCGGGGGCGGGTCGGTGACCACGAGCTGCGGCACCGTGCCGTCGTGGATGCGGTCGTAGAGCGCGGCCATGGCCGCCCGGCCGAGTTCGTACCGCGGCATCTTCACCGTGGTCAGCGGCGGCCAGGTGTTGTCGGCGGTCCAGGCGTCGTGCATGGCCACGATCGAGATGTCGTGCGGCACGCTGACCCCGCGGCCTCGTAGCTCGAGCAGCACCCCGAAGGCCGCGTTGATGTTGGCCACGACGATGGCGGTGGGTCGCACCTCGTGCCGCAGCAGCTGCTCGACGGCCGCGCGGCCGACGACGAGTTCGTAGCCGAGGTCGGTGACCAGGGCGTCGTCGACCGGCAGCCGGGCGTCGGCCATCTCGGCGCGGAAGCCGGCGACCCGGCGGCGGCCGGTGACCGAGGAGGGCAGGCCGCCCACGAAGGCGATCCGCTTGTGGCCGAGACCGATCAGGTGGCGGGTGGCGATGCGTGCGCCCAGCTCGTCCTGCAGGTCGACGAAACCGCCGTCCTCCGGGTGGTTGGAGTTGACGTAGACGACCGGGAGCCCGCTGTCGATCTGCTCGCTCAGCTCGCTCGGGAGCATCGCATCCGCCGCCTGCACCAGGGCGCCGTCGATGCGGCCCTCGCCGATCAGCCGCGGCAGGGCGTACTCCTCGAGCTCGCTCTCGGCCCGGGCGAGCAGCACCATGTAGCGGCGCTCGTACCCCTCGTCCTCCACCCCGCGCATCAGCTCGCTGACGATCGCGTTCGTGAGATCGGGCACGACCAGCGCCACCACGTTGGTGCGCGAGAACTTCAGCGCCCGGGCGGCGTAGTTGGGCCGGTAGTTGAGCTCGCGGGCGGCGTCGTGGATGCGCTTGCGCGTGGCCTCGCTGACCCGCGCATCCGCGGCGCCGGTGAGCACGCGGGAGACCGCCGAGACGGAGACCCCCGCCATCGACGCCACATCGCTGAGGGTCGCCATCGGATCAGTCTAGGGACAGCGCGGAGCGGGCGTTCACGAGGTAGAGATGGGTGAGCACGAGCACGGTCTCGTGCCGCTGGTTCGTGACCGTCACGAGTTCGTGCACGTAGCCGTAGCCCTCGGGGCGCTTGGGGTGCGGGGCCTTCTCGGCGATCTCCGCGGTGACCCGGATGGTGTCGCCGATGAAGACCGGCTTGATGAACCGGATGCGGTCGTAGCCGTACGACATGGCCTGCGGGTTGATGTCGCCGGCGGTCATGCCGACCGCGACCGACAGGATGAGCGTGCCGTGCGCGATCCGCTGACCGGCCGGCTGCGTCGCCATCCACTCGGCATCCATGTGATGCGGGAAGAAGTCGCCGGTCTGCCCGGCGTGCAGCACGATGTCGGCCTCGGTGATCGTGCGGCCGACGCTCTCGCGCCGCTCGCCGACCTGGAAGTCCTCGTAGTAGCGGTCGATCGTGATCATCGTTCGGGCCCTCCCAGCCAGGTCGCCACACCCGCGTCGAGACGGATGCGCAGGTCGTCGTCGTCGAGCTCGCCGCGGAGCGCGGCCGTGATGTGCTCGGACACCTCGTTCTGCAGCTCGATGTACCGCGGATGCCGGGGACGCACGTACGCCCCCTCGAGCGTCGCCCGGGTGCCGCGGAAGAAGTCGAGGCTGTCGGCGTTCGTGCGGTCGCTCTCCCAGGCCACGGCGTTGCCGGGCTGGCCGCCGCCGTCGTAGTAGACGCCCTCCTGCACCTCGGCCGAGGCCAGCCAGAAGGCGTGGGCGATGGCCTCGTCCCGGTTTCTCGAGGCCGCCGAGACCGCGATGCCGGCGCCGCCGAGGAGCGAGCCCTGCACGCCCCGGGTCGAGGCCGGGATGTCGGTGTACCGGAGGCGGTGCGGCCGGAAGCCCTCGCGGCTGTAGTTGGTGTAGCCGAACAGCAGCGGGGAGTAGGCGTAGCGGTCGTTGTCGGCGCTGCTCAGCGCATCCGCCGTCTGGATCGGGTTCCAGGTCGCGTTGTCGTTCGGCACCAGTGACGCCAGTCGCCGGAGCACCGCCATCGCGGCCCCGAGCGCCGGAGCGGTGAGGAAGACGCCCTCGGTGCGCATCGCCTCCTCGCCCTGGCCCGCGGCCACCGTGACCAGACTGGAGAAGGCGTCGACCGGCTTGTAAGGCCAGAGCACGCGGCCCTCCTCGGCCAGGGCGATCACCTCGTCCCAGTCGGCCGGGGCCCGCTCGAGCAGGTCGGGCCGGAAGACGGAGACCTGCGCGGCCGCGTCGCTCGCGAGCCCCCACTGGCGCCCGGCGTAGGAGTAGGAGCGGTGCGAGGCGCCGACCGACTGGCGGGCGAGCAGGGCCAGCTCGTCGTCGTGCCCGGCGCCGTCGAGCGGTGCGAAGAGGCCGTTCTCGGCCGCGAACGCGATGTGCGGGTGGTCGATGACGAGCAGGTCGAAGTCGTCCGTGAGCTTCTCGAGCGGGTAGTCGGCGAAGGCCTGCAGGGAGCGGTACTCCCAGGTCACCTCGACGTCGGGGCGCAGGGCGCGGTAGGCCTCGGCGGCCGCGACGACGCTGCCGTGGCCGCGGGCGTGCTCCCAGGTCATGCCGCGGAGGTGGACGGTCATGAGGCCGGCTCCGCGATCGGGGCGGGGGTGGTGGTCGTAGACGTGTTCGTGGGCGTGGGCGTGGGCGTGGGCGTGGGCGTGCTCGCGGTCGCGGCTCCGGTAGATGCGGCGGCCGGCGGGAACTCCGCGCGCACCCGCTCGTCGTCCTCACCGAGGAGCGGCGCGGCCTTGCGGCTGGCGAGCACCCGGCCATCGACCCGCAGCGGGCTCCTGGTCGTGGTCAGCGTCGTGCCGCGGCGGTCGACCTCCTGCGTCATCCGGATCGCGGCGAAGCCGTCGCTCTCGATCAGTTCGTCGAGGGTCAGCACGGGCGCGCACCAGACGTCGGCCGCATCCAGGATGCCCAGCCAGTGCTCGGTCGTGTCGGTCGCGAACCGGTCGGCCAGCACGGCCTCGATCCGCTCCTGCTGGTCCCACGCATCCTGCGGGTCGGTCATCGACGCGAGCTCGGGCAGCCCCAGCAGCTCGCCCAGCTTCGGGATCGGGTTCATGGCGATGGCGAGGTAGCCGTCGCAGGTGGGGTACGTGCCGTAGGGCGCGGCCAGGAAGGCGTGCGCCGAGTGCTCGCCGTGCCGCTGGACCGCGATCGACTCGTCGTTGAGCTTCACGCTGAGGAGCTCGAACTGCAGGTCGAGCATCGCCTCGAGCAGGCTCGACTCGACCAGCCCGCCCTCTCCGGTGCGGAACCGGCGCACCAGCAGGGCGGTGGCGCCCTGGGCGATGTGGCAGCTGAGCAGGTGGTCGGCGATCGAGAGGCCGACCGGCACCGGGCCGTCGGCCGCGGAGCCGCTGAGCCACGGCACCCCGGAGATGGCCTGGGCCAGCAGATCCTGCCCGGGCCGGGAGGCCCAGGGGCCCTCCGAACCGTAGCCGGTGGCGCTGGCGTAGACGATGGAGGGGTTGACCTCCCGCACCGACTCGTAGTCGAGGCCGATGCGCTCCATCACGCCGGGGCGGAAGTTCTGGATGATCACGTCGGCCTGGGCCACCAGCTGCTTGACATAGGCCAGGTCGGCCGAGTCCTTGAGGTCGGCGGTGATCGACTCCTTGTTGCGGTTCATCGCGTGGAACGAGACGGTGTCGCCGTCGGCCATGCGGCCGGCGAAGGCGAGCGTGCGCCCGATGTCGCCCGTTCCGGGGCGCTCCACCTTGATCACCCGCGCGCCGAGGTCGGCGAGCCGCATGGCGGCCACCGGTCCGGCGAGGAACTGGCTGAAGTCGAGAACGAGAATGCCGTCCAGCGGCAGAGTCCCTTGTGCCGTCATCGCACCTGTGTCACTTTCTGGTCCGGACCCGCATCCTTGCGGGTGGGCGCTCCGCCCCGATCACGCTTGGCACCTGATTTGGGGAAGCCTTTGCTCAATCGTTTGCTCATGCTACTTTAGCGGATGTCGACGCGCAAGGAGCGAGCCTCCCGGTGTCGGCGGAACCAAGGACACCCCCCCCGATGACGGAAGGTTGAGTCAGTGCTGACTGCCAGTTACGTGCGGAATCGCACCATCGAGATCGCCGAGGCGGAGACCACGCCTCCGCCCCCGCCCGGCCAGGTGCAGATCGACGTCTCCCACGTCGGGCTGTGCGGCACCGACCTGCACATCTTCCACGGGTCGATGGATGCGCGCGTCGGCGACTCGATCGTCTTCGGTCACGAGATGAGCGGCTCCATCGCCGCCGTGGGCGAGGGCGTCGAGGGCTGGGCGGTCGGCGACCTGGTCACCGTGATGCCGCTCTCCTGGGACGGCACCTGCCCGGCGTGCCTCGCCGGCAACTCGCACATCTGCCAGAACCTCGACTTCATCGGCATCGACTCACCCGGTGCGCTGCAGCGGCTGTGGAACGTGCCGGCCGGCACGCTCGTGGCACTGCCCGAGGGCATTCGGCTCGACCACGCCGCCCTCGTCGAACCGACCGCGGTCGCCGTGCACGACGTGCGCCGCGCCGAGCTGCAGGCCGGCGACAAGGCGGTCGTGATCGGCGGTGGCCCGATCGGCGTGCTGATCGCGACCGTCGCCCGATCCGTCGGGGCGTCGGTCGTGGTGATCGAGGTCGACGCGGGCCGCCGGGCGCAGGTCGAGGAGCTCGGCTTCACGACCGTCGACCCCCGCGCCGTCGACCAGACCGCCTGGGTCGAGGAGTGGACCGAGGGGGCCGGCGCCGACGTCGTCTTCGAGGTCTCCGGCGCCGCGGCCGCCGTGCTCGGCGCGACGGCGCTCGCGAAGGTGCGTGGCACCCTCGTCGTCGTCGCCATCCACCCCACCCCGCGCGAGATCGACCTGCAGCGGGTGTTCTGGCGCGAGCTGACCATCCGCGGTGCGCGCGTCTACCAGCGCACCGACTTCGAGCGCGCCGTCGAGCTGATCGCCGACGGCACCATCCCGGCCGACGCCCTGATCACCCGGAGCGTGCCGCTCGCCGAGACCCAGCAGGCGCTCGAGGAGCTCGAGAGCGGTCGGGCGATGAAGATCCTGGTCGACGTGCGGGCCGGGGCCGGGGCATGAGCGCCTCGTTCTCGCTCGAGGGGCGGCTCTCGGTCGTGACCGGAGCGAGCCGCGGCATCGGGTTCGCGATGGCCAAGGCGCTCGCCGAGGCCGGGTCGGACGTGATCGCGGTGAGCGCCAGCATCCCGACGACCGGCAGTACGATCGGCGAGGCCGTCGAGGCGGCGGGCCGCTCGTTCGAGGCGATCGCCTGCGACTTCGCGGATCCCGCGGCGGTCGACGAGCTCGGCCGCACCCTGGCCGGGCGACCGGTCGACGTGCTCGTCAACAACGCGGGCACCATCGAGCGGGCGCCGGCGGCGACGCATCCGATGGAGCTGTGGGACAGGGTGCTCGCGGTCAACCTCACGAGCCAGTTCCGGCTGACGCAGGCCGTGGCCGCGGGGATGATCGAGCGGGGGCGCGGCAAGGTGATCTTCACGGCGTCGATGCTGAGCTTCCAGGGCGGGGTGAACGTGCCGGGCTACACCGCCGCGAAGTCGGGAGTGGCCGGGCTGACCAAGGCGCTCGCCAACGAGTGGGCGCCGCTGGGTGTCAACGTGAACGCGATCGCCCCCGGGTACATCGCGACCGACAACACCCAGGCGCTGCAGGACGACCCGGTGCGGGCCGAGGCGATCCTCGCCCGCATCCCGGCCGGGCGCTGGGGGAAGGCCGACGACCTGGCCGGGGCGACGGTGTTCCTGGCGTCGTCGGCGTCGGACTACGTCGACGGGATCATCCTGCCGGTCGACGGCGGATGGCTGGGGCGGTGAGCGGGGTGGCCGGCAGCGTCTCTGGTGCCGCGGCCGGTTCGGGCGGTTCGGTCGGCTCGGCGACGGCTGGTGGGTCGGCCGGGTCGCCGAGCGGGGGGCTTGCCGGCTCGGCGGGCGGTTCGTCGTCGGCGTTCGCTGCGGGCGCGCCGCTTGCCGGGGCGCCGCTCTCGCTCGCCGGGCAGTGGATCGTGCCGGTCGTCGTGATCGACGACGCATCCTGCGCCCGTGACCTCGCCGAGGCGCTGGTGGCGGGAGGGATCGGCTGCGGGGAGTTCACGCTCCGCACCCCGGCGGCGCTCGCCGCGCTCGAGGCGGCGGCCGGTGTGCCGGGCTTCGTCGCGGGTGTCGGCACGGTCGTCACGCCGGGGCAGCTCGCGGCCGCCGTCGGTGCGGGGGCGCGGTTCGCCGTGACCCCGGGCTTCGACGACGAGGTCGTTGCGGATGCTCAGGCGCGGGGGCTCGACATCGTTCCGGGCGTGGCGACGCCCACCGAGCTCGGGCGGGCGCTCCGCGCCGGGCTCGATCACGTGAAGGTCTTCCCGGCGGGGGTGCTCGGCGGTACCGCGTATCTGGATGCGCTGGCCGGGCCGTTCCCGACCGCCCGCTTCCTGCCCAGCGGCGGGGTGTCGCAGGCGAACGCGCGGGAGTATCTGGAGCATCCGTCGGTCTTCGCGGTCAGCGGGGGTTGGGTGGTGCCGCGCGACGCGATCGCGGCGGGCGACTTCGAGCGGATCGCGGGCCTGGCGCGCGCGGCAGCGGCCGACGTGGCGGCGGCACTGGCGGCGGTGCGCTCGTGAGCGGCGGCGGGGCCCTGAATGAAGGCGCTGGCGAGCGGCCGGGCGGGGTGCTGACGATCGGGGAGAGCATGGCGCTCATCCGCGGCGAGGGCATCGGGGGACTCGAGCACCTGGCGACCGCGCACCTCGAGACGGGCGGCGCCGAGGGCAACGTGGCCGTCGGGCTGGCGCGCCTGGGCGTGCCGGTGACCTGGCTCGGCCGGGTCGGTGAGGATGCGTTGGGTGGCCGTGTCTCGGGCGACCTGCGTGCGGAGGGCATCGACGTCGTCGCGCTCGCCGATGCCGGGGCGCCGACCGGGCTGATGATCAAGGCCACGCCCCACGCCGGACGCACCGAGGTGACCTACTACCGCGCCGGCAGCGCGGGCAGTCGGCTGACCCCGGCCGATCTGGATGCGGTCGACTTCGGCCGCTACGCCCTGCTGCACCTCACGGGCATCACCCCGGCGCTCTCGGCCTCGGCGCGCGAGACCGTCTCGGTCGCGATCGATCGGGCGCGGGCGGCCGGCTGCCGGGTCTCGTTCGACGTGAACCACCGCTCGCGCCTCTGGCCCGACGCGGAGGCGGCGTCGGTGCTGCGCGCCCTCGTCGCCCGGGCCGACCTCGTCATCGCCGGCGACGACGAGGCGCGTCTGGTCGTTGGTGCCCCCGCCTCTGAGCCACACGATGATACGGACGCGCTGCTCGCAGCTCTCCGAGCGCTCGGCCCGGCCGAAGCCGTGCTCAAGCGGGGCCCCCACGGCGCCAGCGCGTCGGTGGCCGACGGCGAGGCGCTGCACCAGGATGCGTTCGCCGTCCCCGTCGTCGATACCGTCGGCGCGGGCGACGCCTTCACCGCGGCCTACCTCGCGGCGCGTCTCGCCGACCGCCCCGTCTCCGAGGCGCTCCGCGACGGCGCGCTGGCGGGTGCGATCGCCTGCACCCACCCCAGCGACTGGCGCGGCTTCGCCCACCCCGCCGACCTGGCGGCCTTCGCCCACGCCGATCCCGTCCGCCGCTGACCCACGCCGCTCACCTGCGGTGTCACATCCGTCCACACCTGTCGACTACGATCGCGCCATGGGGAATCACGCGCGTGCACCGCGCCATCATCGCAAGCTCGCCGCCGTCGTCACCGGAGCCCTGCTGCTCACTCTGATGGGGGCGATGGCCGCTCCCGCGTCTGCCGAGCCGGTAGGTAGCGACGCGCCGGCCGCGACGCCGGTTCCCGTCGCCCCGGGTGCCGGCTACCTGGACCTTCCCTTCATGGCCACAGTGCCGGTGGTCTCGCCTGACAGCGCCTCCATCTACCTCAGGCCTGACCCGACCTTCGAGACTCAACACGTCGTGACCGCCATGGACGTCTCGACTCGCTCCCAACGAGCGGTCGCCTCGTTCCCGGGAGTCGTGCAGCGGATCGTGGTCGCCCCGGACAGCTCGAGAGTCTTCGTCGTGTCAAAGACTCA
Source organism: Herbiconiux sp. 320_LB (assembly GCF_059691755.1). NCBI lineage: Bacteria > Bacillati > Actinomycetota > Actinomycetes > Micrococcales > Microbacteriaceae > Herbiconiux > Herbiconiux sp. 320_LB. Next base: position 726,973 of record NZ_JCAWAD010000002.1, on the reverse strand, counting down.
TGTCGACGACGCTCCCTACTCGCTCTCGATGCTGGACGCCGCAACGCTGACGGTGATGAAAACCCGTCCCCTCGCCACACCGGCGACCATCGCGGCTTCGCCAGACGGTCGGCGATTGGTGCTGGTGCAGGCCGATATGGTCACGGTGCTCGATGCGACGACCTTCGAGGTGTCGAAGGAGGTCCCGCTTCCAGAAGCAGACGTCGTCACGGAGCCGCACTTCACGCCGGACGGCCTCATCGCGTTCGTCGAGTCGGTGCATCAGGTCGGGCTGGTCTTCACTTACCGATTCTCCGCAGTGGACCTGATCTCGGGAGCGATTCTCCGCGCCTTCGACAGCCCTCAGCTGGTTCCTTTCGCCTGGTCCGCGGATTCAGCGTTCGTGATGTCCAGGCCCGTGCCAAGTTCCGGCCCCGGTCCGACGACCTTCGAGCGTCTGGACCTGGCCACCGGCGTGCGGACACTTTTCGTCGCTCCGAAGGGCTACGCATGGTCCGGTCGTCTCAGCGCGGACGACAGCGCTCTCATCGTCGGTGCTCCTCGCGGTGTCACCGTCATCGACCTGAGCGACGGCTCCTCATCGTTCGTCCCGCTAGGCGATGACGAAGACGTACTCGGGCTCACACCGGTGCCGAGCACGACATCCGTGCTCGTGAGGACGTGGAGGGCGATTTTCGAGGTGGACACCGAATCGCTGACGGTGAGTGCCAGGGTGCCCGACTACTCCCAGCCGGTGAACGCACCCCCCACTGCACCGATGTCCGGCTTGTCAGTCACGCCTGATGGATCGTGGGCCTTCGAATCGCTGGTGACGGTCCAGACGTACGGAGAGAAGGGGCGGCTCGGGGTCATCGACCTCACGACGATCGGGTGGCACCCGGCGGTCGCGCGGCTGGCGGGGGACAGTCGGTACTCCACCGCGGTCGCCGCATCGCGGACCGCGTTCCCGGACTCGGCACCGGTCGTGTACGTCGCCTCCGGCACGGGCTTCCCCGACGCCCTGGCGGCCGGCGCCGCCGCGGGCACGCAGGACGGTCCGCTGCTGCTCACCGACCCGGCCGCCCTGCCCGACGAGGTCGCCGGCGAGATCAGGCGTCTGCATCCGGCCAAGATCGTCGTCGTCGGCGGCACGAGCTCGGTCTCGGCTCAGACCGAGGCCTCGCTCCGGACGCTCGCGGGCACCGTCACCCGGATCGCGGGAGACGACCGCTACGCCACCGGCCGAGCGGTCGTGGACGCCGCGTTCTCCGCCGGCGCGAAGCACGTCTACGTGGCCAGCGGGCAGACCTTCCCCGACGCTCTCTCGGCCTCGGCGGCCGCCGGGGCACACGACGAACCGCTCGTCATCGTGAACGGCACAGCGTCGAAGGTGGATGATGCGACCAAGTCGCTGCTCACCCAACTCGGTGCCACGTCGTTCACCGTGGTGGGCGGTACCGGCACCGTCTCCGCGGGCGTCGCCACCGACCTCGCAACGCTCGGCACGGTGACGCGTCTCTCCGGCGCCGATCGCTACGCGACCTCCGTGGCGGTCAACGAGGCGGCATTCCCCGACCCGTCCGCCGCGTATCTCGCTGCGGGGGCCCAGTTCCCGGATGCGCTCTCCGGCGGGGCCATCGCCGCCCACGCGGGAGCGCCGCTGTACGTCGTGCCGCAGAGCTGCGTCCCTGACGCGGCGCTCCGGCACCTCGCGGCGAGTGAGACCGCGGCGGTGTCGCTCATCGGCGGCGAGTCGACGCTGTGGGATCAGGTGGCCGACCTCCGCCTCTGCTGACGCGACGACGTGACGCATCCCGACATGCGAGGGGAGTGCGCGGCGGTCCGGGAATAGCATTGCGGGCATGGCGAAGCAGGTGCAGTACCGCGAGTTCGGCGGGCCCGAGGTGTTGGAGTTCGTCGAGGTGCCGACCCCGTCGGCGCCGGCCGGCGGCGTGGTGGTCGAGACGCGGGCGATCGGTGTGAACCCGATCGACGTGAAGCTGCGAACGGGGCTGCGGTCGAGCGATCCGATCCAGACGCCGCGAGTTCCGGGGTTCGACGCGGCAGGCGTCGTCATCGAGGTCGGCGCGGGGGTGGATGACTGGACGGTCGGCGACGAGGTCGTCATCCGCCAGGCGAAGAACGCGTACGCGACCCACGTCGTCGCCCGCGCCGAGCAGCTCGTGCGCAAGCCCGCCGCGGTCGGCTGGGACGAGGCGGCCGCCATCGGCATCCCGGCCGGCACCGCGTATCAGGCCCTCAAGTCGCTCGGCGTCGAGCTCGGCACGACGGTGCTCGTGCACGGCGGCTCGGGGGCGGTCGGCCAGGCCGCGGTGCAGTTCTGCCGCGACTGGGGAGCGACCGTCATCGCCACCGCGAGCCCGCGTAACCACGAACGGCTCCGCGAGCTCGGCGCGATCCCGGTCGCCTACGGCCCTGGTCTCGCCGACCGCGTGCGCGGGCTCGCACCCGAGGGCGTCGACGCGGCCCTCGACGCGGCCGGCACCGACGAGGCGCTCCAGACCTCGATCGAACTGGTGCCCGACCGCCAGCGCATCGGCACGATCGTCGCCGGTGCCCGCGCGGCCGAACTCGGCATCCAGGCCTGGGCCGGGGGCAAGCCCGTGCCGCCCACCCCCGAGGAGCTCGCCCTGCGCGCCGCCGCCTACGCCGTGACGCTCGAGCTGATCGAGCTCGGCGACTTCGAGGTCGAGATCGGTCTGCGCCTGCCGCTCCGGGATGCGGCGCAGGCGCAGGTGCTCGTCGACACGGGTGCGGTGCGCGGCAAAGTCATCCTCGACCCCCTGCTCCCCTGACCCGCCCCCGACTGTCCTCGACCCCCTCCTCCCCTGGCCCGCCCCCGACTGTCATCGACCCGTCAGTTGTGGTCGCCATCCGCCCGGTTTAGCGACCACAACTGACGGATCGCGGACAGTCAGGCGGGCGCGGGCCGGGCGGGGCGGGACGGCTCGGCCTAGGCTCGGAGGGTGAAGGAAAAAGTGCTCATCGGGCGGGTCGACGCACCTCTCCTGCACGTCATGACGTTCAACATCCGCCGCCGCATGCCCAAGGCCCTGCCGCCCTCGGCCGACCGCTGGAGCACCCGGCAGCCGGCCGTCGCCGAGCTGCTCCGCTCCGAGCGCCCGACGCTGCTCGGAGTGCAGGAGGCCCTGCCCGGCCAGGCGCGCTTCGTCGCCCAGGCCCTCGGCCGCGGCCACCGGCGCATCGGGCACGGCCGCAACGCCGACGGCCAGGGCGAGGGCACGCCGATCTACTTCGACACCGACCGGCTCCGCCTGCTCGCCTGGTCGCAGCTCGCGCTCTCCGACACCCCCGACAAGCCCGGATCCCGCGGCTGGGGCAACCTCACCCCGCGCGAGCTCGTGCGCGCGGAGTTCCGCGACCGGGCCACGGGCATCCGCTTCCTCGCGATCAACACGCACTTCGACAACTTCTCCCGCCGCGCCCGGGTGCGGGCGGCGGCGCAGGTGCGGCAGCTCGTCGCCGATTCGGGGCTCCCCGCGATCGTGACCGGCGACCTCAACACCGGCGAGGGCACGACCGCGCTGGTCGAGCTGTTCCGCGACGGGGTGCTGACGGATGCGTGGGGTGCGGCCGAGACCCGGCTCACGCCCGCATGGGGCACCTTCACGAACTACCGGGATCCGCAGCTCAAGCGCAAGCGCATCGACTGGATCGCGGTGACCCCCGGCATCACCGTCGACCGCATCGGCATCGACCCGCGCCGGCCCGACGGGGTCTGGGCCTCCGACCACCTGCCCGTGCAGGCGGTGCTGCGGCTGCCCGAGGCGACCGGGTGATCGCGGAGTTCCTCCGTCCGCCGCGCGGCGCCGCCGAACTCATCGCGGATGCGCTGCGCATCCTGGGCCTGGTGAGCGTGATCGTCGCCGCGGTGCTGTTCAGCGCGACCGATGCCGGCATCCTCGCGTTCGTGCTGCCGGGTCTGCTGCTGCCGCGATTCCTCGGGATGCGCGCGGGCTTCGACGTCGCCTATTGCGTCGTGCTGCTGACGGCCGCGTGGAGCAACGTGCTCGACCTCTACACGCGGGTGCCGTGGTGGGACATCCCGGTGCACCTCGTCTGCACGGGAGCGATCGCGATCGTGGCCTTCTTCTTCCTGGCGCGGCTCGGGGCGGTGGCCCGCCCGCGGAGCGAGGGGTTCTCGGCGGCCGGCGGCATCCTGATCACCACCGCGGTCGGCCTCGCCGTCAGCGCGCTGTGGGAGATGGTGGAGTGGATCGGCAAGACCTACGTGAGCTCGGCGATCTTCGTCGAGTACGACGACACGATCGGCGACATGGCGGTCGGCGGGCTGGGGGCGCTGCTCGCCGGGGTGCTGCTGGTCACGGTGCGGCTCGAGCGTGGGTCGGTGATCGCGGGCGGCTCGAGCGCGGGCCGGTGATCGCGGGGCTCTGAGGTCAGTCCTCGAACGGGTTCGCGCAGGTCTGCTCGGCCGCGGTCTGGCCCTTGAGGCCCTCGATCACGTCGGGGGTCGAGGCCGAGTCGGTCGGAGCATCGGTCGCAGGAGGCGCGGCCGGGGTGCTCGGGTCGGTCGGCGTGGCGGGGTCGGTCGGCGTGGTCGTGCCGCCCGCATCCGTCGCCGTGCCCTCGGCGGTCGAGCCGGTCGCGGTCGACGAGGTGTCGAGCGAGAAGGGCTGGTCGGTCGCGATCCGCTGAACCAGTTCGTCGGCGAGGCTCGGGATCGGCTGAACCTGGTTCGGGTTCTCGACGTACGCCGCCACCGGGTACGAGACGAAGACGACCTTCGAGAGGTCGATGTCCTTCAGGGCCAGCGCTAGCGAGACCAGGGTGTCGGCGCCCTTGAGGCTCGTTGAGGGCGTGATGTTCTGGGCGACCGCCTGGGCCAGGCCGTAGACCTTGGCCGGGTCGGAGAGGGTGCTCGAGCTCTTGATCGTGCGCAGCAGCGATGAGAGGTACTGCTGCTGCGAGCCGATGCGGGCCAGGTCGCTGCCGTCGCCGACGCCGTGGCGGTTGCGGAGGAAGGCGAGCGCGTCGGCGCCCTGCAGCACGTGGTGCCCGGGGGTGAGGAAGAGACCGGTGAACTCGTCGCTCATCTCGCCGGTGACGCAGACGTCGACGCCACCGACGGCGTTGCTCATCTCGATCACGCCGTTGAAGGAGGTCTCCATCGCGTAGGGGATGTCGAGACCGGTCAGGTCGCGCACGGTCGCGACCACGCAGCCGAGGCCGTTGTCACCGCCCCGCCCCCATGCGGCGTTGAGCGGCTGGGCGGAGACCGCATCCGAGTCGTCGCAGGCCGGCTGCGGGATGACGAGGTCGCGCGGCAGGCTCAGCACCACGGCGTTGCGGTGGTCGGCGGCGACGTGCACCAGGATGTTGACGTCGTTCAACGTGCCCTCGCGCTCGCCGTATTGGTCGCCCTGCTTGTCGTCGTTGTCGCTGCCGACGATGAGCATGTTGAAGCCGCCCTCGATGGCTCCGAGGAACGGCGGGGGAGGCGGGGGCGTGCTGCCGCCGATGTCGACGGCGGCCTCTTGGAAGGCGGTGGACACGCTGTTCACGGCGTAACCGACGACGGCGATGCCCGCGACCAGGAGCACGCAGACCGCGACGCCGAGCGAGCGGAGCACGAGGCCCGCCGCCGAAGGGGTGGCCTGTCGGCCGTGCCTGGCCTGTGCCGTCGATCTGCTCATGCGGCCGTCGTTCCGTTCATCAGGCGAGACATTAGCGGCCCAGGCTGAGAACACGGCGCGCCGTGCCGAGAGGGTGCTATCCCTCACGCCGTCCCGGCCCGCCGGCGAACCGGAGCGATGACACGTGCTCCTGAGCGGCGCGGTGGAGCGCGGCGAAGAGGGCATCGCCGAGCAGGGTGCCGACGACCACGGTCTCGGCCTGCGCATCCCGCCCGTCGCGGGCCTCGAGCACGTCGAGGTCGGCCTCGGCCGCGAGCATGGCGGCCTGGGCGTAGCGGGCGAACCAGTCGTGCGAGCCCTCCTGCCCGATGCTCCAGAAGGTGTCGATCGTGCGAGCGGCCACGAGCCGCCCCGGGTTGTGCGGATGCGTGTTCCAGCCCGCGGTGATCTCGTCGACGACGGCGACCGCGGCGGGGTTCAAGGTCGAGGGGTCGGGGCTCTCGGAGACCGCGTGCTGGGCGACCTCGAACGCCTCGGCCAGCGGCATGTCGGAGTCGATGGCCTGCAAGACGTTCTTGGCGGCCGCGACGCTGAGCCCTCCGACCTCGAGGAGGGCCCGGATCATCGAGAGCCGCCGCAGGTGTTCGTCGGTGTAGACGGCCTGGTTGGCGGCGCGGTGCTCTCCCGCCGGCAGGAGGCCCTCCCGCAGATAGAACTTGATCGTGGCTACGGGGATCCCGGATCGGCGCGCGAGTTCTGCCATCTTCATGCACGCCAGCCTAGGTGCGCCCGGGGAAGGCGCCGGCGCGGCCGCGGGGACGGGCGGGGGAGCGGGTCGGCGAGCGGCGGATGATGATCGCGATCGCCACGGCCGCCGCGGCGAAGAGGGCGGATGCGACGGCGACGACCACGGGCCCGGGTCGCACGATCGACTCGCCCGAGAGGGCCTGGGCGGTGAGGAGCGCGAGCACGCTGCAATAGAGGGCGATGACGACGACCACGACGTTCCGCCTCGTGACCTCGTCACGGAGGGCGGCGACGCCCCGGGCCATCAGCTCCAGCACCAGGGCCGAGAGCGGGATCAGCTGCAGCGCGTGCATCCCGACGAAGTGGGGGATCCGCAGATCGCCGGCCACCGTGCTCCAGCCCAGGAGGGGGAGTCCGGGCCCGCCGTCGGGCAGGCCGACGGTGTGGGCTCCGACGATGCCCTGGTAGTTCGTGATCTGGTCTGCGCCCGGGATCGTCATCAGGAAGGCCAGCGCCATCCCGATCAGCCCCACGACGAACCCGCTGCGGATGGCGAGCGTGCGGGCCCGATCGCCGAGGCGCGCCCGGAACAGGAGGACGGCCACGGGCAGCGCCGCCATCCACACGATCCCGATCGAGACGGCCATCACCTCCCAGACGACCGCGTGGAACGGCGTCGACACGTTGAAGTGGCTGGTCGTGCCGGTCACCACCGCTCCGACGATGACGACGATCTCGACGAGGAGGCACACCGCCGTGACGGTGCCGATCCACCAGCCGAGCCGGCGCCGGGTGGGCAGCATGCCGATCAGCCACGACAGGGTCGCGGTGTAGAGGCCGATGGAGAGCGCGAACTTGAGCGGTTTCGCCCAGGCGGGTGCCCCGACGAGCTCGCGCGGGTCGACGACGATGCCGATCGCGCTGACCACCGCCAGAGCGGCCATCGCGGCGGTGAGCCAGAGTAGGGGGCGGTGCCAGACGAGGGGGCGGAGCCCCGCCCGCCCCGCGGTCGTGGGCGGTCTTTCGATCGTGGACATGGGCGCACGGTCCTTCGCTGCTATCCCGGATAAACGACCGACCGGTCGCCTACATGGATAGTAACACTATCGGAGAGTTTCACTATCTATTATTCCGGATGTCATGAAAAGTCAGACCTCGCTAGCTGGAAGCGACCGCGCTGCCTGGTGCGAAAGCTCACGAGATCAGGCTCATCAGCGCGCAGCGACCGAGCGGAGGCGGTTGAGGTCGTCGACGAGGTGGAGGATGCTCTCGGGCGAGGCCAGGCCGGTGTCGAGTGGGAAGCCGCCTCGGATCGGCACGGCGACGTCGACACGAACGCCTAGGTAGTCCGCCGCGATCCCGATGGCCCGGGAGCGATCCAGGCCGGAGGCGGACACCGTGGGCTGGATGTCCCACACCCACGTCCAGGGCACCCACATCTCGGCGTCGAGGCGACCTGACCGGTCAGACCAGAGGCCGAGGCCGTGGGCGTCCGCCGTGAGGGTGAGGCCCCAGGGGATGTTCCTCCGCCCGAGTCGATTCCACTCGCGCGCCCGCTGCAGTTCGAGAGTCAGCGGCTCGTCGCGGGTCGCCGCCACGAGGACGGGCCAGGGCTGCAGCTGCAGAAGGAGTCGGCGGCGGCGCGACCACCCGCCCGCCGCCACCAGGCCGCCATAGCCGATCGCCCAGGCGAGGGCTACCGCGAGCACCACCCCGATCGCGGTCGCCGTCGCCTGCGCGATGCTTCCGGTCGAACCCGCGATGCGAGCGAACTGGATGGCGAGGACCGCGCCGGTGGTGAGGACGGTCGCCGCGACGCCGATCCAGAATCCCCGGAGATTCCTCACCGGAGGCCTGCGCCGATCGATCGCACGAACCGTGCCCCCTCATCCCGTCACCAGTCGTCGGAAGGCCACGCTATCGCGCCGTGGGGTGTCCGCCAGGATGCACGCACACCAGCGCCAGCACCGCTACCCGCGTCAGCGGATGAGGGGGAGCCAGAGGTCGTCGACGATCTCGAGGATGCGGGCGTCGGGCAGCTGCCTCAGCGTCATCACGAGATCGTGCCGCACCAGATCGGCCGGCAGCGTCGTCAGCCCGCGCGGCCAGTCGCGCCGGGGGATCTCGCCGCGCTCGACCGCGCGCTCGAGCAGGACGCGCCCGGTGTCGGCCCCGCCGCCGAGCAGCCGCTCGCGCAGGTCGGCCGGGGTGAGCCCGGTGTCGGCGTGGATGCTCGAGAGATAGACGCTGATCATCGTCATGAACTCGGCCCGGGCGGCGTTGAAGTCGCGGAGGGTGGCCAGGATGTCGCCGCGCAGGGTGCCCGTGTCGGCGAGCTCGCGACGCATGAAGAGGCCGCCGTGGGTGAGCGTGGCCAGCACGAGATCCACCTTCGCCGGCCAACGCCGGTAGAGCACGGTCTTCGAGGTGCCGGCGCGCTGGGCGACCCCCTCGTAGGTGAAGGCCGGGTAGCCGACCTCTTGGAGCTCGGCCCAGGCCGCATCCAGCAGCGCCTCCTCGAGCTCGGCGCCTCGACGGCGGGTCTTAACAAGATCCATTTGCGTATCTTATCGCGGAGACGTAGAGTGCTGCGAATAAGACACTCCAACGTATCTAAGGTGGACATGGACAAGAACCTCACCCGGCTGGCCATCGCGCTGGTCGTCGGCGCGATGGCGCCGCTGTTCGACTCGACGATCGTCAGCGTGGCGCTGCACACGCTCGCCGGCGATCTCGGCACGAGTCTCGACACGATCCAATGGGTCAGCACGGGCTACCTCCTCGCGCTAGGCGTGACCGTGCCGATCGTCGGCTGGCTGCAGAACCGCGTCGGCGGCCGACGACTCTGGATGGCGGCGCTCGTCGTCTTCACGGTGGGCAGCATCCTCTGCTCGCTCGCCTGGGACCCGGCCAGCCTGATCTCGTTCCGGGTGGTGCAGGGCATCGGCGCCGGCGCGATGATGCCGCTGCTCACCACGCTGCTGATGCAGGCCGCGCGCGGTCAGTCGCTCGGCCGCGTCATGTCGGTGGCATCGCTGCCGACGGCACTCGGCCCCATCCTCGGGCCGGTGATCGGCGGGCTCATCCTCGGCGCCGGCAGCTGGCCGTGGCTGTTCTGGGTCAACGTGCCGTTCGGGGTCGTGGGGCTCGTGCTGGCGTGGCGGTTCATCCCGGCCGACGGCCCGCGCGGCACGGCCCGCCTCGACGTGCTCGGTCTGGTGCTGCTCTCGCCCGCGGTCGTCGGGCTGCTCTACGGGCTGAGCAACGCGGCCGGCGACGGCGGGTTCGGGCGCCTCGACGTCTGGGCGCCCCTCGCCGCCGGCGCGGTGCTGCTGGTGCTGTTCGTGCTGCACGCCACCCGCGGGTTCGGGCTGCGTCGCGGCGTCGGGGCCGGGCGCGGCGACGCGCGGGGTGACGGGATCGGCGCCGGACGCCGTGACGCGCTCGTCGATCTCCGCCTGCTGAAGCACCGCCCGCTCGCCGCGGCATCCGGTCTGATGTTCCTGATGGGCGCCGCCCTGTACGGCGGCATGCTCGTGCTGCCGCTGTCGTTCCAGGAGCTCCGTGGCACCGACGCCCTCGGCGCGGGCCTGCTGCTCATCCCGCAGGGCGTCGGCTCGCTGCTCAGCCGCTCGCTCGCGGGCCGGCTCACCGATCGCATCGGGGCGCGCACGGTCGCGGTTCTGGGCTTCGCCGTGGTGCTGCTGGCGACGATCCCGTTCGCGTTCTTCGACGGCGACACCAGCGTGTGGATGCTCGCGCTCGTGCTGGTCGTGCGCGGTTTCGGACTCGGGGCGGTGATGATCCCGATCATGGCCGTGGGCTTCGTGGGGCTGGATCGGCCCGAGGTGCCCCACGCGAGCACGATCACCCGGCTGACGCAGCAGCTCGGCGGGGCCTTCGGCACGGCGGTGCTGGCGGTGGTGCTGGCCGGGGCGGCCGGAGCGGTCCGCGCGGGTGGTGCGGATGCGGGCGGTGCGGATGCGGGCGCTGCGGCGGGAGCGGTGGCCGCGGTCGACGCCTTCCACACCGCGTTCTGGTGGGCGATAGCCATCACGGCGGTGGCAACAGCGCTCTCCTTCTTCCTCCCCGGCCGCCAGATCCCGACCGACGCACCGCCCGCCGGCAAGCCGGCCCCCGTGCCGGCAGCCCTCGCGGCCGAGTAAGACAGCGAGCTACTGGATGGGCCGGCTTCGGAGCCGGCCCATCCGTTTCGAGCCAACGTCCGGCCAGCCTCCGCCGACCAGCACCTTGACGCACTTGACGCTCCCGATCTACCATCTCCTTGACGCACTTGACGGAAGGAGCCCGATGTCGATCGAGCCAATTCCCGCCGACTTCAGCCACGAGGTCGCGCAAGCGGTCGAGCGACGCTTGCGTGCCCTGACCGACGAACAGGTGCGGGGGCTCGCGAGCATCCTGACGCCGGATGAGGCCGCCGACGCGATGCTGCGGCCACTCCCGGTCGCCCCGATCAGGAGCCCCGTGAACCGCTTCGTCGGCCCGTTCTACACGACCACCAGTCTCACCGCGCTCCGCAAGGTGTCGCGAGAGGCGATCCGTCAGGCGTCGAATCGTGGCGACATCCTGCGGCTGTGGACGAGCGACGAGAAGGCGGTCTTCCCGGCGTTCCAGTTCGGACCGCGCGGCGAGATGCTCCCCGGCCTCCGAGCCGTGCTCGCGGTGCTCGCCGAAGGCCACGACGATCCGTGGCTGTGGGCACAATGGCTGAACGGCCGACTCGACGACCCGGACTCCGACGGTCAGTCGAACGCCGAACTGCTGCAGGCCGGCCAGACCTCGGTCGTGCTCGAGCAGGCCCGCCGTACCGCGGCGGCGTGGGCCGCGTGAGCCGCCAACCCCCGCCCCCGGCTGATCGCGATCTGTCGGGATTCCCCGCAGAGGTCCTGGATGAGGGTCGGCTGGTGCACCGGTCGCATCGACCGGACAACGGCCCGTTCTTCTTCAACGGCACGCAGGCCTTCCGTTTCAACCTGCAGAACGAGAAGGGCACCTGTTACGTCGCCGACGACGTCACGACGGCGGTGCGCGAGAAGCTCCGGGAGCAGGTCTTCGCTCAAGGGGTCGTGCCGGCAAGCCTGGCCCACGCCTTCGTCGTCTCGATCATCCGTGCCGGCCGTGCGTTCCGCTGCGCCGACATCGGCGCCGCCGACGCCGTGGACCACCACGTGACACGGATGCTCGCGACGATGGACGACTACGACATCCCGCAACAGTGGGCCGCGGCTTTCGACGAGGTGGGCTTCGAGGGGATCCGCTACGGCTCGAGCTTCACCAACGGCGCCGACACCGCCTGGGCGCTCTTCGGCGACGAGGGCGAGCATCCCTTCGGCGACATCCTCGACTCGCTCCCGGGCGCTGCGGCGTGCGCGCTGGCCGGCATCCAGCTCTACGCTCAACCCCACTCCGACGAGCTCGAGACCCTCTAGCCCCGCCGACCGACCCCGAGCAATCGCACGCCTGTTGCGTTTCCCTGATAGCTCGAGCGATGCCGTCCGGAAATACCCGGTCGACTTGGTCGATGACGTCGTGAAGACTGGAACTCGGCGTGACCTGGAAATCCGAAGCGGTACTGGCCAGATCCGACGAGACGTTTTTCAGGAGGAAGAGTGCGCATCATCGGCACGGATGGCGACGAGGTGACGTTGGTCGCCACGGTCGAGGAGCTGGCCCTTATCTCCAATTCAGGAACGCCTCAATCGCGACTGCATGGGGGCTCCGAGACTGGTCCTGCGTGATTCGAGTGGGCGTGCACTCTCGGCAGAGGAGCTCGCTGAGACTGGCAGGATTTTTCGCGAGACCTCGGAGGGCGCGCGCGTTCACAGCGGGCCGTGCGGAGCAGGAAATTTCCTTGCTGGCGATATGGCTGTGCGGCCCTCACGCTGTCGGAGTCGAACGAGCGACTCGGGATCATGGGCATCACGACTTGAGGGAGGACATAATCAGATATGGCCGGTAGTAGCCCCTGTACCCACGTCGGCGGGCGTCCTGGAACCCTTGCGCTCGGCGTCATCGCGGGCGTGGTCGCAGGGATCGCCTTCCAAGGCGGGATAACGCTCTCTGCGCCGGGAGTTACGCCGTCCGGAGCAGTCCTCGGTTTGTCATTTCTCCTTCTCGAGATCCCGATTGGCGTCTTCGCAGGGCTCCTGACAGCTCTGGTGGCGAGCCTCGCCTTGAAGTTATTCGCGAAACAACACCTCCTCGTGCGGGCCCTCGCATCCGGTGCCTCGTGCTTTACCTTTGGCGGCGCGACTCTAGCCGCATGCGCGGAATTCGTATTCGAGTCCAAGGTCGCCTGGTCGACTAATTTTGTGCCTTTCGGGGCAGTCGGATTCTTGCTCGGCGTTGTCTGTGCTGTAAACCGCGCACGTCCACGGAACAGCGAACGAGGCTAGCTATGGGCTCGGGACCTGGAGTGGACCTCGACCTTGGCCTGGCCCGCCGGTGGTTCGAGGTATCGCTCGACAGGGGGGATGGCGAATTCGGCTCAGCGCTCACCCGTGCGGTAGTGAAACGCATCGCCGCAGCCGAACAGGCCAAATTACTCGTCGCCCACAATGGCCCGCATCGTTCGCCTTTGACGAATATCGGGATCGGACAAAGCGCGCCCCAGGAGACGGTGCGTGCTTATCTTGCCTATCTAGCGGGACTGGGCGGCAACTCTCTTATCGTCGAAGCGGATGTGGAAGACGCGGCGTTCCTGTCCGCGGGCGACGTCGTCGAGCCGAATTTCGTCATAGGTCGCAGAATCGAACGATTCGCCCCGATTCATGACTGGTCTGCGGCCGACTATCTGCTCCGCACCGCTGCGTGGCCTTTGAATGCTTTTGTCTCCTCGATGACTGAACAGGAACTCGCGGCACTGAGCCCGGGAACCAATCCCGAAATGTTGAGCGAGAGCGTGGCGTCAACGATCCTTGCTGCGATTACAACCGCGTTTGACGGGGAGGCCTATGTAGCACTTCGCTGGGCCGATAATTGAGCTACGGGGTTAGCGGTACGCCAGCCTAGCGGCATGAACATCCAATGGCGCTTGCGACATGAAAGGGTCTACCGGGTCAGTTCATGGCACGCAATGCGCGCCCTTACACAGGTAGTTGGGTATGGCTCAGCCAATCTCGATCTGCTGATCGACGGTCTCGGCAACGGCGCGGCATGCGGCTGATGTCGCACTGCCCGAGCTTGTGGGCTCAATACGAGATTCGCTTGAGCGGGGAGAGTATTTCTCCCCCTATCATCGACCGATGAGAGCAGAGTTGCGAACGCTTGGCAGCCCCGATGTTGATTTCGATTCATTTGCTCCTGACCCGGGCGCTGCTTTTGCAATCCTGGTTGAACTGGGTGTCGGTCCATCAGGTGAGCCGGGCGAAGAATCATTCAATGTGGTCGTAGCCTCCGATTCGTGGGTGGTAGAGCAGACACGTCAAAGTGATAGTCCGCTTGAGCTGAGACACCACATCTTCGTGAAGGAGTGGAATACCCGCGTGCTGCGTCAGTACCTGACGCGGCTGATTGCCGACCAGGAAGGTTCCGATTGGTTGGAACTCGCCACGCGCATTTCGCGCTTCGCGCAGTGGGAATTCGAAGACTATCGCCCGCTCAGCAATCCCTGAGGCGATGTCCTTCCCTGTGGGCTCGTTGACGCGTTGCGAACCCCGATGTGCTTGTCGACACGCAACCCGGGGACACGTTCGTGAAGATGGCAAACAGCGGCGCGATTGAGGAACCCATTAGCAATCTGTTTGATTACCGGAAGGGGTACTAGATGACAGAGGAGGCTTGGGCGCGGGAACGGTGTTGTTCTTTCGAGACTCGGGCAACCAGTTGGTGCTCTCGTATGAGATCGGTGGGGTCGATTCGGGCAAAACACTCGACTTCAAGAAAGTCTCACCTAGTGTCGACTAGTGAGCCTGCAGGAACGCTCTTCAATACTCCGGATGGTGGGCATCATGGCTACTGACGTCATCCTCGGGATAGAGGACCATCGAAGCAATGCATACGTGCCGGCTGGGGGTGCCTGCTTGTCTCTCGAACAAGTGCGGGGCGCAGGTCCCGCGCATCTGACGTCTCAGCTTCTCGCGCAGTCTGCTCGGAACTTTTTCGGAGAGCTGCTATTCGTCCTACTCTCGCGTGAAAGCAGATCCAATCCTTCAGAATTCGAGCTCCGGCGCGGCGCATTGCCATCGGGTGGGAAGCTCGCGCGGTCAGCTGCGTGGGCCGAACTCGGTCCGAGCGTTTCGGGCAATTCAGCTTCAAATGGCAGAGTCCCAGAAAAAGTCCTCCAGTGGGGAGTCCCAACGTCGGATGCGCTGCAAGCAGTGGTTGAAGGGGCGGCAGGAGGGGCGTCGATGGAGATATTTGTCTCGCCAGTCTCCCTGTTGTCGGATACGGCCGGCCTGAAGAGTTTGAGCCAGGTCGACAGGCGTAAGCCTGAAGGCTGGCGTACGTTTGCCCGGCTCGCGCTTGACTTGGGCATCAAGCCCGTTCGGTGTTTCGGTGCGTTCGACGATCGGGAAGAGGGGGTCCAGGTCTTCGCTGATCCAAAAACGGTTTCGGAGCTCTACAACTTCGTGACCCTGATCAAAGCTAGTCACGAAGTGATCTGATCACTGGAAGAATCTCCGTGACGCTGGCGACGAGTCCCATCAATCGGCTCGCTAAGACTGAGCGTCGGCCCAGAATCTGTGAATCGTACACCTCGACTGCCTGATGGCTCATATCCCTTACCGAAAGGCTGGTGAAGGTGTTTCTTCCCATCTCAGAGAGCACCATCGACCGTTTGGGGTTTGACTTCGCGCTCTCGATTGACACCGCGGCTGGACTATTTCGCATCGGCTCACCGATTGATATCTCGATCGAGGCGCAGGAGTCGAAACGCTTCGTCCCGGAGAAGCCCGCCTCCGACTCATCCGTCTTGCTCCCTCTGGTGTCGCTGCTCCACGAGGAGATATCCAGCGCTACCTACGACGAGCGTGGCAGGCTTGAAATCCGCTTAGGCAGGACACTCTTATCAGTGGGTCCCGACCAGGACTATGAAGCATGGTCATTCACCGCAGCGGATGGGCGCCTCTGGGTGGCGCAACCAGGTGGCGAGGTGGGCTCGTGGAAAGCGCCGACCAAGCCGTAGATGGGCATTCGCATCGAGGTCTGGATTGAAGTCAGAGGAGAGAATGAAATCACTAATGGCGGCATCACATTGACTCCTCGATGGACAAAGTGATCGCGACGTTCTCGCACCGGACTACAACTGATGCGGCTGTAGGCCTCTTCGCCCGCGAGGCTGCTGTCGGCCCAGCCGACTACGACTCCATCCTTGGAGGAATTAGCGCGGATTACGACCGCGTTTGACGGAGAGGCTTATCTGGCACTTCGCTGGGCCGCTGATTGAGCCGTAGGGTTCGGGAGACCGTCGAGGTCTTCAAGCCGAATCGCGCAAGAATCAGGATCCATCTCTGAGGATGTAAAGCATGAACTCTATGCGAGAGCACGTATTAGCTCTAGGTGCGGACGACTGGGTGCCGCTCTTCCAGATCGAGCGCATTGCGCGCGCCGAGAATCCAGGACTCGCAGAAGGTGCAATCCGGGAGGAAGTTCTGGATTGTCTGATCGAACTAGCGACCACCGCCGGAGTTCGCGTAGGTGATATTGCGGGCGCTGGCTTTGTTCCGTGGGATGGAACCGAAGCGGATTGGCGAGCACGTCTATCCGAAATCTTGGAGGAGCCCGATCGAGACCGGCGAGGTTTTGAGGCCTGGCTCGACGTCCCCTAGGCGCCTGAGACATCAGCGAGCATAAGCGCGGTGCGGCTCCCTGCAGGCCCTGTGACGCGATTTAGAATCATGAAAGGATGCTTTCAGTGCAACTTTCTCGAGCGCAACTCATCGAGGCCGCCGAGCGCGGGCCGGTTTCCGACGCGGGGCGGCGGCGTGCGTTCGTCGCGATCGCAGGGAGTCATGAGCTCGATTTTCTGGGCCACCGTAATTCCAAAGCTGAGATTCTCAA
The DNA here is from genome assembly GCF_059691755.1 of Herbiconiux sp. 320_LB. Taxonomy (NCBI): domain Bacteria; kingdom Bacillati; phylum Actinomycetota; class Actinomycetes; order Micrococcales; family Microbacteriaceae; genus Herbiconiux; species Herbiconiux sp. 320_LB. The sequence goes on along the minus strand of NZ_JCAWAD010000002.1, from coordinate 710,588 downwards.
GACGTTCGGACGCAGAATTGCAAGGAAGAGGTCAGAGCTCGTCGAGGGGGAAGATTCTTTTCTGAGAGAAATCACTCTGATTCCGACCGAGGATCTGACCTCCATTCTCATACGCCACTCGAATCTGGTAACGACTATCTGGCTGACCCGAGATGCTTCACGCGTGTGCGCGGTTCTAACGGGTCGAGATCAGAGCCAGCCACTGACGATGCCTTGACTGGATCGGCACGGGAGGAAACGCACATGAAGGTGACCGGGTGACTGCGAACTGGCAGGGTTATCGGGATCTATGATCCGGGGGTGCGCGCGCCACTCCAGGACGTGTCTAGAACAGAGGCGCGTGCGGCCTACCAAAAAATTATGAACGAGAAGAGCGATCGAATTGCGCAGCTTCGCGGTCTACTCGAAAGCAACGGGGTCGTACTCAGAGGCGACGACGCTGCGATTCAGGGATTGAACCACTGGTTTCGGGACTCAGTCGAGGAAGATGTCCACGCGCCAGGGCGTTTGGCTTCGTCTTGGTATTCGGTTTGCAATGACCTCGGTCTGTTTCTCGGGGACACGCTGATTCAGCGGTGCCCACGCTTGCATTGGGCATTCTTCACTGGGAGAACGCCGTCGGTCTCGTTCCAGCGGCATGTGGTTATGGGGTTTCCCGAGCCCGTCTACAGCCGGTACAACGTGGACTTCGATGCCCTGATCGTGGGATGGGGTCATCTGTACATGAAAGATCGGGGTGCGGACGGGACGCCCTTCTTGCGAAGCATGCACCACGCGGAGCAGCTCGGAAGACCTCGCATTGAGGTGGGTCAACAGGGATGACGTGTCACTCCTGTCTGCAGGTAGGAGACTGATGAAGATTCGGGAGTTGTTTCTTCACCACGCTCAGACTCACGCGTGGCCTGGCGGGGCTCCAGACGTGTTTGCTGACGCTGATGTGCTGTCGGAAGCGACGTTCCTTGAACTCGCACAGGTCGCGTGGCGTGGCACCTGGGGCTTGCTGTTCGATCTCAGAACGACAGCCGAGTTCGAGGGCCAGGACGTGGGAATCCTCGTGCTCGGCGGTGTCTCGGCGTTGCAATGGAATGACTCGGACTCTCAGGACCGCAATCGCGCTTGGGTAGTCATGGGGTCGAGCTTTTCGCGAACCGCGGGCGGCCTCGCAATCGATTTCGAATTTTACAAGACTGGCGAGCGCCTCCAGGTGACAGCTAAGAAAGCATCCTTTTATTCGGGGAATGTGCCGGGGCTAGACGAGTGGCAGCCTGATTTTGGACGGCCAGCCGACGAGGTGAGCTCCGGATTGCCCGGCTGGGACTCAAGGATCGGCTCAATTCAATGCCTATCTACGTGGACAGCGGATTCCTGACGCTTCCTTACAAAGACGGGCACGAAGAATCGAAACCCTTGACACAGGGGCTTCGCGAGAGCGCGAGGTGGGCTAGCCGCCCAGGCCGAAGAGGCGGCGGGCGGCGCCCGACGTGAAGGAGGCGCGGGAGGCGTCGTCGGGGAAGTGCGCCAGGAACGTCTCGATATCGGCGGCGGTGGGCTGCTGGAAGGGGTAATCGGTCGAGAAGATGAGGCGATCGGGCGTCGTGACCGCCAGCGCATGCTGCAGCAAGGCCGGGTCGAGCATGCCCGAGGCGGTGATCCAGACGTTCTCGCGCAGGTACTCGGTGACCGAGCGCTCGAGCCGCGCCATCCGGGCCAGCCCGTCGGCCCGCTCGTGCCAGAACAGCAGCAGCTCGCCCCAGTGGCCGAGCACCAGCTGCAATTCGGGATGCCGGTCGAGCACCCCGGCCGCCATCAGCCGCAGCGCGGCGGTACCCGCCTCGAGGTGCCAGCCCCAGGCGAAGGTGGAGAGCGCCAGATCGGGCAGCGCGCCGAGTCCGCCGTACGACGCCGCGCGCACGGCCCGCGGCGGAATCTGCGGATGGATGAAGACCGGCATCCCGAGCTCGGCCGCCACCGCCCACAGGTCGTCGAAGCGCGGGTCGTCGAGCGGCACCTCGCCGGTTCGCCCGTAGACCATCGTGCCGACGAAGCCCAGACCGGCGGCGCGCTCGAGCTCACGAGCGGATGCGGCCGGGTCGGCGAGGGGCAGGGTGGCCAGGGCCGCGAAGCGCGTCGGCGCCTCGGCCACGCGCGCCGCAGCGACGTCGTTGGCGTCGCGACTGAGCGCCACGGCATCGGCGACTCCGAGCCCCTGGCCGCCGGGCGGAGCGAGTGAGATCACCTGCACATCGACGCCCTGCGCATCCATCGCCTCGACGCGACCGGCGCCCAGATCGGCGAGGCGCTCGCCGAGGTCGCCGTGGTCGTTGAGCACGAGGCTGGGGTCGCGGTCGGCCTCGGGCAGCGATCGCAGAGCGCGGTCGAGGGATGTGTCGGTCCAGTGCTCCTCGATCGCGATGAGCGGGTGGACGCCATCCAGCTCGCTGTCGGGATGGACGGTGGTGGGGCTGTCTGCGTCGGTCATCGGGTCTCCCTCCGGGCGTCCGGCACCGGATCGCCGGGCGGACGTGGGCCGAGACTACGCCTCTCGCCGCCGCCTGCGACCTCGCATCCGGCGTGGAATGCTGAAGTCATGGAGAACTCCGAGTCACCGTCCCTGGACCCCTCGCCCGAGCAGGTCGCCGAGATCGACCGCCGGGCCGCACTGCTGCGGGCGCAGCCGGACGACTTCGCCGCGATGGACGGCCTCTGGCGCGCCATCTACGGCCTCGACCGCTGGATCTTCATCGCCCGCGGGACACCCGAGGCGCCCGGCCCTTACGCCGGCGAGCTCCCGCAGGGTCCGATGCTCTTCGCCTTCACCACGGGTGAGCGCGCGCGGGCCGCGGCGCTCGGCGCGGGACTCTCCGAGGAGGAGGCCTCCATGCTGCTCGCGGTGCCGCTGCCCTCGGCCATCGAGTGGGCCGCCACGTTCGCCTCGGTCGGCGTCTTCGGCATCGCGTTCGACCTGCCGGAGGCCGGCTACTTCGCGCCGCTGCAGAACCTCATCCCTATGCGCGACTACATGGCCTCGAACCCGCCCGCCGCCTGACCAGGAGGCCGAGCCGAAGCGCGCGGGGCAGCCTGCGAGGGCCGCGCTGCACCGCCGCCCTACGCGTCGCGCGCCGTCATGTCGCCGGTGGTCGGGGTGCGGCCGGTCGGGCCGTAGTGCAGGAGCAGGCCGCCGTCGGAGGTGCTGACCGCGGGCTCGAGCAGCTCGAGGGTCAGTGCCGGCCCCTCCGGCGGGAACAGACGCTTGCCCGCGCCGAGCACGATCGGGTAGACCCAGAGGTTCAGTCGATCGAAGAGCCCCTCGGCCACCAGCGTGCGCGCGAAGTCGATGCTGCCGATGACGTGGATGTTCTCGTGCCGGTCGCGCAGGCCCGCCACCTCTGCCGCCAGGTCGTCGCCGAGCAGGTGCGAGTCGCGCCAGGGCAGCTCGGGCCGGCCGCGCGAGGCCACGTACTTCGGCACCGCGTCGAGCAGGGTGCCGATCTGCCCCTCGGGCCCGTCGAGGTGATGGGGCCAATAGGCGGCGAAGACGTCGTAGGTGCGCCGGCCCAGGAGGAGCGCGTCGAGCCGCCCGATCCCCGCCATCACGTCGGCGCCGATCGCCTCGTCCTCCAACGGGGCCTGCCAGCCGCCGAAGGCGAAGCCGCCCTCCGGGTCCTCCTCCGGGCCGCCCGGCGCCTGCATGACCCCGTCGAGCGTGCTGAACAGGTCGATCTCGATCCGGCCGGTCATCCTGATCCTCCCATCGCCGAAGCACGAAGCACGAAGCGCGGTCTGGCCACGGTGCCCGGTCTGCCGACAGGCTCGCAAGGGCGCGGGGCCCTGTCAAGACCGCCGCTCGTCCGCCTCCCGCGGGCTGAGCTCGTCGAGCACGAGCGTGTCGCGCCGGAAGTGATCGGTGCGGAACGCCGCCCGCCCGGTCATGTGCGCCGCCGCCGGCGCCGTGAGGCCCTGGAAGAACACGATCGCCACCGCCAGCGTCAGAGTGCCGACCGAGAGGTTCGTCACCGCCACGTCGGCAACGATCGCGATGATGCCGAGGATCTGTGGCTTGGTCGCCGCGTGCAGCCGCGACAGCACGTCGGGGAACCGGATGAGGCCGACCCCGGCCGCGAAGCACATCAGTGCCGCGAGCAGCACGAGCACGGCCGTCACCGCGTCGCGCAGGTCGAAGCCGTCGGCGCCGAACGAGAAGTCGATGGGGCTCATGTGTCGTCCCTCCCCGCGATGAACCGCGCGACCGCGACCGAGCCGACGATGCCGAACAGCGCCAGCCCCAGCATCACCGGCAGGTTGTCGGTGTGCCGGTTGATCGCCATCTCGGCACCGATCGCACAGATGGCGGTGGCGACGAGCACATCGGATGCGATGATCCGGTCGAGCGCCGACGGCCCCTTCACGATGCGCCAGAGCGCACCGAGCGCACCGCCGGCCATCAGGATGCCCGCGATCACCACGACGACGATCATCGCGCCCCCTCGTCCCCGGCCGACGCATCCGGCACCGTCTCGGCCCGCGCATCCTTGTCCCGCCCCGCCCGAAGCCGAGCCAGGTCGTCCGCCGACCCCGCGGCCAGGATCAGCCGCCGCTCGGTCGCCAGCACCTTCCGCCGCAGCGCCGGAACCTCGTCGACCGACTTCACGTTCAACGCGTGCAGGTAGAGGGTGCCCGTCTCGCGGTCGACGTCGAGCACGATCGACCCGGGCACGAGCGACACCGCCTCGGCGGTGAAGACCATCACCAGGTCCGAACGCGTGCGCAGCTGCACCGAGAAGATCGCGTTCGAGGGCCGGTACCGCGGCTGCAGCGCGATCCAGGCGATCTGCAGCGACGCCGCCACGATGTCGACGAGCAGTTTCACGAACAGCACGAGCCCCCACCAGGGGTTCAGCCGACCGCTCAGCTGCACGGCGGGCAGGTAGAACACCGCGGAGACCATGGTCGCGAGCAGCACCCCGGTCAGCAGCGCCAGCCAGGTGAACTGGCCCCAGAGCAGCATCCAGAGCAGCACGAGCCCGAGGAAGGGGACGAGCCCGTTCAGGATGCGCGCCCTCACGGTGCACCCCCTTCCACGGCATGCCCGCCCGAGCCCCCGGACAGCGACGAGGGCACGCCCCCGGGGAACACCGAGTCGACGTACGAATCCGGCGTCGCCACGTTGCCCGCGGCCCGCCCGGCCAGAGCGAACAGCGGCCCCGCGAACACCGTCAGGCACAGCGTCAGCGCGACCAACCCGGTCGCGGCGCCCACCATCAGCACCGAGGTGCGGGTCTCGACGCCGACGCCCGTCGTCGAGCCGTTGACCGCATCCGGGCTCTCCTGCAGCGACTCGATGAGCGGCGACTCGTAGCCCTCGACGTCTTCGGCGGGTCGCCAGAACGCCATGTTCCAGACCCGCATCAGCGCGTAGAGCGTGAGCAGCGAGGTCACGACACCGGCGCCGATCAGCACGTAGACCAGCGGGGAGGGCGACTCGGCGCCGGCCTCGAACAGCCCGATCTTGCCGAGGAAGCCCGAGAACGGCGGGATGCCGCCGAGGTTGAGCGCCCCGATGAAGAAGAGCATGGCCACGTAGGGCGCCTTCTTGAGCAGCCCGCCCAGCCGGGTGATCGAGGTCGACCGGCCGACCCGCTCGATCAACCCCACCACGAGGAACAGCGCGGTCTGCACGGTGATGTGATGCACGATGTAGTAGATCGTGGCGCCGGTGGCCAGCTCGGTGCCGATCGCGACGCCGAAGATCATGTAGCCGATGTGGCTGACCAGGGTGAACGACAGCAGCCGCTTCACATCCGCCTGCGCGAGCGCGCCGAGGATGCCGATCAGCATCGTCAGCCCGCCGACGATCAGCAGCGGCACGGTCAGCGGCACGTCGAAGAACAGCAGCTTGTCGGTGCGGATGATCGCGTAGACACCGACCTTGGTGAGCAAGCCCGCGAACACCGCGGTGACCGGTGCGGGGGCCGTCGGATACGAGTCGGGCAGCCAGAACGAGAGCGGGAACACCGCGGCCTTGACGGCGAACCCGATCAGCAGCGCCGCGCAGAGGATGATCTGCACGTCCAACGGCAGCTCCCGGATGCGGTCGGACAGCAGCGCCATCGTCACCGTGCCGGTCGCGCCGTAGATCAGCGCGATCGCGCCGAGGAACAGCAGCGACGACACCAGGCTGACCACCACGTAGGTCACCCCGGCCCGGATGCGCGACCCGGTGCCGCCGAGGGTCAGCAGCACGTAGCTGGCCGCGAGCAGCATCTCGAAGCCGACGTACATATTGAACAGGTCGCCCGCGATGAAGGCGTCGAAGAGCCCGCCGGCGAGGATCAGGTAGGTGGGGTGGAAGATCGACACGGGGGTGTCGCGGTCGCGGTCGGCCAAGCCCTGACCGACGGCGAACACGAGCACGCCCAGCAGCATCAGCGCCGAGACGACGACCATGATCGCCGAGAGCCGGTCGACCACGAGCACGATGCCGAACGGGGGCTCCCAGCCGCCGACTTTCACCACGATGGGCTGGCCGGTGCTGTCGACCTGCGCCAGCAGCACCGCCGCCGCGATGGTGACGGCGGTCAGCGCCGTGACGCTGATCGCGATCTGCACCCGGCGGTAGCGGCCGAGGATGAGGGTGGTCGCTGCTCCGACGAGCGGGATGATCACCAGCAGGGGCACGAGGGCGCTCATCGCATCACATCCCTCTCGTGCTCGCTCGGTTCGTCGTCGTCATCTGCTCCGGATCCCTCGCCCAGGACGGCCCGCACCGCGTCGTCGTCGCCCTCGAGCGAGACGTGGAACTCGTGCGCCTGGTCGGCCTCGGCGGCATCCTCCTCGTCTTCGTCGGCCATCACGTCGTCGCCCTCGTCGCCGAGGTTCGACAGCCACCACGACCGGTAGATCAGGGCCAGGATGAACGCCGTCACCCCGAAGTTGATCACGATCGCGGTGAGAATCAGCACCTGAGGCACGGGGTCGACCATCGGGGCGTCGGCGGTGCCGCCGTCGATGATCGGCGAGGAGCCCGAGCGGCCCGACATCAAGAAGATCAGCAGGTTCGTGGCGTTCCCGACCAGCAGGAAGCCGATCAGGATGCGGGTGAGACTCTTCTCGAGCATCACGTACACGCCGGTGCCGTACATCACGGCCATCAGCACGACGAGGGTGATGGAGGCGCTCATGGCCGGGCCTCCTCTTCCAGGGCGTCGGATGCGGAACGGGCGTCGGCGTCACGGCTGAGCGGTCCGCTGGTGGCGCGGCTCGCGACCCGGCCCCGGGTGTCGGCCTCGTCGGCCACGACGGAGTGGTCGTCGGGCTGGGCGTCGACGTCGTCCTCCGCCTGCTGGCGGTCGACCTCGCCGCCGAGCGCGCGCAGGATGTCGAGGATCACGCCGATCACGACCAGGTACACGCCCACGTCGAAGATGGTCGAGGTGCCGAAGGAGACGTGCCCGAGCAGGGGCAGGTCGGTCTCGAAGTAGGCCGAGGTGAGGATGTCGGCGCCGAGGAAGAGCGAGCCGACGGCGGTGCCGGTCGCCAGCAGCATCCCGGTGCCGAGCAGGATGCCGGGCCCGATCGGGATGGTCTCGCCGAGTTCGTACCGCCCGCCGGCCAGGTAGCGCGCGATCAGTGCGAGCCCGGCGAGGACGCCGGCCGCGAAGCCGCCGCCCGGCAGGTTGTGCCCGGCGAACAGCAGGAAGATCGACACGACGATCGCGGGGTGGAAGACCAGCCGCACCAGCACCTCGAGGATGAGGGAGCGGTTCTCGGGCGAGAGCGTGCGGCCGCCGAGGAGCCAGGAGTGCTGCCGGTCGTCGGGGGAGGCGTCGGCGGTGTGCGGATCGGCCACCAGGTCGCGTCGGTTGGTGGCCTGGCGCCGACCGCGCGACTCGCGGAGCCGGGGGATGGTGAAGTTGCGCCCGGTCACGAAGATCAGGCTCGCGACGCCGGTGGCCACGACGATCAGCACCGAGAGCTCGTTCATCGTGTCCCAGGCGCGGATGTCGACGAGCATCACGTTGACCACGTTCTTGCCGTGGCCCTCCTCGACCGCGAGGCGCGCGAGCTCGTCGCCGAGCCCGCCGGCCTGCCGGGCGCCCAGCGCGATGAAGCCGACGAGCCCCATCGTCACGCCGACCAGGGTGCCGATCAGGATGCGCCGACGCCGGCGGACCGGCTTGTTGTGCTGGGCGATCTTCTGCGGCAGGCGGCGCAGCACCAGCACGAAGACCACCACCGTCACGGTCTCGACCAGGGCCTGGGTGAGCGCGAGGTCGGGGGCGCCGTGGAAGGCGAACAGGGCGACGAGGCCGAAACCGGTGGCGCCGACCAGCAGCACCGCGGCGAGGCGGTGGGTCGCGCGCGCGGCCATCACGGCGGCCGCGGCCATGGCGGCGGCCACGAACACCTGGGCGGGGTAGTCGAAGAGCACGAGCTCGCTCGGCCAGGTGCGGTTGAACGCGGTCGCCGTTCCCAGGCAGAGCACGAAGACCACGAGGATGGTGCTGATGTACTGCGGAAGACCGCCCTTCTGGGCGAAGACGGTGACGTGCGCGGCGACCTGGTCGGTGGCCCGGACGATGCCCCAGTAGGTGCGCGAGGCGTCGACGAGGGCGGGCACCTTCTTCTGCAGCCGGGCGAACGGCTTCCGCAGCGCGAACAGCACGAGGCCGGCGGCGATCACGACGGCCGAGATGCCGAGGGCGGGTTCGAGCCCGTGCCAGAGGGCGAGGTGGTAGTCGGCGGTCTCCGCATCCGGCATCGTGTCGGCGTAGCTCTCGAGCGCGTGGCCCAGCGGGGAGGCGAACAGGCCGCCCGCGACGGTGGCGAGCGTCAGCACGAGCGGGGCGACGAGGATGCCCCGGGTCGGCGGGTGCGCCGCCGCATCCGGCGCCGACGCGTCGGTGCTGACGGCCTTCTTGGTGGTGAACGCGCCCCAGAAGAAGCGGGCGCTGTAGGCCACGGTCAGGATCGAGCCGAGCGCGACCCCGATCAGGGCCACCCAGCCCCAGGGGTCGGCGGGCGCGTCGGCCGAGCCGAGGCCCGCCTCGAGGAACGCGGTGAGCACGCCCTCCTTGGCCACGAAGCCGAGCAGCGGCGGGATGCCGGCCATCGAGGCGACCGCGATCAGGGCGACGGCCGCGAGCAGCGGGCGGCGTCGCCCGAGCCCGGAGATCTCGCGCAGGTCGCGGGTGCCCTCGTCGTGGTCGATGATGCCGACGACCAGGAAGAGGGTGGCCTTGAACAGCGCGTGGGCGAGGAGGAGCGCCGCACCCGCCAGGGCCGCGTCGCGGGTGCCGAAGCCGACGACCACGGTGAGGAAGCCGAGCTGGCTCACGGTGCCGTAGGCCAGCAGCAGCTTGAGGTCGTTCTGGCGCAGCGAGCGCCACGCGCCGAGCAGCATGGTCCAGACGCCGAGGCTCACCAGCACCGGGGTCCATCCCGGGGTGTCGGCGAAGCCGGGGGCGAGCCGGGCGATCAGGTAGATGCCGGCCTTCACCATGGCGGCGGCGTGCAGGTAGGCGCTGACGGGGGTGGGGGCGGCCATGGCCGCGGGCAGCCAGAAGTGGAACGGCACGAGCGCCGACTTCGAGAGGGCACCGACCAGGATGAGCAGGATCGAGGTGGTGACCAGCGCGCTGCCGGGCGGCGGGTCGGAGACCAGCTGGGCGATGCTCGTCGTCCCGGCATCCACCGTCAGCAGCACCACGCCGACCAGCATCGCGAGACCGCCGAAGGTGGTGACCAGGAGAGCCTGCAGCGCCGCACCCCTGCTCTCCTTGCGGCCGGTGTAGTGGCCGATCAAGAGGTAGGAGAGCACGCTCGTGATTTCCCAGAACATGAACATGATGTAGATGTCGTCGGCCGTGACCAGGCCGAACATCGTTCCCGCGAACGCGAGCAGCAGGGCGGCGAAGCGGCCGAGCGAGGGTTCGCGCGGCGAGAAGTAGCGGGCGCAGTAGACCAGCACCAGGGCGCCGACACCGGTGACGACGAGGGCGAGCAACCAGGCCAGCGTGTCCATCCGGAACGACAGGGCGATGTCCAGCTGCGGGATCCACGGCACGTACTCGGTGACGGCGGCCGTGCCGTCGACGTGCTCGCTGAGCACCGTGCCCGATTGCGCCAGAGTCCAGAAGAACGCCCCCGCCGGGAGCAGGGCGACGAGGTAGAAGACCTTCGTCGAGAGCAGCCTGGTGAGAATCGGAGTGAGCGCTGACAATCCCGCGAACAGCAGCAGGATCAGGATCACGCGGACTCCTCATGTCGGGGAGAGGGCAGGTCGATCAGTCTATCAAACAGACCGAGGGGGTGGCCGCGGAGACGGCCACCCCCTCAGGGTGCTACTACGTGCGGGCCGGCGCTAGGGACCGCAGACCGTCAGTTCGGCGACCGCCGGTGACAGCGTGTTCTCGCCTCCGAGCAGCGCCACGTCCCTCGCACCCAGCGCGGTGATCTGCGCCAGGGTCTCGGACGGGATGCAGGTGCCCGGCACCGTGAACAGCGGGCCGCCCACGCGTGCCGCCAGAGCCGATCCCGACAGGGCGTCGGGGAAGCTCAGGCCGGTGGCGATCAGCACCTTCTCCGTGGAGTCGAAGAAGTGCGCGTTGATCGCCCGCGAGGTGGCGTACCGGTCGGCTCCGGAGAGCCGCACGGTGTCCGGCACCAGCGACTTCGCCTGCGCCAGGATGCCGGCCGAGACCGTGTCCGGACCGCCGGCGACCACGATCTGATCGACGTCGAGCTGCTTCAGCAGCGCCACGGTCGCGGCATCCAGCGTCGAGGCGGAGCCGTCGACGAGGATGACCGGGCCGTGCGCGGCCACCGCGGCACCCGCCGACAGGGCGTCCGGGAACGAGGTGCCGGTCGCGATGACCGCCACGTCCGCTCCGGTCGGGAACGCCGTCGAGGCGACGTTGCGCGAGGCCTCGTAGCGGTCCACCCCGCCGACCCGCGTGACCGAGGGCACGAGGGTCCGAAGGTCGGCCTCGACCGCGGCACCGACCGAGTTCGGCCCGCCCACGATCATGACGTGCGTCGCCTTGAGCCGGATGATCTCGTCTCGGACGACCGGGGGCAGCGAGCCCGCGTTCGTCAGGAGGATCGGCGAGCCGTCGACGGCCGCCGCGGGAGCCGCGGAGAGCGCGTCGGGGAAGGTCTCGCCCGAGGTCAGGTAGACCGTGTCGGCGGTCTCGAAGCCGGCCTTGGAGACCGTCACCGCGGTCTCGAAGCGGTCGACGCCGGAGAACCGGTCGACCTCGGGCGGCCCTTGCACCAGGTGGAGCATGGCCGTCTTGATCTCCTCCGTGTTGCCGGCCACATCCGTCGAGCGGTAGGTGACGGTGTGCGCGCCGGCGCCCGAGACCTCGAACGGCGCGGTGTACACGGCGGCGGGCGAACCGTCGACCGAGTACGTCGTGCTCGCCACACCCGAGACGTCGTCGGTGGCCGCGAGGGTCACCGAGACGGGTCCGACCGCCGTACCGTTCTGGTCGTCGAACGACGCCGTGGTGACCGGGGCGACCGTGTCGGCGGCCGGCACCGGCAGCGTCCACACGTCGGCGATCGACGGGTCGTAGTTGCGGCCCTCCGGGTTGTTCTCGAACCGCACGGTGACGGTGTCGCCGGTGAGCAGCGCCGGGTCGTCGATCAGGAGCTGGTAGACCTCCGTGCCGACGCCGCCGGTGTGGCTGAACGCGCGGGCGTCCACCGTCTTGCCGTTGACCTTCACCGCGTAGTCCTTGATCTGGGCCCCGTCGTAGGTCTCGCGGGTGCGGAGCACGAACGGCTCGCCCTTGGTGATCTTCATCGTGAACTGGATGAAGCCGTCCGTGGTTCCCCGGTAGGTGTACCGACGGGTCAGCCCGGCCTCGTCGGGCGAGTTGCCCGAGCGCGACGAGAAGGTCACCGAGTGGGCGCCCTCACCGGCCGGGGTGGAGGCCGTGCTGCCCATGTCGAGGTAGTCGATGATGCCCGCGGCATCCGGCACCCCGATGGTGAGCGAGAACGGAACCGGGGCCTGGGCGAGCGTCTGGCTCGACGAGGCGAACGATGCCGTGAGGCCCGCGACGGCGCCCGTGTTCCCGGAGGCCGGGACCACGAGGCTGACCGGCACCGAGGCGTCGGCGCCGGGGGCGAGGGTGATCGCCGCCGACTCCGCCGGCTGGGCCCAGCCCTCCGGCACGCCCAGCTTCACCGTTCCGCTCACCGTGGCGGTGGAGCGGTTGTGCAGCGCGACCGTGACGAGGGCGTAGCCGCCGGGTGCCGCCGTGGCGGGCGAGGCGGTCACGGCCAGGGTGACCGGCGACCCGACGGTGACGGCCGTGGCCGCCGTCGTCGAGGCGCGGCCCGAGGCGATCGGCACGTCGACCCGACCGAGGATCGGGTTGCTGCCGACCGTGGCGTCGACCGGAACCGTGACCGTGAACGCGAACGCGGTGCTCGCGCCGGCCGCCAGGGTGACGTGCGCCGCCTCGGCGGGGGTCGCCGTCCAGCCCTCGGGCAGGTCGAGCGAGGCCCCGACGTCGGCGATGTCGGCCGCCGAGGTGTTCGTGGCCGTCACGGTGACGGTCTCGGTCTGGCCGGGCAGCAGCTCGGCGGCGGGCCCGGTCGTGGCGACCGAGATGCCGATCGCGGCGACCAGCGCCCGGTTGAGGCTCGCGATCATCGGGTCGAGCGCCGCCACGAGGGCGTCGGCTCCGGCCTGGTCGATCGGGCCGGCCGTGAGGTCGGCGGCGACCAGCGCCTCGGCGTGCTGCAGAGCGGTGAGGGCGATGCCCGACTGCTCGGCGGCGGCCGCGGGCTCGGCGAGCCCGGCAGTGACCGCGGCGGCCGCGGTGGCGGAGTCGGCCTCGAGGGCGTCGCGCTGCGCATCCGTGAGGTCGGCGCCGGCGAGCAGCTGGTCGAAGGCCGCCAGGCCCTCCTTCACGGAGGCGAGGTCGGCCGCGGGGGACTCGACCGCGAAGGCGTAGTCACCCGACCCGAGCTCGATCGTGACGGTGTCGCCGGTGTCGGTCGACGAGACGATCCCCGCGACCGACGTGAGCGGCAGGCCGCTCTCGGTGACGGCCGACGGGTTCTGGGCCGGCACCACGACGCGGGCCGTGGTGTTCGCCGGAACCGAGACGTTCAGGTCGAACGACCCGGCCGCCGTGTTCCAGTGGCTGGAGACCGTGCCGTAGGGCGTCGTGTAGTCCATCGCCGTACTGGTCAGTCCGCCTCCGGGCACCGGGGCGATCAGCGACTTGCGGTAGCCGGGCTCGAGAGCCGAGATGCCGCCGACGGTGCCGTACATCCAGGCTCCCACGGCGCCGTAGGCGTAGTGGTTGAACGAGTTCATGCCGACGTCGCCGAACGAGCCGTCGGGCATGATCGAGTTCCAGCGCTCCCAGATGGTGGTCGCCCCGTTCGCGATCTCGTAGCCCCACGAGGGGTAGTCGGTGTTGAGCAGCAGGCGGTACGCGACATCCGTGCGACCGATCGCCGTGAGGGCGGGCAGCAGGTTCTTCACCCCGAGGAAGCCGGTCGAGAGGTGCCAGTCGGCGCGCTCGAGCGTGGCGACGAACCGGTCGGCCAGCTGGTCGCGCACCGCGTCGGGCACCAGGCCGAACATGATCGTGATGACGTAGCCGGTCTGCGTGTCGCTGGAGAGGGCGCCGTCGTCGCCGATGAACGCGTCCTGGTACGACGAGCGGATGGCCTCGTACAGCGAGCGGTACTTCGCCGCGTCGGCCGTGTTGCCGATGGCCTCGGCCATCTGCGCCATCAGGTCGGCGCTGTGCGCGTAGTACGCCGTGCCGATGATGTTGGAGGCCGTGTCGTCGTTGAGGTTCAGCCAGTCGCGGTAGGCGCCGCCGTCGCGCTGGTTGTTCGAGCTGGTCGAGGCGAGGTAGTCCATGTACTTCGTCATCGACGACCAGCCGTCCTCCAGCACGGCCGTGTTTCCGTAGCTCTGCCAGAGCGCGTACGGCACGGTGACCCCCGCGTCGGCCCAGCCGGAGTTGCCGCCGCCGGACATCCCCGCGTAGTTCGGGGCGACATCCGGGTAGGCGCCGTTCGCGGCCTGGGCGGTGCGCAGGTCGCGCAGCCACTTGGTCAGGAACGCGTCCGAGTCGAGGTTGTAGGTCGCGGTGCTGGCGAACTCGCTGATGTCACCGGTCCAGCCCAGCCGCTCGTCGCGGGCCGGGGTGTCGGTGGGGATCGAGACGAAGTTGCCGCGCTGGCCCCAGGTGATGTTCGACTGGAGCTGGTTGACCAGGGCGTTCGAGGTGGTGAAGCCGACCGTGTCGTCTCCGGCCGAGTGCCAGACCGTGCCGACGACGTCGGTCAGCGCGGGGGCGGTGTCGATGCCGGTGACCTCGACGTAGCGGAAGCCGTGCTGGGTCATCGTGGGGTGGAAGCTCACGGTGCCGTCGGCGGCGAAGGTGTAGTAGTCGGTGACCTTCGCGCTCCGCAGGTTCGCGGTGTACATCGTGCCATCGGGGTTGAGCACCTCGGCGTACCGGATGCGCGCCTGCTGGCCCGCCTTGCCGGTCAGCGTGATCGCGGCGGTGCCGACCATGTTCTGACCGAGGTCGTAGACGAAGGCGCCGGGCGCGGGCTCGGTCTGGCTGAGCGCGGGTCGCTCGGCCGTGATCCGCACCGGCTGGTCGGACTGCGCGCGCAGCTTCGCCGTCTGCGAGGGGCGGACGACGGCCGGAGTCCACGCCGAGGCGTCGAAGCCGGGGGTGTTCCAGCCGGCCTGCTCGCGGGTGGCGTCGTAGGTCTCGCCGTTGTAGAGGTCGGCGGCGACGATCGGGCCGGTCGAGGTGGTCCAGGTGTCGTCGGTGCCGAAGGTCTCGCTGGTGCCGTCGGTGTACCTGACGAGCACCTGGGCGATCAGCGACAGGTCGGCGGTCGAACCCCAGACGTTCTTCGGCCCGTTCTGGAGGGTGCCGGCGAACCAGCCGTCGGCGAGCTGAGCGCCGAGGGTGTTCGCGCCCGGCACGACCTGGCCCGTGATGTCGTACGTCTGGTACTGGTAGGTCTTCGAGTAGTCGGTCCAGCCCGGAGCGAGGTACTGGTCGCCGACCTGCGCGCCGTTGAGGTCGAGCTGGTAGATGCCCTGCGCCGAGGCGTAGGCGCGGGCCGACGCGACGGTCTTGGCCGGGTCGACGGTGAACCCGCCGCGGACCAGCGGGGGCTGCACGGCCTGGAAGGCCTCCACCCCGCCGCTGATCGCGAGGCCGTCGGCCGAGGGCGTGCCGCCGTTCAGGGGGTTCGTGGCGGCCGCTCCGGCGCCGCCGGCTCCGAATGTGGAGCCGAACAGGCTCTCGCCGCTGGAGGAGACGACCGTGAGGCTCTTGATCAGCGCGCTCTCGGTGCCGCTCGTGCGCAGACCGATGCCGCCGGTCGGGTGGTGGGAGCTCGTCACCACACCGAACTGGCCGCCGAGGGCGACGCCGTCGATCGAGGTGGTGATGGTGTCGCCGACCACCTGCACCGTGATGGTGTGGGTCGCGCCCGTTCCGCCGTGGTCGGCGATGATCTGCGTGATGTCCTGGTCGCCGAGGGCGGTGTAGCCGCCGTTGACCTTGTCGTGCGGGCGGAAGTAGACCTTGCCGGCGGCCTGGATGCCGGAGTTGATCTGCCACATGAAGCCGTTCTGGGCGTCGGGGCTGCGGAAGAAGAAGCCGATCGCCGAGGAGGCGGGGTGCACGAGCGAGAACTCGGAGGTCAGGGTGTAGTCGGTCCAGTCGCGGGATTCGTCCTGGGCGCCGACCCAGTCGGCCGACCAGTCGGAGGCCTCGAGCAGCCCGGTCTCGAATGACGCCGGGGCGCTCCAGTCGGAGGCGGCGCCCGTGCCGTCCCAGACCTGCACCTGCCAGACGTACCGGGTCGAGGATTCGAGGGCGGGGCCGGCCCAGTCGATGTCCACCGACTGGTCGGAGTCGACCTTTCCGGAGTCCCAGAGTGTGTCACCGCTCGCCAGGGCGGCCTCGGAGGCCGCGGCCCGGACCCGGTAGGCCGACTGCACGCTGCCCCGGTCGGGGTCGACGACCTTCCAGGACAGCCGCGGTGCGTCGCCGCCGATCCCCAGCGGATCCGTGAGGTCGTCGGTGGTGAGCGCCGACGCCTGCGGGGCGGTCGCCGTCGCGGCGGCCACCGGTGCGGCCGGGGCGGCTGCCGTCGCTGAGGCCGGGGCGGCCGCGGCGAAGGGCGACTGCGCCTCGGCCGCCTGGGCGGGGAGGACGGACAGGGAGACGATCCCGGCCGTGACGGCGATCGTCGTGCACCCGGCGAGAGCGGTGCGAAGAAGGCGTGGAAGCCTATGAGCCATGTGAATTCTCCATTGAATCGTTTCAACTTCTGGGATGGGTGATCCCTTGGCTGAGCAAGGCGGGTGGGGCCACTTTGGCCGGGTCCGTCGACAGGTGTCAAGCCTTTTCGGCGAATTTCTGAAACGATTCATGCGCTCGACCCGACGGGCCCGCGGGCTAGGCTCGGTCTCCATGGGCGCGATCGAGGTGCACGAGGTGGCCGGGCCGGGCGGCGGTCCGTACGGTGTCACCGTCACGGCCGACGGGGCGGTGTGGTGCACCCTGGTGCACGCCGGAGAGGTGATCCGCAAGGCTCCGGACGGCGGATTCTCGCGGTTCGTGCTGCGCGAGGGCGCCCAGCCCGCGCAGGTCGCCGCGGCCGGTGACGACTCGGTCTGGGTGACCGACGGTGCGCACGACGAGGTGGTCCTCCTCGGCCCCGACGGGATGCTGCGCGAGATCGCCGTCCCCACCCCGGGTGCCCAGCCCTTCGGCATCGTGTCGATGCAGGACGGCACCGCCTGGTTCACCGAGGCCGGCATCGACTCGCTCGGCCGCATCGACATCCTGGGCGGCGTCGCCGAGTTCGCGGCGGGCACCGACGACGGCATGGTGTCGATGATCGCGGCCTCCGGCGACTCGCTCTGGTTCACCGCGCACCGGGCGAACGCCGTGGGCTACGTGCGCGGCGGCGACTCGGCTCCGCAGCTGTTCCCGCTGCCGACCCCGGAGGCGGGACCGGTCGGCATCACGATCGGCGACGACGGCGCCGCGTGGTTCTGCGAGATCCTGGCCGGCCGGATCGGGCGGGTGGACCGGCGCGGGAACGTCACCGAGCATCCGCTGCCCGACCCCGGGTCACGGCCGCACGCCATCGTCGCCGACCCCGCGGGCGGGGGAGCGTGGTTCACGCTCTGGGGTTCGAACGAGCTCGGGTTCATCGACCTCGACGGCGCGGTGTCGCTGATCGGGCTCGCATCGTCGGGGCACGACGAGCCGCACGGGCTCGGGGTGGCCGGCGACGACACGATCTGGGTCGCGATGGAGTCGGGGGCGCTGCTCGCCGTCACGCGCTGAGCGCTCGGGCCAGGGCTCGGGCTCGGGCTCACGTCTGGCCCGGCTCCGCGTCGGGTGATCGCGCGCTCAGGCGCCGCTTGCGAGACCCCTCAGGGCATCGCCGGCCAGGTCGAGCGAGGCGGTGATGGTGGTCGCGTGCACCGAGAAGCGGATGCGGTCGGGCGCGTGCAGCGTGGTGGTGACGCCGTTCGCCGCCAGCGCCCGATGGGCCGGCTCCGCCAGGCCGGGGGCGAAGACCACGGGCACGATGCCCGAGCGGCTGGTCGGGTCCTCGGGAAGCGCGACGCGCATCCGAGAACCCAGCCTGGCCCCGGCGTCCACCAGGCGGTCGCCGAGCAGGTCGACCCGCTCGGCGACGGCGCGCTCGATCGTTCCGACCCCGGTCGACTCCACGAGCTCGAGCGCCGCCGCGAGGGCGCCCGCGGCGAAGGGTGAGCCGTTGGTGACCGAGAAGCGCTGGGCGCCGGCCTGCACCGGATGCTCGGTGCCGTCGTAGCGGGCCGGATCCTCGACCCCGGTCCAGCCGCCGAGGGTCGGCCGGAGGCGGTCGAGCGCCCGCTCGGAGTAGGCGACGAAGCCCGTGCCCCACCCCGCGCGGAGCCACTTCTGCCCGCCCACGACGAGGGCGTCGGCGACCTCCCACGGAAGGTCGACCGCCCCGAAGCCCTGGATGCCGTCGACGATCAGCAGCCGGTCGCCGACGACCTTGCGGAGGCCGGCCAGGTCGGCGCGGTGGCCGGTGCGGAAGTCGACGGCGCTCACCGCGACGGCCGTGATCGAGGGGGTGAGCGCGGCGGCGACCCGCTCGGGCGTGACCGGCTGCGGGGTGCCGTCGCCCAGCAGGCGCGTGCGGAGGCGGCCGGCCTGCTCCGCGCGCCACCACGGGTAGAGGTTGGCCGGGAACTCGGCGGCGGAGACGAGCACCTCGCCTCCGGCGAGCCCGAAGGCGACCTGGAACAGTCCGTGGGAGGTGCTCGGCGCCAGGTGCACGGCGGAGACCGGGCGGCCGGTGAGCCGGGAGGCCGCGGCGAGCGCGCGGTGGTCGGCCGAGTGCAGCTGCTGCCCGGAATCGGCGCCGCCGATCGCGAGGTCGAACAGCCGGGCGCTCTCCTCGGCGGCCGAGCGGGAGGGCGGGCCGTAGCTGGCGAAGTTGAGATAGCCCGGCTCCTCGCCGAACCGCCCGAGGTAGTCGTCGAACGGGGTCGCAGCACGGGTGCTGGTGCCGGTGCTGGTGTCGGTGCCGGTGCCCGTTCGGGCGGGGGTGTCGGGCGTGGTCATGACGTGCTCCTGATCGACGGATGCGCCCGGGGCGCGCTCGAGGCAATCCTGGCCCACCCCGGCGGGGGATGACCCGCGGCTCGCGTCTGCTGTTCACCCGGCATCTGTCTGCGTGTAACCCCTAGTGGTTACGTTCGCTCTCGTTTTGACCGACGAGCCGGAGTTCCAGATCTTCACGATGCGCGCACGCCCCCGTTCCCTGTCCACCGTCCTCGCCGGAGTCACCGGCCTCGCCCTCGGAGCGGGCGCCCTCGTCGCCGCACCGGCGTTCGCCGCTTCGGGGCTCGACGTGACCGGGCCGGGAGCATCCGGGTTCGGCGCCTCCGTCGCGGCCGCACCGCCGGCACTCGTCGTCACCGAGATCAACCCCGACAACGTCGGCACCGACCAGTTCGAGTTCTTCGAGGTCTACAACACGACGGATGCTCCGCTCGCGCTGGACGGCGCCTACGGCTTCTCCTACATCTACGCCGACACCGACGACCGCGCCCGCGACGTGGCCCTCACGCCGGCCGCCGGCACCGTCGTCGCCCCGCACGCGGCGACCGTGTTCTGGCTCGACTACACGGCGACCGGCATCGACACCTCGAAGCTCAGCGCCGAGGACTTCATCGCCCACTACCCCGGCGCGACCGGGTACCCGGTCGTCAAGGTGACCGGCCAGGCGGGGATGGCCAACGGCGGCAACCGCGGCATCCGCATCACCGATGCCGACGGCACCGCCGTGAGCCGCTCGTTCTACCCGACCGGGTCGGCGGGTGCCGACCGCAGCGTGCACTTCGCGGTGCCGGCCGATGCGGCGACCGCGAGCGCTCCCGTGCAGCAGCCGCTCGGCACGCCCACCCCGGGGGTCGTCGCGGCCGAGCAGCTGCCGGCGGCCCCGGAGCCCGAGCCGACGCCCACCCCGCCGCCCACGCCCACCCCCACGCCCACGCCGACCCCGGTGCCCGGCCCGCAGCCCGACCCGTCACTCGTGACCGCGCCGCTGCAGGTCACCGAGCTGCTGCCCGACTCCTCGAACCTCGGCGGCGGCGACGCCTACGAGTTCATCGAGCTCTACAACGCCACGAGCGAGGCGGTCGACTTCTCCGACTACACGCTGCGCTACCTCTACCCGCTCGAAGACCTGTCGAACAGCCAGACCGCGCTCTGGCCGGTCGAGCCGAAGGGCCCGGTCGTCCCGGCCGGCGGCACCCTCGTCGTCTGGGTCAAGAACGGCACCAACGACGCCCTGACGGCGGCCGACTTCAACACGAAGTTCGGCACCGCGCTCACGATGGGCCAGAACCTGGTCGAGACGCACACGGCCGGAATGGCCAACTCCTCCGCCCGCGGCATCGAGGTCATCACGAACACCGGTCAGCGCATCAACCGGGCCTACTACAATCTCGCCGGCGCCGACGACACCACGGCCGACCAGGGCATCCAGTACGCGGTCGACCCGGCCGCCCTCACCCGGCAGACGCTCGTGAAGCAGGCGCCCGCATCCCCCGGCGCCGTCACGGCCGACCAGGTGCCCGCGGGCCTCATGGTGCCGCCGGTCGACCGCACCGCCCCCGTCGTCGGCGACACCAGCCCCACGGTGGTCAAGCGCGCGACCGACCTGCCGTTCCACTTCGAGATCACCGACGACGTGCTCGTGCGCACGGTCACGCTGCACTGGAAGACGAACGCCGACTCGGGCTACCGCACGGTCAACCTCGAGAACGACGGATCCAACGGGTACGGCTTCACCGTCCCCGCGGTCGACCTCACCGGGGCCCGCTCGGTCGACTACTTCCTGACCGCCTCCGACGGCTCGCACACGGCCACCCTGCCGGCGGTGCACCTGATCGTCGAGGGCGCGAACGACGCGCCGCTGCGGCTCAACGTGACCGACGGCCAGTTCGTCGGCGGCCGCACGCTGCTCTCGGCGGCGACCGACCACGCCACCGACCCGGTCGCGCTGAGCATCGACGGCGCGCCCGTCGCGACTGCGCCCGCCCTGGAGTCCGAGCCCTCGTTCGCCTTCGACGCGAGCGGCGTCAACGTCTTCTTCAAGAACGGCGTGCGCATCGGCGACGACGTGCTGCGCATCTTCGACGACGGCATCCCCTCGGGCTACGAGACCATCTCGACCTCGGTGCCGCTGTCGTACGTCACCCAGGGCCAGGATCTCGTCGTGAGCGTCTGGGCGGGCACGAAGGCCGCCCCGGTCATCGACCCGAACGAGAACAACGACGACTTCACCATCAAGAACCTGCGGCTCGTGCTGCCGGACGGCCGCACGCTGACCCCGGTCGGCTACGACGACCCCTCGACCGTGCTGCAGATGGGCGACTCCACCGGCAAGCTCGACTACTACGACGCCCACTTCGTGCTGCCGACCGCGGCCTTCTCGGCGAAGGCCGCGGCCTGGGACACGACCGCCGTCGCAGACGGGGCGCACACCGTGGTGGCGACCAGTGGCGCGACGACGGCATCCGCCTCGGTCACGGTCGACAACACGGCACCGGCCCTGACGACCACCCTCGTCGACGGCACCGAGTACCGCGGCGCCTTCTCGATCGATGCGACGGCGACGGATGCGGGGGCCGGCCTGGCCACGCAGACCGCGACCCTCGACGGCTCGGTCATCCGCCTGCCCTATTCCGCCTCGTCGGTGACCATGGCCTCGGGCACGCACTCCTTCGTCATCGCGGCGACGGATGCGCTCGGCAACTCCGCGACGAAGACGGTCGCGTTCACGACCCCCGACGAGCAGCCCGGAACCGAGTCGATCTCGCCGGTGGACGACGCGATCGAGTCGACCCGTGACGTGACCCTCTCGGCCGAGGTGACCGACCCCTCGGGCGACGTGCTCGACGCGAGCTTCGCCGAAGGGTTCCACCTCGACCCCTCCGATGCGGCGGTCACGAGCTGGAAGGGCGAGACCGGCGAGGCCTCGGGCACCGACCGCTCGGCCCGCACCCCGGTGTCGGCCGAGGAGCTCGCGGCGATGACGGGCACCGACGGGATCGACGCCTCGGTGTCGAGCGACGCCGCCTTCCCGTACCAGATGTTCGACGTCTCGGTGCCGGCCACCGCGGGTGCGGATGCGCTGGCCCGGCTCTCCTGGAGCGGCACGGCCAACGCCGACGCGAAGGTGCTGATGTACGTGCTCGACACCACGACGGGGGAGTGGGAGGAGGTCGACCGGTACGTGACGGGGGCCGAGTCGGGCTCTGCTGGTGCTGGTGCTGGTGCTGACGCGGCCGCTGCCGCCGCCGGGCCGGAGCCGTTCGACCTGGGCGCCACGGTGCCGGTCGCCGGCCACCTGAAGGACGGCCGCATCCAGGTGCTCGTGCAGCACTCGGAGGGCTTCGCCGGCGCGAACCTGTCGAGCCGCGACACCGCCGTGACGCCGTTCAACGCCGGGGCCACCCCGCGCGCGGACTACGACTTCACGCTCGGCTGGGAGACCGACACGCAGTACTACAACGACACGTTCTACCAGCACCAGCTCGACATCAACCAGTTCTTCCTGAAGGAGCGGGCGAACCTCAACCTGCAGTACGTGTTCCACACCGGTGACGTCGTCGACAACTCCGCCGACCAGCACCAGTGGGACAACGCGAACGCGGCGTACCAGCTGTTCGACGACGCGAAGCTGCCTTACGGCGTGCTCGCCGGCAACCACGACGTCGGCCACAAGGAGGACGACTACACCGAGTTCTCGAAGTACTTCGGTGCCGCCCGCTACCAGGGCAACCCCTGGTACGGCGAGAGCTACCTCGACAACCGCGGGCACTACGACCTGATCACGGCCGGCGGCATCGACTTCATGGTCGTGTCGATGGGCTGGGATCCGGGAGACGCCGAGCTCGCCTGGATGAACGAGGTGATCGCGAAGTACCCCGAGCGCAAGGTGATCATCAACCTGCACGAGTACATGCTGACCACGGGCGGCCTCGGGCCGATCCCGCAGCGGATCATGGACGAGGTCGTCGCCACCAACCCCAACGTGATGATGGTGATGTCCGGCCACTACCACGACGCCTACACACGCACCGACGAGTTCGACGACGACGGCGACGGCACCCCGGACCGCACGGTCTACGCGATGCTCTTCGACTACCAGGGTCTCGCGGAGGGCGGCCTCGGCTTCCTGCGGCTGCTGCACTTCGACAACGCCTCCTCGTCGGTGTCGGTGCGCACGTACTCGCCGTCGCTGGACCGCTTCGACTCGGACGACCCGTCGTTCACGCTCGCCGACCAGGAGTTCGAGATCCCCTACGCGGCCGTCGGCATCCGGTCGGCTCAGAAGACGCTCGCGACGGATGCGTTCTCGGCCGACATCCTGACCACGAACACCATCGCGTCGTTCGACGACGTGGCCAGCGGCACGGTGCTGTCGACGGTCTGGAAGGGTCTCGCGGACGGCGAGCACGGGTGGTTCGTGAAGACCGCCGACCCGTACGGGGCCGTGGATTACTCGGCGGTGCGGACGTTCAGCGTGGGTGGTGTCGTGGAGGAGCCCGGGGCGGGCTCGGGTGAGCCTGGGGCTGGGCAGCCCGGGTCGGGCTCGGGTGCTCCCGGGGCCGGGGCCGGACAGCCTGGTGCCGGTGGCGGATCGGGCGTCTCGCAACCCGGGTCCGGCGCCGGCGGCCAGAACGATGCGGGCGATTCGGCCGGCTCGGCGCAGAACCGGGGCGACCTCGCGGCGACCGGTGCGGGCGACGGTGCGGGTTCGTGGCTGGCGATCGGGCTGCTGGTGATCGCGCTGGGTACGCTCGCCGTGGTGCGCGGTCGTCGCCGCAGGCTCGGCTAGGGCAGGGCGCGGGCGATCGCCGAGAGCACCTGAGCGGATGAGGGCACACCGGAGGCCCTCATCCGCTCTGTGCCGTCGATGCTCGTGATGACGACCGTCGGGGTCGCCACGATCGCGGCCGACTCGGCGGCCTCGGGCGCATCCGCCACGTTGACCTCGTGCCACTCGACGCGGTCGCCGAGCAGGGGGCGGAGGTCGTCGAGCGTCGCGCGGGTGCTCGAGCAGGCGCCGCAGAAGCTCGACGAGTAGAGCGTGACGCTGAGTTCGGCCATGTCCTCCACAACGCCCGGATGCGCATCCTGATTCCCCAGGCCAGGCGGCCTCGCGGTCCGGCGTGGCCTCCCGCGGTAGAATCAGCTGTCAACCGGCACCGTTCGTCGGGCACTGACATCGGACCCGGAAGGATTCCACATGCCAGCGATCGTCCTGATCGGCGCCCAGTGGGGCGACGAAGGCAAGGGCAAGGCCACCGACCTCCTCGGCAGCCGCGTCGACTACGTCGTCAAGTTCAACGGCGGCAACAACGCCGGCCACACCGTCGTGGTGGGCGACAAGAAGTACGCCCTGCACCTGCTGCCCTCGGGCATCCTGACCCCCGGGGTCACCCCGGTCATCGCCAACGGCGTGGTGGTCGACGTCGAGGTGCTGTTCCACGAGCTCGAGGCGCTGGGTTCGCGCGGCGTCGACGTCTCGCGGCTGCTCGTCTCGGCGAACGCGCACGTGATCACCGCGTACCACCGCACGATCGACAAGGTCACCGAGCGCTTCCTCGGCAAGCGGCAGATCGGCACCACCGGCCGCGGCATCGGGCCGGCGTACGCCGACAAGATCAACCGTGTCGGCATCCGGGTGCAAGACCTGTTCGACGAGGGCATCCTGCGGCAGAAGGTCGAGGGCGCTCTCGACCTCAAGAACCACATCCTCGTCAAGGTCTACAACCGCCGGGCCATCGAGGCCGATGCGGTCGTCGACGACCTGCTCTCCTACGCCGAGCGGCTGCGGCCGATGGTCGCCGACACCTCGCTGGTGCTCGACCGGGCGCTCCGCGACGGCAAGACCGTGCTCTTCGAGGGCGGCCAGGCGACGATGCTCGACGTCGACCACGGCACCTACCCCTTCGTCACCTCGTCGAACGCGACCTCGGGCGGGGCGGCGACCGGCTCTGGCGTCGCGCCCAACCGCATCGACCGCGTGATCGCGGTGGTCAAGGCCTACACGACCCGCGTCGGCGCCGGCCCCTTCCCGACCGAGCTGCACGACGAGTCGGGCGAGTTCCTGCGCTCGAAGGGCTTCGAGTTCGGCACGACCACGGGCCGCCCGCGCCGCACCGGCTGGTACGACGCGCCGATCGCGCGCTACACGGCGCGTATCAACGGCGTCACCGACTTCGTGCTCACCAAGCTCGACGTGCTCACCGGGCTGTCGACGATCCCGGTGTGCGTGGCGTACGACGTCGACGGCGTGCGGGTCGACGAGGTGCCGGTGTCGCAGAGCGACTTCCACCACGCGGTGCCGATCTACGAGGAGTTCGAGGGCTGGTCGGAGGACATCACGGGCGTGCGCGAGTTCGGTGACCTGCCGGCGGCGGCGCAGCGCTATGTGCTGGCGCTGGAGGAGATGAGCGGCTCGCGGATCTCGGCCATCGGTGTCGGCCCCGATCGCGACGCGATCGTGGCCCGCCACGACCTCCTCCCCTGAGCTGGGCCGCGGCGGGCCGGGCCCTGGGGCCCTGGGGGCCCTGGCCGCTGCGGGCCGGGCCCTGGAGGCCCTGGCCTGCGCCCCCGAGCCCTTGGGTCCGGCTCGCCCATGCATGTCCGCGACCCGTCACTTGTTGTCGTTACCCGCGGGTTTTAGCGACAAC
>NZ_JCAWAD010000002.1:141561-685190 GCF_059691755.1 Herbiconiux sp. 320_LB | reverse complement strand
ACAACTGACGTCTCGCGGGCCGCATGCCCGGCGCCCCACCCCGGGCATGTCCGCGACCCGGCACTCGTTGTCGCTAACTGCGAGCTTTAGCGACAACAACTGACGTCTCGCGGGCCGCATGCCCGGCGCCCCACCCCGGGCATGTCCGCGACCCGGCACTCGTTGTCGCTAACCGCGAGCTTTAGCGACAACAACTGACGTCTCGCGGGCCGCCTCCCTGGGCGCCCGCCCCGCGCATCCACGTTCCCACCCCGCGCATCCGTCGTTCCCACCTCGCGCATCCCCACACCCCACCTGCGCCGAGAAGTCGCCTTTACGTCTAGCGGGGCGCGGGATGACGTGTTTGCGACTTCTCGGGGAGGTGGGATGAGCGGGCGGCCACGAATCCGGCCACGAGGCTGATCGCTATGGCGACCGCCGCGCCCAGGAGGGTCTCGAGGGTGCGGTCGCGCAGGAGCGCCACCTCGTCGAGCGGATGCGCCAGCTGCGACATGAGCAGCGCGAGCGGGGTGACGAAGATCATGGTGAGGCCGTAGTTGCGCATCACGAAGAGCTCGGCGCCGACCTGGAGCAGCACGATGAACAGGATCAGCACGAGCGGGGACGCGGCCGAGCCCGATCCCGTGCCTGACCCCGCGTCGGGTCCGGCGCTGGATGTCGTGGCGGCGGCGACCGCCAGCAACAGCGCCGCTAGGGCCACGCCGAGGAGGGTGCCGAGCACCCGCTGGCCGGCGCGGATCAGGTGGCCGGCGGTGTCTGCAGCGCCGAGCGCGGCCACGGCCGAGACCATCGCCCAGTAGGGGTGCCCGAGCCCGGTCGCCGTGGGAATGAGCCCCGCGAGCAGCACCGCAGCGGCCACCGCGACCACCTTGGCGAGCTCGCCGGGGCGCTTCCACGTCGCGCCGAAGGAGATCGCGAGCCGGGTCGGCTCCCGGTGGCGCCACCGCGGAAGGGCGAGGCCGACGGTCGAGATCACCATCGCCACGACCGCGCTGACGGCGGCGAGCACGAAGGCGGTGAGGATGCGGCCGGCATCCGCGGGCACCGACGCGCAGGCCGCCAGGGCGAACACGAAGAACAGCGCGCCCGGCGGGTGCCAGTCGAGGGCATCGGCGACGAAGGTCGCGACGGCGGCCACGACCGCGACGACCGGGAGCACGATCCAGTCGCGGGCCCCGGAGACGCTCACGGCCGTGCCGATCACGACGGCCAGCACGAGACCGACTCCGGCGCTCGCCTGCATCCGGAGCCGGGTGACGTGCGTGTGCGACCGGCCGTAGAGCGCGGTGAACGCGCCGAAGACGGCGTAGAGCGCGAGCTCGAGGTGTCCGGTGGCGGCGAGGATGCCGAGCGGCACGGCGACGGCGACCCCGGCCCGGAGCGCCACCCAGTGGGCGCCGCCGTGCGGCCTGACCTCGACCAGACGCCGTGGGTGCGGGAGCAGTGTCGTGCGGGTGGTGGGGGTCTGCGGCGTCGGGTGGGGTGGCTGGGTTGGGCCGCTCGGCTGGGTTGGGCTGATCAGCTGGGTCGGGCGGGTCGGGGTGGTGGTCATGCGGTCTCCTGTCGTCGAGGGCGCCGCTGACCTGAAAGTAGTTTACTCGTGAACTACTGTACCCTGACGTCGTGTCCTCCGAACGAATGCCCGACCCCGGCCCGCACAGCAAGGCCGAACCCGTAGGCGATCGCGAGGCCAGATCAGTGCGTGAGCGTGGGCATGGGCCTGCGCTCGACGCAGGGGAAGACGTCGTCGACGGGGTGCGCGCGGCGTGGGCGCAGCTGCAGCCCGGGCTCGACACC
Source organism: Herbiconiux sp. 320_LB (assembly GCF_059691755.1). Classification (NCBI taxonomy): domain Bacteria; kingdom Bacillati; phylum Actinomycetota; class Actinomycetes; order Micrococcales; family Microbacteriaceae; genus Herbiconiux; species Herbiconiux sp. 320_LB. The sequence goes on along the minus strand of NZ_JCAWAD010000002.1, from coordinate 683,393 downwards.
GAGCCGATCGACGTCGTCGGCCGTATCCTGCGCGCCTCCGCACTCGTGACCCGCGCGGGCGACGAGTTCCTGGCGCGCTACGGACTCACCCGGGGCGAGTTCGACATCCTGGCCGCCCTCCGTCGTCAGCCCCAGCCGCAGTCGCCCGGATCCCTCCGCACCGTGGCCCTCGCCACCGGCCCCGCCACGACCAAGCGCCTTCGCTCGCTCGAATCGCGGATGCTCGTGGACCGCTCGGCGAACCCCGCCGACGGACGCGGCGCCCTGATCAGCCTGTCGGCATCCGGAACCGCCCTCATCGACGACGTCTTCCCCGCCCTCCTCGAGGTCGAGCGCACCCTGCTCGACGGCATCCCGCCCGCCGCCCGCGCCAAACTAGTTGAGGGACTCCGCACGCTGCTCGCAAGCGTCGAGCAGAAGCTCCCCGGCACGGTACCGACGGAGCCCAACACCACTGACGGCCCCTGACGCCGTCGCAGCCGGAGAAGCCGCCGAATATCCGTCGTTACCGCGGATAGTTTGGGCCGCCGGGGTGGGGACGAGGGTCAGACGACCGGGAAGCCCCGCTGCGGCGCAGGCCGGCGAGGTCAGGGGCGCGGGTCAGACGACCGAGAAGCCGGGCGGCAGGGTGCCGCGGCCGGTGAGGGCCGCCAGCAGGGTCTCGCCGTCGCCGCGCATCGCCGCGATGCCGGCCGCGAGCTCGAGGGTCGCCGCGATCGCCTCGGGCGACTGCCCGTGCGGCAGGCCGGTGGCCCGGCTGATGTCGATCGAATGCACGACGAGCTCGAAGGTGCGGGTGCGCAGGTACTCGGGCAGTTCGATGCCCAGTCCGCCGATCGAGACGATCCGCTCCGGCGGAGCCGAGTCGACCAGCGCCATCGCGCGCGCCAAGGCATCGGCGATCGCCTGCGCCGGATCGGCGCCCAACCAGATGCCCGCTTCGACGCCCCGCGCGGCCACGGCCACCGGGTCGGTCAGGTCGCGGTAGACCCGGGAATAGTAGCCCTCGGCGTTCTGCACGTTCGGGTAGCCCGGGTCGTCGAGCAGCAGGTAGCTCTCGACGGTCAGGATGGCCCGGGTCGTGTGCCCCACGAGCGAGCGCAGGCTCCACTCGCCGAGCGCGACGGAATCCCACTGGTCGTCGGGGATGCGGGTGACGAGGTCGTGGAACGCGGTGGCTGAGTGGAAGTACATGGCGGCGCTGCCCATGGCTCAATCGTGGCACAGGTGCAGACGAATTCCTTCCGGCCCTCGGGCGCCCGGATGCCAGACTGGAGGCATGCCAGCGACCCGCCCCGAACCCGGCCCGCTCGAGGGCCGCTACATCCGTCTCGAGCCGCTCACGCGGGATCACCTGCCCGAGCTCTTCGCCGCGATCGGCCGCCCCGAGGTCTTCGCCGGCGGCTACGGGGGTGGCCCCGCCGGCTACCGCTCGACCGAGCCCGAGTTCATCGCGTGGGCCGAGGGCTACTACCAGTGGGACCGCGGCAACCCCTACGCCATCCGCCTTCTCGGCGGCCCGGATGCCGGGACCCTCATCGGCACCTCGACCCTCGGCGACTTCGTGCCGGCGCTCGAGGCGACGCACATCGGCTGGACCGCCTACGACCCCCGGGTGTGGGGAACGGTCGTGAACCCTGAAGCAAAACTCCTCCTTCTCGGACTGGCTTTCGAGCACGGATTCGGCCGGGTCAAGATCCAGTCCGACGTGCTCAACACGCGGTCGCGCGCGGCGATCGCGAAGCTCGGCGCGACCTTCGAAGGCATCCATCGCCGCGACGTACCGCGCGCCGACGGGAGCTGGAGGGATTCGGCCGTCTTCTCGATCATCATCGACGAGTGGCCCGCCGTTCGGGCCGCTCTGACCGAACGTGTGGAGAACCAGGGCGGCGGCCGGCCTGTGCAGATGTCGTGAGCATCCTGACCGCTCGTCGCGAGCGTGGCGAACAGCGCTCGAAGGTGATGGGATAGCGGCATGGAAGCTATCTACACTGCAATCGCACACGCATCCGGCGGCGGACGGGACGGCCACGTCAGGAGCGAGGACGACCGCCTGGACTTCGACACCCGCCCGCCCAAGGAGATGGGCGGCTCGGGTGAGGGCACCAACCCCGAGCAGCTCTTCGCCGCCGGGTACTCGGCCTGCTTCCTCGGCGCGGTGCACGCGGCCGGGCGCGAGCTGAAGCTCGACACCACCGACGCCGAGGTCTCGGCCAGCGTGTCGATCGGCAACAACGACGCCGGAGGCTTCGGCCTCGCCGTCGAGCTCGACGTCTACGTGCCCCACGTCTCGCCCGAGGAGGCGCAGCAGATCGCCGACAAGGCGCACACGATCTGCCCCTACTCCAACGCCACCCGCGGCAACATCGACGTCAACCTCGCGGTCGTCGAGTAGCCGGAACGCTCGGCATCCGCAGCTCTCGAGGGGCCAGACCCTTCGAGTAGCCAGACCCCTCGAGTAGCCAGACCCCTCGAGCAGCCGGAGCCCTCGACCGGCGGCCGCCGCACCACGCGCGGCGGCCGCCGACCTCGAACAACGGTCAATGCACCACGTGCAGACGCCATTTCCCCCGCTGAGCCTCCGTCGCGCGGGTCCGATGTCGGGCCCGCGCGATATTCTCGGGCGGTGACACCCAAACGCACCACCGTCGTCCTCCAGTTCGCCGCGCTCGGCCTGATCTGGGGCGCGAGCTTCCTCTTCATGAAGGTCGCGCTGGGCGGCATCTCGTTCGGCCAGGTGGCCTGGACCAGGCTCATGCTCGGCGCCGTCACCCTCGCCGTGCTCATCCTCGTCACCCGCACCGCGCTGCCTCGCAAGCCGATCGTCTACCTGCACTTCGTGGTCATCGGCTTCTTCGGCTGCGCGGCGCCCTACCTCCTCTTCGCCTGGGCCGAGCAGTACGTCACCTCGGGCCTCGCGAGCATCTACAACGCGGTCACCCCGATCACGACGGCGCTCATGGTCACCCTGGTGTTCCGGGTCGAGCGGCTCGACCGATCCCGGGTGCTCGGCGTGGTGGCCGGCATCGCGGGCGTGATCGTGATCATCGCGCCCTGGTCGTTCGCGGTCAGCGAGGCCGCGCACGGAGACCTCGCCCTCGAGCTCGCCGGCCAGCTCGCCTGCATCGGCTCGGCGCTCTGCTACGGCTTCACCTTCGGCTACATCCGCCGCTTCATCTCGGCCCGGCACCCGGTCAGCGGCCTCACCGCGGCCTTCCTCCAGGTCGGCATGGGGGCGGTCATCCTCCTCGTGCTCACCCCGGCCGTGGCGCTCGGCCCGATCGCCCTCGACCCCGCGATCGTGGTCAGCCTCGTCATCCTGGGCGTGCTCGGCACGGGCGTCGCCTACTACTGGTACATGAATGTGCTCAACGCCTGGGGGCCCACGGCGACCTCGACGGTCACCTACCTGACCCCGGTGGTCGGGGTCGCGCTCGGCTTCTTGCTGCTCGGCGAGACACTGAGCTGGAACGCGCCGCTCGGGGCCCTGCTGGTCTTCCTGGGCATCGTCCTGGCACAGGGCCGGCTGCGCATTCCGCGCCGGGCCGCGGCCGCTAAAGTTTGAGCATGGCTGACACGACGGCGTCCACCGGTGGCTTCGACACCGAGGCGGATGTCTACGACCGACTCACGAGCATCCGCCAGTCGATCGACAACATCGACGCCGCCCTCATCCACATGCTGGCCGAGCGGTTCAAGTTCACCCAGACCGTGGGGCGCCTGAAGGCCACGCACGGGCTGCCGGCCGCCGACCTCGAGCGCGAGTCACGCCAGATCAAGCGGCTGCGGGCGCTCGCCGAGGAGTCGCACCTCGACCCGGCGTTCGCCGAGAAGTTCCTCAACTTCATCGTCGCCGAGGTCATCCACCACCACGAGCGCATCGCGGCCGACGCCGCCGAGTAGCGCGCGCGTGCACGAACGGGCTGATATTCGCGCCTCTACGTGCATAGTGCACGCGTGATCGCGATTATCAGCCCGTTCGAACACGCAATCGCGTCAGACGCCTGCGCGGAGGAGGCTCAGCCCCCGACGACCGGCCCGAACTGCTCCGGCAGGGCCGCGCGGTGGGTGCGCGACAGCTCGGCGAGCGGCACCTCGAACTGGCCCTGGATCTCCAGGGTGCCCGACTCCGCATCGGTCACGCCGATCCGCAGCGCCGGGATGTCGCGGCCGGCGCACAGGCCCTTGAACTTCACGTCGTCCTCGCGCGGCACCGCCACGAGCACCCGCGCGGTCGATTCGCTGAACAGCGCGTCCGACGCCGAGACGCCGTCGCGCTCCATGATCTCGTCGAGCCAGACGCGCGCGCCGATCCCGAACCGCAGCACCGACTCGGCGAGGGTCTGGGCGAGCCCGCCGTCGGAGAGGTCGTGGGCCGAGTCGATCAGGCCCTCGACCGCACCGGCCTGCAGCAGCGACGCGAGCGCGGCCTCGGCCGGCAGCGAGACCTGGGGCGGGCGGCCACCGAGGTGGTCGTGGATGACGCCGGCCCAGGCCGAGCCGTCGAGCTCCGCGCGGGTCGTGCCGAGGAGGTAGAGGTTCGACCCCTCGTCCTGCCAGCCCGAGGGCACGCGGCGGGCGACGTCGTCGATCACGCCGAGCACCGCGACGACCGGCGTCGGGTGGATCGGCTGCGACCCGGTCTGGTTGTAGAACGAGACGTTGCCGCCGGTGACCGGGATCTCGAGCTCGAGGCAGCCGTCGGCCAGGCCCTCGACGGCCTGGGAGAACTGCCACATCACCTCGGGGTTCTCGGGGCTGCCGAAGTTGAGGCAGTCCGAGACGGCGACCGGGGTCGCTCCCGTCACGGCGACGTTGCGGTACGCCTCGGCCAGCGCGAGCTGGGCGCCGCGGTACGGGTCGAGCTGGCAGTACCGGCCGTTCGCGTCCGACGCGAGGGCGAAGCCGAGGCCCGACTCCTCGTCGACGCGCACCATGCCGCCGTCGTCCGGGAACGACAGGGCCGTGTTGCCGAGCACGTACCGGTCGTACTGGTTGGTGATCCACTCCTTCGAGGCCATGTTGGCCGAGCCGACCACCCGCAGGAACTCCGAGCGCAGCCCGTCTCCCGAGGTCGCTCGGGGCAGCACCGAGGCCGACGACGCCTGCAGCTCGTCGATCCACGACGGGTAGGCCACGGGGCGCTTGTAGACCGGGCCGTCGACCGCGACGGTGCGCGGCTCGACGTTGACGATCTCCTCGCCGTGCCAGTTGATGACCAGGCGGCCGGTGTCGGTGACCTCGCCGAGCACGCTGGTCTCGACGTCCCACTTCGCGGTGACCGCGAGGAAGCCCTCGAGCTTGGACGGCTCGACGATCGCCATCATCCGCTCCTGGCTCTCGGACATCAGGATCTCCTCGGCCGTCAGCGACGGGTCGCGCAGGAGCACCTTGTCGAGCTCGATGAACATGCCGCCGTCGCCGTTGGAGGCGAGCTCCGAGGTGGCGCACGAGATGCCGGCCGCCCCCAGGTCTTGGATGCCCTCGACCAGCGAGCCGCGGTACAGCTCGAGGCAGCACTCGATCAGCACCTTCTCGGCGAAGGGGTCGCCCACCTGCACGGCGGGGCGCTTGGTGGGGCCGCCGGCCGAGAAGGTGTCCGACGCCAGAATGGATGCTCCGCCGATGCCGTCGCCGCCGGTGCGCGCCCCGAAGAGAACGACCTTGTTGCCCACGCCGCGGGCGTTGGCCAGGTGAAGGTCTTCGTGCCGCAGCACGCCGACCGAGAGCGCGTTGACCAGCGGGTTGCCTTGGTACACCGCGTCGAAGTAGGTCTCGCCGCCGATGTTGGGAAGGCCCAGGCAGTTGCCGTAGAACGAGATGCCGCTCGTGACGCCGTGCACGACACGGGCGGTGTCGGGATGCTCGAGCGCGCCGAAGCGCAGCTGGTCCATCACCGCGACCGGGCGGGCGCCCATCGAGATGATGTCGCGCACGATGCCGCCGACGCCGGTCGCGGCACCCTGGAACGGCTCGATGTAGGAGGGGTGGTTGTGCGACTCGACCTTGAAGGTCACCGCCCAGCCCTCGCCGACATCCACCACACCGGCGTTCTCGCCCATGCCGACCATCAGGTTCTTCTTCATCGCCGGGCTGACCTTCTGGCCGAACTGGCGCAGGTAGATCTTCGACGACTTGTACGAGCAGTGCTCGCTCCACATCACCGAGTACATCGCCAGCTCGCCGCTGGTCGGGCGGCGGCCCAGGATCTCGCGGATCTTCGCGTACTCATCCGCCTTCAGCCCGAGGGCTTCGTACGGCTGCTCCCGCTCGGGGGTGGCGACGGCGTTCTCGACGGTATCGGCAATGCTCACGCGGCCAGGACTCCTTGAGTTGCGGGGGGTGGGATGCGCATCGATTCTACCGGGCGGGGGGTGGGGGTCGGCGGGGTACGGATGCGGGGGTCGGCGGGGTGTGGATGCGGCAGTCGGTGGCGGGCGGATGCGGTGGGTCGGCCGGGTGTGGATGCGGGGGCGAACAGGCGACGGATGCCGAGCAAACTCCCGGCTGCGAGGCGTAGCGTCGGGGGTACCGGCAGGCGCATCCCGACGCGCCCGACGGCAGCGGCCCGGCGGCCGCTCCGCAGCACGGAGGAGATCGACATGGCACGCACCTGGACACGATGGATCCCCGCGATCGCGGCCCCCGCAGCGGTGGCCGTCGTGGTGGCGGGCGGCTTCGCCGCGAGCGCCTCGGCCGACCTGCCGCAGAAGAGCGCGCAGGAGGTGCTGGAGCTCGCCGCTTCCGCCGACGTCACGGCCTTCTCGGGCACGATCCAGCAGAGCGCCGACCTCGGGCTGCCGGACCTGTCGAGCGTGCCGGGCGGGTCGGGCGCGGCCGGCTCGGGCAGCGGCGGCTCCGGCAGCGGCGGCTCCGGCTCTACCGGCGCATCCGGTTCCTCCGCCGACGCCACGGCCTCCGTCACGAGCGCGCTCGAGCTGCTCACCGGCAGCCACTCGGCCCGCGTCTACGCCGGCGGGGAGGGCCTGCTCCGGGTGCAGGTGCTCGACCAGCTCGCCGAGCGCGACGTCATCCTGAACGGCGACGACCTCTGGCTCTACGACTCCGAAGACGACAGCGCCGTGCACGCGACCCTGCCCGACCACGCCGCCGACGCCAGCAACGCGACCCCCCTCGAGACCGGCACCATCCCCACCCCCGCCCAGCTCGCGCAGCAGTTCATCGACGCGGTCGACCCCACGACCGACGTCTCACTCGGCGCCGACACCTCGGTCGCCGGCCGCGACGCCTACGACCTCGTGCTCACGCCCCGCAGCTCCGAGACGCTCGTCGGCTCGGTCTCGATCGCGGTCGACTCCGCGACCGGACTCCCGCTGCAGGTCGAGGTGCTCGCCCGCGGCGCCTCGAGCCCCGCGTTCAGCGTCGGCTTCACCTCGCTCTCGCTCGACACCCCGTCGAGCGACCTCTTCGACTTCACCCCGCCGGCCGGCACCGACGTCACCGAGAAGACCGTGACCCCCCACGAGGGCGCGGGCGCGGGCGACGGCACGGGCGAGGGCCTGCCCGAGTCGCAGAAGCCCACGGTCACCGGCACCGGCTGGAACGCCGTGGTCGAGACCGCGATCGGCGGCGACCTCTCCTCGCTCGAGTCGAACCCGCTGTTCGCCCAGCTGGCGACCCCCGTCGACGGCGGCGACGCCCTGCAGACCACGCTGGTCTCGGTGCTGCTGACCGACGACGGCCGGGTGCTCGCCGGGTCGGTCCCGGTGCAGACGCTCGAGCAGGCCGCGGCCGAGTGACCGATCCGGCCGGCGCCGAGCCCGCCATCCTCACCCGCGGCCTGACCAAGCGCTTCGGCCGCTCGACGGTGGTGAACGGCGTCGACCTGACGGTTCCGCGGGGGTCGGTGTTCGGCTTCCTGGGCCCGAACGGGTCGGGCAAGACGACGACGATCCGGATGCTCCTCGGACTCGCGGGGGCCACCTCCGGCGACATCCGCGTGCTGGGACACGAGATGCCCGGCCGCGCCGCCGCCGTGCTGCCGGGGGTCGGCGCTCTGATCGAGGGTCCGGGCTTCTACCCGTACCTCTCCGGCGCCGCCAACCTGCGCCGTCTCGACGCGGCCGACGGATTCGCGCCGCACGCCACCCGGTCGGCCCGCGTCGATCGCGCCCTCGACCGGGTCGGTCTCGGACACGCGGCCGGCAAGAAGGTGCGCGCCTACTCGCTCGGCATGAAACAGCGGCTCGGCATCGCCAACGCCCTCCTCGCCCCCCGCGAGCTGATCGTGCTCGACGAACCGACCAACGGGCTCGACCCGCAGGGCACCCGCGAGGTGCGCAGCCTCATCCGCTCGCTCGCCTCCGAGGGCACCACCGTCTTCGTCTCCAGCCACCTGCTGAGCGAGATCGAGCAGATGTGCGACCACGTCGCGGTCATGCGCGCGGGCCGGCTCGTGGCACAGGGCAGTCTCGACGAGCTGCGCAGCACCGGCCAGGCGCGCGTGCGGGTCGAGGTCGTGGCGGCGGATGCGGCGGCCGCCGAGTCGGTGCTCGCCCGCCTGACCGTGGCGGCGGCGTCCCCGACCGGCCCCCACGGCGCCGTTGGTGCGGAGGCGCGGGTCGCTCCGGATGCGGATGCGCGGGTCGTCGCGGGTGCGGCTGCGCCGGGCGGCGTCGAGTCGACGCCCGGTTCGACCGCGGGCGAGCGGATGCTCGGGGCGGCTCTGCCCGACGGCCTGCCTCCGGAGAGGATCGTCGCCGAACTCGTCACCGCCGGGGTGCGGGTGCGCGGGTTCGCCGTGGAACGGGCCTCCCTCGAGGAGCTGTTCGTCGAGCTGACGGGGGAGGGCTTCGATGTCGTCCAGTGAACCGATACGCCCGGAGCCGGCCGCCGCAGCTCTCGACGCCCGCCGTCCGCGGCGGGCCATCGGGTTCGGCTTCTTCCTCTCCGAGCTCGCCGTGCTCTTCCGGCGCAAGCGCACCTGGGCGATGCTCGCGGCGCTCGCGGCCGTGCCCATCCTGATCGCCGTCGCCATCCGGGTTACCGACGGCGGCGACGGGCGGGGGCCGGCGTTCCTCGACCGCATCACCCAGAACGGCCTGTTCGTCGCCATGACGGCGCTGGTCGTGGCGATCCCGCTGTTCCTCCCGCTGACGGTCGGCGTGGTCGCCGGCGATTCGATCGCGGGCGAGGCGAACGCCGGCACGCTGCGCTATCTGCTGGTGTCGCCGGTCGGGCGCATCCGGTTGCTGGTGGTGAAGTTCGCGGCCGCCGCGGTGTTCTGCCTCGCGGCGACGGTGACGGTGTCGCTCGCGGGCATCCTGATCGGGGTCGCGCTCTTCCCGGTCGGGCCGGTCACCCTGCTCTCGGGCGACCAGGTGAGCGTGGGGGAGTCGTTGCTGCGCTCGCTCCTGATCGCGGCCTACGTGACCGTGGGGCTGCTCGGGCTCAGCGCGATCGGCCTGTTCATCTCGACGCTGACGGATGCCCCGGTCGGCGCGATGGCCGCGACGGTCGTGATCTCGATCGTCTCGCAGGTGCTGGGGCAGTTGTCGCAGACCGAGTGGCTGCATCCGTGGCTGTTCAGCTACCACTGGCTCGACTTCGCCGATCTGCTGCGGCAGCCGGTGGACTGGTCGTCGTTCGGCTCGAACGCGCTGCTGCAGCTGGCGTACGTGGCGGTGTTCGGCGCACTCGCGTACGGCCGCTTCACGACGAAGGACGTGCTGTCGTGAAGCGGCCGTAGCCGTGCTCGGTGCGGCGGGCGCGGTGCGGTTGGGTGCGGTACGTCGGGCGCGGTGCGTTGTGCTCGGTGCGGTTGGCGCAGGACGCCGGGGCGTTACTCGCCGATGCCCGCCAGGGTGCCGGTGACCTTGCCGCTCGGGTCGAAGACGAGGCAGCTGATCAGGTGGTCGCCGCCCTCGGTCCAGGAGGACTCGGTCGGCTTGTAGTAGGTGAAGTCGTAGAACGACTCGTCGTAGGGAACGCCCACGAAGGTCTGGAACGCGTCGGCGCAACCGGACTCGCCCTGCGACTCGATCGCGTCGTCGCCAGGGTACGCGCCCCCGGTGAGGTCGAAGTCGTAGTAGACCTCGAAGTCGTGCGGCGCCGAGCACTCGACGAGCGGGACCTCGGTGATCTCGGTGCCGGTCTGGTCGTCGAGGCAGTCGCCGACCTGCAGGGCGAAGACGTCGGTCTGGGTGCTGTCGGGGGAGTCGCTGCTGCTGCTGCCGCCGTCGCTGGTTCCGCTGCCGTAGTCGTAGTCGTCGGTCGCGGCGGTTCCGGCCACGACGGCGAGGATGATGGAGAGGATGACGAAGAACGCCGTGATCAGCGTCAAGGCGCCACCGACGATCACACCGGCCAGCGCCGGGCCGTTCTTGTAGCCGGCCTTCTTCGACTGGCTCAGCGCGATGGCCGAGATGATGAGGCCCACGACGCTGGCGATGATCGAGGCGACCAGGCCGATGATGCCGAGGGTCTTGCCCGGGAAGTCGCCCGGGGCGAAGCCGGCCGCGGGCGGGTAGGCGCCGGGCTGTCCAGGCTGGCCGGGCGCCTGGTACGGAGGGTGCTGCTGCTGGGCACCGGGCTGCTGCCCGTAGGGCTGCTGGGGGCCGGGGGTGCCGGGCTGTCCGGGGGTGCCGGGCTGCTGGGAGCCGGGCTGTCCCGGTGTGGAGCCCTGGTAGGGCGGGTACGGGCCGCCGGCCGGGGGAGCGGGCGGGGTCGTGCCGCCGCCGGCGGGCGGCGGGGGCGGAGTCGTGCCGCCGGCGGGGGGCGGGGGCGGGGTCTGGCCGTAGGGCTGCGTCGGGCCGGTGGTGTTTGCGCCGGGCTCGCTCGTGCCGGCGCCGCTCGCGCCGGGTTCGCTCGTGCCGGCGCCGCTCGCGCCGGGTTCGCTCGTGCCGACGCCGCTCGCGCCGGTCTCGCTCGTGCCGGCGCCGCTCGCGCCGGGTTCGCTCGTGCCGGCGCCGCTCGTGGGGGCCGCTGCGGGCGGGGTCGCCGGGGGCGTGTCCGGGCCGGCGCCGGTGGGCGAGTCGTTCTCCTCGGGGGAGCTCGGCGGCTGGTTCTGGTCGCTCATCGTCTACCTCTACCTCGTCAAAAGAGTTCCGCATCCTCGGATTCCGGCGACACACCGGACCTGCGGCTTGTCCCGACGCTACCAAGGGCCACGCCGGTCGGCCATGGGGAGATCTCCCCGCGGCGTCTCGCGGCTGCGCGAGACTTGTGCCACCGGCGCGCATCCCGCGACAGCCGCATCCCCCACTCCACGACCGGAACGGACCCGACCTCATGACACACATCGACTGGACCACCGGCGAGTGGAGCACCGAGCCCGCCCGGGTCGAGATCGCCGACGACGGGATGCGCGTGACGGCCGTCGAGGGCAGCGACGCCTGGCGGATCACCTCCTACGGCTTCATCCACGACGACTCGCACGCGCTGCTCGCACCCCTGGGGCGTTCCGCGGCCGTCGAGGTGTCGTTCGTGCTGGACTTCTCGGAGCAGTTCGACCAGGCGGGCGTCTTCCTCCGGGTCGACGAGACGGAGTGGATCAAGGCGGGCGTCGAGTGGAGCGACGGCGCCGCGAGCCTGGGTGCGGTCATGACCCGGGGGCGGTCCGACTGGTCGCTCGGGCCGGCAGCCGGGTGGGAGGGGCGCACCGTCACCGTGCGCGCGAGCCGGTCGGGGGATGCGGTGACGATCCGGGCGCGCGTCGACGACGAGCCGTGGCGCCTGGTGCGGGTGGCTCCGCTCGACCCGGAGGCCGAGCTGAGCGCCGGGCCGTACTGCTGCGCACCGTCGCGGGCGGGCCTGGAGGTGCACTTCACCTCGTGGCGCACGACGGAGGCCGACGCGGCCCTGCACCCCTAGCCGCGGTGCCGGCATCGGCCCCTCCTGATGCCCGGATGCGCGGGCGCCGGCCGGCCCCACCCCCACCCCCACGATGCGTCCGCCCGGCGGCCGTGCCACGATGAGGGCATGCCCGTCGTCGAGTCCCGCTGCGTCGTGCCGGTGACGGTGGACGTCGCGTTCGCGGTCTCGCAGACCACCGGCGCGACCCGCAAGCGGTGGGACCCCTTCATCCGCCGCCAGTTCTTCGTCGGCGGCGCGACCCTGCCGGCCAAGGGCGTGAGGACGTTCACCGTGCAGCGCTTCGGCTTCCGGATGGAGAGCGAGTACGTCTCCTACAACCCGCCGTCGAACGTGGGCATGAAGATGACGAAGGGCTCCTGGTTCTTCGAGCGACTGGCCGGCGGCTGGAAGTTCACCCCCGTCGCCGGAGACCCCGCGAGCACCCTCGCCGTCTGGCGCTACAACTTCGCCTGCCGACCGAAGTGGCTCGCGCCCCTGGCGGAGCGCATCGGCGCCGTGGTGCTGCAGCGCGACATGGATCGGCGCATCCGCGGCTTCGCAGGCGGATGTACGGACCCGCTCGTGCTCGCGGCGGTGTGCGCGCCCGCCCCGCCCCGCTGAGCCGCCGGGGCACCCTGAGCCGGGACTGGTGAGCGGCCGCCCCGCTGAGCCCCCGCCCCCTGGGTCGAGCCCGGCCGCCCCCCCCCCCCCCCTCAGCGCGCCCCGTCGTCGCGGCTGCTCTCGGACGCGCCGAGCACCGCATCCACCTCGGCACGGATGAGCGAGAAGGTGTCGTAGCCGGCGATCGCCCGGCCGAGCTCGGCGACGTTCTGCCGATACGAGTCGTCGACCAGCACCCGCAGCACCGCGTCGCGCACGGCGTCGGCATCCGGTCGCCCGGTGCGCAGGTCGATCCCGGCGCCGAAGTACTCGACGCGTGCGGCGACCTCCGGCTTGTCCTCGGCGGCACCCGCGACCACGAGCGGCACCGACGCCGACAGGGCCGCCATCGTGCCGCCGTAGCCGCCGTTCGTGACCATCACGTCGCACATCGGCAGCAGCCGGTCGTAGGGCAGGAACTCCGCCGCCCGCACGTTCGACGGTAGCGCCCCCAGCCGGTCGACGGGCGCGCCTCCGGTCGACACCACGACATGCAGGTCGAGGTCGGCCATGGCGTCGATCGTCGGGCGGATGACCGCGGTCGGGTCGTGGTTGTCGAGCGTGCCCTGGGTGACGTGCACGATGTGGCGCGCGTCGGCCAGATCCGACCACCAGGCCGGAAGCTCCGGGGCCGAGCGCCGGCCCGCAGCGGTCGTGGGGGGCAGGGCGCCGACGAACCGCACGTTCTCGGAGAGGTCGCGGCGGTCGTACTCGAACTCGCGCGGGCCGAGGTGCAGGTAGCGATCGGGGAGCCTCGAGAAGTCGACCACGAACCCGTCCGGCTTCCGCCCGCCGGCCTCGACCAGGAGTCGGCCGGCGAGCTTCTGCGCGTGGGCGAAGAACACCCGGCGCGCCATCTCGTTCAGGGCCCGGTTGCGCAGACGCGCGAGCGGACCGGAGGCCATCCGGATCCCCGAGTTGAACGGCGGGGTGTCGACGCTGAGCTGCGCCAACGGCCCGATCCCCACGGCCAGCACCGGCACCCGCTCGCCGCGCTCGCGCTGCAGCAGGGGCAGCGCGCCGGCGAACAGGCTGTCGATCAGCACGATGTCGATCGGCTCCGCGGCGAGCACCTCCGACAGCGCCGCCCACTGGGCCGGGATCGGCCGGATGAACGTGCCCTCGATCTGGTACTGCGAGAGGGCGATGCCCGAGTACCGCGCCGCATCGGGGATGAAGGAGGAGGGGTCGCGCTCGTCGAGATCCGCGGCGCCGTGCAGCGACCGGAACTCGAGGCCGCTCGCGGCCACGGCCTCGGCGAACCGGGAGCCCGTCAGCATGATCACGCGATCCCCCCGGGCGGCGAGGTCGCGGCCGATCGTCAGGAGCGGGTTGACGTGCCCGTAGAGGGGGTTGGCGCACAGCAGCACGGTTGCCATCAGTCGTTCCGTTCGATCGGGGGTGCGGGATGCGGGAGGGCGAGACGCCGGAGGGAGGCACGCAACCAGGTCGTGTATTGCGTCCGGGTCCAGCCGAAGTCGTCGATCAGGTGCTCGTACACCTCGTGCGACACGAGCACCGACACGGTCGCGGTGGCGTACTCGACCTCGTCGGCGGCGATCGCGCCGCGGGAGACCAGCCACGGGCCGGCCATCGCGAGATCCGCGTGCCGACGGGCACGGGATGCGTCCAACAGCGTGCGGATGTCCGGTTCGGCGTCGGCGGCGGCGCGGGCCGTGCGCCAGAGGGCGTCCGACCGGGCGATCGAGTCGCTGACCAGATCGGCGTAGGCGTCGAGGGCCTCGCCCAGGTCGGCGAGACCGAACACGGCCGCGTAGGCCGGTTCGTCGGCGAGCGGGCGGTCGCCCTCGGCGCCCGCGAAGGCGACCGTCATGGCCGTGGCGAGCAGGGACGACTTGGAGCCCATCGCGTACACCGACTCGACCGACACCCCCGCCGTCTCGGCGATCGCCTTCATCGTCGTGCCGGCGAAGCCCCGCTGCTCGAACAGGGTCGATGCCGCGGCGATGATGGCCGCGCGGGTGCGGGCGGCCCGGGCGGATCGCTTCGGGAAGCGTGCGGCGCTCTCGTTCATGACCCCTCCTCGGTGACTACAGTCAGACTGTACCCAAGTCGGTGGGCATGCGGCAACACCCGCGGCGGCCCGCCGCGTCCTGCGGCGGCCCGTCGAGACACGCAGCTCGCGCGCGACCCGGAGTACGGTGACGAGTGGCGGCGCGAGCCGTCGGAACGGAGCCGGGATGACCCTCGCGATGCGCCTCACCCGGATCGCCGCCGGCCTCGTCTTCTCGGCCCGCCGCGGTCGCGCCGAACCCGCGGAGAGGCGCGCCGCCTGGTTCGCCCGGCCGTACCCGGAGCCCGCGCGCATCCCGAAGCGGCTCGAACGCCTCTGCCGCATCGAGACCACGACCCGGGTGGGGCGCCCGGTCATCACCCTCACGCCGCGCGACCGCGAACCGGCCGTCGAGCTCGTCTACCTGCACGGCGGCGCCTACGTGAACCCGCTGCTCGGCGCGCACTGGGCGATCGTCGAGCAGCTGGTGCGGCGTCTCGACGCCCGCGTGACCGTGCCGCTCTACGGGCTCGCGCCCTGGCACACCGTCGACGACGCGCTGCCGCTGTTGCGCGAGGTCTACGCCGAGGTGGATGCGCGGGCGTCGGGCTCCGGGCTGGCCGCCCCGAGCGTGTCGCCCGGTGCGTCGGGGAGCGGGCGTCGGGCGCCCGTGGTGCTCGCCGGCGATTCGGCCGGGGGCGGCCTCGCTCTCGCGCTCGCGATCGACCTCCGCGACCGGGCGGCGCTCGCGGCTGCGGCCGGGACGGCGGGGCCGGGGTCGGGCGGCGGGGGCGCCGCCCCCGACGCCCTCCTGCTGATCTCGCCGTGGGTCGACGTGCGCCTCGAGAACCCCGCCATCCCGCCGCTCGAGGCCCGCGACCGGATGCTCGGGGTCGGCACCCTGAGACTGGCCGGCGAGCTGTGGCGCGGCTCGCGCGCTGCGGACGACCCGCTCGTCAGCCCGATCACCGACACGCTCGCGGGGTTGCCGCCGATTCGCGCGGTGGTCGGCGGGAAGGAGCTCCTGGTGCCCGATGTCTCCGCCTTCACCCGACGGGCGCGGGCGGCCGGTACCGATGCCCAGCTGCGCATCTACCCCGACGGCTTCCACGACTTCGTCGGAGCCACCTTCACGCCCGAGGCCCGGGATGCCCTCGCCTGGTTCGCCTCCGCCGTCCCCCGCGACTGACCAGGCCGGCGAGCGGGAGGAGAGGCCGGCGCCGCCGGGGGCGGCCGGCGTCGGTGGCGGGACGTACGCTGGAGCGGTGTCCCGCGCATCCACCCTCATCCGCCGTCTCGCCTGGGGCAACGGCCCCGCGCTGCCCCGCGACGTGGTGGTGCTGGGGGTCGTCGCCTTCTTCGTGATGCTCGGGTTCGGCGTGGTCGTGCCCGTGCTGCCGGTCTACGTGCGCAGCTTCGGCGTCGGCTACTTCGAGGTCGGCGCGGTCGTCTCGGCCTTCGCCGTGATGCGGCTCGTCGCCAACCCCTTCGTGGGCAAGCTGATCGACTTCGCGGGCGAACGCGTCATCCTGGCGACCGGCATCGGCATCGTCGCCCTCTCCAGCGCCCTCGTCGGCCTCGCGCAGGACTACCCGCAGGTGCTCCTCCTCCGCGGCGCCGGCGGCATCGGCTCGGCCATGTTCTCGGTCTCGGCGATGACCCTGCTGCTCGCCTCGACCTCGCCCCAGGTGCGCGGCCGGGCGGTCGGGTTCTACCAGGGCGGGTTCCTGATCGGCGGCATGGCGGGCCCCGCGGTCGGCGGGCTGCTCTCGGGCATCTCGTTGCACGCGCCGTTCTTCTTCTACGCCGGCACCCTCGTCGTCGCCGGGATCGTCGGGCTCGCCCTGCTCAAGCGCCACGCCCCCGTCGACCCATCGGCACCACGTGAGGCTCCGCGGCCGATGCGGCAGGTGCTGAAGGATCCGCGGTACCAGTCCGCCCTGCTCGCCAACCTCGCGCAGGGCTGGGCCGCGATGGGCGTGCGGAGCGCGCTCGTGCCGGTGCTCGTCGTCGAGCTGCTGCACCGCGAACCCGCGTGGACGGGCATCGCCTTCGCGGTCGCCGCCGTCGCCCAGACCCTGGCGCTGCTGCCGGCGGGCCGCTTCGTCGACTCGGTCGGCCGGCGCCCCGCGATCGTCGCCTCGTTCGCGGTGGGCGCCGTGGTCATGCTCGCGATCCCGTTCGTGCCCAACATCGGGGTGCTGATCGTGCTGCTCTGCGTCTACGGCGTCGCGGCCGCGTTCATGGGCACGGCGCCGGCGGCCTCGGTGGGGGATGCCGCGGGCGGGCGGGGCGGCCAGCCCGTCGCGGTCTTCCAGGCGGTGGCGGATGCGGGGGCCATCGCGGGCCCGCTCGTCGCCGGCCTGCTCGTCGACGCCTTCGGGTTCCCGGCCGCGTTCGCCTCGGCCTTCGTGCTCATGGCGGCGGCGGCGGTCTTCGCCCTCCGCATGCCCCGCGCTCGCGCCCTCGTCCCCGCCCCCGCCTGACCCCCGCCCCGCTCATACCCGCGCGCCCCACCCCTCCCTCATCCCGCTGAGAAGTCACGTTTACGTCCAAACCCGGCGTTTTGGACGTAAAGGTGACTTCTCGGCGAAGTGTGGGTTGGGGCGGGGAGAGGGGTGGGGGCGTCGGACCGTGGGGCCGCAAGGTGGGGCCGCGAAGCGGGGCGGGGCTAGCGGAGGGCCGCGGCCAGGAAGTCGCGCATCGCCACGACCAGCCGCAGCCGCGAGTCGGCGCGACGGTACTCGTGCCCCTCACCCGCCAGCTCGAGGTACTCGACCGGGCGCCCCAGCTCGCGGAGCGCCGCCACGATCCGGTGCGCCTCCCCGATCGGCACGTTCGTGTCGAGCTCCCCGTGCACCACGAGCAACGGCACCTCGATCCGCTCGGCCCTCGCCAACGGCGAGATCGACCGGAGGAACTTCTTGTCGTGCTCCGGATGCCCGTACTTCGTCACCGCCGCCGCCGCGATCCACGGCTCGGTCTCGGCGTAGAAGGTGAGCAGGTGCGACATGCCGCAGATGTCCACCCCGGCCGCGAAGACCCCGGGCGTGAAGGCGAGCGCCGCGAGGGTCAGGTAGCCGCCGTAGCTACGACCGGTGACCGCGATCCGTGCCGGGTCGGCGATGCCGCGCTCCACGAGCATCCGGGCCGCCGCGGTCACGTCGTCGAACGCGCCCTGGCGCTTCCGCACGTCGTCGGCATGCACGAACTCCCGCCCGAAGCCCGACGACCCGCGCACGTTGGGCGCGAAGACCGTGATCCCGGATGCGGCCATCACCTGGTGCTGCGGACTGAACGTCGGCCGCTCCTGCGACTCGGGCCCTCCGTGCAGATGCAGCATCGCGGCACCGGCACCCGCACCGGCACCGGCGTCGGCACCGGCAACCGCGCCGGCTCCCGCACTCTGGCCACCGCCGGCACCCTCACCCGCGCCAGAACCCGCACCCCGATACAGCCACCCCGTGATCTCGAGCCCGTCGGCCGACGCGAACCGCTCGAGCGTCGGCTCCACGAGCGCGACCTCGGGCAACCGCGGCACGTCGCTCACCCGCGACCAGCGCAGCGAATCCGTCTCGAGCTGCCAGAGCTCGCGCGGCCGGGTCGGCCCCTCGACCGCGAGCAGCACCCGCGATCCGTCGCGACTGAGCACTGGACTCGTCGCCACGGCCCCCGGCAGCCCGGGCACCGCCCGCGACGCACCGGTCGCCGTGTCGTAGAGTTCGAGCTCGCTGCGTCCCGCCACGTTCCAGACCAGCAGCAGCAGCCGGCCCGCGTCATCCGCATCCAGCTCCTCGAGCTCGGCGTCGGGTCGCTCGGCGAGCACGACGGGTGCGCGGCTCCAGTCGTCCGGGTCGACGGGCATCGCCACGAGCTGACGCCGGGGCAGCCCGACCTCGGTGGCCGCGTAGACGACCGCGGGCGCATCCTGACCGGGGGGCGAGGGGCGGATGAACGCGACATCCGTCGCCCCGGTCGCCGGGTGCGGCATCACCGGATGATCGGTGTCGGTCTCCCGGTCGACGACCACCGCGAACTCGTGCCCGCGCCGCCCGTCGCGCAGCACCAGCATGCGCTCGGCGGCCGACAGGTCGAGCACGTGGATGAGCTCGCCCTCGGCGAGCGGATGCAGTTCTCCGGTGAGCGGATCGGCCAGGTACGAGCGGGTCGGCTCGGCGACCTCGGTGGAGGGCACGGTCACGACGACGCGGTGGCCGCTCCTGGTCCAGGGCCCGAGCTCGGCGTGCCGCTCGGGCGGGCCGGAGATGCGGCGGGCGTCGCTGCCGTCGGGGCGCACCACCCAGACCTGGGTGCGCACCCCGCCGTCGGTCGCGACGGCGCAGGCGAGCCAGGCCGAGTCGGCCGACCAGCTGACCGCGACGACGGGATCGTGGGTGAACGAGATGCGGGAGGCCGTCGCACCGGGCGCGACGTCCTGCACCCAGACCTCGGGCGAGCCGCCCCGGTCGCTGAGGAAGGCGACCCGATCGGCGTCCGGGGTCATCGAGGGCCCCCAGCTGCCCCAGGCGCCGACGAGGGCGGCGGCGAGCTCGTCGCCGCCGGTCCCGACCGGCACCTCGGCCCCGCTGCCCACGGCCGCGTGCCGTCCCGTCATCGGATGCCCTGCTCCTGCAGCCACATCTCCAGCAGCGCGAGCTGCCAGAGCGCGTTGGAGCCGAGGGTGGTGCGCGTCTCGTTCGGTGTCCTGAGCATCCGCTCGACGGTACTCCCGTCGTAGAGCCCGCGCGAACGGGCGGCCGGATCGGTCAGCGCCTCGCGCACGCGATCGAGGTACGGCCCTTCGAGCTGCCGGATCGCCGGCACCGGGAAGTACCCCTTCGTGCGGTCGATCACCTCGTCCGGCACGATGCCGCGGCTGGCCCGCTTGAGCACGCCCTTGCCGCCGTCGGCGAGCTTCAGCTCCGGGGGGATGCGCGCGACCAGCTCCACGAACTCGTGGTCGAGGAAGGGCACCCGCGCCTCCAACCCCCACGCCATCGTCATGTTGTCGACCCGCTTCACCGGGTCGTCGACGAGCATGATCGTCGTGTCGTTGCGGAGCGCCGCATCCACCGAGGTCTCGGCGCCCGGCTCGGCGAACCGGGCCCGGATGAAGTCGGTCGCCGCATCCGAGGTCGCATCGAGCCAGGCCGGCGCGAGCAGGTCGCCGAGCGCGGGCCGGCGCCGGTCGAAGAACACCTCGGCGTAGGCCTCGGCGGCCTGTGGGCGCGGCACCCCGGCCAGCGGCGGGTACCAGTCGTAGCCGCCGAGCACCTCGTCGGCGCCCTGGCCCGACTGCACGACCTTCACCGACTTCGACACGTCCTCCGACAGGAGGTAGAACGCCACGCAGTCGTGGCTGACCATGGGCTCGCTCATCGCGCGCACGGCGCCGTCGATCCCGGGGAGCAGCCGCGCGCTGTCGATCGCGATCCGGTGGTGGTCGGTGCCGAACCGCTCGGCGACCAGGGTGGAGTACTCGAACTCGTCGCCGGACTCGCCGCCGGCGGAGTCGAAGCCGATGCTGAAGGTCGCGAGATCGCTCTGCCCGGCCTCGGCGAGCAGCGCCACGACGAGGCTCGAGTCGATGCCGCCGGAGAGCAGCACACCGACCGGCACGTCGGCGACCATCCGCCGCTCGACCGAGGTGCGGAGGCTCGTGATCAGCGCCTCCTCCCAGTCACGGCCGGTCCAGTCGGCGCGCCCCGGGTCGCGCTCGAACTCGGGGCGCCAGTAAACGTGGTCGGTGCTCCGCCCGTCGGCGTCGATCAGGCGCACGGTGGCGGGCGGCAGCTTGGTGATGCCGTTCAGGATCGTGCGCGGCGCCGGCACGACGGAGTGGAAGGTGAGGTAGTACTCCAGCGCCGTGCGGTCGATCGAGGTGTCGACGTCGCCGGCCTGCAGCAGCGCGGGCAGGGTCGAGGCGAACCGCAGCCGGCCGGGCCGCTCGTCGAGGTAGAGCGGCTTGATGCCGAGGCGGTCGCGGGCCATCATGATGCGACCGGATGCCTGCTCCACGATCACGAACGCGAACATGCCGAGCAGATGGTCGACGCAGTCGCTGCCCCACTGGGCGTAGGCCTTGCCGATCACCTCGGTGTCGGAGCCGGAGAAGAAGCGGTGGCCGTGCCCCGCGAGCTCGGCGCGCAGGTCGCGGTGGTTGTAGATGCAGCCGTTGAAGACGATCGAGAGCCCGAGGTCGAGGTCGATCATCGGCTGGCTGCCCGCGGCGCTGAGGTCGATGATCGAGAGCCTGCGGTGGCCGAGGGCGACCCCGTCGTGCGACCAGAGTCCTGAGCCGTCCGGCCCGCGGTGCACCTGGCAGGCGGTCATCCGCTCGACGACGCCGACGTCGGCACCCCGGCCGTCGAACCGCAGCTCACCCGCGATGCCGCACATCGGGCACCTCCTCCGCGTCGGGGGCGTGAGCGGTGCCGGGGGAGTCGGCGGGGCCGGGGGCGTCGGCGGGCCCGGGGGCGGATCCCCTCACCCGCTCCGCCGCCCGCCGCGCCGCATCCGCCACCACGAGGGGCGGTTCCTCGGTGACGATCCAGGTGTCCTTCGCGCCGCCACCGCGCGAGGAGTTGACGACCATGCTCCCCTCGGGCGCGACCCGGGTGAGTGCGAGGTCGGCCAGCTCCCAGCCGTCGGGCGTCGCGTAGACGAAGACGCGCAGGTCGACGTGCCGCGGTTCCAGCAGCGAGGCCGGCGCGGCCGCACCGGGCAGCACCTCCCCGGCCCGCTCGATGAAGGTCGGATGCGACGACAGCGCCACCACCTCCTGCGCGACCCAGTCGGCCGGGTCGGCGGCGATCTCGGCCCGCCGGGCGGCCACCTCGGCGGCGGTCGCGGCCGGCCCGATCAGCACCCCCTGGCCACCGTGCCCGTCCACCGGTTTGGTCACCAGCTCGCCGACCCGTTCGAGCACGCCCCGCCGCTCGGTCTCGTCGCTGGTGCGGTAGGTGGGCACCTGCTCCAGCAGCGGGCGCTCGTCGAGGTAATAGCCGATCAGGCCGGGCACGTTGCAGTACATCGCCTTGTCGTCGGCGATCCCGTTGCCGGGGGCGTTGGCGAGGAACACCCGCCCGGCGGCCGCGACCTCCATCACGGCGGCGCCGATCGGGGCGCCGGAGGAGTCCGCCGCATCCGGCAGCTCGACGTCGAGCCGGAGGTACAGCGCGTCCAGCGCGGCGCCGTCGGTGCGGTCGTGCACCCGGCCGTCGCGCACCCGGCCGTCGCGCACCTCGAGGTCGTCGACGCCGAGCAGCCGCAGCCCGGCGCCCTCGGCCAGCGAGCGGTGCTCGAACCAGGCCGTGCTCGCCGGGCCGGTGGAGACGAGCGCCCCGACCCCGCCGGCCGGCAGCACCGACCGCCGCAGGAGGTCGGGCAGGCTCGAGGGGTCGAGCATCCCCGCCGGTCGGGGAGCCGTCGCCACCGCGTCCATCAGCTGCCGGATGGCGACCGAGTAGGCCGCTCCGCTCGGGTTGCGCAGGTTGTCCTCGAGCACGCGCCAGCCGCCGAACTCGTTGCGCACGAGGTCGAAGCCCATCACCGGCGCCCGCACCGTGCCGTTCGGGATCGACCTGGCCTCGTCCCGCCAGCCCGGCGCATCCCGGATCGCGTTCTCGGGCAGCAACCCGTCGGCCACGATCTTCTGCTCGCCGTAGATGTCGTCGAGGAAGGCCTCGAGCGCGCGGGCCCGCTGCGTGAGGCCGGCGCCGATCTGCTTCCACTCGTGCGCCTGGATGACGCGGGGCACCAGGTCGACCTCGAAGTCGCGCACCTCGCCGTCGACGCCGAAGGTGAGGCCGTGCTCGCGCGTCCAGGCGGTGACCGCCGCCATCCGCTCGGCGACGAGGGCCGGGTCGAGCTGCTCGTAGTGGGCGACGATCGCCTCGTAGGCGGGCCGCGGCCGGGAGCCCGGCCCGACCGCCTCGTCGCCCGCGCGGGTGCGGTAGGTGCGCAGCGCCGGGGCCGCGGGCGGGATGCCGCTCGCCGGTCCGTGCGTCTCCTCGACCACGAGCTTGACCACGGCCGCGAGGTCGCCGCGCTCGGCGAAGGCGGCGCGCTGGCGGTCGGCCGAGTTGCCGCGGGCGAGGAGGGTCTCGGCCAGGGTCGAGACCTGCTCGTAGTCGCCGAGCTCCTCGAGCTGGGGGCGCAGGCGCCGGATCAGGTGCCGCACCGCGTGGGCGGCGGCGGTGGGTCGCGGATGCGCGGTGTCGTCGAGCAGATCGCCCGTGAGTCCGCTGCGCGCGGCCTGCCACATCGCGGCCCGGTGCACGGGGGCGGCCTGGGGCACGAACGGCAGCCCGGCCTCGATGTCGAGCTCGGCGGCCCGCACCGAGGCACGGAACAGCCCCGCGATCAGCACGGCGTCGTCGACGATCGGGCAGGCGTCGCAGACCCGCAGCTCGAGGGTCGGCGCGTGCGAGGAGGGGCGCACCTCGAAGTAGGCCATCTTGCTGTCGGCGATCACGCCGGTGGCGAGCAGGTCGGCCAGCAGCTCGTCGTACTCGGCGGCCGAGCCGAGCGGGCCGGTCGCACCGGCGCTCGGCCAGCGCTGCCAGATGATCGAGCGGATGCTGGAGTAGCCGGTGTCGTGCCCGTTCCAGTAGGGCGAGCTCGCCGAGACGGCCAGGAGCACCGGGAGGTCGCGGGCCACCCGCTGCGCGATGTCGACGGCGAGATCCCGGTCGGACACCCCGACGTGGATCTGCGTGCCGCAGATCAGCTGCTCGTCGACCAGCAGGCGGTACTGCTCCTGCATCCGCCCGTACCGGCCGGTCGTGGTGAGCTCGAAGTCGGCGAACTCGCTGCGCGGGGCCGTGCCCACGCAGGCGATGCCGACGTCGTCGGGCGCCGCGGCCTCGATCACCCCGCGGCGGAGCCGGAGGATCTCCTCGCGGAGCCCGTCGAGCCCGGAGACCACGTCGGTGTTGGTCTCGACCGTGGTGCGTTGGATCTCGGCGGAGTAGTTCTCCGTAGGGAGCCGGGACAGGATCTGCGGCGCGCGCGCCGACAGCTTCCCGCTACCGAGATCGATCAGGTGGAGCTCTTCTTCTGCGCCAAGCGTCAACTCCGCTGCCATGGGCACACCCTACGGCGGTCGGGCGACGCCTGTCCGAACTCCGACCGGATTGCAAGCGAGGCCGCCGGAATGTGTAGCTCAAATGAACGCCCGACCCCTATTCACCGACATCTGGCCCGGGTTAGCATGGCAACTGTTCATTAACAGCGAACGGAAAGCAGGTATCAGCGCCGATGACCTCCCCCAAGATCGCCTTCGTCGGAACGGGCGCCAACGGCGCCGGCATCGCCGCCGACCTCACCCGTGCCGGCCTCGACGTCACGTTCATCGAGCAGTGGCCCGCGCACGTCGAGGCCATGCGGGAGAACGGCATCACGGTCAAGATGCCCGACCGCACCGAGAACACGCGGGTGCAGGTGCGCCACCTCTACGAGGTCGCCGAGCTGCGCGAGCCCTTCGACATCGTCTTCATCGTGGTGAAGGCCTACGACACCCGGTGGGCCTGCGAGCTGATCAAGCCGCTGGTGAAGCCCACCGGACTGGTCGTCGGTCTGCAGAACGGCATGTCGCTCGACGACATCGCCGACATCATGGGCCCCGAGCGCACGCTCGGCGCCGTCATCGAGGTCGCCTCCAACATGTGGGAGCCCGGGGTCGTCAACCGCGAGACGCCGCCCGAGCACGCCTGGTTCGCGATCGGCGGCATCCACCCGGCCGTGCAGGGCCGCGAGCACGAGGTGGCGGAGGTGCTCGGTCACGCGGGAACCGTCGAGGTCTCCGACGACATCCGCTCCTCGAAGTGGGGCAAGCTGATCGTCAACGCCGCCGAGCTGGTGCCGTCGGCGATCCTCGACCTCGAGCTGGCCAAGGCGGTGCAGGTGCCCGGCATGTACGAGTTCATGCTGCGCTGCGGCAGCGAGGCCGCCCGCACCGCGGTCGCCTCGGGCAGCAGGCTGCGACCCATCTTCGGCATGACCGAGGCCGCGCTCGACGACCCGGACGTCTTCGCCGAGCAGCTGTTCGAGCAGGTGCTGCGCCGCTTCTCGTCGCCGACGACCCGCACCACCTCCCTCCAGGACTGGATGAAGGGGCGCCGCAACGAGGTGCACGAGATCAACGGGCTGGTCGTCGACGAGCAGGCGAAGGTCGGCGGTTCCGCTCCGGCCAACGAGCTCGTGGTCGAGTTGGCCCGGCGGATCGAGGCCGGCGAGCTCGAGCGCAAGCCCGAGAACATCGAGCTACTGGTCGGCGAGCGCGTCGGCTGAGGACGGTTGGTGTCCGAACGGGCTGCTGAACGCGCTTATACGTGCATATTGCACGTATACCGACGATCTTCAGCTCGTTCGTACACGACCGTCACGCGAAGATGTCCGGATGCCGCTCGAGCTCGAGCCGCGTACGCCTGATGTGGGTGACGAGCACCCGTTCGGCGTCGTCCGCATCCCGCCGCCGCAGGCAGTCGACGAGCAGGTGGTGCTCCATGTGGGTCACCTCCAGGCCCACGCCCACGAGGTTCGCGTAGGCGCGGCGGTAGTGCTGCGTGGTGTTCCAGAGCCGGTGGATGATCTCCCACAGGTAGCCGCCCTGGGTCGCGCCCGAGTAGCTCAGCAGGTGGAACTCGCGGTCGAGCCGCATGAAGGCGTCGACGTCGGTGTTCGCCTGCATCTCGTCGGCGAGGGCGCCGAGCCGTTCGAGCGTGCCCTCGTCGAGCCCGGGCAGGCTCGAGCGCAGCAGGAGCGGTTCGAGCCGCTCGCGGATCGAGTAGGCCTCGGTGCACTCGGCGAGCGAGAGCCGCGAGACCCAGGCCCCCGAGTTCGAGACCATGGTGATCAGGCCGTCGGCGTCGAGCATCCGGATCGCCTCGCGCACCGGGATGCGGCTCGCGCCGAAGCGCTCGGCGAGATCCTCCTGGCGGATGCGGGTGCCCGGCTCGAGCGCGCCGTCGAGGATCTCGGTGCGCAGCGCATCCGCGATGCGGTGGCTCGCGACGTTCTCGCTGATCGCACTCATGACGCGGCAAGCCTAGCGGCGGGTCACTCCGCGGGGCGGGCCGGGTGCCAGAGCAGCACCGGGGCGTCCTTCTCGTACGCCTTGCCGTCCGGGTAGCTGACCAACTCGAACTGCATGCCCCACGGGCTGAGGAAGTAGACCCAGCGTTGGCCCGCCGAGGCGTTCTTCGACGCGGTGGGCTCGCCGAGCACGCGGATGCCGGACTCGCGCAGGTAGGCGACCGCCGCATCCAGGTCGTCGACGTAGAACGCGATGTGGTGGCCGCCGATGTCGCTGTTGCGCGGCTGCGGCCGCTGATCGGCGGTGGGCTCGTACTCGAAGACCTCGAAGTTGGCCCCGTGGCCCGTGCGGTAGAAGCGGATCTCGTTCACGACGGCGCGGGGGTCGACGTCGAGGTGCTCCTGCATCCAGTCGTCGTCCTTGCGCATGGCGGGGAGGGAGTAGATGTGCTCGGCCCCGACGACGTCGACGAAGAAGCGGTGGGCCTCCTCCAGGTCGGGCACGGTGAAGCCGAGGTGCTCGGCGCCTCGCAGGGTGGGGATGGGCATGGTCACGCCTCTTTGCGTCAGATCTACGGTCAGGATGTATCCATCGCCGACGATACTCGCCACAAAGTCGAAGCAAAAGGGTTGAAATGTATCCATTCGCGAAGTAGCGTGCTGGTGTACCTGCATTTCCCACGATCGAAGGAGAAAGTGGAATGCCACGCGAGAAGCGCCTGCACCCGGGTTCTGACTGGGTCGAACTGCGCACCACGTCCGCCGACTGGAAGGCCGCCGATCCGGCGCTCCTGGCCACCATGCTCGGTCAGCTGCATCTGATCCGCGCCTTCGAGGAGACCGTGCTCGACCTGGCCGGTGCCGGCCTCGTGCACGGCCCCGCGCACTCCTCCATCGGGCAGGAGGGCGGGGCGGTCGGATCCATCGTGGGCCTGCGCTCGGCCGACGGGGTCAACGGGTCGCACCGCGGCCACCACCAGTTCCTGGCCAAGGCCCTCGGGCACGTCGCACCGGAGGGCCTGGACCCCGAGCACCTGGTGAACGACGCCGTGCAGGAGGTGCTGCAGAAGACGCTCGCCGAGATCCTCGGCCTCGCCCAGGGCTACTGCCGCGGGCGCGGCGGCTCGATGCACCTGCAGTGGCACGAGGCGGGCGCCCTCGGCACCAACGCCATCGTCGGCGGCGGGGTGCCGATGGGGGCGGGCAATGCCTGGTCGCAGAAGCATGCCGGCACGACCGACCTCACGGTGAGCTACTTCGGCGACGGCGCCGTGAACATCGGCTCGGTGCTCGAGTCGATGAACCTCGCGGCGGCGTGGAACGTGCCGCTGTGCTTCTTCATCGAGAACAACCTGTACGCCGTGTCGACGCACGTGAGCGAGGTCACCGCCGAGCCGCGGCTCTCGGCGCGCGCCCTCGGCTTCAACATCCCGGCCTGGCGGGTCGACGGCATGGATCCGCTCGCCGTGCACCTCGCCATGGAGAAGGCCTCCGAGCACATGCGCTCGGGTCGCGGTCCCGCGGTGATCGAGGCCGAGGTGTACCGCTTCTTCCACCAGAACGGCCCGTACCCCGGCAGCGCGTTCGGCTACCGGCCCAAGGACGAGGAGGCGGCCTGGCGCGAGCGCGACCCGCTGACCCGCATGGGCCGCGAGATGAAGGCCCTCGGCCTGATCGACGACGAGGGCCTCGACTCGGTGCGCGCCCAGGCTCAGGATGCGGTGCGCCGCGCCGCGGACGCCCTCACCGAGCCCGACCCGGGCGGCAAGCCCGGCGTGCGCCGGATCCGCCCCGACCTCTGGCCGGACCCGAGCTTCGTCGACGTCGGCATCCGCGGCGACCTCAGCGAGCTCGCCGAGGCCACCACCCTCGAGCAGGGCGACTACACCGGCGCCACGCGCACCGGCAAGTTCGTCGACGCCGTCGCCGCCGTGATGGATGCGCGGATGGCCGAGGACGACCGGATCGTCGTGCTCGGCGAAGACGTGCACCGCCTCAAGGGCGGCACCAACGGCGCCACCAAGGGGCTGTCGGAGAAGTACGAGGGCCGGGTGCTCGGCACGCCGATCAGCGAGAACGCCTTCGCCGGCCTCGGCGCCGGCATCGCGCTCGACGGCCGGTACCGCCCGGTCGTGGAGTTCATGTACCCCGACTTCATGTGGGTCGCCGCCGACCAGGTCTTCAACCAGATCGGCAAGGCCCGCCACATGTTCGGCGGCGACAACCCCGTGCCGCTGGTGCTGCGCACCAAGGTCGCCATGGGCTCGGGCTACGGCTCGCAGCACCTGATGGATCCGGCGGGCATCTTCGCCACCAGCCCCGGCTGGCGGATCATGGCCGCCTCGACGCCCTTCGACTACATCGGTCTGATGAACGCGGCCCTCGCGATCCAGGATCCGGTGCTGATGATCGAGCACGTTGACCTCTACGCCGAGTCCGGTGAGATCCCGGAGGATCTGGACTACCAGATCCCGTTCGGCAAGGCCGCCGTCCGGCGGACCGGGTCGGAGGTGACCGTGATCAGCTACCTCTCGATGGTCGGCGAGAGCGCCAAGGCGATCGAGCAGACCGGCATCGACGCCGAGCTGATCGACCTCCGCTTCCTCGACCGCGCCTCGATCGACTGGGACACCATCGGCGAGAGCATCAAGAAGACCAACAGCGTGCTGATCGTCGAGCAGGGCGCCCAGGGCACCTCGTACGGCAGCTGGCTGTCGGACGAGATCCAGCGCCGGTTCTTCGACTGGCTCGACCAGCCGGTGCAGCGGGTCACCGGATCCGAGGCGTCGCCGAGCATCTCGAAGGTGCTCGAGCGGGCCGCCATCGCGCGGAGCGAAGAGGTCGTGCTCGGCCTCGAGCGGGTGCGGGCGGGCTTCGGGGGCGGTGCTGCCGGTTCCGCCGGTGCCGCTGATTCCGCCGCCGGTTCTGCAGGGAAGGAGAGCTGAGATGGCCACCATCATCAGGATGCCCAGTGTGCTCGCCGGCTCGGAGGAGGCCGCGATCGCCTCGTGGCTCGTCGAGCCCGGCCAGTCGATCGCCGTGGGCGACCCGCTAGCCGAGATCGAGACCGAGAAGGCCGTCGTCGAGTACAACTCCGAGGACGCCGGGATCGTGGGCCGCGTGCTGCTCGAGCCCGGCGAGTCGGGCGAGATCGGTGCGCCGATCGCGGTGCTGATCGCCGAGGGCGAGGGTGACGCCGAGATCGACGCCCTGCTCGGCGGGGGGAGCGGTGCGGCGGATGCGCCGGCCGCGGGTGCTGCGGCGGATGCGTCTGCTGCGGCGGGTGCCCCGTCCGGTCCGGCGCCCACTCCCGAGCCCGGGCCCGAGGGTTCGACGCCGGCGATCCCCGAGGGCGACGAGGCCGAGCGCGACCCGGATGGAGCGACTCCGGTCGTCGAAGCGGCATCGCAGGTGGAGGCCGAGCAGGCCGCCGTTCCCGACGTGTCGAACGCGACGGATGCGGCCGCCACCGGTGCGTCGTCGTCTGAGCCCGCCGCCGCGCCCGCATCGGCGTCGGCCCCGGCCCCGGCATCGACATCGGCCTCGGCCGAGGGCGGCTCGCGACTGTTCGTCAGCCCGATCGCGCGCAAGCTCGCGAAGGAGAAGGGGATCGACCCCGCCTCCATCGCCGGCACCGGTCCCGACGGGCGCATCGTGCGCCGGGACATCGAGAACGCGCAGCCCGCGGCGCAGCAGGCAGCAGCGCCGGCCGCCCCGACGGCCGCTCCGGCATCCGCAGCGGCAGCACCGGCGTCCGCCGATTCCGCAGCCCCGGCATCCTCCTCGACCGCTCCGGCCCGGCCCGCCGCCTCGGCGAGTGCGCCCGACGCCTCCGCCGAGTGGGACCTCGTGCCCCACAGCGGCATGCGCAAGGCGATCGCCCGCCGTCTCACCGAGAGCAAGGCGACCGTTCCGCACTTCTACCTCACGACGGAGTGCCGGGTCGACGACCTGATCGCGCTGCGCAAGCAGGTCAACGCGACCTCGGGCGTGCGGGTCTCGATCAACGACTTCGTCGTCAAGGCGGTGGCCGCGGCGTTCGCCGAGGTGCCCGAGGCCAACGTCACCTGGAGCGACGAGGGCATGCGGATGCACCGCGCCGTCGACATCGCGGTTGCCGTGGCGACCGAGGGCGGACTCGTCACCCCGGTCGTGCGCGGCGTGGACACCAAGAGCCTCAGCGCGGTCAGCGCGTCGATCGGCGAACTGGTCGGCCGGGCCAAGGAGAAGAAGCTCAAGCAGCACGAGTTGGAGGGCGGCAGCTTCTCGGTCTCGAACCTCGGCATGTACGGCACGCTGGAGTTCTCGGCGATCCTGAACCCGCCGCAGTCCGGCATCCTCGCCGTCGGCGCGGCGACCGAGCAGGCGGTCGTGGTCGACGGCGAGATCCGCGTCGCGACGGTGATGCGCTGCACGCTCTCGGTCGACCACCGGGCGGTCGACGGTGCCCTCGCGGCGCGGTGGCTGGCGGCCTTCACATCCCGGATCGAGAACCCGCTGAGCATACTGCTCTAGTTGCCGCGCCGGTCCCTGCCCGGCGCGGGCGACATGTGAGGCCGCCGTCGCTGCGCGGCGGCGGTCTCACCTCGGGTCGTCGAGTACGGCCTGTTGCGTCGGGTGCACGAACGGGCTGCTGAGGAGGCTCATGTGTGCAATATGCACGTGTGACGCTTCTCAGCAGCCCGTTCGGACGGCGGTGAGGTCAGGCCAGGCGGTCCATGGCCTGGAGCACGTCGACGGCCGAGCTGAGGTTGCCGGTCGCGCGCTCGGGCTGACCGGAGTCGGGCATCTCGTTCGAGAACTCGCGGCGGCCCACCACGAACCACAGCCCCTTCGCCGGAACGCTGCCCTCGTTGACGTACATGTGCGGCCGCACCGACTCGAAGCTCAGTGAATCGCCGGGGCGCAGGATGAACGTGTCGAAGTCGAGCCGCACGGTCAGCTCGCCCGAGAGCAGGTAGGCGTACTCGATCCCGCTGTGCCGCATCATCCGGCCCTCGATGGAGCTCGACGCCCCGGGGTCGTAGGTGACCAGCAGCGGATCGACCGAACCGTCGCGGCTCGCGGCGAGCCGCTCCCAGCGCACCCCGTTCTCCATCTCGAGCACCGGGTTCTCGTCGCCACGCTGCACGGGGACCCCCGCGGGCCACGGCTCGGCCGAGGGGAGCGAGCGCGGGGCGCGACCGGAGTCGGCGGCCGGCGCCGCCTCGGCCGGAGCGGCCGAACCGTGCGCACTGCCGGCCATCAGGTCGTCGAAGGAGATGCCGAGGTGGTTGACCAGCGCGTAGAGCGTGCTCACCGAGGGCTGGGTCTTCCCGGTCTCGACCTGGGAGATGAGACTGGCGGATACACCGAGTGCGGTGGCCACACTCCTGAGGCTGATGCCCTTGGCGATGCGCGCAGCGCGCAGGCGGGGCCCGATGTCGTCGGTGATGGTCCAACTCCTTGCGTCGAGTCCGCCTCGGCACCCTCTGTTCAGCGCTCCTGAGGTCGGACGTCTTGTGCAGCAAGAGTATACGAACCCCTCTCATCCGTCTCTCTAATTTTGTAGGGCCATCCGGGCGAAGTGTGTTGCTATGCTGAACACACTGGCAAGCACGACTGAACATGCCGAAAGGGACGAATCAATGGCGAATCGTATGAAGGACAAGGTGGTCGTCGTCACGGGCGCTGCCAGCGGGATGGGGCTGGGCATCGCGAACGCCCTCGCCGGGGAAGGCGCGGCGATCGTGATCGCCGATCTGAACGAGGAGGCCGCGACCGCGGCGGCCGAGAAGCTGCAGGGTTCGGGACAGCGCGCCATCGGTGTGCGCGCGAACGTGTCGGTGCGCGACGACGTGCGCGCCGTGGTCGAGCGCGCCGTCGAGGAGTTCGGCCGCATCGACGTCTGGTTCAACAACGCCGGCTTCAACGTGCCGATGCAGTTCCTCGACGTCACCGAGGAGAACTGGCGCTCCATCATGGAGGTCAACGCGCTCGGCGTGCTGATCGGCACCCAGGAGGCGGCCAAGCAGTTCATCGCCCAGGGCGGCGGCGGCAAGATCATCAACACCACCTCCATGGCCGGCCGCGAGGGCTTCCCCGCGTTCGCGCCGTACTCGGCCGCCAAGTCGGCCGTCATCTCGCTCACCCAGTCCGCCGCCAAGGCGCTCGCCGAGCACGACGTCACGGTCAACGCCTTCGCGCCCGGCGTCGTCCAGACCCCGCTCTGGGTCAAGCTCGACGCCGACCTGGTCGACATCGGCGAGGTGGAGAAGGGCACGTCCGCGATGGACGAGTTCGCGAGCGGCATCATCCGCGGCCGCACGGCCAAGGTCGACGACATCGTCGGCACCGCGTTGTACCTGGCCTCGTCCGACTCGGACTACCTCACGGCCCAGGTGATCATGATCGATGGAGGGATGGTCCTCGTATGACCACGCAATCCGGCCCGAGCGCCACCATGGCGACAGCCACCCGGGGCACCAACGCCGTCGACTGGGAGCAGCGCGTCGACTTCGACCGCCTCCGCAGCGAACGGCTCGAGCGGCTGAAGGCCGAGCTCGACCGCTCCGACGTCGGGGCGCTGCTCGCGTTCGACTTCTCGAACATCCGCTACATGACCTCGACCCACATCGGCACCTGGGCGATGGACAAACTGATCCGGTTCAGCCTGCTGACCCGCAACAGCGACCCGATCATGTGGGACTTCGGTTCGGCAGCCAAGCACCACGCCCTGTTCAACCCCTGGCTCGACACGACGACCGCCGAGGCCGACGCCGACCCGCACGCCCCGCACCACGGCGCGGTCCGTCCGCGCCTGGAGGGCGGCTCGCGCGCCGGCATCTCGACGCTCCGCGGTGCCTTCAGCCCCGACGCCGAGATCGCCGAGCGCGTCGCCGAGAAGATCAAGCGCGAGCTCGAGAAGTTCGGGGTCGCCAACGAGCCCCTGGGTGTCGACGTGATCGAGCTGCCGGTGCTGTTCGCGCTGCAGAAGCTCGGCATCCAGGTCGTCGACGGCCAGCAGGTGTTCATGGAGGCCCGCCGCATCAAGACCGCCGACGAGATCTCGCTGCTCACGCAGGCGGCCTCGATGGTGGATGCGGCCTACGAAGACCTCTACGAGTTCCTGAAGCCCGGCGTCAAGGAGAACGAGTGCGTCGGCCTGGTCTCCAAGAAGCTCTACGACCTCGGCTCCGAGTACGTCGAGGGCGTCAACGCGATCTCCGGTGAGCGCTGCTCGCCGCATCCGCACGTCTTCTCCGACCGGCTGATCCGCCCCGGCGACCCGGCCTTCTTCGACATCCTGCACAGCTTCAACGGCTACCGCACCTGCTACTACCGCACCTTCGCGGTCGGCTCCGCGAGCTCGGCGCAGAACGACGCCTACAAGCGGGCGCGCGAGTACATGGACCGGGCGATCGCCCTGGTGCGCCCCGGCGCCACGACCGCCGACATCGTCAAGGTCTGGCCCACGGCGCAGGAGTTCGGGTTCCCCGACGAGGAGGCCGCGTTCGCCCTGCAGTACGGGCACGGCGTGGGCCTGTCGATCTGGGAGAAGCCGATCTTCTCGCGCCTGGTCTCGCTCGACCACCCCGAGGAGCTCAAGGAGGGCATGGTCTTCGCCCTCGAGACCTACTGGCCCTCGGCCGACGGCATCGGTGCCGCGCGCATCGAGGAGGAGGTCATCGTGACCGCCGACGGCTGCCAGGTGATCACGAAGTTCCCCGCCGAAGACCTGCTGGTCGCCGGCAAGCGGTACTTCACGGTCGGCGGCGCGCTGCCGACGCTGCGGGATGCGCAGTCGCACCTGAACACGGCCGCTGGGCGGGGCGAGCCCGGCGCATGAGCACCCTCGGCTTCGTCGGTCTCGGCTCGATGGGGGCCGCGATGGCCGGCCACCTGCTCGAGACCGGCCACGACCTCGCGGTCTGGAACCGGTCGCCCGAAGCGGTCGACGCCGTGGTCGAGAGCGGTGCCTCGCGCGCCGGCTCGGTCGCCGAGGCGTTCGGCACCGGGACCGTCATCTCGATGCTCTCGAACGAGGCGGCGGTCTTCGACGTCTTCGACGAGGAGACCCTCGCGTCGGCTCCGGCCGGCGCGGTGCACGTCAACATGGCGACCATCAGCGCCTCGGCCGCGACCACCCTCGCCGAGCGGCACGCCGCCGCGGGCGTGGGCTACGTCTCCGCTCCGGTGCTCGGCCGGCCGACGGTCGCCGCATCCGGATCGCTCAGCGTGCTGGTCGCCGGCGACCCCGAGCTGGTGGCCCGGGTGCGACCCGTGCTCGAGACGATCGGCCGCCGGGTCTGGGACTTCGGCGCCGACCCCTCAACCGCCAACGTCGTGAAGATCGGGATGAACTACCTGATCATCCACGCCCTGCAGGCGCTCGCCGAGTCGATCACCCTGCTCGAGACCCGCGGCGTCGACACCGGGATGTTCGTCGAGCTGCTCGGCGACAGCCTGTTCCCCGGCCCGGTCTACTCGGGCTACGGCAACTTGATCGCGACGAGCACCTACTCGCCGGCGCTGTTCACGACCGAGCTCGGGTTCAAAGACCTCCGGCTCGCGCTCGACGCGGCCGAGGCGTCCGGCGTCTCGTTCCCGTCGGAGAACGTGCTGCGCGAGGTGTTCGAGGCAGCGCTCGCCGAGGGCCAGGGCGATCTCGACTGGGCCTCGATCGCCGAGGTGACCCGGCGGAAGGTGGTGGAGCCGTCATGATCCGGCACATCGTCGCGTTCGACCTCAAGGCCTCCCACCCCGATCAGATCCGCGAGGACGTGGCCGAGATGAAGGCGGTGCTCGAGCCCCTGATCGCGCTGGACGTCGTCGTCGCCCTCACGGTGCAGGCCGACCTGGGGCGGGTGGACGGGCACTGGCCGGTCGTGCTCGTCTCCGAGCACCGCACCGTGGCCGACCTCGAGGCGTACCAGGCGCATCCGGATCACCGGGCCGCGGCGGCGGAAGCCGGCCGGTACGTCGCCAACCGCGCGGTCGTCGACTACGAGTACGACCCGGCCTCGTGAGGATCGCGGTTCTCGGCGCCGGAGCGAACGGCGCCTCGATCGGCGCCGACCTCACCCGCGCCGGGCTGGACGTCACCCTCATCGAGCAGTGGCCCGAGCACGTCGAGGCGATGCGCTCGCGCGGCGTCGAGGTGCGCACCACCGCGGGCAGCGAGGTGACCCCGGTCGAGGTGCTGCACCTGTGCCAGGTGGCCGAGCTGCGGCAGCCCTTCGATCTCGTGCTCCTGCTGGTCAAGGCCTACGACTCGGTCTGGGCCGCGCACCTGATCGAGCCCCTGCTCCGACCCGGCGGGCTGCTCGTCGGCGTGCAGAACGGGATGACCCTGGATGCGATCGCTTCGGTCGTGGGGCCGGAGCGCACGCTCGGCTGCGTGATCGAGATCTCGTCGACGATGTTCGAGCCGGGGATCGTCGAGCGGCACTCGGATGCGAGCCGCAGCTGGTTCGCGCTCGGCGGCACGTCGCCCGCGACGGCGGCACGGGCCCCCGAGGTGGCCGAGGTGCTGGCGCGCAGCGGGCGGGTCGACGTCGTCGACGACATCCGGTCGGCCAAATGGATGAAGCTGGTCAGCAACGCCACGACGCTGGTCACGACCGCGTCGCTCGGGCTCTCGATGGCCGAGGCTGAGTCGACCCCGGGCATGCGCGAGCTCATGCTCGCCTCAGGACAGGAGGCGCTGGACACCGCTCTCGCCGACGGCGCCACGGTGGTGCCGATCTTCGGGCTGACCCCGGACGACGTGCGGCACCCGGAGCAGGTCGTCGACACCCTGCTCGACACGCTCTACGGGGGCTTCATCCTGCCGCACACCACGACGACGGTGCTGCAGGACTGGACGAAGGGGCGGCGCAGCGAGGTCTCCGAGCTGAACGGTCACGTCGTGCGCACGGCGGAGGCGCAGGGCCGCGCCGCACCGGTGAACGCCGCGGTCACCGCGCTGGCGCGGGAGATCGAGGCCGGCACCGCGGTGCCGGGGCTGCACAACCTGCCGCGCCTGCGCGAAGCGCTCGGCTAGCGCGGCGACTGCCACACCTCGAGCTGGATCCCGTCCGGGTCGCGGAAGTACGCCCACTTCGAGCCCGCCAGCGCGCCCTCGGTGATCTCGATCGGCCCGCTGCTGAACACCGCGCCCTTCTCGGTGAGGTCGGCGACGGCGGCGTCGATGTCCGAGACCTCGAAGCAGACGTGCGAGGCGCCGACGTCGCAGTTGCGCCGGTCGAAGTCGTCGCCCACGGGCTCCTGGTACTCCAGGAACTCGATGCGGGTCGAACCGATACGGATCATCGAGAAGGTGAGGTGCGCATCCGGAACCTGCACGCCCTGCTCGAGCTCGGGCCCCTCCCCGACGTTCACCGGGCCGGGCGTCAGGCCGAACATGCGGGAGTACCACTCCCGCGAGACCTCGAGATCGCGCACCGTGATCCCGACGTGATGGATGCCCTCGAGAACGAACGTCATCGTCTGCTCCTCTGTCGTGTGTGAATAGTTCTACTGAACAGAGTGCGGGATGCATGGCCCTCTCCGCCAGCGAATGTGCCAAGCCCGGTCAAAATGTGTACAGTGAGAATGAACTTAGGAACCGTGCAAAGGAGCAAGGGATGAGAGCAGCCGTCTTCCACGCCGCCCACGACATCAGGGTCGAAGAGGTCCCGGATCCCACGGGGCCGGGTGCCGGCGAGGTGCTGCTGCGTCCGTTCTGGTGCGGTGTCTGCGGCACCGACCTGCACGAGTACGCGATGGGGCCCATCGTCATCCCGAGCACGCCGCATCCGCTCACCGGGGTGACCGCCCCGCAGATCCTCGGGCACGAGTTCTCGGCCGAGGTGCTCGAGGTCGGAGCCGGCGTCACGAATGTGAAGGCCGGAGACCGGGTCTCGGTCATGCCGCTGCTCTCCTGCGGCGAGTGCTACTTCTGCCGCCGCGGTCTCAACCACCTCTGCCAGCGCATGGGCTGCATCGGCCTCAGCTACACCTCGGGCGGCATCGCCGAACTGGCCGTCGTGCCCGCGACCCACGTGTTCGCGCTGCCGGACGCGATGAGCGACCTGCAGGGCGCCCTGGTCGAGCCGGGAGCCGTCGCGGCCTACGGCGTCGACACCGCGCACGTGCGCCCCGGCGACACCGTGCTGATCACCGGCGCCGGCCCGATCGGCGCCCTGGCCGCCCTCTACTCCGCCTCGCTCGGCGCGAACGTCTTCATCTCCGAGGTCAACCCGTTCCGGGCCGAGCTCGCGGCGGCGCTCGACGTCGGCGAGGTGCTCGACCCGACCAAGATCGACGTGGCGGCGTACCTGAAGGACGCCACCGAGGGCGTCGGCGTGGATGCGGTGGTCGAGTGCTCCGGCAACGAGCGCGCGCTGCAGGCTGCCATCGCCTCGGTGCGCTCGGCGGGCCGCATCTCGCAGACCGGACTGCACACCAAGGCCGCGTCGATCGACCCGATGGTGCTCTCCGAGCACGACATCACCCTGGCCGGGACCTGGTGCTACCCGGTCACCGACTGGCCCCGCATCATCGACCTGATCGCCCGCGGGCGCTACCCCGTCGAGAAGGTCGTCACCGCCCAGGTGCCGATGGCGGAGGTCGTCGCCGGCTTCGAGACGCTGCTCTCGCCGCGCGGCGACCAGGTCAAAGTCCTCATCCAGGCCCGCTGACAGAACCCAGACAGGAGATCCGCGCCATGAAGGCACTGCAGTTCGTCGAAGAGGATTCCGCACAGGTGCGGAACCTCGACGTCCCCGAGATCGCCGCCGACGAGGTGCTGATCGCCTCCCGTCGGGTGGGCGTCTGCCACTCCGACATCGAGCTGCTCGAGGGTCGGTACATCATCCCGTTCGAGTACCCCGTGATCCCCGGCCACGAGTGGTCGGGCGAGGTCGCCGCGGTCGGCTCGGCCGTGACCGAGTTCGCCGTGGGCGACCGGGTGGTCGGCGAGTGCGTCATCGGCGACGACCACTTCGGCTTCTCGATCTCCGGGGCCGCGGCCGAGTACTTCGTGGCCAAGCCCGCGTGGCTGCACCGCCTGCCCGAGGAGCTGGACTGGGCCGCCGGCGCGCTGGTCGAGCCGTTCAGCGTCGCGTACTACGCGCTGCTGCGGGTCGGCAACGTCGACGGCAGCGACGTGCTGGTCGTGCTGGGCGCCGGCCCCATCGGGCTCGCCGTCACCGCCGCAGCCGCGGCGATGGGCGCGACGACCATCGTCGTGGAGCCCTCGGAGGAGCGCCGCGCGACCGCGGTGCAGCTGGGCGCGACCGAGGCCGTGCATCCGGACGCCATCGAGGAGACGCTCGCCCGCCTCTCCGGTGGTCGCGGCGCCGACGTGGTCGTCGAGGCCAGCGGCCGCCCCGAGGTGATGGCCACCGCGCTCGAGCTCGCGGCCTTCCGCGGCCGCATCGCCTACATCGGCATCGACGTCGGCCGCTCGGCGACCGCCCAGCTCGGGCTGATCCAGTCGAAGGAGCTCAGCATCTCAGGCTCGATCGGTTCGCCCGGCGTCTGGCCGCAGACCCTCCGCTTCCTCGCCTCGACCGGCATCGACCTCTCGCCGCTGATCACCCACGTCTTCGGTGTCGACGAGGCGACGGATGCGGTGGCCACGGCGGCCGCCCAGCGCGGCGTCATCAAGGCCCAGATCGAGCTCACGGCCCCCGCCCCCTTCGCCCGCTGAGCCGAGACCCGATCCCGACCTCCCCGGGGCCGCGCGCCCCGGGGTAGGTTGTGGGCATGGAGCCGCTGGATGCGCTGAACGAGGTGGCGTTCCGGCTCGAGAACGAGCGGGCGTCGGCCTTCAAGGCGAAGGCGTTCCGGCGCGCCGCCGGGATCGTCGAGGCGTGGAACGCCGAAGAGCTCGCCGCACGGCTCGCCGACGGGCGGCTCAAGTCGACCAAGGGCATCGGCGACCGCACCTACGAGATCATCGCCCAGGCCGCCTCGGGCCGGGTGCCCGACTACCTCGCCGACCTCCGCGCCCGCGCCGGCGAGGGCATCGACCCGGCCGGCGCCGAGCTGCGGGCGCTTCTGCGCGGCGACCTGCACGCGCACAGCGACTGGTCCGACGGCACCACCGACATCCGGAGCATGGCCGACGCCGCCCTCGCCCTCGGCCACGAGTACCTCGCCTTGACCGACCACTCGCCGAACCTCAAGATCGCGCACGGGCTCACCGCCGAGCGGCTCGAGCAGCAGCTCGGGGTCGTGGCGGCGCTGAACGAGGCGATCGCGGCGGGCGCCGACGCGGGGGGCACTGATGCAGGGGATACCGACGCGGCAGCCACCGACGCGGCGCCCTTCCGGCTGCTCCCGGGCATCGAGGTCGACATCCTCGAAGACGGCGGGCTCGACCAGCAGCCCGGCCTGCTCGACCGCCTCGACGTGGTCGTCGCGAGCGTGCACTCGAAGCTCCGGAGCGACCGGGCCACGATGACCAGACGGATGCTCGCCGCCGTCGACGACCCCCACACCGACGTGCTCGGCCACGTCACCGGCCGCCTGGTCGAGGGCTCGCGGGGCACCCGGCCGCAGAGCGAGTTCGACGCCGCCGCCGTGTTCGCCGCCTGCGCCGCGAACCGGGTGGCGGTCGAGATCAACTCCCGCCCCGAGCGGCAGGATCCGCCGGACGACCTGATCCAGATGGCCCTCGACGCCGGCTGCCTGTTCAGCATCGACTCGGATGCGCACGCCCCCGGGCACCTGGCCTTCCTCGACCTCGGTGCGGCCCGGGCGGCGGCCGCCGGGGTGCCCGCCGATCGGATCGTGACCACCTGGCCCCTCGACCGCCTCCTCGACTGGACCGCCCGGAACCGCTGATCCGTCCCGGTCGCCCCGACGCTCAAGCACGATCGTTCGTTCACCGTTATAAAACGTCAGTTGATTAAACCTGAGCGTTCGGTAAGTATTAACGAACAATTTAAGCGCCACTAAACGTTTTGCCCTGCTGCGAACCGTGGCGCTCATCCACAACTACTCAATGAGGAGATAGTCATGCGGACGAAGATCTGGCTTGCCGCCGTCGCAATCGGCGCGGTCGCCGCCCTGACCGGATGCACCACGGGTGCCGACCAGGCGGCCCAGCAACCGGCTGCGGCCTCGGCCGAGGAGCTCACGGGCACCGTGACGCTGCTGCTGCCGAACACCACGACGACCCGGTTCGTCGAGCACGACGGCCCCGCGTTCGTCGCAGCCATGAAGGAGCTCGCCCCGGGCGTCACGGTCGACGTGCAGAACGCCGAGGGCGACGCCGCGCGTCAGCTCACCCAGGCCGAGACCGCGATCAGCCAGGGCACGAAGGGACTGGTCTTCGTCTCGGCCGACCCGGCGCTCTCCGGATCGGTGCTGGCCAAGGCCTCCGACGCCTCGATCCCGGTCATCGGCTACGAGCACGAGGCCCTCGACGGCAGCGTCGCGTTCCAGGTGATCTTCGACCCGCTGAAGGTGGGCGAGGCGCAGGGCACCTACTTCGGCGCCAACCTCCCCTCGGCCTCGCCGGTCAAGGTGGCCCGGGTCTACGGCAACAACGGCGACAACTACACCACCCAGGTCAAGGCGGGCCAGGACGAGACCATCGACAAGCTCGTCGCCGATGGGAAGGTGCAGGTGGTCTGCGAGGACTACGCCGCCGGCTGGGATCCCGCCAACGCCCAGAAGATCGTCGAGCAGTGCCTCACGAAGACCCAGAACCAGATCGACGCCATCCTCGTCTCCAACGACGGAACGGCCTCGGGTGCCATCGCGGCGCTGGAGGGCCAGAACCTCGGCGGCACGGTTCCGGTCTACGGCGGGCAGGACGCGAACCTCGACGGCCTGAAGTACATCCTGCAGGGCAAGCAGAAGGACACCGTGTTCAAGAACTACGCGGTCGAGGGCAAGTCGGCCGCCGAGCTCATGGTGGCGGCGCTGATGAAGTCGGACCCGCCCGCCGGCCTGGTCAACGCGACCTTCGACAACAACGCCGAGCAGGTGCCGGCCGCCTACCTCGACGTCGAGAGCATCGACGCCGAGAACATGCAGACGGTCATCGACGCGGGGCTCTACACGAAGCAGGAGATCTGCGACGGTCTGACGGGCGTCGCGTTCTGCGACGCCGGCTGACCCGCCCACCCGGATCCCCCCGCCCCGCCGTCCACAGGAACGACCAGGAGGAACCAGTGACGGAAACATCACGCCCGACCGGCCCGGTGCTCGAACTCCGCGGCATCTCGAAGCACTTCGGCGGCGTCCAGGCGCTCTCGGACATCGACCTCTCTCTCTACAAGGGCGAGATCACCGCCCTCGTGGGCGACAACGGTGCCGGGAAGTCGACGCTGACGAAGGTGCTGTCCGGCATCTACGCCCCCGACCACGGCGAGATCCTGCGGAACGGTGCGCCGGTGCGCTTCACCGGTCCGCAGGACGCCGCGGAGGCGGGGATCCAGACGGTGTACCAGGATCTCGCCCTCTGCGACAACCTCGACACCGTGCAGAACCTGTTTCTCGGCCGCGAGCTCGGCGGGCGCACCTCGTCCCTGTTCCAGCTGTCGTGGGACCAGATGGAGCAGCGCGCGAACGAGGTCCTCGCGAACCTCGGGGTCAAGATCAAAGACCTGAGCGCACCGATCTCGCAGCTGAGCGGGGGACAGCGGCAGGGCATCGCGATCTGCCGCAGCATCCTCAGCACCCCCGAGGTCGTGCTGCTGGACGAGCCGACCGCGGCCCTCGGCGTCACGCAGAAGGAGCAGGTGCGCAACCTGCTCCAACGGCTGCGCGACCAGGGGCTCGCGGTCATGGTGATCTCGCACGACATGCAGGACGTCCGCTACCTCGCCGATCGGGTCGAGGTGCTGCGGCTCGGGCGCAAGACCCGCACCTTCCTCCGCGACCAGTACTCCGGCAACGACGTCGTCGACGCCATCACCGGGGCATCCCAACAAGAGAGCGTCATCCTGTGAACGTCGATGTCGATACCCCGTCCGCGCCGGTGACGGCCTCGACGGCGCTGCCACCCGCGGTCTCCCGGAGCGAGCGGTTCAAGTCCACCGCCAGCCGGTTCCGGCTGGGCCCGGTGCTCGTGGTGCTGGTACTGGTCTGGATCTTCTTCGCGATCCAGAACCCGCTGTTCCTGTCGCCGGTGAACCTGTCCAACCTGACCCTGCAGACGGCGGTGACCGCGACGATCGCCCTCGGGCTCGTCTTCGTGCTGCTGCTCGGCGAGATCGACCTCTCGGTCGCCGCGCTCAGCGGGGTCGCCGCATCCATCGCGGGCAATCTCGCGGTGAACGCGGGCTGGAACCCGATCCTCGCGGTGGTGGTCGCGCTGGTGTTCGGCGTGGCCTGGGCCCTGGCGCAGGCGGTGATCGTGCTCTACGGCGCACCCTCCTTCATCGTCACGCTCGCCGGGTCGCTGGCGCTCGGCGGCATCCTGCTGGCCTCGCTGCCCGACTCCGGTCAGATCAGCCTCGCCAACGACCCGCTCAAGCTGATCGCCGGCACCTACCTGTCCGCGCCCCTGGGCTGGCTGGTCTGCCTCATCGCGATCGTGCTCGCCGGCGCCTTCTACCTCCTGCGGTGGCGACGACGGATGCGGCTGGGTCTGCCGACCTCGTTCGTCAGGGCGGCCGTCATCCCGATCGCCGCGGTGATCGTGCTCGCCGTGGCGATCGTGCTGGTGATGAACCTGCACCGCGGGGTGCCGCTGATGTTCGCGATCCTGGTCGGGACGGTGGGCCTGTTCGCCTACATCACCACGCAGACGCGCTTCGGGATCCGCCTCTACGCGGTCGGCGGCAACCGCGAGGCGGCCCGTCGTGCCGGGATCCCGGTGGGCAAGACGATCCTGTGGGCCTTCGCGTTCGCCGGCTTCTTCTCGGCCCTCGGCGGGGTCTTCGCCGCCAGCCGGTTGCTCGGCGTCTCGGTGCAGTCCGGCGGCGGCACGCTGCTGCTCGAGGCGATCGCCGCCGCGGTGATCGGCGGCACCAGTCTCTTCGGCGGCAAGGGCACCGTGTGGTCGGCGCTGCTCGGTGCGCTCCTGATCGGCAGCATCAGCAACGGCATGGATCTCCTCGGGCTGCCGACCGAGGCCAAGCAGATCGTCACGGGGATCATCCTGGCGGCCGCGACCGTGGCCGACGTGGTGCTCAGCCGCGGCACCTTCTCCTGGAGGAAACGATGACGGATCGGACAGCGATGACAGACCAGGCAGCGATGACAGACCAGGCAGCGATGACAGACCAGGTGGTTTCGACCGATCCGGCCGCGCTCGTGCGGTGCGAGATCGTGCTGCGCGACACGAACGGCGCGGCCGAGCGCGCGACGCTCCTGACCGAGGGGGTGTACGACGTGATCGCGTTCCTCACCGACGCCGCCCGCCGGGCGCCCGACGGCGCGGCCGTGGTCGACGTGCTCGTCGAGGCGTCTCCCGACTCCGCCGCGTCGACCGAGGCCTTCATCGAGGCGGTCCGCGGTCTGGTGCAGTCCTTCACGCTCGAGAAGGATGCGACCTGCCCGGCGATCAACATCGTCGTCTCGACGGCCGGCCAGGACGCCGCGCGGCTGCGCACCCTCGAGTACCTCGCCGGGGAGGACGGACGGTTCTCCCGCGGCACCACCTACGACCTCAGGGAGACGGCACGATGAAGGCACTGGTGACCGGCGCGGCCGGCGGGATCGGCTCTGCGATCGTCGACGCCTTCCTGGCGGCGGGGCACTCCGTGCTGACGCAGGATCTCCGCGCCTCCGCGGCCGGGCCCGTCGACCTGGAGGGCGATCTCAACGACCCCGCGCACCTGGAGCGCATCGCCGAGCGGTGCCGCGAGGAGGGAGTCGACGCCGTCGTGGCGGCCCACGGCATCGCCGCGGCCCGGCCGCTCGACGAGGTCGACCGGGCCTACTCCGACCGCGTGATGCAGATCAACACCCTGTCGTTCCTCGGGCTCTACGACGCGCTCGCGCCGCTGCTGGAGGAACGGGACGGCAGCTTCGTCGCGATCTCGAGCCAGGCCGGCCTCTACGGCGAGGCGAACAACGGCGCCTACTGCGCCTCGAAGTTCGCCCTGGTCGGCTGGGCCCGCGGCAGGAAGGCGCTCGGAGGCGGCCCGCGCATCCGCATCCTCTGCCCCGGCGCGACGGAGACGCCGCTGCTCCGCTCGGCGTTCGAGGGGATGGCCGAGGGTCGAGGCGTCGACTACGACACCATCCTCCGCGAGCGCTCGAGCAAGATCCCGGCTGGGCGGCTCGGGCGCCCGACCGACTTGGGCTGGGCGGCGCTCTGGCTGGCAGAGCTCCCCGCCCCGCGCCATCTGATCGCCCCCGTCACCGGGGGTGAAGTGCTGGCGTGACCGACGTCCGGGCGGGAGGGACTCCCCGCCCGGACCCGAACGACAAGCCCGGCCCTCCGCCTCGGAGAGCCGGGCTTCGTCGTCGTCGGCCGGGATTCGTCGTCAGGGGATGATGCGGGCCGCGCGGTAGCGGTCGACCTTGTCGAAGAAGCTCGACGGGGTCGTGCGGAAGCCGAGGAACCCCGCCTCCCGGCTCTTGTTCATGCTGGTGAAGCACTCGAGGTTGCGGCCGAGGTCGCCGTCGGTGTGCCACCAGCTCGCGAGCCGGTTCACGTCGCTCTCGACCAGCCCGTTCTCGGCGGCGATGGCCTCCCATTCGGCGGCCGCGTGGCCCATCCGGCCCTCCAGCGGCGCGGGCTCGTCCTCGAACCCGACCCAGTCGACGCCGAAGTGCTCGGCGATCTTGGGCCAGAGCGAGCGCCAGCGGAAGACGTCGCCGTTGGCGATGTTGAAGGCCTGGTCCCGCCCGGCGGGATCGGTCGCCGCCCAGAGCAGCTGCTCGGCGAGGAGGTCGGAGTCGGTGACGTCGGTGACGCCGTTCCACTGCGTCTCGGAACCGGGGAACCGGAACGGCTCGCCGGTGCGCGCGCAGATGGTCGCGTAGACCGTCAGGGTCAGAGCCATGTTCATGGCGTTGCCGACCGCGAAGCCGAAGACGGTGTGGGCGCGGTGCACGCTCCAGGTGAAGCCGTGGCGCTTGGCCGCCGCGAACAGCTCGTCCTCCTGGGCGTAGTAGAAGTTGGGGCTGTCCAGCCGCGCCTCCTCCTCGCTGAACGGGGTGTCGGCCATCACGCCGGTGGCGTAGTTGTCGAACGGGCCGAGGTAGTGCTTGAGGCCGGTGAGCAGGGCGACGTGCTCCAGCGCCCCTCCCGCGGCGGCCGCGGAGATGCTGTTGCGCACGATCGCGCTGTTGATCTCGATGTTCTCCGCCTCGCTGGGCTG
The DNA here is from genome assembly GCF_059691755.1 of Herbiconiux sp. 320_LB. Classification (NCBI taxonomy): domain Bacteria; kingdom Bacillati; phylum Actinomycetota; class Actinomycetes; order Micrococcales; family Microbacteriaceae; genus Herbiconiux; species Herbiconiux sp. 320_LB. The sequence continues at coordinate 638,609 of NZ_JCAWAD010000002.1, read as the reverse complement.
GCGCATCCACGCGGTGATGAAGACCAGGTTCGGCCGCACCTCGGCCAGCGCCGCCGTGAGCCCGTCGGCGTCGAGGAGGTCGGCCGCGATGGGGTTCACCCCCTCCACCGGGGTGGCGAGCGACCGCGAGACCCCGTAGGTCTCGAAGCCGGCGTCGAGGAGCCGGCGGCAGAGCGCCTGACCGGCGATCCCCGTCGATCCCACCACAAGGGCGCGGCGCCCGGATCCGTCTGTTGACATCATCGTCCCTTTCGTCGAGCTGTTCAGAGCAAATGTACACTTTTGCTTTACAATCCGTTGCGTGTTCTCCGAACATCCGCGCGGAACAGGCGTTTTGACCGAATAGTTACCAAAAGCTGTTGTGAACACCTGGCGGCTGCTGTAAAGCTATACTCAACGACGGGGTCGAGGACGACACCCAGATCTACCACTGGAGAGAGCATGAGCGCGACGGAGCGGATGACGACCGGATTGAAGAGCTCCCGGTTCACGATCTCCCGTGGACTGGTCACCGTCGGCATCGCCGTGGTGGCCCTGTTCATCCTCAGCGCGGTCTTCGCCCCCTCCAGCGTCTCGCAGGGCGCGGTGCTCGGGATGCTCCCCTTCTTCGCCGTGCTGACCTGCGTCGGTCTCGGCCAGATGCTGGTCGTGCAGCAGGGCGGCATCGACCTGTCGATCCCCGGCGCGGTGTCGCTGTCGATCGTGGTCGTCAGCCGCATCCCGAACGGCGACAACAGCCTGCTGCTCCCGGCCGTCGCCCTGGCCCTCGGTCTCGCGGCGCTCGCCGGCATCCTGAACGGCGCCCTGATCGGCTGGCTCAAGCTCAACGCGATCATCGCGACCCTGGGCACCAACGCCCTGCTGTACGCGGTGGTGCTCGGCATCTCCGGCGGCAGCCCGACCACGACGACCCGCCTGCTGCGCGACATCGCCGGCGGGCTCAGCTTCGGCATCCCGAACTCGGTCTTCTTCGCCCTCGCCGCCTTCGTGCTGGTCACCGTGCTCGTCAAGAAGACGGTCGCCGGTCGGCGTTTCGAGGCCGTCGGCGCCAACCCGGTCGCCGCGCGCGCCACGGGGCTCCGGGTCAGGACGCACCAGGCGACGGCCTACGTCTGGGCGCAGCTGCTCTACTGCCTGGCCGGCATCCTGCTCGCGGGGATCACCGCGCAGCCGACCGCCTTCCAGGGCAACACCTACCTGATCCCGGCCGTCGCGGTGGTCGTGCTCGGTGGCACCTCGCTCCTCGGCGGGCGCGGTTTCCCGCTCGCCACAGTCGTGGCGGCCCTGTTCCTCAGCCAGCTCGACCAGTTCGTGCTCGCTGCGGGCGTGCCCTTCGCGGTGCGCTCCATCATCCAGGCGGCGGCCCTCGCGGTCGGCGTCGGCCTCTACACGATCAACTGGGCCGGCCTCCGTGCCCGGTTGGCGGGGCGGCGGCGCGTCAGCGCGGCCACCTGACCCGGCTTCAGAACCCACCCCCGAACACACCTGAACAACCCGAATGATGGGCGGCAGAGGCGCCGCCCATGTGAGAGGAACCACTCATGGCAATCCGCAAAAGAATCGTCCTGGCGGCCGCGGCCCTCGGAGTCAGCGCCCTTGCGCTGACCGCCTGCAGTTCGGGCGCCCCCTCCTCCAACGGCGCCCCCGCCACCGGAGCCCCGGTCGCCGGCGCCCCCAGCTGGTGCGGACCCAACCAGATCACCCTGGGCCTGCTCGACGGCTTCGGCGGCAACAGCTGGCGCAAGATCACCACGGCCGCCGGCGCCGACGAGGTCAAGAAGTGCCCGAGCGTCACCGGCTACGAGTACGCCGACGGTCAGGGCGACACCCAGAAGTCGATCGCCGACATCCAGGGCATGGTCGCCAAGGGCGTCAACGCCCTCGTCGTGTTCCCGGATGCGGGCGAGGCCATGCTGCCCGCCCTCCGCAGCGCCTACCAGGCCGGGGTCGTCACGGTTCCCTACCGCGTGAACCCGGGCGGCAAGGACGGCGTGGACTACGACGCCTGGATCGGTGCGGACTTCACCACCGACGGCGAGAACTGGGGCAAGTGGATCAAGACCAACTTCCCCGACGGCGCGAAGATCCTCTTCGTCTCCGGCCCCAAGGGCAACAGCCAGGGCGAGGACGAGCTGACCGGCATGAACTCGGTGCTCGGCACCGGTGGTGAGTACGAGTTCATCGGCGAGACCCCCTTCGAGCCCACCAACTGGGACCCGGCGCTGACGCAGCAGGTGCTGACGAGCGCGATCGCGAAGAACCCGCAGATCGACGTGATCGTCTCCGACTTCGGCCCGTCGCTGGTCGGTGCGCTACCCGAGTTCACCAAGAGCGGCCGCAGCATCCCGGCGCTGGTGACCTCCGACGGCAACGTGCTCGGCTGCTTCTGGACCGACAACCAGGCCGCGAACCCCGACTTCAAGATGATGACGGTCGCGACCGGTAACGACAACGTGCGTCTCGCGGTGCAGTACGCCGTGGCCAAGGCCACCGGCGGCGTGCTGCCGGACACCACGGTCTTCGACGCCCCCGTCTTCGAGGACTCGGTCTCGGGCACCCCGAACAAGGTCGAGTGCCGCCCCGACCTGCCGGGAGACATCTTCCTCTCGGCCGAGATGTCGCCCGAGGACCAGGCTGCGCTGCTGAAGTAGCACGCGCCTCGATCCGTCACCCGCCGGCCCTGCCGGCGCTCCACCCACCAGTAGAGGGCACACCGTGGACTCACAACTCGAAGACGTCGACACCACCGTCGCCGTCCTGTCGCTGACCGGCATCTCGAAGTCGTACTCCGGCGTCGCAGCACTCACCGACGTCTCGTTGGACGTGCTGCCGGGAGAGGTGCACGCCCTGCTCGGCGAGAACGGTGCCGGGAAGTCGACGCTCATGAACGTCGCTTCCGGCACCGTCCAGCCGGACGGCGGCACCATCCGCGTCAACGGCGACCCGATCGAGTCGCTGAGCCCCGCCCTCGCGGCGAGGCTCGGCATCGCCATCGTGCACCAGCACCCGGCGGTCCTCCCGGACATGACGATCCTGGAGAACCTCCGGGTGGCCCTCCCGCGCTCGGTCTTCGAGGGCAAGGGCCCGATCGACGAGTACGCGACCTCGCTCATCCGGGCGTCGGGCCTCACCGCCCACGTCGGCGATCGGGTCGAGACGCTGAGCGTCGCGCAGAAGCACCTGCTGGAGATCACGAAGGCGCTCGCCCTCGAGCCGCGGGTGCTGGTGCTCGACGAGCCCACGGCGCCGCTCGGCCAGGACTCGGTCGACCTGCTGTTCGCCCGGGTGCGCGAGGCCGTCGCGGCCGGCACCGCGGTGGTCTACATCACGCACCGGATGGCGGAGGTGCGCCAGCTCGCCGACCGGGTGACCGTGCTCCGCGACGGGCGGCTCCGCGGGGTCGCCCGGGTCGACGAGGTCACCGACGACGAGCTCCTGACGATGATCATCGGTCGTCAGATGGAGTCGACCTTCCCGCCGAAGTACACCGCGACCGACGCCGACGACATCAACCTGGTGATCGACGGCATCTCCGGCGACGGCTTCGTCGACGTCAGCGCGGCGGTCAAGCGCGGTGAGATCCTCGGCATCGCCGGGGTCGTCGGCAACGGGCAGAGCGAACTGCTCCGCGCGCTCGCCGGGCTCGACTCCTTCGAGGGCCGGATCGTCGTCAACGGCAAGGAGCTCACGAGCTCCGGCCTCCTCGGTCACGCGGCCTACATGCCGGCCGACCGGCACACCGAGGGGCTGATGATGACGCTGACCGTGCGCGAGAACGCCGCGGTCGCCGCCCTCAAGCGGTTCAAGCGCTGGGCGCTGCTCAACCGCGACCGCGAGGTCACGACCGTCGGGTCGACCCTCGACTCGCTCGCGGTCAAGGCCTCGTCGATGGATGCGGTGGTCTCCTCGCTCTCCGGCGGCAACCAGCAGAAGGTCGTCATGGCCCGGGCGCTGCTCTCCGAGCCCTCGATCATGATCGCCGACGAACCGACCCAGGGCGTGGACGTCGGGGCGCGACTGGAGATCTACAAGATCCTGCGCGAGGTCTCGGCCAGCGGCATCCCGGTCGTCGTCGCCTCCTCGGACGCCAAGGAGCTCGAGGGCCTGTGCGACCAGGTGGTCGTGATGTCGCGCGGCAACGCCGTCGGCACCCTGCTCGGCGACGACATCACCGAGACGCGGATCGTGCAGTCGGCCGTCACCTCGACCGCGCACACCGCGAACACCCAGCTCGCCACCGAGAAGATCGCGCGCTCCACGCCGGTGCGCCGCTTCATCCAGGGCGACTACGCGCCCTCGGCGCTGCTGGTCGGCGTGATCGTCGTGCTCGGCGCCTTCATCTTCAGCCAGAACGCGCGCTATCTCTCGGACTTCAACATCTTCTCGGTGCTGATGCTCGTCAGCGCGCTCGGCTTCATCGCCCTCGGCCAGACCATCTCGCTTCTGATCGGGGGCATCGACCTCTCGGTCGGGCCGCTCGCCGGCTTCCTGGTGGTGGTCGGCTCGTTCTTCGTGAACGACGACAAGCCGTTCGGGGTGATGGGGCTCGGCATCCTGCTGATGTTCGTGCTCGCGATCGCGACCGGGTTGATCAACGGATCCCTGATCCGGTTCGGCAAGTTCACCGCGATCGCGGCGACGCTGACGCTGTACATCGCGCTGCAGGGGCTCAGCTTCCTGCTCCGCGACTCGCCCGGCGGCTACATCGCGACCTCGTTCACGAACCTGGTGACCACCCGGGTCGGCCCGATCCCGCTGATCTTCATCGTGCTGGTCGTGTTCACGGTGCTGCTCGAGCTGGCCCTCCGCAAGCGCAAGTGGGGCTGGCGGCTCCGGGCCACCGGCTCGAACGAGGAGGCCGCGCGCCGGATCGGCGTCAACATCGATCGCACGGTCGTGTTCGCCTACATGGCCACCTCCGTGCTCGCCTTCTGCGGCGCGATCGTGCTGATGACCCAGATCGGGGTCGGCGATCCCGCGCAGGGCGTCAGCTACACGCTCTCCAGCATCACCGCGGTGGTGCTGGGCGGCACCTCGCTCCTCGGCGGACGCGGCACGTTCGTCGGAAGCCTGTTCGGCTCGATCCTGCTGATCCAGGTGCTCAACGCCACCACGTTCCTGGGGCTGTCGCAGATGTGGCAGTACATCTTCCAGGGCGTGCTCATCCTGGTCGCCGCCGTGTTCTACTCGGTGGCGCGCCGTCGACGGAAGGTGCTCGTCTGATGACCGACACGATGCGGGCGGCGGTCTACCACGCCGACCACGACATCCGCGTGACCGAGGTCCCGGTGCCCGAACGGGCTCCGGGCGAGGTGCTGATCCGGATCACCCGGTCCGGCCTCTGCGGCACGGACGCGACCGAGTGGGCCGTCGGCCCCAAGATCTTCCCCGTGAACACCCCGCACCGGGTCACCGGTCACGTCGGTCCGATGGTGCTCGGTCACGAGTTCATCGGCGAGGTCGTCGAGGCGGATGCGGACAGCGGCTTCGCCCCCGGCGACCGGGTCGCGAGCGGCGCCGGTGTCTGGTGCGGCGAGTGCGCGCGCTGCCTCGAGGGCCGCACCAACATGTGCGACCGGTACTGGACCTACGGGCTCAGCACCGACGGCGGGATGGCCGGCTACGTCTCGGCGCCCGCCAAGATCCTCGCCCGCATCCCGGAGGGCCTGAGCGACGACCACGCCGGGCTCGCCCAGCCGCTCGCCGTGGGCATCCACGCCGCCCGCCGCTCGGGAGCGACGGACGGCGACAAGGTCGTGATCATCGGCGCCGGGGCCATCGCCTCCTTCGTGCTCGCCGGGCTGCAGCACCTCGTCGACGTCGAGACCGTGGTGGTCGAGTTCCCCGGCCCGAAGCAGGATCGTGCGCGCCGGTTCGGCGCCGACCACGTCGTCTCTCCGGGCGACGACCTCGCGGCCGAGATCGCCCAGGCGCTCGGCGGCGCGAAGCCCGACGTGGTGATCGAGGCCAGCGGCGCCCCCGGTCAGCTCGCCACGGCGGTCTCGCTGGTGCGGGACGGCGGCCGCGTGCTCGCGGTCGGGCTGCCCAAGGCCAAGCCCGAGCTCGACGTGCACTCGGTCGTCTTCCGTGAGATCACGATCGACTCGAGCCTCGCCCATGTCTGCGACGTCGACCTGGCGCCGGCCCTGGACATCCTCGCCGAGGGCGTCGTCGGGCCGGAGCTGCTCGAGGCCGTGCTGCCGCTGGAGGAGCTGCCGGCGCAGCTCGAGCGGCTCGCGACGGGCAAGCTCGAGGGCAAGGTACTGATCGACCCGTGGGCCTCGCCCACGGTTCGTTGATAGCCTTGACGCACGCGGACCAAAGGGAGAACGCTCATGGCTGAAGTGCTGATCGGCATCGTCGGACTGCTCACGCTCGGAGTCGGGATCCTCGGCCTGATGGCGCTCGTCGAGATGGTGAAGTCGCCCTACAAGAACTAGCGCCGCGTCAGCCGAGCCTGAAAGGCCCTGGCAGCTCGCCCGATCCCCGTACCACCAGCGGGGTCGGCAGCCGGATGTGCTGGTGCGGCGACTCCTCGCCGGCCACGCGGCGCAGCAGCAGCTCGGCCGCCAGGCGACCCATGGTCGCCGGATCCTGGGCGACCACCGTGATCCCCGGATCGAGCACGTCGCCGAGCTCGAAGTCGTCGAAGCCGACGAAGCCGGGCAGCGGCCGCGCGCCGCGCTCCTTGAGGTGGCGCAGCAGGCGCACGCTCCAGCGGTTGTTGCCGGCGAAGATCGCGGTCGGCGGATTCGGGTCGGCGAGCACGGCGTCGATCAGCTCGGCGGGCGCCTCGCGGGGCGCCGCGAGCACGACCATCGCCTCGTCGGCCTCGATCCCCGCCTCCTCGAGCGCCGCCCGGTAGCCGGCCAGCCGCTCGGTGGCGGTGTAGACCGACTCTTGGTCGCCGAAGAAGGCGATCCGGCGGTGGCCGTGGGCGATCAGGTGGGCCGTGCCCTCGCGGGCGCCGCCGACGTTCTCGGCGAGCACGGTGTCGGCCGGGATGCCGGGCACCGGCCGGTCGACGAAGACCATCGAGCAGCCGGCCGCGATCTCGCCGTGGAGGAACTCCGGGTCGGTGCCGCGGGCCGGGGCGAGGATGATGCCGTCGGCCCCGCGGGAGCTGAACGACTCCACGATCCGGCGCGAGCGCGACGGATCCTCGGCCGAGGAGGCCGAGAGCAGCAGGTAGCCCTGCTCGAGCGCGACGTCCTCCACCGCGCGGGTGAGCACGGAGTAGAACGGGTCGGCGACGTCCTCCAGAACCAGCCCGATCGTCGCCGCGGTGCCCTGGCGGAGCTGCCGGGCGAACTCGTTGCGCCGGAATCCGAGCTGGTCGATGGCGGCCTGCACGGAGGCGAGGGTCTCGGCGCTGACGTAGCCGACGCCGTTCACGACCCGCGAGACGGTCTTGAGACTCACCCCCGCGGCAGCGGCGACGTCGCCCATCGTGGGGCGAGCGCGGCTGTGAGGGGTGGTCATGGGAGTCAGGATATAGCTCGGTCCTACGGAGATCGCTCTGTGACAACGTTGACACACCCCCGGCCGGCGGGTTAGATTTTCCGTCGGGCGTCTTTCGTGCGCCTGCCCACCACCCTGCCGTTCAGTGTCGAAAGGCCCCGCATGCCGGAGCACCACTCTTCCCCCCGTCCCCTCCGCCCACGCGGTGCGCTTCTGCGCCGGATGGGCGCGCCGCTGGTCGCGGCCGCGCTCGTCGCGGGCATGATCCCCCTGGGCGCCTCGGCCGCGAGCGCCGCACCCGCCGTGCCGGCGCCCACCGACTTCGCCAACTCCTTCGAGTCCGACCAGACGGCGCCCTTCGGCAGCCGGGTCGAGCTCGCGGCCGACGGCACCCCGCTGCAGCAGAACGTGCACGGCACGGGCGGCGGCAGCCTGCTGCCGAACGTGGCGACGGTCAGCGCGAGCGGGCAGAACGCCCCCGGCGAGGCGGCCATCTGGGCGGCCGACGGGGATGCATCCACCAAGTGGCTGGTCTTCACCAGCACCGCGTGGCTGCAGTACCAGCTCCGCACCTCCACCGCCGCGGTCACCTACACGCTCACCTCGGGCAACGACTCCCCGGAGCGCGACCCGAAGAGCTGGACGGTCAAGGGATCCAACGACGGCAGCACCTGGACGACTCTCGACACGCAGTCGAACCAGACCTGGGCCGACTCCGAGCGCGGCGTGAAGAAGACCTTCACCTTCGCGACCCCGACGGCGTACACCTACTACCGCCTCGACAACGTCACGAACCACTCCGGCGGCATCATCCAGCTCGCCGACTGGGACCTCCTCGTGCCCAAGGACCCGAACGCCCCCGCCGCCCCGGTCGTCACGACCGTCGGCGCCGGCCCGACCACGGGCTACAACATGAAGGCGCGCGTGGGCTGGACGGGCTCGCACTCGCTCCGGTTCGCCGGCAGCCACACCGCCGACGGCGCCGCATCCTTCACCAACCGCCTGTTCGACGTGAACATCCCCGTCGGCCAGACCACCCGCCTGAGCTACCTGATCTTCCCCGAGCTCACCGCCAACGACCTGCAGTACCCCTCGACCTACACGGCCGTCGACCTGCGCTTCTCCGACGGCACCGAGCTCTCCGACCTGTCGCCGACGGATGTCTACGGCATCGACGCGACGGCCGAGGGCCAGGGCGCGGGCAAGGTGCTCTACCCCAACCAGTGGAACCAGGTGCAGATCGACCTCGGCCCGGTCGCCGCGGGCAAGACGGTCTCGGCCATCCAGTTCCGCTACGACAACCCGGGCGGCTCGGCCGCCACGGCGTTCTCGGGGTACCTCGACGACATCGCCATCCAGGCGCAGCCCGCCACGGTCGACGGTTCGAGCCTCACGCACTACGTCGACACCCGGCGCGGCACGAACTCCTCCAGCGCCTTCTCGCGCGGGTCGAACGAGGCCATCACCTCGATGCCGAACGGCTTCAACTTCCTGGTGCCGCTGACCAACGCCGGCGCGAACTCGCGTGAGTACGCCTGGCAGCAGGACAACACCAGCGCCAACCGCACCCGCTTCGAGGGCCTCGGTGTCTCGCACGAGCCGAGCCCGTGGATGGGCGACCGCAACCAGTTCTCCGTGATGCCGGTCGCCGGCTCGGGAGTGCCCGCGGGCGACTGGCACCAGCGTGCCGGCAGCTTCGGCCACGAGAACGAGACCGCTCAGCCGGACTACTACGGTGTGACCCTGGACAACGGGGTGAAGGCCGAGATGACCCCGACCGACCACGCCGCCGTGCAGCGCTTCACCTTCACCGGCGCCACCGGCAGCCTCGTGCTCGACGCCCCCAACGGAAACGCGAACGAGGGCAGCTTCACGATCAACGCCGACGGCACCGTCAGCGGCTGGATCGAGAACGGCGCCGCCGGTGACACCGGCCGCACCCGGATGTTCGTCTCCGGCGCGTTCGACCGCGCACCCACCTCGACCGGCACCGCTCCCGGCGGCCGCCAGCTGACCAAGTACGCGACCTTCGACACCTCGGGCTCCAAGACCGTGGAGCTGCGCTTCGCGACCTCGTACCTGAGTCTGGACCAGGCGGCGAAGAACCTCGCCGCCGAGGTCGGCGCCCAGTCGTTCGACGCCGTGCACGACGCGGCCCGCTCGGCCTGGAACGACCGCCTCGGCGTGATCTCGGTCGAGGGTGCTTCCGAGACCGAGCTGCGGACGCTCTACAGCAACCTGTACCGCCTCAACCTCTACCCGAACGCGCAGCACGAGAACGTCGGCACCACCGCCGCTCCCGTGTACAAGTACGCCAGCCCGGTCAGCGCACAGACCTCCGCCAGCACGGCCACCGTCACCGGTGCCGCTGTGAAGGACGGGAAGATGTACGTCAACAACGGGTTCTGGGACACCTACCGCACGGTCTGGCCCGCCTACTCGATGCTCTACCCGGAGCTCGCGGCCGAGCTCGTCGACGGCTTCACGCAGCAGTACCGCGACGGCGGCTGGATCGCCCGCTGGTCCTCGCCCGGCTACGCGAACATCATGACCGGCACCAGCTCGGACGTGGCCTTCGCCGACAGCTACCTGCGCGACGTGCCGCTTCCGGATGCGCTCGCTACCTACGACGCCGCCGTCAAGAACGCGTCGACCCCGTCGAGCAACGACAGCGTGGGCCGCAAGAGCCTGACGACGTCGATCTTCCTCGGCTACACGCCGGCCTCGCAGGGCGAGAGCGTGTCGTGGGCCGCGGAGGGGTACATCAACGACTTCGGCATCGGCAACATGGCCGCAGCCCTCGCCGCCGACCCGCGGACCCCCGCGGACCGGGTCGAGCAGCTGAAGGCCGACAGCGAGTACTACCTCGACCGCGCCACCGGCTACGTGAACCTGTTCGATCCCTCGATCGGCGGCTTCTTCCAGGCCCGTAACGCCGACGGCACCTTCGCCACCGCTCCCGGTGACTACGACCCGAAGACCTGGTGGGGGCCCTACACGGAGACCAACGGCTGGAACTTCGCGTTCCACGCTCCGCAGGACCCCAACGGTCTGGCCAACCTCTACGGCGGACAGAAGGGCCTCGAGGACAAGCTCGACGAGTTCTTCGCCACCCCGGAGACCACCCTCGGCACCATCCACGAGATGGTCGAGGCCCGCGACGGCCGCTACGGCCAGTGGGGCGTGAGCAACCAGGTGAGCCACCACATCCCGTTCATGTACAACGAGGCGGGCGCACCCGCGAAGGCCCAGGCCATCGTGCGTGAGGCTCTGCAGCGTTCGTACGCGGGCGGCGAGATCGGCCAGGGCTACGCCGGCGACGAGGACAACGGCGAGATGAGCGCCTGGTACATCTTCAACGCGCTCGGCTTCTACCCGCTGCAGACCGGTTCGGACCAGCTCGTACTGGGCTCGCCGCTCTACACCAAGGCCACCGTGCACCTCGCGGGCGGCAAGTCGCTCGTGATCAACGCCCCGGAGAACAGCACGTCGAACATCTACGTGCAGTCGCTCAAGGTCAACGGCGAAGACCACCCGACCACCTCGATCGACTCCCGCATCCTCACCGACGGCGCGACGCTCGACTTCGCGATGGGCTCCTCGCCCTCGGCGTGGGGCACCGGCGAGAACTCGGGTCTGCCGTCGCTGACGACCGGCTCGGCCGTGGCCGCACCGCTGGTCGACTCGACCGGCCCCGTGCTGGCCTCGGCGGTGAGCGCCGGCGGCGAGAACGTCGCCGGTCTGGTCGACGGCACCTCGCGCACCCAGGTCACGTTCGCCTCGGCGACGCCCTCGGTGACCGTGTCGTACAAGGGCGCCAAGCAGCGCCCGACGTTCTACACGCTGACCTCGGGTGCCGGCACCGCCGCGACCGATCCCTCGGCCTGGACGCTGGAGGGCAGCAACGACGGAGTGACCTGGACCCAGGTCGACTCGCAGTCGGGCGTCGCCTTCGCCAACCGCAACCAGACCGTTCCGTTCAAGATCGAGAACCCGGGCGCCTACCAGCAGTTCCGGATCTCGGTCACGGCGGGCGGATCGGCCGGAGCGGTCGCGCTGGCCGAGTTCGAGCTGCTCACCGACGGAACCGGATCCGAGGCGAACGAGCTGACCTTCAGCCCCGCCGAGGGCCTGACCACCTCCACCGGCACCACCACCGACTTCGCCCTCGGCATCCTCTCCGGAGGCGTCGCGGACGGCTACTCGGCCACGGTGAACTGGGGAGACGGTTCGGCGCCGGAGCAGGCCGCGATCGCCGCGGCGACGCTCGGCAACTACCCGGTCTCGGGTCGCCACGCCTACACGCAGCCGGGGGTCTACCAGGCCACCGTCACCGTGGCGGACGGCGTCTCGACCTTCACGGCTCTCGCCACCATCACCGTCGACTACCAGGAGCAGGGGGGTCTGCGCGCCGCGTACGACAACGTCTGCATCGGTGACGACGGCATCGGCGGCGGCAACTGCGACTATAAGGGCATCTCGTACCCGAGGCAGGGCCTGATCGACGGTGGACTCACCTTCGGCCAGCCGATGACCGTCCCGGGCACCGACCTCTCCTTCACCATCCCGGCCGTCCCGGTCGGCGCTCCCGACAACGCCACCGGATCGGGCCAGACCATCGCGGTCGACCTCGGCGAGGGCGCGGAGCAGATGTCCTTCATCGGCGCTGCGACGGAGAAGAACCAGGACACCACCGCGACGGTGACCTTCACCGACGAGACGACCGCGGTCATCCCGCTGCAGTTCTCGGACTGGACCAAGGGCGGCCAGCAGGGTGCCACGGCTCCCTACGGCAACATCGAGGTCGTGAAGTCGGACTACCGTCTGGTCGGCGGGTCGCGGAACGGCGCTGCGCCGTACCTCTTCTCGACGGTGCCGTACACCATCCCCACGGGCAAGACGGTGGCGAGCATCACGCTCCCGCTGCAGCCCGGCGAGGGTGGCGTGACCGGTCGCGTGCACATCTTCGCGATCGCATCCGACGGGGTGCAGGCCGACCTCGGCTACACCACGGAGGTCGGCAAGGACGTCGCGGGCACCGCGGGTGAGCCGGTCTCGGCCGAGCTCGCGACGGTGACCATGAAGACCGCCGACGTGAAGCCGATCGTGCGCGTCCAGTGGGGCGACGGCACCGTGACCGAGGATGCGACGGTCACCCCGTCGGCCACGGATCCGGCCGTGCTCACGGTGACCGGCAGCCACACCTACGCCGCCGCCGGGAGCTTCCCGGTGTCGGTCACGGTCGCGACCGCCGACCACACCGAGCAGCTCGCGCTCACCGCGACCATCGCGGCGGCCCCGGTCTACGCCACCACGCTGACGGTCGACCCGGCCGACGACGTGCTGGCCGGAACTGACGTCACGGTCTCGGGAGACGGCTACAAGGCGAACGAGTCGGTCTCGGTCGAGCTGCAGACGCCCACCCCGGTGACGGCGACCATCCAGGCCGACGGTGCCGGACACATCCAGACGACGCTCACCGTGCCCTCGGACACGGTGCCCGCGATCTACCCGATCGTGGCCACGGGCGCCGAGTCGAAGATGCCGGCCACGGCGACGATCAACGTCGTGCCGCCGGTCGTCACCCCGGTCTACACGCCGCAGCTGCACGCCGACTCCGACTCGGGCCGCCCCGGCGACCTCGTGACGGTGCTGGGCGAGGGCTACGCTCCCGGCGAGCAGATCACCGTGCAGTTCAACTCCGACCCGGTGACGGTCGGAACCGCGACCGCGAGCGACCGCGGGGCATTCAGCCTCACCTTCACGGTGCCGCAGGTCGAGGTCGGCGGGCACACCATCGTGGCCACGGGGGCGACCTCGCAGGTGCCGGTGTCGCTGGCCTTCCAGGTGCTCGCGCCGCAGCTGCCCGGTGACGGCAGCTCGGGGTCGACCGGGGCGACGGATGCCTCCGTGACCGGCAAGCTGAGCAACACCGGTACCGACGGCTCGGTGCTCGGGTCGCTCGGCCTGGGGTCGCTGCTGCTGATCGCGGTCGGAGGGACGTTCCTCTACCTGCGCCGCCGCCGCACCGCGTAGCGGGAGGTGGGCGGGGCTCCGGCCCCGCCCACCCCTGCTGCCCCTCGGGCTCGAGCTCGTAGCGCCGAGAAGTCGCAAAGACGTCCAAACCCTCGGGTTTGGACGTCTTTCTGACTTCTCGACGAGCTAGGCGGGGCTCGCGTGCGACCTAGCGGAGGGTGCCGGAGACCACGGTCGCGTCGATCTCGTCGTCGCGGAGGGTCTCGGCGGCGAAGCCCGCGGCCTCGAACAGGGCGGCGGTCTCGGCCGCCTGCAGCTCGCTGGTCTCGATCAGGAGGTGCCCGCCGGGCGCGAGCCACTCGCCCGCCTCGGCGATCACCCGGCGCTGCACGTCGAGCCCGTCGTCGCCGCCGTCGAGCGCGATCGTCGCCTCGTACAGCCGCGCCTCGGGAGGCATCGTGGCGATCGCCTCGGTCGGCACGTACGGAGCGTTGACGACGATGACGTCGATCCGGCCGCGGAGCGTCTCCGGCAGCGCGTCGTACAGGTCGCCCTGGAGCACCCGATCGGCCGGCAGGTTGAGGCGGGCGCTCCGCACGGCGGTGGGGTCGATGTCGCTCGCCCAGACCTCCAGTGCCTCGGCCGCCGGCGCCGCATCCGAGGCCGCTGGTGCTGGGGCGATCGCGGCGGCGGCCAGGGCGGCCCCGACCGCACCCGAGCCGCAGCACAGGTCGAGCACCACGGCGCCCGGCGCGGTCACCTCGCGTGCCTGTCGTACCAGCAGCTCGGTGCGCCGGCGCGGGACGAAGACGCCCGACCCGACGGCCACGCGCATCCCGGCGAACTCGGCCCAGCCCAGGGCGTGCTCGAGCGGGGTGCCGGCGACGCGCGCCGAGACCAGGCGCTCGCGGGCGGCGTGGTCGTCGCCGGCGGCCTCGAGGATCAGGGCCGCCTCGTCCTCGGCGAACACGCATCCGGCCGCGCGGAGCCGTGCGACGATCCCGTCGAAACCGGCCGGTCGTTCGGAGAATCCAGGCTGCCGGACGCCGTCGTCCGTGCGCGCCTCTACGCTGTCGCTCATCGGCGTCACTCTACCCGCCGATCCCCGAGCGTCCGCTGTCAGTCGGCGTCAGGGGCAGGGGGTGAGCGCCTCCACCGCGGGGGAGAGGGAGGCGGGGCCGCCGAGCAGGATGACGCGACTGGTGCCCCGGTCGGCCAGCCGCTGCAGCACCGGGTTCGGGATGCAGGTGCCGGGCACCAGATAGAGCGGATGCCGTTGCGTGCCCGCGAGCACACCACCGGCAAGTGCGTCGGGGAAGGTCGCGCCGGTGGCGAGGTACACGGTGCTGAAGTCGGAGAGGAGGGCGTCGTTGACGGCGACCGAGGCGGCGTAGCGGTCGGCGCCGGCGAGCCGGGTCACGTCGGCGACGCCGGTCAGTTCGTTCTCGAGCGACGTCGGCACCGAGGCGGGGCCGCCGACGATCGCGATCGAGGACGTGCCGAGCCGGCGGAAGGTGTCCCAGGTGGGGGTGTCGACCGTGCCGAGCGCGCCGTTGACGAGCACGAGCGGCGAGAAGGCCATGCCGGCCGGGGCGCCCGCCGAGAGGGCGTCCGGAAATGATGTCCCGGTCGCGACGAACGCGGTCGCGGCTCCGGCCGGGAACGCCCGTGCCGCGATCGCCCGGCTGACGGCGTAGCGGTCGACGCCGGAGATGCGGGTGACCGACGCCCGGCCGGCCGCGGCCGTCACCTGGGCGACCACCGCATCCGGAACCGTCAGCGGGCCGCCGACGATCACCAGGCTGGTGGGATCGAGGAACCGGAGCGTGTCGAGCACCGACGCCGGCACCGTGTCGGTCGGCACGAGCACGAGGGCCCCGCCGGCGGCCATCGCCGCGGGCCCGGCGCTGAGTGCGTCGGGGAAGTTGGCGCCCGACGCCACGTACACGACCGACGCCCCCGTCGGCCTGGTCAGTCGAGCGGTCCGCGCCGCCACCTCGTACCGATCGCTCCCCGCCACCCGCGTCACGGACGCGACGATCCGCTCACCCGGCGGTGACGCGGGGGCAGGCTCCGGCACGGGAGCTGGCGCAGGCGCAGGCGCAGGCGCCGGCGCTGACGCCGGAACGGGACCGGGCGAAGGCGCGCCTCCCGCATCCGGATCCGCATTCGCGGCACCGCCGGCCGCGAGCGACACCGCCAGGGCGACCCCGGCCGTGAACACCGCGGCGCACCGTCGCCGGTGACCGGACCGTCCTCCGGACCGTCGTACCGATCGTCCTGTCGATCCACCCGAGCTGCCTGCACTTCGTCGTTCCGCACGCATGCGACGACCTCCCCATCGGCCTTCCCCGCCACAGCGGCCCCGAAGGCAGCTTCAGGCTAGCTCACCGGTGAGGATTAATCGAGCAATGCTCGAAAAAAAGTCAGGCGGGGAGGGAGGACTCGATCAGGGCCACGATCTCCGGGTCGTCGGGCTGCACCGTGGGGCGGAAGCGGTGGACGCCGGCGGGCGTGACGACGAACTTCTCGAAGTTCCACTTGACCCGCCCGGCCTTGCCCGACGCATCCGGCGTCTTGGTCAGCTCGGCGTAGAGCGGGTGGGCCGACTTGCCGTTGACCTTGACCTTGTCAAACATCGGGAAGGTCACGCCCCAGGTCATCGAGCAGTACTCCTTGATCTTGTCGGTGTCCGAGAGCTCCTGCAGGAACTGGTTGCTGGGGAAGCCCAGCACCGTGAAGCCGCGGTCGCCGTAGGTCTTCTGCAGCTCCTCGAGCTTCTCGTACTGCGGCGCGAGCCCGCAGCGCGACGCCACGTTCACGATCAGCGTGACGGGGCCGTACTCCGCGAGGGTGGTCGTGCTCCCGTCGATGGTGGTCAGGGGGATGTCGTTCAGGTTCTCGGCCACAACTGCCTCTTTCGATCACGTTCGGGTGGGGGTCACTCTACTCGCGACACCTGTCTCCCAGGTCGCCGTGATCCGGCCTCCGTAGCATGAGCGGCACATGGAACTCATCGTCGACATCGTCTTGATCGTCATCGCGGTCGCCGCCGTCTTCGGGGGCTGGCGCCGTGGCGCGCTCCTGACGGCCGCCTCGCTCGTCGGCATCGTCGCGGGTGCCTTCCTCGCCTCGTGGATCGCCCCCTCGATCGTCGAGTGGCTCGCCGGTCTGGGCTGGGGAAACCCGGTGCAGCGGGCCGTCGCGACCGGCGCCGTGCTGCTGCTCAGCATGGCCTTCGCGATCACGGTGCTCAGCCTCGTGGCGGGCCTCCTCCGCCGGGTGATCGGCGTGATCCGCGTCGCCCGCGGCCTCGACTCGCTCGGCGGCGCCATCCTGGGCCTGCTCACCTGGGCCGTCGTGGTCTGGCTCGTGGCAGGGTTCCTGCAGACCACCGGGCTCGTCCCCGTCACCCAGCTCGTCGCCTCCTCGAAGGTCGTCGCGACCCTCGACGCGATCGCCCCGGTGCCCGCGACGACCGCGCTCGGCACGCTCGAGGCGACCCTCGGCGACTCCGGTTTCCCGCAGGTGTTCGCGTTCGGCGACGAGGCGATCCAGGATGCACCGGCGCCCGACCCGAACGTGCCGGCCGCGGTGAACGCCGCGGCCGGCGGGGTCGTGCGCATCCTCTCCTCCGCCCCCGGATGTGGGTCGGACTCGGAGGGCAGCGGCTGGGTCGCCGCCGGCGAGCGGGTCGTCACCAACGCGCACGTCGTCGCCGGATCCGCCCAGCTCTACGTGCAGCGCGGCGGCCAGGGTGAACTGCTCCCCGCCGAGCTCGTGGTCTTCGACCCGGCCCGCGACCTCGCCGTGCTCGAGGTGCCGGGCCTCGGCGTCGACCCGCTGCCGCTCGGCACGGAGTTGGCGGCGGGCGACCCGGCCGCCGTCGCGGGCTACCCGGAGAACGGCGCCTACACCCTGGGCTCCGCCCGCGTGCGCGAGGTGGTGGATGCGATGGGCCGCGACATCTACGAACAGGATGCGGTGACCCGCGAGATCTACTCCCTGCGATCGATCGTGCGGCCGGGCAACTCGGGCGGCCCGCTCTTCGACGCGAACGGCGACGTGGTCGGCGTGGTCTTCGCCCGCTCGACGATCGACGGCGAGACCGGCTACGCCATGACCCTCGACGAGATCGCCCCGGTGCTGGGCCAGCTCTCGGCGAGCGAGCCGGTGGCCTCGGGCGCCTGCATCGGCTGATCGGTACGGGTCGACCACCGAGGTCGGCCACTGGATGTGTACAGCGTTCACATCCTCTGTTACGGTGCTGCCAACGGGAGACCCCGACCGACCGCCCGAGGAGGCGCCATGAGCATCAACCTGAACCCCTATCTCAGTTTCCGTGGCCAGGCCAAGGAGGCGATGGAGTTCTACGAATCGGTCTTCGGCGGCCGGCTGACCAGCAGCACCTTCGCGGAGTTCGACATGCCGGCCGAGCCGGGCGAGGCCGATCTGATCATGCACGCCCAGCTCGTCACGCCGACGGGTCTCATCCTGATGGGGTCGGACGTGCCCTCCTCGATGCCGTACACCGTGGGCGACAACATCTCGGTCTCACTCAGCGGCGACGACGAGGATGCGCTGCACGGCTGGTTCGACGCGCTCGCCGAGGGCGGCGAGATCACGCTGCCGCTGGAGAAGGCGCCGTGGGGGGACAGCTTCGGTCAGCTCACCGACCGGTTCGGCATCCACTGGCTCGTGAACATCGGCGGCACCGCCGTCTGAGGGGAAGGGCGCCGGGGCGGGCAGCGTTCAGCGCGTGCGGCCTCCGGAACGGGCGACCGGCGGGCTCAGCCCTCGTCGCGCGAGTGCTTGGCCTTCCGGCGCGCTTCGAGCGCCTCCTTCTCGGCCTTCAGCGACGCCACCGTCGTCGGGTCGAGCGCGGGGTCGGGGATGTCGATGAACGGGCTCTGGCTGCCGGTACGGGAGTTCAGCACCGAGGAGTAGTTAATGGCGGCGGCGCGCACCTTCGCGGTCGCACGCTCGCGCTTGCTCCGGCTGCTCTTGGAGTCCTTGAGCACCTCGACGTGGTTCTCGAGAGCCTTCGTCAGCTCCTTCAACGCGGTCTTCGTCTTCTTGGCCATGAGGGCATTATGCCGTCTGAACGTTAACGGATGCGGTCCGGGCGTTCTCGAGGCTCCAGACCCTGCGAAGATCGGGGGATGAAGCAGTTCACCCTCCCGCGCACCGACCTCCCCGCCTCCAACGTGATCCTCGGCATGATGCGGATCGGCGAGCTCGAGGACGAGGAGATCCGCACGCTGGTGCGCACCGCCCGGGACACCGGGATCACCGTCTTCGACCACGCGGACATCTACGGCGGATCGCCGCACGCCTGTGAGGCCCGCTTCGGCGGGGCGATCCGTTTCTCCCCGGCGGAGCGGGAGCAGGTGATGATCCAGTCGAAGGTCGGCATCCGCGAGGGCTACTTCGACTTCTCGGCCGAGCACATCGTCTCCAGCGCCGAGGCCTCGATCGCGGCGCTCGGGCTCGACCACCTCGACCTCCTGCTGCTGCACCGGCCGGATGCGCTGGTCGAGCCGGACGAGGTCGCCGCCGCCTTCGACACCCTGCACGAGTCGGGCCTGGTCTCGGCGTTCGGCGTCTCGAACCACACGCCGGGCCAGATCGACCTGCTGGCGCGATCGGTGCGGCAGCCCCTGGTGGTCGACCAGGTGCAGTTGAGCATCACGCACGCACCGCTGATCGCGGCGGGGGTGGCGGCGAACATGGCCGACGACCCGCAGTCGGTCGACCGCGACAACGGGTTGCTCGACTACTGCCGGGTCGAGGGCATCACGCTGCAGGCGTGGTCGCCGTTCCAGAGCGGACGGTTCCCCGGGGTGTTCCTCGGCGACCGCGAGCACTACGGCGAGCTGAACGACGTGCTCGACGAGCTCGCCGCGGCGTACGGGGTGACGCCGACGGCGATCGCTCTGGCCTGGATCACCCGGCACCCGGCCGGCATCCAGGTCGTGCTCGGCACGACGAGTCCCGCGCGGGTGCGCGAGGCCGCGGCCGGAGCCGACCTGCGGCTGACCCGGCCCGAGTGGTACCGCCTGTTCACGGCGGCGGGCCACCGCCTGCCCTGAGCAGCGCCTGTCAGAGCGACTCGGCGAGAGCCCGCTCGAAGTGCGGCAGCATCGTCGCCGTGAGCGCGAACGCGACCGTGCCGGCGAAGGGCACGGCCCGCACCGTCTCGATCGCGATCCGGGCGGCGTCGGCATGCGGCCAGCCGTAGACCCCGGCGCTGATCGAGGGGAAGACGACGGATGCGGCGCCCAGCTCGCCTGCCACCTCGAGCGAGCGTCGGTAGGCCGAGGCGAGCACGGCCGACCGGTCCTCCCGGGCCGAGTACACCGGCCCGACGGTGTGCACGACCCAGCGCGCCGGGAGTCGTCCGGCGGTGGTGGCGACGGCGTCTCCCGCGGGAAGCCCGTCCGGCAGCACGGTGCGCCGCAGCTCCCGGCACGCGGCGAGGATCTCGGGCCCGCCCGCGCGGTGGATCGCCCCGTCGACGCCGCCCCCACCCAGCAGCGAGCTGTTCGCGGCGTTCACCACCGCATCCGCCGCCACCGTAGTGATGTCGGCCACCCGAACCTCAACCGCACCGTTCATGCGAAGAAACCTACTCGCGCCCCCGAAATGGCACAGGGGTCAAACCGATTCTCGTCAGGCAGCCAGCACACTTTCCAGCGCCGACCGGAACATCGTCAGCCCGTCGACTCCCGAGCGCATCGCCGCGGCGGTGTCGGGGCCGAAGCCGGCCTCGACCGCGTGCTCGGGATGCGGCATCAGGCCCACCACGTTGCCGCGCGCGTTCGTGATGCCGGCGATGTCGTCGAGCGAGCCGTTCGGGTTGACGCCGACGTAGCGGAAGGCCACGAGGCCCTCGCCGTCGAGCCGCGCGAGAGTCTCGGCCGAGGCGATGTAGCCGCCCTCGCCGTTCTTCAGCGGGATCGTGATCTCCTGGCCGACCGTGTACCCGTTCGTCCACGCCGTGGAGGCGTTCTCGACCCGGAGCACCTGGTCGCGGCAGACGAAGCTGCCGTGGTCGTTGCGGATCAGGCCGCCGGGCAGCAGGTGCGCCTCGGTCAGCATCTGGAAGCCGTTGCAGATGCCGAGCACCGGCACACCGCGCTCGGCGGCCGAGACGACCTCGCGCATGATGGGGGAGTGCGAGGCGATCGCGCCGCAGCGCAGGTAGTCGCCGTAGCTGAAGCCACCGGGGAGCACGATCGCGTCGACGCCCTGCAGGTCGTGATCGCCGTGCCAGAGGGCGACGGGCTCGGCGCCGGCGAAGCGCACGGCGCGCTGGGCGTCCCGGTCGTCGAGGGAGCCGGGGAAGGTGACGACGCCGACCCGGGTCACGCGAGCACTCCGGATGCGGAGGCGGCGCTGTGCTCGCCGGCCTCGTCGACGACGGTGATGTTCACCACATCCTCGATCACCGAGTTCGACAGCAGGTCGTCGGCGATCTCGCGAACGGCCGCGAGCACCTCGGCGTCGACGGCGCCCTCGACGGTCAGTTCGAAGCGCTTGCCGACTCGCACGGAGCTGAACTCCGAGCGACCGAGCCGGGCCAGGGCGCCGGCGACGGCCTTCCCCTGCGGGTCGAGGAGTTCGGCTTTGGGCATGACGTCGACGACGATCTTCGGCACGTGGTGCTCCTGCGGTCGGGGCGGGACGGACCCCGCCATTCTACGCCAGGCGCCGGCCGCGGCTGTCGGTCGGGCCGCCGTCGGCCTCGGCCACCAGCCGGCCCAGCTCGCGGCGGGTGCGCGCGCCCACCTTGCCCCGCGCCGTGTAGACGTGCGACTCGACCGTGCGCACCGAGAGGAACAGCTGCCGGGCGATCTCCTTGTTCGTCAGCTGCCGGGAGACCAGGAGCGCGACCTCGTGCTCCCGGTCGGTCAGCTCGTCGAGTCCGGCACCGGCGGAATCATCCCGCGAGTCGCGACCGCCGTCGTCGGAGTCGTCGTCCCGGTGCCGCTGCGGCCCGCGGCGCGGCTCCAGCCCGGCCGAGAGCCCGGCCGGGAACCCGGCCGAGAGCCCACCCGAGGGCCCGGCGGGGAACCGCGACTCGCCTCCGAACATCCGCTCGGCGGGGCGCCGGCGCACCCCGGCCGGCTCCGTCGACCGCTCCTCCGCATCCGGAACCTCGCCGCCCCGCCGGGCGAGCCCGCGCACGTCCGAACGCCGATCGGCCCGGTGCCCCGAGGTCGGCTGGAGGTCGGCCCGGAGGATGCCGGGGGGCGCGTAGGTCTCCATCGGCACCACCGCCCGTGCGGCGACCAGGTTCGTCAGGCGCCTGATGTCGATCGACCCCGGCAGCAGCCCGCCTGCCGCCTCGCGCTCGGCGAGGGCCCGTGAGGCCGCCTCCTCCGCGGCGGCGAGGTCGCCCTCGGCGGCCCGCAACTGCGACTCGACGATGAGACCCGAGACCCGGTAGAGCCGGTGCGCGGCCATCAGGCCGGGATCGACCTCGTCCAGGAACGCCCGGGCGGCCGCCAGCTCACCGATCTGGGTCAGTGCCGCGATCCGGGAGTGGACGACCAGTGGCCGCCAGAGGGCGAACTCGACCCGTTCGAACCGGCGCAACGACGCCGCGAGCTCGGTCTCGGCCCGCGCCCCGTCGCCGGTGCCGACCCCGTGCAGCACGCCGGCCGCGATACCGACCATGGCGAGCCCGGTGCGGTCGTCGCGCTGCGCCGCCTGCAGGGTCGCCGCGCGGAGCCGGTCGGCCAGCCCGGGGGTGGCGACGCCGCCGAGGATGATCGTCATCGACTCGAAGCAGAGGATGGACAGCTCCGCGAGCAGCGAGACCGGCTTTCCGGTGATCGGGTCGCGATTGGCCCGTTCGGCCTGCGCGAAGCTCGCGGCGCCGGCGTTGAGCCGGCCCAGCTCGGATTCGGCGAACCCGGCCAGCACCCCGGCCCGTGCTCGCGCGAGGGGCCCGGCGCCCGGCACGGCGAGCACCTTCGCGGCGTGCTCGACCGCGTGGAACCAGTCCATCTCGAGGCACGCCGTCTCGGCGCGGTGCACGTCGACCTCGCAGCGGATCGTGGGGTCGGTGACGCCCGCCGCGTCGAGCCACTCCTCGATCTCGTCGAGTCGGCGACCCTGGGGCATCCACGACGACAGCGTGCCCCACCAGCGGATGAGCCGGCGCAGGTCGGCGGCGGGCATCGTCGCGGGGTCGTGCACCGTGAGCTCCTGGTAGGCCTCGGGCCACCGCCCCAGGCGCGCGTACGCGCGGGAGGCCTCGATGTGCAGCGTCGCGCAGCCGTCGTTCTGGCGGCCGAGGTTCACGTACGCCAGCGCGAGGTCGGCGCGCCCCCGCGAGTTCGCGGCGCGGGCCGCGTTGGCGAGCACCCGGCAGCGCACGCCGGCGTCGACCTCGGCGGGCGACGGCACGGTGGGCTTCGCGATGTACCACTTGCTCGCCACGAGTCGGTCGACGACGTCGCCGGCCGGATGCGCGCCGGCGGCCAGCGCACGGTTCGCCACCGCGTCCAGCGCCGCCCCGAGCTTCTCCGGCGCCACGCGGCGTTCGGCCTCCCGGGCCAGGGCGGAGTTGGTGTACAGACCGCGGGCGTTGTTCGAGTCGGCGAAGATCGCGCGGCGCTGGATGAGCGACTGCAGCACCTCGGGATCGATGTTCTGCGCGGCGGTCGCGTACTCCACCCCGCGCAGCCGGCCGAGCACGGCCAAGGCCAGGCACTCCTCTTCGGTGCACTCGCCGAGGGTCACCGAGAAGGCGTCCGACAGCCGCGACCCGGGCGCCAGCTCGCGCGCCGGATCCAGGGGATCGCGCCCCGCCGCCGAGGCCGCCGCCGCGTCGAGCGCGAGCTCGTGCAGCAACCGGCGGGAGCCGAGAGAGCGGGTGAACAGGGCGGCCCGGGTGGCGGTGTCGAGGCAGTCGGGACCGACGAAGGCGCTGATCAGGGCGTCCGCGGTGGCGTGGTCCAGCGGCGAGAGATCGAAGCGGGCGGCCGCGCCGTCGAGCCAGAGGTCGACGACGATCTGGGCGTTCCCCTTCGACGGATCGGCGTCCACCGCCAGGAGCACGCGGGCCGACCCGGTGAAGACGGCGCGGGCGATCGCGTCCAGGGAGGAGGTGTCCAGCGCCTGAGCGTCGTCGACGACGATGAGCACGGGGTCGCCGCCGGTCTCCGGCTGCTCGGAGAGGAGCGGCTTCAGGCGCTCGTCGCCCGCCGCCCGCAGGGCACCCAGCGGAACCCGGGTCAAGGCCGTGGCGCCGCGGACGACCACCGGGTCGAGTCGATGGGCCCGCAGCAGCCGCACCACCTCGGCGGCGAAGAAGCTCTTCCCCGACCCGAGCGCTCCGGCGAGCGTCACGCTGCCCTCGCGTCGCAGGTGGGCGACGACCTCCTCGACGCGCTCATCCACGCCGACCATGCTCGGCCTGTAGTTCTCAGCCGGTCCGACGTGTCGGATCCCGCCCCTCCGTGCTGTCATCTGTGACCCCCACGACCACATCTTCACATTCGAAAAGCCCTGGAGAAAGGTGTACAGCGTCGTCCGCCCCCTCCGCGGCTGGTTCCAATCTACTCATGGCGGGTACTCAGCGGGTGCTCCCCGCCCGGTTGACTACTACCGATTTCTGCCGAGCGCTCGTCCCCGCACTACCGAGATCCGCCTCGCGCAACGGTGTCCGGTACCGGGATAGCCGCACGACTCGAGACCCCCACCACGGAGGAACCACCGAGGCCGGTCGACGCCCATGGTGCACGCGTTCCCGCCGCCCCTAGCGTGCGGAGGCAGATCCGATCGGATCGCGGTCCGCTGGATGACCCGGGCTGCACCTGACTGAAATGGGGACAACGAGATGACATCTCACGCTTCGACGGAGAAGACCAGCGGCACCAAGGGCGGCACCCGCCGCAAGGTGTTCGCTCTCGCCGCGGCCGGCGCCGTGCTGGGGATCGGCGCCAGCGCGACGCTCGCGGCCTGGACCGACTCCGAATGGGTGTTCGGCGGCGACGGAGCCGGCGGACCCGGCATCGGCACCTCGACCTTCGAGGTGCAGCAGAACACGGTGGCACCCTTCGATGTGCCCGCGGACTTCGTGAGCGAGGACACCAACCCCGGTGGCGAGATCACCTTCGGGATCGACGCCCTCGACATCTCGCCCGGCGACGCGGTCTACTCGGCGATGTCGCTCCGCACGACGGCGTCCTCGCTCGGCGGCACCGTCGAGCTCCAGCCGGCCGTGCCGGCCGCGGGCATCGCGGTCAACGACCCCGACGACCTGCTCTTCGATGCGCTCGAGGTGCGGGTGGCCACGAGTGCCACACCCATCGCGGCCTGCGACGCCACCGCGTTCGCCGGCGGGCTCGGTTCGCCGACCGTCATCGCCGACGGTGCGCTCGGAAGCGCGGGCGGCACGGCCACCCAGACCCTCGCGCCCGCGGCCGGAAGCATCCAGTACTACTGCTTCGAGGTCTCGATGCCCGATCCCTTCGTTCCCGCCGCCGGCTTGGACGCCGACGACTACATGGGTCTGACGGCAGCGCCGGCCTGGAACTTCGCGGGCGAGGCGAACTGATCCGCCGACGGCACCGACCGGATCTCCAGACCACCGCGGGGGAACAGATGAGCACGAGTACGACCACGGCCGTCCGGCACCGTCCGTCGCTGCGCGACGCGACCGTGACGGCCGTGGGAACCTTCGGCATCCTCGCGGTGGTCTGGCTCCTGGTGTCGTGGATGTTCTCGCTCTCGGTGATCGTGTTCGTCACCGGATCGATGGCTCCCACGATGCCGACCGGCACCGGCGCCGTCATCCAGACCGTCGCCGCCTCGGAGCTGCGGGTGGGAGACGTGGTGACCATTCCCCGTTCGCTGAGCGGAACTCCGGTCACGCACCGGATCGTGGCCGTCGACGAGGTGCCGGGGAGCGCCGACCAGCGCTCGCTCACCCTCAAGGGCGACGACAACGAACGGCCCGACCGCGAGCAGTACGTGGTCGCCGAGGCGGGGCGGGTGATCGTCGCCGTTCCGGGGGCCGGCACGGTGGTCGCTTGGCTGAAGAGCCCGATCGCGATGGTCGGGATCACGGTCGCCGTCGCCGCCGTCGCGGCCTGGGCGTTCTGGCCCACCCGCCGCGACCGGCGCACGAAGCCGCGGCACTGACACCGGCTCACCACGTGCACGCCTGACCACCGGCACTGCCTCACCACGGGAACCGTCTCACCACCGGCACCGCCTCACCACCGGCACAGAATCATCGACAGGGGAATCACATGCTCCATCCCGAAGCGGCCCGGCGGCCTTCCCGCGCCGTGACCGCGCTGATCGGCCTCGGCTCCGTCGCCGCGCTGGCCCTGGGCTCGCTCGTGCTGGCGGATGCGGCCACGGCCGCCTTCGTCGACGTCCCCGAGACCGGCGCGCCCGGCCACCTGGTGCTGGCGGCCGACCCCTACCCTGCCAAATTCCTCGACATCAGCCCCGGTGACCCCGCCTACTGGCAGGTGGACGCACGGCTCGAGGACGCGACGCGCGCCACCCTCAGCCTCGAGCTGCGGAAGGACGGCGCGGTCACCGAGCATCCCCGGGGCATCACGATGACGGTCGACCGCTGCTCGGTCGCCTGGACCGACCCGCAGACGGCCCCGACCTGCCGGGAGGGCTACGCGCGGATCGCCGTGGCCACGCCGGCCGACGACTACGCCACGTCGAGCCCCAGCTTCACGCTCCAACCCCTGACCGCGGGGTCGCCCGAGCACCTGCTCGTGACGCTCGCGGTGGAGGACTCCGCCGCGGCCCGGGCCGACGACAGCCTGATGGGGCTCACCGGCACGATGGGCGTGGGACTCACTGCCACCGCCATCGACGACCGCCCCATCACACCCGTGACGCCCCGCAAGGGCACCCTCGCGAACACGGGTCTGGACGGCGGCTTCCCGGCGATGCTCGCCTTCGGCGCCCTGACCGCCGGCCTGCTCGGCCTCGCAATGGTCGCCGGGCGCCTGCACAGACGATCGATCCGACGCGGCGAGGACAACTGACATGCGACGACTCACGACCACCCTAGGCCTCCTTACCGCCACCGCGCTGACGGTCGCCCTCGTGCCCTCCACGATCGGGGCGACCACCGCATCCTGGCCCGACGAGGAGTGGGTGCACGGCGACGTCGGCACCTCCTCCTTCGACTGCGGCACCGATGAGGGATACGCGTCGACCGGGTTCGGCCGCTTCCTCAGCGGGTCGCTGCTCGGCACGAACCTCGACAACGTCGCCGCCCTCACGGGCATGACGCTGACGCAGGACGGCGCGGGAGCGCTGACGGTCGACCCGACGAACGCGCAGAACCTCGGCTCGGCGCCTCCGACCTCGACCTACGCGAACCCGCTGAACATCTCCGCGCTCGGCGGGATCGCCGGGCTGAACCTCAGCGGGCTTCAGGTCGGTCTCCCGATCGGCTCGCTCGGTGCGGTCAACCAGTACGCGCAGGTCTCGGGCTACGGTACGTCGACGGGGGCATCCGGTCTCGTGAACGACTCGGGCGCGGTGCTCGTCTCGGCCTCGACGCCCGACGACCAGCTGCCCCAGCCGGCGACCATCTCCCTGACCTCGCTCCTCGGCCCGGTGACGGGCATCACGGATGCGAAGGCGCAGGTGGGTGCGGTCGGCGCGAGTTCGTCGCTGGACTGGTGCGCGGCGCTGCGCTCCTCGCTCTGGGGTGACGGCTCGGTCACGGGGGTGACCCGCGACTACGGGATCGCCGGCCTCGGCGTGCAGCTGACCAGTCCGCTGGTCGGCGACCTCGTCAGCGGCGTCTCGGCGGGCCTGCCCGCCATTCAGTCGGCGTTCGACGGTCTGACCGGAACGAACGGCGTGCTCTCGAACCGCATCCGGGCGCAGCTCAACCTGCTGGTGCCGGGCCTCACGGTGGGGAACCTCACCGGGAACGTCACGGTGTCCAACCTCAACCTCGCCACGACGGTGTCGAGCCTGCTCACCCAGAAGCTGACGAGCCCCGACGGGACCGTGTCGGTGGATCTCGCGACGGGCCGGATCGACGCCGACCTCGCCGCCATCCTGGGGGGTGCCGGTGGGTTGAACGATCTGCCGCCGAACACCGAGCTGGTGCTGAACGCGGCGGTGCTCAATCCGATCGTCACGCGGGTCGGCGCCCTGCTAGACGCCTTCGTGACGCAGGTGACGACCACGATCACGAACGCGATCCGGGCGGCGACCGTGTCGGTGAATCTCGCGGTGGGGCTCAACGTGGCCGGGATCCAGCTGGTGTCGACCGGGTTGCACCTCAACTCGACGATCGGCGGTCTCGTCGACGGAACCGCGACCTTCACGGTCGACCCGCCCCAGTTCGTCACCGGGACCCTCCTCGCCACCCTGCTGGGCATCCTCGGGGCGGGCAACACGGTGGCGACCCTCACGACCGCGATCCTCGGACTCGCGACCGGGCTCGTGGCTCCGCTCGGCAACGCCGTCACCACGACGGTGCTCTCGCTGGTCACGACACTCGGGGCGACGCTCGCGGGCCTGGTCACCCCGATCGTCACCGCGGTGGGGACAATCGTCGGCCGGCTGCCGCAGGTGCTGTCGCTCGCCGTGAACGTGCAGCCCGACCAGCCGAACCCGATCGCGGGGACGAGCTACATCCCGGCGAGCGGCGACTCGAGCGCCCAGTACCTCGTGACCGCCCTGCGGCTCGGACTCGTGCCGTTCAGCGGCGGGACGGTGGCGCACGCCGCGTTCGGAACGGCCTCGGCGGGACCGAACACGGCACCGTGAGGATTGCATGTCGGTACAGGTAGGCGATAGGCTTTTTGTCCCCCGAGGGGGTGACAATCCTTCAGTTATCCTAAGTTAACCTGATGGAAATGTTCAGTCTTTCTTTCGCCACGTTCCCCTCCTAGCATGGCCAGATCCGTGTGAGCCATTCGTCCTAGGAGAGTCATGTCCCGAAAAGCCACGAGATCGTTGAAAGCGATCCTCGCGACTGTGATGGGAGGGGCTCTCTTCGCGGCCCCCCTCGTCGGCGTCGCCGCGTCCGCATCCGCATCCGTCACCGGTACCGGCGTGGTCATCAACGAGGTGTACACGAAGGGCGGCAGCGCCAACGCCTTCTTCAACAAGAAGTTCGTCGAGCTCTACAACCCGGGCACCGCGAGCGTCTCGTTGGACGGCTGGTCGCTGCAGTACCGCTCCTCGGGCGGCACCGGTGCCGCGAACGGCGTCGGCGCCCTCACCGGCTCGATCCAGGCCGGCGGCTACTACCTCGCCGCCATCGACGGCAACGGCGGCGCGACCGCCGTCGGCGCCGCCCTGCCGACCCCGGACATCGACCTCGGTTCGAAGCTGAACCCCTCCGGCACGACCGGAACACTCTTCCTCGCCGACACCACGACGGCGCTGACGCCGCCGGTCGGCACCGCCACGAACGTCGCCGACATCGTCGACCTCGTCGGCTACGGCACCTCCAACACCTTCGAGACCGCGGTCGAGCCCGTCGAGGGCGCCAACGGCGTTCCGAACGCGCTCGTGCGCACGAACTTCGGCGACACGGACGACAACTCCGCCGACTTCAGCACCACCACCACCCTCACGCCGCAGGCGAGCGCCGGTGGCGGGACCGATCCGGATCCCGACCCCACCGACCCGCCCGCGGGCGAGGCGCACACGATCGCCGAGCTCCAGGGCACCGGCGCATCCTCGCCCTACGCCACGGCCACGCCCGCGACGGTCAGCACCACCGGTGTCGTCACGGCCGCGTACGCGACCGGCGGCTTCAACGGCTACACCATCCAGACCCCCGGCACCGGCGGCGGCGCCGTCGACGGCCGCACCGCCTCGGATGCGATCTTCGTCTACTCCGCCAGCACCGCGGGCTCGGTCACAATCGGCGACTACGTCAAGGTGACCGGCACGATCTCCGAGTTCCAGGGCCTGACCGAGTTCAACGTGACCTCGGCCGCCGGCCTGGAGAAGCTGACCGAGACCGTCGCCCCGGTGACGCCCGTCTCGCTCACCCTCCCGCTCGGCGAGGCCGCCCGCGAGACCGTCGAGAGCATGCTCGTCGCCCCGCAGGGTGCGTACACGGTGAGCAACACCTACTCCACGAACCAGTACGCCGAGATCGGCCTCGCCGCCGGTGACGCGCCACTGATCACCCCGACTGAGATCGCCCGCCCCGGCACCGCCGAGTACACCGCCGCCGTGGCCGACAACGCCGCGAAGGCCGTCACCCTCGACGACGGCGCGAGCATCAACTTCCTCGGCTCGACGGCGAACAAGAACATCCCGCTGCCGTACCTGACCGAGAACCCGGACATCACGGTGGGCGCGAAGGCGACCTTCTCGGCCCCGGTCGTCCTCGACTACCGCAACAGTGCCTGGAAGTTCCAGCCCACCTCGCAGTACGCCGTCGGCGGCACCGCCCCGGCGACCTTCAGCGATGCGCAGGACGCGGCTCCGGCCGAGGTCGGCGGCGCCGTGCAGATCGCCGGCTTCAACGTGCTGAACTACTTCCCCACCACCGGTGACCAGCTCTCGGGCTGCTCGTTCTACACCGACCGTGCCGGCAACAACATCACGGTGAACACCGGATGCGACGCCCGAGGCGCGGCGAACGCCGAGAACCTGGCGCGCCAGCAGGCCAAGATCGTCGCGGCGATCAACGGCCTCGGCGCCGAGGTCGTCTCGCTCGAGGAGATCGAGAACTCGGTCAAGTTCGGCAAGGACCGCGACAGCGCGCTCAGCACGCTCGTCACCGCCCTGAACGCCGCCGCCGGCAGCGAGGTCTGGGCCTTCGTGCCCTCGCCCGCGGCCGACCAGCTGCCGCCGCTCTCGAGCCAGGACGTGATCCGCACCGCCTTCATCTACAAGAAGGCGGCCGTGGAGCCGGTCGGCGGCTCCGAGGTGCTGATCGACCCGGCGTTCTCCAACGCCCGTCAGCCGCTCGCCCAGCAGTTCAAGGCCGCCGGCTCGACCGACGGATCCTCGTTCATCGCGATCGTCAACCACTTCAAGTCGAAGGGCTCCGGAACCGGCGCCGACGCCGACACCGGTGACGGGCAGGGCGCGTCCAACGCCTCGCGCGTCGCGCAGGCGAACGCGCTGGTCTCCTTCTCGAACTCGCTGCAGACGCAGCTGGGCACGAGCGACGTCTTCCTGATCGGCGACTTCAACGCCTACACGAAGGAAGACCCGGCCGTCGTCATCACGGATGCCGGCTACGTCGACCAGGGCTCGAAGACGGGCAAGTACAGCTACTCGTTCTCCGGCACCTCCGGCTCGCTCGACCACGTCTTCGCGTCGCCCTCGGCCGAGAAGAAGATCACGGGCGTCGACATCTGGAACATCAACTCGGGCGAGTCGATCGCGAAGGAGTACAGCCGCTACAACTACAACGCGACGAACTTCTACGACGAGAGCTTCTACCGCTCGAGCGACCACGACCCGGTGATCGTCGGCTACGACATCGCCGCGGCGCCGTCGACCGTCAACCTCAACCTGATCGACATCAACGACTTCCACGGCCGGATCGACCCGAACACCGTGAAGTTCGCGGGAACCATCGAGCAGCTCCGTGCCGCGGGCGGCGAGGAGAACTCGCTGTTCGTCTCGACCGGTGACAACGTGGGAGCCTCGCTCTTCGCTTCCGCGTCGGCGCAGGACCAGCCCACCATCGACGTGCTCAACGCGCTCGACCTCAAGGCGAGCGCCGTGGGCAACCACGAGTTCGACCAGGGCTACTCCGACCTGACCGACCGCATCATCGGGCCGGACTCGGACCGCAACGCCGAGTGGGACTACCTGGGTGCCAACGTGTACCTGAAGGGCACGACCACCCCGGCGCTGGACGAGTACTCGATCCAGGTCGTCGACGGCCTCCGCGTGGGCGTCATCGGCGCCATCACGCAGGAGACCCCGACGCTCGTATCCCCGGAGCGCATCTCCAGTCTCGACTTCGGCGACCCGGTCGCCGCGGTGAACCGCGTGGCCGCCCAGCTCACCGACGGTGACGAGGCCAACGGCGAGGCCGACGTGCTGATCGCCAACTACCACGAGGGCGCCGGCTTCGGCACTCCCGACGGGGCGACGCTCGACCAGGAGATCGCCGCGGGCGGTGCGTTCGCGGACATCGTGACGAAGACCGCCGCATCCGTCGACGCCATCTTCACCGGCCACACGCACAGGCAGTACGCGTGGGACGGCCCGATCCCGGGTGTGCAGGGCAAGACGCGTCCCATCCTGCAGACCGGCTCGTACGGCGAGAACATCGGCAACGTCGTGCTCACGCTCGACGGCACGACGGGTGACGTTCAGAGCTACACCGCTCGCAACGTGCCCCGCGTGACGACGGCAGACGCGACCCTCGTGGCGACCTACCCCCGCGTGGCCGAGGTCAAGCAGATCACGGATGCGGCCATCGCCGCCGCCGACGTGATCGGCCGCCAGCCCGTCGGGTCGGTCGCGGCCGACATCACGACCGCCTTCACCGGCGGGAGCTACTCCGCCGGGCACTACGTCGGCGGCACGCGGGACGACCGCGGCTCCGAGTCGACGCTGGGCAACCTGGTCGCGGACTCGCTGGTCTCGTCGCTCTCGTCGGCCGACCGCGGAGGCGCGCAGATCGGCGTGGTCAACCCGGGCGGTCTCCGTGCCGAGCTGACCTACGCGCCGGACGGCACGATCACCTACGCCGAGGCCAACGCGGTGCTCCCGTTCGTGAACAACCTCTGGACGACGAGCCTCACGGGCGCGCAGTTCAAGACCGTGCTCGAGCAGCAGTGGCAGACGAACGCCGACGGCACGGTGCCGACGCGCTCGTTCCTGAAGCTCGGTCTCTCGGACAACGTCGAGTACACCTTCGACCCGGCGGCGACCGCGGGCAACCGCATCACCGGCATCTGGGTCGACGGGCAGCCGATCGATCCCGCGGCCAGCTACCGGATCGGGACGTTCAGCTTCCTCACCTCGGGAGGCGACAACTTCCGCGAGCTGGCGAAGGGCTCGAACGCCCGCGACTCCGGTCTGATCGACCGGGACGCGTGGATCGCGTACCTCAAGGCGAATCCGGGCCTGACGCCCGACTTCGCCCGGCACGCGGTGCAGGTCACCAACCTGCCGACGGCTGCGGTCGCGACCAACTCGACCGTGTCCTTCGACGTGGCGGGGCTCGACCTCACCTCGCAGGGCAGCCCGCAGAACACCACCCTCGAGGCGTCCTGGACGGGATCGGCCGCGACCTTCGCGCCGATCACGGTCACGAACGGCGCCGCGAAGGTCTCGCTGACGGTGCCGGGTGACGCCCCGGCGTCGAGCGTGCTGGTGCTCACGGCGAAGCCGAGCGGCACGGTGGTGCGGGTGGCCGTCACGGTCGACCCGACGAAGCCGTTCATCCCCACCGACCGCGTGTCGGGTGAGAACCGCTACGACAGCTCGGTCCAGGCCTCGCAGCAGGGCTGGCCCGACGGGTCCGGCACCGTCTACATCGTCTCGGGCGAGGTGTTCCCCGACGCGCTGTCGGCCACCCCGGCCGCCGCGAAGGACGGCGCTCCGATCCTGCTCACCCAGGGCGGCGAGCTGCCGGCCTCGGTGAAGGAGGAGCTGGAGCGACTCGACCCGACGAAGATCGTCATCGTGGGTGGGCCGGTCTCGGTCTCGACCACGGTGGAGGCCTCGCTGAAGCAGGTCGCGGACGTCACCCGCATCCAGGGCGTCGACCGCTACGACACCGCCCGCAAGGTCGCCGCCACGGCGTTCCCGAGCGGAGCCGGAAGCGTGGTGCTCGCCTCGGGCGGCAACTTCGCCGACGCGCTGTCGGCGGGTGCCGCGATCGGCGCCGACGGCCCGGTCATCCTGGTCGACGGCTCGGCGCAGGCCCTGGACGACGCCACCGAGGCGGCCGTCGACGCGCTCTTGCCCGAGAGCATCGCGATCGCCGGTGGCGTGAACTCGGTCTCGGACGGCATCCTCGCCGACGCGAACGGGATCGCCGGCGCCACCCGCCTCGGCGGAACCGACCGGTACGACACCTCGCGCGTGCTAAACGGGTTCTACTTCGATCAGGCCGACACCGTGCTGCTGGCGACGGGGATCACCTTCCCCGACGCGCTGGCCGGCTCGGCGCTGGCCGCCCGACTGGGGTCGCCGCTGTTCACCGTTCCGGGCACCTGCGTGCCGCAGGCGACGATCGACCAGATCAAGGCGCTCGGCGCGACCGACGTCGTGCTCCTGGGTGGGGCCGAGACCCTCTCCCCGGAGGTGGCGAGCCTGAAGGCCTGCAGCTGATCCGAACCGATCGGAGCTGATCCGATCGTTCACCACCACGGGTAGCGCACGACACGCGCACGTAGCCGGTAATCATGAACTGTTCATGATTACCGGCTACGGTCGTCTCATGACCATCGAGCTGGAGTCACGCATCCGGGAAGCCGGTCTGCGGGTCACCGGCCAGCGGTTGGCGGTGCTGCGAGCGCTCGAGCACCACCCGCACGCGGACACCGACGAGGTGCACCGGCTCGCCGCGGCCGAGTTCCCCGGCTTCTCGCTGCCGGCGACCTACGCCGTGCTGAACGCGCTGACGGATGCCGGGCTCCTCCGCCGCATCGAACCGGCGGGGTCTCCCGCCCGGTACGAGCGACGGACCGGTGACAACCACCACCACGTGGTCTGCACCCGCTGCGGTGCCGTGGCCGACGTCGACTGCGTGCACGGCTCTGCGCCGTGCCTCGCACCGGCCTCGACCGGCGGCTTCGAGATCACGACGGCGGAGGTCACCTTCTGGGGCCTGTGCCCCGAGTGCCTCGCCGCGCGATCGACGACCTGAACACCCCCATGGAAAACAGGAGAACATGACCGACCAGAACTTCACGACCACCAATTCCGGTGCCCCCGTCGCCAGCGACGACCACTCGCAGAGCGTCGGCCCCGACGGTGCGATCGCCCTCCACGACCACTACCTCGTCGAGAAGCTCGCGCAGTTCAACCGCGAGCGGGTCCCGGAGCGCGTCGTGCACGCGAAGGGCGGCGGAGCGTTCGGCACCTTCGAGACCACCGGAGACGTGAGCGCCTACACCCGCGCCGCGCTGTTCCAGCCCGGCGCGACCGTCGACATGCTGGCCCGGTTCTCGACCGTCGCCGGCGAGCAGGGCTCGCCCGACACCTGGCGCGACCCCCGCGGCTTCGCGCTGAAGTTCTACACCGACGAGGGCAACTACGACCTCGTGGGCAACAACACCCCCGTCTTCTTCATCCGCGACGGCATCAAGTTCCCCGACTTCATCCGGTCGCAGAAGCGTCTGCCGGGGTCGCACCTGCGTGACCACGACATGCAGTGGGACTTCTGGACGCTGTCGCCCGAGAGCGCGCACCAGGTGACCTGGCTGATGGGCGACCGCGGCCTGCCCGCATCCTGGCGTCACATGGACGGCTTCGGCTCGCACACCTACCAGTGGATCAACGCCCAGGGCGAGAAGTTCTGGGTCAAGTACCACTTCAAGACCAACCAGGGCATCGAGATCCTGTCGCAGGCCGATGCCGACCAGATCGCCGGCGAGGATGCGGACTTCCACATCCGCGACCTCTCCGAGGCGATCGCGCGCGGCGACTTCCCGACCTGGACCCTCTCGGTGCAGATCATGCCCTACGCCGACGCCGCGACCTACCGGTTCAACCCCTTCGACCTCACCAAGGTGTGGCCGCACGGCGACTACCCGCTGATCGAGGTCGGCACCATGACCCTCAACCGCAACCCGGAGAACTACTTCGCGCAGATCGAGCAGGCCACCTTCGCCCCCTCGAACTTCGTGCCCGGAATCGCGGCCTCGCCGGACAAGATGCTGCTCGCCCGCATCTTCAGCTACGCGGATGCGCACCGCTACCGCGTCGGCACCAATCACGCGCAGCTGCCGGTGAACGCGCCGCTGAAGGAGAACAGCTACTCCAAGGACGGCGCCATGCGGTTCGGGTTCAAGGATGCGTCGCAGCCGGTCTACGCCCCGAACTCGTTCGGCGGACCGCACGCCGACCCGGCACGTCACGGCGACGACTCCGGATGGGAGTCGGACGGCGAGCTCGTGCGCGCGGCCGCGACCCTGCATCCGGAGGACGACGACTTCGGCCAGGCCGGCACCCTCGTGCGCGAGGTGCTCGACGACGCCGCCCGCGAGCGTCTGGTGCAGAACATCGCCGGGCACGTCTCGAAGGTCACGATCCCGTCGTTGCGCGAGCGGGTGCTGCAGTACTGGGCGAACGTCGACGCCGACCTGTCGGCGCGGGTCGCCGCGGCCCTGGAGCCCTCCGCGCCGGGTGCGGACGTCGCGCCCGAAGAGGTGGGGATCGGCCAGGCCTGATCCCCTCGAAGGCGGCCTCAGGGCCGACCCGAGCTGAACGACCCGAGCGGGTCCGGCGTGCTGCCGGGCCCGCTCTCGTCGTCGGGCTGTTGGTGGTCGGGCTGTTCGGCGTCGGGCTGTTCGTCGTCAGGCGCGCTGATCGGCGACGTCGCGGGCCTTCTGGATGCGGTAGGTCGAGACCGGATGCGTGCCGAGCACGACCTTGCCGCGCGAGTGCAGCTTCTCGAGGTCGGCGTAGGCCAGTGCGACGTCCTCCATCGGGTAGAAGCCGGAGATGAGCAGGTGGAACGCCTGGGTCGAGGCCAGCTCCATCAGCGTCTCGAGCTGCTTCGTGCCGTGGGCGATCGACTCCGGGTCGTCCTGCAGCAGTCGCAGCTCGACCTCCCGCCGGTCGGCGCTCGAGCGGTAGCGCGACTCGGGCACCCCGAGGGCGCGGGCCAGCTCGTGCCCGTCCTGCCCGAAGTTGTCGATGAAGGCCGTCACCCCGTTCGGCGCCACGGCGCGGATGCGGTCGGCGATGCCCTCCCCGTAGCGCACCGGGATGATCCGCAGCTGACGCAGGTAGTCGAAGTTGCGGTCGCCGCAGGTGCCGATCACCGTCGCACCGCGATGGCGCGCCAGCTGGGCCTCGATGCTGCCGACGCCGCCCGCGGCCGCGGAGATCACGACGGTGTCGCCGGCGCCGATCCTCAGCTCGTCGAGGGTGTCGAGCGCCGTCACCCCGGCGAGAAAGGCGCCGCCCGCGGTCTCCCAGGTGACGGACTTCGGCTTCGTCACGAGCGCCGCCGCCGGGACGGTGAGGTAGGTGGCCTGGGCGCCGGAGCGCACGTGGCCCACCACGTCGGCGCCGCGCGGGAACCGCGGATCGGCGGACTCCACCACGATCCCGGCGAAGTCGCTGCCGGATCCCCGGGGGAACGGCTCGGCCTCCCAGGCGACCTCGCGCCCGCTGCGGATGAAGCCGTCGATGTGGCTGATGCCCGCGCAGACCACCTCGACGGTGACCTCGCCCGGCCCGGGTGGGGCCAGCGGTCGCGACCGGGCGGAGAGCACCTCGGCCGCACCCGATCGGTCGTACTCGATGACGCTGGTCTCCGTCGGCTTCCTCACCGTGACCACCTCGCTCTCTGGACGTGTTCGGACGTGTTCAGAGGCTAAGCAATCCCGGGCGCGGAGTCCACAGCCCGGCGGGATCGGGATGCTGTGGGTACGGTGGGAGGCATGCAGCCGCTGAAGCGGGTGACCGCCCCCACCGTCGACGTGCTCCGGGCGATCCTCGAGAGCTCCGGGCCCGTGTTCGGACTCGACCTCATGAAGCGCTCCGGGCGCCCCTCGGGAACCATCTACCCCATCCTCGAGCGGCTCGAGCGGCAGGGCTGGATCAGCTCGGTCTGGGAGGAGTCGGTCACCACGCAGCTCCACCGACGCCGGGTCTACGAGTTCACGGACGAGGGCCGGGCGGCCGCCGTCGACCTCCTCGGCAACCGCGGATAGCGCCGCCGGAATTCGGTAATTCGCGTCTGTTTTATTTAGACAGACTAGAAGTATGGTGATCTGAACAACCGGGTCGCGATCTTCTGGAAAAAAACTTCGGGCCGGGTGTGACGAATCGGCGACCACCGACGTCTCATCAGTAAGAACGCAGCACCCCCCGGATCTCCGGGCCAACCCCGAAGGAGTTCGACAATGGCCACCCAGACCACCAGCACCGCATCCGGCGTCGTCGACGACATCACCCCGCTCGGCAGGACCGTCATCAACGACGGCGTCGTCGCGAAGGTCGCCGGCATCGCAGCCCGTGAGGCTCGAGGCGTCTACGCCCTCGGCGGCGGAGCCGCTCGCGCGTTCGGCGCCATCCGCGAGGCCGTCGCCGGCACCGACCAGAGCCAGGGCATCAGCGTCGAGGTCGGCGAGACCCAGGTCGCCGTCGACGTCACGATCGTGGCGGAGTACCCCATGCCGCTGCAGGACGTCGCGGACGGCGTGCGCCTCGGCGTCATCCAGGCCGTCGAGACCATCGTCGGCCTCGAGGTGACCGAGGTCAACGTGACCGTCAACGACGTGCACCTGCCCAGCGACGACGAGACCCCCGAGGCTCGGGTCCAGTGACCACGTCAGCCACCCGTACCGGGATCCTCGTCGGGGCGGTCCTCGCCCTCACCTGGGTGGTCCTCGGCTTCTGGCCGTTCTTCTTCGTCGCGATCGCCATGGCGATCGGGGCGCTGATCGGCCGGATCATCGAGGGCAAGCTCAGCGTCTCGGCCCTCGTCGACGTCTTCCGCGGGAAGCGGACCTCGTCATGACGACCGCCGCGACGACAGCCGTCGCGGCCGGCCGCAACCGCATCACCTCCCGTGCGCTCCACCGGGTGGTCCGGGCGGTCACGGCCGACGCGCTCGGCGTGGACGCCTCCCGGGTCGCCGTGGAGCTGGCCGACGCGCAGGGCCTGCTGGCCCTGACCGTCACCACCCCCATCCGCGTCGTCTCGCTCGATCGGGTGCACCGAGACCGGGCCGCAGCCGCGCCCGGTGCGGTGCCCGGTGCGGTGACCGCGGCGGTGCCCGGTGTGGTCGAGCGCTCCGGCGGCTCGATCGTCGCGCGGGCCGCGCGGGCGCAGGAGACCATCCGCGATCGCGTCACCCTGCTCACCGGCTCGGCCGTCGGCCGGGTCACCGTGCGGCTGTCCGCCGCCGACATCCAGAAGGAGGAGAGAGTCCGATGACCACGACACTCACCCCGCCCGTGGCGGCTCCGGATGCGGGCACCGACTCCGTCGCCGGGCGGCCCGATTCCCCGGCGGCGGCATCCTTCCCCGGTCTCTACCGCAGGATCGCGCGACGGGAGACCCACTCGCCGCGCTCGCTCCTCGCGATCGTGCTCGCCGTGATCGTCATCCTCGCCCTCGCCTGGGTCGGCACCGAGATCGTGCTCGCCCTGCTCGGCGTGCCGCCGCTGCTGGTGGCGCCCGCCGACATGTTCGCCGGGGCGCTCGGTCTCGTCGACGCACCGGCCGGGATCGTGGCGACCGCCGGCATCCTGGTCGCCGTGATCGGGCTCGTGCTGGTGATCGCGGCAGTCTCGCCCGGTCGTCGTGCCCGGCACCTGCTCTCGGCGGAACGCACCGCCGTGGTCGTCGACAACGAGGTGATCGCCTCGGCCCTCGCCCGGCACGCCTCGCTCGCCGGCGACGTCGACCCCGACAACGCCTCCGTCTCGGTGACGCACCGCCAGGCGGTCGTGCACCTCACGCCGACCTCCGGCATCCCGGTCGACCGCTCGGTCGTGCAGGAGGCGGTGACCCGCCAGCTCGAGGGCTACGGGTTGCGGCCGCCGGTGTCGGCACGGATCCGGATCGACGAGAGCGGGAGGATCGGCGCATGAACAGCACCAATCGCGCGGCGAACCGCCTGTTCGTGCTGGTGATCGGCCTCGTGCTCCTGGTCGTGGGCGCCGCGGCGGTCGCCGCCGTGCTGATCCCCGTCGTGCGCGACGCCTGGTCCGGAGCGACCGGCGCCGTCGCGGCCCAGGTCTCGGACTGGCTGGAGCAGACCCCGCTCGGCGACACGGGCGTGAGCTGGATCATGCCGGCCGTGCTGGTGCTGCTCGTGATCGCGGTCGTGGTGCTCGTGGTCTTCATCGCCCGGCAGGGCCGAGGCCGCACCTCGATCGCCGTGACCGAGCGCACCAGCGAGCACGGCACCACCGTGGTCGAGTCCGCGGTCGCCGAGCAGGCGCTCGAGGAGGCCATCTCGGCCCGGCCGGAGTTCGTCGCTTCGCATGTGTCGACCTACAGGGTGAAGCGCACCCCGGTGCTCAAGATCTCGGTGACCTGCCGCCGAGGCGTCTCGCCCCGGGATGCGGCCCGGATCGTCGAGGACGCCGTGATCGCGCTCGACGACCTGCTCGGGCGGCCGTTGCCGGCGCTCGTGCAGATCAGCGGGGGCT
The DNA here is from genome assembly GCF_059691755.1 of Herbiconiux sp. 320_LB. Lineage (NCBI taxonomy): Bacteria > Bacillati > Actinomycetota > Actinomycetes > Micrococcales > Microbacteriaceae > Herbiconiux > Herbiconiux sp. 320_LB. The sequence continues at coordinate 598,875 of NZ_JCAWAD010000002.1, read as the reverse complement.
TCCGCTCCCGGGTGACCGCGACCACGAGGTTGCAGTGACGCGGCGGCTCCACCCCACTCAGACCCACACGGCCCCGTGATCCGCGGCGGCCATCCCCCCCGAATAACGAACAGGAAGGAGCTCATCATGAGCGCTGGAGACAAGATCAAGAACGCAGCCGAGGACATCGCCGGCAAGGCCAAGGAGGCCGTCGGCAAGGTCACCAACAACGACGAGCTCGTCGCCGAGGGCAAGGCCGACCAGGCCAAGTCCGACGTGAAGCAGGCCGGCGAGAACGTGAAGGACGCGTTCAAGAACTGACCGGGCTCGACCCCCAGTGGCCGTCACCTCCCCACGGGGTGGCGGCCACGCCCTTGCATCCAGGCTTCCGACAGCAGAGAGTACGACCATGACCCACGACGCCAGCCCCAGCCAGGCCCCCTCCGATCGGCGCACCGTCGCCGTCGTGATCAACCCGAGCAAGTTCACCGACGTGGAGGCGGTCAAGGCGACCGTCGCCACGGGCGCCTCGCGCGCCGGTTGGGCCGAGCCGCTCTGGTTCGAGACCAGCGTCGAGGACTCCGGCACCGCAGCCGCCGAAGCGGCGGTGGATGCGGGTGCGGACGTCGTCTGCGCGATGGGCGGGGACGGCACGGTGCGGGCGGTCGCCGCCGTGCTGCGCGGCACCGGAGTGCCCTACGGACTGCTGCCGAGCGGAACCGGCAACCTCCTCGCACGCAACCTCGGCATCCCGCTCAACGACCTCGACGACGCCGTGGAGATCGCGCTGCTCGGCCAGGACCGCGCGATCGACGTCGGCACCGCCACCTTCGACGACGGCGAGGAGCGCGTCTTCGTCGTGATGGGCGGAGTCGGCCTCGACGCCCAGATCATGGACAACACCGACGACGAGCTGAAGAAGAAGGTCGGCTGGGGTGCCTACGTCGCCGCCGGAGCGCCCGCCCTTTTCAAGGGCGGCTTCGACGCGACGCTCACCATCGACGGCGCCGCGGAGGAGCCGACCAACTGCCTGATGGTGCTCGCCTGCAACTGCAGCTCGGTGGTCGCGAACATCGAGCTCGCCACCGGCGCCGTGCTCGACGACGGCGACCTCGAGCTCGTGATGCTGCGGCCCAACGTCGTGGCGGGCTGGCTCGGCGTGGCGATCGACGTCGCCACCCGCAACCGCAACGGGCTGGCCTCGCTCAAGCAGTGGTCGGGCCGGGAGTTCGAGTTCGAGCTCGACCAGCCGGTTCTCGCCGAGCTCGACGGCGACCCGGTCGGCGAGACGAAGACCGGCCGCTTCGGGGTCGACCCGGGCGCGCTGATCGTGCGCCTGCCGGTTCCGGCCGCCCAGGCGCCGGGGCTGTCGCCCCGCACCGCCGTCGCCGTCGACCCGGCGATGTCGTGACGGTGCCCGGAGACGGGGCCGGCGAGCCCGCTGTTCACGGGGGCGCCGGTGCCGGTGCCGGTGCCCAGTCGGCTGCGGCCCGGGGCGCCGGTGCCGAGCCCGAGAAGGGCGTGCGAGGCGAACTCCAGCAGGATCGCTACCTCGGCCCCACCGACCTGACCCACTGGTACACGCCGGTCGGCCGGGTGCTGGCGTTGTTCGCGAAGTGGGTGGGCGACCGCCTCGGGCCCAACGCCACCCTGATCCTCACGGTCGTGGTGGGCGCCGGGATCGCCCTCCTGCTCAGCCTCGCCGCCGGGCAGGTCTACGACGCGGTCACCGACTCCGACGGCGTCGCCGGGCTCGACCGACCGCTGCTGGACTTCGCGCTCACCCTCCGCGATCCGGTCGCCGACACCGTCATCACGTACTTCACCGACATCGCGGGGCCGATCGGGATGCCGGTCATCGCGGTCACGGCCATCCTGATCCTCGCCATCCATCGCCGCTCGTGGACCCCGGTCGTGCTGATCGTCGCGGCCGGCGGCGGGTCGCTGCTGATGACGATCGCGGGCAAGGGCCTGATCGACCGCGCCCGCCCGCCGCTGGTGGATGCGGTGCCGCCGTACGAGTACTCGGCGTCGTTCCCGAGCGGGCACACCCTGAACGCCGTGGTCGTGGTGGGGGTGGTCGCGTACCTGATCATCCTGCGCCGCAAGTCGCGCCGGGCGCGGGTCGCCATCGGGGCGGTCGCGGTGCTGTTCGCGCTCGCCGTCGGGCTCAGCCGCGTCTTCCTCGGCCACCACTGGTTCACCGACGTGCTCGCGGGCTGGATCCTCGGCGCCGCGTGGCTGGCGCTCATCATCACGGCGCACCGGCTCTACCTCACCGTGAGGTCGCGCCGTCCCGTGCCCCCGCCCCGTCCCGCCCCGAAGTCCGATCCGGGCCCCGGCCCGCTCGCGAGGTGACCCCCCTTCCCTCCCGCGGTCGGCAAGATCATGCCGATTCATCTCGCCTGTGCACCCGAAGGTGCTCGAATGGGATCGAATCGGCACAATCATGCCGATTCGGGCGGGACGCGGGCTGATCTACGACGACGACAGTCTCGCCCTCCCGATCGGCGGCCGTACGACGACACTCAAGGCGCGGCACTAGCGGGAATTCGCCCGCACGATCGGGCTCCCGGACCGGGCCGCCCGCTCGGCGGAGGCCCTTGCGCTCCGAGCCGCGGCCGCTGTCGATCTCGGCGCGCTGGGGTTCGACGGGTCGCCGATGAGGCGGGTCGAGCGAGAACTCGGGTTCCGGCGGGCCGAACTCGCGCCGTGAGCCGAGCACTTCCTCGCGTGGCTGGTTCGGCGGCGGGTCAGGCGGGAGTGGGGGTGCGGAGCAGGAGGGTGTTGTCCCAGGGGTCGGCCACCGTGACCGTGCGGCCGTCGTTCGCCGTCTGCAGGCCGTGATGCCGCAGCCTCTCCTCGGTCGCGGCGACCCCGTCGGCATCCGGGAGCACGATCTCGACCTGGCCGAGCCCGAGGGTCTGCTGGCGGCGGCCGGCGCCGAGGGAGTTCCAGACGTTCATCGCCATGTGGTGGTGGTAGCCGCCGGCCGAGACGAACAGGGCCTGCGGGCCGAAGGCCGAGGTGACCTCGAAGCCCAGGGTGTCGACGTAGAAGTCGCGCGCGGTCGCGATGTCGCCGACCGAGAGGTGCACATGGCCGACCGAGGCGCGGCCGATGCGGGGATCCTCGACCAGTTCGCCCGTGAGGTTCTGCTGCAGGAACTCGTTCGGGTCGAGGTAGAGGGTCGACATCTCGATCTGGCCGTGGGCCCAGCTCCAGGAGGTGCGGTCGCGGTCCCAGTAGAGCTCGACGCCGTTGCCCTCGGGGTCGGTGAAGTAGAAGGCCTTCGAGACGAGGTGGTCCGAGGACCCGGTGAAGGAGTGCGGAAAGCGCTGCGCGACCGAGTAGACGGCGGCGGCGAGGGCGGCCTCGGAGTCGAAGACGATCGCGGTGTGGAACAGGCCCGCCGAGCGGGGCTCGGGGTTCTTCAGCTCGGGGGCGTGCTGCAGGATGACAGCAGGGATCCCGCCCCGGCCGAGCACGGCCGTGTCGCCGTGGTGGCTGATCAGGTCGAGGGTGACGGCGTCGCGGTAGTAGGCGATCATGCGGTCGAGGTCGCCGACCCGGAGGGTGACGGCACCCATCGCGGTGTCGGGGGCGAGGAGGTCGGTGGGGTTCGTCATGGTTCAGGGTAGAACACTTGTCGGTACAACTAAATTCCCCATCGTTGATGTAGGTGGCTCGAAGCTATTGCTAATAGCCAATAAGCTAGCTAGAGTAGCCACCATGAACTCCACCGACACCTCGTCCCAGCTCCACCGCCTCGATCGCGGGGAAGGACGACTGGCCTACGGGCTGGCCGGCCACGGCCCCCTCGTCGTCACCTCGCCCGGGATGGGCGATCTGCGCTCCACCTGGCGCGCCCTCTCACCGCAGCTCGTCGCATCCGGATTCCGGGTGGCGGATGCCGAACTCCGCGGCCACGGCGACAGCGACGCGGGCTTCGCGTCGTACGGCGACGAGGAGACCGCATCCGATCTCATCGCCCTGATCGAGCACCTCGGCGGTCCGGCGATCGTCGTCGGCAACTCGATGAGTGCGGGTGCCGCCGTGATCGTCGCGGCCCGGCGGCCCGACCTCGTCTCGGGACTGGTGCTGGTGGGCCCGTTCGTGCGGAACCCCGCGATGAACCCGTTGCTGCTGGTGGCGTTCCGGGCGATGATGGCGCGGCCGTGGGTGACGCCGGTGTGGCGGGGCTACCTGCCGTCGCTCTACGCGGGCCGGAAGCCCGCCGACTTCGAGGCGCACCGCGCCGCCATCGTCGCCGCGCTCCGTCGGCCGGGCCACGCCGCGGCCTTCTCGAAGACCACGCACGTGACCCACGCGCCCGCCGAGGCGGCGCTGCCGGCGGTCTCGGCGCCCGTGCTGGTCATAATGGGGGAGATGGATCCCGACTTCGCCGCCAAGGGCGCCGCCGCCGAGGCCGGCTGGATCGCCGAGCAGTTCGCGGGGCGCGACGCCGCGCGGGGCGGGGCGGCCGAGGTGCTGATGGTGCCGGAGGCCGGGCACTACCCCCACGCGCAGCGGCCCGAGCTCGTCACCCCCGCCATCCTCGACTTCGCCCGCCGCGTGCGCGCCGCGGGCGCGGGGGCTGCCGCGGATGCCTAGGGCCGGCGTCACGAGCGACCGCGTCGCCGAAGAGGCGGAGGCGCTCGCCGATGAGGTGGGGCTGGAGAACATCACGCTCGCGGCCGTGGCCGCGCGGCTGGGCATCCGGCTGCCGAGCCTCTACAAGCACATCGACTCGCTCGCCGCGCTCAAGGCGACGGTGGGCGAGCGCGCCATCCGTGAGCTGACCGAGGTCATGGCGAGGGCGACCGTCGGCCGTTCGGGGGCGGATGCGGTGGCCGGCCTCGCGCGGGCGCTGCGGCAGTGGGCGCGGGCCCACCCGGGCCGCTACTCGGCCACGGTGGCGCCCCCGCGTCGCTCCGCCCCCGCAACCCCCGAGACGCTTACCGATGCAGCCGCGGTTGCCGTCGCCGCACCCACTGCCATCGACGCGGCGGATGCAGCCGCGGCTGACGCGGATGCGGCTGCGGCATCTGCCAGTGCGAGGGCGGCCGCGGTGGATGCCGGCGCGAGCGATGGCGCCGTCGCGGCTTCGGGCGAGGTCGTCGCGGCGGAGGCGGCGCTGTCGGTGATCTTCGACGCGCTCGCCGGGTTCGGGCTCGAGGGCGGTGACGCGATCGACGCGACTCGGGCGCTGCGTTCGCTGCTGCACGGCTTCGTGTCGCTCGAGGCCGCCGGTGGGTTCGGAATGCCTGACGACGTCGACCGCAGCTACGACCGCCTGGTCGACGCGTTCATCCGAGCCCTCCCCGGCTACGCCACCCCCTGACGTCTCGCCCCGAAAGGCCACGATCCGCACCCCCCGCCCCCAAATGTCCTCGACCCGTCACTCCTTGCCGCTATGGCCACCGAATGGCGACAAGAGGTGACGGATCGAGGCCATCGGCGCTGGTTGACCGACTCGGGACGGTCTGGCGCTACTCGTCACGACGTCTACGAGGGAAGGCTCCTGCCAGGAGGACCGAACCGAAGAAGAGGATGAGCGCGCACGGCACCCACCAGGCGCCCTCGCGTTGCTGCGCGGGAAAGACGATGACGTAGATCACACCGAGGGCGATGAGGAACAACCCGCCCGCGGCCGACCCTTTGCGACTCCGAGGTCTCACGCTCCGAGCGTAGGACACCGATCCGTCAGTTGTTGCCGCTATCGGCGCGGGATAGCGACCACAGGTGACGGGTCGAGGGCATTCGGGCGGGGGCGGGGCGGGACGGAGGCGCGCGGGCGGGCGGGGCGCGGTCAGGCGGGGGGCGGGGTCGAGCGAAGCGGGGTCAGACGAGGGTGGCGGTGAGGGAGCGGGCCACGTCCCAGACCGCCAGGGCGGAAGCGAAGGAGACGACGTCGGCGGGACGACGGAGCTGGGTGGCCGTGAGCGACTCGATGCGGCGGAGGCGCTGGTTGACCGTGTTCGGGTGCAGGCGCAGGGCGGCCGCGGTGGCCGCACGATCGAGGCCGTCGTCGAGGTGACGACGGAGCGTCTCGACGAGGTCGGTGCCACGGGCCCGGTCGTAGTCCATGAGGGGGCCGAGGCGCTCGCGGGCGAAATCGAGCAGCGCCTCGGGCTGGTCGGTCTGCAGCAGCACTCCCACCAGGCCCAGCCCCGCCGGCGAGACGACCTCGTCGGAGCGGCCCGCAGCGCGCGCCAGCGTGAGAGCACCCCGCGCGATGCGGAAGGCCTCGGGCAGCGGGCGGTGGTGGGGTCCGGAGGCCGCGACCAGCACCTTCTCTCCCGGGAACGCCGCGTGCAGCGCCCGCAGCACGATCGGCCCGGCCGCTTCCGAGACCTCGTCGAGCGCCGCAGAAGCAGAAGCAGAAGCAGGACCAGAAGCAGATGCAGATGCAGAATCGGGCTCGGGATCGCCCGGAACCGGCCACAGCGCCACGACCATCCCCTGCAACGCCGCGACCAGCGGGCGAGCGGATGCGGCACCGGGCAGGGTGAGCGCCGAGACGGCCGACAGTGCCGCGAGTGTGCGCCGGGTGTCGGCGGCGCTGATGCCGAGGGTGCCGCCGAGTCCGGGCACGCTCGCGACGGTGGCGACGCGAAGGCTCGCGAGGTCGTGTCCGAGCGCCGCGGCCCGCCGGGAGGCCTGCTCGGTGACGCCGAAGAGCAGCACATCGGTGAGCACCTCGCCCTGGATGCGGTACTCGGTCTCGAGCGCCGCCCGGATGCGCAGCACCTCGAGCGCGATCACCACCGACGCGTGATCGACCGCACGCGCATCGAGCGCGTCGAGCCCGGCACCCGCCGGGTCGTCGACGCGCAGCACCCCCACCTCTTCGGGTCCGAGTCGCACGGGCACGACCACCTCGACCTCCGCGCCGGCCTCATCGCCGCCGCCGGTGGCGGACCCCGACGCGGCCGCGAGCGCGCCGCGGGTGGCGGGCGCTGACGCTGCCGCGAGGGCGCCGGTGGCGGGCACCGACGAGGCCGCGAGCACGGCACCCCGAGGGTCCTCGAGCCGCACCGGCCGGCCGATCAGGTCGGCGAGCGTGCGCACGACCCCGTCGAGCCCGCCCGACTCGAGCGAGACGCGGAGGAGGCGGCGGTGGATGTCCTCCGACTTCGCCAGCAGGTCGCGCTGCTCGAGGAGCGAGGCGTTGGCGCCGCGCAGCTCCTCGACCAGGGCCGCGCTGGTCAGCGCCGCCGCCGCGTGGTTCGCGAGCAGGATCAGCCGCTCGATCTCCTGCTCGCTGTAGTCGTGGATGCGCGCGTGATAGCCGTTCAGCGTGCCCAGCACGCGGTCGGCGCCGAGCACCCGGTCGGTGCCGATGAGCGGCACGCTGATCATCGACCGGTAGCCCTGCTCCTGCGCCACCCCTCCCCAGGGCGCGAAGCCGCGCTCCACCTCGATGTCGGTCACCGCGACCGGACGCCCGCCGAAGTAGGCCCGGCTGGAGGGGGCGGTCGAGCCGAGCGTCACCGGACTCGAGCGGTTCACGCCGTCGACGTACTCGCGCGACAGCCCGCTCCAGCCGGTGATGACCAGGGCGGTGCCCGCCGCATCCGGAACCAGCACCCCGCAGAAGTCGAAACCGAGCAGCTCCCGGGCCGTCTCGGCCACGAGTTCGAGCGCCTGGTCGACGGATCGCCCGCCCACCGCCACCGCGCTCAACTCGCGCAGCCGGCCCAGCCAGACGAGCAGTTCGGAATCCATCCCTCATGTCAGCACGCACATGCTCTCGCGTCAAGAGTGGTGTCATGGACATTGTCGTGGATATCGCGGGCAGGCATGCTGTTGGAACCTGAGTGGGGCGCCGTGGCCTTGCGGAACCTCTCTCGGAACCAAGTCCAGCCTGAGGAGACCGACGTGACCGACACCGCAGTGATTGACACCCCCGCTCTGGTTGAGGACGGCCCGACCCGCGACATCATCAACCCCTCGACGGGTGCGGTGATCCAGTCGGTGCCCGAGCACGGAGCGGCCGACGTCGACCGCATCGTCGCAACCGCGAAGGCCGCGTTCGAGTCCGGGCCGTGGCCGGCCCTGCACCCGAGCGAGCGTGCCCGCATCCTGCTCCGCGTCGCCGACGAGATCGAGGCCTCGACCGGGGAGCTCTACCGCCTCGAGGCCCTCAACAACGGCCGGCCCGTGACCGAGACCCGCGCCCAGCTCTCCCGCGTGCCCGAGTGGTTCCGCTACAACGCCGGACTGCTCGCCGCCCAGCGCACCGGCGTGCTGCCCTCCGACGGGCCCTACCTGACCTACCAGCGCCGCGCCCCGCTCGGCGTCTGCGGCATCATCACGCCGTTCAACCACCCGATGCTGATCCTCGCCCGCAGCCTCTCGGCCGCCCTGGCGAACGGCAACACCGTGGTCGTGAAGCCCTCCGAGCTCACCCCGCTGACGACCCTCGCGCTGCTGCCCATCCTCGAGCGCGCGGGCATCCCCGAGGGCGTCGTGCAGATCGTCACGGGTGCGGCCGAGGCCGGCCGGGCGCTCACCGAGCACCCCGACATCGCGAAGATCACCCTCACCGGCGGCACCGAGACCGGCCGCTCGGCCGCGGTCGCGACGGCCCGCCGGTTCGCCCGGATGACCGCAGAGCTCGGCGGCAAGACCCCGGTGGTCGTCTTCGACGACGTCGACCCGCGGGATGCGGCCGAGGGGGCCGCGTTCTCGGCCTTCGTCGCCGCCGGCCAGTCCTGCGTCGCCGGATCCCGCTTCCTGGTGCAGCGCGCGGTCTACGACCAGTTCGTCGAGCACCTGACCGCCCGCGCGAAGGCCATCCGCATCGGCGACCCGACCAGCCCCGACACGCAGATGGGTCCGCTGATCAGCGCCCGTCAGCGCGACAAGGTCGAGGCCCTGGTCGAGTCGGGCCGCGAGGAGGGCGCCTCGGTGACGGCGGGCGGCGCCGAGCCCGAGTTCGGCTCCGACGAGCAGGCGCTCCGCACCGGCTTCTTCTACGCCCCGACCGTGCTCGCCGACGCCACCATGCAGATGCGCGTCGCCCGCGAGGAGATCTTCGGGCCGGTCGCGGTCGTCATCCCCTTCGACGACGAGGACGACGCCGTGGCCATGGCCAACGACAACCCCTACGGCCTGGGCGCCGGCCTCTGGACGAGGGATGTCGCCCGCGCCCACCGCGTGGCCGACCGGATCAAGGCGGGCATGGTCTGGATCAACGACCACCACCGCCTCGAGCCCTCCCTCCCCTGGGGCGGCATCAAGGAGTCCGGCATCGGGAAGGACGCCGGCGTGGAGTCGTTCGACGACTTCTCCTGGCTCAAGACGGTCGTCACCCGGATCGCGCCCGACTCCGTCGACTGGTACGGCGGATCGGGCACCCAGCGCCTGAACTGAGCGCGACCCGACCCGCCCCAGCCCCACTCGAACTCCGAGCATTGCCCGAACCCCCAGCACCACCCGAACTCCGAGCACCACCCCGAACCCCGGGCACCCGGGACCGGTCCCACCAATTCCGAAGGAGAGCACGTCGATGGTGACGCAGACTCGCAACACGCGCAACGAACTCCGTTCGGGCTGGCGCCAGGAGATCACGAAGGCCCAGTGGCTCGTGCTCACCGGCACCATGCTCGGCTGGGGGCTGGACGGCTTCGCCGGCAGTCTCTACACGCTGGTGCTCGGCCCGGCGATGACCGAGCTGCTGCCGCACAGCGGCATCGAGGTCAGCCCGGCGGCGATCGGTCTCTACGGCGGCCTGACCGTGGCGCTCTTCCTCGGCGGGTGGGCCCTCGGCGGGATCGTCTTCGGGGTGCTGGCCGACTACCTGGGCCGCACCCGGATCCTGGCCATCGGCATCCTGACCTACGCCGTCTTCACCGCGGCGGCCGCCTTCGCGGACACCTGGTGGCAGCTGGGCATCCTGCGCTTCATCGCGGGGCTCGGCTCGGGCGTCGAGGCTCCGGTGGGAGCGGCCCTGATCGCGGAGAGCTGGAAGAACCGGTACCGCGCCCGGGCCGGCGGCGTGATGATGTCCGGTTACGCGGCCGGGTTCTTCGTGGCCGCGCTCGTGTTCGCCCTGGCCGGCGGGCTGGGCTGGCGCTTCATGATGGCGCTGGCGGTCATCCCCGCCATCCTGGTCTGGTTCATCCGTCGCTTCGTGAAGGAGCCGCCGGAGTCGGCCGACGCGATCCGGGAGCGCCGCGAACGCAAGCGCGCCGGCCGGGCGGTCGCCCGCGACGACTTCGTGCTGAAGCGGCTGTTCCGGAAGCCCCTGCTGCGCCCGACCCTCGTCTGCACGGCGATCGCGACCGGGGCCCTGATCGCCTTCTGGAGCGTGACGACCTGGTATCCGCAGATCATCCGGCAGATGGGCGCGGCCGAGCAGTGGTCGCCCGACCTGATCGCCTCGCGGGTGGCGCTCGCCTCGATCCTGTTCAACGCCGGCGGCATCGTCGGCTACGCGGCCTGGGGCTTCATCGCCGACAAGATCGGCCGGCGGCCCACGTTCCTCATCACCTTCGGGGCCGCGGCCGTGGCGATCGCCTTCCTCTTCCCGTTCCAGCGCGACGTGACGACCTACATGATCGTGATGCCCGTGCTCGGCTTCGCCCTCTTCGGCTCGCTGTCCGGGGCGTTCATCTACAGCCCCGAGGTGTTCCCGACCAGCGTCCGCGCCTCGGCGATCGCCTTCTGCAACAGCGTCGGCCGCTTCTTCACCGCCGCCGGGCCCCTGGTCGCCGGCGTGATCGCGGTCTCCTGGTTCGACGGCAACCTGGGCATCGCCACCGCGGTGATCTCGGCGATCGGACTGATCGGCCTGGTCGGCGTCGCCTTCGCCCGCGAGACCAACGGCCGGCCGCTGCCCACCGAGGAGTCCCTCGCGGCGGATGCGGCGGCGGATGCGGCGGGCACCTCTCCCGCGGAGCCGGCGAGCCCGGCCTCCGCTCCCACCCGAAAGGCGTGATCACATGTCCACCCACTCCTACCGCGGCTCGCGCGCCGTCGTCGTCGGCGGCTCGATCGGCGGCCTCACCGCCGCCCTCGTGCTGAAGGACCTCGGCTTCGACGTCGACGTCTACGAGCGCACCGCCTCGCCGCTGCACGGCCGGGGCAGCGGGATCGTGCTGCAGCCGGACACCCTCCGCTGGTTCGCCGAGCGCAGCGACACCGACCCGGCCGAGCTCGCGACCTCCACCTCCTGGGTGCAGTACCTCGACCAGGCCAACCACATCGTCTCGCACGACGAGCGCACCTGGGAGTACACCTCCTGGGGCACGTTCTACCGGGCGCTGCTGCACGACTTCGGCACCGAGCACTACCACCTCGGCGCCACCGCGAGCGGCTTCGACGACAGCGGCGACACGGCGACCGTGCACTTCACCGACGGCAGCAGCCAGACCGCCGACCTGGTGGTCTTCGCCGACGGCATCAACTCGCCGGCGCGCGAGCAGTTCGATCCGGATGCCGTGCCGTCGTACTCGGGGTACGTCGGCTGGCGGGGCACCGTGCCGCTGCGCGACCTGAGCACCGTGTCGCAGATGCTCATGGGTGACGCGATCACCTACTCGGTGGTGCCGAACTCGCACATCACCCTCTACCCGATCCCGGGCGAGGAGGGCGTCGAGGCCGAGCACCAGCTGATGAACTACGTCTGGTACCGCAACGTGCCCGAGGGGCCCGAGCTGACCGAGCTGCTCACCGGCAAGAACGGGATGGTCGGCGCGGTCTCGCTGCCGCCCGGGCTGGTGCAGGACCGGTTCGTCGCCGAGCTGCGCGAGACGGCGGCCGCGACCCTCGCGCCCGCCGCCGCCGAGGTCGTGCTCGCGACCGAGGAGCCCTACCTCCAGGTCGTGCTCGACGTGCGGTCGAACCGGATGGCGCTGCACCGCGCGGCCCTGATCGGCGACGCGGCCTGCAGCGCCCGGCCCCACGCGGCCGCCGGCACGGCGAAGGCCGCTGCCGACGCCTGGGCGCTCCGGGATGCGCTGGTCGCCGCGGCCGGCGACATCCCCGCCGCGCTCGCCGCCTGGGAGCCCGGCCAGCTCGAGCTCAGCCGCCAGCTGCTCGACCGCGTGATGGAGATGGGCGACCGCTCGCAGTTCCTCGGCACCTGGACCCCGGGCGACCCGAGCCTCCGCTTCGGCCTGTACGGGCCGGGCGTGCTCTACCCGGAGGACCGCCGCACCGCGGTGGCCTGAGCCGGCGGTTCGTCTCGTCCCGCCCGCTCGTGTGGCCGCATCCACGGGCCAGCCGCACACCGGCCCGCATCCACCGGCCGGCCACCCGCGTGGCCGCATCCACCCGCCCCTTCTCGTCACCTGAACACCCCCGCCCGGGCCGACCCGGGCCCCGCATCCGAACGGAGAACACCATGAGCGACTTCCTCGCCGACCTGCCCCTCGCCGGCACCCTCGTCGGCACCGACTTCGACGGCTGGAGCGACGAGCTCCGCCAGGAGTTCGCCGACCACGCCTTCGACGGGGCCGTGGGCTCCCGCCTGCTGAGCGAGGACGACCGGGTGCGGGTCTGGGAGATCCGGCTCGAGCCGGGCGAGCGGTGGCACGCCCACCGGCACGTGCTCGACTACTTCTGGACCGCGGTGAACGCGGGGACGAGCCGGCAGCACACCTTCGACGGAACCACCCGCGACGTCTCGTACGATGCCGGAGAGACCCGCCACTTCCACTTCGGACCAGGGGAGTACCTCTTGCACGACATCCAGAACGTCGGGGACACCCCGCTGGTGTTCACCACGGTCGAGCACCTGAACAGCGAAAACGAACCGCTGGCGCTGTGAGCGACGCGAACGCGGTGCCGATGTCGGCGCCGGCGCCGGCGCCGGCGACTGTGCCTACCTCTGTGCCTCTGCCGACGGCCGATCTCCGGCCCGGGCCGATCGACGTGCACGCGCACTGGCTGCCCCGCGACCTGTTCGCCCTGCCGCCGGGCGCCCCGTTCGGCGGCATCACCGACCGCGACGGCCGGATGTTCATCGGCGACACCCCGCTCTCGATCGACACCCGCCTGATGAGCGACGTCGACGCGATCCGCGCCGACATGGAGGAGAAGGGGGTCGGGGCCCGCGTGCTCTCGGCCCCGCCGTTCGCCTTCGCGCTCGGCACCGCGGCCGGCACCGAGGAGTACGTCGCCTCGTTCAACGGTGAGCTCGCCCGGGTGGTCACGGATGGCGCAGGCTGGTTCGCGGGCTTCGGCTGCGTGAGCCTGGCCGATCCGGATGCCGCGTCCCGCCAGCTCGGTGAGCTCGCGGCGACCCCGGGCATCCTGGGTGTGGCGATACCGCCTCTGCTCGGCGCCGGCTCGCTCGACGCCGAGCCGCTCGAGGGGGTGCTGCGCCGCGCGACCGAGCTCGGGCTCGCGGTGCTGGTGCACCCGATGCAGCTGCCCTCGCCGACCCTCGCGAAGCACTACCTGGTGAACCTGATCGGCAATCCGGTCGAGACCGCGACCGCGATCGCGTCGGTGCTGCTCGGCGGGGTGCTCGAGCGCATCCCGGAACTGCGGATCTGCTTCGTGCACGGCGGCGGCTGCGCGCCCGACCTGCTCGGCCGCTGGAGCCACGCGTGGCATGCTCGGCCGGACGTCTCGGCCGGGTCGAGCACGCCGCCGGAGCAGGGTTTCCGCTCGCTCTGGCTCGACACCGTGACGCACGACACGGATGCCTTCGACCTGCTCGCGGCGAAGGCGGGCGAGGGGCGGGTGCTGCTCGGCAGCGACTACCCCTTCGACATGGCGGATCCGGATCCCGTGGTGCACGCGGTGGAGCGCGGGCTCACGCGCGAGCAGCTCGAGCAGGACGCCCGGGTGTTCTTGCGCCTCTGAGGTCGTGCGACGGGATCAGACGGATCGACCGTCCTGGAGCGTGATCACGGTGTCGGCGCGGGAGACGAACGCGGGATCGTGGGTCGCGACCACCGCGGCGAGCCCGCGGGAGTGGGTGAGGCGGGCGATCAGGTCCATCACGGCGGCCGCGTTGCCGCTGTCGAGCTGGCCCGTCGGTTCGTCGGCGATGAGGAGCCTGGGGTCGCCGACGAGCGCTCGGGCGATGCCGACGCGCTGACGCTGGCCGCCGGAGAGCTCTTCGGGCCGCTGGTTCGCGTGCCCGGCGAGGCCGACCAGCGCGAGGGCCTCGTCGACGCGCTCGTCGCGGTCACGTGCATCCGTCTGTCGCAGTCGGAGGGGGAGGCCGACGTTCTCGCGTGCGGTCAGGTCGTCGAGCAGGCCGAAATCCTGGAAGACGAAGCCGAGGGTGGTGCGGCGGAGCTCGACGATGCGATCGACGCCGAGGCCGGCGACGGGCTCGCCGTCGATCGAGACGGTGCCCGAGGTGGGGGTGTCGAGGGTGCCGAGCAGGTTGAGGAGGGTGGTCTTGCCGGCGCCGGATGCGCCGCGCACGACGACGAGCTCGCCCGGGTGGGCGGCGAGCGTGATGCCGTGACAGGCGACGACGTCGCCGGCCGGGGTGGTGAAGACGCGGGTGACGGCGTGGGCGCTGACGACGGGGGTGGTCGTGCGGGTGGGGGTGCGGGTGCCGGGTGCGGGCTGGGCGGCGGTGTTGGTGGGCGCGGGAAGGTGGAGGGCCTGGTCGGCGGCGGGCTGGTGGATGGCCTGGTCGGCTGGGTGGCGGTTGGGCTGGTCGGCGGGATCGGCGGCGGGCGGGTCGGCGCGGTGCCGGGCGGCCTGGTCGGCGGCGCGTTCGGCGGCTCGGGCGGCCGCACGGGTGAGGGGCTGGGCCGGGGAGGCCGGGGAGGCGGAAGTGGTGGGGCGGTCGGCGTCGGTCACGGGCGCGGCTCCTGGGTCTCGTCGGGACGGACTGCGATCTGATCGGGCTCGAGCGCGAGCCGCACGCGGTCGCGGAGGCCCAGGGCGGCGGTGAACTCGGCGGGCAGCTGCAGGCGGCCGACGCGGTCGAGCACGGCGAACTCCTCGGCGTGCACCTGCTCGGCTCCGTGCTCGTCGGTGCGGGTGCTGCGCACGGTCTCGGTCGAGGTGCGCCCGTCGCGGATCTGCACCGTGCGCCGCACGTGCTCGGAGACCGAGGGGTCGTGGGTCACGATCACCGTCGTCACGCCGTTCTCCTCGTTCAGTGTGCCCAGCGCCTCGAGCACGTCGATGCTCGCCGCGTCGTCGAGCTCGCCGGTGGGCTCGTCGGCGAAGAGCACGCGGGGTCGGTTCGCGAGGGCCACCGCGATGGCGGCCCGTTGTTGCTGGCCGCCCGAGAGCAGCTCGGGGCGGCGGTCGCGGAGGTCTCCGAGACCGAGCAGCTCGATCAGCTCGTCGGAGCGGGCGGCCCGCTCAGTCGCGGTGCCCGTGCGGGCGACGGCCGTGACGGCGTCGATGTTCTGCTGCACGGTCAGGTAGGGCAGGAGGTTGCGGCCGGTCTGCTGCCAGACGAAGCCCACGTCGTGGCGACGGAAGCCCACGCGCTGCTTGGGCGTGAGCGCCAGCAGGTCGTGCCCGGCGACCCGCACGGTGCCGGCCGTCGGGGTGTCGAGCCCGGAGAGGATGCCGAGCAGCGTCGACTTGCCCGACCCGGACTCGCCGACGATCGCGACGAGCTCGCCCGGGTCGACGCGGAGGTTGAGGCCCTGCAGCGCCTGCACCTCGACGCCGCGCGACTGGTAGACGCGCACCAGGTCGGCGCAGAGCACGTCGGGCGTGGGGGAAGGGGGCATGCTGGTCATCCTCGTCGCTCTCGGTCGTCGGTGGGTGCGTCGGGCGGCGTCGCGCGTTGGGCGCCGGGCGCGCCGGGTGCGCGTGGTGGGCGGGGCGCGCCGGATGCATGGCTCGCGCTGGGTAGGCCGGGCGCGTGGGTCGCGGCGGACGGGCCGGGCGCGCGGGGGCGGCTGATGCGGGTCGACAGGGCCACGGTGGCCGCCGCGGCGACGGCGAAGACCGCGACGATCGCGGCCGACAGCAGCGGGTCGACCACCACCGGCGGCTCACCCGTGCCGGCGGTCAGTGCCGAGGCCCCGGCCGACGGCAGCACGACGAACGGCACCAGGATGCCGGTCAGCACCCCGAGAACCCCCGCCACGACGACCGGCGGCGCCACCTCCCAGACCGCCAGCGCGCCGACCTGCCGGCGCGAGACGCCGAGCGCCCCGACCACGCCGGCGAGCACTCCGCGGGAGCGGCGTCCGGCGGCGGCCGACAGTGCGATCGCGGCGACGGCGAGCAGCAGCGAGACTCCGGTGGCGGCGATCAGGGCCGCTGTCAGGGTGGCGACGCGGGGGCTCGTGGTCACCGCATCCGCCACCGCCTGCGGGGTGATCAGCTGGGCGTCGGGTCCCGCGGCGTCTTGGATGGCGGCGAGGGCCGCATCCGGATCGGCGTCGTCGGCGAGGCGCACGAGCACGAGGTCGGCGAGCCCCGAGGTGTCGATGACCGCGCCCGAGACCGAGGAGTCGACCAGCAGCCAGTTCTCGGCGGCGGTGAACGCGACCGACGGGCTGTGCCGGCCGGTGATGGTGAGCGGATGCCCGCGGAGCGCGAACTCCTCGCCGCCGAGCAGGGCCGCGGCGGAGTCGGAGGCGATGACGGGGATAGGGGCGTCGGGGTCGGGCGATGCCGCGTCGGCGCTGCCGTTCGCATCCGCGTCCGCACTGCCATTCGCATTCGCGTCCGCATCCGAATTTTCGCCGCCGTCGGCATCCGCGTCCGCACTGCCGTTCGCGTTGGCATCCGCGTCCGGGCTGCTGTTCGTAGCCGCGCTCGCATCCGCGCTGACGCTCGCATCCGCATCCGCGCTACCGCTCGCATCCGCATCCGCGCTACCGCTCGCATCGGCATCCGCGCTACCGCTCGCATCGGCATCCGCACTTGCCGACCCGGTCGGCGCATCCGGGAGGGTGATCGCGCCGGGGAGGCCCTGCTGCACGCGGGCGAGCGCGGTCGTGTCGGTCACGACGAGGCGCAGCAGCTTGCGGGCCGAGCCGACCGTGACGGTGACGGGCGCGTCGCCGACGATCGCGGCCGAGGCCTCGACCCCGGGGGTGGCGGCGATCGCCTGGGTGACCTCGGTGGTCAGTCCGGGGCCGCTGACCGCGACATCCGCCCCGACCTGCTCGACCGCGGCCTGCTCGACGCCGGCGTGCACGGTGCTGAGGAAGGCCGCGGAGAACAGCGACACCGCGAGGCCCACGAGCACGCAGACCACCACGACGACGCCGGCGGCCGAGGGGGCGGCGGCGCGGGCGGCGCCGATCAGGCCGATCGCGCCCCGCCGGGCGGCGGTGGCCCGGCGGGCAGCGCGGAGGAGCAGCGGGAAGACCCGTGCCGCGAGCGCGCAGCCGCAGAGCGCGAGCAGGGCCGGGACGAGGGAGCCGAGGGCGTCGGGGGATCCGGGATGCTGGAGCAGGTCGACCACGGCCGCGGCGGTCACGAGGGCGAGGAGGGCCTCGAGGGCGAGCCGGGCGGCGGAGAGGGCGGGGGTGCGGGCACTGCCGGTGGCGCCGGAGTCGCCGCCCGAGCCGGAGCCGAGGCCGAGGGCGGCCGGTGAGGTGCCGCCGGCCGCGCCCCCTGCACCCCCTCCGCCCGCGCGGCCGGACCGGTTCACGGCCCGACCCGCCACGGTCTGCCCGGTGAGGACGATCGCCGGAAGCAGGATCGCCGCCAGCAGCCCCACCGCCATCAGTGCCGGCGAGGGCAGGGAGAACGCGGGGATTCCCGCAGCGGTGGCGGGTGTCGTAGCCTGCAGGGCCATTACGGCGCCGACCCCTGCGACCCCGCCCACGGCGGCGCCCGAGATCCCCGCGAGCAGCCCCTCGCCGGCGAGGAGGCTCGTGAGCTGGCGGGCGGAGGCTCCGCGGGCGGCGAGCAGCGAGTACGCCGACGACCGCGCCGTGCGCACGGCCCCGGCGACCAGCACGAGCAGGGCGAGGATGCCGATGGCCGGTCCGCTCGCCGTCATGGTCAGGAACGCGGCGGTGACGGTGGTGCTCGCGGCCGAGGCGTCGAGGGCGTCGGGCAGGGCGGAGGTGAAGGCGTACTCGGCGGCGGGCGGGTCGTAAGGGAAGACGGGGGCCGCGGCATCCGTCGACCCGGTGCCGGGGGCGGCGCCAGCGTCGGTAGCGGTGGCGGTGGCGGTGCCGGCGTCGGTGTTGCCGCTGACGTCGGTGCCGGATGCGCTCGTGCCGTCGGTCGCAGTGCCGCCGGCGGCTGTGTCTGCGGCGCCCGTCGACGGGGCGGCGGGGGCGGGCAGGGTGTAGTGGATGCGCGTGAAGACGCGGATCGCGTCGGCCACGGCAGCGGCGTTCGAGGCGGTGACGGCGTCGCGATCGATCGGCAGCCAGACGGTCGAGGTGGAGTGCGCGGGCAGGGTCGACAGCACCGGCCACGAGGCGGCGTTCGCGAAGGCGGAGCCGAAGGCGATGAGTCCGCCGTCGGGGGTCGGCTCGATCTCGGCCTCGGTCGAGGCGGGGATGTTGGCCCAGGTGCTGTCGGCGGGGTCGTTCGGGGTGAAGGTGCCGGTGAGGGTGACGGCCTGGGTGCCGCCGTCGGGCACCGCGAGCTGCCGGGTCTCGCCGAGGGCCCACTGCATGGTCTCGGCCGAGGGGGCCGCGAGGGCAATCTCGACCGGGGATCGGTCGGATGGGGTGGCGCCCGCGCCGGCGGTGCTGCCGGTGATCGGCTGGCCGGTCGCGGGGTCGAACCCCGAGCCGGTGCCGGTGGTGGACGCGTCGGGCACGGCCGGGTCGGGAAGCCGGCCGTCGACGAGCGTCACCTCGTCGGCGAAATCAGGGTCGACGGCCAGGGCGATCGAGGTGGGGAAGAAGGGCGTGCCCCCCGGAGCCGGCGAGGCGAAGAGCTCAGGGAACGTGACGACGTGACGCGGTGCCCCGAGCACCCCGTCGAGCACGGGTGGCACGGTCGAGCGGATGTCGCGGAGCGCCTGGTCGTCGGCCCCCCACACGGCGTCGACGGCGGGGTCCCAGGGTGGGGAGGGCGTGCCCCCGGCATCGCCGGCGGCGGGGCGCGGGCCGGTCGCGGGGCCGCCGAGGGAGGTCGCGACCACATCGAGGCGCCCCGGGCGCACCCCCGCGGTCAGGTCGTGCTGCACGGCGGCGGTCTGCGCGTGGTCGAGCAGGGCGGGCACGGCGATCCCCGCGCCGCCCAGTACGGCGGCGAGCACGGCGAGAGCGACGGTCGCCCCCGGGGCGGCGAGGACCGTCCGCCGCAGCAGCCCGGGCATCCGGAGCGCGCCCCCGTTCATCCGGAAACCCCCGCGTTCATTCGGTCTCCGCCGATGTTCATCCAGTCGCCGTCGCGGTTCGTCTGGTGGTCGTCGCGGTTCATCCGGACACCGCCGGGGCGAGGGCGGCCGCGCCGTAGACGAGGGATGCGGTGGCCGGGCCCGCGCAGAGGAGGGCCGTCGCGACTCCCGCGAGCAGCCCCGCCGCCACGGCGACCGCGACGGTGAGGGAGGTCTGCAGCGCGGAACGCCGTGACTGCTGGCGAGCGGTCATGCCGAGAGCGCTCAGCGCGGCGCGCTCGCGACGCTGGGAGCGGCGGAGGAGCGCCCCGGCCGCTATCACCGCGAGCACGGCGAGGGCGGCCGCGGCGGCGGCGGACGCCCAGAGCGCGGCGACGACCGGGCCGGTGAAGCCGTCCGACGACGAGCCCTCGCGGGTCACCAGCGACCACGGCTCGGTGGTCACGCCGACCGCGGCCGCAGCGAGGTGGTCCGAGTCGGAGGCCGCGATCCAGATCTGGTTCGCCTGGGGCACGGAGCCTCCGGCCACGAGCACCCCGCGGTCGAGGGCGGTGAGGTCGGCGGCGATGGTCCAGGCGTCGGTCGAGCCGGGGATGCGGTCGGTGACCGAGGCAATGCGGGTCGGGACCACGCGTCCGGTCGTGGGGGTGATGTCGAGTTCGTCGCCGACGGCCAGTCCGAGATGGGCGGCGAGCTCGCTCGTGACGGTCACCGGCACGGGCGTCGTGGGCGCATCCACCTGCACTCGTGCGGTCGATCGCTGCGCCGACACGCTGACCGACCCGGCCGACAGTCGCGCGGGATCGATCGTGGAGACGGGCGCAGACGCCGCTGTCGCGTCGGTGGCGAGCGCGGATGCGGCTGTCGTGCCGGTGGAGAGCGCGGGTGCGGGTGCGGGGGCGGGTGCGGTTGTCGCGTCGGTGGAGAGCGCGGGTGCGGGGGCGGATGCGGCTGACGTGCCGGTGGCGAGCGCGGGCGCAGGGGCTGTTGCGGATGCGGCTGGTGCGGCGGGAGCTGTGGCTGTCGCGCCGGCGGGCGACTGCGAGGCGCCGGTGAGGGGCGTGGATGCGGGCGCATCCGTCGACGTCACCGCGGTCAGGTCGACGGTGAGGTCGCCCTCGACAGGGGACCGGGCCAGCGAGACGTCGAGGGCCAGCAGGTGGAAGGGCGCCGGGCCGGAGGGCAGCGGCCCTGAGAGGGTCGCCCCGACCGCGGCCCTGACCGCAGACCCGGCCGCGCCTTCTGCTCCCGCACCCCCATCGGCGGCGGTCGCGGCGACGTCGACGGTGCCGAGGTCGAGGGCCGAGAGGGCGCCGTCGGCATCGGCGACCCAGGCGCGCACGCCGAGCACTCCCGGGCGGGTGGCCTCTGCGGCATCGGTGCGCAGCGTGACCGCGAGAGCCGTGCCGTCGAGGGCGGGTGCGGCGGTGTCAGGCGTGACCGTCTCGCGGCTGGTGATCGCGAGCTGCGTCGAGGCGGGGAGGCCGAGGAGGGTGACCTCGTCGCGCGCGATCGTCGCGGTCGAGTCGAGCACGGTGGAGGCGGTGGCGACTCCGGGCAGGGCGGCGTACCGGGAGGAATCGGGCCCCGCAGTGCCCGTGCCCACGGTGGAGTCGACGCCGAGGGCGAGGCGCAGGTCGGCCCCGGCGAGATGCTCGGCAGCGACGGAGTTCTGCGCGTCTGCGGTCGCGGTGACCGCGGCGGCGTAGACGGCTCCACCGGCGGCGAGGGCGACCACGAGAGCCGCGGCAGCGAACACGGATGCACGCAGCGCCACCGTGCGCCCCGCCAGGAACCGCACCACCGACCCCCCGGCTCCGTCCCGCCGCCCGGACGTGCCCGACCGGGCTGACGTGTCCGGCCGCGCCGGCGTGCCCCGCCGGCCTGATGTGTCCGGCCGGCCTGACGTGTCTCGGGCGCCCGACGTGGCCGGCCGGCCCGACGTGTCCCGCGCGCCCGACTTGTCCGGCCCGCCAGGCCCGCTCGATCTGCCGGACCGAGTGGGCCCGACCGACGCGTTCGACCCGACCGGCGTGGGCGGCGCGGGCCGGACGCGGGCGGGCTCGCGCGGGGCGAGCGCGGTGGGGCGGGCCGCCCGGGAAGCGAGGAGGGTGGCCGCCAGGATCAGCGCCGCCGTCGCCGCGAGCAGCACGAGGGTCGGCGCCAGCACGGCGAGGGGGCCAGGGCCGCCCGCCGCAGTGCCGGGCGCGTCACCGGCCGCAGCGCCGGGCGCGGCAGAAGGCGAGGCCGCGGCGGACTCGAGCTGCCAGACGGCCAGCCCGGCGACGACCGCGAGCACCGCGACCGCCGCCCCCGCGACGACGGCGCCGCTGGTGCGCGAGCGGCCGGCCCGCTCGGCGGCATCCGCTCGCACCCCGGCCACACCCGACCCCACGAGTACCGCCACGGTTCCGGCTGCCAACGCCGCGACCGTGATCGGCACGGCAGCGGTCACGACCGGTGCGGCCCCGCGGAACAGCCACGCCACCCCGAGCCCGAGCGCGGTGCCCACGACCCCGGCCGGCCCGGCGACGACGACCCCCTCGAGCGCACCCCACCACGCGAACTGCGCCGGGGCCGCGCCCCGCGCCCAGAGCAGGGCGTCGGCGGAGCGGCGTCGGGCCGCGAGCAGCGCAGCGAGCCGGCTGAGCCCGATCAGCGCGAGCACGCCGACCAGCACCGTCGGAACCAGGGCGAGCGACTGCGCCGAGGTCATCCCGGTGCGGGCCCGGACGGCCGTGGCGGCGAGGTCGCCCGTGACCGAGAGTCCTTCGACGATCTCGTCGTTCTGCACGGCGATCGCGTCGGCGATCCCGGTGCGATCGGCGGCCTCGGGCAGCGCCTCGATCTGGGCCGCCGTCCACCCGTCGGGCGGTGCGGGCACGGTCACGGTCCAGTGCGCGGTGGCCGCGACGGGGAGGGCGAGCAGGTCCGCCTCCGAAACCACGAACGGCCCCGCCGCCCCGCCGAGCCGGCCCGAGGCGGCGGCGGGGTCGCCCAGCCACAGGGGGTCGAGCGCGTCGTCCGCCCGCCAGGTTCCGACGACGGTGAAGGATGCGCCTCCCGACCCGAGCGCGACCGTCGACCCGACCGCGAGGCCCAGCGCCGCGGCCGCATCCGCCTGCACGACGACGGTGCCGGGGGTGCCGTCGAGCCAGCCTCCGCTGACGAGCGCCGCGTGCTCCGCGATCGAGTCGTCGGCCAGCAGCACGGCGGTCGATACCGAAGGCGACGACGCCGCGGTGGCCGACGAAGTCGCCGCCGGCAGGCCCAGCGGCGTGGGCTGCGTGTCGATCGAGCGGATGATCGTGACCGGGATGCCCGCGAAGCGGTCGGCCAGCACCGCCGGCAAAGACTCGCCGACCCCGGGCGCGACGGGGGCCGGCACACTGACCCGCACGGCCCCCGCGGGCCCGGCCGCCGCGGCGATCACCGAACCGGCGGCCGAGACGGTCGCGGAGGCGACGGTCGACGTCATGCCGCCGAGAACCGCGCAGCCGAGCAGCACCACCGCGGCGATCGTCGTCAGCAGGCCGGAGTCGGCGCGGGAGCGCGCCGCCCGGAATCCGCCGGGGCGGCCGCTTGATCGCATTGGACCATTATCAGCGCACGCCGACACCTGTCGTGTTCATCCCCGGACAGGTCCGCGCCGGTACGGACGCGCGTTTTAGAGCGCGGGCGAGCCGTCCTGGTCGGCGCGCCAGCCCTCCTCCTTCTTCACGAACTCGTTCTCGGCGAACTCCGCGAAGTCGCTGGCATCCGTGATGCGGCGCACCTCGAGCTTCTGCCCGGGGGTGAGCGGCGCCCGCAGCGCCCACTCCAGCGCCTCCTGCTTCGACCCCGCCTCGACGACCCAGTAGCCGTTGAACAGCTCGTGCACCTTGCCGTAGGGGCCGTCGGTCACGATCGGGGCTCCGTCGGTGAACTCGACGACCTGCCCGTCGGCGGCATCCGTCAGCCCGTCGCCGCCCGTGAGCACGCCGGCGGTGATCATCGACTCGTTGAACGCGCCCATCGCGTTGATGACCTGCTCGAAGTCGAGACCCTGGGCGGCCTCGAGCGATTCGGCGGTGTTGCGCATGATCAGCATGTACTTCATCGGTGTCTCCTCGATCGGTCGGATCGTTTGCGGCCAAGCATCTCGCACTATTGGCCGGAGGGGGCCGTCCCGTCGTCGGTTCCCGTGCTGTCGGTTCCCGTGCCGTCGGTCCCCGTGCCGTCGGTGGGAGCCGTCCCGGTGCCGTCGGTCGTACCGGCCCCGTCACCCGTGGTGCCCGCCCCATCGGTGCCCGAACCATCGGTGCCTGCCCCATCGGCGCCCGATCCGTCGTCGCCCGCGTCCGCACCACCCGAGGCCGCCGTGAACACGTCCGTGATGAACGTCGACAGCGCATCCGCATCGTCGAGCGCACCGGTGTACGCCGTGCCGTCGACCACGAGCAGCGGCACCGTCGAGAGCGCCGTCACATCGGAGTTCGGGATGGACGCCTTGGCGCGGTCGGTCGCATCCGTGACCCAGTCCGAGAAGTCGTTGCCCCGGATGCACGACGACACCGTGTCGTTCTTGACCCCCGCGGTCTCGACGAGCCCGACCAGGTCGTCGTTGCTCAGCCCGCCGTCGGGAAGCGTCTTCTGCGCGGTGACCAGCGAGTTGTGCACCGCGAGCACCGCATCCGGAACCGTGTTCGCCACACAGGCCACCGCGTTCGCGGCGCGCCCCGCGTAGCTGTCGGCGCCCTCGAGCGCCACCGGATGCAGCTCGAGGCTCGCGTAGCCGGCCGAGACGTACGACTGCAGCGAGGCGCCGTTCGTGGTCTCGAAGGTGGCGACGTCGGGGCTGGAGTAGTCGACGTACTCCGTCATCCGCAGCACCGTCGAGGTGTCGAGGTCGTTCGCCACCGGCTGGGCGTCGGGCTGGATGGCGGCCGTCTTGGTCGCCGTGACGTTCGTGCCGTCGCCGGTGAAGAGGATGCCGTCGGAGAGCATGTTCGCCGGCCCGACGAAGGTGGCCCGGATGCTGTTGAACACCACCAGCCCGACGATCGCGATCACCGCGAGGGCCGCCACGATCAGGCTGGTGACCAGGATGATCCGGTTGCGCTTCCGGCGCTTCCGCTCCTCCTCGCGCTTGATCCGGTTCAGCTCCCGGTTGAGCGCCTGGCGGTCCTTCTTCGAGAGGCCGTCGTAGATGCTCTTGTCCGAGGTGGCGGGGCTCATACCGGGGATGCTCCTGTCGTGCGGGCGGATCGCTGCAGCGCGATGCTAACGAGCGCAGCTATGCGCCAGCTAAGAGTAGCGACCGGGGCTCAGGCGAGCGGATGCGGGGCGGGGCGGGCGGATGCGGGGCCGGGTGGGCGGCGCGGCCCGCACGCGTCGGCGCCCTCCCGTCGGCGCCCTCCCGTCGATTCAGGCGAGCGCCGCGACCGGAAGCGCCTCGAGGTCGGCCCGCATCCGGATCAGCTCCCGGGCATGGGCGTCGAGCCGCCGGTCCTCCTCCGAGACCAGCGGCAGCGCCCGCACCGGCAGCGCGCGCCCGTCGGCCCCGGGGTCGACGAAGATGCTCATGCACTGCGTGGTCAGCTCGAGCTCCTCGGGCCGCCGGGGCGACCCCGACCGCACGTGCACCGCGACGTGCATGCTGCGGGAGCCGGTGTGGATCAGCCGCGCATCCACCTCGACGATGTGCCCGATGCGGATCGGCCGGTAGAAGTGGATGCCGCCGGAGTACACGGCGACTGCCGCCTCGCCGGACCAGTTGGCGGCGCAGGCGAACGCGGTCTCGTCGATCCAGCGCAGCACGGTGCCGCCGTGCGCGTTGCCGCCGTAGTTCGCGTCCGCGGGCGCGGCGAGAAAGCGGAACACGGTGCGCGGAGTGGTCCCTTCCGCCGAATAGGTCTGCTGCTGCATGGCGTCGCGGATCGCGCGCCGGGGCGCCAGCCGTTCCTCGGCGCGTTCGTGCAGCATCCGGTCGGTGTCGTCCATCGGCGACCAGGGCGGCACCGCGACCGGTGAGCCCTCGGCGTCGACCGCGACGAAGACCAGGATGCAGTGGGTCGCGGGGGTGAACCGGCGGCTCCGCACATCCGCCGCCCCCACCGTGACCAGCACCTGCATGCTCGTGCGGCCGGTCTGGATGATGCGGGCGTTCGCCTCGATCAGCTCGCCGGCCGCGATCGGGCGGGTGAACTGCACGTTGCCGACGTAGGCGGTGACGCAGTAGCTCGCGCTCCAGCCGACGGCGCAGGCGAAGCCCGCCTTGTCGATCCACTCCAGCACGCGGCCGGCCGCCACGGTCGTGCCGCCGGTCGCGGCGTCTTGCGGGGCGGCGAGGAAGCGGAGGGTGATGCGGTCGGACATGATGTCAGGATCGCATCCCGACGCGATTGTTCTGGGGGCCTTTCGGCCGATCGGTGCGTCAAGAACCGTCGTTCTTGACGGTGAGTGAAACCTCGGGCCTCCCTGGTGATGGCGCGCACGTAAGAACGGCTGCAAACCTTTTATGGTCGGAGTCCAATTAACGCTACCCTCGGGTCATGACCGAGATCGTCATCGAAGGACTGGGGCAGCGACTCGTGCCCTACGCCGAGGGGCTCGCGCTGCAGACGCACCTCCACGACCGCGTCGTCGCGGGCGACGCCCCCGACACGCTGGTGCTGCTCGAGCACGAGGCCGTGTACACCGCGGGCCGTCGCACCGAGGATTCCGAGCGTCCGGCCGACGGCACCCCCGTCGTCGACGTCGACCGGGGTGGTAAGATCACCTGGCACGGCCCCGGCCAGCTGGTGGGCTACCCGATCGTGCGACTGCCGCAGCCGGTCGACGTGGTCGCCTACGTGCGGATGCTCGAACAGCTGCTGCTCGACGTGATCGCCGCGATCCCGGGCGGCGCGGCGCTCGGCGCGCACCGGGTCGAGGGGCGCTCGGGCGTCTGGGTCGACGTCGACGGGCGGTCGGCGAAGATCGGGGCGATCGGCATCCGTGTCGCCTCCGGCGTCACCACTCACGGCTTCGCACTGAACTGCGACAACGACCTCGCCCCCTACGACCGGATCGTGGCCTGCGGGATCCGGGATGCGGGCGTGACGACGCTGAGCGCGCTGCTGGGGCGGAGCATCCGGCCCGCCGATGCGGCCGCACTGGTGCGCGAGCGCTTCGAGTCGCCGCTGGAGACCCAGGCGCGGAAGGCGTGGCAGACGGCGGAGTCGCTGTTCGCGCGGCCCACCGCATCCGGGGTCGGGCGATGAGCGCCGAGGGCGGGCCCGGCGGCCGCCGCCTGCTGCGGCTCGAGGTGCGCAACGCCGAGACCCCGATCGAGCGCAAGCCCGAGTGGATCAAGACCAAGGCCCGCTTCGGCCCCGAGTACCAGCAGCTGCAGAAGCTGGTGAAGACGCAGGAGCTGCACACGGTCTGCCAGGAGGCCGGCTGCCCGAACATCTTCGAGTGCTGGGAGGATCGCGAGGCGACCTTCCTGATCGGCGGCTCGCAGTGCACCCGCCGGTGCGACTTCTGCCAGATCGACACCGGCAGGCCCGCCGACTACGACACCGACGAACCACGCCGGGTGGCCGAGTCGGTGCGGTCGATGGCACTGCGCTACGCCACCGTCACCGGGGTCGCGCGCGACGACCTGCCCGACGGGGGAGCGTGGCTGCACGCCGAGACCGTGCGGCGCATCCACGCGCTGAACCCCGGCACGGGGGTCGAGCTCCTCGCCACCGACTTCTCGGGCGACCCGGCGCTCCTCGCCGAGGTGTTCGACTCGCGCCCCGAGGTCTTCGCCCACAACGTCGAGACGGTGCCGCGCATCTTCAAGCGCATCCGCCCCGCGTTCCGGTACGAGCGCTCGCTCGACGTGCTGAGCCGGGCCCGGGATGCGCGGCTGATCACCAAGTCGAACCTCATCCTCGGGATGGGCGAGACCCGCGACGAGATCTCGCAGGCGCTGCAGGATCTGCACGACGCCGGCACCGACATCATCACGGTCACGCAGTACCTGCGGCCCTCGCCGCGGCACCTGCCGGTGGCGTCGTGGGTGCGGCCGGAGGAATTCGTCGAGATCAAGGAGGAGGCCGAGCAGATCGGCTTCCTCGGGGTGCTCGCGGGCCCGCTGGTGCGCTCGTCGTACCGTGCCGGGCGGCTGTGGGCGCAGTCGATGCAGCGCAAGGGCTGGGCCGTGCCGCCCGCGCTCGCGGCGCTCGCCGAGGCGGCCGAGACGCCGGGGGCGTTCGCGCAGGCGGTCTGAGCAGCGGGTTCCACCGTCGCCGTCCGGCGGCCAAGCTGGAGTCATGCAGAAGAGAGTCGACTTCATCACCCTGGCCACCCCCGACCTCGACGCGGCGCGGGCCTTCTACCGCGACGGCCTCGGCTGGCAGCCGCTCGTCGACGTGCCGGGCGAGATCCTGTTCTTCCGGGTCGGCCACGGCGTGGTGCTCGGCCTCTTCGAGGCGCGCGCCTTCGACGCCGACCTCGACGGCGGGGTCTCGCAGCTGCCCGATCCCGAGCCCACCCGGGTCGAGGGGCTCACCCTCTCGCACAACGTCGGCTCGCCCGACGAGGTCGACGCGGTCGCCGAGCGGATGCTCGAGGCCGGCGGCGTCCTCCGCAAGCGACCGCAGGCGGCGGCCTTCGGCGGGTACCACGGGCACGTCGCCGACCCGAACGGGGTGGTCTGGGAGATCGCGTACAACCCCGGCTGGAGCGTCGACGCCGACGGCACCGTGCGCCTGGAGCCCGTCACTCCCGCCTGATCGCGGCGGGGCGGTCCGCCGAGCCGGCGGCCGGCTCGGAGGCCTCGGCGAGCTGAGAGTCCCCATCGCGGTCGGATCCCTCCGTCCCCGGGGCCTTCTGCCATGGCCACCGCCCCGTGATCTCGAGCTCGAGCGAGAAGCTCAAGAACGTGCGGATGAGCACGATCGCGCCCAGCACGGCCACGTTCTCGAGCGTCGGCGTCACGGCGACGGTGCGGATGATGTCGGCCGCCACCAGCAGCTCGAGCCCGAGCAGGATGGCCCGCCCGAGGATGCGCCTGAACTGCGTGTAGACCGGCCGCACCCCACGGATGCCCCGCACCAATGCGTTCACGGCGGCGAACAGCGCCCCCACCACGATCGCGATGACCCCGGAGGCGTCGATCACCCGCCCGACCGTCTCGATCACGTCGGTGAATTCCATCGGTTCCTCCTCTCAGTACTGGAGCTCGTCGCCGGGGGCGATCACCCGCAACCACTCGAAGCCGTAGCCCTCGAGTGGCACGGTCATCCGGCCCGCGTCGTCGAGCGCGAGCGGCCCGGCGACCGGCAGCCGGCCCGTCTCGGCTCCGAGGAGCCGGTTCACGCGGCAGCCGGCCAGGTCGCGGCCGAGCGCCAGCGGCACGTCGACCGGCGTCGGCGAGAAGTTGTGCACCAGCAGCACCGTCCGCCCGTCCCACGAGAGGGTGTGGGCGAGCACCGACGAGGGCGTGCCCTCGATCACCGTGAACGCTCCCCAGCCCAGCTCGGGGGCGTTGCGGTAGTGCTGCACGAGCATCCGGATGAAGGAGTACAGCGAGTCGGGGTCGCGCCGCTGCGTCTCCACGTTCACGTGCTCGGGCCCGTAGCCGCCCGAGACGAGGGCGTTGCGGAGGCGCGAGGGGCGCGCGGTCGAGAAACCGCCGTTCGGCCCGGGCGTCCACTGCATCGGCGTGCGCACCGCCATCCGCCCCTCGGCCTCGAGGTTCTCGCCCATGCCGATCTCCTCGCCGTAGAACAGCACCGGGGTGCCGGGCATCGAGAACAGCAGGCTGTAGACCAGCCGGATGCGTCGGGGATCCCCGTCGAGCATCGGCGGCAGCCGTCGCACCAGCCCGCGGCCGTAGACCTGCATCCGCTCCTCGGGCCCGAAGGCCGCGAACACCTCGGCCCGCTCGGCGTCGCTCAGCTTGTCGAGGGTGAGCTCGTCGTGGTTGCGCACGAAGTTCGCCCACTGCGAGTCGGGTGAGCCCGCCGGCCTCGAGAGCAGCGCGGCGACCAGCGGCGCCGCATCCTGTCGCGCCAGCGCGAGGTAGAGGTTCTGCATCGAGATGAAGTCGAACTGCATCGTGAGCTCGTCGCCCTCGGCGCCGCCGAAGAACAGCTCCTGATCGGCGCGCTCCAGGTTCACCTCGCCGAGCAGCACGCCCTCGCCGGATCGCCGGCCTAGGAACGACCGCAGCGAGCGCAGGTAGGCGTGCGGGTCGGGCAGCAGCTCCGAGCCGCCCACCACGCCGCTCTCGTCGAGCAGGAACGGCACCGCGTCCACCCGGAACCCCGAGAGCCCCAGCTGCAGCCAGAACCCCATGATCTTCGCGATCTCGTCGCGCACGAGCGGATTGGTGATGTTGAGGTCGGGCTGGTGCTTGTAGAACACGTGCTGGTAGTACTGCCCGGTCTTCTCGTCGAGCTCCCAGTTGCTCGACTCCTGGTCGGGGAACACCGGCTCGCCGTCGTCGAGCGGTTCGTCGCGCCAGACGTAGTAGTCGCGGTAGGGGTTGTCGCGGCTCGAGCGAGCCGCCTTGAACCACGGATGCCGGTCGGAGGTGTGGTTGATCACGAGATCGGCGATCACCCGGATGCCCCGGTCGCGCGCGATCCGGATCACCTCCACCAGGTCGCCGAAGTGGCCGAGCCGCGGGTCGACGCCGTAGAAGTCGACGATGTCGTAGCCATCGTCGCGATCGGGCGTGGGATAGAACGGCATCAGCCAGAGGCAGGTCACGCCGAGCTCGGCGAGGTAGTCGATGCGGTTCGCGAGGCCGGTGAAGTCGCCCACCCCGTCGCCGTTCCAGTCGAGGTAGGTCTCCACGTCGAGGCAGTACACGACGGCGTTCTTCCACCACAGGTCGCTCGTGTCGGTGATCTTCATGCCCTCAGTCTGCCCAGGGATGCGCGCAGAGCGAACAGGCATCCGGAACACGGATGCGCCGACCGGAGTTGACTGACCGTATGACTGATTCAGCGAACGCACTGCCGGCAGAGGCATCCGGAACCTTCACCATCGGGGGCGACCTCACCGTCAACCGCCTCGGCTTCGGCACGATGCAGCTCACCGGCAAGGGGGTCTGGGGCTGGCCCGACGATCGTGAGGCCCCCGTGGCCGTGCTGCGCCGGGCCGTCGAGCTCGGTGTGAACCTGATCGACACCGCGGATGCGTACGGTCCGTTCGTGACCGACGCGTTCATCCGCGAGGCCCTCCACCCCTACGCCGACGACCTCGTCATCGCCACGAAGGTCGGCTTCACCCGTCAGGGGCCGAACGAGTGGATCCCGGTCGGCCGCCCGGAGTACCTGCGCCAGCAGACCGAGCTCAACCTGCGCCACCTCGGCGTCGACCGCATCGACCTGCTGCAGCTGCACCGCATCGACCCGAAGGTGCCGCTGGAAGACCAGATCGGCGAGCTCAAGGCGCTGCAGGACGAGGGCAAGGTACGTCACATCGGGCTCTCCGAGGTGTCGGTCGACGAGGTGAAGGCCGCCCGCGAGGTCGCCGAGATCGTGTCGGTGCAGAACCTGTTCAACCTGACGAACCGCAAGTCGTCGGCCCTGCTGGAGTACGCCGAGGCCGAGGGCATCGGGTTCATCCCGTGGTTCCCGCTCGCCACCGGCAAGCTCTCGGGCGAGGGATCCCCGCTGGCCGAGCTCGCCGAGCGGCACGGCAGCACGCCGAGCCAGCTCGCGCTCGCGTGGCTGCTGCGCAAGTCGCCCGTGCTGCTGCCGATCCCCGGCACCTCCTCGGTCGCGCACCTCGAGGAGAACGTCGCGGGCGCCTCGGTCGAGCTCACCGACGAGGAGTTCGCCGAGCTCGACGCCCTGAGCTGACCCCGGGCCGGCGCCCCCTGGGCCCCACCGACTGTCCGCGACCCGTCACTTGTTGTCGCTAAACCTGCTCCGTAGCGACAACAACTGACGGGTCGCGGACAGTCGGGCGGGCCGTGGACAGGGGGCGTCGCGCGGGACGCGGGCAGGGGCGGGGCGCGGACTGTCGGTAGGCTCACACGTCATGCGACGCACCACGGTGACCCCCCGCCCGAACTGGCGCGAGCGCGCCGACGCCGTGGGCTTCAGCTTCTACGACCTCGAGTCCGAGGGCGGCCGCCCCTACTGGAGCGAGGGCGCCGCCTACGTCTTCACCCCGCCCGAGATCACGCTGCTCGAGACCGCCACCGCCGAGCTCTTCGCCCGGTGCATGGATGCGGTCGAGCACGTCGTGCGCGCCGGCCGGTTCGCCGAGTTCGGCATCCCGGAGCGGTTCCACGAACTGGTCCGCGCATCCTGGGACGAGGACGACCCCACCGTCTACGGCCGCTTCGACCTCGCCTACGACGACGGCGCCGGCCCGCCCGACCTCTCGGGCCGCCCGGCCCGCTTCGGCACCGCCCGCACCCCGACGGTGAAGCTGCTCGAGTTCAACGCCGACACCCCCACCTCCCTGGTCGAGACCGCCGCCGCCCAGTGGCAGTGGCTCGAGGAGCAGAAGGCCGCCGGCGCGATCCCGGCGGGTGCCGACCAGTTCAACGCGGTGCACGAGCTGCTGATCGAGCAGTGGCAGCACATCCGCACCGCCCGCTGGGGCCTCGCCCCCGGCGTCCGCCTGCACCTCGCTTCGCTGCACGACACGGGAGAGCCGGGCGCCGAGCTCATCGTCGAGGACTTCGACACCGTCGCCTACATGGCCGAGACCGCGGCGGCGGCCGGCTTCGACCCGAAGCTCGTCTTCATGGAGGAGCTGCGGTACAGCGTCGATCGCCAGGCCTTCCTCGACGCCGACGACGAGGAGATCCGGCACATCTTCAAGCTCTACCCCTGGGAGTGGATGATCACCGAGCAGTTCGGCGGCTTCCTCCCCGGCACCCGCGGCCGCACGGCCTGGGTCGAGCCGGCGTGGAAGCTGCTGCTCAGCAACAAGCAGCTGCTGGTCGTGCTGTGGGAGCTGTTCCCCGGGCACCCGAACCTCCTGCCCGCCTTCGAGACTCCGGATGCGCTCCGTCGCACCGGAGCCGGGTACGTCTCCAAGCCCCGGCTCGGTCGCGAGGGCGCCAACGTCGCCGTGTTCGACGGGTCGGATGCGCCGGTCGCCGCGAACGAGGGCGGGTACGGCGACGAGGGCTTCGTGTACCAGGAGCGCGCCCGGTTCACGCCGATCACGACCGGCGCGGGCGGCGGGACGACCGGGGGCGGCGAGCCCAAGACCCCGGTGATCGGCAGCTGGATCGTGGGCGAGACCCCGGCCGGCATCGACCTGCGCGAGACCGGCGGCCCGATCACGGGCGACCTCGCCGAGTTCGTGCCGCACTTCATCGACGGCTGACCCGCCGGCCGAACCGGCGGCCGACTCGGCGGCTGAGGGCTCGCCGCACACCGATCGACACCCGTGCACGAACGGCCGCCCGGTGGGGGATGATGGAATCCTGATGGCCTCCCGTTCCTCCTCCCTCGACCTCTCCGGAATCGCCGCGACCCGTCGGCCCGCCCTCCGCCGGCCCGCCGTCGCCCGCGGCGTCGCCGTGGTGTCGATCGCGGGTGCCGTGCTGGCCCTGTCCGGCTGCGCGCCGACCGACGAGGGCATCGTGCTCGAGGGTGAGGACGGCCAGAAGTACGTCATCCCCGACAACGCCGAGCGCCCGATGTACGACTCGAAAGAGGCCTGCATCGCCGACGTGACCGCGCAGATCCAGCAGCTCGAGGCCCAGGGCGAGCAGATCGCCGACAACCCGGAAGACCTGTGCGAGTCCTCCGACGCCTACCCGCGGGCGCACTACGCGCATCCGTGGCTCGGCCCCATCATCTTCGCCGGGTCGCGCTGGGGTTCGCCCAACGTGGCGGGCTGGTCGAACGTGGCGTCGGGCGGGTTCGCCGCGCCGGGCGCGAAGCTGCAGCCGGACGTGGTCAGCCCCGCGCCGAGCGGCGCGAAGACCGGTGACCGGGCGCCGCTGAAGAGCGGGTTCGGGTCGTCGGGCAAGTCGGGCTTCGGGTCGACCGCCGGCGGCTGATCCCGGCTGACGGATGTCGGGGGCGCCTGCCACACTCGTCCCATGAGCGAAACGGATGCGGGCCCGAGCCCCGACGACGGCACCTGCGGCTGGGCCGTCCACATCCCCGCCATGCGTGCGTACCATGACGCCGAGTGGGGTGTGCCGAGCCGCGACGACCACCACCTGTTCGAGATGCTGGTGCTCGAAGGCGCCCAGGCCGGGCTCTCCTGGTCGACGATCCTCAACCGGCGGGCGGGTTACGAGCGCGCCTTCGAG
The DNA here is from genome assembly GCF_059691755.1 of Herbiconiux sp. 320_LB. NCBI lineage: Bacteria > Bacillati > Actinomycetota > Actinomycetes > Micrococcales > Microbacteriaceae > Herbiconiux > Herbiconiux sp. 320_LB. Next base: position 565,420 of record NZ_JCAWAD010000002.1, on the reverse strand, counting down.
GGCTTCGACGTCGAGGCGGTCGCGCAGCTGGGCGACGACCGGCTGGAGGAGCTGATGACGGAGGAGGGGATCATCCGCAATCGGCTCAAGATCTTCGGCACCCGGAAGAACGCGATCGCCTTCCAGCGGGTGCAGGCCGAGTTCGGCTCGTTCGCCGACTACCTCTGGGGCTGGGTCGGCGGCGAGCGGATCGTGAACCACCCGCGAGGCCTGGGCGACCTCGTGGCGACCACCGAGCTCTCCGACCGGCTGAGCAAAGACCTGAAGAAGCGCGGCTTCACCTTCGTGGGCTCGACCATCGTCTACGCCTACCTCGAAGCCGTCGGCGTGGTCGACGACCACGTCGACTCCTGCCCGCGCAAGGCCGCGATCGCCGAAACAGCCGCGAAACACCCTCCGGCGTAGGCTCGAAGCATGGCCATCTCACCCGAATCCTTCTCCGTTCCGCAGGAGCGCAAGCTCGTCACCGAGCTGCCCGGCCCCAAGTCGCGCGAGCTGCACGAGCGGCGCCGCAAGGCCGTGTCGCGCGGCGCGGGCACGCTCGCCGACATCTACATGGATCACGGGTCCGGCGCCATCCTCGTCGACGTCGACGGCAACCAGATCATCGACCTGGGCTGCGGCATCGGCGTCACCACGGTCGGTCACGCGCATCCTGAGGTCGTGGCGGCCGCTGCCGCGCAGGCGTCGAAGCTGACCCACACGCTCTTCACGGTCACGCCCTACGAGACCTACCTCAAGGTGGCCGAGAAGCTCGCCGAGATCACTCCCGGCGACTTCGAGAAGCGGTCGATCCTGGTCAACTCCGGCGCGGAGGCCGTCGAGAACGCGGTCAAGATCGCTCGCAAGTACACCGGCCGCCGGGTGATCGCGGCGCTCGACCACGCGTTTCACGGGCGCACGAACCTCACCATGGCCATGACCTACCGCCCCTGGCCCGAGCGCGCCGGCATGGGCCCCATGCCGGGCGACATCTTCAGCGTGCCGATCAGCTACCCTTTCCGCGACCCGGAGGGCATGACGGGTGAGGAGGCGGCCGAGCGCACGATCGACTACATCGTCACCCACATCGGCGCCACCGAGCTGGCGGCGCTGTTCGTCGAGCCTATCCAGGGCGACGGCGGCATCGTGATCCCGGCTCCCGGGTACTTCAAGCGCCTCAGCGAGTTCTGCGCCGAGAACGGCATCGTGTTCGTGGCCGACGAGATCCAGGCCGGCATCGCCCGCAGCGGCGCCTGGTACTCGATCGAGCACCACGGGGTCGTGCCCGACCTCATCACGAGCGCCAAGGGCATCGCGGGCGGCTTCCCGCTCGCGGCCGTCACGGGCCGGGCCGAGATCATGGATGCGGTGCAGCCCGGCGGCATCGGCGGCACCTTCGGCGGCAACCCGGTCTCGACCGCGGCGGCCCTCGCGGTGTTCGAGGTGATCGAGCGCGACGACCTGATCGCCGAGGCCCAGCGCGTCGAGCGCGCCTTCTTCGACCGCATCGGCGACTGGCCCGAGCGCTTCCCGATCGTCGGCGAGGTGCGCGGCAAGGGCGCGATGATCGGCGTCGAGCTCGTGCTGCCCGGCACCAAGAAGCCGAACCCCGAGGCGCTCACGGCGGTGATCCGCCACGCGGCGGCGAACGGCGTGATCGTGCTGGATGCGGGCAGCTGGGACAGCGTGCTCCGCTTCCTGCCGAGCGTCGTCATCTCCGAGGCCCTCATCGACGACGCCGCCACCGTGATCGAGCAGAAGCTCGCCGAGCTCTCCGCCCAGTCCTAGCCGGCCCAGGCTTGTCCGCGGTGTGCCGACCGCGCGCTAGCCGCCGACGGTGCCCGCCGCACCCGCCGCGGGGGTGGCGGCGGGGGTCGGGGTCACGGCGGGGTCGGGGGCGACCGGCGTCGAGGGGGTGACCGGCGCATCCTGGGTCGGCGCAGGCGCGGGCGCCGGAGCCTGGGTGGGCGTCGGCGAGGGGCTCGACGAGCCGGAACCCGAGCCCGAGTCGGAACCCGAGTCGAAGCGGTTCGAGGAGCCGTTGACCAGGGCCTTCTCCGGATCCGGGAAGTCTCCGCCGCCGAGCGTGTCGTCGTTCGCGGTCATGACCGCCCGCCAGATGCGGTGCCGCACGTTCGACCCGAGGTAGTCGTTCGGGTAGACGTCGTTCATCGAGACGTTGCCCGTCACGTTGCCGACCCAGACCGCGGTGGCGGCCTTCGTCGAGGCGCCCACCATCCAGGTGTCCTTCTCGTTGTCGGTGGTGCCGGTCTTGCCGATGTGGGTGATGCCGTCATCCGGGTCGGAGGCCGTCGCGGTGCCGCTCTCGATCGGGCCGAGCATGGCGTAGGCGAGGGTCGCGGCGATGCCCGGGTCGAGCGCCTGCTTGCAGTCGGCGGGCGGCGGCGTCACGTCGTTGCCCTCGGGGTCGAGGATCTTGTCGATCGCGACCGGCTGGCAGTAGAGCCCGTTCGCGGCGATGCCGGCGTAGGCGGCGGCCATGGTCAGCGGCGCGATCTCGTTGATGCCGAGCACCGACGAGGGCAGCGTGTTGAGGTCGGAGCCGTCGGCCCGGTGCACGCCGAGCGCCTGGGCCGTGTCCTTGATCTGGCACAGGTCCATCTCCTGCGTCATCGCGACGAAGGCGTTGTTGACCGAGTTGGTGAGGGCGCTCTGCACCGACATCGTGCCGGGCCGCGAGCTGCCGTCGTTGGCGGGATCCCAGGGGCCGCCCATCTCCTCGCAGCTGTTGGTGAAGGTGGAGGTGTCCCAGACCCGCTCGTTCCCGCTCACGCGGTCCGAGAGCGAGTGGCCGTCCTTCAGCCACTGGGCGAGCGCGAAGACCTTGTACGTCGAGCCGACCTGGAAGCCCGAGGAGCCGCCGTAGTCGATGTCGGTGTTGTAGTTGATCGCGGTCGCGCCGGGATCCGTGGAATCCGGATCCTCGTCGAAGTTCGTGTTCTGCGCCATCGCGAGGATGCGCCCGGTGCCCGGCTCGACCGTCACGATCGTGGAACCGAGGTCGGCCTCGTCGGAGTTCGACGGCACGTACTTCTTCATCGTCTCGTCGGCGTTGGCCTGCAGCGCGGTGTTGAGGGTGGTGTAGATCTTGTACCCGCCCTGCTTGAAGTGCTGCCACCGCTGGTCGGCGGTGTCGCCGAAGGTGGGGTCGTTCTTGACGATGTAGGTCACGTAGTCGCAGAAGTACGCGGCGCCGTTCTGGGCGGCCTGGCAGCCCGTGGTCGGCTGGGTGATCTGGGGCGTGACGGGGGTCGCGACCGCCTCGTCGTACTGCGCCTGGGTGATCGACTTCTGCTTCAGCATCGAGGCCAGCACGTCTTCGTCGCGGCGGGCCTTGTTGTCGGCGACGTTGTCGGGTTCGTCGATCCGCAGCCCGTTCGGGGCGTTCACGGTCGCGGCGAGGCTGGCGGCCTGGGCGAGGGTGAGGTCTTTCGCGCTGACGCTGTAGTAGTACTGCGCCGCCGCCTCGATGCCGTAGACCGAGCCGCCGAAGTTGGCGATGTTGAGGTAGCCGAGGAGGATGTCGTCCTTCGTGTACTGCTTCTCCAGCGCGATGGCGAGGCGCATCTCGGTGAGCTTGCGGTCGACCGACTCGGTGGTCGCGGCGGCGTAGGCGGCGTCGCGCTCCTCCTTGGTGTCCATCATCTCGGCCTGCTGCACGAGGATGTTGCGCACGTACTGCATCGTGATCGTCGACGCGCCGCTCTCGACCCCGCCCGAGGCCACGTTGCCGACGGCCGCGCGGAGGGTGGAGGCGATGTCGACGCCGGAGTGCTCGTAGAAGCGCGGGTCCTCGGTCGAGACCACCGCATCCTTGACGAACTGCGAGATGTCGTCCCAGCCCACCTCCTGGCGGTTCTGGTCGAAGACGGTCGCGAGCAGCGAGTTCGTGCCGTCGCTGTTCGTCGCGTAGATCTCGGACTTCTGGGCGAGGGTGGTGGGGCGGATGTAGTCCGGGAGCGTGTTGAGCACGTCCACCGACCGCGAGGCGTAGACACCGGTCAGGGCGACGGCGGGAACGGCCATGACGGTGACCAGCAGGCCGGCGGCCACGCTGAGTGCGAGCATCATGCCGACGGGGCGTTTGGTGCCGTCGACGATGCGCTGGAACGCGCTGACGAGACGGTGGGGACTCTCGGGCATATGCGCCAGGGTAAGCGCACCGATCGGGAAGATCCTGATAGCTGCGCGGGATTTCGCCGGTCGACAGCTGTGCTCCCGCCGTGGGCCGTGCCTAGGCTGGGGGCATGACGACGAGCATCGAGGTTCTCGACGACGCCTTCGGGCGCATCCGGTCGACCGTGCGGTCCACCCTGAAGGGGCTGACCCCCGAGCAGCTCACGGCGCGGGTGGCGCCCGGCGCGAACACCATCGCCTGGCTCACCTGGCACCTCGCGCGGGTGCAGGACGACCATGTGGCGGATGCCGCCGGCACCGCGCAGGTCTGGCACGAGGGCGGGTGGCAGGCGCGCTTCGGGCTGCCCTTCGCTCCGGATGCGACGGGCTACGGCCAGAGCGCCGACGAGGTCGGGCAGGTGGCCGGCCCCGGCGTCACGGCCGAGTCGCTCGCCGGCTACCTCGACGCCGTGACCGAGGCGACCTCGGCCTACCTGGCGACCCTCGACGACGCCGATCTCGACCGGGTCGTCGACGAGAACTGGGATCCGCCGGTCACCCTCGCGGTGCGCCTCGTGAGCGTCGTCTCCGACGACCTGCAGCACGCCGGCCAGGCCGCCTTCGCCCGAGGCATCGTCACCGCCGCGGCCTCGTGACCCAGCAGCCCGCCGCCCCCGCGCCGCTGCGCCCCGCTGACCCGTCTCCTGGTGAGTCGGCTCGAGTGCCGGCGCGGCCGCTCGTCGCGATCGTGCTCACGACGCTTCTGATGCTCGCGATCTACACGGCGCTCTCGACGGCCTCTGCGGGCATCTGCCGCGGGCCCGGCACCGCACCGAGCGGCTGCGTCTCGGTCGCTCTGACCCCGTCGCCGGTCGCTCAGGGCCTGATCATCCTGCTCGGTGTGGTGTTCGGGTCGATGGCCCTGCGGACCACACGCGCGGTGATCGTCCTGGCGGCCGTGACCGTCGTCCTGATCCTCGTTCAGCACGCGGGTCTGCTCGGCCTCGACCTCGGGTCGTGGCAGCCGGGCCAGCTCGTGCACCTGCCCTTCTTCTCGAACGGCACCGTCGGTTACAGCCAGCCCTGACCGACCGCGCCGGGGAGGAACGGGACCAGGTTCGCGCGGTCGAGGGCGCGCCAGAGCTCCTCGGGGACGGGTGCCGCCCAGCGCTCGAGCGAGCCGGCGGCGTGCGCGGCCGTGCGCATCCCGAGCACGACCGAGACCACGGCCGGGTGCCGCAGCGCGTACTGCACCGCCGCCTGCGGCAGGGTGACGCCGTGCTCGGCGCAGATCGCCGCCACCCGCCGGGCGCGGTCGATCACCTCGGCGGGGGGCGGGCCGTAGTCGTAGAAGGCGTCGTCCGAGACGGTGTCACCGCTGAGCAGTCCCGAGTTGTAGGCGGCCGCCGCCACGACGGCGACCCGCCGCTCGACCGCGAGCGGCAGGAGTTCGTCGAGGGCGGACTGGTCGGCGAGCGTCAGCCGGCCCGCGGCCATCACGACGTCGACGTCGGTGCGGCGCACGAACTCGGCGAGCATCGCCGCCTGGTTCATCCCCGCCCCGACCGCCCCGATCACGCCCTGCTCGCGCAGCTCGACGAGGGTGTCGACCCCGGTCGTGGAGGCGGCGGCGAAGTGGTCGTCGGGGTCGTGCAGGTAGACGATGTCGAGCCGGTCGGTGCCGAGCCGGCCGAGGCTCGACTCGATCGAGCGGAGGATGCCGTCGCGACCGAAGTCCCAGACCCGCCGGGTCTCCGCCGGCACGACGAAGCCCTGGTCGTCGAGGAGGCCGGCGGTCTCGGGGCTCGGCACGAGCATCCGCCCCACCTTGCTCGAGAGCACGTACTCGTCTCGCGGCAGCCCCGCGAGCGCCCGCCCGAGCCGGCGCTCGGACAGACCGAGCCCGTAGTGCGGGGCGGTGTCGAAATAACGGATGCCGCCGGCCCAGGCCGCCTCCACCGCCGCGACGGAGGCGGCCTCGGTGGTCTCCCGGAACAGGTTGCCGAACTGCGCGGCCCCGAGCCCGAGCTCGGTCAGCTCGAGGCCGGTGCGGAGGGCCCGGGACCTCACGGCTGCGCCCTCTCGCGCGAGTGGATCAGCCGGATCACGTCCCGGCTCATCGTGTCGTAGTCGTGCGTGTTGGCGATCTCGCCGCCGATCTCGAACCGGTCCATGACCGCGATCCGGTCGGCCAGCGTGATCATCTCGGCCAGGTCGCTCGAGATGAGCAGGATGGCCATGCCCTCGTCGGCCAGCTTCCAGATCAGTTCGTAGAAGGCCCGCTTGGTGCGCAGGTCGATGCCGATCGTCGGCTCGTCGATGATCAGGATGCGCGGCGAGGCCGCGAGCCACTTGGCCAATGACACCTTCTGCTGGTTGCCGCCGGAGAGCCGCCCCGCGAGCTGGTTCTGCGACGAGATGCGGATGTCGAGGTCGCGCACGTACCCGTCGACGAGCTCGCGCTCGCGCCGGCCGCTGATCAGGCCGGGGCCGCGCTGCAGCGTCGACCAGACCGTGACCGCGATGTTGCGAGTGATGCTCTGCTCGAGGAAGACGCCCTCCTCCTTGCGGTTCTCGGTCACGTACCCCAGCCGGTGCTCGTGCAGCGCCTGACGCACCGAGCGGATGCGCACCGGCTTCCCCTCCACCCGCAGCTCCCCGGCGGTGATCCGCTCGAGGCCCACGATCGCCCGGGCCAGCTCGGTGCGGCCCGCCCCGACGAGACCGTAGAGGCCGACGATCTCGCCCGGATGCACCTCGAGCGAGATGCCGCTGTGCCCGGCCGAGGTGGCGACGTCGGCCAGCTCGAGAGCCGGCCGTCCGGTCGGCCGGGCCGGTCGCGGCGGCACGGTGAGCGAGCCGAGGGCCCGGCCCACCATCGTGTCGACGATCTCGTCGTGGCCGTGCGCCGCGAGCGGTTGCGACTCGAGCACCGAGCGGCCGTCGCGCAGCACCGTGACGGTGTCGCAGTGCGCGTAGACCTCATCCAGCTTGTGGCTGACGAACAGGATCGCCGCACCCTCGTCGCGCAACCGGTCGACCACCCGGAACAGCCGGTCGCTCTCGGCGCCGCTGATCGAGGCGGTCGGCTCGTCCAGCAGCAGCACGCGGGTCTCGGTGTAGAGCGCGCGGGCGATCTCGACCAGCTGCATCTGCGCCGAGGAGAGCTCGGTGATAGGGGTGCTGGGGTCGAGGTCGACCTCCAGCTGGGTCAGGCAGGCCGCGGCCTCCTCGCGCACCCGGGCCCAGTCGATGCGGCCGCCGCGGCGGGGCATCCGGCCGAGCACGATGTTCTCGGCGACCGTGAAGCCGCGGATGACGTTGCGCTCCTGGTGCACCACCCCGATCCCCGCGTCGCGGGCGGCCGCGGGGTCGCCGAACGACACCTCGGTGCCGGCGACCAGGATGCGGCCGGAGTCCGGCCGGTGCACCCCGGTCAGCGCCTTGATCAGGGTGGACTTGCCGGCGCCGTTCTCGCCCAGGAGTGCGTGCACCGACCCGGGTAGGAGGCGGAGCGACACCTGGTCGAGCGCCTTCACCCCGGGGAAGGACTTCGAGATCGAGACGGCCTCGAGCGTGGGCGTCGGCGTCGGCGTCGGCGTCGGTGCAGGCATGGCAGCGGGCGTGGGTGTGTCCGGGCGCGCGGGGATCGTCATCGTGCGGCCTCCAGGGTCTGGTCGGAGCGGGCATCCCGGGCGCGTTCGGCCCCGCGCCGCCGCTCGGCGCGCACCTGGCGCACCCGGTCGAGGGCGACCGTGCCCAGCACGACGGCCCCGATCACGAAGTTCACCCACGCCGGAGCCAGCTGGAACTCGGCCCGGGCGGTGTCGACCAGCCGGATCACCGTCGCGGCGAGCACCGTGCCGAGCACGGCGATCGTGCCGCCCGTGAGCGAGACACCGCCGATGATCGGCGCCGCGAAGCTCGGCAGCAGCCAGTCGCCGCCCACGCTCTGGTTCACGCCGGGCAGCGAGGCGAGGCTCACCAGGGCCGCGACCCCGCAGAGCAGACCGGATGCGGTGTGGGCGAGCACGACGCTGCGATCGTTCGAGATCCCCATCAGCCGGGCGGCCTCGGGGTTGTCGCCGGTGGCCAGCAGGCGTCGCCCCGACCGCGTGTAGCGGAAGGCGAGCGCCACCAGCACGGCGACGGCCACGGCCAGGAGGAAGATCACCGGGATGCCGAGCACGGTGGCCCGGCCGAACTCGGCGAGCGGCGGCCAGTTCGACGAGGCGACGGTGCGGGTGTTCACCAGCGCGTACTGCGCGCCGATCAGGATCGTCATGGTGGCGAGCGTCACGATGAAGCCGTTGATGCGGGTGAGCACCACCAGCCAGCCGTTGGCGAGCCCGGCCAGGGCGCCGACCACGAGCGGCACGATGGCGCCGACGAGCGGCGGCAGTCCGGCGTCGGCCATCAGCACCGCGGCCAGGGCGGCGGCGACACCGCCGATGGCGCCCACCGCGAGGTTGAGCTGGCCGACCGCGACGGTGATCATCTGGGCCAGGCCGATCAGGATGGGCACGGCCAGGAACTGGAAGAAGGTGCGCAGCCCGACGGGCGAGAACAGGTCGCCTCCGGAGGCGATGCCGAGCAGGATCGTGCCGAGCACGATGATGGCGACGAGGGTCGTGCTCTGCGAGCGCAGCAGGGATCGGGTCGAGAAGGTCATGCGGGCACCTCCGCGGTGTCGGGAGAACGGTCGGGCGTGCGACCGCGCCGCAGCCGCAGCTCGCGCACCCGGTCGGCCGAGAGCGCGACGAGCAGGATCACGCCCAGCAGCACGTTGAGCGTCTCGATGCCCACGCCGAACAGCTCGAGCCCCTTGCGGATGACCAGGGTCAGCGTGATGCCGAGGAAGGTGCCGACCACCGAGACGTACCCGCCGGCCAGCAGGGTGCCGCCGAGGATGGGCCCGACGAACGACTGCAGCATGAACTCGTCGCCGATCGACGGGGTGAACGAACCGATGCTGGTGGCGAGCAGGATGCCCGCGAGAGCCGCCAGCACCCCCGAGAGCGTGTGGGCCAGCACGATCCGACGCGAGGTCGGGATGCCGGAGAGCTCGGCCGCCCGCACGTTGCTGCCGGTGAGCAGCAGCTCCCGGCCGTACCGGGTACGGCTGTAGAGCAGGCCGATCACGAGCATCACCAGCACGACCGGAACGACCATGAGCGGGATCGCGGCCGGTCCGCACCAGCCGGCCAGGCAGACCGAGGCGAACGAGGTGCGGCCGAGCAGGTCGAAGCCGTCGGGCTTGACGATGAACGCCGATCCGGTGCTGAGTGCGGAGTACACGGTGGGCACCAGGCCGAGCAGGGCGAAGCTCATGGCGAGCGTCACGATGAAGGAGTTGACTCCCGTGCGGGCGATGATCCAACCGGTGAGCGCGCCGATCGCGGCACCGCCCACCAGCCCGACCAGGATGCCGGCGAGAAGGGGGAAGGAGAACAGATCGAACGAGATCCCCGCGATCATCGCCCCGAACGCCGCCATCTGGCCGACCGCGATGTTCATGTGCCCGATCGAGAGCACCACCATCTGGGCGAGCCCCACCACGGTGAAGATGGCGATGCTCGTGATCAGCGGTGCCAGCACGAACGCGCCGTTCAAGAACGAGGGCTTCAAGGCGATCAGCACGATCACGAGCACCGCGATGATCGCCACGAGCACGAACCGCGGGGTGGCGAGCCAGCGGAGAAGAGCCGGGAACGGGGCCGACCGCGCGGTCATGCCACGACCCGGTCGTCGATCGCGTCGCGGTTCCAGTCGATGCCGAGGCCCGGGGTCTCCGGGGCCAGCGCGTGACCGTCGACGATCGCCATCTCGCCGTGCGTGATCGCCCGCAGCTGAGGGATGTGCTCGACATAGCGGCCGTTCGGCACCGCCCCGACCAGGCTCACGTGCAGCTCCATCAAGAAGTGCGGGCACACCGCCACGTTGAAGGCCTCGGCGAGGTGGGCGACCTTAAGCCACGGGGTGATCCCGCCGATCCGGGCGACGTCGACCTGCACGATGCCGGCGGCGCCCCGCTCGAGGTACTCACGGAACTGGGCCACCGAGTACATCGACTCGCCGACCGCGATCGGGATCGAGGTCGAGCGGGCGAGCCGCACGTGGCCGGACACGTCGTCGGCGGGGAGGGGCTCCTCGAACCAGAACAGCTCGAGCTCCTCGAAGGCCTTCGCCCGCCGCACGGCCTCGGCCGAGGTCATCGACTGGTTCGCGTCGACCATGATGTCGATCCGGTCGCCCACCGCGTCGCGCACGGCGCGGAGCCGCTCCACGTCGTCGGCCACGTGCGGGCTGCCCACCTTGATCTTCAGCCCCGCCCAGCCGGCGTCGCGCGAAGCCAGCGCGCCCTCGACCAGCTCGTCCTTCGACAGGTGCAGCCATCCGCCCTCGGTGTCGTAGAGCGGCACCTCGCGGCGGTACCCGCCCGCCGTCTGCCAGAGCGGGGCGTCGGCGCGCTGGGCCTTGAGGTCCCAGAGCGCCGTGTCGACGGCCGCGAGGGCGAGCGAGGTGATGGCCCCGGTCGTGGTGGCCCGGGTGGAGGCGAACAGCCGCATCCAGATGGCCTCGATGTCGCGGGCATCCTGACCCGGCAGCAGCGCGATCAGGTGGTCGCGCAGCATCGACAGCACCGCGCGACCCCCCGTGCCGATCGTGTAGGAGTAGCCGGTGCCGGTGAGCCCGTCGTCGGTCGCGATCTCGACGAAGATCGTCTCCTGCTTGACGAAGCTCTGCACGGCGTCGGTGCGGACCGTCTCGACCTCGAGGTCGACGAGATAGGCGCGGGCGGTGGTGATGGTGGGCAACGGTGCCTCCAGGGGTCGGCCGCGGTCGCGGACGGGAACGGGCGGTGCGGTGAGGATCAGGAACAGGTGAGGTACTCGTCGTCGAAGTCCTTCTTCAACTGCGCGCTCGCCGCGGTGCGCTCGTCGTCGTAGGTGGCCACGTTGTCCTTGGTCACGATGAAGGAGCCGGAGTCGATGATCGCGCCAGGGTCGGCCATCGTGCACTCCTTGCTCGCCAGCTTCGCGAGGGCGTAACTGCCCACGTAGGCCTGACCCGTCGGGTTCTGGGCGACCGTCGCGTAGACCGAGCCGTCGCTGATGGCCGCCAGGATGGTCGCGTCGTCGTCGATCGCGACCAGCTTGATCGGCAGGCCCGACTCCTTGACCGCGGTGGCCGCGGCGACCGCCGGGTTGTAGGCGGTCGAGACGATGCCGGTGATCTCGGTGCCCTTCGAGGCGAGGAGGTCGGCGACGGCCTTCTGGGCCGTGGTGAGGTCGGTGTCGATGTCGGTGACGTCGGGCAGCAGGGTGACCGCCCCGTTGGTCTCGTCGACCGCCTTCTTGACGCCGGCGATGCGGCGCTGCGTGTTGGAGTCGACGTTGACCCCGGTCAGGTGGGCCAGGGTGCCGGTGCCGCCCATGGCCTCGATGGTCGCCTTCGCCGCCTTGTAGGCCGCGGTCTCGGTGTCGGTCGAGAGGCAGAAGTCGGCGTCGTTGGTGTCGCCCGCGGGGCAGGAGCCGAGGGCCGCGCTCGCGATGCCGTTCTGCTTGAGGTCCTGGAAGGTCGAGTTGATGTCGGTGGGGGAGACGCCGAACACTCCGAAGGCGTTGTAGCCGTTGGCGACCAGGGAGTTGATGACGTCGTTCTCCTTCGTCTGATCCCAGCCCGCCGTCTCGTTGAAGGTCGTGTCGCCGAGCCCGAAGTCGGTCTTGGCCTTGTCGGCCGCGGCGATCCAGGGCTGGAAGTAGGGGTGCGGGCCGCCGGGCACGAGCGCGACCTTCACGGTGTCGAGGCCGGTGGCGGCGGCGTCGCCGCTCGAAGCCTGAGGGGTGCAGCCGGACAGGAGCAGGGCGCCGGCGGTGATCGCCGTGACGGCGAGGGGAACTGTGGTGCGTCTCATCGTTGAGCCTCCATCGGGATCGTATCCTATATGATTTTAGGAACTCCCCGTATCGTCTCGGAACCACCGCCGACTGTCAAGGTCGGGTACCGTTCCCTCGAGAACGCGAAAGCAGGAGAGACGGATGAGTGAAGCCCCCGACGCCCAGGAGTACATCGACGAGATGGCCACGAGCCGTGGCTACGTGCTCGACTACCACAAGGTGATGGCCAAGCACGATTTCGAGGTGCTCAAGGCGACGAACGGTCTCGTCAACGCCGCCTACCTGAAGCCGCGGCTGCTCGACCGAAAGGTCAAGGAGCTCATCTTCATCGTGAGCCTCACCGTGCTCAAGGCGCCGAAGGGCCAGATCGAGAGCCACATCCGGGTCGGGCTCGACCTCGGGCTCACCGCGCAGGAGATCCTCGAGGCGCTCGAGATCGCCCTCCCCGAAGCCGGCGTCGTGGCGTTCCAGATCGGGTTCGACGCCTGGAAGAGCGTCGTCGGGGCCGACGGCCTCGAGCCGACCGTCACGGTGCACGACGCCGGCGCCGTCTCCTGACCCCGCCGGAAGCCTAGGGTCGCGGGAGCCGCCGAGCCCGCCCCGGCCATAATGGCTGCATGGAGCGCGCGTGAACGACGGCCGACGAGCGCTGTACGTGGAGACCCTCATCCGGGCCGACCTCGAGACGATCTGGCGGCTCACCCAGGATCCGGCCCTGCACCCGCGGTGGGACCTGCGCTTCAGCGCGATCGTCCCCACCGACACGGATGCGCGAGGCCGCCGGCGATTCCGGTACGAGCGCTCGCTGCCGCTCCACCGCATCCGGGGCAGCGGCGTCTCGCTGGGTGAGCGGGTCAGGGCCGACGGGACCCGCACCTCCGCCCTGGCCTTCGAGACCCGCGATCGGCTCTCGCCGCTCCGCAGCGGCCGGGGCTACTGGCGCTACGTGCCGACGCCGGAGGGGGTGCGCTTCATCACCGGGTACGACTACGTTCCGGGGTTCGGCCGGCTGCCCGACCTGCTGCTGCGCCCGGTGGTGCTGTGGATGACGGCCTGGAGCTTCGACCGCCTGCGCATCTGGGCCGAGACGGACGCGCCCCCGGAGCGCTGGGGGCTGCGGAGCGTGCTCGCCTGGTGGCGGCCCGACAGGCCGCGGGCGGCGCGCTGCCGCACCCGCCCGCCGCGGGCCGGGGCCATGGCCGACGCCCCCGCCACCCTCGGAGAGCTCTCGTGACCGGGTCGATCTTCCGCACCGCGCTGGGGGAGGACCGCTTCGCCCGCCTGCACCCGATGCTGCAGCGCCGCTTCGGGGTCTCGCTCGAGGCCGGCTACGCGTGCGTGGGTCGCGGAACGATGGCGAGCATCCGCCGCGGCCCCTGGTGGACCGTGCCGTTCCTGCTGATCGGGAGGCTGCGGCACATCCTGGTCGCCGACACGGGCACGCAGGTGCCCTTCACGATCGAGAACTACCCCTACCGCGACCCCTTCGGTCGCGAGACGGTCACCTTCGTGCGCGAGTACCGGGTGCACCGCCGCCCGGCGCGCTTCGACGCCACCATGGTGCTCGACGAGCGCCGCGGTGTCGTCGTCGACTACCTGGGCACCCACCAGCACCTGGCCGTGGATCTCGACCTCGACGTGGATGAACGCGGCGGGTTGGTGCTGCGCTCCACCGAGCAGCGGTTCTACGAGGGCGCGTTGGGCTTCCGGTTCCCGATGCTCTTCTCGGGCTCGGCCGAGCTGCACGAGGACTACGACGAGGAGCGGGGCGAGTTCCACGTGGTGCTGGAGGTGCGCAACCGGCTGCTCGGCTTCCTGTTCGGCTACGAGGGCTGGTTCGCGTGCGAGTTCCCGCCCGCCGTGGATGCGCCGGAGCGCCTGAAGCCGGTGCGGCACGAGCGGCGGCTCTAGGCGCTAGGAGCGGCGGCCTAGGCACCACGAGCGGCGGCTCTAGCCACTAGGAGGCTGCCAAGGCGGCCGGCTCCACCCCGTCGCCACGGTGGGGCCGGCTCTGGTGCGCCGCCAGGGCGGCGTGCACCGACCTCACCGCGCTCGCCCCCTCGCCGACGGCTCCGGTCACCCGCTTCATCGACCCCTGCCGGACATCGCCGACCGCGAAGACCCGCGGGATGCTGGTCTCGTACGGGAGTGGGCTCCGGCCCAGCGGGAGATAGGCGGCCTGCGCCGCGGTCGGCAGGTCGGCGTCGGTGAGCACGAACCCGCCGGCGTCGAGCGTCAACGCGTCGCGGGCGGCGTCGTCCAGCCAGCCCGTCGCGGGATCGGCGCCGATGAAGCAGAACAGGCCGCGGCAGGCCTGCGACCAGGTCGTGCCGGTCGCGCGGTCGACGAGCTCGATCCGCTCGAGGTGTCGGTCGCCGCTCAGCCCGACGACCTCGGTGCCGGTGCGGATCTCGACGAGCGGGTGCGCCTCCAGGCGGTCGACCAGATACGAGGACATCGTCTCCCGGAGGTCTCCCCGTCGCGCGGCGATCGTGACGGTGGCACCCCGCGATGCGAGGTGCAGTGCGGCCTGCCCCGACGAGTTGGCGCCGCCGATCACGGTGACCTCGCTCTGACCGCAGTCCCTCGCCTCGATCTCGGTGGCGGCGTAGTAGATCCCCGCCCCCTCGAAGTCGGCCCAGTCGTCGATCGGCAGCGACCGGTATCGCGCGCCCGTCGCGATGATGACCGCCTTGACCCGGATGCGCGCGCCGTCCGCCAGCCCGAGTTCGATCAGCGGCCCCGACGGGTCCAGAGCGGTGACCTGGCAGGGCGAGTAGAGATGGGCGCCGAACTTCTCCGCCTGCACCATGGCCCGTGCGGTGAGCTCCTCGCCGCTCAGCCCCGACGGGAAGCCCAGGTAGTTCTCGATGCGGGAGCTCGCCGCGGCCTGTCCGCCCAGCGACACCGCCTCCAGCACGACGGTGTCCAGGCCCTCCGAGGCTCCGTAGACCGCGGCGGCCAGCCCGGAGGGGCCCCTCCGATGACGGCGAGGTCGACCACCTCGGGCTCGCCGCGCGGCCGGTAGGTGAGGCCGAGGTGCACCGCCAGGTCGCCGGGGCTGGCGTTCGTCAGGGTGCCGTCCGGCGCCAGCACCACGGGCAGGTCCTCGGGGGCGAGGTGCAGCTCGCGCACCACGGCGGCTCCCTCCGGACTCCCGATGTCGATCCAGGAGTGCGCGATCCTCTGCCGGGCGGCATAGGTGCGGAGGGCCAGCGCCCGCGCGTCCTGCGCGCTCCCGACGATCTCCACACCGCGGGCGCCCGTGCCGTCCTTGAGGAATCGCCGTCGGTCGATGAACGTCCGCAGCATCAGGTCGGACAGCTCGGGATCCTCCGCCATCACCGTTCGGAAGCCGGCCGCCGTGATCCGGGTCACCGTGCCGTCCTCCGTCATCCGGCCCTGGAGGAAGATGCGCTGCCCGGTCAGGAGGTTCAGCTCGCCGACGAATTCCCCGGGTCCGAACGAATCGATGACCGTCTCCTCGACCAGCACCGTCGCCGGCTGGACCACCTCGACCCCGCCCGCGTGAACCAGGATGAGGTCCGGAGCGACGTCTCCCGAGCCGAACAGCACGCTGCCGGCCACGGCGGCGACGGTCTCGCCGTAGGCCGACAATCGGGACGACTGGGCGTCGGAGAGGATCGGGTGGGCCGCGATCGCGTCGGCGGAGGTGTATTCGGTCATGAGCCCGACCGTAGTGTTCCGCGGCCGGGACATCGTGGCTCGCACGGGGGCAGGATGCGGGGCCGTGCCGCGGGTGGGCCGGAGCATCCGGGACGATCCAGGGTGGCCCTTCGGAGAGCACCTCCGGCCCCCACCCGACCGTTAGCGTGGAGCGCATGCCCACCACTCCTCAGGAGCCGTCCGACCGCGATGCCGCGGCCGCACTGATCGCGTCGTCGACGGAGATCCCCGCGTTCGGGATGGACAGGCATCTCACGGTCTTCGCCGTCAACGACCTTGCGGCGGCCGTCCTGCCGACCTCCGCCGTGGGGGTGAACATCGCCCGTTCGGTGTTCCTGGTCGAGAGGCCCCGTCGCTCCGACGCGGGATGGGGGCTCGCCTGCGAGCACGTGGCCGCCGCCCTGAAGGCGTCGTTGGACCGCTTCGGGGAGGACGACGAGTTCATCACGCTCGTGGGCGAGCTCGCGGCGTTGAGCGCGGACTTCGCCGAGGTCTGGGCGCGGGGCGCGACGCCGACCGGGACCGGAACGTTCCGCATCCCGGCCCCCGGAGCGCCGGCCCCCGGAGCGCCGGCCCCCGGATCGCCGCCCCTCGAGCTGACCTACCGGCTGACCTCCGTCGCAGACGGCAGCGGGGACTCGGTCGTCACCTGGGAGCCCGCCGACGAGGCCTCCGCCTCGATCCTTCGACGACTGAGCCCTCCCAGGGCCTGACGGCTCCGGGAGGGCTCAGGGATGGTGAGGCCTCGAAATTCGTGAGGCCTCAGCGATCATGAGGCCTCCCTCTCAGCCGACGGAGATCTCGTCGATGTCGATCGAGACGAGCAGCGGATCCCTGACCGCGCGACCGGCCTCGTCGCGCACGTAGATCTCGCGGTGTCGGGGGAGCAGGAGGCCGTCGACCCAGGTCTGCCCGGTCATGTACTCCACCGCGGGCGACCCTCCCGCGATGTCGACGGAGTAGTCGCGGCGACGGAGTACTCCGTCCGAATCGGCGTACATCGTCTGAACCGGCGTGTGGGTGGCCAGCGAGCTCGGGTAGGTCACCTGGAGCCTGTCCCAGACCTCTCCGTCCTCTTCGGTCCACGGGCCGATCTCCTCGGTGACGACCCCGTCCAGGGTGAACGACCGGGGTTCGGTGTTGTAGGTCCACATCGCGTATCCGGTGAAGTAGGCCAGGTGCAGCTCGTTCCAAGGCGTCATCAGCTCGTGACCCGCGAACGAGTCGCGCGGATGCCGCAGCTCCTTGACGACCGTGCCGTCGGCCGCGACGATCGCGACGCGGTCGGGGGTGAAGTCGGTGTGCAGGTCCGCGTCGCCGAAGTCGAACAGCTGGCTGTGCTCCCGGCGCAGATCGACCGTGAACCGGCCGGACTCCGCGATCCCCGGCACGGATTTCAGCGACCAGAACGCCCCGCCGAACTGCCGGTTCGCCGAGATCCGATCGACCTCGTCCCACCGGCTTCCGCCGTGCGCGTCGATGATCTTCTCGAGCAGTGTTCCCATGGTCTTTCTCCGATTCCTAGTTGTTCGTCGAGTCGACGAAGTCGTT
Source organism: Herbiconiux sp. 320_LB (assembly GCF_059691755.1). Lineage (NCBI taxonomy): Bacteria > Bacillati > Actinomycetota > Actinomycetes > Micrococcales > Microbacteriaceae > Herbiconiux > Herbiconiux sp. 320_LB. The sequence goes on along the minus strand of NZ_JCAWAD010000002.1, from coordinate 548,162 downwards.
GACCAGTGCCGCGGCCTCGGCCGGGTACTGGAAGATCGACGCGTGCGCCGCGTCGGGGAAGATGTGGATGCGCGAGTCCGGGATGAGACCGGCGAGGAGGTGCGACCCGGGTGTCGGGATCATCAGGTCGTCGTCGCCCTGGAGGATCAGGGTCGGCTGCGTGATCCCGAGGAGCCGTTCGAGTCGGCCGAGGGTCGGGATGCCCCAGTCGAGCACCGCGTCGTACTGCGCATCCCGCACCGCCGGGGTGGTGGGAGCGTCCCGATCCTCGGTGCGGGTGAAGATGCGCTGCAGGAACTGGCCGCCGAGGGCCCGGCTGCTGTCCGTGTGGGCGAAGAAGATGTACAGCAGGCTCTCCGGGGTGGGCTGGTCGTGGTGCGATTCCCGACGGATGTCCTCACGCCATCCGTGCATCCGGGGCGCACCGGTGGGGCCGGTGCCGGCGAGCGTCAGCGTCCGTACCGCGGTCGGGCGCAGCAGCGCGAGCTCCTGGGCGACGAAGCCGCCGAGCGAGAAGCCGAACAGGTCGTAGCGGGCGATGCCGAGCGCATCCAGGAACGCCGTGATGTCGCGCGCCATCTGCCCGACGGTGGTGGGAACTCGGCCGGAGGATCCGCCGACGCCCGTGTTGTCGACCAGGATGACCTCGCGCTGCTCGGCGATCGGGTCGATCAGGGCCGGATCCCAGTTGTCGAGGTTGCCCCGGAAGTGCTGGAGGAAGACCATCGGCACGTCGTCGGAGCCGGTGCCGAACCGTCGGTAGGCGTAGGTCTCTCCGTTCGCGGCGGTGATCGAGAGAGTGGGTGCATCCAGTGTGGTGGTCATCCTGTTCGTCCTTTCATCGGGTGATCGCTCCGGCGGGGTCCGGCCTGTTCACACGGTAGGGAGGGCCGCGGAGGCGGTCATGGCCCTTGCACGGACAGGCAGCCGATGGGGCTGTTCCCGACGAGGCCACCCTCGTCGGGAGCCCGCTCCCTACGCTGAATCCGTCCAATCCCGAAGGAGAGCTGCATGCTCGTTGTCGCGCGCGAGGTCCGGAAGAGCTATCGAGGAGCGGGGAACCGCTCCTCGGTCGAGGTGCTGCACGACGTCTCGATCGAGGTGCGGGCGGGCGAGTTCGTCTCGGTCGTCGGACCGAGCGGCTCGGGGAAGTCGACGCTGCTGTACTGCCTCGCCGGGCTCGAACCCGTCTCGCAGGGATCGGTGCGCCTCGCCGGGACCGACCTCGGATCACTGAACCGCTCGCAGATCGCCCGCCTGCGGCGCGATCTGGTCGGCTTCGTGTTCCAGTCCTACAACCTGCTGCCCTCGCTCACGGTGCGGGAGAACGTCGGACTGCAGGCGCGCCTCGCGGGCCGCCGCGTGCCGCGCGCCGAGGTCGAGGCGAGCCTGCGGTCGGTCGGGCTGGAGTCGTTCGGAAGCGCCCGGCCCGGCGGTCTCTCCGGCGGCCAGCAGCAGCGCACCGCCATCGCCCGTGCCCTCGTCGCCCGCCCGCGGGTGCTCTTCGCCGATGAGCCCACCGGGGCCCTGGATGCGGTGGCCGGTGCCGAGGTGATCCGCCTGCTCCGAGAGACCGTGACCGACGACCGGTCGGTGGTCATGGTCACGCACGACCCGGAAGCGGCCTCCAAGACCGACCGCGTGCTGGTCATGCGCGACGGACGCGTGCACCGCGAGCTGGTGCGGCCGAGCGCCCGAGACGTCTTCCGCGCGGTGGAGCAGGCGGCATGATCGGCCGGCTCGCACTGCAGGATCTGCGCGACTCCTGGGTTCTGTGGGCGGCGGCCGGTCTCGTGGCGGCGGCGGGCGCCTTCGTCGCGCTCGTGCCCGCGACCCTGATCGAGTCGGCGCTGCCGGTCGAGGGTCTCACGTCGCTCGCGCTGCTGGCGATCGCCGGCACGGTGATCGCGTTCACCCTGGTGTCTCTCGTGATCGTGACGGGCTCGGTCGCCCGCGCCACGATCGACGCGCGGCGGCCGACCTTCGGGCTCTGGCAGATCGCCGGAGTGCTGCCCGGCCAGGTCGGTGTGGTCGTCTTCGCCCAGGTGGTCGTCGTGGGGATCCTCGGCGCCGTGCCCGGTGCGCTGCTCGGCCAGTGGTTCGGGCCGGTGTTCGCCCGGGCCACCCTCACGGAGGCCGTGGGGGCCTTCGACGCGCACGTCGGCCCCGCGACGCTGGTGATCGCGGTCGTGGCCGTTGCACTGGTCGTGGGCGGGGCCGCGATCCCCGCCGCCCGGCGCGCTGCGGCCACCCCACCCGTCCGGCTGCTCAGCGGCGTCGGTACGGCCGACGCGTCAGCCGGTCGCGGCGCCGGGGTGTTGATCGGGAAGAGCCTCGTCGCGGTCGCCCTCGCTCTCCTCGTCTATCAGCTGCTCGTCTCCCTGCCGTCGTCCGTCTCCACGGGCGGCTCGCAGCCGCTCCTCCTGGGACCGGCCGTGGTGGCGCTGATGTGCCTGCCGGGTCGCGGGGCGATGGCGGCCGCGGCACGCGCGTGGACGGCGGTGGTTCCGGGCCGGTGGTCGACGTCGTTCCTGCTGGCGCGCGCCGACGTCACGCGGAGCTCCGACGGCGCGGCGCCGATCACGCCGTTCGTCGTCGCGATCGGCCTCCCCGTCACCTTCCTGGCCGGCACCTCGACCGCCGCGAGCGCCGCCGGTGTCGCGGGCGACGACTCGACGGCGGGAACGGTGCTGGTGCTCTTCGGGCCCGTGCTGCTCGCGGCCGTCGGCGGAGGTGCGGCACTGCTGCTGCGCTCGGTGCAGCGTCGACGCGAGACGGGCACGCTCGATTCGCTCGGTGCCGGGACCCGGGTGATGATCCTGCAGCGCCTGTGGGAGGTGGTCATCGGGGTGGTGACGGCGACCCTCCTCGGGGCCGTCGCGCTGGTCGCGACGGCCGCCGCCGAGTTCGGGGTGCTGGCGGCCGCGTATCCGGCGACCGCGTTCTACGTCGACGTCCGGCCGCTCGTCGCAGCGGCCGGACTGTGCCTCACGACAGGACTCGTCGTCGCGGTCTCAGGAGTGCCAGGGATCGCACGCCGATCGCCCCGATGAACACCGTGGCGGCCGCGAGCACGACCCAGGCCGCCACGGGGGCCCAGGCTCCGCTCTCGAGCGAGAGCAGTCGCAGCGTGAAGGTGGCGCTGGCGGCCGCCGTGAAGGTGAGCGCCCAGAATCCCAGTGCGAACGGCAGTTTCGCGTACCGCCCGATCAGGAACAGGTGGGGCGCGATGACCGCCGCCATGGCGCCAGCGAGCAGTTCGCCGACCATGCCGCTCTGACCGCCGCTGATGATCCACCAGGCGTTCCCCGCCACGGCGGGCGGGGCCGAGAAGATGCCGAGCGTGGGCATCAGCGCTGCCAGGGAATCGGGGCCGCCGATCAGCCGGGCGATGACGGCCCCGCCGATCAGCAGCCAGAAGAGCATCCCGATGCCCAGGGCGCCGACCGCGAGCTTCGGCTCGCCGACGACCGCCAGTGATTGCGCCGTCAGCAGAGCGGCGGCGACGGTCGGGAGGAAGTATCCACTGTGGACGGGCCCGAACCCCCGCGAGACGGTCAGCAGCTGCGAGATGAACCACGACCCGAACACCGCGGAGGCGGCCACGCAGACCCAGACGAGCGGCACGCCCACCTCGGGCAGCACCGGCGTGAGGTGGGCTCCGAGGAGCATCGGCGGGATCGGGACGAGTGCGGCGAACGGTCCGAGCACCGGGTTCTCGAGGTCTCCGATCAGCTCGCGCCAGCCGTGCAGCCGGCCGAGGTACAGGCCGACCGTGACGAGCCAGACCAGCAGGGCGAGGACCCAGATCGCCTCACCGACGACCTGAGGCGACGCGAGTGATCGCGTCGCCTCGGTCCATGCCCCGGCCAGCCCGGTCAACCCGAAAGCGATGCCGAAGGTGTTCAGCGGCGGACGGGAGCGGAGTGCCGGCATCACGTCACTCCTTGATGAAGGCGAGGACGTCCTTGATGAGCTCGTCCTGGTAGTCGCCGTAGATGCCGTGCGGAGCGCCCTCGTAGACCTTCAGCGTGCCGTGCTTGACGAGCTTGATGCTCTGCTCGGCGGCGCCGGCGATCGGGACGATCTGGTCGTCGGAGCCGTGCGCGATGTAGATCGGCACGTCGAGCGCCTTCAGGTCGTCGAACTGCTCGGTCTCCGAGAACGCCTTGACGCAGTCGTAGGCCGCCGCGAGGTTCACCAGCGCGCCCTGGCGCCAGAAGTCGCGCTTCGCCCCCTCGGAGACGGAGCTCCCCGGGCGGTTGGCGCCGTAGAACGGGCCTTCGGCGAGGTCGATCCAGAACTGCGACGCGTCTTTCAGCACGCCCGCGCGGATGCCGTCGAAGACCTCGATCGGGGATCCTTCCGGATTCTTGTCCGACTTGAGCATCACCGGCGGGATGGCGCCCGCGGTGACGACCTTGGCGACGCGACCCTCGGCGTACTGGGCGGCGTAACGGACCGCTTCGCCGCCGCCGGTGGAGTGCCCCCAGATGACGAGGTCGTGCAGGTCGAGGTGGTCGATCAGCTCGGCGAGGTCGCGGGCGTAGGTGTCGATGTCGTTGCCGGTGGAGGTCTTCTGCGACCGGCCGTGACCCCGACGGTCGTGGGCGATGGTGCGGTAGCCGGCGTCGGCGAACACCTTCAGCTCCACCTGCCAGGCATCGCTCGAGAGGGGCCAGCCGTGGCTGAAGACGATGGGCCGGCCGGCCCCGTTGTCGGTGTAGTAGAGCTCGATGCCCTCGGACGTCGTGAAGTACGGCATGATCTGTCTCCTTGGTGTGGGGTCGTCGGTGTGCGACGTGCACCACGTTAGGAATCCGGTGCCGCGGAGCACGTGGCCCTTACGGGGACAGCCTGTGCGACCCGGTGCGGGCATCCTGCAGCGCTACGAGTGCGCCGAAGACCGGCAGAGTCGTGCCGACCGGATACCTTCCGTTCTGGACTGCCTGTGTTCTGCATGGACGCGACGCGACCGGGTCGTCACAGTGGATGGTGAACGGTCCAGCGGTGACCGGGACCAGCGCCGGCGACCGGCACGAGGAAGGCGAGGTGCGTGGTGGACTCACCACTGGGCGAGTATCTGAGGGCGCGTCGGGCGAGCCTGCGGCCTGAAGACGTCGGGCTCCGGAGCATGCCGGGTCGTCGTGTGGCGGGGCTTCGCCGCGACGAGGTGGCCCAGCTCGCCGGCATCAGTCCCGAGTACTACCTCCGGATCGAGCAGGGCAGAGGACATCAACCGAGCGACCAGGTCGTGCGTTCCCTCGCGCGTGCGCTGAAGCTCGACGCCAATGCGGTCCAGTACATGACGCGGCTGGTGGCGATCCAGTCCGGACTGACCGGGACGGTCGAGTCGCGGCGACGCGTGGAGGCCGCACTCGGCCCGGTGATCGCCCAGTGGTCGACGATGCCGGCCTTCGTCGTCGACCGCAACCAGACGGTGGTCCTGGTCAACGACCTCGCGAGGGCGATCCTGCCCGGCGGCGTCGATCCCGGCGCGAACTTGGTGCTCACCGTCTTCGGCCGGGACTGGCGGGCATCCGACCTCGACTGGGAGACCACGGCCGATCGCGCCCTCGCGGCGCTGCGATTCCACGCCGACCCGTCCGACCCCCGGTTCCAGGACATCGTGGGGCTGCTCTCGATGCGCGACCCCGACTTCCGCCGCCTCTGGGCCGCGCACACGGCAGCACCGTTCGACTCGACCGCCGTGACCCTGGAGGTCGCGGGGTACGGCCGCGTCGAGTTCTCGTTGCAGAGCCTGAGGCCGGCCGGCGACGAGCACCACCTGCTCATCGTCCTGCACGCCGAGGAGGGCTCGACGGCGGCCGACGTGGTCAGGTCGTCGCGGATCGCCCACGCCTCGCCGGCCATGCGCGCCGACCATCGTCACGGCGACGCCAGGGCCGCGGCGGCCGCGGGAGGTCCGCTCGCGACGAGTGCGACCTCGTCGGAGGTGAGGCTGGTGTTCGTGGCCGGAGGAGGCCCATCCTCGATCGCGACGGCGTCGTGATCGGCGGCCTCGGAGCGGGTGGCGGGTCTCCGTGGCAGGATCACGATGCCGTCTCCGCAGCCGTCCGCAGCGTCGGAGGCCGATCGTGAACGGCGTGACGCCGAACCGGTCGTCGACGATCCTGGGCGAGTACCTGTGGGCCCGCCGTGCCGCCGTCCAGCCCGAGGCGGTCGGTCTCGTGCGGGCGCCCAACCGCCGGGTCCCGGGGCTCCGGCGCGAAGAGGTCGCGAAGCTGGCGTCGATCAGCCCCGAGTACTACCTGCGGCTGGAGCAGGGCCACGATCGCGAGCCGTCCGACCAGGTCCTGCGGGGCATCGCGAAGGCGCTGCTGCTCGACGACAGCGCCGAGCAGCACCTGCTGCGGTTGCGGCAGATCCAACTGCATCCCGACCCGTCGTCCGCGGGGGAGCCCGCGACCGACCTGGTCCCGCGACTGGAGAACCTGCTCCGGGGGTGGTCGACGACGCCGGCGATGGTCGTCTCGAGCACCTTCGACGTGGTGGTCGTCAACGAGGCGGCCGGGCGGATCGGCGACCATCGGCTCCGGCCGGGCCTCAACCTGGTCGAGTCGGTGTTCGCCGACGAGGGTCGCGACGAAGCCGACTGGGAGGCCGGCGCCGGCCGGGTGCTGGCAGCGCTCCGCTATCACGGCAACCCCTTCGACCGCCGTTTCCAGCAGCTGGTGGGGCGTCTGTCGATCCGGGACGAGGCGTTCCGCCGGATCTGGGCGCGCCACGAGGCGCGGCCGGTCACGCACGGGCGGATGCGTGTGGACGTCGGGGGCTCCGCGCGGGCGCGCGCGGCCTGCACGACCTTCGAGGTGCCGGGAGGCGACGGACTCCTCCTGATCGTGTTCGAGGAGGATACGCTCGGCTCCTCACCGGGGAGGACCTCCTCGTCGCGCGGCTCGCGGCGGACGGTCTGAGCAAGCGACAGATCGCCGATCAGATCTGCCTGTCGCACCGCACGGTCGGGCCCACCGGCATCGCGCGTTCGCCAAGCTGGGGATCAGTCGCCGATCCAAGCTCGCCGCCGTGCTGGCCCCCCCCCGCTAGCGCGCGGGGTTCCGGCTCGCCGACCGGGCAGGCACGCGACCAGCTCGAACGCCGTTCAGTCGCGGGCGCCGTCCGTGGGCGATGCGGCCGTCCTCTTGCGGACATGTCCGCAGGAGGCTGTTGTGCCGCCGCCGCCCGGTGAAGGACGATCAAGAGCTGCCCTTCGTCCATCGGACGCTCGGGGGCGTCTGGCGGACGCTTCGGGGGAGTCCGACCCGACGCCCCCGAAGGACCCGCATGACCGGCATGACCCGCCCGCTCTCCGTACGACGCCGTGCCCTGGGCGCCGGTGCCGCTCTGCTGGTGACGGTCGCCGCCCTCGTCGCGATCCCGGTCGCCCCGGTCTTCGCGGCGACGACGACGGTCTCGACCATCGGGCAGCTCCAGGATGCGCTGGCCGACTGCGCGACGGCCCCCAACACGATCCTGCTGGGGGCCGACATCGCGGCGCCCACGACGGCTCTGACCGTGCCGTGCGACACCGCGATCGATCTCGGCACGCATGACCTGTCCGTGCTGAACGTCGTGATCGCGGCGGGGAAGGGCCTCACGGTGGAGGGGCCCACGGACGGCACGGGTGGCACCCTTGCAGCGATCGCGACGGGCGCGGCCGCCGCGACGCCGGGGATCCAGACCACGGGGGCGTCCCTCACGGTGACCGGCGGCACGGTCGTCGCGCGGGCATCCGCATCGTTCGGGGCCGGGATCGGCGGGTCCAGGGGTGCTGCCGGAGGTTCGCTCGTCGTCGCGGGTGGCACCGTGAACGCCTACTCGAACGGATTGGGCGCGGCCGTGGGCGGCGGCTATCCGTCGGGTGCGGGTGGGACCGTCACGGTCACCTCCGGGGCGCTCAACGCGTACGCCGAGGAGAGCTTCACGGTCGCGGTCGGCGGGGGCGGCCAGGCCATCGGTTCGGGTGGTGCGGGGGCGCAGGTCACGGTGACCGGCGGCATCCTGACGGCGACGTCCTCGTCGGAGGACGGCACAGCCATCGGGGGAGGCATCCCCGGATTCAACCCGGGCGACGTGGGGGGCGCGGGCGGTTCGCTGACGATCGGCGCCGACGGAGAGGTCGTGGTCGCCGGCTCTCTCAACGCCATCGGCGCAGGCTGGGACACGAGCGTAGGCGAGCCCACGAGCGACTTCGGCACTGTCACGGTCGACGGCGTGCTGCGCCTTCCCTCGGGTCGGCTCTACGTGGGCACCCATGCCGCCGCGGGGCCCGAGATCACGGTCGGCCCCACCGGCCGCATCCTGGGCGCGGTCGACGACCCCGCCGCGGGAGCCTCCATCACCGGTCCGGGAACGATCGACAACCAGGGCACCATCACGCTGGACCCGATGAACACCACCGTGACGGGCAACAACCGTCTCGTGCGTTTCGCCCCGACCATCCCGAGCGTTCGGGTGTTCGCGCCCTCGTTCGCGGACGGCGCCCGGACGCTCCCGGCCCCGCCGGCCGGCACGCTGTGGAACACGGCGGCAGACGGGTCGGGCGACTGGTTCACGAGCACCTCGTCCACCGCCGGCTCCGGCACGCTCGACCTCTACGGGGTCGCGCCGGCATCGATCGCCGTCTCCGCCGATCCGGCTGCTCTGACGGCGACGGCGGGCGAGCCGTACGACTTCCCGGTCACCGTGAACGGGCTCACCGGGTCGCCGCTGGTGCCGCAGCCCGCGGTCGACTACACCTCCGCCGATTGCACGATCGGTGCCGGCGTGGTGTTCACCGTCGCTCGCTCGTGCAGCATCACGGCGTCCACGACGGTTCAGGATGCGCTGCTGCAGAAGACCTTCACGATCCAGGTCGCGCCGGGTCCGCTCGCCACCCTGGCCCTCACCCCCGCCTCGGGCACGGTCGCCCAGGGCGCGTCGGTCGCTTTCCTGGTCACGGGTTCGGATGCCGAGGGCAACGCCGTCGACGTCGACGCGGCCGTGCTCACCTCGTCGTCGGCGGCCGACACCATCGCCGGCCGGACGGTGACGTTCTCGGGGGCCGGAGCCCACACCGTCACCGCCACCCTCGGGTCGATCACGACCACGTCGGCCGTCACGGTCGTCGCCGGGCCGTTGAGCTCGCTCGCGATCACGCCGACGACCCCGACGGTCGAGCAGGGCGGCACCGTCGCCTTCACGGTCACCGGCACCGACGCCGCCGGCAACCCGGTCGACGCCTCGGATGCGGTGCTCACCTCGTCCGTCGCCACGGACGTCGTCGACGGCTTCTCGGTGACGTTCCCCCATGCCAGCCCGCACACCATCACCGCCACCCTCGGCGCGGTGTCGGCGAGCGTCACGATCGACGTCGTGCCCGCCCCGCAGCCGACCCCGCAGCCGACGCCCGGGCCGACCCCGCAACCGACACCCGGGCCGACCCCCTCCGGGCCGACTCCCTCGGGGCCGACTCCTTCCGGGTCGACCCCGTCCGGGCTCGCGAACACGGGTGCCGACGCTGGCGCGGCGGCCTCAGCCGGTGGCGTGGCCCTCGCGCTCCTCCTCGCCGGCTTCGCGCTCCTCCTCCGACGCAAGCCCCGAACGTCCCGCTAGGCCCCGAACCTGTCCGGCCCACGCCGACGCGCGAGGGCCGGGCTCGGGGCAGGCGGGTCAGGACTCGAAGCGGGCCTCGGGTGTTCCGTCGAGGGCGTGGGTGAGGCGCGCGCGCATCTCGTCGGACATCGGCGGCAGCGCATCCGGAGCGAACCAGGCCGCCTCGGTGTTCTCGCCGTCGGCCGGGAACGGCTCGCCCGAGACGTACCGGAACAGGAAGCAGATGTCGAGGTACTGCGAGCGGTCGCCGTTCGGGTAGACGATCTCGGGGATCGTGTGCACCAAGACCAGACGCACGGGCTCGGCGACGATCGACGCCTCCTCGAGCACCTCGCGCGCCCCCGCGACGGCCGGCTCCTCGCCGGGGTCGATGATGCCGGTCACCGGGGTCCAGGCCCCGTTGTCACTGCGGCGCACCAGCAGCACGTCGCCGTTCTCGCGCACGACCACCGCCGAGACCCCGGACAACCACAGGGGCAGGTGCCCGATCTTCTCGCGGAGGGCCAGAACGAAGTCGGGGGTCGCCATGCGATCGAGCCTAGCGGCGGCCGAGCGGCGTAGCGGGCGGATGGCCCCGGGCCAGGGCGCAGGCGAGCGGATGCTCAGCTCAGCTGGTTCTTCTCCACCCACGCCAGGTACTCCGGCGTCACCGTGCCGGTAACGTACTCGCCCGTGAAGCAGCTCATCTCGAGGTCGGTGACCGACGAGCCCATCGTGATGGCCTTCCGCATGTCCTCCACCTCCTGGTAGATCAGGTGGTCGGCCCCGATCGCCTGCGCGATCTCGGGGATCTTACGGTCGTGCGCCACGAGCTCGTGCCGCGACGGCATGTTGATGCCGTAGACGTGCGGGAAGCGCACCGGCGGAGCCGCCGAGGCGAAGGTGACCTTGTGGGCGCCGGCCTGCCGGGCCATGTCGACGATCTCCTTCGAGGTCGTGCCGCGCACGATCGAGTCGTCGACGATCAGGATGTTCTTGCCCTTGAACTCGCTCGACATCGCGTTGAGCTTCTGCCGCACCGACTTCTTGCGCTCCGCCTGCCCGGGCATGATGAACGTGCGCCCGACGTAGCGGTTCTTGTAGAAGCCCTCGCGGTACTCCACGCCGAGCTTCTGGGCGACCTGCATCGCGGCCGGGCGGGACGAGTCCGGGATCGGCATGACCACGTCGATGTCACCCATCGGCGTGTAGCGCGCCACCGTGTCGGCCAGCGAGTTGCCGAGCCGCAGCCGGGCCTCGTAGACCGAGATGCCCGAGAGCACCGAGTCCGGCCGGGCGAGGTAGACGTACTCGAACGAGCACGGGATGAGCACCGGGTTCGGCGCGCACTGCTTCGAGATCAGCTCGCCGTCGAGGGTGATGAAGACCGCCTCGCCGGGCTCGACATCCCGCAGCACGGTGTAGCCGAGGCTCTCCATCACGAGCGACTCGGAGGCGACGACGTACTCGGTCTGGCCGCTCTCGAGCAGTCGGCTGCCGATGGTGAGCGGCCGGATGCCGAAGGGGTCGCGGAACGCGAGCAGCCCGTGCCCGGCGATCATCGAGATCACGGCGTAGGAGCCCTCGACGCGCTCGTGCACGCGCGAGACGGCGGTGAAGATCTGGTCGGGGTCAAGCGAGAGGCCGGTGATCTCCGACTGCAGCTCGTTGGCGAAGACGTTGAGCAGCACCTCGGTGTCGGAGCTCGTGTTCAGGTGCCGGCGGTCGATGCTGTAGAGCTCGTTGGTCAGCTCGCGCGTGTTCGTCAGGTTGCCGTTGTGCACGAGGATGATGCCGTACGGCGCGTTCACGTAGAACGGCTGCGCCTCCTGCTCCTGCGAGGCCTTGCCCTGTGTCGCGTAGCGCACGTGGCCGAGGCCCATCGTGCCCAGCAGCGAGCGCATGTCGCGGGTGCGGAACGCCTCGCGCACCTGGCCCTTGGCCTTCACGATGTGGAAGATGCTGCCCTCGGCCGTGGCGATGCCCGTCGAGTCCTGCCCCCGGTGCTGCAGCAGCAGGAGGGAGTCGTACACGAGTTGGTTGACGGGGTCAGACGAGACGATACCCACGATGCCGCACATTGCAACGATTCTACCTGCCGCGGCGGGGTGCTCGGCGGTCGATCCGCGCTCGATCCGCCGTCGATCTGCGGTCGATCCGCAGTGGGCGTCACGGATGCGCAACACGCGTGTCCTAGGATGAGCGCCATCCGAGTCGGGGGCTCGCGACATCAGGCGGGATCCTCTCGGGAACCGTGCGCCCGAGGCGCAGACGAGAGGTCCCGATGTCCCGCCGTTCCACCCGCATCCGCGCCCTCGCCGCCGTCGCCCTCGCGGCCACAGCGCTCCTGGCCACTCCGTTCGTCGCCGTCGGGTCAGCCTCGGCGGAGATCGTCGCTCCGGAGCCCCGGGCGACCCCCGGCCCGAGCTCAGCCGCGGCCCCGCTCGTGGCGATGGCCCAGTACTCCGCCGACGATTATGCCGCCCAGGCCTCGGAGCTCCCCGCCGAACTCGCCACCGCCCTCGCCGACGACCTGGGCCAGACCCCCGCCGACTACCTCGCTCGCGCCGACGCCGCGGCCAACGCCTCGGCGGTGGTCCACGGCCTCACATCCGCAGGGGTCGACGTGCTCGGGGCCCACCTGGACGGCACGGCACTCGTGGTCAACGTCGCCGACACCGCGGATGCCGATCTCGTCGCGGCGGTCGACGCGACTCCGGTGCTCGGCGAGCCGCAGGCCTTCGACCCGGGCGAGGCCGAGCCCCGGCTCCTCAAGGACCTCGTCGGTGGGCAGGGCTTCTTCTCGACGGATTCCGTCTACAACTACTACTGCTCGGTGGCCTTCAACGGCGTCGACCGGGTGAGCGGGCAGAAGCAGTTCCTCACCGCCGGGCACTGCAAGGTCGACGGCACCGACCAGAACGGCCGGGTGACCGAGCTGGTCCAGCCGAAGCCGAACGTGGTGTCCGGGGCCGGTGACCGCCTCGGCGATCCGGTCGGAGGCAGCTTCGCGCTCGGCAACGAGCTCGACACCGGTCTCGTCGCCAGCACCACCTCGACCTGGACCCCGAAGCCCGCCGTCGGCACCTGGAACGGCAACACCGGCCCGGTCACCTCCGGGTCTCAGCAGGTCGTCCGCGACTACGGGGACGCGATCGTCGGACAGCCGATCTGCAAGTCCGGCCGCACGACCGGGTGGACCTGCGGCACCGTCGAAGCCACCGACGTCCTGCTGCCGGTCAAGGATGGCGGGGACACGGAGGTCGAGATCAACGTCGACATCACGACGTTCTGCGCCCTCCCGGGCGACAGCGGCGGGGCGGTCGTCTCTGGCCCCTACGCCATGGGTCTGCTCTCCTCAGGCAACTACGTGTCGTCCTGCTCAGAACCGAGCACGCCCGACAACCCGAAGTTCTCGGGCGTCTTCCCGATGATCTCGGCCCCGCCCTACGGCTCGGTGCTGAGCTCGGAGCTCAACTGGCAGCTCGAGGTGGCCGTCGAAGCCCCCGTCGTCGCCCAGCCCGCCTCCGGCGGAACGCTGACCTGGGGTCAGCCGATCACGGGCACCCTGCCCTCCGGCAGCACGAGGCACTCCGTGCTCGTCAGCATCGACGGCGGCCCGGCGACCAGCACCAGCGTCGCCCAGGACGGCACCTGGTCGCTCTTCGCCACCGGGATTACCGGCGGCGCGCACACGTACCGCGCCACCGCCGTGTTCGGATCCGGCGCCGGCACGTCGACGTCGGCGGCGGTCACCGGGTCGTTCACCGTCGTCGGGGCGCCGAGCGTCTCCCGCATCTCGGGCACTGACCGGTACGAGGGGGCCGTGAAGATCTCGCAGGCCGCGTACCCGGCCCCCGCGACCGTCCCGGTCGTGTACGTCGCGACCGGCCAGAACTACCCGGATGCGCTCAGCGCCGGCCCCGCGGCCGTCAAGCAGGGCGGCCCGCTGCTGCTGGTCACCCGCGACGACGTGCCGGCGGTGGTGCAGGCCGAGATCACGCGCCTCGCGCCCGACCGCATCGTCGTCGTCGGCGGCCCGAACTCGGTGTCGGATGCCGTTGCCGGGCAGCTCGGCACCCTGGTCGAGGGCACGAGCGTCGAGCGACTGGCCGGCGCCGACCGGTACGCCGCGAGCCGCGCGGTCGTGCAGACCGTCTTCGGCATCGAGGGGGCGACCGCCCCGAACGCCTACGCGGCGACCGGAACGAACTTCCCCGACGCCCTCTCAGCGGGCGGGGCCGCCGGCTCCTCGCTGCAGCCGGTCGTGCTCGTGAACGGGTCGCAGCCCTCGGCCGACGCCGAGACGCTGCAGCTGTTCCGCACGCTGCAGACCCAGTCGATCGTGGTCGCCGGTGGCCCGAACTCGGTCTCGCAGGGCGTGCTCGACTCGCTGGCCGGGGTCCCCGCATCCGTCACCCGCGTCGCGGCAGCCGACCGCTACCAGACCTCGATCGCGCTCAACCAGGCGTTCTCGTCGACCGGCACGGTCTACCTCGCGACCGGCCTGAACTTCCCCGACGCGCTCGCCGGCGGGGTGCTCGCCGGCACCGGACACGCACCGCTCTACGTGGTGCCGACCGACTGCGTGCCGCGCGGGGTGCTGAGCGACATCCAGCGCCTCGGCGCCACGAAAGTGGTGCTGCTCGGAGGGCCCAACTCGCTCAGCCAGAACGTGCAGAACCTCGCGGCCTGCCCCGCGTGACATCGGGGCGGGGCGACGGGCCTGCGAGAATAGGCGCATGAGCAACAGTTACGCCGCAGCCGGAGTCGACACCGAGGCGGGCGACCGCGCGGTCGAGCTGATGAAGGCGGCGGTGCAGCAGACGCACGGCCCCGAGGTGCTCGGCGGGGTCGGCGGGTTCGCGGGGCTGTTCGACGCCTCGGCGCTCAAGGGCTACGCGCATCCGCTGCTCGCCACCTCGACCGACGGCGTCGGCACCAAGGTCGCGATCGCTCAGGCGCTCGACAAGCACGACACCATCGGGCAAGACCTCGTGGGCATGGTCGTCGACGACATCGTCGTGGTCGGGGCGAAGCCGCTGTTCATGACCGACTACATCGCCTGCGGCAAGGTCGTGCCCGAGCGCATCGCGACGATCGTCGCCGGCATCGCGCGCGCCTGCTCGGCGACCGGCACCGCGCTCGTCGGCGGCGAGACCGCCGAGCACCCCGGACTCATGGGGGCCGAAGACTACGACGTGGCGGGGGCCGCGGTGGGCGTGGTCGAAGCGGATGCGACCCTCGGCGCCGAGCGGGTGCGCGACGGCGACGTCGTGCTCGCCCTGGAGTCGTCGGGGCTGCACTCGAACGGCTACTCGCTGGTGCGGCACATCCTCGCGGGGGCGTCGCTCGCCTACGACTCGCACTCGGACGACTTCGGCGGAGTGGTCGGCGAGGTGCTGCTCGAGCCGACGCGGCTGTACACGGGGCCGCTGGTGCAGATCCTGGCCGACCCGGCGCTCGCCGGCGCCATCCACTCGCTCTCGCACGTGACCGGGGGCGGTATCGCCGCCAACCTCGCCCGCGTGCTGCCGGTCGGGTCGTGGGTCGAGGTCGACCGCGCGACCTGGTCGCCGGCGCCGGTGTTCCGCGTGCTGTCGTCGATCGCGGGCTCGACCCTCGAGTCGTCCGAGGGCACTTGGAACCTGGGCATCGGCTTCTTCGCGGTCGTCGACGCGGCCAAAGCGGATGCGGTGGCCGCCGCGATCTCGGCGCTCGGCATCCCGACGTGGCCGGTCGGCACGGTCTCGACCGCGGCGCGCAGTTTCTCGCCGGCCGACGGGTTCGAGCAGGGGGCCAAGGGCGTCGACGGCGGGGCCGTCAAGCTCGTCGGGGCGTACCCGGCCGCCTGAGCGGCGGCCGGCGGCGGCCGCGGCCTGACAGGGCGGGGTGCGCGGCGGTACTCTGACCGCGTGGCCGTGCCGGTGAGTTCGGAGGAGGCGCTCGAGCGCCTCGACCTGGTGGTCGCCGAGCTCGGCGACCCGTCGGTGGAGCGCGGGCGCATGATGGGGCGGCCCATCCTGACCCGGGCGGGCACAATGTTCGCCTGTCTGAGCGGTGCCGCCTTCGCCCTGAAGCTCGGTGCGGGATCCGCCGAGCACACGGCGGCGCTGGCGATCCCCGAGGCGGAGCTGTTCGACCCCGGCGGCCAGCGTCGCCCGTTCAAAGACTGGGTCGCGCTCCCGCTCGCGGCCGCCGACGTCTGGGCGCTCTTCGCGGCCGACGCCCTCGCCCTGGCCCGCCTCACCCCCCGCTGACACACCTCCTCGTCCCGTCCCCCTCGTCCCCGCCCCCCCGTGGCGCCCCCGAATGCCCTCGATCCGTCACTTGTTGCCGCTATCCCGCCCCCATAGCGGCAACAAGTGACGGATCGCGGACCGGGTGCCGCTCCGCGCGCGCCGAGAAGTCGCTTTTACGTCTAAAGGGAGGGTTTGGGACGTAAAGGTGACTTCTCGAGGGGTCAGGACTTGCGGCGGATGCCGAAGAAGGCTCTGCGGCGTGGTGACTCGGGGGCTTCGGCGTCCACATCCGTCTCCGCCGCCTCGCGATCAGCACCAGCACTAGCGCCCTCATCGCCAGCGTCAGCATCCCCATCAGGCTCGTCTAGGGCCTCGTCTTGCGGGTTCGAGTTGGTGGGGGCGTCTGCGGGCTCCGCAGGGGCGTCAGCGACACCAGATTCCGCGGCGCCAGAGTCCGCGGCGCCGGAGTCCGACGCACCGGCGTCGGCCGCGGCACGCCGGAGGAGCACCGTCACCCACGTGCGATACGGCGCCCACCCCTCGCTCAGCACCTCGAGGTCGTCGGCCGAGGGCGGCGCCTCCAGTTCGTAGGCCGCGGCGACCGCCTCGGCGAAGCGCTTCTCGCCGACGGGTGCGGCATCTTTCTCGCCCGCACCGCGCAGGAGGATCAGCTCGGCCGAGAACGGGCCCACGCCGGGCAGCGTCTGCAGCAGCGCGAGGGCGTCGGCGCGCGGCATCCGTCGCAGGCTGACGCTGTCGATCGTGTTGCGGCGCGCCACCTCGCCCAGCGAGCGCAGCCAGTCGACCTTCTGCGGCGTCAGCCCCGGGAACGACGACAGCTGTGCCAGCACCCCGGGCGCCGGGAAGCCCCAGCGCCGCTCACCGTTGACCACCACCCCCACGCCGAGCTCGCGGGCGAGCTTCGCCTTGAGCGTCGCCGCCTGCCCGGTGCGGATGCGCTGGCTGATGATCGACCACGCCGCGGCCTCGTACCACGACCAGAACCCCACCGGCCGCAGCCCGGGGTACCGCCCCTGCAGGCCGCCGATCACCGGATCGGTCTCGCCGATCGCCGCATAGCCGCTGCCGTCGACGTCGAGCGAGAGGATGCGCTCCATCTGCTGCCGCGCCGCCGACAGCTCGAGCCGCTTGAGCGGGCGCGCGGCGACGATCCGGCCGCGCACCTCGGTGCCGACCTGCTCGACGCCGATGCCGACGGTCAGCCACGACCCCTCGAGCGGGAAGACCACCTCCAGGCCGTTCACGTCGGCGCCGGCCTCGTACTTGGCCGGCTCGAACCCCTCCAAGAACCGGATGCTCTCGGCGAGCGAGTACGGCCCCCGCGGTTGCAGCGCGAACGACCCCCGCGGCGCGGCCGCGGCGAGCTCCCGGGCGTCGACCATCCCCCCATCCTGAGTGATGCACCCGGCAATCACCACCACGGCGGCATCCGGGTACCCTTGCAGCATGACAACACCTGCTCTCGCGCACCTGTCCGGCGGCCCCCTCGACGGCCAGACCATCCCGCTCGACGACGGAGCCCCCGACGAGCTCGTCCTCCCCTACAGCGAGGGCCAGCTCGTGTACCTCAAGTCCGCCGACTCCGACGGCTCCGAGGGCCCGCCCACGGCCCAGTACCGGTACAACGAGACCTCCGAGATCCTGGTCGAGGGCACGTACAACGAGCACTGAGCCGCACCACGAATCCTGAGGGCCGCGTTACATCGCCGTAACGCGGCCCGATTACTGTCAATCCTCGAGGAGGACTCATGGCATTCCAGGTTCCCGTGGTCGACATCACCCCCTACGTCGCAGGCGGCAGCGCCGACGAGAAGGATGCGGTCGCGAAGGCGATCGATGCCGCGTGCAGCGAGGTGGGCTTCATCCAGATCCTCGGCCACGGCATCCCGCGCGCGACGACCGACGGTCTCGCCGCCGCGATGGACGAGTTCTTCGGCCTCGACCTCGACACGAAGAAGACCTACCGCACCCCGCCCGGCATCAACCGCGGCTATGCCCCGCCCAAGTCGGAGAGCCTGAGCCTGAGCCTCGGCGTCGAGTCGGCCAGCCGGATGAACGACTTCTTCGAGGCCTTCAACGTCGGCGCCTCGCAGGCCGACTACCCGGGGGTCGAGCTCGACCCGGTGCACTACGCCGAGAACGTCTGGCCCTCGGCTCCGGATGCGGCGCCCGGCTTCCAGCCGCGGGTCACCGCCTACGTCGCCGAGGCCCGCCGGGTGGCGAACACGATGACCGAGATCTTCGCCGACGCGCTGGGCCTCGCGCCCGGTTTCTTCGACGCCTACACCGGGCACTCGCTCGATGTGCTGCGGATGAACAACTACGCCCTCCCGCCGGGAACCGTCGACCTCGACGGCGACCTCACCGGCATGGGCGAGCATACCGACTACGGCATCGTGACCGTGCTCTGGGCCGATCAGGTCAAGGGGCTGCAGGTGCTCGGCGCCGACGGCGGCTGGCACGACGTCTCGCCGGCCGACCACGCCCTGCTGATCAACCTCGGCGACGTGACCGCGCGCTGGACCAACGAGCGCTGGATGTCGACGCTCCACCGCGTGAAGCCGCCCATCGTCGACGGCACGATCGAGCGGCGGCGGTCGGCCGCCTACTTCCACGACGGCGACTTCGACGCGCTGATCGAGACGCTGCCCTCCTGCGTCTCGGCCGACCGCCTGAACCTGTACGAGCCGGTCACGGTCGGCGAGCACATCGCCGCGAAGCTCGCGGGATCCCGGGCGGGTGTGCGCAACGAGCGCGCCGAGCGCGAGGCTGCGCGGGTCGTCGCGGCCGCGGCGGGTCGCTAGCGCGCCGTGTCGGCGCTGTCGGCGGCGCGCCCGTCGCTGGCGTCCCGTCCGTCCCGTCCGGCCTGCCCGGCCTGCCCCGCGCGCCGGGCCGCCTCGGGGGTCTCGCCGAGGAACAGCGCGTAGCGGCGCGAGAAGTGCGGGTAGTCGGCGTAGCCGAGCCGGGCGGCGAGATCGCTGAGCGGGGTCTCCGGATGCGCGAACAGGGTAGTGGCCGCCTCCTGCAGCCGACGGCACTCGATCAACCACTTCGGACTCACGCCGAGCCGCTCGCCGACCAGCCGCTCCAGCGAACGCAGCGACAGCCCGGCCGCGTCGGCCAGGTCGGCGGCGCGGAGCAGTTCCGGGTCGTTCTCGGCCAGGTCGCAGACCGCATTGAGCAGCCGACCCCGTTCATCCACCCGGCCGGCGGCCGGCAGCAGCCAGCCTCGCAGCACCCCCACCAGCTCCCGTCGCGCGGCGGCGGCCACCGTGTCGGGGGCGGGGTCGGGCTGCGTGTCGGCAAGCGGACCGGCGCCGCGCCGCCCCCGGGCCATGACGGCGGCGATGCGGGCGACCGGGGCGTCGGGCAGCGGCTCCGACGCGGAGACGAGCGCCCGCGGCGCCGCCGTGGTCAGAGCCACCCCCGCCGCCGGCCGCAGCAGCACCCCGACCACCCACGACGCCCCGCGGAGCGGCTCGACGAACAGCCGCGGATCCGGCCCGGCCAGCGACGCACCGCCCGGCCGCACCACGGCGTTGAAGGCGGGGTACCCGAGCACGCGCTGGGGTCGGCTCTCGCCGGCCGGGATGCTCCACCGCGCGACCCAGACGTGCCGCACGAGGTCGTCGAGCCCGGGCCCGAGCCCGAAGCGGTCGAAGTGCACGCCCTCGTCGCCGGGGTTGAGGTGCCCCTTCGACTCGGGCTCGTCCGTCGCTGCCATCGCGCTCTCTCCGTCGTGCGGACCTCGTCCGACACCTCGTCGGCCCGGCGCTGCGCACTGTCGCGTTCGTACAAGACGGGCACCGGATGCTCGTCCTAGCATGACCGCATGACCACCCCGAACGCATCCCCCGCAGCCTCTACCGCCCCCGCCGACGGCATCGGCAACCCCACCGCAGACGTGGGCACCGCCGGTCCCGACACCGCCGAACCCGGCACCCGCGGCGTCACCGGCGACCACACGACCGGCGGCATGCCGCACGGCTCCACTTCCCTCACCCCGCACCTCGTCGTCTCGCCCGCCGATGCGGCGATCGAGTTCTACCGCGACGTCTTCGGCGCCCGAGTGGTCGACGTGACGCGGTTTCCCGGGGCCGACGGCACCGAGCTCGTCGCCCACGCCGTGCTCGATCTCGGCACCGGCATGCTCACCCTGAGCGAACCGCTCGAGGAGTACGGTCTCGTCGCGGCGACCGCCGCCTCCGCCGCCGGGGGCGGCCACTCGTTCTCGCTCGCGATCTACCTCCCCGACGTGGATGCCGCGACCACGGCCGCCGAGGCGGCGGGGGCGACCGTTCGCGAACCGCCGGCCACCTTCGTCTCCGGCGACCGCTTCGCCTCGATCGTCGACCCCTTCGGCGTGCGTTGGAGCGTCATGACCCGCGTGGAGGACCTGTCGCCCGAGGAGGGCGCCCGTCGCGTCGCGGAGTGGGCGGCGCAGCAGGGCTGACGGCCGGCGCGGGGCTGGTCCTCGCCGCTCCCAGACGGCAGAGTGGGGTGATGGCGCTCCTGGACGACGTGATCGAGGGTCTGCGCGACCCCAAGGCCCCGCTGCTGCACGTGGCCGTCGACACGGGTGCCGCGGCGACCACGACTCCGGATGCGCCGAGACCGCATGTGCTCGGCCTCTTCGGGCGGGGGAGCGGCGGCGGGTCGGCCGAGCGCGACGACCGCCCGATCGCGGTGCTGCTGCACGGCATCGCCTCGTCGTCGGCGACCTTCTTCTACGTCATCCCGCTGATCGAGAAGACCCACCGCGTCATCGCGATCGACCTCCTGGGCTTCGGTGGTTCGCCCCAGCCGGAGGGAGCCGAGTACACCCTGGAGGAGCACGTCGCCGCGATCGCCCACACCATCCGCTCGCTGCACCTCGACCGCCCGTTCGTGCTGGTCGGCCATTCGCTGGGCTGCCTGATCGGCACGCGCTACGCCGCGACGCATCCCTCGCACGTGACCAAGCTCGTGCTGGTGAGCCCGCCGGTCTACCTCTCGCCGCAGGAGATCGGCGACCCCCGCGTGCGCAGCCGGGTGCAGGGCTACCTGCAGGCGTACCAGTACTTCCGCGGCAACAAGCAGTTCACGACCGCGACCGCCGCCGTGGTCTCACGGCTGCTGCCGGTCGAGCACGTGATGGAGATCACCGAGCAGAACTGGGAGCCGTTCGTGAAGTCGCTGCAGCACTGCATCGAGTCGCAGACGGTCGTCAGCGATCTGGCGAGCGTCGACGTGCCGATCGACGTGGTCTACGGCCGGCTCGACCAGTTCCTCGTGCCGGGCAACCTCAAGGTGATCGAGAAGATGCGCAACGTGACGACGCACGTGGTCAACGTGAGCGACCACATGATCCGCAAGCCCATGGCCCGCGTCGTTGCCACCGCGGTCGACTCCCCGGCCTGAGCGGGTGACCGGTGACCGGTGACCGGCGACCGCTCGCCGGAGTCAGCGACCAGTCACCGGCGTCAGCGACCGCTCGCCGCCGTCAGCGCCCGCCGAGCACGCTCGCGCGGGCGGCCTCGTACTCCTGGGGCGTGATCGTGCGGGCGTCGCGCAGCCGGTCCAGTTCGGCCAGACGCTCGGTGAGCGGAGTGTCCGGACGGAGCGCCTCGCTGTCGAGAAGCCGGGTGGCGAGGTCGGCCTGAAGGGTGAGCGGGTCATGGCCGCGCTCCCGCACTCGTCGCGCGTTCCTGACGATCAGGACGATGACGACCACGAACACCACCACGACGGCGACGCCGATGACGGCGAAGATCACGGGGAACAGATCGGAGAGCAGAGACACGAGGGCTCCTTCCTTTCGGTCCTTCCACCCTTCCAACCGGTCGACATCCCGGTCCGGATGCTCAGAGAACTCGGAGAATGCCGCCGCAACAGAGGCCCGGCCGCGGCTCAGCCGATGGCGCGGACCAGGGCCTCGCCGAGGTCGGCCGGGCGGCTGAACTGGGGCCAGTGGCCCGTGGGCAGCTCGATCACCGTCACCGACCTCAGTCGCGGGAACTCGGCGAAGTACTCGTGCCCCGAGGCGATGTAGCCCTGCAGCTCCTCCTCGGTGAAGGTGGTCGCGATCAGGGTGACCGGAACGTCGAACCGCGCCGGGTCGTGCAGCCGCTGGGGATCGCGCGCGACCCGAACCGGCTCGGGCACCGCCATGCCACGGAACCAGGCCCGCACGTCATCCGTGAGCCCGCGCAGGTCGGCCTCGCCGAACTCGCTCCAGGGCGGCAGCGGGATGTCGGCCCCGGAGGCCTCGAGCTCGGTGTTGACGGCGACCCCGTCGGCCGTCGGCCAGCTGTCGACGTAGACGGCGCGCGCGATGCGGGAGGGCAGTGCATCCACCACCCCGTGGATGATCGAGCCCGCGCCGGAATGCCCGACCAGCACGACCTCCTCGTCGGCCGGGAGCGACTCGACGAGCGCCACGACCTCCGCGGTCTGCGAGGCGAGGGTCACCCCGCTGCGGTCGTCGTCGACCGAGGCGAGCCCCTCGAGCGTGGGCGTGTGCACGGTGTGGCCCGCCGAGCGGAGCGCGGGCACGACGTCGTTCCACGACGAGCCCTTCAACCAGAATCCTGCGACCAGAATCACGTTCATGGTCAGACCCTATGCGCCACCCCCGACACCGCGGAGGCTGCGCTACTCGCCCGTCAGCCGCTCGAGCAGCTCGCGGTACCGGAGCGCCGTCTGCTCCACGATCTCCTGCGGCAGCGTGGGCGGCGTGCCGGTCTGATCCCAGTTCGCCGCCAGCCAGTTGCGCACGATCTGCTTGTCGAAGCTCGCCGTGCGCTCCCCGGAGTCGTAGGCCGCCGCATCCCAGTACCGGCTCGAGTCGCTCGTCAGCACCTCGTCGCCGAGCGTGATCTCGCCGGTCGCGACATCCCGCCCGAACTCGAACTTGGTGTCGGCGAGGATGACGCCGCGCGCCTCGGCGACGGCTGAGGCGCGACGGTAGATGGCCAGCGACAGATCGCGCAGCGCGGTGGCGTCGTCGAGCCCGACGAGCTCGACGGTCTGCTCGAAGCTGATGTTCTCGTCGTGCTCGCCCATCGGCGCCTTGTACGCGGGCGTGTAGATGGGCTCGGGCAGCCGGTCGCCGTCGTGCAGCCCGGCGGGGAGCGCGATGCCGCACACGCTCTGCGACGCCCGGTACTCCTTCCAGCCGCTGCCGGAGAGGTAGCCGCGCACCACGCACTCGATCGGGAACATCTCGAGCGCCTTGACCACCATCGAGCGGCCGGCGAGCTCGGCCGGCACCGGCGGCAGCGCGGCCGCCTCCGCACCGGTGAGCAGATGGTTGGGCACCTCGGCCAGCTGGTGGAACCACCAGCGGCTGAGCGTGGTCAGCAGCTCGCCCTTGCCGTGGATGCCGGGCTCGAGCACGTGGTCGAACGCGCTCACCCGATCGCTGGCGACGACGAGCAGGGCCGCGGCCGCCGAGCCGGCAGCCGCGCCCTCGGCGCCAGAAGAGGGCGCAGCCGCAGCCGCGCCCGCATCCCCGCCCTCCGCAGCCGGCTCGTACAGATCCCGCACCTTCCCGCTGTACAGGTGCCGCCACCCCGCGACGCTCATTCGGTCACCCCCGCGACCTTCGCCGCGATGTCCTCGCGGTACTGCGCCCCCTCCAGGCGCAGGGCCCCCAGCGCCCCGTAGGCGCGATCGCGGGCGATCCCGAAGTCGGGAGCCACCGCCACCACATTGAGCACCCGGCCGCCGGTGGCGCGGATGACGGGCTCGGCGCCCGAGTCGTCGCGATCCGTGGCCGCGTGCATCACGCTCACCCCCTCGATCCCGACGGTCGCCTCGAGCCCCTCGATCACCCGCCCGATCACCGGTGACCCCGGGTAGTTCTCGCTCGCGAGCACCACGGTGACCGCCACCTCGTCGCCGAACACCGGCCGGGGCTGCTCGCCGAGCGTGCCGGTGGCCGCGGCGAAGAGCAGGTCGCTGAGCGGCGTAATCAGCCGGGGCAGCACGACCTGGGTCTCGGGGTCGCCGAAGCGCGCGTTGAACTCGATCACCCGGATGCCGCGGTCGGTCAGGATCAACCCGCAGTACAGCAGGCCGATGAACGGCGTGTCCTCGGCCGCGAGCCGGCGCACGGTCGGCAGAGCGATGGTCTCGATCACCTCGTCGACGAAGGCCTGCTCGCTGCCGAACCGCTCGTCGAGCCACGGCAGCGGCGAGTACGCCCCCATGCCGCCCGTGTTGGGGCCGAGGTCGCCGTCGAGCAGCCGCTTGTAGTCCTGCGCCGGCGAGAGGGGAGCCACGGTGTGCCCGTCGCTCAGCAGGAACAGCGACACCTCCTCGCCGTCGAGGAACTCCTCGATCAGCACGTCGCCGTGCTCCAGCCAGTGGGCCGCGTGGGCGGTGGCGGCGTCGAGGTCGCTCGTCACGAGCACACCCTTTCCGGCGGCCAGCCCGTCGGCCTTCACCACGTAGGGGGCGCCGAACCGGGCGAGGGCGGCGGATGCCTCGGCCAGCGTCGCCGCGGTCGTCGCGCCGCCCGTCGGCACGCCGGCGGCATCCATGATGCGTTTGGCGAAGGCCTTGCTGCCCTCGAGCGCGGCGGCCTGCTGGCCGGGTCCGAACACCGGGATGCCCCGGGTGCGCAGCGCGTCGGCCACCCCGGCGACCAGGGGCGCCTCGGGGCCGATGACGACGAACTGCACGTCCTCCGCGAGCACGTACTCGACGACGGCACCCGGGTCGTCGGCGTCGAGCGCCACGGTCGGCACGACGGCCGCGATGCCCGCGTTGCCGGGAGCGGCGACGATCTCGTGCGCCTCCTCCCGCAGCAGTGCGGTGATGATGGCGTGCTCGCGCGCGCCCGAGCCGAGAACCAGGATCTTCACGCCGCCAGCCTACCGAGGTCGACGCCGGGGCTACCGTGGAGGCATGGCAAAAGCGAGGATCCCCGACGCCGAAGGCACGGCGGCCGTGACGGCGGCCACCGCCGACTTCGACCAGGCGTCCCGCGACACCCGGGCGACCGCGGTGCGCTACCTGCTGCAGCGGCTCGCCGACGCGGCCGAGGGCAACTCGGTCGAAGTGCGGGTGCCGCCGTTCGGCGCGGTGCAGTGCATCGAGGGCCCCGGTCACACCCGGGGCACCCCGCCGAACGTGGTCGAGATGGATGCGCGTACCTGGCTCGAGCTCGCCACCGGCCGGCTCGACTGGGCCGAGGGTCGCGCGACCGCCCGCATCCACGCCTCGGGCCAGCGCGCCGATCTCTCGGCGGTCGTGCCTCTCGCGCTCTGATCGGGCAGGTCCCGCCGCTCGCCCTCCGATAGGGCAGCCCGTGCCCAGCGGAGTGCGCGACAATGGAGGGGTGAGTTCGCACCCCGACGTCCCGCCCACCCGCGACGGCGACCAGGAACCCGGCCTGATCGGGCCGGTGACGGTCCGCCGTGCGCCCCGGTACTACCGCTTCATGGCGGTGGGTGCCGCGATCGGCCTGCTGATCACGCTGATCGTGACCTTCGCCTTTCCCGAGCAGGAGGACTTCAGCCGGCTCCAGGTGATCGGGTTCACGGCGCTGTTCGTCATCGCGATCTTCGTCGCACTGGGTGCGATCGTCGCGCTGCTGATCGACCGGGTCAGCCGCCGCCGTGCCCGCACGGTCGACGTCGAACTCGTCCGGGAGCAGGGCTCAGGGCCCGACCAGGACGCCTGAGCAGACGGAAGCCTGACCGGCCCAGACACCTGACCGGCCCAGACACCTGAGCGGCCTAGCCGTCAGCCAGAAGCCTTCGCAGACGAACTCGCCTCAGGCGAGCTTCTGCTCGTCCGACGCGTCGAAGGCGTCGTCGGCCTCAGCGTCGTCGTCGTCATCGATCCACTTCGAGTAGTCGGGTTCGCCGTGCTGGCTGCCCGTGAGTTCACGCTCGAGCGCCGAATAGTTCGTGTCGGGGCTGAAGTACTTCAGCTCGCGTGCGACCTTCGTGTGCTTGGCTTTTTGACGGCCACGCCCCATGCGAGACCCCCTCACGAATCGGGCCGGGGGCGGTGCCACCCGGATGAGACGAACAACGACGAAAACTTGCGTCAGTTTAGCACGCAGCCATCGGACGGCCCCGTGCGCCGGGCGGGAGGACGGCGGGCGCTCAGCCTCGTCCGCGCTTGTGCACGACCGGCTCGCCGGAGTGCGGGCGGCGGGGCACCGGGCGCACCGGTTCGCCGCGGCGCTCCTGGCCGGGCAGCGGCCGCGAGCGGCGGCCGTAGAGCAGCTCCGAGGAGTCGAGCAGCCAGGGCACCAGGGCGATGGTCACGCCGTGCACGAGCATGAGCTTCTTGCGGATGCGGCGGGCCTTGTGGTTGTGCAGGATCGTCTCCCACCAGTGCCCGACGATGTAGATCGGCGTGTAGACGGTGACGACCTCGCCGCCGTGCTCGGCCTGGTGCTTCATGATGTACTTCGCCAGCGGCACCGCCACGTCGCGGTAGGGCGACTCGATGATGTTGAGCGGAACCTCGATGTTCATCGCCTGCCAGTCGGCTTCGAGCTGGCTGGTCTGCTCGTCGTCGATCGAGAGGTGCACCGCTTCGATCGAGTCGTGCCGGGCCGCGATGGCGTAGTCCAGGGCCTTCAGCACCGGCTTCTGCATCCGCCCGACCAGCACGATCGCGTGGTCGCCGGTCGCGCCGAAGGTGGTGTGGGGGTCGACCTCGACCTCCTTGTTCACGTCGCGGTAGTAGCGGTTGACGCCCATCATCAGCAGGAAGAGCACGGGCATGATCGCGAACACGAGCCAGGCGCCGTGGGTGAACTTGGTGATCGTCACCACGATGAGCACGATCGCGGTGAAGACGGCTCCCACGGCGTTGATGGCGAGGGAGCGCACGACCGCGCCCCGGTCGGCGCAGCCCTCTCTGAGCATCCGGAGCCAGTGCCGCACCATGCCGGTCTGGCCGAGGGTGAACGAGACGAAGACGCCGATGATGTAGAGCTGGATCAGCTGGGTGAGGTTGGCCTGGTAGACGATCAGGATGGCGGTCGCCGCGAGGGCCAGCACGATCATGCCGTTGGAGAACACGAGGCGGTCGCCGCGGGTGAGCATGGCCTTGGGGGCGTAGGAGTCCTTCGCCAGCACCGAGCCGAGCAGCGGGAAGCCGTTGAACGCGGTGTTGGCCGCGAGCAGCAGCACCGCGGCGGTGGCGGCCTGGATGACGAAGAACATGATCGAGTTGTTGCCGAAGGTCGCCGCGGCGACCTGGGCCATCAGGCTCCGCTGCGGGGTGGTGGCGCAGTCGGCGAAACCGATCAGGTGACACGCGTCCTCCGCGTAGTGCACGCCGGAGATCAGGGCGACGGCGGTGAGGCCGGCGAACAGGCAGATCGCGATGCCTCCCATCAGCACCAGAGTGCGCTGCGCGTTCTGGATCTTGGGGGTGCGGAACGCGGGCACGCCGTTCGAGATGGCCTCGACGCCCGTGAGGGCGGAGCATCCGCTCGAGAAGGCGCGCAGGAGCAGCAGGATCATCGCCGCCTGCGTCAGCTGGTCGGAGCGCACCTCGAAGCCCGCCGACTCGGCGACGGGAGCGACGCCGAACGCCGTGCGCGCCAGGCCGATCACGATCATCGCTGCGACGCTGGCCACGAAGACGTAGGTGGGGATGGCGAAGGCCTTGCTCGACTCGCGCACCCCGCGCAGGTTGACCGCCATCAGGATGATCACGAAGCCCACCGCGATCTCGACCCGCCACGGGTTCAGCTCGGGCAGGGCGGAGATGATGTTGTCGACGCCCGAGGCCACGGAGACGGCCACGGTCAGCACGTAGTCGACCAGCAGGGCCGAGGCGACGACCAGGCCGGCCTTCTCGCCGAGGTTCTTGTGGGCGACCTCGTAGTCGCCGCCGCCGCTCGGGTAGGCCTTCACCAGCTGCCGGTAGCTGGCCACCACCACGACGAGCAGCAGCACGACCGCGGCCGCGACCCAGGGCGCGAAGGTGAGGAAGGAGAGCCCGCCGATCAGCAGGATCATCAACAGCTCCTGCGGGGCGTACGCCACCGACGAGAGCGGGTCGCTCGCGAAGATCGGGAGGGCCAGGCGCTTGGGGAGGAGCTGACCCTCGAGCTTGTCGCTCGGCAGCGGATCGCCGATCAACCAGCGTTTCGCTGAGCGGGTTTCATTAACCACGAGTGACGACACTACTCGCGCGCGAACGCGTGTCAAGTTGAGCGGCGGCGGATTTATTCCCGCTCTCGGCCCCAGGATTTCCCGGGCGTGAAAAAGCGCCGCGCGCCCCGTGATTCCGGGGTCGTGCGGCGCTCGTTCGCCCTGGTCGACTACTCGTCGCCGGGGATGACGCTGTCGGTGTACTCGCCGCTCTCCGGCTCGGGCACGTTCACGTTCTCGGCCTCGGTGTCGGTGTACTCGCCGTCGCGCTCGCCGCGTCCGTCGTGTTCTTTCTTCTCGGTCATGAGATCCTCCTCGATTGAATGGCCGGTGGCTCTTCGGGTGAAAGTACCACCGCCGTGGGGGCGGAGCCAGGGTTTCGCACGGATGTGCAGGCGGGGTGTGCCGGTGCGGCCGGGGCCACCAGGGCGGGCGTCAGGCGCGACGCCCGCGGGCGGGCCGGATGGCGAGCACGAGGGCGGCGGCGGCCAGGGCGGCCAGTGCGGCTCCGACGAAGACGGCGCTGAAGCCCGAGGTGGCGGCGACGGCGGGCGCCGCTCCCGAGCCGAGTGCTCCGCTCGTGATCGCGGCCGCGATCGTCGACAGCACGGCGAGGCCCAGGGCGCCGCCGATCTGCTGGCTGGTGTTGACCAGTCCGCTGGCGAGCCCCGCATCCGCCCCGCTCGTGCCGCTCACGGCGAGGTCGGTGACCGCGACGAAGGATGCGCCGAGCCCGGCGCCGATCACGATGGTCGGTGCGAGCAGGTCGCCGACGAACCCGGCCCCGGCCGGCGCGAACGAGAGCCAGACCAGCCCGGCCGCGAGCACGACCAGGGCGGCGACGAGCACGGGGCGGGCGCCGATTCGCGCCATCAGGGCCGGGACCGTCGCGGCCGCGACGACGAGGGTGCCGGCCAGGGGCAGCTGGGTGAGGCCGGAGGTGAGGGCGTCGAAGCCGAGCACGTCCTGCATGAAGACGGAGAGGGCGAAGAAGGTCGCGGTGGTGGCGGCGCCGATCAGCAGCATGGCGAGGTTGCCCCCGGTGACGGCCGGGCGCCGGAAGATCGCGAGGTCGACCAGGGGCGCGCTGCTGCGGCGCTCGATCAGGATGAACGCGGCGAGCAGGGCGACCGCGGCGGCGAACAGGCCGAGCACGACGGGCGAGCCGAAGCCGGACCGGCCGGCGGTGCCGAGGGCGGCCACCAGGGCGACCAGGCCGGCGGTCACGGTGGCGGCGCCGGGGAGGTCGAGCTTGGGTCGGGCACCGACAGCGCTGACTCCGTCGCGGGCGAGCAGGCGGGGGAGCGCGATCAGCACGAACAGCCCGACGGGCACGTTCACGAAGAAGATCGCCGGCCACCCGAAGGCCCCGGTGAGCACGCCGCCGAGCAGCACGCCGGCCGCACTGCCGATGCCGGCCACCGCGCCCCAGACGCCCAGGGCCTTGGCGCGATCGGCGCCGGTCACGAACAGGCGGGTGACGATCGCGAGCGACGCCGGTGCGAGCAGTGCCGCCGAGGCGCCCTGCAGCGCGCGGGCCGTGAGCAGCAGCCCGCCGTTCGTGGCGAGCCCGGCCAGCGCCGAGGCGGCGATGAAGCCGGCGATGCCGATCAGGAACACGCGGCGGTGCCCGAAGCGGTCGGCGAGTCGGCCGCCGAGCAGCAGCAGTCCGCCGAAGGGGAGCACGTAGGCGGTGATCACACCGCTGAGCGCGGCCGTGTCCAGGCTCAGCTGCGCGCCGATGGACGGCAGCGCGATGTTGACGATCGAGGCGTCGAGCACGACGAGGAACTGGGCGACGGCCAGCACGACGAGCGCAGCCCAGCGGCGGCGGTCGGGGGCCGGTGCCGCGGCCGAGGGGTGCGAGGTGGAGGGGAGGGAGGTCGTGGTCGAGGTTGACATCATGATCCTTTCAGTTGTGAGTGACTGAACAGTCACTTCTTGTGGTGAAGAAAAACCGGGCCGACTCATGGCCCGGTCGCGAGGGGTCTCAGGCGGGGTGCGTGATGCCCTCGCTGAGTAGCCGCGCCCAGTCGGAGTCGATGTCCTCGACCCCCACCGTCACGATGAGGTGGCAGAGCTGCCCGTAGGCGATGAACCGCTGCACCGACGCGTCGTCGGCACCGGAACGCGAGGAGGCGAACTCGGTGACCCGGGCGAGTCCGCGCTGCAGGGCCTGCCGCACCTCGGGCACGTCGGATGCCGACTGGGCGTGCACCTGCAGCATGAGCAGGTCGCGGTCGGCGATCAGGTGGGCGTAGGCGTCGCCCATCGCGTCGAGGATCCCCTCGGGCGTCTGGCGGGTGGCGGCGGCCGCGCCCGCTTCGAGTGCGTCGAGCACCCGCTCGAAGCATCGCTCGAGGGCGGCGACGAAGAGCGCCTCCTTGCCTGGGAAGAGCTTGAAGACGTAGGCCGTCGAGATCTGCGCCTCCTCGGCGACCTTGGCGATCGGCGTGCCGAGATACCCCGACCGCGAGAACGCCCGGATCGCGCTCGCCACGACGGTCTCCCGCCTCACGTCTGCCGTAGAAAGCACCTTACCCATATGAGTGACCATACACTCACTCTTCTCCAAGTGCAACGTCTCGGAGACATCCGCTCCGAGAATCAGTTGAGGAACGCGCTCAGCTGGTCGAAGACCGCCGGCGAGACGGAGTTCACGCCACCGAGCACGACGATCCGTGTCGGTCGAAGTCTCGAGAGTTCGGTCGCCACACTGGTCGGGATGGAATCCCGCATCACGAGGAGGATCGGTGCTGTGTTGCTCGCGGCCGCCGGGCCACCCGAGAGGGCATCCGGGAACACGCTGCCCGAGGCGATGAAGACCGTTCGGGCGCCCGTGGGGAAGGTGTTGGCGGAGACGGCGGCGGATCCCTCGTAGCGGTCGGCGCCCGAGACGCGAGTCGTGGGTGCGGTCGCTCCCAGGGCCGCTTCGACGCCCGTGCTCACCGTGTTGGCGCCGCCGAGGATCACGATCTTCCCCGGCTGGAGGCGTGTGAGCTCTGCCTGGACCGCACCGGGCACGGAGTCTCGCGGGACGAGGAGGACGGGGGCCCCGCGAAGGCCGGCGGCAGCGCCCCCGGCTAATGCGTCCGGGAAGTTCTCGCCTGAGCCCACGTAGACGACCGGCCGGCGGGGCGCGAAGGACTGCGCTGAAAGCGCGGCCGACACGGCGTAACGATCTGCCCCTCCGATGCGCGTCGTGGGGCTGTAGGCGGTCAGCGACCCCACGACGGCGTCGCTGACGGATGCCGGCCCGCCCAGGACGACGATCTTGCCGGGGCGAAGCCTCGCCAGCTCGTTCGCCACGGCACCCGGGATACCGTCCTTCGTCACGAGCAGCAGGGGCGCACCCTGGCTGCCCGCTACGGCCCCACCCGAAAGCGCATCCGGAAAATTCTCCCCCGATGCGACGTAGGCCACAGGCGCCCCCGCGGCGAACTCGGCCGCTGAAAGCCGGGCCGAGCTGTCATATCGATCTGCGCCGCTCACGCGGACTAGGGGCGCCGTGCTGTCGAGATCCATCACGGCGACCGTCTGTGAGTTCGACCCCACGACGAGGGCGTGCCGCCGCGCGGAATCGACCCCGATCGATTGGATCCCGGATCCGTAGAAGCTCCCGAACTCCTTTGGAATGACACGGATCACATGCAAGGTCTCCGCGTCGATCGCGGTGATCTGCCCTTCCGTCGCCACCCAGACCTGGCGTCCGTCCGCGTCGACCGCTATGCCGTCGGGACCGTCGCCGATGCCGTTCGTCCGGTCGTGTGGAATCACTCCGATCACGCGGTTCGTGACGGTATCGATGACGGAGACGGTCCCGGAGCGCTCGTTGGCGACGAACGCGCGATGTCGGGTGGAGTCGACGGCAACGCCGCGCGGACTGAGTCCGATTCCGGTGACGACGTCGTGAGGGATGACGGCGATGACGTTGTCGGTCGCGGTATCGATGACCGAGACGGAGTGGTCGTTGAGGTTGGGAACGTAGGCGCGGTGCAAGCCCGAGTCGACGGCGACATCGATTGGAAAGTTGCCGATGCCGGACAAAGGATCGTGAGCGATCACGGCGGAAACGCGATTGGTCGAGGTGTCGATGACTGAAACCGTGCCGTCAATGAGATTGGCGACGTAAGCGCGGGAGAGGCCGCCGTCGACGGCGATCCCTGCAGGACCCTTTCCGATTCCATGGGCGCGGTCGTAGGGAATCACGGTCAGGACAATGTGTGTCGTGGTGTCGATTACCGAAACCGTGTGGGAGTTGTAGTTGGCGACGTAGGCTTGGTGATGCGCCTCGTCGATCGCCACTGCGCTTGGCCCGTCTCCGATGCTCGTCGGCCCGTGAGGAATCGTGGTGGTCACCGCGTTCGTCTGAAGGTCTATGACCGACACCGTGCCATCGAATGTGTTGCTGACGTAGGCGGATTGGTCGCCCGCCGCAATAGCGATCGCTACGGGTGTCGGATCGGGGCGGGTCGGGGAGGTGATCGTGATCGTGGCCGTCACGAAGTTCGTCGCGGAAGCGGGCGAAGCGGCCGTGAGCCCGACGGCCGCGAACAGCGCTGTAGCTATGACGGCTGCGCTTAGTCGAGAATATCTCATCCCCCGAGAATAGCCCCCACCGGGCGGGACGCAAGGGTCAGGACTCGCGGCGGACCTCGGCGGGGGACTTGTCGGGGCGCCAGCCGCGCCAGGAGGGCTGGCGGAGGCGGTCGGTCCCCGTCCACTCGGCGAACTCGACCTCGCCGACGAGCTTCGGCGTCACCCAGATCGCGTCGCGGGCGTCCGCGCCCGGCACGTCGGCGAAGGGGGAGGTCTTCCGCTCCAGCTTCGACAGGCGCGTGGTGAGGTCGACGAGGTCGCGCTCGGAGAAGCCGGTTCCGACGCGGCCGACGTAGCGCAGGGTGCCGTCGGCATCCGGAACGCCCATCAGCAACGAGCCGACCTGCGACGCCCGGCGGCCCTTCCCCGGCCGCCAGCCGCCGATCACGACCTCCTGGGCCGCGTGGTGCTTCAGCTTCAGCCAGGCCCGCGATCGACGCCCGAGCGCGTAGGGCACGTCGCGCCGCTTGGCCATGACCCCCTCGAGGCCGAGGTCGCGACTGGCGGTCATCGCGTGCTCGAGGTCGCCCTCGAAGGCGGGCGGCAGGTGGATGGGGCCGTCGTCGGCGGGCACCACGTCCTCCAGAGCCGCCCGGCGGTCGTCGTACGGCTCCTTGACCAGCGAGCGGCCGTCGAGCTCGAGCAGGTCGAAGACCATCAGGTCGACCTTCGTGGTCGCGCGGGCGGCCTCGACGTCGCGCGGGCGGGACAGGCCCATCCGCTGCTGCAAGCGGCCGAAGCTCGGCCGGCCCCGCGCATCCAGGGCCACGATCTCGGCGTCGAGCACGAGCGAGCGGTCGGGGTGGAGCCGCGCGAGCGCCTCGGTGAGCTCGGGGTAGCCGGCCGTGACGTCGTTGCCGTTGCGCGTGCGCAGGGTCACCTCGCCGTGGTCGATGCGGACGAGGGCGCGGATGCCGTCCCACTTCATCTCGAAGGCGTACTCGCTGTCGGCGTCGAGGTCGCCGGCGCCGGCGGCCAGTGTGGCGAGCATGGGCTTGAAGGCCTTGTCGAGGGCGGTGGGGGAAGACGAGGCCTTGGCGGACGAGGCCGCCTCAGGGGACGAGGAGGCCTTCGAGGTCGTTCCCTTCGAGGGCGTGCCCTTGGAGGACGAGGCCTTGGCGGGAGCTGCGGAGGACGAGGACGCATCCTCCGGCACCATCCGATGGATCAGCCAGTTCTTCTCCTGATCGCCGCGCCCGGTGTGGATCAGCACCACCTTCCGCGCATCCCCCAGCCCACCCGAGGGCTGCCCGTGCAGCGTGACGATGATCTCCTTGCCGTCGCGCCACTTCTCTAGGTCGTAGCTGCCGAAGTCCCAGATCGTGACGGTGCCGGCACCGTATTCCCCGGAGGGAATGGATCCCTCGAACGTGCCGTACTCGAGCGGGTGGTCCTCCGTCATCACCGCGAGGTGGTTCTGGTGCGGGTCGTCCGGCACGCCCTTCGGCAGCGCCCAGGAGACCAGCACCCCGTCGTGCTCGAGCCGGAAGTCCCAGTGCAGCCGCCTGGCGTGATGCTCCTGGATGACGAACGAGCGCCCGTCGGTCGACGCCGGCGCCGCGGCGGGCACGGGCTCGGGCGTCTTGCTCCCGTCGCGCTTGGAGCGGTAGACCTCGAGGCGATCGCGAGAGCCGCCGCCGGCATCGGCTCCAGCGCCGGCGCGGGTCGCGGATGCCGGAGCCGGGTGCGCATCCGGCTGATCCTCCGGCCCGCGGTCGGAGTGCCACTCACCGGCCGGGGCCTCGATCGCCCCGGGGGCGTCGGCGCTCTCGGCCAACGGATCGCTCCGCCTCTTCATGCGAGCCAGCACCTCGTCGAGCTCGAGCTGCCGCAGATCCTTCGACGCGAGCTCGCGCCAGGTGCGCGGCACCGCGACCGTGGGCCGGGAGCGCCCGCGCAGCGAGTAGGGGCAGATCGTCGTCTTGTTGCCGTTGTTCTGGCTCCAGTCGACGAGCACCTTGCCGACGCGTTTGGTCTTCTTCATGTCGCTCACCACCAGCTCGGGGTGGTCTGCCTCGAGCGCTCGCGCGAGCTCATGTGCGACCTCCGAGACCTGGTCGCTGGTCTGGGTCCCGTCCAAGGATGCATAGAGGTGGATGCCCTTGCTCCCGCTGGTGACAGGCACCGGGTCGAGCCCCATCCCGACCAGGATCGACTTCGCGAGCTTCGCCACCTCGACGCACTCGGGCAGACCCGCGCCCTCGCCGGGGTCGAGGTCGATGACGAAGCGGTCGGGGTTCTTCTGCCGGCCGTGCGCATCCACCCGCCACTGCGGCACGTGCAGCTCGAGCGCCGCGATCTGGGCGAGCCAGGCCAGGGTCGCCGCGTCGTTGACGAGCGGGTAGACGTTGACGTGGTCGGAGTGCTGGATGTCGACGCGTCGCACCCAGTCGGGCGTGCCGTCGTCGAGGTTCTTCTGGAAGAACACCTGCCCCGGGTGGTCGGCGGTGCCCACACCGTGCACCCAGCGCTTGCGCGTCGCCGGGCGGTTGCGGGAGTGGGGGAGGAGTATCGGCGCGATCTCGGCGTAGTAGCGGAAGACATCCGCCTTCGTCGTGCCCGTCTCGGGGTAGAGCAGCTTGTCGAGATTCGTGATGCGCAGACGGTGCCCACCCACCGTCACGGTCTGCTCGTCGGACTTCGCTGCTTTCGCGGCCATGCTTTCATCTTGGCCCTGTTCAGGGGTCTAATTGGGTATGAGATCGATCTGGAAGGGCGCGATCACCTTCGGGCTCGTCAACGTGCCCGTCAAGGTCTACAGCGCCACCGAAGACCACGACATCTCGCTGCACCAGGTGCACGACAAGGACGGCGGGCGCATCCGGTATCAGCGTCGCTGCGAGATCGACGGCGACATCGTCGACTACGAGAACATCGCCCGTGCGTACGACGACGGCGACCGCACGGTCATCCTGACCAAGGAGGATCTGGCGTCGCTGCCCGAGGAGCGCAGTCGCGAGATCGAGGTCGTCGAGTTCGTGCCGAGCGAGCAGATCGATCCGATCATGCTCGACAAGAGCTACTACCTCGAGCCCGACTCGAAGTCGCCCAAGGCTTACGCGCTGCTGCGCAAGACCCTCGAGAGCACCGACCGCACCGCGATCGTGCACTTCGCCCTGCGTCAGAAGACGCGGCTCGGGGCGCTGCGGGTGCGCGGCGACGTGCTCGTGCTGCAGTCGCTGCTCTGGGACGACGAGGTGCGGGAGGCCGCCTTCCCCGCCCTCGACGAGCCGACGCGGGTCTCGTCGCAGGAGCTCGACATGGCGATGTCGCTCGTCGACCAGTTCGCCACCGACTTCGAGCCCGAGAAGTTCACCGACGACTACCAGGAGCAGCTGCGCACGCTGATCGACGCGAAGCTCGCGCAGGGCGACTCGGTCGACACCGACGAGACCTTCGGCCGTGCGCCGGGCTCGGGCGACGAGGGCGGCGAGGTGCTCGACCTGATGGAGGCGCTGCGCCGGTCGGTCGACAAGAGCCGCTCCGGGTCTTCCGGCAGCGCGAAGGATTCGGATTCGAAGCCCGAGGCCGCCTCGACGAAGAAGCCCGCGGCGAAGAAGACCACCGCCGCTGCGGCGAAGAAGCCTGCGGCCACCAAGAAGGCGGCGCCGGCGAAGAAGGCCACGAAGGCGTCCTGAGCCGCTCAGCCCGCTGAACCCGGCCCGGGCTCGATCATCTCGGGGCCTTCGTCGTCGCCGTGCCGAGCCTCGTGCGCGCCCTCGTGTCGTCCCCGTCTGCCATGGCCTGCGGGCGGATGTGACGCCTCTGCCGCAGGGTCGAGGCCGAGACCGCCCGACTCGTCCCCACCGGCCAGGTACCGCGCGCGCACGACCAGCGCCCGCCGAGCCTCCCGGATCAACGGGTGGAAGAACGCCACCCGGTACGCCGAGTTCGTCGTCACCGACACCAGGAAGTTGAGCGACGAGACGCAGCTGAGGAAGATCGCGGTCTTGACCAGCGCCCAGGTGAACGGGATCTCGACACCGAACACCGACACCGAGGTGAGCCGCTCGCCGACCCACTCCTCGAGCACCTCGTTCGAGAACGCGAGCAGCCCCAGCAGGATGAGGAACACGCAGACGATCACCGCGAACAGCACCGTCTGCAGGCCCAGCGCGAAGACCAGCACCGTCTGCAGGTTGAGCCGCTCGGCCCGGCTGAGCGGCGGCCCGGGGCGGGGCGCGGCGCCCTCCGGGTCGAGGTGGTCGGGCGACTCGAGGCCTTCGTCGAGCTCCTTCATCTCCGACCGGCTGATCGGCATCACGAAGAACAGGCACAGCAGCGCGAAGAACACGGCGACCGCGAACAGGCGGGCCGGCGACATGGTGCTGGTCACCATCCACACCGGCTCGGAGAAGAACGCGAACACGATCACGAGCATCAGGATGGGCAGGGCGCGCGTGACCAGCGCCCCGATGGCCGCCGTCTGACGGAACGCCGCCCGCGCCGCCCAGGCGAGCACCGCGCCGATGCCGAGCCAGGTGAGGAGGTAGGCGGCCGCGATCGTCGCCGCGGCGGCCACCACATGGCGCACCGCCCCCGCCGGATCGCCGAGGATCGCGTCGACGGACGGCACCAGCAGGAGGTAGACGATCGGCAGCGCGATGCCGAGCGGGCGGCGGAGTGCGGGCCGGCGGCGCACCAGCACCGCCGTCAGCCAGCCCAGGAGGACCGGCACCGCGATCGCCGCGCCGACGGCGACCAGGAGCAGCACGATGATCAGCCCCGCTATGGCGGACGGATCGCCGTCGTCGACGATGACGTCGACCGTACCGAGGAGCGAGGCCGCGATGCCGGTGGTCAGGGCGAAGACCAGGAAGGGCGCCACCCGCTCGGGCAGGCCGTCGGCCCGCCACCTGCGCTGCACGAACAGGGGCAGCCCGACGCTGCGGAGCCACCGCTCCGCGTCGCGCCGCCGCTCGCGCGCCTCCGGGGAGGTCTCGATCATCCCGTCGTCGCCCCGGGCGTCTCGCCGACCTCGGCGGCATCCTTTCGCTGGGCGCGCGAGAGCAGGAACACCCCGCCGACCGCCACGGCACCCGCCACCACGAAGACCAGCACCGCCCAGATCGGGGCGCCGGCGGCCTCGCCGAGGATCGTGATGCCGAGGATGACGGCGGTGAAGGGGTCGATCACCGTCAGCCCGGCGACGACGACCTCGGGGTTGCTGGTGGTGTGGGAGAGCTGCACGAAGTAGATCGAGAGCCCGCCCGCCACGAGGATCGCGAGCACGCAGAACCCGGTGAGCACGGTCGCCGAGTCGAGCATCAGCCGGTCGCTCAGCACCACCTGCACCCGCACGATCACGGTCTTGCCGAGGGTCGCGACGAAGCCGGTGAGCAGGCCGCCGAACAGCACGTAGAGGATCGACGGCAGGTGCCGACCCGGCCGGTGGAAGTAGATGACGGTGCCCGCGACTGCCAGGAGCACCACGCCCAGCACGACGAGGATCGTGATCAGCTGCACCTCGTCGATCGGCGACTGGTGCGACACAACGGCGGCCACCCCGACGAAGACCGCGACGCCGGAGACGCAGATCAGGATGGCGCGCACGACGCGCTTGGACGGCATCCGTTTCGTCGTGATCGCCGTCACGAGCGCGGCGAAGACGAGCGCCACCACACCGACCGGCTGCACCACGATCAGGGGCGCGAGGGAGAGACTCGCGATCTGGATGATGATCGACAGGATGAACGAGACCGTGCCGAGCAGCCAGATCTTGTTGAGCGCGAGCCGCCTGAGCTGTTTCGCGCCGAGCCCCTTCGAGGAGACGGCGGCGACGCCGCGCGACTGCAGCTCGTTGCCGAGGGCGAGCAGGGCCGCCGCGACGACGGCCAGTCCGATGCCCGCGACGGGCAGGGACGTGAGGGTCACGGGCTCCATGGCTCGACCCTAGCGGGATGCGGGCGGATGCGGCCGGATGTGGCCGGACCCTCCCGATAGAATTGTGCAGACCCATCGCGTGCAGCCGGCCGCGTGGAGTTAAACGGAGCCTCAATGCCTGCCTCACGTCTCGATTCCGTCATCGCCCTCGCCAAGCGCCGGGGGTTCGTCTTCCCGACGGGAGAGATCTACGGCGGAACCAGGTCGGCGTGGGACTACGGGCCCCTGGGCGTGGAGCTCAAGGAGAACATCAAGCGCCAGTGGTGGAAGTTCATGGTGCAGTCCCGCGACAACGTCGTCGGGCTCGACTCCGCGGTCATCCTGCCCCGCCAGGTGTGGGAGGCCTCCGGCCACGTCGAGGTCTTCTCCGACCCGCTGGTCGAGTCGCTGCACACCCACAAGCGCTACCGCGCCGACCACCTGCTCGAGCAGTACGAGGAGAAGCACGGCCACCCGCCCGTGAACGGCCTCGCCGACATCCGCGACCCCGACACCGGCCAGCCCGGCTCGTGGACCGAGCCGCGGCAGTTCTCGGGGCTGCTCAAGACCTTCCTCGGCGTCGTCGACGACGAGAGCGGCCTGGCCTACCTGCGGCCCGAGACGGCGCAGGGCATCTTCGTCGACTTCAACGCGGTGCTGAACTCCTCGCGCCAGAAGCCGCCGTTCGGCATCGGCCAGATCGGCAAGAGCTTCCGCAACGAGATCACGCCGGGCAACTTCATCTTCCGCACCCGCGAGTTCGAGCAGATGGAGATGGAGTTCTTCGTCAAGCCCGGGGAGGACGAGGAGTGGCACCAGTACTGGATCGACCAGCGCTTCCAGTGGTACACCAACCTCGGCATCGACCCCGAGAACCTGCGGCTCTACGAGCACCCTGCCGAGAAGCTCTCGCACTACTCCAAGCGCACGGTCGACATCGAGTACAAGTTCGGCTTCACCGGCAGCGCCTTCGGCGAGCTCGAGGGTGTGGCGAACCGGGGCGACTTCGACCTCACGACGCACTCGAAGGCCTCCGGCACCGACCTGTCGTACTTCGACCAGACCACGAACGAGCGCTGGACCCCGTACGTCATCGAGCCGGCCGCCGGCCTCACCCGCTCGCTCATGGCCTTCCTGGTCGACGCGTTCCACGAGGACGAGGCGCCCAACACCAAGGGCGGCGTCGACAAGCGCACGGTGCTGAAGCTCGACCCGCGGCTCTCGCCGGTCAAGGCCGCCGTGCTGCCGCTGTCGCGCAACGAGGCGCTCTCGCCGCTGGCGAAGACGCTCGCCGCCGACCTGCGCAAGAACTGGAACGTCGACTTCGACGACGCGGGCGCGATCGGCCGCCGCTACCGTCGGCAGGACGAGATCGGCACCCCGTTCTGCATCACGGTCGACTTCGACTCGCTCGAGGACAACGCGGTGACCGTGCGCGAGCGCGACTCGATGGGGCAGGAGCGGATCTCGCTCGACCGGCTCACCGGGTACCTGGCCGAGAAGCTCGTCGGGGCGTAGCGGGCGCTCATCACGGCGTTTTCCGCCGCCCGGCGCAGCTTCGTTGCGAGAGGGCGGTGGATGCGCGGTGAGGGCCGACCGGCCGGGTTAGGGTTTCCGGATGGAATCGAGCGCCCGAGCATCCGGTGAACGTATCGCGGGCGTCTTCGAACTCTTCTCGATCGGGATCGGGCCGTCGAGCTCGCACACCGTCGGGCCGATGAGGGCCGCGCGGGAGTTCGCGCTCGAGTGCGCCGCCCGCTGGCCCGACCGGGCTCCGGATGCGCTGCAGGTCGACGTGTACGGATCGCTCGCGGCGACCGGCCGGGGGCACAACACCTTCGGCGCCGTGCTGCTCGGGCTCGAGGGGGCCGACCCCGAGACGGTCGACCCCGAAGCGGGGCGGATGCGCGTCGCCGCGCTCGACGCCGGTGAGGCCTTGCTGCTCGCGGGTGCGCCCGCGGCCGGAATCCGCTTCTCGGAGAACGACATCGCAAAGCATCCGCTCGTCGTGCGCGACCGGTATGCGAACGAGGTGGCGTTCGCGGCGCGCTTCGGCGACGAGACGCTGGCGGTCAGCTACTACTCGATCGGCGGCGGCTTCATCCTCCGCGCGCCGGTGACGGAGGTGGACGCCGAGCCTCCGGCCGGTGCGTCTGCGCCGAGCCTGCCGGCGGGCGACTTCGGGTCGGGGGACGAGCTGCTCGTGCTGTGCGCGCGACAGGGGATGTCCATCGCCGAAGTCGTGCTGGCCAACGAGGCCGCCCGGCACGAGGGCGGCGAGGACGGCGTCCGCGAGGGGCTCCATCGCATCTGGGGTGTGATGCGCGGCTGCATCGAGTCGGGGCTGCGCACCGAGGGCATCCTGCCCGGCGGTCTCAAGGTGCCCCGTCGTGCCGCGAAGCTCGCCCGGATGCTCGCCGAGGACGGTGTCGCCAACAGCCCCGAGTGGGCCACGATCGCGGCGATGGCCGTGAACGAGGAGAACGCGGCCGGCAACCGGGTCGTGACCGCGCCGACCAACGGCGCCGCCGGGATCGTGCCCGCGGTGCTGTATCACGCGCTCCGGCACCGGCACGCCTCGGCCCCCACCCGCACCGTGCTCACGCCGCCGGCGCCGACCGACCTGGCCCGCGCCGATCTGGCGCGGGATCCGTTCGACTCGCCCGAGGCCCGGCGCGACATCGAGACCTACCTGCTGACGGCGGCCGCGATCGGCGGCATCATCAAGCAGCGCGCCTCCATCTCGGGAGCCGACGTCGGTTGCCAGGGCGAGGTCGGGTCGGCGTCGGCGATGGCCGCCGCCGGCCTCGCGGCCCTGCTCGGCGCCGACGTGCGTCAGGTCGAGAACGCCGCCGAGGTCGCGATGGAGCACCACCTCGGTCTCACCTGCGACCCGATCGGCGGGCTCGTGCAGATCCCGTGCATCGAGCGCAACGGCGTGGCGGCGGTGACCGCGATCACCGCGGCGAAGCTCGCGCTCGGCGGCGACGGGCTGCACCGGGTGAGCTTCGATCAGGTGGTCGAGACGATGCGGCAGACCGGCGCCGACATGAGCGACAAGTACCGCGAGACGGCCCGCGGCGGGCTGGCCGTCAACGTGCCGGAGTGCTGAGCGGCGGGCGGGCGCCGGGGCGCTGACGCGGTGTGGCCCGGACTTCTCTGAACGAGGGCAGCTCCGGGTGCCGTGAGGGCCCCGGTCGGCTTCTCGTTCGGAGAAGTCCAGCGACTCAGGCCGCGGGCGGGGTCCAGGCCGAGACGGCGTCCAGGCGCGCCTCCTCCTCGGGGGTGAGGGTGACGCGGCCGACGGCCAGCAGGTCTGCGACCTGTGAGACACGGCTGGCGCTCGCGATCGGCGCCGCCACGATGGGCTTCGCCACGAGCCAGGCCAGCGCGACGGTGGCGATCGACGCGTCGTGGGCGCGGCCGATCTCCTCCAGCGCAGCCACGATCGCGAGGCCCTGGGTCGACACGTACTTCGCCGCCGACGGGGCGCGCACGGTGCCCGCGAAGTCCTCCTTCGAGCGGTACTTGCCGGTCAGGAACCCGCTCGCCAGCGCGTAGTAGGGGATCACCGACAGCTCTTCGCGCAGGGCGATGGGCGCGAGCCCGTCCTCCACCTCGTTGCGGTGAACCAGGTTGTAGTGCGGCTGCAGCGCGACCGGGCGCGCCCAGCCGTTGGCATCGGCGATCGCGAGGTAGCGCTCTACCGACTCGGGCGCGAAGTTCGACAGGCCTAGGTACCGCACCTTGCCCGCGCGCACGAGCCGGTCGAAGGCCTCGGCGGTCTCCTCGAGCGGGGTCTCGGGATCCTCCGCGTGGGCGTAGTAGAGGTCGATGCGGTCGGTCTGCAGGCGGCCGAGAGAGGCATCCGCCGCGGCGGCGATGGTCGAGGCTGAGAGGCCCTTGAACTGCGGATGCTTCGACACCTTCGTCGCGATCACGGTCGCGTCGCGCGAACCGCGGCTCGTGAACCACTCGCCGATGATCGTCTCCGACTCGCCGCCGACGTTGCCCGGGGCGCTCGCCATGTAGCTGTCCGAGGTGTCGATGAAGTCGCCGCCGCCGGCCGCGTGGGCGTCGAGGATGGCGAGGGAGGTCTCGCGGTCGGCGGTCCAGCCGAAGACGTTGCCGCCGAGCGAGAGGGGGAAGACGTCGAGGTCGCTGGTGCCGATGCGGGTCATCTCTCCAGCCTCGCTTGACACTGCCGTAGCGTCAACTCCTACAGTCGCAGCATGAGCACGGGACGCAGCGCACGGGAGTGGCCGATCTCGGAGATCGCGCGGCTGACGGGCGTCACGAGCCGCACCCTGCGGCACTACGACGCGATCGGCCTGATCGCGCCGAGCCGGGTGGGCGCGAACGGCTACCGGTATTACGACGAGGCCGCGCTCGTGCGACTTCAGCGCGTGCTGCTGCTGCGGGGGCTCGGCCTCGGGCTGCCCGCGATCGGCGAGGTGCTGGAGCGCGAGACGGATGCGCCGGCTGCGCTGCGCCGACACCTCGAGCGGCTGCGGTCGGATCAGGAGCTGCTCGGCCGGCGGATCGCCGCGGTGCTCTCGACGATCGAGACGATGGAGAAGGAGGAACCGCTCGTGGCGGAGAAGATGTTCGACGGATTCGACCACACCCGGTATCGGGAGGAGATCGAGGAGCGCTGGGGCGCCGAGTCGTACGCCCGGAGCGACGACTGGTGGCGGGGGATGGGGGAGGCCGAGCGGGCGGCCTGGTCCGAGCGGGCGGCGGCGCTCGCCGCGGACTGGAGGGCGGCGGCGGAAGCCGGCGCCGACCCCGCGGGCGAGGCGGGCCAGGAGCTCGCCCGGCGGCAGGCCGAGTGGCTCGCGGCGATCCCGGGCACGCCCGGCTCCGGCGCGGGAGGTCTCACGGCCGCCTACCTCAGCGGACTCGGCGAGCTGTACGTGGCCGACCCGCGCTTCGCGG
This sequence comes from Herbiconiux sp. 320_LB, assembly GCF_059691755.1. Lineage (NCBI taxonomy): Bacteria > Bacillati > Actinomycetota > Actinomycetes > Micrococcales > Microbacteriaceae > Herbiconiux > Herbiconiux sp. 320_LB. The sequence continues at coordinate 504,793 of NZ_JCAWAD010000002.1, read as the reverse complement.
CCGTCTACGGCGGCGATCGGGGTGCCGCCTTCGTGCGCGACGCCCTGGCGGCCTACGCCCGCACCCTCCCGTAGTGCTTGTCGGCCCCATAGTGCTTGTCGGTGCTCCTCAGGCGAGGCGCTTGCGCATCTCGAGCTCGCGGCCCGAGGCGGGGTCGAGGGGGTAGGGGCGGGTCACTCCCGTTTCGACGAAGCCGCGCGAGCGGTAGGCCGCCACGGCGCGGTCGTTGTGCTCGTGCACCTCGAGGGTGAGGGTGTCGCCGCGCTCGGCCGCCCACTCCTCGATGCGGTCGAGCACCGCATCCGTGACGCCCGCCGCGCGGCCCCGATGCGAGGGCGAGACGTAGACCGCGTAGAGGAAGGCCCCGGATGCGCCGCGCGGCACCTTCGAGGTCATCGAGGCGACCCAGCGCCCGTCGTCGGTCACGGCGACGGCGGTGATGGCGTCGGCCGCCGAGCCGTCCCGGGCCCAGGCGCGCCACTCGGCCTCGGACCGGCGCTCGGCGTGCGCGACGGTCTCGAGGTAGGCCAGAGGGGTGTCTTCGAGCATCTCGAGCCGGAGTGCGCGCACCTCGCGCCAGTCGTCCTCGACGGTGCGCCGCACCACGAACCCCCCGCCCTCTCGCATCCTCCGACCCTACGCCGCCCCCCCATGTCCCCGACCCGTCAGTTGTTGCCGCTACGTGCGCCGGATGGCGACAACAAGTGCCGGGTCGGGGGTGAGGTGGGGTGCGGATGGGGCACGCCCACTGTCCGCGACCCGTCAGTTGTTGCCGCTACGTGCGCCGGATGGCGACAACAAGTGCCGGGTCGGCGACAGTCGAGGGCGGGAGGGTGGCGGGCACTAGGCGCGCGGAGCCGGGACGGCTACCATCGAAAGCGGCTGTGACCGTGGCGTACCGCTCCGGGATCCGTCGTGGAGTGCTCTGAAACCAACGGAAAGAGTCGTCGTGCCCGAACTTGAACACCTCGAACGGGATGTCGTCGTGATCGGCGCCGGAGCGACCGGCCTCACCGCCGCGTCCAAGCTCGCCGAGGCGGGCCTGAGCGTGATCGTGCTCGAGGCCCGCGACCGCGTCGGCGGCCGGCTCTGGACCGACCGGATCGACGGCCAGATGTTCGAGCTCGGCGGCCAGTGGGTCTCGCCCGATCAGACCGCACTGCTCGAGACCCTCGACGAGCTCGGCCTGCCCACCTACGAGCGCTACCGCGACGGCGAGAGCGTCTACATCGGCCCCGACGGCGTGCCGGGCCGCTTCACGGGCGACATCTTCCCGGCCGGCGAGCACACGAAGGCCGAGATCGAGCGCCTGATCGTCGTGCTCGACGAGCTCGTCGCCCAGACCGACCCGGCCGCCCCATGGGAGCACCCCGAGGCATCCCGTTTCGACCGCATCTCGTTCCGCAGCTGGCTCGAGCAGCAGAGCGACGACGCCGAGGCGGTCGAGAACATCGCCCTGTTCATCGCCGACGCGATGCTCACCAAGCCCGCCCACGCTTTCTCGCTGCTGCAGGCGCTACTGATGGCCGCCAGCGCGGGCAGCTTCAGCAACCTGGTCGATGCCAACTTCATCCTCGACCGCCGGGTCGTCGGCGGGCTGCAATCGGTGCCGCTCACGCTCGCCGAGCGACTCGGCGACGACGTGCGACTCGGTCAGCCCGTGCGCCACATCGACTGGTCGGCGGATGCGGCGACGGTCGTGACCGACACCCTCGCCGTCGCCGCCCGCCGGGTCGTCGTGGCCGTGCCGCCCAATCTCTATGACCGCATCGAGTACCGCCCGCCGCTCCCGCGCATCCGTCAGCAGCTGCAGCAGCACCAGTCGCTCGGGCTCGTGATCAAGGTGCACGCCACCTACCCGACCCCGTTCTGGCGCGCGAAGGGCCTCTCCGGCACGGCCTTCAGCCCCTACCAGGTGGTGCACGAGGCCTACGACAACTCCAACTACGGCGAGGAGCAGGGCACCCTGGTCGGCTTCGTCTCCGACGAGAAGGCGGATGCGATGTTCCGCCTCGACCCCGCGGAGCGGAAGCGCACGATCCTGGCCTCGCTCGCCGCCTATTTCGGCCCCGAGGCCGAGAGCCCGACCGTGTACTACGAGAGCGACTGGGCCGCCGAGGAGTGGACCCAGGGTGCCTACGCCGCGAGCTTCGACCTCGGCGGGCTCACCCGCTACGGCGCGGCGCAGCTCGAGCCCGTGGGCGCGCTGCGCTTCGGGTCGAGCGACCTCGCGGCCGAGGGCTACCAGCACGTCGACGGCGCGATCCGCGTCGGGCGCCGGCTGGCGGCCGAGGTGATCGCCGAGCTCGCGCCCGAAGCCGGCGCCGCCGCATCCGGCGCCCCCGCCGCGAGCCCCGAATCATCCACCACCGCCCGCATCACCGGAGGAGAATCCCAGTGACCCACTACGCCGTCGTCGACCCCGCCACCGGCGAGACGCTCGAGGAGTACCCCACCATCACCGACGAGGCACTCGAGGACGCGCTCGCCCGATCGGCCGCCGCCCACCGCGACTGGTCGCGCCGGGTGCCGATCGCCGACCGGGCCGCCCTCATCCAGAAGGTCGCCGACCTGCACCTCGAGCGGCGCGACGAGCTCGCGGCCCTCGCGGTGCGCGAGATGGGCAAGCCGCTCGAGCAGGCGCTGGGCGAGGTCGACTTCGCGGCCGCGATCTACCAGTACTACGTCGACAACGGCGAGAGGTACCTCGCCGACGAGCCGATCGAGCTCGAAGACGGCGGGGGCTCGGCCTTCATCCGCCGCGCCTCGCTGGGGGTGCTGTTCGGCATCATGCCGTGGAACTTCCCGTACTACCAGGTGGCCCGGTTCGCCGGCCCGAACATCGTGGCCGGCAACACGATCCTGCTGAAGCACGCGCCGCAGTGTCCGGCGTCGGCGACCGCCATCGCTCAGATCTTCGCGGATGCGGTCGACGCGACCGGCGCGCATCCGGATGTCTACATCAACCTCTTCGCCACCAACGAGCAGTCGGCGACCGTGATCGAGGATCCGCGGGTGCAGGGCGTCTCGGTGACCGGCTCCGAGCGGGCCGGTTCGGCCGTCGCCGAGGCGGCGGGGCGGGCCCTGAAGAAGGTCGTGCTCGAGCTCGGGGGCTCCGACCCGTTCATCCTGCTGTCGACGAACGACCTGGATGCCGCGGTGCAGGACGCGGTGAACGCCCGCCTCGACAACAACGGCCAGTCGTGCAACGCGGCCAAGCGGTTCATCGTCGTCGACGGCCTGTTCGACGAGTTCGCCGAGAAGTTCACCGCCGCGTTCACGGCGGCCCAGCCCGCCGACCCGATGGCCGAGGGCACGGTGCTCGGGCCGCTGTCGTCCGAGGCCGCGACCGAGCGGCTGCAGGAGCAGCTCGATCGGGCCATCGCCCAGGGCGCCACCGTGCTCGCCAAGGGCGAGACCCGGGGCAACTTCTTCCCGCCCGCGGTGCTGGCCGACGTGACGCCCGAGATGGATGCGTACCGCGAGGAGTTCTTCGGCCCGGTCGCCGCCCTCTACCGGGTGGCCGACGAGGGGGATGCCGTGCGCCTCGCGAACGACACCCCCTTCGGCCTCGGTTCGTACGTCTACACGACCGACGACGAGCAGGCGCTCCGGGTGGCCGACGGGATCGACGCCGGGATGGTCTGGATCAACCTCGTGCTCGGGGATGCGGCCGAGCTGCCGTTCGGCGGCGTCAAGCGCTCGGGTTCGGGCCGGGAGATGGGCCGTTTCGCGCTCGAGGAGTTCGTGAACAAGAAGCTCATCCGCATCGCCGGCTGACCCGGCGCCCCCGACTGTCGCGCCGCCACCCCCCCCGGCCTGGCGCCCCCGACTGTCGCCGACCCGTCACTTGTTGTCGCCATCCGCGCCGAATAGCGACAACAACTGACGGGTCGCGGACGGTCAGTGGGTGCGGGTGGCCAGGAGCGCCAGGGTCTCGGCGTAGGCGCCGCGCTCGGTCGCGAGCCGCAGGAACTTCACGTCCTCGACCTGGATCTCCGGCGCCGAGGGGTCGGCGGCGAGCAGCGCCATCGTCTCGTCGAGGAACTCGCCGAGCGGCATGCCCGTGCCGAGCTCGTCCTGGTTCAGCATCCTCGTGCGCACCGCGGGCGGCACCAGCTCGACCACCTGCACCGAGGTGTCGGCCAGCTGCACCCGCAGGCTCTCGGTGAACGAGTGGATGGCGGCCTTGGTCGCGCTGTAGGTCGGTGTGGCCGGCAGCGGCACGAACGCGAGGCCCGACGAGACGGTCATGATGGTGGCCCGGGATTGCGTCTCGAGGAACGGCTCGAAGGCCGCGATGAGCCGGATCGGCCCGAGGAGGTTGGTGGTGACCGTCGCCTCGGCGGTCGCGAGGAACGACGGGTCGCGGAGATCCTCCGGCTGCATGATGCCCGCCATCGTGATGAGGGTGTCGAGTTCGGGGAATCGGCCGGTCACGTCGTCGAAGGCGGCGGCGATCGAGTCGGTGTCGGTCGTGTCGATGAGGGCGGTGTGGAGGCCGGGGTGCTCGGTGGCGACCTTCTCGAGGAGGTCGGGGCGGCGACCGCCGACCACGACGGTGCTGCCGGCCTGCTGGAGTCGGAGCGCGAGCCCCAGGCCGATGCCCGAGGTCGCGCCGGGGATGAAGACGGTGCTGTTGGTGATGTCCATGACTCCATTGCACCCGCCGCACGCCGGACGGACCAGGACACGGTCATCCACTGACCGCCGTGCAGTGGATACGGCGGCGCGAACGGGGAAGAGTGGAAGAACCACGACCCCGGAGGAACGACCCATGGACCCGATCGCGTTCGGCGACTTCGTGCGCACCCGCCGCGAGGTGCTGCAGCCCGAGGACGTGGGGCTCCGCCGCGGACAGCGCCGCCGCACACCCGGGCTGCGCCGGGAGGAGGTCGCCGAGCTCTCGGGCATGTCGGCCGACTACCTCTCCCGGCTCGAGCGCGGTTCGGGCCCGCAGCCGTCCGAGCAGATGGTCGCCGCCCTCGCCCGCGGCCTCCGGCTCACCCTCGCCGAGCGCGACCACCTCTTCCTGCTCGCCGGTCACCGCCCGCCGAGCCGCACCGCGTCGAGCGATCACGTGAGTCCGGGGCTCATGCGCATCCTCGACCGGCTCGCCGACACCCCCGCCCAGATCATGGGCTCACTCGGCGAGGCGCTGGTGCAGACGGATGCCGCGGTCGCGCTGCTCGGCCGCCAGACGGGACGCACGGGGTTCTCCCGCAGCGCCACCTACCGCTGGTTCGTCGAGACCGAGACCCGCAGTATCCACCCCGCCGCCGACCACCCGCATCACAGTCGGGTGAAGGCGGCGCAGCTGCGGGCGGCCGCGGCGCAGGCCGGCCCCGACTCGGAGGCGGCCGCGCTCGTGCGGCACCTGCAACAGGTCAGCCCGGAGTTCGCCGCGATCTGGGAGCTCGGCGGCGTCGACCTGCGCTACACCGACGAGAAGCGGTTCCAGCATCCCGAGGTCGGCGACCTCACGCTGCACTGCCAGATCGTGCTCGACCCCGACCAGCAGCAGTCGCTGCTCGTGTTCACGGCGACGCCGGGCACGCCCAGTGCTGAGAAGCTCGCGCTGCTCGCGGTGCTGGGGGCGCAGCAGCTCGCGGCCGACGCCTGACCCGTTGCTCGCCACCGACTGCCGCTTGCTCGGGCCAATGGTGCGCTCTCGGAACAATGTCTCGCTAACTGTCGGAAGCGCCGGTGAGACACGCACACGCCTGAGACGACAATGTGAGACGTTGCGGAAGCCCGCAACGCGGGGAGGAGGGGGATGGTCGTCTCAGGGGGCGGCGGCTGTCTCGGTAACCTTTAGATTGTCGAGGCACTCGAGGATGGAGCAGGTGCCGCGCTGGCGGGTCAGGCCAGGTGCTCCGGGTAGACCGCGTCGAAGCCCTGGTCGAAGGAGTCGATTGTTTCGCGGTCATCGTCGTCGAGGGTGAAGTTGAAGACGTCGATGTTCTGGGCGATGCGGGCGGGGGTGGCCGACTTCGGGATGGCCACGAGCCCGAGGTCGAGGTGCCAGCGCAGGATGACCTGCCCCACTGACTTGCCGTGCTTCGTGGCGATCGACGCCAGCCGTTCGTCGGTGAGCAGGCCGGTGGTGGGCCCGAGCGGGGACCACGATTCGGTCAGGATTCCCTGTTCGGCGTTGAAGCGGCGCAGCGCGTCGTGGCGGACGACGGGGTTCAGTTCGATCTGGTTGACCGCGGGCGCCACGCCGGTCTCGGCCATGAGCCGCTCGAGCTGGGGAGGCTTGAAGTTGGACACACCGATCGACCGCGCTTTGCCGTCTTCCTTCAGCGCAATCAGGGCCCGCCACGTTTGGACGTACCGGTTCTGTTGCGGCATCGGCCAGTGGATGAGGAGCAGATCGACGTAGTCGGTGCCCAGCCTTCGCAGGGAATCGTCGGCCGCCCGTCGGGCGTCGTCGAAGCCGTGCGAGTCGTTGCCGATCTTGGTCGTGACGAAGATCTCCGCCCGATCGATGTCGCTGGAGCGGATACCGGCGCCTACCCCGGTCTCGTTGCCGTAGGCGGCGGCGGTGTCGATGTGGCGATGACCTGCGTCGATGGCGGTGCGGACGAGCTCGGGGAGCTCGTCGTCGGTCAGAGGCCAGGTGCCGAACCCGATCTGTGGAATGCGGTGGCCGTCGTTCAAGGGGAGGGTGGGGATGACCATGTGGACCTTCCTGAGTCAGGGGGCTGAGGGCCCGGGAGTTTGGAGCATTCGGTTCGCCATGGTGACCAGGTGTGCCCGGTACGCGGCCTGGACGTCGGGGTCGACTTTGCGTGCGAGCACCATCTCGGTAATCTGCGGAGCGGCCACGAACCAGCTCACGAGGCCGATCAGGCTGAGCACGACGAAATGGGGGTCGAGTGCCGGATCGATCGCACCGACGGCCTGGGCGGCACTGACGGCGGCGACCTTCTCTGCATAGTGGGCTTCTCGCGCTTCGCGGTGCGGGGCGGCTCCGGGGACGAAGTGGGCGGTCTCGTGCTGCACGAGGCGAAGCACGTCGGGGTTGGCGACCATGAAGTCGAAGAGTTCGCCGATGTACTCGGCAACGGCATCAGGTTGCAGTGTGACGGCCTCTGCGAGGTCGGTGAGGCGCTGCTGGAGCACCTGGGCGAACAAGTCCTCCTTGTTGCCGAAGTAGCTGTAGATGAGCGCCTTGTTGCTGTCGGCTGCCTCGGCGATGCGGTCGACGCGCGCGCCCGCGATGCCCCGGGCTGCGAACTCGTCAACGGCGGCGTCGAAAATCCGGGCTTTGGTCTGAGCTTTGTTGTATGTCGGCACGGTGCTCCTGTCTCTTCCTCGTCATCGAGGTGACATTATTCTAACCAACGAGTAATGTAACTAACAAGTTGGAAAGGGAGTCGATGACCGAAAACGAATTGCACCGTCCATGGACATCCCGACTGGTGGTACTGGCGGTGGCCGCCGCAGTGGCGGTGAGTGTCATCTACCTGCCGCAGTCGCTTCTCACCGACATGGCCGAGAACCTCGGAGTGGCGCCCGGGGCGGCAAGCGCCGTGGCGACGACGGTCCAGGCCGGCTATGCGCTCGGCATCCTCTTGCTGGTGCCGCTGGGGGACCGAATACAGGTGCGCAAGCAGGTGACGATCCAGTCGATCATCCTCGCGGTGGCACTGGCTGTCTCCGCAGTCCTCCCCGAGGTCGTCAGCGTCGCCGTGGGCTTCTTGATCGTGGGGCTCGTGGCCAACATCGCGCAGATCATCATCCCTGCCGCCAACCGGCTCTCGCCCGAGGATCGGCGCGGATCCACCACCGGCACCCTCGTCGGCGCCTTGCTGATCGGCATCTTCGGTGGCCGGATCGTCGCGAGCCTGCTGGTGGAGGCGATCGGGTGGCGGTTCGTCGTCGTGTTCTTCGCGGCGTTGGTGCTGGTGGTGCTCCCGTTCGTGCGCCGCGCACTCGGGGGGGACCTGCCCGGGGAAGGAGCCCCGCAGAGCTACGGACGACTCCTGTTGTCGACGCTCGCGTTGGTCAAGCGGAGCCCCGTGCTCGTGCAGTCCGCGATCATGCAGTTCTTCGTCTTCGCGACGTTCAACTCGATCTGGACCGTGATGGTGCTCCATCTGACCGGGGCGCCGTTCGGGTGGAGCGTCCTCGCCGCAGGGCTGTTCGGGCTGGTCGGCCTCGCGGCCGGGGTCGTCACGCCGTTCGGCGGCCGGTTCATCGATCGCTTCGGCCCGATGCCGGTGACGGGTGTCTTCCTCGGCCTGCTGCTCGTGTCGACCGTGGCGATGATCTTCGACTCGCAGCTGATCGTGCTGTTCGCCATCACGATGTTCCTCGCCACGTGGGCGAACCAGTCCATCCAGTCTGCGAACCAGAACAGGGTGCTGGCTGCAAACCCCGGGGCATCGGCCCAGGCCAACACTCTCTTCATGTTCTTCGTCTTCCTGGGCGGCTCCCTCGGAGCGCTCCTCGGCCCGATCGCTTTCGCGAACGGTGGCATGGTGCGGGTCGCGGAGGAAGGCGTCGTCTTCATCCTCATCGCCGCCGTGACCTGGGTCATCTCTACGCGGCGAACGGCCGATTCCCCGAAGGAAGCGAAAGCAGCAGCATGATCACCACCACCGACACCATCGCACTCAACTCGGGCCACCGGATGCCGCTGATCGGGTTCGGCACCTGGCAGGTCGGCCGCAAGGCCGTCGCCATCGCCGCATCGGACGGATACCGTTCCTTCGACACCGCGGCGATGTACGCGAACGAGAAACAGGTCGGGGAGGGCATCCGCGACGCCGGGTTGACCCGCGACGACGTGTTCCTCACCAGCAAGGTCTGGCGCAGCGACATGGGCTACCAGAACACCCTCCGCTCGTACGCCACCTCCTGCCGGCACCTGGGCGTCGACGCGCTGGACCTGTTCCTGATCCACTGGCCGCAGTCCGACGACCAGATCATGACCGAAACGTGGCGAGCCATGGAACACCTGCTCGACCAGGGCGATGTCAGGTCGATCGGGGTGTCGAACTTCGCGGAACCCGATCTCGACCTCCTGGCGAAGACCTCCGACGTCGTGCCGGCCGTCAACCAGATCGAGCTGAACCCTCTCAAACCTCGCACGAGCCTGCACGCCGAGAACCGGCGACGCGGCATCGCCACGACGGCCTGGTCTCCCCTCGGACAGGGCGGACCGCTCCTCGCCCGACCCGAGCTAACCTCGATCGCCTCTGAGCACCAGGTCTCCGCAGCACAGGTCGTCCTGCGGTGGATGCTGCAGAAGGAGATCGTCGCCATCCCCCGATCGAGCAACGCCACGAGGATCGCCCAGAACATCGACCTCGACGGGTTCGAGCTCACCGACGCGCAGATCGCCCGCATCGACCTGCTCGCCCGCTGACCCACCACCCCCCACCACACGAAAGGCACACCATGAGCAGCACCTCGACCATCCTCATCGTCGGAGGAACCTCCGGAATGGGCCGAGCGATCGCCGAGCAGGCCACGGCCCGCGGCGACATCGCCATCGTCGCCGGTCGCGACCAGGCCCGCGCCGACGCCGTCGCCCGCGAGATCGGCGGCTCGGCCAAAGGCATCGGCATCGACCTCAATGACATCGAGTCGATCCGTGCGGCAGCCGCCATCCTCGGCCCCATCGATCACCTCGTGCTCTCCGCTGCGGCGCTCACCTACGCGCCCTTCGCGGAGCTCTCCGTCGAAGACGCGCAGGCTGTCTTCGCGAAATTCTGGGGCTACTACCGGGCTGCCCAGGTGTTCGGCCTCGCCCTGCCCCCGACCGGCAGCATAACCCTGTTCTCCGGCGTCGCCGCCGACCGGCCCGGCCCGGGCACCGTCGCCGTCACCGCCGTCAACGCCGCGATCGAAGGCCTCGCCCGGTCACTGGCCATCGAGCTGGCACCGGTCCGCGTCAACGCCGTCAGCCCCGGCGTCGTCGACACCGAGGGATGGGCGCACCTGGGCGACGGAGCGGCGGACTTCTTCGAGGAGACCGGGCGCTCGCTGCCCGCCGGCCGCGTCGGCCGACCCGCCGACATCGCCTCGACCGTGCTCCACCTGATCGACAACGGCTACACCACGGCGAGCACCGTGCACGTCGATGGCGGCGCCCGCCTCGTCTGAGCCCCCCACCCGACCTCTTCCTGAAAGGTGACCACCATGACACCCACCACCGAGACCGTGCCGACCCTCACCGCCGACGCTGCGCAGCGCCTCATCCGCGCGGCCGTCGACGAGGCGGCGCTCGTCGGCAAGCCCTTCTGCATCTCCGTCCTCGACCGGTCGGGCGTGACGCTTTCCTTCCAGCGCCTGCCGGGCGCGCCGCTCCACTCCGAGCGTATCTCGCGCAATAAGGCCTACACCGCGGTCAGCTTCAAGGCTCCCTCCGAGACCTGGTTCGAACGCGCGAAGCCCTTCGGAGAGTCGGGGGTGGCGATGGTCGCGGCAGCGGTCGACGACCTCGTCCCCATGGCCGGCGGAGTGCCGATCACAGTCGACGGTGAGGTCGTCGGTGCGGTGGGCGTCTCGGGCGGGACCGCGCTCGAGGACAAGCGGGTCGCGGAGGCGGCCATCGCCGCGGTCCTCGACTCGGAGCGTCAGGCGCCGGATGTGGTGGCCGGCTACTTCGCAGCGCTTCGTGCCAACGACCCCGACGCGTGGGCGAGCGTCTTCGCAGCGGACGTAGTCGGGTACGACCCAGCCGGCACCCCGCCGCTGGTCGGGCGCGACGCGTTCCGGATAATGCTCACCGGCTTCCTGCCCACCTGGGGCCGTTTCGACGGCATCCAGGAGGACGAGGTGATCACGGCCGGACCGGTCACATCGGTCCGTTGGACCGGAAGCGGTCTGTCCGCCGCCGGCAACCCCGTCCGCTGGTCGGGCATCAACACGTTCTTCCTCGACGACGACGGGTTGATCGGCAGCTTCTACGCCGTCTTCGATGCGGACGAGCTCTCTCGCCAGCTGGCGAACTGATTTTCTAAGGAGAACATCTATGCGCACTGACATCGAGTTCGACGCCGACGGCGTCACCCTTCGAGGATGGTTCTACTCGCCGGAATTGTCCACCCCTGCCCCCGCGGTCGTCATGAGCCACGGGTTCGCAGCCCTCAAGGAGATGGGCCTGCACGAATACGCGCTCCGGTTCGTCGACGCGGGCCTGGCGGTACTGGTGTTCGATCATCGAAACTTCGGTGCCAGCGACGGCCAGCCCCGATTCGAGATCGACCCCTGGCAGCAGATGACGGACTATCGGCACGCGGTCTCCTACCTCCAGACCCGACCCGACGTCGATCCGGAGCGGATCGGAGCATGGGGGACGAGCTACTCCGGCGGTCACGTCATCATCCTCGGTGCCGTCGACCGACGGGTGAAGGCCGTCTCCGCCCAGGTGCCGGTGGTCAGCGGCTTCGCCGCCGTCCGGCGCCTGGTGCGTCAGGACCTCCTCCCCGACCAGCGCGCGGCCTGGGAGAAGGACCGACGTGACCGGTTCGCTGGAGCCGCGCCCGCGACCATCCCGATCGTCGACCCCGACCCCATGGCCAGCGTCGCCTTCCCGACCGCCGATTCGTACGAGTGGTTCAGCAATGCGGCGCAGAACGCGCCCGCCTGGGAGAACGTCGTCACCGTGGCGAGCCTCGAGAAGCTCACCGAGTACGAACCGCGGGCCTACATCGACCGCATCAGCCCGACTCCGTTCCTCATCATGGTCGGGCAGGACGACACGGTCGCCTCGTCGGACCTGCCGCTCGCGGCGTTCGAACAAGCCCTCGAGCCCAAGCGGCTCGAGATCCTCCCGGGCGGTCACTACGACCCGTACGGCGGGGCGTCCTTCGAGACCGCGGTGACCACGGCGCGGGACTTCTTCGTCGAGCACCTCACCGACCGCACCGCCTGAGAGATTGACAGGCTGACCGCGGTGGAACTTACACCGCGGTCAGCTTGTCCCAGAGCGAGCCCGCGTTGAGGGTCTGAATGTAGTTCATCATGTAGCCCTGGCCGACATCCACCGGGAACCGATCGGAGAAGTCCACCCGTTCGATGGTCTCCTCCCGAGTCCATCCGTTCGCGACCCCGACGGCCACGGCGGACGTCCACTCCAACAGCACCGCGCGCTGAGCATCGAGTGACCGGATGTCGGTGACCGGCCCGTGACCGGGAACGAGGTAGTCCACGTCAAGAGCGCGGAGCCGATCGATCGACGCGATCCACTGATCGACGTCGGAGGTCATCAGCCAGGTCTGGCACTCGCAGAACACGGTGTCCCCGGTGAAGACGACCCGCTCCTCGGGAACGTGCACGGCAATCTGGCCCGGCGTGTGCCCGGGGGTGTAAAGCAGGTCGAACGTGTGGTTGCCGACCCGGAGCGTCAGGTCGCCGGTGAAGACGATCGTGCCCTTGTTGGGGTCGCGATAGTACTCATCCCGGTCGGGTATGAGGCTCTCGCCCTCGGGGTCGTCGGTCGGGATGGCCTCGAGGGCGTAGGCGAACGGATCGAGCTCGGGGTAGACGGTCATGAAGTTGTCGTAGACGCCCTGATGATGGACGACCTCGCCCGCGCTCTTGAAGTAGTAGTTTCCGAAGATGTGGTCGACGTGGTGCTCGGTGTTGATCACGTATCGGATCGCGCCATGCTCTTCGGCCTGACGCCGCATCGCGACGGCCTTCGTGGGCAGCTGGGGCGTGTCGATCACGACGACGCCGTTGTCCGTCGCGACGAACGACGGGTTGCAGCCACGGACTGTAGTCTCCGTGAACACGCGGGGAGTGAGCTGTTGCATCATTGCACCATTCAACTCGGTCAATGGGTTCGGTAGATGGATCCGAGGCCCTCGTGGGCGTGCTCGAGCTCTCTTGACGGCTTCTTCCCGGTCGCCTATGCTAACTCCGACGTCTTCGGGCGTTCAGGATTGTGACCGCTCGGCGGGCAAGACCTGACAGACAAGTCCTCTTGTCGGTCAGGTCTTTTTTTGTGCCCGTATGCCGAAGACTTGAACAACGGATTGAGGGAAACATCATGGTCGATGTCTCGCAACTCGCGGACGACGTCGTTCTCCACGTGGGGACGATGAACAACGTGAACACGCTCGAGCACTGCACGACGCGCCTGCGCTTCACGGTGAAGGACAGCGCTCGCGTCGACAAAAAGGCTCTCGAGAGCACGCCCGGCGTGATCTCGGTCGTGGAGCGGGGTGGGCAGCTCCAGGTCGTGGTCGGAAATGCTGTCGCCGACGTCTTCGACGCCATCGGGTTCACGCCCTCGACCTCGTCGACCACCACCCCCACCGGTGCGGAGGACACCCGTTCGCGGGGCCGCCGTGTCACCGACCGGGTCTTCGACTTCGTGTCCGGCACCTTTTCGCCCTTGCTCTGGGCCCTGGTGGGCTCGAGCATGATCAAGACGCTGCTCGCCCTTCTGACCACGTTCGGCTGGCTCGCCGCCGACTCGTCCACGTACGCCGTGCTGAACGCCGCCGGCAATGCGGTCTTCTACTTCCTTCCCATCTTCGTGGGTGTCACGGCGGCCCTGAAGCTCGGGGCGAACCCCTACGTCGGCGGGGTCGTAGGGGCGGCTCTCCTGGAGCCGACGTTCACCGCCCTCGGGACCACCGGAGACGTAAGCTCGTTCCTCGGCATCCCGATGGTGCTCATGGCCTACTCGTCGCAGGTGTTCCCGGTCATGATCGCCGTCCTCCTACTGGCCGTGATCGAGCGGACCCTGCGCCGATGGCTGCACAAGAACCTGCACCTCGTGCTCATCCCCTTCATCAGCCTGCTGATCGTCGTGCCGCTCACGATGCTCGCCTTCGGGCCGTTCGGGGTCTACCTCGGTCAGTGGATCGCGACCGGTGTCGAGTTCCTGAATTCGACCAGCAGCATCCTCACCGGAGCGTTGATCGCCGGCTCGATGCTGTTCCTCGTAACGCTGGGACTGCACTGGGCCCTCATCCCGATCATCCTGGCAAACCTGTCGGCCACGGGCACCGACAGCATCCTCGCGGGCTGGGCCGGCTACAACTTCGCCCTCACAGGTGTCGCCGTCGGCGTGCTGCTGGTGTCGAAGAACGCCGACCTCAAGGCCGTTGCCGGAGCCGGAGCGGCGTCGGGCGCCCTCGCCGGCGTCTCCGAACCGATCGTCTACGGCGTCATCCTGCGCTACCGGCGGCTCATCCCCATCCTCGTCGTCGCTGCCGCCGTCGGCGGGGCGATCAACGGGGCCTTCGGTGTGCAGGCGACAGGGTTCCTCTTCCAGAACGTATTCACCATCCCGGGCTTCCAGCCCATCGGCGGCTACCTCCTCGGCATCGGCGTCGCCTTCGTGCTCGGTGTGGTCGGTGTTCTCGTCTTCGGATACGAGAAGAAGGCGAAGCCGGGCGACACCGCGGCCGACACGACGGAGACCACCGCTGCCGCGCCCGCGCCGGCCCTTGTGCCCGCCACCACGCCGATGCCTGTGCCTGCCACCCCGGCGTCGACTCCAGGTGCGACCGGCGAGGTCGTGCGCAGTCCCCTGACCGGCACAGTCTCACCGTTGAGCAGCGTGCCCGACCCCGTGTTCGCCGGGGGTGCCCTGGGTGCGGGCGTCTCCATCACCCCGACCGTCGGCGAGCTGCGCGCACCATTCGACGGCACGGTGGTCTCGGTGGCCCGCACCGGTCACGCCATAGGCCTCCAGTCCACCTCCGGAACCGAGATCCTCGTGCACGTGGGCATCGACACGGTCAACCTCGGCGGGCGTCACTTCACGCCCCGGGTCGCGACCGGAGACTCGGTGTCGGCCGGTGACGTGCTCCTCGAGTTCGACCTCGACGCCATCCGGGCGGAGGGCATCGAGATCATCACTCCCGTGGTGTTCACGAGCATCACCTCGGCCGAAGCCCTGACCGAAGTGGTCTCGGGTTCGGTCGCGGCGGGCGACCCGCTGCTCTCGGTCTCCCTCTCCCGGGTGAGATAGTCGTGCCGTGAAAGTCGACCACGTCTACAACAACAACATCATCAGGGTGGTCACCGACGGCACCGAGACGATCCTCACCGGTCTGGGTCTGGGCTTCCAGGTGCGGCCGGGCGACACGGTCGACGAATCGAAGGTCGAGAAGCGCTTCGTGCTCGAACCCGAGGGCGGAACGTCCGAGATGAGCGCGCTCGTCGTCGACCTGCCCTACGACGTGTTGCAGCTGGCCGACACCCTGGCGGCGTCAGCCGAATCCCGTCTCGGGATCCGGCTGACGCCTCGGGCGCACTTCGCGTTGGCAGACCACCTGCACGCCGCCATCGAACGCGAGCGCAACGACCGCCGCCTCGACAACCCGCTGTTGTGGGAGGTGCGGGGGGCATACCCCGCCGAGTTCGCAGTGGCGCTCGACATGATCGGACAGGTCGCCGAGCAGATGGACATCACATTGCCCTTGGACGAGGTGGGCTACCTGACGATGCACCTCGTCAACGCCTCGCTCACCGGCGACATGCCGGCGACCATGCGCACTTCCGAAACGGTGCAGGAGAGCATCGCGATCGTGCGCCGCACGGTCGGGATCACCGCCGGGCAGGGCTCGAACGACTACCTGCGATTCGTCACGCACATCAAGTACTTCGTGCAGCGACTCGAGGAGGGTTCCCCCCTGCACGGCGCCGACGCGGAGATGTTCGACCTCCTCCGCGCTCGTGACGAAGAGGTCTACCGCGCCGCCGTCGCAGTGGCTGCCTACGCGGAAGACCGGTACGGGACGAGCGTGCCCTCCGAGGAGATCCTCTACCTCATGCTCCACATCCACCGTGTCCGCCGGCCCGGCGACACCGACTGAGACGACAGATGGACTACCAAGAACCGACACCATTCCCTACCGGATTCCTGTGGGGTGCCTCCACCTCCGCCTACCAGGTCGAGGGGGGCTGGAATGTCGACGGCAAGGGCCCCTCCGTCATCGACGCCAAACCGCACCGCCCCGGTGTCGCCGACTTCACCGTGGCGACCGACCACTACCACCGGTTCCGGGAGGACGTCGCCCTCTTCGCCGAGATGGGGCTCACGGCCTACCGGTTCTCCATCTCCTGGTCTCGCGTCATCCCCGACGGCGACGGTGAAGTGAACCCCGCCGGTCTCCGCTTCTACGGCGATCTCATCGACGAGCTCATCGCCCACGGGATCGAGCCGGTCGTGACCATGTACCACTTCGACCTCCCGCAGGCTCTGGAGGAGAAAGGCGGATGGTCCTCCCGGGCGACCATCGACGCCTTCGAGCGGTATGCCCGGGTGCTCCTCGAGGAGTTCGGGGGCAGGGTGAGGCACTGGATCACGATCAACGAGCAGAACATCATGATCCTGCACGGGTCGGCGATCGGCACCCTCGACGCCTCCGCTCCGAGCGCTCGGAAGACCCTCTACCAGCAGAACCACCACCTCTTCCTGGCCCAGGCACGGGCGGTCGTCGCGGGCCGCGAGATGGCGCCGGCGGCCCGATTCGGCCCCGCACCGAACATCTCGCTCATCTACCCCGCTTCCTCCGATCCGCGGGACGTGATCGCCGCATCCGACTACAACGCCATCCGCAATTGGCTCTACCTCGACGTCGCCGTGCGAGGCACCTATCACCCGACCGCGTGGGCCTACCTGCGGGAACACGGCTACACCCCCGAGGTGGCCGACGGGGATCTGGACACGCTCGCCGCGGCGAAACCCGACTTCATCGCGTTCAACTACTACACGTCGCAGACGGCCGGCGCTCCGCGTGGTGCCGACGATGAACTGCCCCAGGGTGGCGACCAGCATCTCGTGTCCGGCGAGGTCGGCGTCTACCGCGGCGTGGCCAACCCCCATCTCGCCACCAACGACTTCGGGTGGGAGATCGACCCGGTCGGCTTCCGGTCGACCATGCGGGAGATCTGGGACAGGTACCGTCTGCCGCTCATCGTCACCGAGAACGGTCTCGGTGCCATCGAGGCACCGGGTGACGACGGGTCGATCGAGGATGACCAGCGTATCGAGTTCATGCGCAGCCACCTCGAGCAGCTCCAGCTCGCGCTCACCGACGGGGTCGACGTCTTCGGGTACTGCCCGTGGTCGGCCATCGACCTCATATCCACCCACCAGGGAGTGGCGAAGCGCTACGGGCTGATCTACGTCGACCGCACCGACACCGACCTGAAAGACCTCAGGCGCATCCGCAAGAAGAGCTCGTATTGGTACGAGAGCGTGATTCGCCAGAACGCGCTCCCGTCCAGAGCACAGTCCTCCCACTAGTCACCAAGGAGACCCCCATGCCAACCCAGACTGTCACTATCACCTCGGAGCACGGGCTCCACGCCCGGCCCGCGGGGCTCGTCGTCGCCGCGGCCCGCGCGCACTCCGCTTCTATCACCCTGTCGAACGAGCAGGGGAGGACGGCGCCCGCGGTCAGCGTCCTGGCGATCATCGGTCTCGGCATCTCGAACGGGGACGTCGTCTCGGTTCAGGCCGAGGGAGAAGGCGCCGAGGCGGCGGTCGAGGCCGTGGCGGAAGTGCTTAGGACCGAGGTGTGAGTGTGGCGATCGCCGCGCCGAGCGCCGCGAACCCTGCGGAGTTGAGCAGGGCCGTGACGAATGAGGCGGACTCACCGCCGCCGCGGCCGATCGCGATGCCCGCCGCCGCCGCGGCCGGCCCGATCGCTGCCCCGATCTGACGGACCAGGGAGAGCAGAGGCGTTCCGCGTCCAATCGACTCGTCGTCCATCCGCTGGAAGGGGACGGTCTGGAGCGGGACGATGCTCAGCCCGAAGCCGACACCCGCGATCGCGAGCTGCAGCGCCGTCAACCAGGGTGAGGCGGCCACGTTGAGGGCGATGACGAGCGTCGCTGCGGCGCACAGCGCCATCCCCGCCAGGAGCACCAGGCGCGCGCCGAGGCGAGAGACCAGGCGAGGTGCCAGCGGCGTGATGACGATGATGCCGACGGCGTGGGCGGGGAGGACGAAGCCCGACTCCACGGCCGACTCGCCGAGTTGATCTTGCCTGGCCACGGGCAGGGTGAAGATGAGCGCGCTGAACGCGATTGAGGCGACCAACATCACCGACAGTCCCACCGCGAACGGGCGGCGCGCGAACAGGGTCAGGGGGATCAGCGGAGACCGGACGCGCCTCTCGTAGACCACGAGCGAGGCGATGGCGGCGGCACCGAGGGCGACGGCCACCAGCCCCAGCGGCAGGGCCGACTCGACGATCGAGAGTCCTATGACGACGCCGAGCACACCGATCGATGCCAAGACCCAGCCGACGGTGTCGAACCGCTCGCGACTTCTGGGCTGGTCGGGCAGGAAGCGCAATCCGCCTACGACGCAGAGCACGCCGACAGGGACGTTGATGAAGAAGATCCAGCGCCAGTCCCCACCCGAGGGGATGAGGCCGCCCAGAATCGGGCCGAGCGCAGGCGCCACGGCCGCAGGCGCCGCGACGATGGCGGATGCGCGCTGGCGGAGTTCCTCGGGGAACGCAACGAGCACGGTCGCCAGTGCGAGCGGGATCAGGACGCCACCGCCGAGGCCCTGGATCGCGCGGGCCGCGACGAGAAGGGGCAGGTTCGCGGCGAGGCCCGCGCCGACGGAACCGGCGAGGAACACCGACACGGCTGCGGCGAACGTGATCCGTGGGCCGAAGCGCTGGCCGAGCCATCCGCTCAGTGGCATCGATACGGCCAACGCGGCGAGATACGAGATGACGACGGCGCCCATCCCCGCCGGGTCGGCCACTCCGAGGTGCCGATGCTCGGCAGGGCGACGACCACCGCCGTCGTGTCGATGAAGTCTAGGACGAGCGCCGCAGTGGTGATGGCGGCGATGACGTAGGGGCGAGATTCGCGCATGAAGCTGAGGCAAACCTACTAACCAGTTGGATGCGTCGAACGTTCACCCCTTGGGGGTAGCCGGTACGCGGGGGGCGGGGGGCATTCACACCCCCGCCGATGCGCCAGGGAGCTCGACCGGGCTTCGCGGGCACCGTGGACGCGCGCATGGCGGACCTGGTCGGCGCGCGCCTTCGCCTAGCGCAGGACACCACGGTGAACGTGAGGTGGCATGATCACGACCTCCGACGACCTCGCGCCGAACTCCGAATGATCCAGGATCCGCAGGGATGCGACGAGTCCATTCCGGGACGCTGATTCCGTCGATCCGAAGCACCGGGATGAATCATCGTCATGATGTGAAAAACATTTCATATAGACATAGACTCAAGAACGATCCATCATAGAAGCAACGAGGGCGACCACCCCTGGCGCCCGTCCTCAAGGGAGAGGGAACTCAGAATGAAGCTCGGCATCCTCACGGCGCTCTTCGACTCCAAGCCTCTGGACGAAGTAGCCGATTATGTCGCCGGTCTCGGCTACGAAGCCGTGGAACTGACCACCTGGAACGGATCGGGTCACTTCGATCTCGACCAAGCCACGCATGACAGGCAGTACGGACGCGACCTCAAGAAGATGCTCGCTTCGCGGGGGCTGTCGATTTCCGCCCTGTCGGACCACCTTTCTGCCCAGCAGGTGCTGCCCCCGAACGACGCCAGCTTCGACGACTGGTCGGTGACCACCGACAAGCAGGAGATGTTCGAGTACGGCAAGGCCCATCTGATCCGTACGGCGCAGGCGGCGTCCGATCTCGAGATCCCCGTCGTGAACGGGTTCTTCGGGTCGACGGTGTGGGGTTCGTGGTACACCTGGCCTCCAAAGCACCTCGAGATCTACAACGAGGGCTGGGATCTGTTCGTGGAGCGCTGGAACCCCATCCTCGACGAGTTCGCGAAGCTGGGTGTGAAATTCGCGCACGAGGTGCACCCGACCGAGATCGCGTACAACATCACCACCGCCCAGACTGCGATCGAGAAGCTCGATCGCGACGACTGGGGATTCAACTTCGACCCGAGTCATTTCATCTGGCAGCAAATCGACCCGGTGGTCTTCATCAAGACCTTCGGCAACCGGATCCTGCACGTGCACGCCAAGGACTTCGAGGTGCAGGAGGACGAGATTCGTCGTGATGGCGTCCTTTCCACGGGGTCGTGGCGCAACATGCGCCGCGCCGCCCGCTATCGCGTGGTCGGGTGGGGTCAGGTGCCCTGGAAGAGAGTTATCACGGCCCTTCTCGAGGTCGGCTACGACTACGTGATGTCGTACGAGCACGAGGATCCGGTGATGAGCGAGCGCGATGGAGCCGAGAAGGCGATCGAGTACCTTCGGCCCCTGATCGTGAAGGAGCCGATGGACCCCGAGGCGCAGCATTTCTGGCTGGTTTAGGAGCGGACGATGAGCAACTCACCATCTTTCTTCTCCCAGGGCGATGCGAAGGGTGCGGACGGCGACGTCCCCTCGATCGGTATCGGGATGCTCGGCTATGCCTTCATGGGGCGTGCCCACGTCAATGCGTACAAGAAAATCCCCTACACGTACTGGCCGCCGCCTCTCCTGCCCCGTCTCGTGACGATCGCCGGCCGTACCGAAGACGCGGTCGCCGAGGCAGCTCATCGATACGGCTTCGAGCGGTCCACCACCGACTGGCGAGACATCATCGCGAACCCTGACATTGGGATCTTCGACAACACCGGCCCGAACGATCAGCACGTCGAACCGACCATCGCCGCGGCACGGGCCGGCAAGCATGTGATCTGCGAGAAGCCACTCGGTCGTACGGCGGATGAGGCGTTCGAGGTCTGGTCGGAGGTCGAGAAGACTGGCGTGAAGGCGATGACCGCCTTCAACTACCGCTTCTTTCCAGCTATTCGTCTCATCAAGAGCCTGTTCGACGACGGCACCTTGGGAGAAGTGCGTCATTTCCGGGCCCGATATCACCAGGAATGGCTGGTCGACCCCAACCTTCCGACATCATGGCGGCTCGAGAAGAAGATCGCAGGATCGGGCGCCCTTGGAGATCTCGGGTCCCACATCATCGATCTCGCACGCTACCTCGTCGGCGAGCCGGAGACCGTCTCCGCGAACGCCCGGACCTTCACCGAGGAGCGGCCCGGCGGCCACGTCGATGTCGATGATGCGTTCGACGCGCTGATCTCCTTCAGCAACGGCGCCCTAGGTGTGCTCGAGGCCACGCGAGTGGCGCCGGGGCGAAAGAATCACATGCGATTTGAGATCAGCACGACAACCGGAACGGTGATCTTCGACCAG
The DNA here is from genome assembly GCF_059691755.1 of Herbiconiux sp. 320_LB. Taxonomy (NCBI): domain Bacteria; kingdom Bacillati; phylum Actinomycetota; class Actinomycetes; order Micrococcales; family Microbacteriaceae; genus Herbiconiux; species Herbiconiux sp. 320_LB. The sequence continues at coordinate 483,661 of NZ_JCAWAD010000002.1, read as the reverse complement.
GAGCGGATGAACGAGATCGAGCTCCATCTGATCGAAACGACGCCTGCGTCCAACGCTCAAGGGTTCCGTACCGTTCTGGTCTCTGAGGCGTACCACCCCTATTGGGAGCACTGGTGGCCACACGGCCACATGATCGGGTGGGAGGACAGCTTCGTACACGAGATCGGGCATCTCCTCGAGGCGATTGCGACAGACGGCCCCATCGGGCCGCACGGAGCAACTCTCGAAGACGGCTACCGGGTGGCGAAGATCGTCGATGCGATCGCCCGCTCCGCCGAAACCGGGGCGAGACAGACGATCTCATACCGAAGCCTCTGACCGCATCTCGCTCCGACGGGCCGATCTCAACGACGGCCGGTCCAGCCCGTCCGAGCGTCAACCTGCATCACACCTAGGAGATACCAATGACGCAGTCCGCGAGCGAACTTCTGGACGCCTATCGCCAGATGCTCCTCATCCGTCTCTTCGAGGAGAAGTGCCTCGAGCTCAGCGCCGAGGGCTTCTTCCCCGGATCGGTCCACACGTGCACCGGCCAGGAGGCCATCCCCGTGGGAGTCCGGGCAGCAATCCGCTCGGACGATCGCATCCTTCCGACCTATCGTGGCCACGGGTGGGCCCTCATGGCCGGCGTGCCGCCGGTCGAGCTGCTTGCGGAGATCGCACAGCGTAAGGGCGGTGTCAGCGGGGGCCGCGGGGGTTCCGCCTACATCACAGCTCCCGAGTACAGCTTCTTCGGAGAGAACTCCATCGTCGGCGCAGGAGTCCCCATCGGCGGCGGCGTGGCACTCGCTGCGAAGCACCAGGGCACGGGGCGGATCGCAGTCGTGTCGATCGGCGACGGTGCGATGAACCAGGGCTCGGTGCAGGAAGGCATGATCTTCGCGGCGGCGTACTCACTGCCGGTCGTCTTCGTCATCGAAAACAATGCCTGGTCGGAGATGACCGAGACCATCTCGCTCCTGAAGAACGTGAACCTGTCCGAGCGCGCCGCAGCGCTGGGCATCCCCGTTCGCGTCGTCGATGGCGGTGACCCATTCGCTGTGACGGAGGCCACGCGGGAAGCCGCGAACCGAGCCCGAGACGGTCACGGTCCCACCGTGCTCGAGTTCGCGACCGTCCGTCTCCGCGGTCACTACAACCGCGATATCGAGCACTATCGCCCGAAGGAGGACAGCGCCAGGGCCCAGGCGACGGAACCGCTTGTCCTGATCCGTGCTCGGCTCTCCGAGGCGAACGTCCCGGAGTCCGACATCAAGGCGATCGACGCCGAGGTCGAAGCGACCATCCGGGATACCGCAGCTGCCGTCGTAGCCATGCCGGAATGCGATCCCGCAGACGCGTTCGCGCACCTCTACGGGCCGCAGGTCACTCCGACGGGACCACAGACCCAGGGTGTCGCCACCGAACTCACCTACCAGCGCGCGGTGAACAAGGCGCTCAACGCAGAACTGGAGAACCGTCCCGAGGTCGTCGTGTACGGCGAGGACGTCGGATTCGCCGGAGGCATCTTCGGTGTCACCCGCGGGCTTCAGAAAGCCCATGGTGACGCCCGTGTCTTCGACACGCCCATTTCGGAAAGCGCGATACTCGGGTCCGCGGTGGGGGCAGCGATGGAGGGACTGCGCCCGGTGGTGGAGATCATGTGGGCTGACTTCATGCTCGTCGCTCTCGACCAGCTCGTCAACCAGGCCGCCAACGTCCGGTACTCTACGAGGTCCGCCCTTCACGCTCCGTTGGTCGTCCGAACCCAGCAGGGTGCCACTCCGGGCTCGGGAGCGCAGCACGACCAGAGTCTCGAGGCTCTACTGGCCCACATCCCCGGGCTGCGCGTCGGTCTTCCTGCGACGCCGGGCGACGCGTATGCGATGACCCGCGCCGCTGTCGCTGATGAAGACCCCGTGATCTTGATCGAGGCCCGTGAGCTGTACCAGACGAAAGGTGACGTGCACCTGGAGGCCGAGCTGGAGACCATCGGTGGTGCTCGCTTTCACCGACGGGGTGGTGACGTCACGATCATCACCTGGGGTGCCATGCTCCACAGGGTGCTCCGCGCCGCCGAGGCGCTGGAAGCGGAGGGTATCGACGCGACCGTCCTGGATCTGCGCTGGCTCAACCCCCTCGACGAAGCCGCAATCGGAGAGGCCGTGACGCTCAGCGGCGGCAGGGTCCTCGTCGTGCACGAAGCAAACCGAACGGGAGGTTTCGGTGCTGAGATCGCAGCTCGGATCCAGGACGAGCACTTTGCTCTGCTGACCCACCCGGTCAAGCGCCTTGCCACCCCGGACTCCCGCCTGCCGGCCGCCGCGCCGCTGCAGGGAGCACTCGTACCGACCGTCGAGACGATCACCGCCGCGGCTCGTAGGCTCGTCTCCCCAGTACTCGCGTGAATCTGATCGAAAGAGAGACCCGTATGCACGCCAATGGACAGCGCCCTCGAATCGTGATCACCGGAGTCTCCCGGGGCATCGGACGTGCGCTCGCCCTTACCGCGGCTGAATCGGGGTACGACGTCGCGGGTATCCACCGCGGTACGGACCCCGCCGTGTCGGCAGGGCTTACAGCAGAAATCGAGAAGCGGGGGGCCCGTGCGATCATCATGACGGGCGATGCCGGGATCACCGCCGACATAGACCGGGCCGCAGAGCGCGTGATCACCGCGTGGGGGGGCATCGACGTCTGGGTCAACAACGCGGCCCGGCTCCTCGTCCGACCCTTCAGCGAGATGGACGATGACCAGTGGACGTCGCTGCTCAACTCCAATCTCCTGGGATACATCCGAGGGGCTCGGGCGGCCTCGCGTGTCATGGTTCCGGCCGGCTACGGGCGCATCATCAACGTGAGCTCCGTGGTCGCCGAGCAGCCCCCGACCCACATGACCGGATACGTGACGGCAAAGGGAGGCATCACAGGGTTCACCAGGGCCCTCGCTGTCGAACTGGCGCCGTCCGGTGTCACCGTGAATGCGGTGGCCCCCGGGGCGACGGAGACGCCGCTCAACACCGACTCGTGGACGGAAGACGTCCGCAGCACCTATCGCGAACGCATTCCCCTTCAGCGGATCGCGACGCCCGAGGACATCGCCGACGCGATCCTGCTCATCGCTTCGGAGAAGTCGCGATACATCACCGGCCAGATCATCACCGTGGACGGGGGACTCCTGCTCAACGGGTCTGTCGGCCACCAGGACAAATGAACGCGGTCGTCGGGCCCGACCGATTTCGGGTGCTTCTCGCGGGGCTCCACCATCCGGAGGACATCGTGTGGGACGACATGCGCGAAGTCGTCTACTCCGGAAGCGACCGCGGCGAGATCATCCGAGGGCACCTGGACGGTTTGTGGGAGAAGATCGTCGATTGCGGCGAGAACGCCTTCGTGCTCGGAATGGCGCTCGATGCCCGAGGCGATCTCTACGTCTGCGAGCGGGGCAATGCGCGGCTCCTCAAGGTGGATGTCGACAACCTCTCCGTCGTCGAGCTCTCCCGCGGCACGGCCGATCGGCCGATGGCCTGCCCGAACTACCCGGCCTTCGACAAGAGCGGGCGTCTGTTCGTCAGTGACTCAGGGGCGTGGGGTGATGACAGCGGTGTCATCTTCACCGTCGACCCGAAGAACGGCACCGAGGTGTGGGCGACGGCACCCAGCGATTTCACGAACGGGCTGGCTCTGGCGCCGGATGCGCGCTGGCTCTACGTCGCCGAGAGCCGGGCATCGAACGTCTGGCGAATCGCCATCAACCCGGACGGAAAGGCGGGGGAGCACGAATTGGTCTGGCATGTTCCCGAGACGGTTCCAGACGGCCTGGCGTTCGATCAGGAAGGCAGCCTCTATATCAGCTGCCATACTCCCGACTCGATCTTCGTGCTGAAGCCCGACGGCAGCTCGGAGGTCTTCGCTCACGACTGGTCCGGACAGGTCCTTCAGGGGCCGACCAATGTCGCCTTCGTGGGCCCCGATCTGTCGTCCCTGGCCCATGCCAATCTGTGCGGCTACCACGTCGGAGTCACCGACGACGTACCAGCGGCAGGACACCGAATCGAGCGTCCGGAGGTTGTGGCGTGGGGGAGCTGACACTCGAGCATCCTCATCTGACGCTGCGCCTGGATCCCAGTCGCGGAGGGGAGGTCACCTATTTCGCCGGCAGCGACAAACGCAATGCGCTCGCCTACCACACCTGGGATGCTCCCCTCTCGGCAACGGTCGGCCCGAGTTACGGATCGACGGAACTGGACTGGCTGTCGCGCTACCGCGCGGGATGGCAATTTCTGTTTCCTAACGCAGGAGCGGAGTCACGCGCTCTGGGCGTGCCTGTGGCGTTCCACGGCGAATCGTCGTTGGCGCACGTCACCGTGCTGGCTCGGACGGACACGTCATGCACGATACGCACGACGGCCCGGCTGCCGTTGGAGCTGACACGGACCATTCGACTATCGATCGACGCGCCTACCGTCTACGTCGAAGAATCCGTGCGCAACATCGGCTCGGTCGACGTCCCCTTTCTTTGGGGCCATCACCCCACGTTCCCCGCGAAAACGGGAGCGCAGATCGATCTCTGTGCGGGCGGTCAGGTAGCAGTCGAACCCAGTGCTGTCGGTGGTCTGAGCTCCGAGGAATTCGCGTGGCCGCTGACCCTGTCCGACCAGCGGATGCTCGTCGATGTGAGCACGGTCCCGGCCGAGCAACTCGTACGCCTCTTGTACATTCGGGAGCTGCCTCAGGGGTGGGTCGCCTTGCGTAATCCCCCCGGGTCGACGTCGCCGAGCGTGGCGATGAGCTGGGACACCGACGCGTATCCATTCCTCTGGGTCTGGCTGCAGAATGGCGATCCCGGATTCCCCTGGTACGGGCGCGCCCGGATGCTCGGCCTCGAACCCCAGCGCGCCTGGCCATTCGATGGCTTGGCCGGGGCCGTGGAACGCGGCCAGGCGGTGATTCTGGCCCCGGGGGAGACCCGCTCCTCCTGGCTCACGATGACGCTGTTAGAAGACGGATCACCACCGGTCTCCGGTGTCGACAAGAACGGGCACGTTGCGCATGACTGACAAGATCGAACGCATCGACGCGTGGCTGTGCCCACTGCCGCTTCCGAAGGAGCTGCGACTGGGTGCCATCCGATACACCTCTCGCGACTATGTGGTCCTCCGATTGACCACTGAGTCCGGCATCACCGGCAGCGCTGTCGGGTACACTCGCGATACCCCACTTCTAGAGGCCGTGCGTCTGCTCGCCCCCCATGTGACCGAGGTCGACCTGGGGTTGGTCGGCAGACTCAGACGCCAGTTCGCGCCGGGATGGGGCTCGCTCGTCCGCGCAGCCTCACTCTTCGACATCGCACTCTGGGACATTGACGCCCGCCGTCAGCTCCTGCCGCTCGAGGCTCTGCTGGGCTCCCAAAGCCGAGAAGTCCCTCTCATGGTCGTCGCCGGATACTTCCTCGATCAGCGCGGGACCGGCGCCATCGTCGACGAAGTGAGTCAGTTCGTCGACGAAGGATACTCGACCATCAAACTGATCGTGCCCGGGCACGACCGCGACGCCGACCTTGCATTCGTCTCGTCTGTCGCTGAGGTCGTGCCCCCTAGGGTGGGCCTCGCCATTGACTTCCACGGTGCCTTCACTGACCCCGCATCGGCGATCGATTACTGCAGCGCCTTCGACGACCTCGGCCTCACGTTCATCGAAGATCCTTTCGCCAGCTACGAAGTCGCATCGGTCGCCGCCGTGGCTCAAGCGATCAGCACTCCGGTCGCGGCGGGCGAAGACGTCGCAGCATCGACCGGTTACGCGCAGCTTCTCCAGGGGGGAGTCGGGTTCCTTCGGCTGGACGCCACAGCGTCAGGGGGCTACACGGGTGCTCTGTCGGGTATGGAGTCGGTACGCCGCTTCGACGCGGTGGCCGCACCTCACGTGTGGCCCCACATTCATCACCCACTGGCCGCGGCATCGTCCAGCGTCGGCATGGTGGAGCTGATCCCGCATTATTCGGCGGCAGACCCCCTCGACCTGATACTGACAGAACCCTACCCGGTTGAACACGGCCGCTGGATGCCCCCGGAGCACCTCGGGTTGTATCTCCCGCTCGATTGGGAGCGGGTCGACAGCCTCTCCTCGACAACGTTGGCGGTCGCGTGCTCTTCATAGTCCACATCCAACTGGCGACTCCCGCGGGAATTTCCGCTGACGCACTCGACGAACTAAAGCGAGCCGAAAGCGCGAGGGCTCGAGAACTGTCAGATGGCGGTGTCATCCTCCGCCTGTGGAGAGATTCCCGGCAGTGGGCCAACTGGGGCCTCTGGCAGGCCGACGACGAAGCGGCTCTTCTGGATCTCGTCTCCACGCTGCCGCTCTCTCCGTACATGACCATCACCCCCTACCCGGTGCAAGACCACCCCTCAGACCCGATGAAGGAGCAATCGTGACCAAACCTACGGCCCTGGTGACAGGAGGAGCATCCGGCGTGGGGCTCGCGTTCGCCGAACGTTGGATCGAGGAGGGAGGTGTCGTCGGGATCATCGATCTCGACCGAGACCGCGTCGATTCGGCGATCCATTCGCTAGGCGGCGGAGACGTCGCTCTAGGGGCGACAGCAGACGTGACGAGCGACGAGGAGGTGCGCGCGGCAGTCGAATCACTCGTCACGAGCATGGACGGTGTTCTGGACGCAGTCGTGAACTGTGCCGGCATAGCCCGGCCGGCGCCCGCGGCGACGGTCGCAGACCATCAGTGGACGCAGTTGGTCGACATTCACCTCAACGGCACGATGCGCGTCAACCGTGCCTGTTATGAGGCGCTCGCTCGGTCGAGCCGTCCGGCGATCGTCAACATCTCATCCGTCGCAGCCGTCTCAGGGATGCCGGGGCGATCGAGTTACTGCGCCGCGAAAGCTGGGGTCGAGGGTTTGACGAAGGCACTTGCCGTCGAATGGGCACCGGATGGGATCAGGGTTAACGCAGTGGCCCCCGGATACGTCGACTCGGCGATGACGAAGGGGCTTGTCCAGGCGGGTTCGCTCGACCTCGACCCGATCGTGCGGAGGACACCCTTGAAGCGACTCGCCGATCCGGCGGAGATCTCTTCGGCGATCTTCTTCCTGGCCTCGCGGGAGGCGTCCTTCATCACCGGACACACCCTGTACGTCGACGGTGGGATGACTATCGACGGCGATTGGTATTGAGGGCGTCGTGATCTCTGGAGAGACTAAGACTGTCAGTGTCATCGCCGAGCCCGTCTTCCAGCTGCAGACTCCGCAGGAGCTGAACGCGGTCTGGGCTCGACGGGGAGCAGATGTGGTCACGCACGCGGCCGAAGTCGCTGGGGATGGTCTTGAACGGTATCTGGACGGCATGCGAACCGTTCGGAATTGGGCCGGCGCGGTCGTATCCATCCCCCACAAGCAGGCTGCCGCGGCGCTCTGCGACCGGATCGGTGCGAACGCCGCGATCGTCGGCGCCGTCAACACCATCCGACGAGAGAGCGACGGATCACTCGTCGGCGAGACCCTCGACGGACTTGGCTTCGTCGCCGGACTGGACGCTGCGGGCATCGATCCGTCCGGCATGCAGGTCGTCGTACTGGGTGCCGGGGGAGCGGCCGCCGCGACTGCCGCCGCGCTCATCCACTCAGGAATCGACGATCTGCTCATAATCAACCGAACTGTGGCCCGGGCCATCGCGCTGCGCGACCGACTCATCGAGAAGACCGGGTTCGCCGGCATCCGCGTCGCCGACCCAGACCTCGGCCACGCTGACCTGATCATCAACGCGACATCGAACGGCATGCGTCCCGGTGACACTCTTCACGTCGATCTGACGGAGGCCAAACCATCAGCCGTGGTGGCGGAGGTCGTCGTGTCCGACAGCCTGACCCCACTGCTTGCGGCGGCCTCGCGTCAGGGGCTGACCGTGCACGAGGGGCGCGCCATGCTGACGGGGCAGGTCGAGCTCATCGCGGACTTCCTCACACCGTGATCATCAGGCATATCCACCCGCTCGGTGTTGAGACGGCATTCCGTCGAGGCCAAGGGCTGGCAACCGTTCAAACCAGGTGAAGTGTGGATAGAGTTCACGAATTGCTCAACTGGGACGTGACGTCTCCGACCTGGCGGATCAGGTCGTGCTCGGTGTCGACAAACCGTTGGGAGGGGGACGAGACGGTGATGCAGGCCGCCACGTGATTCGACTGGAAGATCGGGAAGCTCACACAGTCGACGCCGAGCTGGAACTCCTGTCGGTCGAAGGAGTAGCCCTGCTCGCGGATCGTCTCGAGCTCTTCCAGGAACTTCTTCTTGCTCGAGATGGTGTTCGGCGTGAGTTTGGCGAACTTCATACGCGCTATCGCGGCATCTCGGACCTCGGGCGATGCGAAGGCGAGAAGCAGCTTGCCGCTCGCCCGCGCATGCACGTTGTCCGAGTACCCGGCATTCAGCCCGACAACACGCACGGCATGTGCGCCCTCAGCGGTCGCCAGCACCTTGACGGCACCATTGCGCCATACGCTCAGATAGGTCGTCTCGCCGGTGGCGAGAGCGAGTGCGTCCAGCGCGCGGCTGTAGCTAGCCGGCACCACGTCTGCGCGGGCATACGCGTCAGCGACCACCCCGGCTCGAGGGCCGAGGTGGAAGGAGCGACCTTCGTCCTTGGTCACCATGCCCTCGGCCGCCAGCGTCGTCAACAGATGGTAGGTGGTCGGAAGCGAGAGCCCGAATCGTCGAGCCACGTCCTTAGCTTGGATGCCATCGGACTCGGCGACAGCGAGCAGTATCTGGATGGCGCGGCTCACCGATTGGATCCGGGTCTGGCTTCTCAGCTCGGTGTCTGGCGCTAGTTCGTTCGTCACTCCCGAACTCTACCTTTCACTATCTTGAATCCGGGAGCCCCCATCACTTAATGGCGCCCATCGCCAGTCCACGCACGAGCTGCTTCTGGGCCACCCATCCCGCGATGACCACCGGCAGGATCGCCAATGACGACGCGGCGGAGAGCACCGCAAGGAACAGACCTCGCCCGTCGACGAAGCTTGTGAGGAACGGGGGGGTCGTGCGGGCGATCGACGAGGTCAGGATGTTGGCCAGGAAGTACTCGTTCCACGCGAAGATGAAGCAGATCAGTCCGGCCGCCGCGACACCGGGGAGGACGATCGGCAGAACAACACGGAACAGTTCCGTTCGCACGTTCGCACCGTCGACCTGCGCAGCCTCGACGATCTCGAACGGTACTTCGGAGAAGAACGATCGCATCATCCAGATCGCGATCGGAAGGTTCATGCCCACGTAGAGGATGCTGAGAACCGTGATGTTGTCAAGGCCCCCGATGCTCTGAAGCAGGAGATAGATCGGGATGATCGCGGCGGCGAGAGGCATGAAGCGGGTGGAGATGAAGAAGAAGAGGGCGTCGCGGGTTCGTTTGATGGGCCGGATGCTCAGGGCATACGCCGCAGGAATGGCGAGAAGAAGCACTAGGGCGGTCGAGAGGATCGACGCCGTCGCCGAGTTGATCAGGTACGGGGCGATGTCGCGATCGAAGGCTTCGGTGAAGCCAGCGACGGTCCACGCGGCGAAGAACGTCGGAGGGTTTGTCGCCGCCTGCCCTTCCGGCTTGAAGGCGGTGATGACCATCCACAAGAACGGGAACACGAACAGGATCACAAGGCACCACGTGATGAGCGTGAGCACGCGGGACGGGATGTGGCGGATGGCGCGCCGGCGGCCGTGAGCGGTGGAGGAGGTCATGCGCGGTTCGTCCCTTCAGTGAAGATGGAAAACAAGAGCCTCAATCCGAGGCTCGCGATGGCGATCGTGACCAGGACGGTGATGACCCCGTAAGCGGCCGCCTCGCCTACGTCGAGACCGACGAAGGCTCGCTCGTAGAGCAGATAGGAGAGGGTCTTCGTTCCACCCGAACCTCGGGTCATGATGGCGATCGGATCGAACGCCTGCACGAGTTGGATCGAGCCGAGTAGCACCGCGATCTCGATGTAGGAGCGCAGGTGTGGCAAGGTGATCAGGCTGAATCGCCGAAGCGGCCCGGCTCCATCGACGCTGGAGGCCTCGAGCACCTCCTTGGACTGCGACTGCAGTCCCGCAAGGAGGATCAGCATGAAGAAGGGCGTGTACTGCCAGGTCAAGACGATGACGATCGAGGCGACCGGCGCGTCGGTTCCCCAGGCGACCGGCGCGATCCCGAGCAGGCTTAGTGCCCAGTTCACGAACCCCGTACTGGCGTCCAGCATCGACCACTTCCAGATCAGGGCCGCCGCTGCCGGCATGACGAGGAACGGCGTGATCATCAGTGTTCGCGCGACCCCGCGGCCCAGAAACTTCCTGTCGAGGAGCACCGCGAATCCGAGGCCGAGCAGAAGTGCGGCCACTACGGTCGAGGTGGTGATCAGCGCAGTCGCGATGAACGATGACAGGAATGACCCGTTCGTGAAGACGGTGACGTAATTCTGAAATCCGGCGAATGCGGGCCCGGGGTCCTGCAGCAGGTTCCACGACTGGAACGAGTAGAAGATCGTCGCCAAGAATGGTATCTGTGTGAGCACGAGCGACACCAACAGAGCCGGCCACAGCATGGCACGGGAGGTCCAGAGAGATCTCGACGTTCGCGCGCGACGAACTTTGACGACAGGGATGGCATCGTCCAGCACGGCAGTTGCCATGACGCGGTCCTTTCGGATGGGATGGAGGGGGCGGCAGGGCTGATGCCCTGACCACCCCCTCGGTGACTAGAGGTGCGCGTTACTTCTTCTGCTCGTCGCCGGCTTGCTGCGCGATCTGCTGGGCCGACTTGAGGAAGGTCGGTACGTCCTGCTTCCCGGCGATCGTGTCGGCCAGCCCCTGGGAAATCTGATTGCCGATGTCCTGGAATTGCGGGATGCCTACGTACTGGACGCCGATCCAGTTCTGTGGTTTGACCCCGGGCTGCTTCGGATTGACAGCCAACATGATGTCTTTCGTGATCGGGGCGAAGGAACTGGCCTGCTCGAGGTACTCGGGGATCTCGTACGTCGAGCTGCGCGTTCCGGGAGGCACCTGGGTCCACCCGATCTCGTTACCGACGAGCTGCACGTACTCCTTGCTCGTCGCCCACGAGACGAACTGCCAGGCGGCATCCTTCTTCTTCGACGTCTCGGGAATGGCGAGGTTCCAGGACCAGAACCACCCGCTCTCGGCGGTCTCGACCGTGGGGGCGTGCACGTAGCCGACCTTCCCGGCCACGCTCGAGACGTCAGGGTCCTCGATCACTCCACCGGCCGAGGTCGAGTCGTACCACATCGCGGCCTTGCCCTGCGTGAACAGGTTGAGGGACTCCGCGAATCCGTAGGATACCGGGTCGGGCTCGCCGGCCTTCTGCAGGAGGTCGACGTAGAACGTCGTCGCCTTCTCGACCTCCGGTGAGGTGAGGGTCGCGTTCCAATCGGTGTCGTACCACTGCCCCCCGAACGTGTTGATGACCGTGTTGAGAGGGGCAAGTGACTCGCCCCAGCCGGGCTTGCCACGAAGAATGATGCCCGAGATGCCGTTGCCCGGATCGTTCAGCTTCTCCGCCATCGCGGCGACCTCGTCCCAGGTCGGGTTCTCCGGCATCGTCAGACCGGCTGCCTCGAACAGGTCTTTGCGGTACATCAAGAAGGACGACTCGCCGTAGAACGGTGCCGAGTACATCTTCCCGTCATAGGAACTGCCCTCGAGAACGGGTGCGAACAGGTCGTCGAGGTCATACTCCGTGTCCTCCTCGGCGTAGCCGCCCAATTCGGTGAGCCAGCCATTGGCCGCCCAGATCGGCGTCTCGTAGGCGCCGATGGTGACGATGTCGTACTGGCCGCCCTTGGTGGCGACGTCCTTCGTCACTGCGTCCCGGAGATCGCTCTCTTCGAGGAACGTCACGTCGACCTTGATGTCGGGATGTGACTTCTCGAACTCGGGGATCAGCTTCTCCATGTCCTTCATCTGAGAGAAGCTCGGAGAAGCCAGGGTGAGTGTTGTCGTCCCGCTGGCCTCCTGGCCGCCGCCTCCGGCTCCGGAACACCCGGAGAGGGCAAGGGTGACCACTGCGACCAGGCCCAGCGCAGCGACTGCTGTGTTGCGTTGATTCTTCATCGAATCTCCTTGGTTGGGATAGAGCTTCATAGCTCCTCGCCACACCGTAGGGAATGGGGCCCTTTAAATCAATACTATGAGTCAAGGTGTAACCATATGAAAACATGCGGTAGGTTAAGCCCGGATATCTTGTCGGCCGCAAAGAAAGCAACGATGCTCAATGTCTGAAGAAGTGACGGTGCTCGCCGCCCTGTTCTCCGGCGACTCCTCAATGGAGCTGGTGCAGAAGTCCGTTCGAGCTCCCGGGTTGGGTGAGGTGCTTCTCGATGTTCGAGCCGAGGGGATGTGCGGAAGCGACCTGCACTACTACCACATCTCCCGCGAGGCGATGGAAGCGCACACTCAGCCGCGAAAGTGGACCACGACACCGGGCCACGAGATGGCCGGGATCGTGCAGCACGTCGGAGCGGGAGTGACCAACGTCAAGGCGGGGGACCGGGTCGCGGTCCAGCATTATTCGGGATGCGGCAACTGCCTCAGCTGCCGCAAGGGCTGGGACAACCATTGTGCGAACAACACGGTCTACTCTCTCGACCGGGACGGCGGCTACCAGGACAAGGTCATCGTGGCCAGCCGCGACTGTGTGCCTCTTCCCGGCGAGCTGTCGTTCGAGACGGGAGCGTTTCTGGCGTGCGGCGCGAGCACTGCGTACCAAGCGCTCCGCCGAGGGGAGGTTCCGTTGGGCGGCACCGTGGCGGTCATCGGTCTGGGCCCGGTTGGTCTGGCGGTGCTGGCATGGGCTCGGGCCTACGGGCTTCGAGCATTCGGGTTGGACCCGACCGCGGATCGGCGCGCGTTCGCCGTGACGCTCGGGTATGAGGCGCACGACCCTGCGGAATTCGATGTGTCATCGATTCCCGACGGTGTCGACGTGACGATCGAGACCTCCGGCAACATCCACGGCCGTCGAAATGCGTCCCGGATCACCAAGACCTGGGGCTCGGTCGTGCTGGTCGGATTCGGGCCCGGTTACGACATCGACCCGGTCACCGACGTCATCATGAAGCAAGCGACCATCAGGGGCTCGTTCGTGTTCAGCATGCCCGTGATGATGGAGGCTGTCCGTGATGCTGCCCGACTGAAGGTGGCGTTGGATGACATCGTTACGGTGCGTTGCACGCTCGAGCACACTCCCCAGGCTGTCGAGGACTTCGCCAACGGAGGCATCGGCAAGACCATGATCGTCTGGCCGTGAACGGTCAGGCCGAGCAGGCGGCGGCCGCTTCGCCGACGACCTCGACGGCTTAGAGCGAGCGTAGAGCTGTGGCGACATTCCGCGTACGCGACTTCCATCCCGAAGACATCGACGCGATCCTCCGATTGTGGGAGGAGGCCAGACGGGCCGACGAGCCCGTCTACGGTCTCTCCGAGGTCATCTCGTCGTGCCAACAAGACCACGCGGTTGTGGCGACCCACGAAGACCGGGTCATCGGAACGGCGGTTGGACGAGCCGCGCACGCTCATGGGTGGATCGTCTTCGTGGCGACCGAGAGTGCGTGGCAAGACCGCGGGGTGGGAAAGCGTATGCTGGCGGCGCTCGAGGCGCGCATGGCCGGTCTCGGCTTGCAGAAGCTATCCGTCCTCCTGCCGGAGTCCGCCGTGCGGACCGACGCCTTCAGCGACCAAGGCTTCGTCGCGAAGAAGAACTTGCTCTACTTCGAGCGCCAGTTCCCTGTGCAGCGCAAGGAGTTGGCGAGCTTGGCGGAGCTCGGCGGGAAGCTGCTCCCGCGCGGCCTCTGGGAGGCAATCAGGGGCATGCATGCGGAGAAGGAGCTCCTCGAACGAAGGCTTGTGGCCCCGCTGTCCAACGTGGATCTGGCGGCACAGTACGGGGTGGTCCCGCCGAGCGCCGTTGTGCTCTTTGGGCCACCCGGCACAGGGAAGACGACCTTCGCCCGTGCGATAGCGTCTCGGCTCGAGTGGTCGTTCGTCGAGGTGTTCCCCTCGCGGTTGGGTGCTGACCCTGCGGGCCTGGCGGGCGCCTTGCGGGAGGCCTTCATCAAGATCGACGAGCTGGAACACGCGGTCGTCTTCATCGACGAGGTGGAGGAGATCGCCGTGCAGCGAAGCGGCGAGCCCCCATCCTCGATCCAGGGCGTCACGAATGAGCTGCTCAAGATCATCCCGGCGTTTCGCGATCAGCCCAATCGCCTGCTAGTCTGCGCCACCAACTTCATTCGGTCGCTGGATTCAGCGTTCCTGAGGCACGGCCGATTCGACTATGTCATTCCGATCGGCCTCCCCGACGCCCAGGCGCGCTCGTCGATCTGGGCACGGTACATCCCTGACTCGGCCACAAGCATCGACTTAGAGAGTCTGGTCGAAGGATCTGAAGGGTTCTCCCCCGCCGACATCGAGTTCGCCGCGCGAAAGGCCGCTCAGACGGCACTGGATGAGGCGCTCGCTCAGGGTCGCGAATTCGATCGACGGGGTGGCCCCCAATCGCGCCATTACACGGATGCGATTTCCAGCACACGGGCAACGGTGTCCGCGGAGGTGGCGGCGCAATTCCTCGAGGACATCACACACCTCGCGCGCATCTGAGTCTTTCAACCGATCATCTGCAAAGGAGCGAAAACCATGAGAGCACTAGTTCACAACCGGGACGGCGAAACACTCGTCGCTGACGTCGATGAACCCACGGCAGGTGCTGGAGAAGTGCTGGTGCGCGTCACCGCCGCCGGGCTCTGCGGCACCGACCGCCATATCGCCGAGGGGTCACACGGGAGCAGCGCCCGAGGAATCGTTCTAGGCCATGAAGTCTCGGGCACCGTAGCTGCGGTCGGAGCAGGCGTCGACCACCTCGGCGTCGGCACGGCCGTCTGCATCGAACCGAACATCGCGTGCGGACGGTGCGCGTCTTGCCAGAGCGGGCATCCGAACCTGTGCACCAACCTCAAGGCGGTGGGTGTCACGCAGGATGGGGGCCTGGCACCTCTTCTTGCCGTCCCAGCCGAGGTGTGCTATCCCATCCCTCAGAGTCTCACCACCCAGGACGCCGTCCTCGGGGAGCCTCTCTCCTGTGTGGTCAGAGCCCTGGAAGGCGTGAATCCACGGCCGGGCTCATCGGCGGCGATTTGGGGTCTGGGGACCGCTGGCCTGATGATGATCCAGTACCTCAAGGCTGTTGGAGCGTCCAGGATCGTCGCGATCAGTCACCATTCGGATCACCGGGAGCGCGCTCTGGCAGCGGGCGCGTCGGAGGCGATCACTCAGGAAGAAGCTTCGACGGGTCTTGAGGTCGACCTGGCGATCGAGGCGTCGGGGTCGCCGTCGGCGTTCGAGCCGGCGTTCGAGGCGGTCGGACCGAGGGGCACGCTCCTCCTGTATGGCGTGATGTCGCCGGGCGATCGCGTCGCTGTCGCCCCGGAACGGGTGTTCCGACGCGAGATGTCGATCAGAGGCAGTTACGTGGGTCTCGGGGCGATGGGCACTGCGCTCCGCCTCCTGGCGATGAAAGCTGTGGATCCCGCGATCATTCTCGGGGACACCCTGACCCTGGACGAAGCGGCTGATTGGACACACAAGACAGGTGCGCGTCGTGCTGCGAAAGCACACGTGCTCTTCGAGTGACGGCTACAGCGTCGCGCCACCATCCACCGCGATGGCCTGACCGGTGATGTGGGGGGCGGTGGCCAGGAAGACGGCCATCGCCCCCATGTCTTCCACCGTCTGCGCCTCGCCCTGAGGCATGAGGGTCTGTTGGTGCCGTTCCCAGGACTCCTGCTCTGACTCGCCGTCCTGAGCCTTGCCTGCGGCTACACCGCCAGGCCCCCGCCACATGGCTGTTCCGACGACACCCGGGCACAGGGCGTTGACCGTGATCCCTTCCTTCGCGACCTCCTTCGCTATGGAGTTGGTGAAGCCGACGACGGCGAACTTCGACGCGCAGTAGTGGGCCTGCAAGGGGTACCCGACCTTGCCGGCTATCGATGCGACATTGATGATCCGCCCATCTCGGGTTCCCGCGGCGCGCATGACTTTGATCTCCGCCTGGCACGATAGGAACACCCCTCGCGCATTGACCGCGAACACGCGGTCCCATTCCGCTTCGCTGATGGTCTCGAGCGGCCCGAGCCCGAGGACGCCCGCGTTGTTCACCGCGATGTCGAGCTTCCCGAACGCGGCCATCGTCGTCGCGATCATCTGCGTCACGCTGCGGCCACGGGAGACGTCCACGCCGGTAGCTCTGACGGCGAACCCCTCGCGCTGAAGGCTCCGGGCTGCGCTCTCGGCGGCGACGAGGTCGACATCGGCCACCATCACTCGTGCACCTGCCTCCGCCAGGGAACGCGCAATGCCTTCGCCGATCCCACGGCTTCCCCCAGTGACAAGCGCTACTCGGCCGGCCAGGGGCGGTGGGTTGTTGCTCATGACATCCTCGTCTCTCCACGACAACGCGTTCTATGTGAAAAAGCTTTCACATGATGTAGCACAAATTCTGACCCAGTGTCGCACGACTCACTGCAATCTGTTCCACAAATGGTCAGCATATGAAACGTAATCAAGATATTGACTATCAGTGTCTCGGCGCATAATCTGCTCGAAGTCGACGACAACGTCGGCTGCGCGAACTCAATGAGGAGAAGCAAGTGCGATCGTCACGTCATGTTCCAACTCGCATCACCGTCGCATCGGCGGTCGCCGCAGGGGCACTGCTCCTTGCCGGGTGCTCCGGTGGCTCCACAAGCGGAGGTGGGTCCACGATCGCTCTCTCGCACGCATTCCTGGCGAATCCCGCCTTCGTCGTGATGAACGACTACATCGAGGCCGACGCGAAGGATTCCGGCCTCACTCTTCTCCAGCCCACCAACGCGAATCAGGATCCCGGCAAGCAGATCACGGACGTCCGCAACCTCATCAACTCAGGTGCAGACGCCGTGATGGCCACGGTTGTGGATGCCGCTGCATTCGCGCCGGCCCTCGACTACGCGGAAGAGCAGAAGGTTCCAGTTGTGGTTCTGGACGACAAGCCCACTTCGGGCAAGGCCTACATGGTTGTCCGTGCCGACAACTCGGCTATGGGGGCCCAGGCCTGTCAGGAGATGGGTTCGCGCCTGAACGGTGAGGGGACGGTGCTCTCGCTGCAGGGCAGCCTTTCGACGACCAACGGACGCGACCGCACGAACGGATTCAACGAGTGCATGTCCGAGCAGTTCCCGGACATCGAGGTCATTGAACGCCCCACCGAGTGGCAAGCGGAAAAGGCGGCGAACGAAGCTCAGACGGTCTTGACGGATAGGCCCGACATCAGCGGGATCTACATGCAGAGCGATTCGGTGATGCTCACCTCGGTTCTCCAGGTGCTCAAGCAGAGCGGCCTCGACGCCGGTGTCGGTTCGGACGGTCACGTCGTCCTTGTCTCGATCGACGGCGGGCCGGTAGCGCTTGACGCAATTCGCGACGGGCAGCTCGATGCGGCAATCTCGCAGCCGATGGACGCCTACGCCCAGCTCGGAGTGCGCTACGCCCAGGAGGGTATCGACGGGGTCGAGCAGAAGGCGGGGCCCACGGATCATGACAGCGAGATCGTCGTCGACGACGAGACCGGCAACTTGATGGATCTGCTCCCCTCGCCCGTCGTGACCGCCGACAACGTCGACGATGAATCACTCTGGGCGAACTCGCCCCTCGCCACTCAGTAGTCCGGAACGCCGAAAGGGAGCAATGGCCCACGATATCGTGACGGCGGACCGCCACTCGTCCGTGCCTCTTGTCCAAGTGACCGACGTCACAAAGAGATGGGGTGAGACCCTTGCCCTTGACTCAGTCTCATTGACGGTGGAAGCGAACCGCTCCCACGCTCTGATCGGGCGGAACGGAGCGGGAAAGTCCAGTCTCGTCTCTCTGATGACGGGACTGTACGGACCCGACTCCGGCGCCATCAGCTTTAGTGGTGAGCCCGCGCCGGCTCTCGGGGACAGGGATGGGTGGCTATCCCGTGTGGCGTGCGTCTATCAGAAGCCCACGATGGTGCCGCATCTGTCGGTTGCGGAGAACCTGCTGCTCAATTCCATGCTCACCACTCGCTGGGGGTCGATCGACTGGAAATCGTCGTATGAGCGCGCCGGCTCCGAACTCGAACAGTGGGGAATCCGCATCGATCCGCGCCTCACCGCGGACTCGCTCTCGGTCGAGCAACGGCAGCTCGTCGAGATCGCGCGTGCCCTGAGGCGTGGCAGCCGCTTCGTCATCCTGGACGAGCCGACCGCCCAACTGGACGGTCCGGAGATAACCCGTCTCTTCGATCGGATCACAGCCCTCCAGGACGCGGGAGTCGCCTTCCTCTTCATCTCCCACCATTTGGATGAGGTCTACCAACTCTGCTCGGAACTGACCGTCCTCCGCGACGGTCGTCGGATCATCACTGCCCCGGTGTCCGAGCTGCCGATGGACAGACTGGTGACGGCGATGGTCGGGGATCAGACCCGCCAAAAGCCCGCGACGCCTCGAGAACCCGCGCCTACGGCATCGCCGATCGGCGACATCGTGCTCGACGCCGCAGGACTGACTGTGGGCAGCGTCGTACGTGACGTGAGCGTCACCGTGCGCGCCGGCGAGTGCGTCGGACTAGCCGGACACTCCTCCTCGGGGAAGTCGGTCGTTGGCGACGCCATCGTCGGACTGACCACTCTCGACTCGGGAACGGTCTCGCTGAGCGGGCGTGATCTCGCAGGGCAGCGTGTGAAGGCCCGCATCGCGCGAGGTCTGGGTTACGTGCCCGAGGACAGGCATGCCCGGGGATTCGTCCCTGACTTCGACATCGAGGAGAACTCCACCCTGAGCATCCTCGATCGCATCTCGAAACCGATCGGAGTCATCGACAGGAGCAAGCGATCGGCGACGGCGACCGGACTCTCCGACGAGCTGGACGTCAAGGCGTTCTCGATCAGGCAGAAGGTCTCGGAATTGAGCGGCGGAAATCAGCAGAAGGTGGTCATGGCGCGAGCGCTCGCATCTGACCCGAAGCTCCTCGTCCTAATCAAGCCCACGGTGGGGGTCGACATCGCGTCGAAGCAGACTCTGTACGAACAGGTTGCTCTCGAACGCGACAAAGGCATCGCCGTGCTCCTCATCACCGATGAACTCGACGAGCTTGAACTCTGCGACCGAGTCATCGTCATGTCACACGGTTCCGTCGTCAACGAGTTCGGTCGCCAGAGAACCGACGAGGAACTGGTCGCCGCAATGGAAGGATCCGCACACCATGACTAGCACCATCAGCCCGACTGCCGGTGAACAACACCGGGCGTCGCGAGCACCGCGCGCTCGCCGGTCCGTCGTCAGGACGATCGCGCGTGATTTCACCCTCATCCCCGTGCTCATACTGGCGCTCATCATCGGAACCATCAGCAGCCCGACCTTCCTCACCGAACGGAACATGCTGAACATTCTTCAGCAGAGCTCCGAACTTGCGATCGTAGTGGCCGCTCTCTCGGTCATCCTGATTGCGGGCAAGTTCGATCTGTCGCTCGAGTCCACGTTCGGTCTCGCCCCGATGGTCGCTGCGTGGCTCATCTCGGCAACTTCTCTCGGCGGATCGGGTTTGATGCTCAATCCTCTGCTGGCCATCGGAGTCGCTCTCCTGATCGGTGCCGCAGTCGGGCTGGCCAACGGGTTACTGATCGTAAAGCTCGGCCTCAATGCGTTCATCGTCACTCTTGCCGTCCTCATCCTCCTGCGCGGCGTGACCCTCGGGATCACCTCGGGCAGTACGCTCTACAACTTCCCGGAGACGTTCCTCTGGCTGGGATCCGCCGACATCTTCGGCCTGCCGGTATCGATCATCATCGCCGGTCTCGTCTTCCTGGTCGGTGGATTGTTCCTCAAGTTCCATAAGATCGGGCGCTCGATCTACGCGATCGGTGGCAATCAGGACGCGGCCCGGGCGGCCGGAATCCCCGTCGATCGAATCCTGATCGGCGTGTTCATCGTCGGAAGTGTCCTCGCCGCTCTCGCCGGACTCATGATGACCGGCCGAATCGCCTCCGCCACTGCGGGTCAAGGCACCAACCTCATCTTCAGTGCATTCGCGGCTGCCGTGATCGGGGGAATCAGCCTGAACGGCGGGCGAGGACGATTGTTCGGAGCTCTCACCGGCGTCATTCTCCTGGCTGTCATCTCCAACATCCTGACGCTTGCACAGGTGGCCTCCTTCTGGATCGACGCGTGCTACGGCGCCATCATCGTCGCGTCACTCATCATCACCCGTCTCACGACGGGAGAGAGGGACTCATAGTGAGCGCATCATCCCCCACAACCTCACCCGAGTCGATCGCAGCCCTCCGGCAGATCATGGCCTCCTACGTCCATGGCATCGACGAGCACCGCCTCGATCTGCTGCTCGACATCTGGCATCCCGGCGGGCGGTCTCTCATTGTCACCGATTCGGGGATCGTTCAAGGCGACTACGTTGGGCATCCCGCGATCGAAGGCTGGATTCGTCAGACCTGGGCCACTCTGCCTCAGTCGCATCACATCGCCGGCGAGCCTCTGATCGAGATGGAGAGCGAGACCGCGAAGGCCGTCAGTCAAGTGTTCGCGACGGCCACCGACTCCGGCAACCGATCGCTGATTCTGGGTGCCACGTATCGGGATTCCTTCGTGAGGACCGATGGACGTTGGCGCCTGTTCGAGCGTCGCGCCGATCTGCACTACTGGCTCCCCTTCGGCCAGCCGTGGAGCCTCGACCCTACGCTAAACGTGCAAGCCTGATACACGTCGACGTCACCCCGTCCCATGCAGATCTCTCTGAGGAACTGAACATCGACCAGTACGACGCCCTCAGCCCCTGGCTCGCGAGAGCACACCCGGGTTTGGCCGTCGAATGAGGGACAGCCTCGGCGATGAGTGCCTTCAGCACACCATGGCTGATTTTACCAACTTCGGATTGCGCCCCATCTCTTTTCCACTAGCGATCAGCGATAGGTCTCGCGCGTATAGCATCGTCGCTCACTCAATCAATCTCGGCCGGCGCGAGCAGCAGCTGCTTGTCCAGCGCGAGTCCCCGTGATTTCAGGTGCTTCGCGATCGTGTTGCGATGCAAATGGTGCTGCGCCCCATCGCGTGTGTCGTGAACCCGCAGAATTCCGGGCTGAGATACCGCGAACGTGGGGCGGCTTTCTGAGATATCGGGTGAGGGCGAGAGTATGAAGAATGTGAGTGGTAGCAATAGAGGGCCGCGTTTCAGGGGCAATATATGTCCTCATGTGGCGAACGCGAGCTAATCTCTTCGCGGGGCTCCCGACTGGCCGATCGACTACAGCATGCGAGTGCATCTCGACGAGGCCTCTCATGTGATGAACGAAGCCGGGTACTCGTTCGTGACGACGACAGTGCACCCGGAGTGTCGGACGCCGCCACTCTGGGAGACCCTCGATCCCGAGGTCGTTCTCGGTCTGACACCGTTCACGAGCGAGCAACGCGCTTCGATTCGACGCGCGGGCGTACGACGGGTCTTCCCCGAGGCGACGGAACCGGTCACTGCGCCCGGCGCCCGAGGCTTCGCGGAAGGCCCTCGCAAGCAGGTCGAGCATCTGGTCTCGGTCGGTCGCACGCGACTCGCATTCGCGGGAACCACGGATCCGCGTGTGACCGATCTGGTGGATGCGCGTCGTCGATTGGCGGGGGACACGGCGCTGAGTCTCACCGGCAACATGCTGATGCACGAAGCGGACGTCGATCAGGAGAATGTCGACGAGCACCTCGCTCAGTGGGTTGGCGACGGAGCAGACGGCATCGTCGCCTACAACGACGACGTCGCGGCGCTCCCGGTCGGGTCCGCCTTGCGGCAGGAGATCGCCGTCCCCGACAGGATCGCCGTCGTCGGACACGACGACACGCCGCTCGCCTCGCTCTTCGTCCCCGCACTCTCGAGCGTCCGCATCGACACCGCGGGTCTCGGGCGGCACATGGCCGAGGCTGCCCTCGCGGCGATCAACGGCCTCCCCGCGCCTGTCGCGGGGTCGGCGGGTGAAGCTGTCGTGGTGCGACGCGCGACATCTTAGGTTCCGGCTGCGCCCTAGGGAATCCCTGGTAGGTCTCGACCGGACGTTCTCGAGACCAGCGGCTCACTTCGAGCAGCATGCCGATCAACACAGGTCCGCGCTGATGAGTCCGAACGGGCCGTTCCGTCGCTCAAAGAATTCATGCAGGCCTCGCCACAGCATCATTATCCTGCGCATGGTGCAGTAGCCGCCTCACGGCTGTGTTCTCGCTGCGCGTGCCGTCCGGCTTTTAGGCTGATGCAGACCTCAAAAAGGGTCTCGGAAGAGTCGCCCTTGACACAATTGGGGTTATCCGCGTTTTTCTGGGAGTCGGCTGAGTAGCATCCTCTACAGAAAAAAGGTGGCACGGGAGGCCGCGGGCGTTCATCATCGACGGATTTGAATAAAGGGAAGTCCCGGCCTCTTACGAGACCGGGACTCCCTGGGAATTAGATTCCCAGCCAGGCTCTCACTCCCGCGATGACGAACTGCACGACTGCCGAGGCAGCGATACGTCCCCAAGAAGCGCAAGCGAGACTCCCTCACCGTCGAGATTACGCTCGAGACCCCGGCGACCTTGAAGCCGCGTGCACGTTTTACAAAGCGTTCGGTTTCAACCAGGCTCTCTGGGCGCCCCGCATTCACATGGGTGACGTGTGCGGCGGCGGACTTTTCAACCACCGCATCGCGGTCAACACCTGGCAAGGCGTGAACGCCCCTCAGTCACAGGCCTGCACCGCCCGCATGCGGAACTTCACCCTGCAGCTGGACACACCAGAACGCCTCGACCAAGTGCTCGGCACGCTCTCTCATGACGTCACCGAAGCCGGGAACGGGTTTATCCTTCGCGACCCCTCGCAGGACACCGTTCTCCTCACGCCCAATTCTCCGGCTTGGCGGTCAGACGCGTTCCCCGGATGAGCCCTCCGCGCGGGGTCGGGATGCGTAGTCGTCGATCTCGATGGCGATGACGGGGACGACGGACTCCGACGGGGTCTGGGGCATGAGGATCGTCAACTCGCCCTCGGGGTCGTTCTCCTCGATGGACAGGGGAGAGATCTGCGACCGCAGTGCAAGCTCCTCACCGGTGTCGAGCATCCGGGCGGAGCGCACCCGCCGAACGGGAAGCGCGCGGATGCTGATCGACTCCCTGGGCCAGGCCAGGAGGTGGAGGTAGAGCGTGTTCCCTCGTCGTGTGGAGGGTCCGTAGAACTGCCACACCTCGAGACCCGGCTCGACGTCGAAGACGGATTCGCTGTGTGCGCTGAGCCATTGCGAGATGTCGTCGATGCGTTCCGTCTCCGTGGGAGGGAGGACACCATCTCCGGTGGGTCCGACGTTCAGGAGGAGGTTCCCGCCGCTCGCGCGCACCTGGACGAGGCTGCGGATGAGGTCGAAGGCCGACTTGACGTTGGTGTCCTTGGGGACGTAGCTCCAGGTGTCGTTGATGGTGATGCCGCATTCCCATGGTCCGTCGAGGGGCTGGCTCGGCATGTGCTGTTCGGGAGTCTGATAGTCGCCGTGCCCGGGGAGCCGGTTGTTGAGGATGATGTCGGGCGCGAGCGATCGGATGTGCGAGACGAGATCGTCCGCATCCCATTCCTCCGGGGTGCGCTCCCAGTCTCCGTCGAACCACAGCAGGTCGATCTGGCCGTATTCGGTCAGAAGTTCGGTGAACTGATCCTTCATGTATTGGCGGTAGCGCTGCCACTGCTCAGGAGTGCCCATCGTGGGCCGGTAGTTGTAGGGGCGCTGGTCGTCGGTCCAGGCGAGGTAGTCGGGGTGGTGCCAGTCGGAGAGCGAGTAATACAGGCCGACGCGGATGCCCGCCTCTTGGAAGGCGTCCGTGAAGTCGCGCACCAAGTCGCCGCCACGGGCGCCGAAAGGCGAGCTCGCGATCGAGAGCTGTCCGGTCTTGGTCGGCCAGGCGGACCATCCGCTGTGGTGCCTGGTGGTGAAGATCGCGTACTTCGCTCCGATGGCCTTCGCCGCCGCGACAAGGTTCTGGGGATCCCAGTCCTTCGGGTCGAAGGTGGCGGCGCTGGCGTGGTACTCGGCGGCGGTCGTGGGGATGGGGGAGGGCAGGTGGGAGAGTCCCCCGACGATCGGCCAGCCGATCTCGGTCCCGGTCTGGCTGGCGTGGTCCCAGTGGACGAAGAGCCCCACGTTGGCTCGCGTGAACCAGTCGATCGATGTCATGTGTCTCCTTCTGGATGATGAGGATGCCCGCGTCGAGGCGCGCGGAAGCGTAGGGGCGGTCGGAGCCGCGGGTGCCGACGGTGGATGCGGAGGGCCGTCCGCGCGTTCAGCGGCCCCCGAAGCCTCCCGCCGCGAGACCGCTGATGAGATGGCGCTGCATGAAGACGACGAGGAAGAGGCTCGGGACGGTCGAGATGACGCAGCCCGCCATGACCAGGTGCCATGCCGTCGTGAACTGGGTCGTGAACATGGACAGGCCGAGCGGGACGGTGGCCATGTCGGTCGAGTTCACGATCACCAGCGGCCACAGGAAGCTGTTCCAGTAGGAGATGAAGGTGAAGACCGCCAGCACGGCGAGGGCAGGACGGATCAGGGGGACGAGGATGCTCCAGATGATGCGGGGCCGTGAGGCGCCGTCGAGCGTGGCCGCCTCCTCGAGCTCCTCGGGGATCGAGAGCAGGAACTGCCGGAGGAGGAAGGCGCCGAAGGCGGCGAACGCGGCGGGCAGGATGAGCGCCGTGTAGGTGTTCACGAGGCCGAGGGATCGCATCAGGATGAACTGGGGGATGACGAGCACCTCCTGGGGCAGCACCATCGACGCGATGAAGAGCAGGAACAGGCGGTCGCGGAACCGGAAGGGCAGGCGCGAGAAGGCGTACGCCGAGAGGACGGAGACCACCAAGGTCAGGAGCGTGCCCACGCTGGCGACGAACAGGCCGTTGAGGACGAACCGCCCGAAGTCGATCCGCGTCCACGCCTCCGCGTAGTTCGAGAACATGACCTGCGAGCCCCAGAGCTGGAGGCCGCCCGAGAAGATCTCGTCCGACGGCTTGAGCGACGTGCTGATCATCCAGACGAAGGGGAAGACGAAGCCCAGCGAGACGAGAGCGACCAGGCCGGTGTTAATCCACACCCGGGCGGAGTCACGCATAGTGGACCAGCTTCCTCTGGGCGATGAACTGCAGGGCGGTGACGACCATCACGAGGGCGAACACGACCCAGCCGATGGCGGAGGCGTATCCGAGCCGGTCGAACGTGAACCCGGATTGGTAGAGGTACAGCACGAGGGTGTTCGTGCTCTGACCGGGGCCGCCGCGGGTCATCATGTAGGGCTGCACGAAGATCTGGAACGCGCCGATCACGGTCATGACGGTGGTGAAGAAGAGGGAGGGCGTGATCAAAGGGAGCGTGACGGATCGGAAGCGCGTGAACGCGCCCGCTCCGTCGATGCGTGCGGCCTCCAGCACCGATCTGTCGACCGCATCGAGCCCGGCGCCGATGATGACCATGTTGTAGCCGAAGCTCTGCCACACGGAGACGATGATGATCGACGTGAGCGCCCATCCGCCGGTGCCGAGCCAGCTCGGTCCCTGGATGCCGACCGTGGCCAGCAGGGTGTTGACCAGGCCGTCGTCGCTGAGGATGAAGCGCCAGATCAGGGCGTTCGCGACCATCGGTGTCAGCGCCGGGAGCAGGAAGAGCACCCGGAAGATCGACCGGCCCTTGATCCGGGTCGTCAGCCAGGTCGCCATCGCGGTCGCGAGCGCGATGTTCAGCGGGACGTAGACGAAGACGATGATCAGCGTGTTACCGACGATGGTCCAGAAGCTCGGATCGTCGAAGAGCAGGCGGCGGTAGTTGTCCAGGCCGATGAACTCGGGCGTCCCGAGCAGGGACCAGTCGAACAGGCTCATCCCGAGAGACGCGACGAGCGGGCCGATGACGAAGACGAGGAGCCCGATGACGCCCGGGGCCAGGTACAGCGCGGCGGTGAGTCCGCCGCCCTCAGCCTGCCCTCGGGCCCTCCTGCGTCCCGCTCGGGGGGAGGCCGCGAGGGCCTCCCCCCGAGCGGTGTCCGCGACGGGTTCGGCGACGGCGAGTCGTTCGCTCATGGTCGAGGTCTCGGGTCTCATGTCGTCGGGAGTCAGTCGCCGACCGACGACTGCACCTGCTCCAGGATCTCCTTCGCCGACATCGAGCCGCTGAAGCCCTCCGGGAGGTACTGGGTGAGGAGGGTGTCGGTGTTGGACCAGTTCTCGACGTAGGGCGCGACGGTGCCGTTCTGGAGGACCGAGCCGACGGTGCTGGCATAGGCGGGGTCGCCGGCGGCCAGGAAATCGTCGAGCACGGCGGTGCGTGCCGGGACGGTGCCGATGGAGTCGGCGGCGACCTTCATGGTCTCGGGGCTCGTCAGGGCCGTCAGAGCCGTGAAGGCCTGGTCCTTGTCGGCGCAGGATGCGGAGATGCCGTAGCCGGAGCCGGTCACGAACTGCGGCCCGTTGCCGTCGGGGCTCGGGATGGGGGCGACGCCCACGTTCCCCTCGCCCAGGGCGCTGACGAGCGTGCTGTAGTCCCAGGTGCCGCCCACGATCATCCCGACGTCGCCCTGCGCGAACGCGTCCTGCTGCGTGGCGGTCTCACCCGCCGTCACCGGGGCCGCGTAGCCGTTCGCCGCGAGATCCAGGTACGACTGCAGCGTGGACTCCACTCCCTCGTTCGTCAGGTCGAGGCCGCCGTCCCCGTCGGACCAGGTCTGCCCGGCGGCGACCGCGAAGGGACCGAACCAGAACCAGCTGCTCCCGTAGGCGAATCCCTTGTTGCCGTCCTTCGAGAGGGCGGCCGCGGCATCCTCGAACTGGGCGGAGGTGAACTGCGCCGTCGGCTCGGCGACGCCGTAGCGCTGGAAGAGCGACTTGTTGTAGTAGATGACGAGCGCGGAGGAGTCGTAGGGCAGCGCCTTGATCTTCCCGTCGATCGTCATCCCGTCGATCATCGCCGAATTGAAATCGGAGGCCGAGATGCCCGCCGAGGCGAGCTGGTCGTCCAGGGGAGCGAGGATGCTGTCGATCGACGAGGTCTTGTCCGACTGCGTCGCGACGAGGCACGGCGCGTCGCCACCGGAGTACCGGGTCTTGATCTGGGTCCAGTAGTCGGCGAAGGAGGGCCCCTCGTAGCTGAGGGTGATCCCGTCGAGCTGGCTCTGGGCGGCGTCGACGAACGTGTCCCACTGGCTCTCGGACCCGGACGCCCAGGTGTAGAGCGCCACCTCGCCGGAGGGCTCCGAGCTCGAGGAGGGGGAGCTGCAGGCGGACAGGCCGAGGAGCAGGGCGGTGCCGGCGCCGATCGCGGCGATCACCGGCGGTCGAACGGAAGATCTCATGTGAACCTCTTCAGAAGGGCCACCGGCGTCAGGGTTCTCCGGTGGGCGGGGAGTAGGGATCCGGACGGGTGCCCGGAGCGACGCCAGTGGTTCATCGCCTCGCAAGGAGGGACTCTGACACAGGAATTTGGACCGGTCAAATTACGTTTCGGGCACGTAAAATCCGGCCGGTCCCAGGTAACAGTCCTGTGTCCTGGGGGAGGAGACGTCCGATCGCGTCCGACAATGGACGGTTCACGCACGAAGGGGCGTCAGCGCACGGGCTCCCGCGTGCTCGCCCTGCGGACGAGCACCGGCTCGAGTATCACCGCTCGATGGACGTGTCCCAAGTCCTCGTCCAGCGACTCGCCCAGGAGGAGCTCCACAGCGTTCTCGCCCACCCGCACGCCGTCCGTCTCGGATGCGGTCAGGGGGGTGTCGGAGCGGATCTCGTCGGTGTTGCCCTCGCACGACGCGATGGCGACGTCCGCGGGTACGTCGACACCGGCGCGGAGGAGCTGGCGCATGATGGAGGCGCCGAGCGCGGCCGTCGCGACGACGACCCCATCCGGTCGCTCCTGCGGCGCACGCTCGGCGAGGGCCCGTCCCACGGTCTCGCCGTGCGTCGCCGTCAATCCGCCGGCGTCGATGATCTCGGCATCGAGGTCCAGCCGGGCCTCGGCCAGCCTCCGGAGCACACCCTGCTGGCGTCGCGTGACGGGCTGGTACTCGGTCATCCCCGTCACCCAGGCGATCCTCGTCGAACCGCCGCGCAGCAGCTCGTCCGCCGCCAGGTATCCGGCGAGCTCCTCGTCGACCAGCACCCGACAGGCGTCGAGACCCTCATCCTCGAAGTTGACCGTGACGACCGGCCGCCCCCGCCGGTGAGCGCGACGGACGCCGTCCATCGGGCTCCGGATGGGCGCGACGACGATCCCCCGCGCGCGCGTCGAGTCGAAGTAGTCCATGTACCCGCTCTGCCGCACTGCGCCGTCGTCGTTGTTGGAGACGATCGTGGCGATCAGGAGGCTGCACCCGGCGTCCTGGGCCGCCTTCTGGGCGCCCCTGGCCACGTCGACGAAGAACGAGCTGAGGAGCCCCGGCAGGATGAGCCCGATCACGTTGTTCTGCCCGAGCGTCAGCGAACGGGCGTTGCCGTCGGGCACGAACCCCAGCGCGTCGATCGACTTGAGGACCCGCTCCCGCGTCTGCGGCCGGACCCGATCGGGGTAGTTCAGGACGTTCGAGACCGTCCCGCGCGAGACTCCCGCGTGGTGGGCGACCTCGCGGACGCCCGGGACGGGGGGGTGCGTCGACTGCCCCATGAGCTCCTCCCGCGCCGACATGACATCCGCGGCACCGCTGCTGAGCGGCCGTGCCGCGCCGTCGTACGGAGGCGAATCTACCATCCGCCTTCCGCGCCGCTGTTCATCCCGCCGGCGGCTCGCTCACGAGCCGAAGCCGGTGAGTGAGCCGCGGTCGTCGAACCGAGCTGTCGAGGCCCGGGCGATCTCCCATCGGTTTCCCTCCGGGTCAGCGACGTAGCCGGAACGCCCACCCCATTCGCGTCGAGGGTGCCGAGACGGGCATGGCGACGGCTTCCTCTCGCGGGTGTCATGGGGATCGTCTCGCGTGGCGGGCGTGCGGCCGCCGGGGATCGGATCGAGGTACAGCTGCCGCCGGAACCGCGTCTTCCCCTGACTCGCGTGTGAGCTCAGGCGGAGCGGCTCGGAGCGTGGGGGTGAGGGTCATTCAGGAAGCTATTGACATAACAGTTGTTATGGGTGTTTGAAACACACGTGTTTACACCTTTTAAACGCGCGCGGTCTGTCCTTTCAATCCCTGACCTGATGGTGCAGACAGTCTCGATAGGGGATGGTCCAGCGGTCTGCTAACAAGCCGCCAGACACGCCGAGGTTCTGCGCCCCGTTTGCCTGTTCCGAAATGCTGTCCGGTAACGGAGCCGTTCCCGAGCATTAATGGTCCCGTTGAGGGATCGGCTAACGTGCAGCGGGGATGACGAATAGCGCTGTGAAAACGCGGCCACTTAGCGCTGCGATTCACAGAAGGGGAGTGGCCGGCCGTGTCCACCCCGGTTGAGCTCGCCTTAGATTTCTGAGGCAATAGCCTTCGCGATATGCGGCACTCTTGCGTGGTAGTTTGCCGGGGCTATGGGCATCGCAACAGTTGTGTATCCGGCGGGCGGCCGGATTGCGTGCGCGAAGCGCATGCGCCGGGTCATTGTGTGTTGCGGCGGAGTGGTTGCATTAGGGTGCGGTCCCAGCGCAGCACGCAGCCGGTGTCGGTGCGCAGCCGGTCGGCGGCAATGAAATCGGGGTCGACGCCGAAGTTCTCGCGGTAGGCCTCGTAGGCGGTGAGGCTTTCGAAGGTGAAGAGCGCAAGAGCTTTGTCGCTGGCACCTTCCGACGGCAGGTAGTAGCCGTGATGCACCCCGCCCTCACGCTCGACGAGTTCGATCCATCGGGCTGAGTAGGTTTCGAACTGCGTGATCTTGCTTGGATCGATCGTGTAGTCGATCACGAAGGTGACGGGCATGGGCGGCGCTTCCTGTCAGGGTGTTGACGAACCCGGGTCGTCTGTCAGCAGACGTGCTGTGGGGGCTCCCCCGATCCGGGAGCTTCCATCGAAGGGGTATCCGCATACGAGCACGACCGCTTGATCGGCGCCGTGGTCTTCGTGGTAGAGCTCGATGGGCGTCGAGTTCTCTCGTCCAACGGTGATGTATCCCATGTCCTTGTCCCCGCATCGTTGTGCGCGAGCTTGTCTACCGCTGGGCGCACGGCCTTGTTGTGGCGGCGTGCTGATGACTCTACTGGCTGTCTTAGACGGTTGTAAAGAACATCTTTGACATCTGTCAATGATGTGCCACACTGATCCAAGCTCACCGCGTGAGCTACCGGCAAGAACGCCGAACCTGAACAGGGAGACCACCATGATCGATCACGTGTACATTTCCGCTAGCGACCCGGAACGTTCGTTCAGATTTCTCGTCTCGGCTTTGAAGCCGCTTGGATGGGAAGAGTTCGGGCAGTTCAGCTCCGGCGGGCCGGGCACTGCCGTCGACACCTGGGGTCTCGCGGACGGGGCAAACAGCATCTGGCTTCGACCCGGTAAGAAGGACTCGATCGAGGGCATCTACCTCGGCATCGCCGCAGACAGCACAGACGCCGTCGATGCGACCTACGCTGCCGCGTTGGCCGCCGGCGGGAACGACGACGGAGCACCCGGCCCGCGTCCCCAATTCGCTGAAGGCTACTACGCAGCCAACTTCACCGACTTCGACGGCAACCAGTTCGAGATCGTGAAGAAGAGCTGGGCATAGGTACCCCAGCCCGCCTCCGGTCCATCCGCGCTGCACAGTTCGCCCGACGAGACCTGATCCGAGAGCGGTACCTCAGACGATGCCGCTCTCGGCAGCTTCTCCAAGCGGGATCTGTGGCACCGCCCCCGCTCATCAACACCAAGGATCTGTGCAACGAACCAACACAGCAATCCGATCCACCGAAAGAGCAAACCTGCTTATGGGAGCACGTCCGATCTCATCCGACCCACGGTCGCAGAAATCACGCCAGCAGATCCTGGACGCCCTGCACGCTCAGGCGCGGGCCGGAGAGCTCACCAGCATCTCCTCGTTGAGTGAGGCTGCCGGCGTCACTCGAGCAACCTTCTACAACCATTTCGACATCCTCGAGGAAGCAGCATGGTTCGCCATCCTCGACAGCTTCGACCACCTCATCGCCCGAGCATTCGAGAAACGTGACGAGGGCATCCAGTTGAGGGTCGCGGCGATCGAGAACCTTCGGCTCATCGTCGAGCTGCTGCGCGCCGAACCGCAGCTCTTCCATCTGGCGGACACCTACGACAACGGCTCCGACCTCCGTGGAATAGGCGAGATCTTCCGCGTTCAAACCCGCCTCGTCTGGAAGGACAGCGGGAACGTCTCGGCCACAGCGGAAGTCGAAATCACCTACGCTGCCGCCGGGCTGTACGCCGTGCTCTCGACGGGTGCTCGAGGCAACGAAGACGCTGGCGAGATCGCTCGGGTGGCGCATTCCCTTCTCCCGGAATGGATGCGCCAACCCAACCGCACTTGACCGTCATCATCGAGGATTCCGCCCGGTCATCGTGTAGCGCTCCCTCGCGAATCGCGAGGCAGTTATCAACAGCACGCTGTGTAGGCCTTCCGACGGCGATCTGAGACGTCTCGAAACCTTCGGACTTTTGAGATAGGTGTGACTCGCCGATGTCTGACCGGGGGCGTTGATGGCGGTGCGCGCTCGTGCTTTACTTGCTCCCACCGTGTGCATTCGCTTTGTGCGTGTGACGGGTCGGTCATTCTGACGATGCACCGCCTGATGAGCACACGAGAGGCCGACCATGTCGAGTTCTGGTCACCGAGTAGCCCTGCTCGTGTTCGACGACATGAAGCTGCTCGACCTCGCCGGGCCGGCCGAGGTCTTCGCTGAGGCGAATCACTTCGGTGCCGACTACCGGATGAGCATGGTCTCGGTCGACGGCCGTGATGTGCGGACCTCGATGGGGATGAGGATTCCCGTGGACTCCTCGGCCGCGTCGCGGGGGGCGTTCGACACGGTGGTCGTCACCGGCGGCGAGGCGTTTCCCGCGGGCGAGGTCACCGAAGCTCTGGCATCGGCGGCGGTGAGCATGTCGAAACGCGCAGCCCGTACGGCGTCGATCTGCACCGGGGCGTTCGTTTTGGCTGCGGCCGGCCTGCTCGACGGCAAGCGAGCCACCACCCACTGGCATCACACACGGGAGCTCGCCCGGCGCTATCCCGGAATACGGGTTCAGCCGGACGCCATCGTGGTCGAGGACGACGCGACGTACACCTCGGCCGGTGTGACGGCCGGGATCGATCTGGCGTTGACGCTCCTCGAGCAGGATGAGGGCGCCGAGGTCGCGCGAGGTGTCGCTCGCGCCTTGGTCGTCTATCTTCGGCGGGACGGTGGTCAGACCCAGTTCTCCGACAGTCTGCTCGCTCCGGTAAGGGAGGCGTCGCTGCTGCGCGTGGTGGTGAGCGCGGTCATGGCCGACCCGTCGGCTGAGCACACCGCCTCGAGCATGGCGGCGATCGCTCGGGTGAGTCCTCGGCACCTCTCTCGGTTGTTCCATGACGAGCTGGCGACGACTCCGGGCAAGTACGTGGAGATCGTGCGGGTGGACAAGGCGAAGTCGCTTCTCGATCTGGGGCACACCGTCACGCGCGTGGCGGAGGACTCCGGCTTCGGCACATCCGAATCTCTCAGACGTGCCTTCATCGCCCATCTGTCGGTGCCGCCGTCGGTGTACCAGCGCCGCTTCTCTTCCGCCGCTGGTCAGACCCGCGCCGTGTGAAGCCGGCGCGGGTCCGATCGGGTCATCGTCGAGCTGCGCGCAGATTCCTAGGACGCGAGGAAGTGCAGCAGGTGGTCGTTCACCTCGGCGGAGTGGGTCCAGCCGAAGCCGTGCGGAGCTCCCTCGATCTCGATGTACTCGCTCTCCGGGAAGACCGCGTGGAAGGCGCGGCCGGTCGCATCGATGGGCAGGATGCGGTCCAGCGTGCCCTGCATGATGAGGCTCCGGACTCCACTGGCGCGGATCTTCTCGATGTCTCCGCGGAAGTCCTCGTGCCAGGCCGGCACAACGGCCCACGCGGCGCGCATGGAGCCGGCGGTGGCCACGTTCCAGCTGTTGGTGACCACTTCCTGACTGACCCTGCTGCCGAGGTTCTCATCGAGGTTGTAGAAGTCGCTGTAGAACGCGGTGTAGAACGCGTACGGGTCGTCTTTCGCGGCCGTGACGAAACCGTCGAAGGCCTCCTGCGGAAGTCCGTTCGGGTGGTCGTCGGTCTTCAGCAGGAACGGTTCGATCGGAGCGAGGAAGGCGATCTTCGCAAGGCGATCCGTCCCGTACGTGGCGGTGTAGCGGCCCACCTCGCCCGTACCCATCGAGAAGCCCACGAGCAGGACGTCGCGCAGGTCGAGAGTCGTCAGCACCGTATCGAGATCGGCGGCGAAGGTGTCGTAGTCGTAGCCGACGCTCGGCTGGCTCGACTTGCCGAACCCCCGACGGTCGTAGGTGATGACCCGGTAGCCGGCCGCGAGAAGCGCCCGCGTCTGAGGCAGCCAGGACGCGCCGCTGAGCGGGTAGCCGTGGATCAGGACGACCGGCTGCCCCGTTCCGTGGTCTTCGTAGTACAGGTCGATCGACGTGCTGTTCTCTTTACCCACTGAGATGACGGACATGATTTGCTTTCCTCGCTGAGGTACGGAGCCGGAGGGCCCCTCGACATCACCCCGAATGAGGCGATGACCTCAGTCTCGGGAGCCTGCGCATCCAGCGCCCCGCAGCCAGGGCCGTACATCCCAGACATCCGGACGTAAATCCCCGTCGGCAGCGCGCGGACGTGGATCGATTTCGAGCCCGTCGTGTTGCTCGTTCCGAAAGTCCACCGGGATGGCACCCATCACATCCTGCAGGTCGAGATCAAGCTCGTCGGCAGGCCGGCCTTCGATGCATGGCTGGGCAAGTTCGACTCCAGATCCGAAGCCGACACGCGCTGGGGGGAGTTCCTGCGCGACCTCGGCAACCAGGTGCCCGCTGAGGGCTAATCCGTCACTATTGACATAACGGTCAATATCCGCGTCCCCTTGTCCGTTCGCCTTCGCGCGAACCCGGTCTTTCGGGAGTCGGTTCGTGTTGATTCGCCGGATGCACGCCCGAGGGGGCGTGTCTGCGCTATCGAAGAGCTCGCCCTAAGTCGTCCTGCGCCGCGGCGGGCCCGAGCAGGGAAGTGATGCGCTCGGCGACCCGGCGGCGGAACTCCGGGGTGAGGGGCTCGGCGTCGAAGGCGTCGTAGGCCCAGAGGCCGTCGGCGGCCAGGCGCAGCACGAAGCGGTCGAGCGCAGCGGGGTCGGCGGCCGCCTCGGCCGGAGTGGGCGACCAGCGGTGCTGCACCGCCGCCCAGATCGCGGCGAACCGCGGGTCGTGGGCCGCGTCGACGAGCAGGGCGAACTCGGCCGCCGACGCGTCCTCGCTGGTTGCGCGGGCATAGGCCGCGATCCGCTCGTCGGCCGTCGCGTCCTCGGCGGGCTTGCCTGCTGCGGCGACGAGCTGCGCCTCCCACTCCGCGGCGAGGTGTTCGTGCAGGGCGAGCACGAGGGCATCGCGGTCACGGAAGTGGTACATCATCCCGCCGCGGGTGAGCCTGGCCTCCTCCGCCGTGGCCTCGAGCGTGAGGGCGCGCAGGCCCGCCCGCCCGACCACCCGGGCAGCGGCGTCGAGGATCTTCGCGCGGTTGTTTGGTCTCACAGTTCTCCTCGGGTGGTCGGCGGTGGCGGCGGGATGCGGTGGACGCCTTCGGCGATGGCGATGCGGGTGCCGGGTTTGGTGACGGTGCGGATGCGGTGGTGGCGTTGAATGGTCACGGCGGCGGGGGCGGTGGCGGTGCGGACGCGGCAGCCTCGGTCAGTGGTTCACGAGCGTACCGGCGCGGGTGCCCCGGAGCAGGACGGTCGTGACGACCGCGGCCACGGTGAGCACGGCCGCCACGATCATCATGATCGTCAGAAATCCGCTTTCGGCCGCCGCGTCGGCACCAGCGGCGCCAGCAGCATCCGCACCGCCCGCGCCTTGCCCGGCACCGCCGAACGCGCTCAGGATCAGCCCGCCCAGTACGGCGACGGCCGTCAGGCTGCCGAACTCGTACGAGACCTCTTCGACCGACGACGCCATCCCGGCCCGGTGCACCGGCGCGTTCCCGACGATCGCGGCCGAGGCCGCCGCCATCACGAGGCCGAGCCCGGCTCCGGCGACGACGAGACCGACGAGCATCCACCCCCAGCCGAGGGTGAGCAGCAGGGGAGCGACCGCGGTGCCGACCGCGCCGACCGCGAAGCCGCCCCCGATCAGCAGGCGGGGATCGGTGCGGTGCAGCACCGCACCGCCCGCCAGGGCCGAGGGGAGCGAACCGAGCGCCAGGGCCGCGACCACGAGTCCGGCCTGCAGCGGGCTGAAGCCCTCGACCAGCTGGAACCGCTGCGCGGTCACGAGCTCGGTGCCGGCCACGGCGAACATCGACAGCCCGGCCGCGATCACGCCGGCGAGCACCGCCGGGTGCCGGAACAGCGCGAAGTCGAGCAGCGGGTACGGCAACCGGCGCTGGCGCCGCACGAAGAACCAGAACGCCACCACCGCGACCGCGAGTGTGCCGCCGACGAGCGGCCAGGCCGCGTCGGCGCCTTTCGCGGCCTCCTTGACCGCGACCACGAGGCCCGCGAGCCCGACCATCGCCTGCACGGAGGAGAGCAGATCCCACGGCCGCCCCGGGTGACGCTCGCCGCGGGGCGCGACGAGCATCGTGGCGACGAGAGCGGCGATGACGACCGGCACGTTGATCAGGAACACCGAGCCCCACCAGAAGAACTCCAGCAGCAGGCCGCCGAGGATGGGGCCGAGTGCGGCGCCCACGACCGCCAGGCTGCCCCAGAGCCCGATCGCGATGTTGCGCTCGCGCTCGTCCGTGAAGGCGACCCGGATGAGCGCGAGGGTCGCCGGCATCATGGCGGCCGCGCCGACCGCGAGCAGGGCCCGCGCCGCGATCAGGGCGAGCGGCACGGGGGAGAAGGCGGCGAACGCCGAGGCCGCACCGAAGATCACCAGGCCGATCACGAACATCCGGCGGTGGCCGACGCGGTCGCCGAGGGTCCCTGCGCCCAGCAGCAGCCCCGCCATCACGAGCGGGTAGGCGTTGATGATCCAGAGGCTCTCGGTGCTCGTGGTGCCGAGCTCGCGGGTCAGTGTGGGCAAGGCGGTGTAGAGCACCGAGTTGTCGAGGGTGATCAGCAGCAGTCCGGTCGAGACCGTGGCGAGCAGCACCCAGCGGCGGCGGGCGGAGAGAGCGGTCATGTCTGTAACTATACATTTATGAATGTTTAGTTGGCTGGGTACTCACCCCGCCCCGCCACACCCGTCCAATAGGGTGGCCTGGTGCCCGCGGGGATCGCGTCCGCGGCCGGGGAGGAAGCACGTGGGAGTCGTCAGGAAATGGGTGCTGCCGATCATCCGCATCGTCATCATCGGGGTGATCGCGGTGGCCCTCGGCAAGCTCGCCTTCTTCCCGGACCAGCCGGTCGAGGCCGACCCGGCGGTGCCCACCGGTGAGCTCGTCGAGCCGCGCATCGCCGCGACCCTCGGCACCATCACGAACGACGTCGTGGTGAAGGCCACGGTGTCGGCGGATGCGGCGGTGCCCGTCAAGTCCACCGCCGCCGGCACCGTCGACGAGATCTTCGTCGCCACCGGGGCGCCTATCGCGGCGGGTGACACCGTCTTCGACGTCAAGGTCGAGATCGTGCGCGACCCGGCCGCCTCCGTGGACGCGGAGGGCAAGCCGCTGCCCGCGATCTTCCGCTACGAGAAGGTGACCGCGGCGGCCGGCGGCATCCTCAGCTCGCTCTCCGTCATCCCGGGCCAATCGGTCACGATCGGGATGACGGCGGGGCAGATCGCCCCGCCGAGCTTCTCGGTCTCGGGTTCGATCGAACCCGCCCAGCAGTACCGACTGGTGAACCAGCCGACCGAGGCCTCGATCGCGATCACCGGCGGGCCGGCGCCCTTCGTCTGCACGGGGCTGCGCATCCTGACCCCGCTGCCGGGGAGCACCGGCGACGACACCGGTGGCTCCGGTGCCGGCACGGGCGCAGGCGTCGGCATCGGAGGCGGCGGCGGCGGTTCGACCGGCGGCGGATCGGGCTCCGGCACGACCGTGACCTGCCCGGTGCCCGAGGGGGTCACCGTCTTCTCCGGCCTCGCGGCCGAGATGACGATCGCCGGCGGCAAGGCCGAGAACGTGCTGGTCGTGCCGACCACCGCGGTGCGCGGAGCCGCTCAGAACGGCACCGTCTGGGTGTCGACCCCGGATGGCGGCACCGAGGAGCGCGCGGTCGGCCTCGGCCTCAGCGACGGCAGCCAGGTGCAGATCACGGGCGGCCTGACGGAGGGCGAGGAGATCCTCGAGTTCGCGCCCGGTGCGCTCGCGGTGCCGGACGGCGACGGCTGCATGACCCAGCCCGGAGGCGGCATGGTCTGCGCCGAGCCCGTCCGATGAGGCGGGCCGCGTGAGCCTGCTGCGGCTGGAGGACGTGACGCGGACGGTGCTGCCGCCGGACCAGCCCGCCCTGACCATCCTGAACGGCGTCGACCTGACCGTCGAGGGCGGCGACCGCATCTCGATCGTCGGGCGCTCGGGCTCGGGCAAGTCGACCCTGCTCAACCTGATGGGCCTGCTCGACCTGCCCACGAGCGGCCTGCTCGCCTTCGACGACCGGCCGGTCAAGAGCTACTCGGGTGCCGGCCGCGACCGGCTGCGCGGGGCGCAGATCGGCTTCATCTTCCAGCAGTTCAACCTGCTGGCCGGCCGCACGGCGCTGGAGAACGTGGCGATGCCGCTGCTTTACGCGAGCGGGCGGCAGTTCTGGCGGCGCCGGCAGCTCGCCGCCGACATGCTCGAGCAGGTCGGCCTCGGGTATCGGGTCGACAGCCTGCCCGACCGGCTCTCCGGCGGCGAGCAGCAGCGCGTCGCGATCGCGCGGTCGCTCGTGCGCGGGCCGCGGCTGATCCTCGCCGACGAGCCGACCGGCGCCCTCGACCTCGACACCGGGCAGAGCGTGATGGAGCTGATCGACGAGGTGGCGACCCGCACGGGCGCGGCCCTGGTCGTGATCACCCACGACCCGTCTATCGCGGCCCGGTCGCGCACGCACTACCGGCTCGACCGCGGCATCCTGACCCCGGCCGAGTCGCTGGTGGATGCTGCGGCCGGCGGTCGAGCGGACGCCCCCGCCCACGCGCCGGCGGAGGTCCCGGCCGGCGCCCGAGTCGACGCCCCCGCCGACGACCGGATGCGCGCCCGCGCAGACGAGGCGGCGACCGGATGAGCCGCGCACTGACCGGCTTCCTCGGCGCCGTGCTCGAGGCCTGGCAGGAGCTGCGGGTGCACCGCACCCGCGTGCTGCTGTCGCTGATCGGCGTCGCGGTCGCGGTCTGCTCGCTGACCACGGTGGTCGCGCTCGGCGCGATCGTGCAGCAGGCCAACGAGGAGCTGAGCGAGCGGTCGAGCGGGCGGCCCGCCACGCTGTACGTCTCGGCCTACGCCACCGACGGCGGCGCGATCGACGCCGAGGCGCTCGACACCGCCTGGGACGAGACGGTGGCGCGCTACCGGATCGACTACGCCAGTCGCGTAGTCTCCACCGGGCAGGCGGTGCCCTTCGTGACCGGGGTGGTGCAGGTCGGCACGCAGGCGGTCGACCAGCCCTACGGCGAGATGCACCGGGTGCGCATCTCGGAGGGGCACTGGTTCAGCCCGGCCGACGAGCAGGCGCTCGCCCCGGCGCTCGTGATCAACTCGGTGTTCTGGGACCGGCTCGGCCAGCCCGACCTCGCGACGCATCCGACCGTCACCCTGGGCGGGGAGAAGGGCGCCACCGCGGTCGTGGTCGGGGTGACCCCGGCTGCCACCTACGAGACCGAGCCCGCGATGTTCATGCTGGCCTCCCAGCTCGCGGTGGTGCAGGCGGCGCAACCCGTCACCGATCCCTCGGCCGACCCCTACGCCGCGTTCGGCGGCGGGCAGACGCAGTACGAGATGTGGATCCCGCCCGAGCTCGCCGAGCCGCTGCTCGCCGCCGTTCAGCGCGACCTCCAGGCCGCGCTCGGCGACGGAGCGCAGGTCGACGTCTACCGACAGGACTACGCGCAGTACGGCGACGACCCGTTCCTGGTCACGAAGCTCGTGGTCGGCGGCATCGCCGTGCTGGTGCTGCTTCTCGGTGCTCTGGGGCTGGTGAACATCGCGCTCGTGACGGTCAAGCAGCGGGTGCGGGAGATCGGTATCCGGCGCAGCTTCGGGGCGACGGCCGGGCGGGTGTTCTTCGCCGTGATGATGGAGAGCGTGGTCGCCACGGTCGCCGCCGGGGTGGTCGGCGTGATGGCGGCCGTGCTGCTCGTGCAGAGCCCGATCGTGCACGACTTCGTGGGGCAGGGGATGGTCACCGACTTCCCGCCGTTCCCGGTCGAGGCGGCCCTGCTGGGGCTGGCCGCCGCGACCGGGGTGGGGGCGCTCGCCGGGCTGCTGCCGGCGCTCGTCGCTGTGCGGGTGAAGGTGATCGACGCGATCCGCTACTGAGGCGGGTTCAGCGGGAGACGATCTCCCCGGTCACGCCCGAGACCACGAGGTCGGCGTGCGGCAGGGTCGACTCGATCAGCACGGCGTTGCGCCCGTCGACCGTCTCGGCCCAGGCGAGCGCCGCCTCGGGCGTGCGCCCGCCGATCTCGTGCCGCACGACCAGGCGTGAGACCCGCACCTCGTCGCCGGTCTCGCAGAACCACGACTCGGTGAGCAGGGGCTTCACCCGGTTCCACGGCTCCTGGTCGACGAGCAGGTAGTTGCCCTCGACGATCACGAGCCGGGTCTCGGGCTCGACCGCCATCTCGCCGG
The DNA here is from genome assembly GCF_059691755.1 of Herbiconiux sp. 320_LB. Classification (NCBI taxonomy): domain Bacteria; kingdom Bacillati; phylum Actinomycetota; class Actinomycetes; order Micrococcales; family Microbacteriaceae; genus Herbiconiux; species Herbiconiux sp. 320_LB. The sequence continues at coordinate 443,723 of NZ_JCAWAD010000002.1, read as the reverse complement.
CGATCGGCTCCTCGATCGCCCGGTCGAAGCTCGGCGCGTAGACCGTGTGCCCGGTCTCGCTGCGCAGCCGCTCGAGCAGGGCGACGAATCCCCAGCCGTCGAAGGTGTCGATCGCGCCCTTGCGCTCGGCCCGACCGAGCCGCACCAGGGTCGACTGGGCCAGGTGGTAGCCGTCCATCGGCACGTGCGCCGCGAAGGGAGCACCGGGCCCGCCCGCGGCCGCGCTCAGGGCGTTGACCCGGTCGGCCAGCGTGCGGGCGAGGGTGGTCTTGCCGGCGCCGGGGCTGCCCGCGATGCCGAGGATGGCCCGGCCGTCCGCGCCGACGAGCGCGAGGGCCCGCCGCGCGAGCGCGTCGAGCGCGTGCTCCTCGGCGCCGGGTGCCTCCGGGGCGAGCCCCTCAGCGGTGCGGGGCTCAGAGTGCGACACGGGTTCCCTCGAGGATGGTGTCGAGGTACTTCTTCGAGTGCGCCGCCAGGGCCGGCCCGTCGTTCCAGAGGTTGCGCCAGATCGCCAGGTCGTTCGACAGCGTCGGCGAGACCACGGCCGACGAGAACGACTCGAAGGTGATCGGGCCGTCGTAGGAGATGTCGTCGAGGGCGTGGAAGAACGAACCGAAGTCCAGGTGCCCCGAGCCGAGGTAGCCGCGGTGGTTCTCGCCGATGTGCACGTAGCCGAGGCGGTCGCCGACGAGGTGCACGGGTCGCACGAGATCGTCCTCCTCGATGTTCATGTGGTACGTGTCCAGGTGGATCAGCACGTTGTCGTGACCGATGTCGTCGGCCAGTCGCAGCGCATCCGCCGCGGTGTTGATCACGTTCGTCTCGTAACGATTGCAGATCTCCAGGCCCAGCGTCATCCCGAGACCCTCCGCCTCGGTCGCGAGATCCTTGAGCACGGCGACGACGTTGGCGCGGCCGGCCGCCGAGAGGGCGTGGCCGTACTTGCCGAGCGCGCTGTAGAGGGCACCGGTGAAGTGGGTGCCGCCGAGGCCGTTCGTGATGGCGAGCGAGTCGTGCAGCAGCTTCGCGCCGCGGGCGACGACCTCGGGGTCGTCGCTGGAGACGTCGGCCGAGAACGCCAGGCCGCGCGAGCAGACGACGCCGAGGCCGGCGGCCTCCAGGGCGGCCCGGGCCGCGGGCACGTCGAGGTTGGCGGAGTCGTGCAGCGAGAGCTCGAGCAGGTCGAAACCGGCCTTCTTGGTCTCGGCGATGATGTAGTCGACCTCGGCGGGAGTGGTTCCGCCGGAGAAGACGAGGGCGTGGACTCCGAGCTGGTTCGTGGTCATGACGGTTCCTTCAGTTGGTGGGGGTGAGAAGAGTGGATGCGTCGAGCCGCGCACGCAGGAAGCGTGCCGATTCGCGCGCGGCGTCGGCCGGGTCGATCCAGAGCGTGCGCCAGGCGCCGATCAGGTCGCGGGTGGCGGCGGAGACCACCGCGGGCGAGAACGACTCGACGGTGAGCGGCCCGCGGTAGCCGCTGCCGGTCAGGGCTTCGAACAGGCCGGTCCAGTCGAGCGTGCCGGTGCCGATCAGGCCCCGGTGGCTCTCCGAGAGGTGCAGGTAGCCGAGCCGGGCACCGGCGTCGTGCACCGCGGCCGCCAGCGAGAGCTCCTCGCTGTTGGCGTGGAAGGTGTCGATGTGCAGCAGCACGTTGTCGGCGCCGCGCTCGGCGAGCTCGTCGATGAACGCGGCCGTCTGGGCGGCGGTGTTCAGCAGGTTGCTCTCGTAGCGGTTGACGTACTCGAGGCCGATCCGCACGTCGGCCCGACGAGCCGTCTCGGCGACCCGGGTGAGCACGGCCAGGGAGTTCCCCCGGCTCGCCTCGGTGGCCGGGTGCGTGTACTTGGTCATCGCCGAGTAGGTCACGCCGCCGACGTAGTTCGCGCCGATCGCCTCGGCGAACTCCACGGCGCGGAGGAGCCGGGCCTCGCCGCGGGCCGAGAGTGCCGGGTCGTCGGTGTTGATGTCCGAGGCGGCGTCGAGGGCGAGGGAGACCACGGCGTCCAGGCCCGTGCCCTCCAGGAGGCGCACGGTCTCCTGAGGGGAGAGCGAGAGCGAGTCCGCCGCATCCGGAACCGGGATCTCGATCAGCTGGTAGCCCGCGGCGGCACTGCCCTCGACGGCCCGCCGGGCCGAGGTGGGCGACCAGTCGGCCACCCACAGCCCGGCGTGGACGCCCAGCGGCATCGCCGAATCGGCCGCCGCCCGCCGGAACGGGATGCGGAGGTCGAACACCACGGTCAGGCCGCCTTGGCGCCGGTGATCAGGGCGACGAGCTCGTCGCCGCTGGTCTCGGCCGTGCGCCGTTCGGCGACGGCCATGCCCGCGCGCATCACCCAGACGTGGTCGGAGAGCCGCATGACCTGGTCGAAGTTGTGGCTGATCAGCAGCACGGCCACCCCGGAGTCGCGGAGCGAGTTGATGACGCCCTCGACGCGGGCGGTCTCCTGCACGCCGAGCGCGGCGGTCGGCTCGTCCATGATCACGATCTTCGAGCCCCAGCCGGCGGCCCGGGCGATCGCGACGGCCTGGCGCTGACCGCCGGAGAGCCGGCGCACCTTGCTCGTGACCGGCGGCACGTTGACGGCGAGGTTCTTCAGCAGGTCGCCGGCCGTGGTCTTCATCAGCTTGCGGTCGAGGGTGCGGAACGGGCCGAAGCCGTGGGTCTTCTCGCGGCCGAGGAAGAAGTTCTGCCAGACCGTCAGGTCTTCGACCAGCGCGAGGTTCTGCTGAACCGTCTCGATGCCCTGGTTGATGGCCGCGACCGGGTTCTCGAAGGTCACCGGCTTGCCGTCGAGCACGATCGTGCCCGAGTCGGGGCGGTGGATGCCGGAGAGGCAGCGCACCATGGTCGACTTGCCGGCGCCGTTGTCGCCGATCAGGGCGGTGATCTCGCCGCGGCGCATGGTCATCGACGCGCCCTTCAGGGCGTGCACGCCGCCGAACGACTTCTTGATGTCGGTGGCCTGCAGGATGAAGTCGCGGGCCTGGGTGCGGCCGGTGTGCGGCGAGCCCTCGGGCTGGGTGTTGTAGGTGTCGGTCATTTCTTTTGGAACCTCGTGAGTAGGGCGGCCAGGACCACGACGAGTCCGACGGCGAGCGGCTGGTAGAACTGCGAGACGCCGAGCAGCGTCAGCCCGTTGGTGAGGGCCGTGAGGAGCAGGGCGCCGATCACGGGGCCGACGATCTTCGCCTTGCCACCGGTGAGGCTGACCCCGCCGAGCACGACCGCGGCGATCGAGTTGAGCAGGAACTGCGTGTTGATCGCGGGTTCGGCGGCGCCGACGCGGGCGACCAGCAGGATGGCGGCGATGCCGGCCAGGCCCGCCGAGATGAGGTAGACCGCGATGCGGATCCGTGAGGCGCTGATGCCGTTGGCGACCGCGCTCTCCTCGTTGCCGCCCACGGCCTGCACGTGCAGGCCGAACCGGGTGCGGAACATGAAGAACCAGGCCAGCACGGCGATGACGGCGGCGAGGATGATCGGGAAGCCGAAGATGCCGATCGCGCCGGAGGTCAGGGTGAGCAGCTCGGGGCTGAAGACCGTGATCGGCTTGCCGTCGGAGACGATGAGCGCGAGGCCCGTCGCGACCGAGAGCGTTCCCAGCGTGGCGATGAAGTCGGTGACCTTGCCCTTGGCGATCAGCAGGCCGTTGATCAGGCCGATCACCAGCGCAGCGACCACCGCCATCAGCGCGGAGAGCCAGAACCCGAAGCCGTTCGAGAACGCCAGGCCGAAGCCGATCGCCCCGAAGGTCATCGTGGCCGAGATCGAGAGGTCGATGCCACCGGTGGTGATGACGAAGGTCTGGCCGATCGCGAGGATGACCAGGATGGCGGCCGCGACCAGCATGGCCTTGATGTTGCCGAGGGTGAGGAAGGTGGGGCTGAGGATGGAGAAGACGATGACCAGGGCCACCAGGCCGATCGGGGCGGCGTTCTCGGCCCAGAAGCTGAGCTGCCGGGCGTGGGCGCCGATCGTCTGGAGCGGCCCGGGGCGGGATTGCTCTGTCGTTGTCATGGATGCCGGTTTCTGACTGGGAACGGGGGCGGGGGAGCGGTTGGCCCGGCTCCCCCGCCGGGGGAACTAGTTCGTGGCGGCCGGGGTGGGCAGGAGTGACTCGAGCGGGTTCTCGAACGGCGCGAACGGCTGCGGGAAGGCGGCGATCGCCTGGTCGGCCTCGGCGCTGGTCACCAGGGCCGTCGGCGACTCGATGGTCTTCGGCAGCGTGCCGCCCGAGGTCGCGACCTCGCAGGCCTGGAGGCCGAGCGAGCCGATCGCGTAGGGGTACTGGGCCACCGTGGCGGAGAGGCCGCCGGCCTTCACCGACTCCAGCGCATCCTGGTTGCCGTCGACCGAGACGACCGTGATGGTGCCGGTCTTGCCGGCGTTCTCGATCGCCTTGACGATGCCGAGGCCCATGTCGTCGTTGGCGGCGAAGAAGGCCTTGATGTTCGGGTTGGCGGCGATGATGTCGGTGGCCTGGGTCAGCGCGACCTCGCGCTTCCAGTCGGCGGCCGACTCCTGGATGATGTTCAGGTCGCTCCCGACAGCGGCCTTGAACCCGTCGACGCGGGCGCCGCTGGTGACGTCGCCGGCGATGCCGCCGATGATCGCGACCTCGGAGCCGGCCGGAACCTGGGCCTTGACGAAGTCGCCGGCCTTGCCGCCCGCGGCCTCGTTGTCGGTGCCGATGTAGGTGGCGATGTCGAGGTTGGCGGCGGAGGCGGCGCTCGAGTCGATCGGCTGGTCGATGTTCACGATCGGCTTGCCGGCCTGGCCGACGGTGGCGAGAGCCTGCACGAGGTTGGTGCCGGAGATGGGGTTGACGACGAAGCAGCCGAAGTCCTGGCCCGCGAGGGCGGTGAGCTTGTCGGCCTGGCCGGTGGTGTCGCCGATGTCGGAGGCGGCCTGGATGGTGACGTCGACGCCGTCGGTGTCGGCCGCGCCCTGGATGCCGGACTCCATCGCCTGGAAGAAGGGGTTGTCCAGGCCCTTGATGACGGCCGCGACCTTGGTCGAGCCGGAGCCGGAGCCGGAGCCGGAGCCGGAGTCGCCCGAGCCGGAGCAGCCGGCGAGGGCCAGGGCCGCGATTCCGAGAGGGACGGCGATGCGGGCGGTGCGCATCCATGTTGCGTCTTTGCTGAACATTGTGATCCTTGGTGTCGGGGCACCACTGCGTGCCGTCCTCAGTGAAACTACGCGCACTTTTGTCTAATTGCAACCGAAAGTCTCCTGACTTTTAGATCAACGTGTGTATACACTGGGCGCATCAGTGATGACGACGGCAATGGAGCTCTGCGTAAAGTGAAGGATGTGAGAACCCACGTCGGCGAGGTCATGGCGCTCTTCCGTGAACACGGGGAACTCTCCCGCACCGACGTCATCGACCTCTCCGGCCTGTCACGGTCGACGGTCAACCAGCGGCTGACCGCGCTGCACGAGTTCGGGCTGATCCACGAGATCGGCGGCGCCGAGTCGACCGGTGGCCGCCCGTCGAGCCGGTTCGCGCTGAACCGGGAGCGCGCCGTGCTGCTGACCGCCGACATCGGCGCCACCGGTTTCGTCGCCGCGATCTGCGACCTGGGCGGCACGCCGCTCGCGCATCGACGTCGCACGATCGACGTGTGGGAGGGCCCGGAGCCGGTGCTCGCCGCGGTCGACGCCTGCTTCGCCGAGCTGCTCGCCTCGCCGGAGGCCGACGGCCGACCCGCCGTGGACCGCCCGGTCTTGGATCGCCCCGTCTGGGGCGTCGGCATCGGCGTGCCCGGCCCGGTCGAGTTCGCCGCCGGGCGCGTCGTGAACCCGCCGATCATGACCGGCTGGGACGGCTTCGACATCGCCGGCTGGTTCTCCGGCTACGGGGCCGCCGTCGTGGTCGAGAACGACGCGAACTCCCGCGCCGTCGCCGAGGCCCGGCCCCGCGGCCACGACAACCTGATCAGTCTCAAGGTGGGCACGGGCATCGGCTCGGGCCTCGTCTTCAACGGCCAGATCATCCGGGGCGGCGAGGGCGCCGCGGGCGACATCGGCCACACCCGGGCCGCGGTCGCCGACTCGGCCGACCCGCTGCCCTGCCGCTGCGGCAACGTCGGCTGCGTCGAGGCCTACGCCGGGGGCTGGGCCATCATCCGCGACCTGGGCCTCCTCGGTGTGCACGCGGCCGACGTGGGCGAGGTCGTGACCCTGGTCAAGCAGGGCAACCTGGATGCGGTGCGCCTGGTCCGCCAGGCCGGCCGCGTGCTCGGTGACGCGGTCGCCGACCTGGTCAGCATCCTGAACCCCGAGAGCATCATCGTCTCCGGCCGGCTCTCGGACTGCGACGAGGCGCTGCTCTCGGGCGTGCGGGAGCGGGTCTACCAGCGCTCGCAGCCGCTCGCGACCCGCAACCTCACCATCTCGCTCTCGCAGCTCGGCGAGTTCGCGGGGGTGACCGGACTGGCGCTGATCACGGGCGACCGCATCTTCGGGTCGGACCGCATCGACCTGCTCTTCTCCGAGCCGGCAGCCCGCCGGGCGTGATCGGGCGGGGGCGGGGGCCCGAGGGCGCCGCCAGCGCCGCTGCCGGCGCCACGGTCACTGCAGCCCCTAGCGCTCCTGGGTCGCGCTGAAGGTGCGCGCCACCAGCGGCACCCCCGGGCGATACGCGAGGTGCACGTAGGTAGGGGCGTCCAGTAGCACGAGATCCGCGCGGCCTCCGACGCGCACCACGCCGACGTCGGTGCGGCGGAGCGCGGCCGCTCCGCCCGCCGTCGCCGCCCGGAGCGCCTCGGCCGGGGTCATCCCCATGTCGCGGACGGCCACGGCGATGCAGAAGGCCATCGACGAGGTGTAGCTGGACCCCGGATTGCAGTCGGTCGCCAGTGCCACCGCGACGCCGGCATCGAGCAGCCGTCGCGCATCCGGATAGGGCTGGCGGGTCGAGAACTCGACCCCGGGCAGCAGGGTGGCGACCGTGTCTGAGTCCGCGAGCGCGTCGACATCGGCGTCGGTCAGGTAGGTGCAGTGGTCGACGGAGGCCGCCCCCAGCTCGACGGCCAGCTGCACCCCGCCCGACGGGCCCAACTGGGCCGCGTGCATCCGGGCCTGGAGGCCGTGGCCGATCCCGGCGGTGAGGACGGCGCGCGCCTGGTCGACGTCGAAGGCCCCGGTCTCGCAGAAGACGTCGATCCAGCGGGCGAAGGGCGCGGCGGCGGCGAGCATCGGGCCGGTCACGAGATCGACGTACCCGGCTGGATCGTCGGCATACTCCGGCGGCACGACGTGGGCCCCCAGGAAGGTCGTCTCCCCGCTGGACTCCCGAGCGATCCGGAGCCCGCGCGCCTCGTCCTCGACCGTGAGCCCGTAGCCGCCCTTGATCTCGACCGTCGTCGTACCCTGCCGGAGCATCTCGGCCACGTGACGCCTCACGGTCCCGCGCAGCGCCTCGTCGTCGGCGGCGCGGGTGAGGGCGACGGTGCGGCGGATGCCCCCGGCCGTGTACGGGCGTCCCGCCATCCGGCTCTCGAACTCGTCGGCGCGGTCGCCGGCGAAGACCAGATGGCTGTGACTGTCGACGAAGCCCGGGATGACGCACCGGCCCGCCGCGTCGACGCGCTCGTCGGCGGCCGGCGCATCGGCCGAGTCGCCGACCCAGACGATCTCGCCGCCGTCGATCACCACCGCGGCGTCGTCGCGCTGGGGTCGTTCGGGGTCGTGGGTGACGAGCAGTCCGATTCGATCGATGACGGTGGTCATGCCCGGGTCCTCCCGATGGCCGTGGCGAGCAGGCCGGCGACGTCGCCGAGACGATGGCGGCCGTCGCGGACGACGATGTCACCGCCGACGACGACGGTAGAGACGTCGGCTGCGGTCGCCGACAGCCAGAGCTGGCCGAGCTCGGAGCCCGCGGTGCGCACGGAGTCGGTGGCGACGGCGACCAGGTCGCAGAGCGAGCCGGCGCTGAGTGACGCCTCGTCCCAGCCGAGCGAGGCGTAGCCGTTCGCGCCGGCGATGCGCAGCAGCTCGGCCGGGTCGAAGCGCCCGCGCCGGCCGCTGGCGAGTCGCTCGTGCATCTCGAGGCCGCGGAGCTCCTCGAAGGGGTCGATCACCGCGTTCTGGTCGCTGCCGAGGGTGAGTCGGGCGCCCGCGTCGGCGAGCCGGCGGGCCGGACCGATGCCGTCGGCCAGGTCGCGCTCGGTGGTCGGGCAGAAGCACGCGAAACTCGTCCCGAGGGCGGCGACGTCGCTCGAGGTCAGATGCGTCGCGTGCACGGCGGTGAAGCGATCGCCGAGCAGCTCGGCGAAGAGCTCGACCGGGGTCGCGCCCCACTCGGCGATCGCCTGCTCGTTCTCGGCGGGCTGCTCCGAGACATGGGCGTGCACGACGGCCAGGTCGAGCGCCGCGACCTCGGCGATGGCCGCCGGTGCGACGGCGCGCACCGAATGGATGGCGGCGCCGATGCGGGCGGTCGCCGACGAAGGCACGTGCGACCCGGACTGGAGCGGTCTGGCCTCGAACGATCCAGCTTCGAACGATCCGGCCTCGAGCGATCGGGCCACGCCCGCCCGGCGTGTCGCCCAGGCTGCCACGGTGCCGTCACCGAAGCGCGCCTGCTCCGGCCGCAGGGCCGCACCGACCCCGCCCTGCAGGTACAGCGTGTCGAGCAGGGTGATCCGGATGCCCGCGGCCGCGGCGGCCTCCAGCACGGCCTCCTCCATCGCCCCGTCCTCCATCGCCCCGTCCTGCCGTGCCCCGTCGCCGACGCCGTGCAGGTAGTGGAACTCGCCCACGACCGTGTACCCGGCGAGCACCATCTCGGCGAAGATCGCCGTGGCGAGCTCGCGGTAGCCGTCCGGGTCGAGGCTCGCGGCGACCCGGTACATCCGCTCGCGCCAGTTCCAGAAGGTGCCGCCGTCGGCGTGGGTCGTGCCGCGGAGCGCGCGATGGAAGACGTGGGAGTGCCCGTTCGCGAGACCGGGGAGGACGAGGCCGCGCAGCACGGTGCCGGTGGGCTCCGCATCCGCTCGGACGGACACGATCCGCCCGCCGGCCTCGTCGATGCGCACCCGTTCGGCGATGCCCCCCGGGAGCACTGCCGCCTCGGCCCAGAAGACGCTCACGACGCGCGCGCCCTGAGCACGGCGACGAGCGCGTCGACGCCGGTCGCGCAGTCGTCCGGCTCGGCGAACTCCTCGGGGGCGTGCGAGATGCCGCTGGGATTGCGCACGAGGATCATCGCGGTCGGGATCCCGGCGAGCGCGAGCACCCCGGCGTCGTGACCCGCTCCCGACGGCAGCAGCGGGATGTCCCCGCCCAGCACCCCGGAGACGGCCTGCGTCAACTCGGTGTCGAACAGCGTCGCGGCCGTCCACGACTCCTCGACCAGCCCCCCGACCGACTCGGTGAGCGTGCGCAGCCGGGCCTCGCTCTCGCCGCGCACGTCGACCCAGGCCGAGACGAGCCCGGGGATCGCGTTGACGGCACCGGGGTGCACCGAGATCTTGCCGACAGTGGCGAGCACGTCGGCCCGCTCCGCCCCGGCGCGGACCGCCAGGATCAGCTCGGCCAGCGCGATCATGGGGTCGCGACGGTCGGCGAGCGGGGTGGTGCCCGCGTGGTTCTGGATGCCGTGCAGGTCGGCCCGCCACCGCCCGTGCGGCCAGATCTGGGTGGCGAGGCCGAGCGGCGCGCCACCGAGCCCCGGGCCGCCCACGCTGGTCGGCAGGTGTCCCTGCTCGACGTGCAGCTCGACGAACTCGCCGATGCGATCCATCCGCGCCCGGTCGGCCCCGAGGCTCCGCGGATCCCGGCCGGCCGAGCGGAGTGCCTCCGCGAGCGTGGTGCCGTCGGCATCCCGGAGCGACAGGGCGTCCCGGGGCGACAGCGCGCCGGTCATCAGACGCGATCCGGCGCAGGCGACGCCGAACCGCGCCCCCTCCTCGTCGGCGAAGGCCACGACGGCGACCGGGCGACCGGGGCGGAAGCCGTCACGCTGCAGGTCGCTGATCGCGGCGAACGCCGAGGCGATGCCGAGCGGGCCGTCGAAGGCTCCTCCGCTGGGCACGCTGTCCAGGTGCGACCCGAGGAGCAGCACGCTCCCGGGGGCCGACTCGTTCCACCAGGCCCAGAGGTTGCCGTTCCGATCCGTCTCGACCTCGAGGTCGAGGGCCGCGGCGCACTGCTCGAACCACAGGCGGCACTCGGCGTCGACACCGGTCCAGGCGAGGCGGTCGTACCCGCCCGAGCGCGGATTGCGCCCGACCGCGGCGAGTTCGTCGAGCAGACCGACCGGCGACACTAGCCCTCCTGCATCGGGATACGGACGCCGAGCCGGTCGGCGACGGCCGTCGCCTCCGGGTAGCCGGCGTCGACGTGCCGGATGACGCCCATCCCCGGGTCGTTCGACAGCACCCGCGCCAGCTTCTCGGCGGCCAGCGGAGTGCCGTCGGCGACGGAGACCTGACCGGCGTGGATGCTGCGGCCGATCCCGACACCGCCCCCGTGATGGATCGAGACCCAGGTGGCGCCGGAGGAGGTGTTGACCAGGGCGTTCAGCAGCGGCCAGTCCGCGATCGCGTCCGACCCGTCCATCATCGACTCGGTCTCCCGGTACGGCGAGGCCACGGAGCCGGCGTCGAGGTGGTCGCGGCCGATCGCGAGCGGGGCGGAGACCTCACCCGAGGCGACCAGCTCGTTGAAGCGCAGCCCGGCCTGGTCGCGCTCGCCGTAGCCGAGCCAGCAGATGCGGGCCGGCAGGCCCTGGAAGTGCACGCGTTCCCCCGCCATCCGGATCCACTTCTCCAGCGACCGGTTCTCGGGGAACAGCTCCAGCACCGCCCGGTCGGTGGCCGCGATGTCCTTCGGATCGCCGCTGAGCGCCGCCCAGCGGAACGGACCCCGGCCCTCAGCGAAGAGCGGTCGGATGTAGGCGGGCACGAAGCCCGGGAAGGCGAACGCGTCGGCGAACCCAGCCGTCCTCGCCTCGGTGCGGATGTTGTTGCCGTAGTCGAAGACCTCGGCGCCGGCGCGCTGGAAGCCGACCATCGCCTCGACCTGGCGGGCCATCGACTGGCGCGAGGCGTCGATGAAGCCCGGGTCCTTCCGCGCCTCGGCCCAGTCGTCGAAGGCGTACTCGACCGGGAGGTACGCCAACGGGTCGTGGGCGCTCGTCTGATCGGTGACGATGTCGATCTCGGCGTTCCGCGCGAGCATCTCGGGAAAGACGGTCGCCGCGTTGCCGAGCAGACCGATCGACAACGGCCGTCGCGCATCCCGGGCCGCATAGGCGAGCTCGAGAGCGTGCTCGACGGAGCCTGCCTCGACATCGAGGTAGCGGTGCTCGATGCGGCGGGCGATGCGCGAGGGGTCGACGTCGACGCAGATCGCGACGCCGTCGTTCATCGTCACGGCGAGCGGCTGCGCGCCGCCCATCCCGCCCAGTCCGCCGGTCAGGGTGATCGTGCCGGCGAGGGTGCCGCCGAATGACTTGGCGGCGACCGCCGAGAAGGTCTCGTAGGTGCCCTGCAGGATGCCCTGGGTGCCGATGTAGATCCAGGATCCGGCCGTCATCTGCCCGTACATCGTGAGACCGAGCAGTTCGAGGCGGCGGAACTCGTCCCAGTTGGCCCAGTCTCCGACGAGGTTCGAGTTCGCCAGCAGCACGCGGGGCGCCCACTCGTGGGTCTGCATCACGCCGACCGGCTTGCCGGACTGCACGAGCAGGGTCTCGTCGCCCTTCAGCGTCGTGAGCGACCGCACGATCGCGTCGTAGCTCGCCCAGTCGCGGGCGGCCTTGCCGGAGCCGCCGTAGACGACGAGCTCGTCGGGGTGCTCGGCGACCTCGGGGTCGAGGTTGTTCTGCAGCATGCGCAGCGCCGCCTCCTGCGGCCAGCCCAGGGTGTTCAGCTGGGTGCCGCGGAATGCGCGGACGGGGCGGGGGCCGGTCATACGAGGTCTCCTTCGGTGGCGGCGCGGGCGGCGCAGAGCAGCGACCCGTCGACGAGCAGGCGGTGGGCGGCGGCGATCTCCGGGGCGAGGTACCGGTCGGTGCCGGGGCCCTCGACCTCGCTGCGGAGGCGGGCGACGACCGCGGCCGACACGGGGGAGGGCGAGACCGGGGCGCGCAGGTCCATCGCGCGGGCGCTCGTGAGCAGCTCGATCGCGATCACGCGGGAGAGGCCGTCGATCGAGCGCCGGAGGGCGCGGGCCGCGGCCCAGCCCATCGACACGTGGTCCTCCTGCATCGCGCTGGAGGGGATCGAGTCGACGGAGGCGGGAACCGCGAGCCGCTTGAGCTCGCTGACGATTCCGGCCTGCGTGTACTGGGCGATCATGTGCCCGGAATCCACACCGGGGTCGTCGGCGAGGAAGGCGTTGAGCCCGTGGTTGCGCGACGGGTCGAGGAAGCGATCCGTGCGCCGCTCGCTCATGCTCGCGAGGTCGGCGGTGACGATGGCGAGGAAGTCGAGCACGTAGGCCACCGGGGCGCCGTGGAAGTTGCCGTTCGACTCGACCCGGCCGTCGAGCGTGACGACGGGGTTGTCGACGGCGGAGGCGAGCTCGCGGCCGGCGACGGTCGCGGCGTGCTCGATCGTGTCGCGGACGCCGCCGTGCACCTGGGGCGCGCAGCGCAGGGAGTAGGCATCCTGTACCCGGGTGAAGCCCTCGGGGCGGGACAGCATCGGCGACCCGGCCAGGGTCACCCGCATGTTCTTCGCCGAGGCCGCCTGTCCCGGATGCGGGCGCAGCTGCTGGAGATCGTCGGCGAAGACGGAGTCGGTACCGAGCAGCCCTTCGACGCTCATGGCGGCGGCCACGTCGGCCATCGTCAGCAGGTCGCGCAGGTCGGTGATGGCGAGCACCAGCATCCCGAGCATCCCGTCGGTGCCGTTGATGAGGGCCAGGCCCTCCTTCTCGTGCAGCTCGAGCGGCGCGATGCCTGCGGCCGCGAGCGCTTCCGCGGCGGGCAGGAGCTCGCCGCCGACGCGCACCTCGCCCTCGCCGAGCAGCGCGAGGGCGCAGTGGGCCAGCGGCGCGAGGTCGCCAGAGCAGCCGAGGCTGCCGTACTCGCCGACGACGGGCGTGATGCCGGCGTTGAGCACGTCGGCGTAGGTCTGTGCCACGATCGGGCGCACTCCGGTGCGGCCGGTGGCGAGGGTGGAGAGCCGGAGGGCCATCAGCGAGCGGATGACCTCGCGCTCGACTTCGGGACCCGATCCGGCGGCGTGGCTGCGCACGAGCGAACGCTGCAGCTGGGCGCGCAGCGCGGTCGGGATCTGCTTCGAGGCGAGCGCGCCGAAGCCGGTCGAGACGCCGTAGTGCGGTTGCACGTCGGAGGCGAGGGCGTCGATGACGGACCGGCTGGCGGCCATCGCGGCGAGGGACTCGTCGTCGAGCCGGATGCGCGCATCGCGCCGGGCGATGTCGACGACGTCCTCGAACGAGAGCGCTCCGGTTCCGATCACGACCTCGAGGGTGTCGGTGTTCACGTCTAGCCTTGCCTTCCGCCGGTGGGAGTGTGGCCCCCGTCAGTATGGGGGAGCGATCGGGTGTCGGGATGGAGGCCCGGCGGCGCCGTTCGTGGTCGGGCGCCGCCGGAGAGGGGTGCGGGCTACGCCGCGACGGCGAGCTCGACCAGCTGGCCCTGCTGCAGCCAGTTGCGCATCCCGGCCAGGGCGAGTTCGAGCTCGCCCTCGACGACCTCGCCGATGTAGCTGATCTTCAGCGGTTCGTCGGCCAGGTCGTCGCCGTAGACGACGCAGAACTGCTGGCGCGGGCTGTACCAGCAGACCGAACCGCGGGCGTAACCCTTCTCCGCACGACGCATCGCGCCGACCTCCTCGGTCAGGTAGACGTTCTCCCACGGGGTGACGATCGGCATGGTCCAGAAGACCATGTCGCCGACGATCTTCCCGTGCTGGAGGATGCTCTTCTGCGGCAGGTTCTCGCGCAGGGCGGCGGCGATCTGGGGCACGAGGTCGTCGAAGACCTGGATCGTGCAGACCTCGGTGCCGTCGACGGACATGATGAGTTTCATTGGGGTGTTCCTTCGCTCTCGGATGCTCTTTGACGTGGGCTGTGGATCAGGGGCTCAGACACTCAGGCGCTCAGGCGCTCAGGCGCTCAGGCGCTCAGGCGCTCAGGCGCTCAGGCGCTCACGCGCTTGAAGCCGTTGGTGACGCCCCAGGGGAAGACGGCGTCGACCCACATGTGGACCTTGTTGACGTAGCTGATGGCCGCGTTGGTGAGAGCGAGGAACTCCTCCATCGTTTCGGCCGCGTTGCCGGCCTCGACGTACCGAGCCACGAGAGCGCCGGCCTCGGGCATGCCGACGAAGTCGAAGAACGCCGCCTTGTAGCCGACGATCTGGTTGACCAGGAGCTGCACCGTCCGGAGGTCGAGCGACTCGGTCTCGCTGACCTCGATGATGCCCCAGAGCACCTCGTCGGCGAGGGTGCGCGCCTCGCCCTCCGCGAAGATGAGGGTGGACAGGTACTGCCCGTGCGAACCGGTGTTGCGGGGGATGATGCCCTTGCCCATGTTGACGATCTCCTGGGGGCATTCCAGCCAGATCTTCTCGCGCTCGGCATTCAGCTCTGCGATGACGTCGGTGACGATGCTCACGGCATCCCTTCCTCTAGTGGTGGTCTTCGGCCTACTCATTGGTACCTCGGGCGGTCGTGCCGGCTCAGGGGTTTCCCGCCTAAGCTGTCTGAGATACCAGACAGTCCCACCGCTGATTTCCCGCAGGTTTCCGGAGGAGGACCATGCCCGACATCCCGGCGGCACGCCAGGCGCTCCAGATCGTGAAGTACGTCGCCGCGCAGAGCGGGCCCGTGCGCGCGGCGATGATCAGCCGCGACCTCGGGATCCCGCGGTCGACGACGTACCAGCTGATCAAGGTGATGCAGGACGAGGGGTTCCTGCTGCACTTCCCCGAGGACAGGACGTACGGCCTGTCCTCCCTGGTCTCGGAGATCGGGTCGAGCTACCTGCGCACCGCGAAGCTCGGGCAGCTGGCCGAACCGCTGCTGGAGAAGCTGGTCCGCCGCACCGGGCTCCCGGTCGTGGCGCACCTCGGAGTCCTCCGCGGCACCGACGTCGTCTACGTCGTCAAGCACTCGGCGCCGCGCGCTCCGACGCTGGTGACCGACATCGGCGTGCACCTGCCCGCCCACCTCACGGCATCGGGGCGTGCCATCCTCGCCCACTTCAACCGCAACCAGGTGCGGGCGCTGTATCCCGACCGGGCGAGCCTGACCACCCGCAACGGTCGGGGGCCGTCGAGCCTGAAGGAGTTCAACGCGCTGCTCGGCGAGACGCGCACCCGCGGCTGGGCGCTGGAGAACGGCGAGATCACGGAGGACTGCGCGTCGGTGGCCGTCGCATCCCTCGACCACAACGGGTACCCGGCGGCCTCCATCACGTTGACCTTCCGCAAGATCGCCGTCGATCAGACGCTGTGGAAGCAGCTCGGTGCCGCGGCCCAGATCAGCGCCGGAGCGCTCAGCATGCGGCTGCGCGGCAAGATCTAGCGCAGGTGGCCGAGGAACCCCGCGAGCCGATCGCTCTTCGGGGAGCCGATGACCTCGGCTGCGCCGCCGAGCTCGGCGATGATCCCCTGCTCCATGAACGCGACCCGGTCGGCGACCTGACGGGCGAACCGCATCTCGTGGGTGACGACGATCATCGTCATGCCGTCGGCGGCGACGTCCTTCATCACCGCGAGCACCTCGCCGACCAGCTCCGGGTCGAGCGCGCTCGTCGGCTCGTCGAACAGCATCAGCTGCGGTCTCATCGCCAGCGAGCGCGCGATGGCGACCCGCTGCTGCTGCCCGCCGGAGAGGTGACGCGGGTAGGCGTCGCGGCGGGCGGTCATCCCGACGCGTTCGAGCATCGCCTCGGCCGTGGCGTCCGCCTCGTCCTTGCCGAGCTTCAGCACCTTGCGGAGGCCGACGGTGATGTTCTCGCGGGCCGTGAGATGGCCGAAGAGATTGAAGTGCTGGAAGGCCATCCCGACGGTGCGGCGGTAGGCGGCGACCTGCCTCTCGCTCGCCTCGTGCAGCCGTCCGTTGCGCACCACCCTGCCCACGTAGGTGTCGCCGACGGTGATCACGCCCTCGTCGAGCGTCTCGAGGAAGTTGACGCAGCGCAGCAGGGTGCTCTTGCCCGAGCCCGACGCGCCGATCAGGCACAGCACCTCTCCGGCTGCGACGGTGAGATCGATGCCCTTCAACACGTGCGCGGCGCCGTAGCGCTTGTGCACGTTGCTCATCCTGACCAGGGGGTCGGTGGTCATGCTTCAACCTCCACGGGGATGGTGGGCCGCGGTGCCCGAGCGCCCCGGGCGAGCCGCTTCTCGAGGATGTGCTGGCCGATCGAGGCCAGCCCGACGAGCACGAGATACCAGAACGACACCACGAGCAGCAGCGGGATCACCTGGAAGTTCTGGCCGTAGATCTGCTGTGCGCGGGTGAGCAGGTCGCCGCCGCCGATCACGGCGACCATCGAGCTCGCCTTGAGCAGCATGATGAACTGGTTGCCGGTGGGCGGGATGATCACGCGGATCGCCTGCGGATAGACGATCGTGCGCATGGCCTGCCATTTCGTCATTCCGACGCTCCGGGCGGCCTCGAGCTGTCCGGGCGGCACCGAGAGCACGCCGCCGCGCACGATCTCGGCCATGAACGCCGACTCGTGCAGGGCGAGCCCGATGATGGATGCGGTGAAGCCGCTGATCAGGTCGTTGGTCGCGATGCCGGCGTCGATGATCCCCGGGATGCGGAGCGAGAACTCGGGGATGAACAGGGCGAGATTGAAGGTGACCAGCAGCAGGACCAGCAGCGGCAGGCCCCGGAAGAAGCCGATGTAGGCGCGGGCGACGGCCGAGAGCACCGGGTTCGAGGACTGCGCCAGGGCCGCCATCAGGAAGCCGATGGTGACGGCGAGCAGGATGCTGATCACGGAGAGCTGGATCGTCACCCAGAGACCCTCGAGGATCGGCGCCGAGAAGACGTACTTGGCGAAGACCGGCCAGTTGAGCTTCTCGTTGGTCGCGAGGCTCGAGATGACGAGCACGGCGATCGCGGCCACGATGACGCCGGAGATCCACCAGTCGGGGTGTCGCCTGCGCACGACGGGCAGGCTCTCGTCGACCGGCCCGGAGGTGCTCGTCGGTGCGGACATGGTGTCTCCTTGCGTGCTGTCTTCTCGGGTGGATGCCCGCCCGTGCTCGCGGTACGGGCGGGCATCCCTGGTGCTCATTCGAGGCCGCAGGCCCCGCAGAGGGTCGGGGCCTCGAGCGGCTCGGTGGTGGCCAGATTGATGCCGGCGTGGTCGAGGGCGAGGCCCTCGAGCCCCCACTTCGACAGCACCTCGCCGTAGCTGCCGTCCTCGATCGCGAGGTTGAGCGCGCCCTCGATCGCCTTCGCGAGGTCGGTGCTCTCGTGCGCGACGATGATGCCGTTGTAGACCTTCGCCATCAGCGGGCTGGTGAACACGGTGAAGGCCCCGTCGGTGGTCTGGTTGAGGTAGGCGCCGGTCGTCAGGTCGGTGAACGCGGCGTCGGCGCGGCCGGACTGCAGGGCGGTGTTGACGCTGGTCGCGTCGGGGAACTCGGTGCCGTTGATCGGCGGGAGACCCTCCTGCTGGCAGTTCTGGCTGAAGAACTCCTCCTCGGCGACGAAGTCCGTGCCGCTCTGGATCGCCATCGAGACGCCGCAGAGCGTCAGCGGGTTCTCCGAGACTCCGGCCGGGTTGGCGGAGGTCGTCAGCACGCCGCTGGTCGCGTAGGCGTTGTCGATGAAGGTCACCTGCTCCTGGCGCTCGGCCCGGTCGCTGATGCATTCCATGGCGGCGAGGTACTTCCCGCCCTGCACGCCGGGGATGAGTCCGTCGAAGGCGATGGACTCCTGGGTGATCGTGATGCCCAGCTTCTCGCCGATCACCTGGAGGAAGTCGTGGTTGTACCCGTCGATCTCGCCGGCGTCGTTGATGAAGTCGCACGGCGGGTAGCTGGCGTCGGTCGCGACGATCAGCTCGCCGCTGTCGAGCACGGACTGGGGCAGGAGGGCGCGGAGGGAGGCGTCGCCCGTGGGCGCGGGGGTGTCGGCGGGTGCGGAACCGGCGGAGCCGCCCGAGCATCCGGTCAGGACGAGCAGGGAGGCGACGGCGACGGCGGTCGATGCCCCGAGGAGTGACTTCTTCATATCTGAGACCTCTCGTGATGATTCGGGAGTGACGTGTGAATGACAGTGGTGGAACACGCTCGGGCCCTGAGCGATGGGGAAGGCCAGTCGGTGAGTGTGCCTGGAGGCCGTGCGACGAAAGCGGGTTGGATTCCCACAAGCGTAGGTAGGCGTCCCGCGCGGATGGGGTCGCCTTCGCGTCCACTGTCTGAGATCTCAGACTTGAGGGTCGACGATTACATCGATGTTTCTTGGACGTATCGAACGCCCCCCGGGAAGACGGCGGTGACCGCCGCTCCCGTCTCCGGGTGCTCGATCTCGACGGTGCCGTGGTGCCGGCGCACGATCTCGGCCACGATCGCGAGGCCCAGGCCGTAGTGGCGGGCGCTTGAGGAGCCGGCTCCGCCGCGGCTGCTCGCGAACCGCTCGAAGGCCGTGGCCTCGATCTCGGGCGGGAAGCCCGGGCCGTCGTCGGAGACCCGGATGCGGGCGGCGCCGCCGGTCGCGGAGGTGACGGTCACCGTGACCCCGCTCCGCGCATGGTCGAGCGCGTTGGTCGTCAGGGCGATGACGAGCCGGAGGACGGCGGCGCGCGATCCGGACAGCAGGACGGGCTCCACGGATCCGGTCCGGGTGATGCTCAGCCCTCGGGCGACCGCGTCGTCGCGGAGCAGACGGACCGCCTCGTCGGCGGTCGCGGCGAGGTCGACCGGCACCGGATCTGCGACCTCCCGGGGGTCGGCGGCGATCAACAGGTCTTCGAGGATCTCGGTGAGCGCGCGGGTGTCGGTGACGATCTCGTCGACCGAGCGGGTGACGTCCGGGGGCAGGGCGGGGCCGCCCCTCCGCCGGAGCATCTGGGCGCGGGTGCTGAGCAGGGTCAGCGGCGTGCGGAGCTCGTGGCTGGCGTCGGCCACGAAGCGGCGCTGCAGGGCGAGCGCGTCGGCGAGCGGCCGGATGGCGCGCCGGGCCATCAGGTAGGCGGCCCCGAACGCCAGCACCACCGCGAGCAGGCCGCCGAGGATCAGGGCGGTCGCGAGGCGTCCGAGCTCCTCGCCGCTCTCGCGCAGGTCGAGCGAGACCTGCACCACCCGGTCGTGGTTGCGGTCGCCGGTCGCCGAGGTGGTGAGCTGGAGGTAGTCGTGCCCGTCGACCGTGCGCCGGGTGCTCACGTCCGCTCCGCCGGCCGACACCGCGGCGATGGCGGCGGTGTCGACGAGGCCCGCGGGCATGTCTTTCGACGAGATCAGGGCGTCGCCGGTGCGGCCGTCGACCATCGACAGGTACGAGCCCATCGGGGTGTCCCCGGGGGAGTCCAGCTGGGTCAGCGCCGAGAGCGCGCGCTGGTCCGACTCCGCGACGCTGGTGCTGACCAGCCCGAACACGATCACGCCGACGACCGCCACCAGCACCAGTACGAGCGCGGTGAACTGCGCGGTGAGCCGCAGGGATGCGCCCCGAAGGTCGTCCGTGCGCGATCGGCTCACGACAGCGGCCCGAGTCGGTAGCCGACCCCGCGCACGGTCGTCACGACCCCGCGGCCCAGCTTCTTCCGCAGGTAGTGCACGTAGGTGTCGACGACCCCGGGGTCGTCGGCGTCGGGGAACACGGTCGCCAGCAGGTCGTCGCGCTCGAAGACCTGCTGGGGCCATCGGGCGAGCCGTTCGAGCAGGTGCGTCTCGCGTTCGGAGAGGGCGACCAGGGCGCCGTGACGCGTGGTCACGGTGCGGCCGTCGACGTCGAGGGAGGCGTCGGGCAGCGGCAGCACGGGCAGGGTGCTGCGGTGCCGGCGCAACAGGGCCCGCACGCGCGCGAGCAGTTCGTCGATGTCGAAGGGCTTCGCGAGGTAGTCCTCGGCGCCGCGGTCCAGGCCCTCGACCCGGTCGGCCGGGTTGCCGAGCGCCGAGAGCACGAGAGCGGGGGTGAGGATGCCCCGGCTCCTCAGCCGGGTCAGCACCTCCAGGCCCTCGAGCACCGGCAGGCCCCGGTCGAGCACTATGGCGTCGAAGTCCTGGGTCAGCCCCTCGTGCAACGCGCGCTGGCCGTCGCGCGCGAGCACCGTGTCGTAGCCCTCGCCGGCCAGCAGCTGCTCGAGCATCGCGGCGAGCCGGGCGTCGTCCTCCACCAGCAGGATGCGGGCGGGCTCGGGCATGCTCGAAGTATAAGGAGCGCGCTCGGGCACGGTCACGCCGCCACGAGCCCGCCGGATCGCCGGAACGCGGCGGTCGCGGTGAGCGCGCCGTCCCCGCTGACGGCCAGCACGTCGAGGTCGAAGCGGTCGATCAGCTCCTGACATCGGTCCGGCCCCGCGGCGACCAGCGCGGTGGCGAGCACGTCGGCGGTCAGGATGCTCTCGGCCCGCACGCTCACCTGGCGGTAGCGACCGGAGGCGGGGGTGCCCGTACGCCAGATGTGCTCGCCGCGCTCGGCGGTGCCGGACGTGGCGAGGGCTCTCCGGCGGCCGTCCAGTTCCACCGCCGTCAGCAGGGCGCCCCGGTCGGCGGGATCGACGATGCCGGCGCGCCAGGGCTCTGCGCGTGCCGCCCCGCCCGCCGTGCCGCTCGCCGACCCGCTCGTCAGCACGTCGCCGCCGGCCACGAGCATCCACTCGGTCTCACCGGCCCGCTCGAGCCGGTGCGCCGCCTCGGCCATCGCCCGTGCCTTCACGGTGCCCGAGAGGTCGATGACGCCGTCGGGCCGGTGCGGGGTGAAGGCGCCGCCGGTGCGCGCCGACCAGTCGAGCGCCTCGGCGTAGGCCTCCCGCAGCTCGGCACTGGACCGGGTGAGGGCGAGCGCGCCGCGGGCGATCCGGCTCAGTTCCGAGTCGGCGCGGTAGAGGCTGAACCGCCGGTCGGCCTCGGTGAAGGCGCTTTCTATGTCGTCGAGCACGGATGCTGCCGGCACCGCTCCGGCGAAGCGCAGGCTGACGGTGGTGCCCATTGTGGCGAAGACGTGCGTGGTCACCGTCACAGTCCCGCCTGATCCAGAGCGGACTGCAGCGACGTCAGGTACCCCTCGCTCGTGTAGGTGGCGCCCGAGACGCCGTGCACGTCGGCCGACTGCGCGGCGAGCACCTCCTGCCGCAGCACCGGAGCCGCGCGATTGCTGATCGAGACCGAGCGCTGGTCGTCGTCGGTGAGATGCAGCGCGGTGACGTCGGTGATCGTGCCGCTCTCGACGGTGATCTGCACCTGCACCGCGCCGTAGCGGGTCTGCACCGACGAGCCGGTGAAGGTGCCCGACGCGCCCGTCGGGGCCGCGGGCCCCGCCGCATCCGGGGCCGCCGCATCCTGAACCGTCGGGTTCTGACCCTGGGTGCCCAGCTGCCAGCCCACCGTCAGCACGGCGGCCGACGACAGGATGCCGAGCGCCAGCGCGCGGGCCCTCACCAGTCGAACCTCTCGACGTGGAGCTGCGCCTCCGGCAGCCCGGCGTCGCGGGCGTCGCGCACGACGAGATCGGTCCACGCCGCCGGGCCGCAGACGTAAAGGTCGGAGTCGAGCAGGTCGGGGAATGCGCTCGTGATCGTCACGCCCCGGGCGAGGGCCTCGGCCGACATCCAGGTCGCCAGCTCGCGGGGGCGGGGGCCGAGCATGGAGTAGACCGCGTTGCCCCGCAGGCTCGGCAGCATCCCGATCTCGTGCCAGAGGTAGCCCTCGCTCGGGTCGGTCGCCCGCAGCACCACGGTCGCCTCGCCCGGCGCGAGCGTCGAGTGCTCGAGCAGCGACCGGATCGGGGTGATGCCGATCCCCGCGGCGACTACGGCGAGGCGCGGGGCGACCCGGTGGGCGTCGGTGAAGACGCCGTAGGGGCCTTCGATCCAGACCCGGGTGCCCGGGCGCACCCGGCCGATCGCCGCACTTCCGCGGCCGAGGTCGCGCACGGTGATGCGGGCCGAGTGCTCGGTGGGCACGGCCGAGAACGAGATCGGATGCGCGTGCCACCAGGTGCCACGCGACCAGAAGCGCCAGATCGCGTACTGCCCTCCCGCGGTCTGCAGCCGGTCGAGCTCGCGGCCGACCAGGTGGATCGACACGACCCCGGGCGCCACCGCCTCGACGCCCGCGACCCGGATGCCGTGGCGGGCACTGCGCCAGAGGGGCAGCGCGAAGCGGTACAGGCCGATGCCGCCGAAGGCGAGCAGGTAGAGCGCGATCCAGTAGAGCCGCTGCACGGCGCCGTCGGCGAGCACCCCGCCGGCGCTGAGCTGGTGCGGCAGGGCCACCAGCACCGCGAGATAGCTGAGCAGGTGGATGAGGTGCCAGGCCTCGTAGGAGAACCGGCGCCGCACCGCGACCACCGAGGTGACCACGACGGCGACCAGCAGCCCGAGCCCCAGGTAGGCCAGCGCCAGGTCAGGCCCCTGGAGGAGGCCGATCGTCTCGGTCAAGACGTCCGATTCGTCGGTCATCGCGTAGCCGACCGTCAGCAGCACTCCGTGGGCGAGGATCAGGTACAGCGCGGGCTTGCCCAGCCGGCGATGCACCGCCAGCGCCGCATCCTGGCCGACCACCCGGTCGATCACGGGGATGCGGGCGGCGAGCACGAGCATCACCAGGATCAGGTCGGTGCCGACCAGGCCCGTCACGATGCCCGCGGCGGTGATCGCGGACGCCGGGTCGGTGACGGTCAGCAGTCCGCCGTAGGCCAGCCAGAGGGCGACGGACGCGGCGACGGAGGCCCAGACGAGGACGACCATCGCGTCGGCCGCGCGCAGACGGCGGCGGGTGCGGATGCGGCGGGCTCGGTCGATCGAGCCGGCGGGCGCGCCCGGGCGGGCGGTGCGGGGCCGCGTCGTCGCCACGGGGGCTGTTCTGAGGGTCATCATCCGCTCGATTCGCAGAGGGTCGTCGGGTTACCCTCTCAACGATCGTCCGGAATTCTTCCAGCTTTCTTAGGAGCGGCAACTCCACCGGCCCGGCGGCGCAGCCCGGCTGCTACGGCGTGACCATGCCGCCGTTCACGTTGAGCGTCTCGCCGGAGACGAAGCTCGCCTCGGCAGAGGCGAGGAACACGTAGGCGGGCGCGATCTCGGCGGGCTGGCCGGCGCGCTGGTAGGTGCTCTCGTCGTCGAAGGCGGCCATCTGCTCGTCCGAGACGCCGCCGGAGACCTGCAGCGCCGTCCAGGTCGGCCCGGGCGCGACCACGTTCACCCGGATGCCGCGACCGGCGAGCTGCTGCGCGAGCCCCTTGGACAGGTTGTTGATCGCGGCCTTGGAGGCGGCGTAGTCGAGTCGGTCCGGTGCCGGCTGGTAGGCCTCGAGGGAGGCCGTGTTGATGATCGCCGACCCGGGGCCGAGGTGCGGCAGGGCGGCCTTCGTGATCCAGAAGTTCGCGAAGACGTTGGTGCGGAACGTGGCCTCGAACTGGTCGTCGTCGAGTTCCTCCACGTCCGCCACCGCGAGCTGCTTCCCGGCGTTGTTGACGAGCACGTCGAGCCCGCCCAGCGCTTCGACGGCATCGGCGACGAGGCGCCGGCACGCGGCCGGGTCGGTGATGTCGCCGGGCAAGCCCACCGCCGTCCGCCCGGCGGCGCGCACCTGCTCGAGCACGTGCGCCGCATCCGATTCCTCCTCGGGCAGGTAGGCGATCGCGACATCCGCCCCCTCGCGGGCGAAGGCGATGGCCACGGCGCCGCCGATGCCCGAGTCCCCGCCCGTGATCAGGGCCCGGCGCCCGGTCAGCCGGCCGAGCCCTCGATAGCTCGTCTCGCCGAGATCCGGCACCGGGGTCATCCGGCTCTGCAGGCCCGGCTCGGGCTGGTGCTGCACCGGGGGCTCGACCCGGGCGTAGCGCTTCACCGGGTCGCCCGGCTCGAACTGGTCTGCGTCGCTCATGCCGCACACCGTACGCCGCGCGTCGCCGACCGGCCATCCCCTGGTCGCCGGGGGCCCGCGACGTTCGCGGCCCCCGTCCGGGAGGCTGGAAACCGCGACCCGGGCATCGCTAGAGTTCGAGCATGACCAGTCGCGAACCGCTGAGCCCCGGGCGCTACCGCGCCTCCCTCATCCTGGGCCTCGTGCTCGCCGTCGTGTGCCTCGTGATCGGCATCGTCGTGGTGGTGCTGAACCTCAACCCGCTCTTCGGCTGGTTCTTCCTCGTCGTGGGCGCGGTCGTCTCGGTGCTGGCGCTCGTGCAGCTGCGCCGCTCGAGCCGCTCCTGACCCGCGCCGCGGTTTCCCGTACATTGTCGGCATGACTGCTTTGTGGATCACGGGGGACACCGACGCCGACGCCCTCCTGTCGACGGATCCGTTCGCGCTCCTGGTCGGCATGCTGCTCGACCAGCAGATCGCGATGGAGACCGCGTTCGAGGGGCCGAAGAAGATCCGCGACCGCATCTCGGGGCCCTTCACGGCTGCGAACCTCGCCGGGTACGACCCCGAGGCCCTCGTCGACGTCTTCCGGCAGACCCCGGCCGTGCACCGCTACCCCGGCTCGATGGCGGCGCGAGTGCAGGCGCTCAGTGCCGCACTCGTCGAGCACTGGGACGGCGATCCGGCCGCACTCTGGACCCGTGACGACCCCGACGGCCCGACCCTCCTGCGCCGGCTCGAAGGGCTGCCCGGCTTCGGCGCGCAGAAGGCCCGCATCTTCGTCGCGCTGCTGGGCAAGCAGTACGGCGTGACGCCGAGCGGATGGCGGGCCGCCGCGGGCCCCTACGGTGACGAGGGCTCGCACCGCTCGGTCGCCGACATCGTCGACGCCGAGTCGCTCACGCTCGTCCGCGAGACCAAGCGGGCCGCGAAAGCCGCGGCGAAGGCGGGCGCGGGGAAGTAACCGCCCGCCGCGCGAAGAACGGCAGCGTCACCCCGCACAGCGGCCCGATCAGCAGGGCGAAGGCCAGCGTCCCGATGCCGACGTCGCCGCCGAGCAGCCAGCCCACCCCGAGCACGCTCGCCTCGACGAGGGTGCGGCCGAGCCACAGCGGCCAGCCCAGCCTCGAATGGATGCCCGTCATCAGCCCGTCGCGCGGCCCCGGGCCGAACCCGGCACCGATGTAGAGGCCGCAGGCGACGGCCAGCAGCAGCAGCCCGGCGGCGAACAGCCCCGCCTGCGCCACGATCGCCCAGCCGCCGATCGGCAGCGATGCCGGCGAGGGCAGCAGCCACACGCCGAACTCGATCGCGGTGCCGACCAGCAGCACGTTGAGCACGGTGCCGATGCCCGGCCGCTGCCGCAGCGGGATCCAGATCAGCAGCACGGCGAGCCCGACCAGGTTCGTCAGGATGCCGACGCCCCAGCCGGTGACGTGCGACAGGCCCTGCGAGAACACCGTCCACGGCGAGACGCCGATCCCGGCCCGGATCATCATCGCCTCGCCGAAGCCGAAGAGCACGAGGCCGATGACGAGCCGGATGAGCCGGGAGTGCAGCGTGGGACGGAACATGCTGCAATCCAATTAGATGATTGGCCCCCTTTCAAGAAGCCAATATGACTAGGGTGGATGCATGGTCGACGCCCGCATCGGAACCCGCGCCTTCATCGCCCTGCTCGGAGACTGGCGGGTGACGGCCACGGGACCCTCCTACCTCGCCCTCTTCGACCGCATCCGTCTGCTCGTGCTCGACGGCCGGATCGCGGCCGACACCCGGCTGCCGGCCGAGCGCGACCTCGCGCAGGCGCTCGGCGTGAGCCGCACGATGGTGTCGGCGGCCTACCGCGAGCTGCGCGACGCCGGCTACACCACGAGCATCCGCGGTTCGGGAAGCCTCACCCGGCTGCCCGGCCGCGCCCCGGTGGCCGGGCACGACGCCACCGGCGACTACATCGACTTCACCAAGGCCACGATGCCCGCCTACCCAGGCCTCTACGCCGCGACCGAGCGGGTGATGGGCGACTGGGCGGCCGAGCTCGGGGGCACGGGCATCGACCCGTTCGGCTCGCTCCTGCTGCGCCAGGCCGTCGCCGACCGGTACACAGAGCGCGGCCTGCCCACGAGCGTCGACCAGGTGATGATCACGATCGGCGCCCAGCACGCCATCGCGCTGCTCGCCCGCACGGTGATGGCCCGCGGCGATCGGGCCGTCGTCGAGCTGCCGAGCTACCCGCACGCCTACGAGGCGCTCAGGGTGGCGGGCGCGCGGCTGGTGCCGGTCACCGTCTCGGCGCGCGGCAGCGGCGCGGTCCCGGACGGGATGCACGGGTGGGATGCGGCGGAGCTCTCGCAGTCGTTCGCCCGCACGAGCCCGGCGATCGCCTATCTGATGCCCGACTTCCACAACCCGACGGGCGAGTCGATGCCGGCCGAGCTGCGCGAGCAGGTGCTGCGGGATGCAGCCCGGCACGGCACCGTCGTGATCGTCGACGAGACCACCAGCGAGCTCGACATCGACCGACCGGAGTCGTACCTGCCCTTCGCCGCCTACGGCGAATCCGCCACCGCCGACTCGGCCGTGCTGATCGGCTCGGTCGGCAAGACCGTCTGGGCGGGGCTGCGGGTGGGCTGGGTCAGGGCGACGCCCGCCATCATCCGCAAGCTCGCCGGCGCCCGCTTCTCGGGCGACCTCGGCACGCCGGTGCTCGAGCAGCTGATCGTGGCCGAACTGCTGAGGGACTTCGCGCCGGTGCTCGCCCTGCGCTCCCAGCAGCTGCGCGAGGGTCGGGAGACGCTCGAGCGCGTGCTCGGCTCCACCTTCCCGCACTGGCAGGTGCCGCGGGTGCACGGCGGACTCTCGACCTGGGTGAACCTGGGCGCACCGCTCAGCAGCCAGCTCGCGCTGGCGGCCCGCGCCCAAGGGCTGTTGATCACCGCCGGGCCGCGGTTCGGGCTCGACGGGGCGCTCGAGCGGTTCATGCGCATTCCGCTGGGCTACTCGCGCGGCGAACTCGAGCGCGGAGTCGGCGCGCTCGCCGCCGCCTGGCGCTCGGTCAGTTCCGGCCCGGTGGCCTCGACGAGCGAGCTCTTCGCCGACGTGGTCTGAACCCGGCCGCAGAGGCGACCGCAGTCGCCACAGCTCACGGCCGCCCGGCGCTCCGCAGCATCGGCATCGGGCGGTCGAGCAGCTGGAACACGGCGGTCGCGCCGAGCACGATCGCATCGGGGATGCGCGCCGAACTGTGCCGACCGTCGAAGCAGGCGAGCCAGAACACCGTCATGCGCACCCGCACCGAGTGCAGCTCGCCGCGAGCCAACCCCTCGGTGATGATGTCGGCCGAGCGCTCGAGCTGCACCGCGAGGGCCCCGGACGACGTGGCCGACACGCGGTACAGCTCGGTGGCGAGGCGCGTCAGGCCCGCGAGGGCGAGTTCGTCGGCGAGGTCCATCCGCCGACATTAGCGCACATGCGAGGAATCCTCAACGACTCAGAGATCGACGGTCTTGTTGTCTCCGACGTCGGGCTGGGTGCCGGTGACGATCGCCTTGGCGATCTTGAGGAGTGCCACCGGGCGGGGCTCGTCCAGCGACCAGATCTCGGCCGAGTCGGCGTCGATCTTCAGCAGGGCGACCGTCGGGTCCTCCCGGCCCTCGGGGAACCAGGCCTCGACGCCCTTCGACCACAGCTCGTCGATCTTGGCCTCGTCGCGCACGACCGAGGCGGTGCCGGCGATCGAGAGGTAGCCCTTCCCGGACTCGAAGGAGGCGTTGACCTGGGGATGCGCGGCGATCTCCTCGGTCTTCTCGCTCGGCTCCTGGGTGAAGAACCACAGGGTGCCGTCGAACTGCTGCTCCTGCACCCGCAGGGGGCGGCTGTGCAGCGCGCCGCCCTCGCCCTGCGTGGTGACCAGGGCGATCTTGGCGGAGGAGATGATGGCGCCGATGGTGGCGATGTCGTCGTCGGATGCGTTCATGCGCCCGAACCTACGCCGATGCGGCGAGAACGCCACGCGGAAGGATCGCGAGGATGCGACCCGCTCACGCCACCGGCCGGTGATCAGACCTTCGCATCCTGCTTCGGGAACACGACCTTCTGGATGATGATGATGCCCGACGCCGCGATCGGGATGGCCACCAGGGCGCCCAGCACCGAGCCGAGGGTGCCGCCCGCGACGGCGGCGATCACGACGATCGCCCCGGGAACCGCGACGGCCCGGTTCATGATGCGCGGGCTGAGGAAGTAGGCCTCGACCTGCATGTAGATCACGTAGTAGATCGCCGCGACCAGCGCCGTCAGCGGCGATGCGAACAGGCAGACCAGCGTGATGACGATCGCGCCGGAGAGCGTGCCCACCAGCGGGATCAGCGAGGCGAGGAACGCCACGAACGCGAACAGCGCCGGCAGCGGTGCGCCGATGATCGTCAGGAAGATCAGGCTCAGGATGCCGTTGATCGCCGCGAGGCTGATCTGCCCGACCACGTAGCGGCCGACCGCCCCGGTCACGTCGTCGGTCAGCGAGGCGAAGGATGCGCGACGGTTGGCCGGCACGAACCGGTACGTCATCCGTTTCATGCTGCGCAGCGACGCCAGGAAGTACAGGGTCAGGATCAGCACGATCACGGCGCCGGTGGCCCCGCTGGCGATACCCGTGCCCACGGCCAGCAGGCCGCCGCCGAGCGTGACGAGGTTGTTCGGGTCCTGCACGAAGCTGAGCGCGCCCTTGGTCGCCTGGTCGATGTCGATCACGTTGCCGAGCTGGCTCTGAACGCTCTTGACGAAGTCGCTCTGCGTGAAACCGGTGACGATCTGCGGGAACGAGTTGATGAAGTTCGAGGCCTGATCGACGATCAACGGGATCACGGCGAACAGCAGCCCGCCGAAGACGAGGATGACGACCGCGAACACGATCACGATCGCCAGGGGCCGTTTCATCCGCCGCTCGAGCCACGAGACCAGCGGGTCGAGCCCGAGGGCGAGGAAGAGGGCGACGCCGATGTAGACCAGCACCGTGCCCAGCTGAGCGACGATGCCGCCGATCACCAGTGCGAGGAGCACGCCGAGACCGCCGACCAGACCGATGCGGAAGGCGTTGACGCGCACCGCCGGCACGCTCTCCGAGCCGGCGACGTCGAGGTCGGAACCGGGCTGCAGTGCGGGGTTCTCGGGGGCGTGCCGTTTTGTCCTGAACACGAAGACACCTCATCTCATCCGCTGGCAACACTAATGCGCCGAGCGCCCCGCCGCCCGTGGCAGTATCGTTTTGCCCAGGAGGAACGCCGCATGGGAAAGCTGCTGTACGGATCGTCAGGAATCGAGATCGAGTTCGACGATCGCACGCTCACGCATCTTCAGATCGTGATCGCGGCGAAGCTCCGCCGCAAGGAGAGCTTCTTCTTCTCCTGGAAGGACGACCCGGCGATCGGTGACGGCCGTTCGAGCATCTGGCTCGACGCCTCCATCCCCCTCTACTTCAAGTTCGCGGGCGGTCGGGTTCCGTCGATCAACCGCGAGTGGCTCGACATCCTCACCGCCTCCTCCAACGGCAGCGGCGGGCTGCAGTTCACCGAGGAGCCCGGAGCCGGCAACGGCAACTCCGGCAACGGGCACTCCGGCAACGGTTCAGCCCACGGCGGGGCCTCGGGCCCGGCCACCGTGCGCTGACGGCGGCCGTGCGACGGGGCCGACTGCGGGTGCTGCTCGGTGCGGCTCCCGGCGTCGGGAAGACCTACGCGATGCTCGAGGAGGGCCGGCGGCTCCGCGCGGCGGGCCGCGACGTGGTCGTCGGCATCGTGGAGACGCACGGTCGCGCCGGAACGGCGTCGATGGCCGTCGGCTTCGAGACCGTGCCACGGGTGCGGGTCGAGCACCGCGGCGTGGCGCTCGACGACCTCGACCTCGAGGCCCTGCTCGCCCGGGCACCCGACGTGGCGCTCGTCGACGAGCTCGCGCACACCAACGCGCCCGGACTCCGCAATCGCAAGCGCTGGCAGGACGTCGAGGTGCTGCTGGATGCGGGCATCGACGTGATCTCGACCGTCAACATCCAGCACATCGAGTCGCTCAACGACGTCGTGCAGCAGATCACCGGCGCACCCCAGCAGGAGACGATCCCGGATGCGGTGCTCCGCTCCGCCGACCAGATCGAGGTCGTGGATCTCGCCCCCGAGGCGCTCCGCGACCGGCTCGCCGAGGGTGTGGTCTATCCGGCGGCCCGGGTGGATGCGGCCCTGTCGAACTACTTCCGGCTCGGCAACCTGACCGCCCTCCGCGAGCTCGCCCTGCTCTGGCTGGCCGACGAGGTCGACTCCTCGCTGCAGTCGTACCGGGCCGAGCACGGGATCGGCCAGAAATGGGAGGCCCGCGAGCGGGTGGTGGTGGCGCTGACCGGTGGCCGGGAGGGCGAGACCCTCCTGCGCCGAGGGGCCCGGATCGCCGCGCGGTCTGCGGGAGGACGACTGCTCGCGGTGCACGTGATGGCGCAGGACGGCCTGCTCCAGGGCGAGCCGGGCGCGCTCGAGGCGCAACGCGTGCTGGTGGAGAGTCTCGGCGGCACCTTCCACCAGGTGGTGGGCGATGACATCCCAACCGCCCTGGTGGAGTTCGCGCGGGCGTCGAACGCGACGCAGCTCGTGATCGGCGTGAGCCGCCGCAGCCGGCTCGCCGCCGTGTTCACCGGGCCGGGCATCGGATCCACCGTCATCCGCGAATCGGGCGACATCGACGTGCACATCGTCACGCACGCCGCGGCCGGCGGCCGGCTCCGGATGCGCCTGCCCGGGGTGCGCGGTGCGCTGACCCTGCGGCGCCGGGTGCTCGGATTCGTCTTCGCGGTGGTGGCGGGCCCGGCGCTGACCTGGTTGCTGACGAGCGTGCGCTCCGACGACTCGATGACCTCGGACGTGCTGGCCTACCAGTTGATCACCGTGGTCGCGGCCCTGATCGGCGGGCTCTGGCCGGCGCTGTTCGCCGCCGTGCTCAGCGCCTTCACGCTCGACTTCTTCTTCGTCGACCCGCTCTACACGATCACGGTCGCCGAGCCGCTGCACCTCGTCGCGCTCGCCCTCTACGTCGTGATCGCGGTGCTGGTCTCGGTGGTCGTCGACCAGGCGGCGCGGCGCAGCCGGTCGGCGGTGCGCTCGGCAGCCGAGTCCGAGCTGGTCGCCGCGGTCGCCGGCAGCGTGCTGCGGGGTGAGGGCGCCCTGCAGGCGCTCGTCGCGCAGACCCGGGAGGCGTTCGGCCTCACCGGCGTGCGGCTGGTGCGCGAGGATCGCGTGCTGGCCCACGACGGCGCGGGGTTCGGTGCTGGTGCCGGTGCCGGTGATGGTGGCGGGACCCCGGTCGTGGTGCCGATCGACGACCGCACGCGGCTCGAGCTGGCCGGCCGCCCGCTCGGCGCCGCCGACCGCCGGCTGCTGTCGGTCATCGCCACGCAGCTCGCCGCCGTGCTCGAGCGCGCCGAGCTGGAGGAGGCCGCCCGGGAGGCGGTGCCGCTGGCCGCGGCCGACCGGGTGCGCACCGCGCTGCTCGCGGCCGTCGGCCACGACCTCCGTCGCCCGCTGGCCGCTGCGACCGCGGCCGTCACGGGCCTCCGGGCCGACGCCGAACGCGCGGCGCTCTCCGACGTCGACCGCGAAGAGCTCCTCGCCACCGCGGAGGAGAGTCTCGCCGGTCTCGCCCGCCTGCTCACCGATCTGCTCGACGTGAGCCGTCTGCAGGCCGGGGTGCTCGGCGTCACCCTCGCCGACGTCGACGTAGACGACCTGCTGCCCGAGGTGCTCGACGAGCTCGCCGTCGGGCCGGAGCAGGTGGAGCTCGACGTGCCGGCCGGCCTGCCGGCCTTCCGCGCCGATCCCGTGCTGCTCGTCCGTGTGCTGGTGAACCTCGTCGGCAACGCCCTGCGGCACGCTCCCGAGGGGGATCCGGTCACGGTGGCGGCCAGCGCCTTCGGCGGCACGGTGCAGCTGCGGGTCGTCGACCGCGGGCCGGGCATCCCGGCCGATCGTCGCGACGAGGTGTTCGTGCCGTTCCAGCGGCTGGGCGACACCGACAACCTCACGGGGCTCGGCCTCGGGCTCGCGCTCTCGAAGGGCTTCGTCGAGGGGATGGGCGGCACGATCGAGGCGGAGGAGACGCCGGGCGGCGGGCTGACGATGGTGGTCGCCCTGCAGACGGCCCTCCCGGCCGAGGAGAGGGAGCCGGCCGAGGAGAGGGAACCGGCCGAGCAGAGCAAACCGGCCGAGCAGAGCAAACCGGCCGAGGAGAGGGAACCGCACGCATGAGGATCCTGATCGCCGACGACGACCCGCAGATCCTCCGCGCGCTGCGGATCACGCTGGGCTCGCACGGCTACGACATCCGCAGCGCCGCCGACGGCGCCGAGGCGATCCGAGCGGCGGCGGAGTTCCACCCCGACCTCGTCATGCTCGACCTCGGCATGCCGGAGCTGAACGGCATCGAGGTGATCGAGGCGATCCGGGGCTGGTCGGCCGTGCCGATCCTGGTGGTGTCCGGCCGCACCGGCTCCTCCGACAAGGTGGACGCGCTGGACGCGGGGGCCGACGACTACGTCACGAAGCCGTTCGCGATGGACGAGCTGCTCGCGCGCATCCGGGCTCTCACCCGTCGCGCCCCGGGTGCGGCGGGCGCGGGGACGGCGGAGCCCGCCGTCTCGTTCGGCGGGGTGACGGTCGATCTCGCGGCGCACCAGGTGGTGCACGACGACGACCGCACGCCGGTGAGGCTCACCCCGACGGAGTGGAAGATCCTCGAACTGCTGCTGCGGAACCCCGGCCGGCTGGTCACGCACCAGGAGCTGCTGACCGAGGTGTGGGGCACCCACCGGGTCAAGGAGACGGGCTACCTGCGGCTCTACATCGGGCAGCTGCGCAAGAAGCTCGAACCGGTACCCTCCCGGCCGAAGCACCTCGTGACCGAGGCCGGGATGGGGTACCGGTTCGTGGCGTGACAGCGTCTCGGGCTAGGACAGCTTCTTCGACGAGCGGATGATGTCGGCCAGCTGCTCCATGTGGGCGGCCTGCGAGGCGTAGTCCAGCGCGGCGCCGTTCCAGGTGTGGATCTGGCCGGCGGCGAGGGCGGGGTCGGCGGCGAAGGTCGGCTGGGCGCGGAGGTCGGCCTCCTGGTAGCCCTCGACGTTCACCAGCAGCACGTCGCCGGTCATCATCTGGGCCGCGTTCTCCCAGCTGTAGATGTCCCAGTAGTAGAAGCCGTCGGGATTGGCGTTCGTGAAGGTCACGCCGAGGCTGGAGTAGAGCTCGGTCTCGGGCTCGTCCATCGGCTTGACGACGTAGATGCCGTCGGCGTCGGCGTACATCTGGGTGACCTCGATGTCGTTCTCCTTGGCGGCGGCGGTGAGGTCGGCGGCCGCGGCATCGAACTTCTCCTTGGCCGCGGCGATGGTGTCCGGGCTCGCCCCAAGGGCCTCGGCGAGTCGGTTGGAGCTGTCGATCACGTCGCTGCCCTTGCCGCCGACCTCGATCGCGACGATCGGGGCGATCTTCGCCAGCTGGGCCTGCTGCTCGACGTCGGCGAAGGCGTAGTACGGGCCGGCCAGATCGAGCGTGCCCTCCCGGTCGGTCGGGTAGATGCCGGTGACGATCAGGTCGGGGGCGGCCTCGGCCAGCGCCTCGAGATCGATCTCGCCGTAGCTGTTGCCGACGATCGCCGCCTTGCTGATGTCGTAGCCGTCGAAGCGGGGGTCGGAGGCGACGTCGACGCGGCCGAAGATCGCGACCGGGTCGATGCCGGTGCTGAGCAGGCCGATCGCGTAGTCGGAGTAGCTCGCGATCCGCTCGGGGCGGTGGTCGAGGGTCACGGTCGTGCCGGTGTCGTCGGTGTAGCTCCAGGCGGCGTCGGCGGCGGAGTCGGCCGACGCGGCGCCCGGGTCGGTCGCGCACCCGGCCAGGCCGACCAGGGCCAGAGCGGGGACGAGAAGGAGGGCGGAACGGCGGAGGGCGGTCGAAGTTTTCACAAAAGTTAGGTTAGCCGAACCTAACTCGCCGCGCGAGTCGAGATCGAGGCCGGGCTCGTCGAGGCCGCCTCGGGGTCGATCGGCACGATCAGCGGGGTGCCCGTGCTCGGGTCGGGGATGACGAGGGCCTCCAGGGCGAAGGCCTCCCGCAGCACCGCCGGGGTGAGCACCTCCCACGGCGTGCCGTCGGCGATCACCCGGCCGCCGCCCACGACGACGAGCCGGTCGGAGTAGCGGCCCGCGAGGGTGAGGTCGTGCAGGACCATGACGACCGTGGCGGCGCGCGCGCGGTTGATCGAGCGCACCAGGCCCAGCACGTCGAGCTGGTGGCTGAGGTCGAGGAAGGTCGTCGGCTCGTCGAGCAGGATGATCGGGGTCTGCTGGGCCATCACCAGGGCGATCCAGGCCCGCTGCAGCTGACCGCCCGAGAGCGAACCCGCCTCGCGGTCGCCCAGCTCGGTCAGCCCCGTCGCCGCGAGCGCCTCGTCGATCACCGCCGCGTCGGCCGGGGTCCACGGTCGCAGGAGACTCTGGTGCGGGTGGCGCCCGCGCGAGACCAGGTCGCGCACGGTCGTCGCCGAGGGCGTCAGCGGCTTCTGGGGCAGGATCGCGAGCTGTCGCGCGACCTCCCGCGTGGGCAGCGAGGCCACCGGGCGGCCGTTCAGCTCGACCGTGCCGGCGTCGGGTGCCAGGAGCCGGCCGAAGGCCTTGAGCAGCGTCGACTTGCCGCTGCCGTTCGCCCCGATCAGGGTGGTGACCCGGCCCTGTTCGATCTCGAGGTCGAGCCCCTCGAAGATCACGGTCTTCTCGTAGGCCAGGGTGACTCCGCGCGCGCGGAGGGCTGGAGAGACGGGGCCGGATGCGGTGGATGCGGTCATGAGGTGTACTCCCGTTCCTTGCGTCGGGTGAGCAGCCAGATCAGGTAGGGGGCGCCGATGATCGCGGTGAGGATGCCGACGGGTACCTCGCCGGGCAGCACCCCGCGCGCGAGCGCATCCGCGCCGACGACGATGACCGCGCCCATGAAGGCCGACGCGATCAGCGGCGGCCGGCCGGTGTGTGCCAGGCGGCGCACGATCTGCGGTGCGACGAAGGCCACGAACTCGATCGGCCCGCTGGCCGACACCGCGGCCGCCGTGAGCACGACGGCGCAGACGATCACGATCAGCCGGTGGCGCTGCACCGCGACCCCGAGCCCGGTCGAGATGTCGTCGCCGAGCTGGCTGATCTCCAGGGCCCGCGACTGCAGCAGCGCGACGGGGGTGACGACGACCAGCACGACCACCACGGGCCACACGCTCGCCCAGGAGATGCCCGACAGGCTGCCGACCAGCCACTGCGCGGCGGCCGCTGCCTCGGTGATCTGCGCCCGCGAGATCAGGTAGCTCGTTATGCCGCCGAGGGCCGCGGTGGCGCCGATGCCGATCAGGATGAGTCGGTAGCTGTCGACCCCGCCGCGCCAGGCGAGACCGTAGACGATGCCGGCGGTGACCAGCGCCCCGATCGTGGCCACGGCCGGGAGCCCCAGGGTGAGGAGCCCTGCGCCGACCGAGTAGCTGCCGCCCGCGAGCACGATCGCCGAGACCGCGCCGAGGGCGGCCCCCGAGGTCACCCCGAGGATGTCGGGGGTGGCGAGCGGGTTGCGGGCGAAGGTCTGGGTCAGGGCGCCGGCGAGCCCGAGGGCCGCGCCGACGGCGAGGCCGCCGATCACCCGCGGCAGCCGCAGCTCGAGCACGATCAGCTCCTGGCCGGGCGTGCCCGCCCCCACCAGGGTGCGCAGCACGTCGGGCACGGTCAGCGACGACGAGCCGGCCAGGATGCCCAGCACGGCGAGCACCAGGGCGGCCACCAGGCAGCAGACGGTGCTGAGCACGACGCGCCGCCTCACAGCGCCGCCATCCTGCCGCGTCGCACGATCGCGATGAACGCGATGCCGCCGACGACCGTGAGCACGACGCCGACCGGCACCTCGGCGGTGCCGCCGATCAGGCGCCCGATGATGTCGCAGACGAGCAGCACCCCGGCGCCGACGAGGCCCGAGGCGGGCAGCAGCCAGGCGTGCCGACCCCCGACGAGCCCGCGGGCGATGTGGGGGGCGGTGAGGCCGACGAAGCCGATCGGGCCGGTGAGCGAGACGGCCGCCGCCGTCAGCAGGGTGATCGCGGCGAGCCCGACGATCCGGGCGCGGAGCAGGTTCTCGCCGAGGCCGTGGGCGAGCTCCGTGCCGAGCGCGAGGTTGTCGAGCGAGCGCACGTTGGCGAAGGCGAACACCAGGCCGGCCCCGGCGAAGAGGAGGGCCGCATCCGCACCGGCGAGCGTGCGGCCGGAGAGCGAGCCGACCACCCAGATGCGGTAGGCGGCCAGCGTCGTCTCGTCGGCGAGCACGAGGTAGGAGGTCAACGCCACCAGGAGAGCCGACACCGCGGTGCCCGCGATCGCCAGCGGCACCGGGCTCGAGAGACCGCGCCCGAGCGCGGCGACCGTGAAGACGAGGATGCTCGCGATCGTCGCGCCGGCCAGCGCGAGCCAGAGGGTGGTCAGCACCGAGCTGGTGCCGAGCACGTAGACGCCGATCACGACGGCGAGGGTGGCTCCGGCCGAGACGCCGAAGATCCCGGGATCGGCGAGCGGATTGCGGGTCTGGCCCTGCATCACGGCGCCCGCGATGCCCAGGCAGCAGCCGACCAGCAGGCCGAGCACGGTGCGCGGCACCCGGGAGCCCCAGACCACGGCCCCCTCGTCGCGGGCCGGGTCGAACAGGCCCGTGAACACGGCGCCCGGGCTGATCAGGTTGCTGCCGAGCATCAGGCTGGCGAGGGCGATGACGGCCAGGGCGCCCAGCAGGGCGACCAGGATGAGCGCGCGCCGCGAACGGAGAACGGTCGAGCGGCGCATGTGGTTAGCCTAGCCTCACCTAACCTTGCGCGTCGAAACGCGAATCCGAGCCCAGGAGCACGAGGCCAGGAGTGCGCGGCCGGGAGCGCGGGGCCAGGAGCGCCAGGAGTGCGCGCCCAGAAGCGCCGGTCGGCGCCGCCCGCCGACCGCGCCGCCGGGCGCCCACGCCGGTCAGCGGCGGGGGACCGCCGCCCCCGGGCGCAGGCGGATCAGGCGCTGCGGCCCCTCCTCCTCCAGCTCGGCCAGTTCGGCGCGCGACGACAGGAAGTCGGTGAACGAGCGGTAGCCCAGCGGCTTCTCGTTGAACGACGGGTCCATCCGGCGCATCTGGTTCTTCACGGTCCCCGTGTTGAGCCACTCGTCGGCGTCGCCCTTGGCGTGGCCGATCTGCAGGGCGCGCACGAGCAGCTCGGTCGCGACGGTCTGCGGGTCGATGTCCTCGGGCTCCGGCTCGTCGAAGACCGTGTCGTCGGTGTGCGAGAACATCGGTGTGGTCGAGACCCGGCGCGACCGCGTGGGCGCCTTCTTCGTGCCGTCGCCCTCGGTACCCACGCCGTCCGTGCCGTCGCCGTCGGTGGCGCCCGCATCCGCCGCAGCAGCCCGACCGCGCCCGGAGCCCGAAGCGCCCGAGCCGGTCGACCCGCCGGTGCCGGCCGAGGAGCCGCCCGCGCCGCCCGCTCCACCGGTGCCGGCCGTGTCGGCGGCGGCCTTCGCGGCCCGGCGGCCCGAGGCGCGCTTCTCGGCCGTGGCGGTGGCCGAGGAGGTCGCGGCCGTCGGCAGCTGGATCTTCTCGATGCCCGGCAGCGAGTCGTAGTCCTCGAACTCGTCGCAGGCGGCGGCGAGCGAGGTGCTGGTCGAGCCGGCGACGCCGATGCCGACGACGAAGCGGCCGAGCCGCTTCGACTTCTGCGCGAGCGCGATGTAGTCCGAGTCGCCGGCGACGATGATCACGTGGGTGAGGTCGGGAAGGCGGAACAGGTCTTCGACCACGTCGACCGCGAGGCGGATGTCGGCGCCGTTCTTGGTGCCGCGGGTGGTCGTGGTGAACAGCTGGGTCAGGTCGACGGCGCGCGACATGAGCTGGCGCTGGTAGCTGGCGTTCACCGGCACCGACCAGTCGGCGTAGGCGCGGTTGACGACCATCGTGCCGAAGGATGCGGCGAAGTCGATGATCGCGTTGAAATCGACCGTCGCGGCGGCCAGCCGGGCCGCGATCTCGGGGTCGGCGCCGGGGCTCGACCGGTCGAAGTCGCGGATGCCGTCGCGCTGGAAGGCATTGCGCCCGTGCAGCTGCTGGTAGCGCGAGATGACGATGTTGTCGAAGTCGATGTAGAGGCCGACGCGCGCCTCGGTCGGTTCGGTCATGGGTGTGGACTCCTCAGCCGGCGCGGAAATTCGACCGCGATCCGGTGACCCCAGTCTCCGTGATCCCCGTCCGCGCGGCAACTCGCGCCCGGCGGCCTGCCGGGCCGGCGGGTGGGAGGATGGGCGTGATGAGCGACACGACCCCCACCCCCGCAGCCTCCGCCGAGCCCTCCGCCGCCTCGGCCGAGCCCACCCGCACCGTGATCGTGCTGGTCGCGATGGCCGAGGAGGCCGAGCCCTTCCTCCGCCGCGCCGAGACCGCGGGCGAGCCCGAGACGGTCGGCGCCTCGGTGGTGCGCTCGATCGAGATCGACGGCCTGCCGATCCGGCTGGTGCAGACCGGCATCGGCTTCGTGAACGCGGCCTCGGCGGCGACCGCGGCGATCCTGTGGGCGCGCGAGGCGCATCCGGATGCGGTGCCCGTCGTCTTCTCGGCCGGCACCGCGGGAGGGCTGGGCGCCGGGGTCGACGTGGGCGACGTCGTGGTGGGCAGCGAGTTCATCAACATCGACGCCGACGCGCGGGTCTTCGGCTACCGGCTCGGCCAGGTGCCCGGGATGCCGGAGAGCTACCCGACCGACCCGCGGATGCTCGCCGCGACCGATCTCGCCTCCCCGCCGGTGGGCAGCGGCTGGCAGGTGCGGCAGGGGTTGATCGCCTCGAGCTACTCCTTCGTCACGGCCGATCGGGCCGCGATCGCCCGCACCGAGTTCCCCCGGGTCGCGGCCGTCGACATGGAGTCCTCCGCCATCGCGCAGGTCTGCTACTCGCTCGGGGTGCCGTTCGCCTCGGTGCGGGGCATCTCCGATCTCGCGAGCGTCACCGCCCCGGTCGACCACGTCGACAACACGTCCTCGACCGCCGAGCGCTCGTCGCGCGTGCTGCTCGCGCTCGCGGAGGCCCTGCGGCTCTGAGGCCGAACGGGCCGGAGGGGTTCCGCGGCCCCGAGATCCTGAGGCGGAGAACTCCCGGGCGCACGGAAAGGGCCCGCCGCGCGAGGCGACGGGCCCGATTTCCCGACGGGGTCTGGACCGTGGGAATCCGTGGGGTGCCGCTCACGCGGCACCGGTGCTACTTGGTGTTGACCGTGATCTTGGCGACTCCGACCAGCAGGCCTTCCTTGACGGCCGTGGTGTTGAACGTCTTGTTCAGCAGGTCGGCGGCGTCGGCCGACACGTGCACGGTCGTGCCCTGGAGGATGGCGGTGTCACCCTCGGTCTGCAGCGGCTTCAGGGTCGAGCCGTCCAGGTCGAAGAGCTTGGCCTGCGAGACGACGGGCGAACCGTTGGCCGCGACGTCACCGTAGAGCTCCGAGGTGCCCGGGTCGATGGTGAAGTTGGTCAGCTCGACGGTGGTGCCGCCGGCGCTGAGCGAGAGGCCGGAACCCTCGTGCTCGATGGTGCCCTGCACGTAGGGGCGGTACGACTCGTTGGGGTCGTAGTAGTCGACGTTGCCGCCGGTGATCGGGAAGGCCAGGACGCCGTCGGTCAGCGTCGCGGTGCCGACCACGCCGGGGGTGAGGCCGAGCGAGGTGAGTGCGTCGAGGAAGCCCTTGTCGACGGCGACCTGCGTGTCGACGCCCGAGAGCGACGGGATCGAGGCGACCGGCTTGGGGGTGGCCATGGCCGAGGGGCTCGAGCCGGCCGAGGTGTCGGTGCTGCTGCTGTTCGACGAGCAGGCGCCGAGTCCGAAGGCGAGGAGGCCGGCGGTGACGATTCCGATGGTTGCTTTCGTGATACTACGCATTGTTCGAATCCTTAATGTTCTCGAATGTCGGTGATGTGATTGCCAGGCACATGGAGTTCGTCACCCTCCGCCGACCAGATCGGAACAGACCGTTTCGCTCAGCTGACACTCAGGTTCGACGGGAGCCGCCAGGGGCCTCCTCGGGCGTCCCGGCGCCGCAGGGCGCTGATCACCAGCACGATCGCGAGGGCCGCGCCCAGGGTCAGCCGCGCCACCCACAGCTCGGGGATCAGCAGGCCCACGCTCAGCGCCAGCGGGATCCCGAGCCACTCCCAGCGCCCCGTCATCGCGACGAACGGAACCAGCAGCAGCGCGTACCAGGAGTAGTGCGGCGTGACGACGAGCATCACCCCGCCGATCATCACGAGCTGGCCGAGCCAGGGTGACGCCGGGTCGGT
This sequence comes from Herbiconiux sp. 320_LB, assembly GCF_059691755.1. Lineage (NCBI taxonomy): Bacteria > Bacillati > Actinomycetota > Actinomycetes > Micrococcales > Microbacteriaceae > Herbiconiux > Herbiconiux sp. 320_LB. Next base: position 403,345 of record NZ_JCAWAD010000002.1, on the reverse strand, counting down.
GCGGCGGTAGACCACGAGCGCCAGCACCAGCAGGGCGACGGCGGCGAGCACGACGGATGCGGGGCCGGGCGCGACGAGAGAGAGCAGCGCGAACCGGGTGCCGTCGTCGTAGCCCTCCTCCGAGAGATAGCCGGGCAGATAGCCGATCACGTCCAGCCCGCTCTGCAGCACGTAGGGCAGATAGAGCAGGCCGAAGGTCAGCACCGCGCCGAGGGCGACCTTCCACGGCTGCTTCTTCAGCAGTGCGGGCGCCGCGATGACCGGGATGAGCTTGACCCCGATCGCCGCACCCAGGGCCACGCCGCCGAGCAGGCGCCGGCCGCCGGCGACGAGCAGGGTGGCGGCGAGCACGAGCAGCGCGCCGATCACGTCGACGTGGGAGTTCGTCACCGCCTCCGAGAGCACGAAGGGGCACCAGGCCCACAGGGCGGCCCAGCGCGGATCGAGCCCGCGCCGGCGCAGCGCGACGAGCAGGGTGATCGTCACCGCGAGGGAGGCCAGGGCGCCCGCCGCCTGGAACGGCCAGTAGGGGGCCTCGGGCGGCACGAGGGCTCGCACGCCGGCGAAGTAGAGCTCCGCGGTCGGCGGGTAGATCGTCGGGACGGTGGGCCGGTTGATCGCGGTGCAGAGCACCGTGAAGTCCGGGACGTTCAGGGTGCGGGTGATCCGCTCGCCGTTGGAGAGGCAGCGGGGGTGCCCGCCCGCGTCGGCGACCGCATCTGGGAACAGCCAGGCCGGTCGCAGCTCCTGATAGGTCTGGTCGCGCGGCACGTGGTCGTAGGGCGAGTGCCCGTCGACCTGCACGATCCCGTCCCAGGCGTAGCGGGCCGAGTCGGTGCTGGTCGTCGGCGGCCCGATCATCGCCGCGGCACCGAGCGCCACGGCCCCCGTCACGATCAGCACCACGGCCGCGCGCCGCCCGACCCCGCGGAGCAGCCACACGGCGACCGCGAACAGCGCCCAGCCTGCGATCGCCCACCAGAGCGCCCCGCCCGTGTCGCGGGGATCGTAGAACCCCACCGACACCACCCCGAGCCCGGTCACCGCGGTGAGGGCCGCGAGAGCCAGGGCGGCGAGGAGGATGCGCACGCCCGATGGTCTCGCGCGCGTCACGACCGGGGCGAGAGGCGCGCCCGCCGGGATCGGGACAGGTACAGGAGGCAGGCCAGCGCGGTCAGCACCGCGATCGCGAGCCACGCGACGGCCAGCCGCAGGCCGTAGTCGAAGGGCAGCACGGTCGGGTTCGCGACCCCGAGGGTCTTGGCGTAGATCTCGGGCACCACCAGCAGGCTGAGGATCACGCCGAGCCCGACGCCGACCTGCACGATCACCAGCACGGCGTACGGGATGCGGCGCCCCGCCCGTCTCGCGAGCAGGGCGACCAGCACGACCAGGGGCGAGAGGATGCCGTCGTGCAGCACGATCGCCGCGATCATCCAGAGCCCGACCCCGACGATCTGCATCGGATCCTGCTTCAGCAGGAGCACTGCCGCGCCGAGCGCGAGGCCCAGCACGCCGATCCCGATCAGGATCCCTCTCGTCGCACGCATCACGACACCTCCAGGCGGGTCAGCCACTTCGTCTGCAGCACGCCGGGGCGGCCGGGGGCGATGATCCGGGCCGGGTAGCCGTGATCGATGTCGAGGGTCTCGCCGTTGAGCTCGAGGGCGACGAGGGTCGTGGGGTCAGAGGCGTATTCCGGTCCCATCTGCATCACCCGGTAGCCGCCCTCCTTCTCGAGGCTGGTCACCGTGAGGGCGGAGTCTGCGGAGCCGCCGACGGCGGCGACGAGATCCCGGATGCGCACACCCTTCCAGTGCGCCATCTGGCTCCAGCCCTCCACGCAGGAGATGGGCAGGTCGACCTCGCTCTGCGGCATCGCGAGCAGCTGGTCGCGGGTGAGGGCGAGCATCCGGTCGCCGTTCGCGACGGAGAGCAGCCAGGAGGGGCCGACGTCGGCGGCCGTGACCTGTGCCGCGGCGGCGGTGCGGTTGATCGGCACTCCCTGCGGCCCGATGTTCTTGGCGCGCGGGGCGAAGGCGTTGACGGGGGAGAGGAAGGCGAACGACTGGCCGGCCGTGAGCCCGACCACGGCCGCGGTCGCGATGCCGACCAGGGCGAAGAAGCCGCGGCGGTCGACCCCCGGTTCGGCGACGGCGGGGGTGCCGTCGATCCAGCGGAAGAGGCGGCCGGTCAGGCCGCGGGCCGGGCGGGTGGTGCGGGGTGCGGGGTCGGTGGCATCGTCGGTATCCGGGCCCTCGGCCGCATCCGCTCGTTCCGCCAGCCGGGCGCGGTTCTTCGTCCAGTACCGCGTGATGATCGGCAGCTTCACGCCGATGTGGATGGCGAGCGACCCGATCAGCACGAAGGAGAGCGCGAAGTGCACCTCGCGGAACCCGAAGGGCCACGGATACCACTGGTAGGTGTTGAGGAGCCCGATCGTGATCTGCACCAGCGAGGCCGCCACGAAGACCGCGATCGACGCGCGCTCGAGCAGGTGCACGACGCCCCGCAGCGGCGGGGTCTGGAACAGCTCCGGGAAGACGGCGTACAGCTTGCCGAGCAGCAGCGGGAAGCAGGCGATTCCGGCCGTGATGTGCAGGCCCTGGGTGACCTGGTAGAGCTGCGCGGGCTGGGTCGGGAACCGCATCCACGGCAGCGGCTCCTGCAGGAAGTGACTGTACAGCCCGGTGCCGAAGCAGACGAGGAACGCGATCGCGAGCAGGCGCCCGAGCACCACCGCGCTCCGCGGCGTGCGTGCGGGCGCGCTGACGACCCGTCTGAGATCGGACAGCAAGCGCTGCATCCCGGGCCCCCGACCCGGCCTAGGACCGCGCGCGTTCGAGTTCGAGCCGCGCGGCGAGGGGGGCGAAGGTGCGGCCGAAGCGGCCGTGCGGGACGAGCTCGGCGACCTCGATGGCGTCGTCGATGGTGTCGATGTCGTTGATCTCGGGCAGGAGGTGCACGGTCATCCCGGCGCCGCGCAGGCGGCCGAGCTGCACGCGGCCCGTGTCGTCCTGCGACATCGGCACGCCGCGGATGTGCTCCCCGTTCGGGTCGCGCATCCCGAGCGCCCAGAAGCCGCCGTCGGAGGCGAAGCCGAGGAAGGCGTCGATGTCCGGGGTCCAGCCCGTGAGGGCGTCCTCCAGAAGTCGTCGCGAGACCTGCGGGGTGTCCATGCCGATCAGCAGGGTCGGGCCGGAGACGGAGTCGAAGATCGCGCCCAGGCGCTGGTCGAGCGAGCCGCCGATCTGGGGCAGCACCGTGAAGCCCTCGGCCTCAGCCGGCACGTTCTCGCCGTCGAAGGCGAGCACCCGGCGGCTGACCGGGAGGTCGCGGACCACCTGGAGGGTGTCGGAGAGGCTGGCGGAGGCGACCTCGGCGGCCTCCTCGTAGCTCAGCGGCGGGTGCAGCCGCGTCTTCACCCGACCGGGAAGGCATTCCTTGGCGATGACGACGATGGTGAGCATGTGCTGTCCCTTGTTCGCTGGAGGCGGTGTGGCCTGCTGTGACCCCCGGTGCCGGTGATGCGGCGGCGGGCACAAGTGATTCGGCGCGGGGTGGTGATCGGATGCTTCACCCAGCCGGCGTTCAGGATGGCGCGGCCCGCGCGCGGTCGGCCGGGTCGGTCTTGCCGGCCGGGCTGACCGGGTCGGCCGGGTCTGCCGGGTCGCTCTGCCGGCCCGGGCCGTCGCGGTGGTCGCGGAGCAGGCGGGACATGTCGGTGACGGCCGAGATCGTGCCGCGGATCGTGCCCGTGACCTTCGAGCGGCCGACCCGGGGGCTGTACGGGATGTCGCGCTCCACGATCGGGAGACCGGCCTTCGAGATCCCGAGCGCCATCTCGAGCGGGTAGCCGCTGCGGCGGTCGCGCAGGTCGAGCGCGAGGAGATCCTCGCGCCGCGCGGCGCGGAGCGGGCCCAGGTCGTGCAGCCGGATGCCGGAGCGCAGCCGGATCAGCAGGGCCAGCGCCCGGTTGGCCAACCGCGCGTGCCAGGGCCACGCGCCCCGGTCGGTCGGGCGGCGGCGGCCGAGCGCGAGGCCGGCCCGCCCGCTCTCGACCAGCGCGACCAGCTCGACGAGGTCGGCGGGATCCATCGAGGCGTCGGCGTCGCAGAACGCCACGATCGGCGCGGTGGCCGCGAGCAGCCCGGCGTGCGCGGCCGAGCCGAAGCCGCGCCGGGGTTCGGTGACGACGGTGGCGCCGCGGGCGAGGGCGACGGCGGCCGAGTCGTCAGTCGACCCGTTGTCGACGACGATCGCGCGGTAGCCCTCGGGCAGGCGGCCGAGCACCCAGGGCAGGGCGCCGGCCTCGTCGAGGCAGGGCAGGATCACGTCGACGCGGGCCGGGGCGGTGGTCATCGGCTGCCCACCGCCGCGGTCGCCGATCCGGATGCGCCCGCCGCCGCGCGGAGCGGCGCCGACGCGAACTCGCGCATCCCGCTCTCGAAGTCGACCTCGGCCTGCCAGCCGAGCTCGTCGCGGATGCGCGCCGAGGACGCGGTGATGTGGCGTACGTCGCCGAGGCGGAACTCGCCCGTCACGATCGGTGCCGGCCCGCCGAAGGCGCGGCTGAGCGCCTCGGCCATGTCGCCGATGGTGTGCACGACGCCCGACCCCACGTTGAAGACGCGGGTGCGCCCGGCCGGGGCATCCTCGGTCCAGTCGATCGCGGCGAGGTTGGCGGCGGCGACGTCGCGCACGTGCACGAAGTCGCGGCGCTGCCCGCCGTCTTCGAAGACCCGCGGGGCCTCTCCCCGTTCGAGCGCGGAGCGGAACAGCGAGGCCACGCCCGCATAAGGCGTGTTCTGCGGCATCCCGGGGCCGTAGACGTTGTGGTAGCGCAGGCCCACGGCGCGCCCGCCGATCGCCCGTGCCCAGGAGGCCGCGAGGTACTCCATCGCGAGCTTCGAGGTCGCGTAGACGTTGCGGGGGTCGAGGGCCGAGTCCTCGGCGATGAGCGCGGGCTCCAGCGGCGACCCGGTGGCGGGGTCGATCGGTTCGAACCGGCCGCCCTCGAGATCCTCGACGCGGCGCGGAGCGGGCCGCACGTCGTGGCCACCGGCGTCGCGGTAGCGGCCCTCGCCGTAGACGACCATCGAGGAGGCGTAGACGAACCGATGCACGCCCCGGTCGGCCATCGCGCGAAGCAGCACCGCGGTGCCGAGGTCGTTCGACGAGACGTAGTCGGGCGCGTCGGAGAAGTCGACGCCGAGGCCGACCTTGCCGGCCTGATGGCACACCACGTCGACGCCCTCGAGGGAGGCGCGGACGATGTCGAGGTCACGGATGTCGCCGCGGATCACCTCGACGCGCGGGTCGGCGCCGACGAGGGCGTCGAGGTCGGCGTCAGGATGCACGTCGCTCCGGAACGAGTCGATCACCCGCACCGGACGACCGAGCGCGAGCGCCCGTTCGAGGACCGCGCTCCCGATGAAGCCGGCCCCACCCGTCACCAGCACGGTACCCATTCCGTCACAATACATACCCCCTCTTCGGAGGCCCACCGCGAATCGATCGGCGCGCGGGGTGCGATAGTTAAGGCTCCTAGACACTTCTGGCGCACAGAGAGACCACCACGTGCATTTCCTCGCCGTTCTGAGCATGAAGAACCGGGCGCTGATCGCGCTCGTCACGATCGTGGTCGCCGTCTTCGGCGGGCTCGCGCTCACCAGCCTCAAGCAGGAGCTGATCCCGTCGATCGAGTTCCCGCAGCTCGCGGTGCTGACCACCTACCCCGGTGCCAGCCCCGAGGTGGTGAACGACGACGTCTCGACCCCGATCGAGGCGGCGATCCAGGGCGTCGAGGGCATCGACACCACGAGCGCAACCTCGAGCACGAACCTCTCGATCATCTCGGCCACGTTCAGCTACGGCACGAACCTCGCCACCGCCGAGCAGAAGATCTCGCAGGCGATCAGCCGCATCAAGTCGACCCTTCCGGCCGATCTCGATCCGCAGGTGCTGAGCGGCAGCCTGAACGACCTGCCGATCATCTCGATCGCGGTCTCCGACTCCTCGCAGGACACCAAGTCGCTCGCCCAGCAGCTCACGACCGGGGCCGTGCCCGACCTCGAGGCCGTCGACGGCGTGCGCGCCGCCCAGGTGCTCGGCCAGATCGGCCAGCGGGTCACGATCACCCCGAACCCGGCGTCGCTGGCCACGGCCGGTCTCAGCGCCTCCTCGATCAGCGACGTCGTCAAGGCGAGCGGTCAGCTCATCCCGGCCGGCACCCTCACCGAGGGCGGCCAGAGCTACGCGGTGCAGGCCGGGCAGAAGCTCGGCTCGATCGCCGACCTGCAGGGCCTGCCGCTGCCGGCTCGGCAGGCCGACGGCACCCCCGTGACCCTCGGCGAGGTCGCGACCGTGCAGCTGACCGACGACCCGACCACCTCGATCTCGCGCGTCAACGGGCAGGATGCCCTGACGATCTCGATCACCAAGCTCCCCGCCGCCAACACCGTCGAGGTCTCGAACTCGGTGCGCGACCTGCTGCCGCAGCTGCAGAGCGCGCTGCCGGGCGCGACCTTCACGGTCGTGTTCGACCAGGCCCCGTTCATCCAGCAGTCGATCGAGTCGCTGGCGACCGAGGGTCTGCTGGGCCTGTTCTTCGCGGTGCTCGTCGTCTTCGTGTTCCTGCTGTCGATCCGGTCGACCCTGGTCACCGCGATCTCGATCCCGACCTCGGTGCTGATCACCTTCATCGGGCTGCAGGCCGCGAACTACACGCTCAACATCATCACGCTCGGCGCCCTGACGATCGCGATCGGGCGCGTGGTCGACGACTCGATCGTCGTGATCGAGAACATCAAGAGACACCTCTCGCAGCTGACCGGCGCGACCCTGACTCCCAAGGAGGCCGGCGCCGCCCGGGCCGCCCTGATCGTCGAGGCCGTGCGCGAGGTCGCGGGCGCGATCACCGCGTCGACCATCACCACGGTCGCGGTCTTCCTCCCGCTGGCGTTCGTGGGCGACACGACGGGCGAGCTGTTCCGGCCGTTCGCCCTCACCGTCACCATCGCGCTGCTCGCCTCGCTGCTGGTGGCGCTCACGATCGTGCCCGTGCTCGCCTACTGGTTCGTGCGCCCCCCGAAGCCGAAGACGGCGAAGGCGCACGGGGCGCCGGGGGCGGATGCGACGACCACGCCGGCCTCGGCGACGCCCGCTGCTGCGACACCGGGCTCCGCACCCCTCCACGAGCACGCGCTCCCGGCCTCCTCGACCGCCACCGAGACACTCACCGAGGATCAGGCGATCGCCGTGGTCGTCGCCGACCCCGCCCCGAGTCGCCGCGCCCGCGCGTCGAGCCACCGGGCCGACCTCGACGACGAGCCGCCGACCGCCCTCCAGCGCCGCTACCTGCCCATCATCGGCTGGACCCTCAAGCACTCCGTGGTCACGATCGTGCTCGCGGTCATCGTGCTCGGTGGCACCATCCCGCTGACGGCCCTGATGAAGACCAACTTCCTCGGCTCCAGCGGCCAGAACACCTTCACGGTGACGCAGACCGTGCCGGTCGGGGCGAGCCTGGAGGCGCAGTCCCAGGCGGCCACCCAGGTCGAGTCCGCGCTCGAGGGCGTCTCCGGGGTGCAGACCGTGCAGCTGACCATCGGCTCCAGCGGCAGCGCCCTCCGCGACGCCTTCGTCGGCGGCGGTGACGGCGCCATCACCTACAACATCACCACCGACGAGAACGTCGATCAGGATGCGCTGCAGGACACCGTGCGCACGACCCTCGAAGCGCTCCCCGACGCCGGCGAGATCTCGATCGGCTCCGGCTCCGGCTTCGGCGGGTCCAGCGACATCTCGATCGACGTGACGGCCGGCAACCAGACCGACCTCAAGACGGCGGCGGATGCGGTGCTCAGCACCATGCAGGGCCTCAGCGCCGTCAAGCAGGCCTCGAGCAACCTCAGCGACTCCCGGCCGTACGTGCAGGTCGCGGTCGACCGCGACAAGGCGGCCGCCGTCGGACTCAGCGAGATCGCCGTCGGCTCGATCGTGTCGCAGGCCATGCAGCCCACGACGGTCGGCTCGATCGTGATCGACGACAAGAACTACACGATCTACGTCGCCGCCCAGAACCCGCCCACCACGGAGGCCGACCTCGCGGCGCTGCAGATCCCGACCGCGGCCGGCCCGGTGCGGCTGGACACCATCGCCTCGGTCGCGGTCACCGACGGCCCGAACGCGATCACCACCGTCAAGGGCGTGCGCACGGCGACCGTCTCGGTCACGCCCAACTCCGAGGATCTCGGCACCGCGAGCTCGGAGGTGTCGAAGGCGCTCGCCGACGTGCAGCTGCCGGCCGGTGCCGACGCCTCCGTGGGCGGTGTGGTCACCGACCAGTCGGACGCGTTCTCGCAGCTGGGGATCGCGCTGCTGATCGCCATCCTGATCGTCTACGTCGTCATGGTGGCGACCTTCAAGAGCCTGCTGCAGCCGATCCTGCTGCTGGTCTCCATCCCGTTCGCCGCGACCGGCGCCATCGCGCTGCAGGTGATCTCGGGCATCCCGCTCGGGGTGCCGTCGATCATCGGCGTGCTGATGCTGATCGGCATCGTGGTGACGAACGCGATCGTGCTCGTCGACCTGGTGAACCAGTACCGGGCGAAGGGGCTGCACGTGCGCGAGGCGCTGATCGAGGGCGCGTCACGCCGGCTCCGGCCGATCCTGATGACGGCGCTGGCGACGATCTTCGCGCTGCTGCCGATGGCGGTGGGGCTCACCGGGCACGGCGGGTTCATTTCGCAGCCGCTCGCGATCATCGTGATCGGCGGGCTGGTCTCGTCGACCGTGCTGACGCTGATCGTGCTGCCGGTGCTCTACAACCTGGTCGAGGGGACGCGGGAGCGGTTCCGCGACCGCCGGGAGCAGCGGGCTGCCGAGGAGCTCGCGGCCGCCGCGCCGCGCTGACGGCCTGCCGGCTCAGACGGCGAGCGAGATGAGCGAGAACACGACCGCCAGCAGGGGGAAGGTGCCCTGGATGGCCGCCGTGCGGATGCGGTCGCGCCCGGTGCTGACCAGCACGAGCGCCGCCGCGAGCATCGAACCGGTGCTGAGGAAGACGAGCGCGTAGCCGGCCATCGCGGCCGGCGTGAACAGCAGCACGATCCCGATCACGGCCCCGATGGCGAGGAACAGGTTGTAGAACCCCTGGTTGTAGGCCAGCGGCGCGGTGGTGTCGGCGTCGGCCTGCGAGCCGAGGCCGAAGATCTTCCAGGTCGCGGGCTGCCGCCAGCGCACGCTCTCCAGCACGAAGATGTAGACGTGGACGAGGGCGGCCAGCCCGGCGAAGACTGCGGCGACGATGGTCATGCGGTCAGCCTAGGGTGGAAGGTGAACCGCATCCAGGAGGAGCGCCCATCATGACCCGTATCGCCGTGACCGGTGGCAGTGGCAAACTCGGCCGCGCCGTCGTCGCCCATCTGCTCGACCAGGGCTACGAGGTCGTGAACCTCGACCGCGCTCCCGCCCCCGCGTCACCGTTCGCCTCGACCTCGCAGCCGTCGCTGCAGACGGATGCGGGAGCCCGCCCGGAAGCCATCTTCGTGCGCGTCGACCTCTCCGACTACGGCCAGGTCGTGCAGGCCCTCACCGCGGTCGACGACCGCTACGACGGCATCGACGGCCTCGTGCACCTGGCGGCCATCCCGGCCCCCGGGCTCACCACGAACGCCCAGACCTTCGCGAACAACGTGCCGAGCAGCTACAACGTCTTCGCCGCCGCCCAGGCCGCCGGCATTGACAACATCGTCTGGGCCTCGAGCGAGACCGTGCTCGGCCTGCCGTTCGGTTCGAACCCGCCGCCGTCCTTCCCGGTCGACGAGGAGTACCCGGTGCGCCCGTCGACCACGTACTCGCTCGGCAAGGCCGTCGAGGAGGAGATGGCCCGGCACTTCATGCGCTGGAACCCCGACCTCAAGCTGATCGGGTTGCGCTTCTCGAACGTGATGGACGAGGCCGACTACGCCGCCTTCCCCGCCTTCGAGGCCGACCCCGCCAGCCGCTCGTGGAACGCCTGGGGCTACATCGACGCCCGCGACGGCGCCCAGGCGGTGCGCCTGGCGCTGGAGAGCACGCTCACCGGCTTCGAGGCCTTCATCATCGCCGCCGCCGACACGGTGATGTCGACCCCCTCGGCCGAGCTGGCCGCGAGATACTTCCCGGCCGTGCCGTTCCGGCGCGAGGTCGAGGGCACCGAGACGCTGCTCGGCATCGACAAGGCCAGGCGGATGCTCTGGTACAGCCCGCGCCACTCCTGGCGCGACCACGCCCAGCCCCGCCAGTCGGCGGGGGGCTAGTCGGCTGGGGGCTAGTCGGCGGGGCCCTCGTCGCCGGGGATCGAGCCGCGGTTCGCGATCGTGGGGTACGAGCCCGTGTAGCCCGAGCGGGCGGCGGCGATGGCCAGGATGCGGTCGCGGTAGACGAACCATCCGACGATCAGCAACGGGATGATGATCACCAGCGACGCCACCGTGAAGGTGCCCGCCGGATAGTCGAAGGCCATCAGCACCAGCACGGCGACCAGGAACGCGAGCGTCAGGTACGAGGTGAACGGCGCCCCGAACAGCCGGAACTTCGGGCGCACGTACAGCCCCTTGTCGGCCAGCTTCTTGAACTTCATCTGGCAGAGCACGATCGTGCCCCAGCTGGCGACGATGCCGAGCGCCGAGACGTTGAGCACGATCTCGAAGGCCTGCGCCGGCACCACGAAGTTGAGGCCGACGCCCAGCAGGGCCACGGCGGCGGTGAGCAGGATGCCGCCGAAGGGCACGCCGCGCTTGTTCATCCGGCCGGTGAAGCGCGGTGCGGCGCCGCTCGCCGACATCGAGTGCAGGATGCGCCCGGTCGAGTACAGCCCGGCGTTCAGGCTCGACAGCGCCGCGGTCAGCACGACGAAGTTCATCGCCGACCCCGCGATCGCGGCGACGGTCGGGTTGCCGATGTGCGAGAAGAAGGTCACGAACGGGCTCTCGGTGGCCGAGTAGCTCGAGGCCGGCAGGAGCAGCGCGAGCAGCAGCACCGAGCCGCAGTAGAAGACGGCGATCCGGAAGACCACGCTGTTGATGGCGCGGGGCATGATCTTCTCGGGGTTCGCGGTCTCGCCCGCGGCGGTGCCGACCAGCTCGACGCCGGCGTAGGCGAAGACCACGCCCTGGATCATCACGATCGCGACGACCAGCGTGTTGATGCCGTCCGGGAACAGGCCGCCCTCGGCGACGATCATCGGGATGCCCGTCACCCCGACGTCGGTCGGGAAGGCGAAGGCCAGGAAGATCACACCGATCAGGAGGAAGGCGACCAGCGCGGCCACCTTGATCAGCGCGAACCAGAACTCCATCTCGCCGAAGACCTTCACCGAGATCATGTTCGCCCCGAGCACGATGGCGAGCGCGATGAGGGCGAGGAGCCACTGGGGCACGCTCGTGAACAGGCTCCAGTACTGCACGTAGACCGCGACCGCCGTGGAGTCGACGATCGCCGTCATCGCCCAGTTGAGGAAGTAGAGCCAGCCCGAGACGTAGGCGGCCTTCTCGCCGTAGAACTCCCGCGCGTACGACACGAAGGAGCCCGAGGAGGGCCGGTGCAGCACCAGCTCGCCGAGCGCACGGAGGATGAGGAAGGCGAAGAAGCCGCAGACCGCGTAGTCCACGACCAGGAGCGGGCCGGCCTCGTGGAGGCGGCCGCCGGCCCCGAGGAACAGGCCCGTGCCGATGGCCCCGCCGATCGCGATCATCTGCAGCTGACGCGGCTTGAGGCTCTTGTGGTAGCCGGCCTGCTCGTCCGAGAAGTCCTCGACCGACGTGGCCCGGTCGCCGATTTCTTCCCGTGGGGTCTCGTCCATGGCACGACGCTAGTGCAACCCCGGCTCCACCTCCGAGTCGCCTGACAGGAATCTTCGAATCTGACCGATCGTGCAGGAGCTGACCGATCGGTCAGGCTACGCTCGATCCCGTGCCCACTTCGTCCTCCGCCCCCGTACAGCGCGTCCAGATCGACGCCGGCGCCGAGCTGCGCCTCGTGGCGCTGCAGATGTTCGCGGAGAACGGCTACTCGGGCACCAGCCTGCAGCAGATCGCGGATGCGGCGGGGTACTCCAAATCCAGCGTGCTCTACCACTTCCGGTCGAAGGAGGCCCTGTTCGAGGCGGCGCTCACCCCGGCCGTCGCCGAGCTCGACTCCTTCCTCGAATCGATCGTCGAGAAGCTGACCAACGACGAGCGCCGCTCGAGATTCGTCGAGGAGTTCATCGACCTGCTGCTCGAGCACCGGCTCGCGGCGCACATCATCATCAACCAGGGCCAGACCCTGTCCGACATCCCGATCATCGACCAGGCCCGCGGCCTGATCGAGCGGATCGGCGAGTCGTTCATGTCCGGCCTGCCCACGGCCGCGCAGCGCATCCGACTCGGAGTCGCGCTCGCCGGGGCCGCCTACGTCATGGTCGCGTCGCGCCCCAGCGCCGTCGACCTCGACGACATCGACGAGGTCAGGGAGGCCCTCATCGACGTCGTGACAGAGCTGACCACCCCGCTCTGACGCCCCTGCCGCATCGCACGACACCGAACACCGAACACACCGACCCGAACCGAGGAGCCCTCCCGTGGCCACACTGCTCTACCGCATCGGACGATTCGCCTTCCGCCGCGCCTGGTACGTGATCGCCGCGTGGGTGCTGATCCTCGCCGGCGTCGTCGGCGGCGGGCTCGCGCTCGGCGGCCAGACCCAGGAGAGCTTCTCGATCCCGGGCACCGAGTCGCAGCAGACGATCGACACCCTGGAGAACCTCTTCCCCTCGGCCGCCGGCGCCGCCGCGACCGTGGTGATCGTCGCGCCCGAGGGCCAGAGCGTGAACGACGACACCGTGAAGCAGGAGATCACCACGGCGAGCGACGACATCGCGAAGATCGACCACGTCGCCGCCGTGATCTCGCCCTACTCGGAGTACGCCACCAACGCGATCTCCCAGGACGGCACGACCGCCCTGCTCAAGGTGCAGTTCGACGGCCCGGCCACCGACATCCCGGACTCGACGCTGGACGACCTGAAGACCACGGCCGGCACGCTCGACACCGACGGCATGCAGGTCTCCTACGGCGGCGAGGTGTTCCAGAACCAGACCTTCGGGCCGACCCTGACGGAGGGCCTCGGCGTGCTCTTCGCCGGCGTGGTGCTGTTCATCACCTTCGGCTCGCTTCTGGCAGCGGGCCTTCCGCTCCTGACCGCGCTGATCGGCGTCGGGGTCTCGTTCGGCGGCATCTCGGTGGTCGCGGCGTTCACCTCGGTGTCGAGCACGGCGCCGATGCTCGCGATCATGATCGGGCTGGCCGTCGGCATCGACTACGCCCTGTTCATCCTGTCGCGGCACCGGAGTCAGCTCGCCAAGGGGCTCGAACCCGAGGAGTCGGCGGCCCAGGCGGTCGCCACCGCGGGGGCGGCCGTGGTGTTCGCCGGCCTGACCGTGATCATCGCGCTGCTCGGCCTCCTCGTCGTCGGCATCCCGTTCCTGTCGGTGATGGGCGTGGCCGCGGCCTTCGCCGTGTTCGCCGCCGTCGCGATCGCCATCACCCTGCTGCCCGCGATCATGGGCGTCGCCAAGCGTCGGCTCGCCCCCAAGCCCGGGTCACGCGCCGCGCGCCGCGCGATCGCGGCCTCGGAGGAGACGGCCAAGCCCTCGCTCGGCGGCCGCTGGGTCGGCATCGTGATGAAGGCCCCGGTCGTGTTCATCATCGCGGTGGTGGGCCTGCTCGGCGTCGTCGCCATCCCGGCCTTCAGCCTCGACCTCAACCTGCCGACCGCGGCCTCGCAGCCCGAGGGCAGCACGGCCCGCACCGCGTACGACACGGTCGCCGACAAGTTCGGCCCCGGGTACAACGGCACGATCGTCGTGGTCGCCGACATCACGCAGACCACCGACATCCAGAACGACTTGGCGGGCATCCGCTCGGATCTCGAGGCCGTCGACGGGGTCGCGACGGTGGGCCCCGGCCTGCCTGACCCGACGCTGGACACCGCGATCTTCCAGGTCGTGCCCACCACCGCGCCGGACTCGCCCGAGACCAAGAACCTGGTCGAGCGGCTGCGCGAGATGAAGGGCGAGATCGACTCGCAGTACGGCACGCCGATCACGGTCAGCGGCCAGACCGCCGTCGCGATCGATGTCTCGAACCAGCTCACCAACGCGCTGGTGCCGTTCGGCATCCTGGTCGTCGGGCTCTCGATCGTGCTCCTGGCGATGGTGTTCCGCTCCATCGCCGTGCCGATCAAGGCGGCCCTCGGCTTCGTGCTCTCGGTCGGCGCCTCGTTCGGCGTGACCGTGGCGGTGTTCCAGATGGGCTGGGCCGCCGATCTGCTGAACGTGCACGCGCAGGGGCCGATCATCAGCTTCCTGCCGATCCTCCTGATGGCCATCCTGTTCGGTCTGGCGATGGACTACGAGGTCTTCCTGGTCTCGGGCATGCGGGAGGAGTTCGTCAAGTCGAAGGATGCGCGGCGCGCGGTGCGGGTCGGCTTCCAGAACGGCGCCCGGGTCGTGACCGCGGCGGCGCTGATCATGTTCTTCGTCTTCTTCGCGTTCATCCCCGAGGGGGAGGGGGCGATCAAGGAGATCGCGCTCGCGCTCGCCGTGGGCGTCTTCGTCGACGCCTTCCTGGTGCGGATGACGCTGGTGCCGGCCATCATGACCCTGCTCGGCAAGAGCGCCTGGTACCTGCCGAGGTGGCTGGACCGAGCCCTGCCCAACGTCGACGTCGAGGGGGAGAGCCTCCGCGAGCACATCGAGGAGCGCGAGTGGGCCGACGAGCAGGGTGACGCCGCGATCAGCGCCGAGGAGCTCGTGGTCGTCGGGGCCGGGTCGCCGCTGTCGTTCTCGGTGCCCGCCGGCGCCGTCGCCGTGCTGACCGGCGACACCACGGCGCGGCGCCTGGTCGGAGCCACCGTGGCCGGCCGCATCGCACCCGAGTCGGGGCACCTCCAGGTGCTCGGTCGCAGCCTGCCCTCCGAGTCGGCCGAGGTCGCCAAGCGCGTCACCCTGGTCGACCTCGACTCGCGCCGACCCGACGAGAGCACGGCCGTAGGCGACGCGATCGCCGAGCGGATCTCGCTCAACCGAGTCGTCGCCCGGCGGGTGCCGCGGAGCGAGATCGAGTCGTCGGTCGAGCGGATCAACCGCGCGCTCGAGGAAGCCGGCGGGGCCGGAAGCGGAGCTGGAAGTGGGGCCGCCGGCGCCGAGGCGACCATCGACATCCATCGCACGATCGGCGAGCTGAGCCCGCTGGCGCTGGCGCTGCTCACCGTCGCCCTGGGCGTCGCCGACGGTTCGCCGGTGCTCGTCATCGACGCGGGCGACGGCGACTTCGCGCGCCCGGCGACCCCGGCGTTCGCCGCGGCCGTCGCGCGGGTCGCGGGGCCGGGCACGACCGTGGTGCTGGGGCTCGAGTCCGAGCCCGCCAGCCATGCCTCGTCCGTCGGTGACCGCGCGCTCGTGCGCATCGAGCTGGGGCGGGAGCCCGCGGCCGCGCTGGCCGCCGCCACCTCGGCCCCCGCCGCCCCGGCTGCCGTGACCCCGGCTGCTGCTGCTCCCGCTGCGGCCCCGCCGGCCGCGGCCCCACCAGCCGCCGCCCCTCCGGCCGAGGCGCCCCGCGCCGGCGCCGCCACCGTCTCCGCCGTCCGCCCTGTCTCGGAAGAAGGCCTCCGATGAGCTCCTCCACCACGCCCGCGACCTCCGTCGCCCCCTCGCCCCGGATGCGGCGGCGCACCAAGATCGTGCTCGTCGTGCTGGCCGTGCTCGCCGTCGTCTTCACGCCGCTCGCGATCAACGGGCTCTTCTCCGGTGCGCTCGCGAACGCCGACACCAACCTCTCGAAGGTGCCGGCCGCGATCGTCAACAACGACCAGATGACCACCACGACCAACGCCGACGGCACCCAGTCGGTCAACTTCGCCGGCCGCGGGCTGGTCACCGAGCTGACCGGGGCGGGCCAGACCGGCTTCGACTGGAAGGCCACGAGCGCCGACGACGCGGCGAAGGGCCTGGAGGACGGCCGCTACTACGCCGTGCTCACCATCCCCTCGGACTTCTCGGCGACCCTGAACACCCTGGGCACCCCCGATCCGAAGCAGGGCCTGATCGACATCACGACGGATGCCTCGCACGGCTACCTCTCCGGCATCGTCGCCTCCACGGTCGCCTCCGCCGTGCAGTCCGGCTTCGGCCAGACCGTCACCGCGCAGGTCGTCAACGGCATCTACACCAGCTTCGGCACGGTCGGCACGAGCCTCACGGATGCGGCGAACGGCGCGACCCAGCTGGGCTCCGGCGCGGATCAGCTCGCCACCGGCGCCACCCAGCTCGCCGACGGCGCGACCCAGCTCTCCGGCGGCGCCGGGCAGCTCACGACCGGGCTGACGCAGTACACCGACGGCGTGAGCGGGCTCGCGGGTGGGCTCGATCAGCTGCGGACGGGGACGAGCGAGCTCGGCCAGCTGTCCTCGGGCTACGCGACCATGTCCGACCAGGTCTCCTCGGGCAACACCGCGCTCCAGGCCGCCATCGGGCAGTTGCAGACCGGCCAGACCGCCGAGGCGATCGCCTCGCTGACCACCGCAGCCACCGCGATCGGTACGGCGGACGCGTATGCCAAGAACGGAATAGACGCCGGGGTGGCGGCTCTCCCGCAGCTCTCCTCGGGAATCGCCACCGCCGCATCCGGAGCCGACCAGCTCGCCGCGAGCGGCCCCGCCCTCGTCTCGGGCGCCCAGCAGCTGACCGACGGCGCAGCCCAGCTCGCCCCGGGGGCGACCCAGCTCTCGACCGGCGCCACCCAGCTCGGCGACGGCGCGCGCACCCTCGCCTCCGGCCTCACGACCGGGGCCCAGCAGATCACCGCGAACGCCTCGGGTGACTCCTCGAGCGCGGCCGACGTGATCGCGCAGCCGGTGAAGGTCGACGTCTCGACCCAGAACCAGGTGACGAACGTGGGCCAGATCGTGTCGACCATCCTGGTGCCGACGGCGCTCTGGGTCGGCGCGCTCGCCCTGTTCCTCTGGCTGCGGCCGTTCTCCCGCGCGGTGCTCGCCTCCTCGGCGACCACGGCCCGGCTCACGCTGCGCACCCTCGGTCGCGCGGCGGTCGTCGCGGCCGGCCAGGCGGTGCTGATCGTGCTGTTCCTCCACCTCGCGCTCGGGGTGGCGTGGAGCTCGTTCCCCGCGACGCTCGGCTTCTCGCTGATCGTGGCGCTCGCGTTCACGGCGTTCCACCAGTTCCTGACGACCGCTTTCGGGCGGGTGGGCGCGGTGATCTCGCTGGTGCTGCTCGCGCTCCAGCTGGCGGCGACCGGCGGGCTCTACCCGATCGAGATCCTGTCGGGGCCGTTCCAGGCGCTCAGCGCGATCACGCCGATGAGCTACGCGGTCGCCGGGGTGCAGGCCATCCTCACCGGTGGGGATGCGGGCACGGTCGTGCAGGCCGCGCTGGTCATGGCCGGGGTGCTGGTGGTCAGCGTGCTGCTCGCCGGCGTCGCCCTCGCTCGCCGGCGGCGGCCGGTCGAGATCGGGTGGCTGGTGCCGCAGCGGAGCGCGCGGGCGGCCACGGCGCGGGCGCGCCTGGCGTAGGAACCAGGCCACGGGGCGTAGCCGCCCGGTCGCGCGCGACTCGGCCGGGCCGTGCCCGGCCGCGCGGTGCCCGGTAGAGCAGGGCCCGGCCGCGCAGGGCCCGGTCGCACGGGGCCCGGTCGCGCAAGGTACGATCGCGCGGGGCCCGGCCGCCCGGCCTCTACCATTGACCAGATGTCCCGACTCGCGAACCGCGCCTTCCCCTGGAGCCTCCTGGTCGGCATCGTCTGCATCGGCTTCATCCTGCGCGGCCCCATCATCGCGGTCGCCCCGATCACCGGCACGATCAGCGCCGAGCTGTCGATGTCGGCGGCCCAGGCGGGGCTGCTGACGACCCTGCCGGTGCTCTGCTTCGCCCTCGTCACGCCCCTGGCCTCGGTCTTCGTCGGCAAGGCGGGCGCGAACGTCGCCACCACGACCGCGATCATCGGCGTGGGCATCGGGTCGATCGTGCGCTCGGCCGGAGGCATCGAGGCGACCTTCGCCGGCACCGTGATCATGGGTGCCTTCATCACGATCGGCAACGTCGTGATCCCGGTGATCATCCGGCGCGACGTGCCCGCCGAGCGGATCGGCATCGTCACCGGCGCGTACACCTCGGCGCTCAACATCAGTTCGATGATCACCTCGCTCGCCACGGTGCCGCTCGCGCTCGCCCTGGGCTGGCGGGGCGCTCTGCTGACCTGGCTCGGTTTCGTCGTGCTCGCGGCCGTCGCGTGGCTGATCGCGATGGGTCCGCGGCGGGCGTTCCACTGGGGGCCCGTGCAGGCCGGCGTCGAGACCGGCGCGTTCGAGACCGTGGCGATCGACACCAGGGGCATCCCGCTGGCGGCCCCCGAACCCCGCACCTGGCGCAATCTCTCGGCCGTCTTCCTCGCCCTCGCCTTCGCGGGCCAGGCCTTCGCCTACTACGGACTCACCGCGTGGTTCCCGACCATCCTCGAGCAGGAGCTCTCGTACACCGCGGCCGAGGCGGGCAGCAGCTCGTCGGTCTTCCAGATCGCCGCGGTGGTGGGTGCGCTCGGGGTGCCGCTGGTGTCGAAGCGGCTGGGCCTCCCGGTGACCTTCGCGATCGTCTCGGCGCTGTGGATCAGCTTCCCGCTCGGCATGATGCTGGCCCCCGGGGCCTGGGCGCTCTGGGGCGTGCTCGGCGGGATCGCGCAGGGCGGCGGCATCACGATCGTCTTCGTGCTGATCGTGCGGCTCTCGCTGTCGGGCACGCACGCCCGGCGGCTGTCGGCGATGGTGCAGGGCGTGGGCTACGCGCTGGGCGCCACCGCGCCCACCCTGGTCGGCGCCGTGCACGACGCCACGGGCGCGTGGACCCTGCCGATCGCGACGGTGCTCGTCGCCACCGTGGTGTTCACGGCGGCGGGCCTCGCGGGCGCGGTCCGGGCCACCGGGCCCCGAGCCGCCGGCCCTCGCTCGGCGGGTCCCCGATCTGCGGGCCCTCGCGCCTGACCGGCACCTGACCCGCGCCTGACCTGCACCTGTCGGGGCCAGCCCCGCTGTCGGCCGGGCGCTATAGCATTCCCCCATGCAGTTCAGGATCTTCACCGAACCTCAGCAGGGCGCCACCTACGACGAGATCCTCGCGGTCGCCCAGGCGACCGAGCGGCTCGGCTTCGACGGCTTCTTCCGCTCCGACCACTACCTGCGCATGGGCGCCGGCGATCCCGGCGCCGGGCCGACGGATGCGTGGACGACGTTGGCCGGTCTCGCCCGCGAGACCCAGCGCATCCGGTTGGGCACCCTGGTGTCGAGCGTGACCTACCGCTACCCCGGCATCCTGGCCATCCAGGTGGCTCAGGTCGACCAGATGTCGGGCGGGCGGGTCGAGCTCGGGCTCGGCACCGGGTGGTTCGAAGAGGAGCACCTGGCCTACGGCATCCCGTTCCCGCCGAAGCGCTTCGGCCTGCTCGAAGAGCAGCTCGAGATCGTGACGAGCCTCTGGGCCACCGAGCCGGGCGAGACCTACTCCTTCCACGGCGAGCACTACACGCTCGAGAATTCCCCGGCGCTGCCCAAGCCCGTGCAGTCGCCCCTGCCCGTCATCGTCGGGGGCAAGGGCGCCACGCGCACGCCGCTGCTCGCCGCCCGCTACGCCACCGAGTTCAACGTGCCCTTCCCTGATCCCGGAACCCTGCCGGGCCTGTTCGAGAACGTGCGGCGCACCTGCGACGAGATGGGCCGCGACCCCGACGACATCGTCTACTCCACCGCGCTCGTCGCGGTGGTCGGCAAAGACGAGGCCGAGATCGCACGCCGGGCCGCCGCGATCGGCCGCGAGCCGGAGGAGCTGCGCCGCAACGGCCTGGCGGGCACGCCGGCCGAGGTCGTCGACACGCTCGGCGCCCTGCGCGAAGACGGGGCCGAGACGGTCTACCTGCAGATCCTCGACCTCGCCGACCTCGACCACCTCGAGCTCATCGCCCAGGAGGTCGTCCCCGCCCTCGCCGAGTAGCGCCCGCCCTCGCGGAGAAGCGGAGGGGCGGCCTAGGGTGAGGGCATGACTGTTCTCTCGTTCCTCGACGTGCGCGTCCGGCAGGACGCTCTCGAATCCGCCCCGTCCGTCATCTCCGACGTGCTCACCGCCACCCGGGCCTTCTCGGGGAGCCTCGGCGTGGAGGTCGTCGTCGACGTCGACGACCCCACCCACTACGTGCTGGTCGAGCGCTGGGCCTCGATGGACGACGACGACGCCTACCGCGCCTGGCGGGCGACGCCGGAGGGGGCGAGCGACCTGGGCTCGATCCTGGCGGGGCCGCCGAGCCTGGTGCGCACCGTCGTCGCCGACGGGGTCTGAGCATCCGCTCGATCGATCGCCTCTGGTGATCGCCGGCCGACTCGTGTAATGTGAGTCGGTCGGCTCTGGACACCGCGAATTGCATCGCGGATGGGTTTGTAAGTCTGGTGGGCCGGTTTCCCAGTCAGTGCATGGATGCGCTGGTCACTGGTGAATGTCGCGTACGACACGGCCCCCGCTACTCCCGGGGATCTAGTTAGCACTCCAACGCACTCGGCGTTGCGGTGCGCGCATTTCGAGATAACCCGGAAAGAATCATGCCCAAATCCAACAAGTCAGGCGGCTTCAAGCCCGCCAAGAACTACGAGCCCCGCACCCCCGGCAAGGGCGGCCCCAAGGCCGGCAGCCGGAGCCCGGGACACCGCGGGTACAAGCCCGTCGACGACACCGCACCCGCGCGCAAGCAGCGCTGGAACGCGGACGACCGCGCCTCGCGTGGCACCGCGCCCTCGGGTCGCGGCTCGTACGGCGACCGCCCCGAGCGCGGCAACGACCGCTCCGACCGCGGCTACGACCGCTCCGACCGCGGCTACGACCGCTCCGAGCGTCCCGCCTACGGCGACCGTCCGGCCCGCAGCGGCTACGAGCGCCCGAGCCGCGAGAACGGCTTCAACCGCTCCGGCACCGGCACCGGCCGCTCCGAGCGCCCCGCCTACGGCGACCGCCCCGCGTACGGCGACCGGCCCGAGCGCGGCGGCTACGACCGTCCCGCCTACGGCGACCGCCCCGCCCGCGACGAGGGCGCCCGCGGCCACGACCGCGGCCAGCGCACCGACCGCCAGAAGTGGAACGACGCCCGCAACGAGGAGCGCCGCGCCGCCGCGGCCGCCGAGCGCTCCGCCGAGCGCCCGCAGCGTTCCGACCGCCCGACCGGTGGCAAGCCGCCGCGCGTCGACGAGCGCGGCTACAACCGCAGCGCCCGCCCGACCGCCGACTTCCAGCCCGGCCAGCGTGCCGACCGCCCGGCCCGTTCCGGCGGCTACGACCGCGCCGAGCGATCCGACCGCACCGACCGCTTCTCGTCCGACCGCGGCGGGTACTCGCGCAGCGAGCGTCCGTCCTACGGCGACCGCCCCGCCCGCTCCGAGCGTCCGTCCTACGGCGACCGCCCGGCGCGCAGCGAGCGTCCCTCGTACGGCGACCGTCCCGCGCGCAGCGAGCGTCCCGCCTACGGAGACCGTCCCTCCCGTTCGTTCGACGACCGCCCGAAGCGCAGCTTCGACCGCGACGACCGTCCGGCCCGCAGCGAGCGTCCGTCCTACGGCGACCGCCCGGCCCGCACCGAGCGCCCCTCGTACGGCGACCGCGACAACCGCCCGGCCCGCGACAGCCGCCCCGCGCGCGACTCGAGCTACTACCCCTCCCGCGACGCCAAGCCGGCGTTCCACGGAGACGACGACGTCGTGCTCGAGCGCCTCGAGGCCACGGCCACCCTGGCCGAAGAGGTCGAGGGCGCCACGTTCTCGAGCCTGGGCCTCGGCGGCAACATCGTCCGCGTGCTCGGCGAGCTCGGGGCCGAGAGCCCCTTCCCGATCCAGTCGGCCACCATCCCGATGGTGCTCGCCGGTCGCGACGTGCTCGGCCGCGGCCGCACCGGTTCCGGCAAGACCATCGCCTTCGGCGCCCCGCTCGTCGAGCGCCTGATGGAGAACGGCGGCGGTGCGAACCGCAAGCCGGGTCGCAAGCCCCGCGCCCTCATCCTCGCCCCGACCCGCGAGCTGGCCCTGCAGATCGACCGCACCGTGCAGCCGATCGCCCGTGCCGTGGGCCTGTTCACCACGCAGATCTACGGCGGCGTGCCCCAGGCCCGCCAGGTCGGAGCCCTGCAGCGCGGCGTCGACATCATCATCGGCACCCCCGGCCGCATCGAAGACCTGATCGAGCAGCGTCGGCTCGACCTCTCCGAGGTCACCATCACGGTGCTCGACGAGGCCGACCACATGTGCGACCTCGGCTTCCTCGAGCCGGTGCAGCGCATCCTGCGTCACACCAAGGATGGCGGCCAGCGGCTGCTGTTCTCCGCCACCCTCGACAAGGGCGTGGCGAAGCTGGTCGAGGAGTTCCTGGTGAACCCCAGCGTGCACGAGGTCGCGGGGGAGGACCAGGCGTCCTCCACCATCGACCACCGCGTGCTGATCGTCGACCACCGCGACAAGGGCGCGATCATCGAGCAGCTCGCCGACCGCGACGGCAAGACGCTGATCTTCGCCCGCACCCGCGCCTACGCCGAGACCCTCGCCGAGCAGCTGGAGGATGCCGGGTTCCCGGCGACCAGCCTGCACGGCGACCTCAACCAGTCCCGACGCACCCGCAACCTGCAGATGCTCACCTCGGGCCGGGTCTCCGTGCTGGTGGCGACCGACGTGGCGGCCCGCGGCATCCACGTCGACGACATCGACCTGGTCATCCAGGCCGACGCGCCCGACGAGTACAAGACGTACCTGCACCGCGCCGGCCGCACCGGTCGTGCCGGCAAGAAGGGGACGGTCGTCACGATCATCTCCCGCAGCCGCGCCCGCCGGATGGACGAGCTGCTCGGCCGCGCCGAGATCGAGGCCGAGATGGTCACGGTCGCCCCCGGCGACCGGCTCGTGAGCGAGCTCGCGGCCGACCACGGTTCGGACGCCTCGGGCTCCGAGCACTGAGCACGCCCGACACCGCTCGGATGATCCCGATCGCCCCACCGCGCGCCGGCCGTCTGCCCCTCTGGGCGGCGGTCGGCGTCGCCGTCGTGTGCGGGATGCTGATGGCGACCCAGTCGCGCATCAACGGCGAGTTCGGTCGTCGGCTCGGCGACGGCTTCACGGCGGCCGCGATCAGCTTCACGGTCGGCCTCGTCATCGTCGCGGTGATCGTCGCGTTCCTGCCCTCGGCCCGGGCGGGCGCGCGGCAGGCCGTCGGCGAGGTGCGCGCGGGCCGACTGCCCGGGTGGATGCTGCTGGCCGGCTTCGGCGGCGGCATCTTCGTGCTCACCCAGGGGCTCGCCTCCGCGCTGGTGGGCGTCTCGCTGTTCACGGTCGCCTTCATCGGCGGCCAGACCATCTCCGGACTCGTGGTCGACCGGGTCGGCATCGGCCCGGGAGGCCGGCGTCTGTTCACCCTGCGGCGCGTGCTCGGCGCCGCCATCGCCTTCGGCGTCGTCGTCTGGTCGGTGTCGGTGCACATCGATCCGGCCGTGCCGGCCTGGCTGCTCGTGCTGCCGTTCGTGGCCGGGGTGGCGCAGGCGGTGCAGCAGGCCGCCAACGGACGGGTCGCGGCCGCCTCGGGCTCGGCGGTGAGCTCGACCCTGTTCAACTTCATCGCCGGCTCAGGCCTGCTCATCGTGATCGCCCTGGTGCACGCGCTCGTCGTGGGCGGGCTGCCCCCGGTCGCGGCGTATCCCGGCGACTGGTGGCTCTACCTCGGCGGCCCGCTCGGCGTCGTCTTCATCTTCGGGCTCGCGACCGCGGTGCGGGTCACCGGGGTGCTGCTGCTGGGCCTCTGCTCGATCACGGGTCAGCTGGTCGGCTCGATCGTGATCGACCTCGTGGCCCCCGGCGTCGGTCACACCGTCGACTGGACCACGCCGATCGCCGCCGTGCTGGTCGTCGTCGCGGTGCTGGTGGTGTCGCTGCCCTCGCGGGCGCGGCTCTGACGGCGGCGGGTCAGACGATCTTCCGGGCGGGGTGAAGGATGCGTATCCATGGAGATTTCCGGACCGCCCTGGGTTTTTCCAGGGTCGGTTGGTAGGGTCGAACAGCTTCGTTTCCGTGCCGAGTCGCGCACGCAACCGCTTGAACCCTCTGAAAGTGCTCCACGTTTGACTTATCCCGAACCGCGCTCCGACGGCATTGAACCGACCCGCGACGCGAACCCCGGCACTGCGCCGGCCGGCTCGCCGACCCGTCGTCAACTCCGGGAGCTGCGTCGACAGGAGCAGTCGGCCGCCGACGCGATCGCGGCTCCGGCCGTGCCCCTGACCCGGCGTCAGCTGCGCGAGCAGGAGCAGGCCGAGCGTCTGCGCGAAGAGCAGCTGCGGGCCGAGGAGCTGGCGGCCATCGAGATCGCCGAGTTCGGCTCGGCACCGCTCGAACCGCCGGTCTCGCTGCCGCTCCAGGCGGCCACCGAATCCCGTCCCGTCGCCCAGCAGCCGGTCGACGCCGAGCAGCCCGCCGACGCCGACGAGCCCGTCTACGCCGAGGTCGTCGAGGTCGACGACGTCCCCGCTGACCACAGCATCGCAGACCACAGCCTCAGCGACGCCCCGCTCACCGACGAGCTCGAGGCCCACCTCGAGCCCTCGCCCTCCGACTCCGGTCACGTCGAGACGATCGAGACCGTGCCCACCGGGCCGCTCGCCCTGATCGCGCTCGAGCCCGAGCAGCCGCTCCACCTCGCGCCGAGCCGTCGCGCCGGCCGTGAGGCCGCCCGCGCCGCGAAGGCCGTGGCCTCGGCCGAGCCGTCGACCGGCCCGGGTCGCCGTGGTCGTCGCACCGCGGAGCGCGCGATCGCCGCCGGCGGGAAGAACGCGAGCAGCACCAAGGGCAAGGGCTGGGCCAAGGCCGGCCTCAGCGCCGTCGCCATGGCGTTCGTGCTTGGCATCACCGCGGTCACCGGGCTGCCGAGCACCGTCTCCGCGAGCCCGGTCGACGCCAACGTCGTCAACCTGAGCCTCAACGCGAACACCAACTCCACCTCGCAGAAGCTGATCACCTCGGCCGGCTCGTCGGCCTCCGTCAACCGTGACGGCTACTCGGTGACGGATGCGGGGGAGCTGCAGGCCGCCGGCTACTCCACCGCCCAGCTGCTCGTCGGCCGCTCGCTCGCCCAGGAGCTCGTCAACGCGATGGACTCCGGCAAGCTCGTCGGCTCCGTTCCCGACCACCTCAAGGAGATCCGCTGGATCGCCCAGGGCGTGACCGTCGCCGACTGCGGCGTCGACTACCGGGTACTCGAGATCATCGCGATCGCCGTGCGCAACTTCGACCAGGTCGGCGTCAGCGACATCAACCGCAAGTGCACCGGCCAGATCGAGGGCGCGGGCACGAGCTCGTCGCACTACATCGACGGCGGCGGCCACGCGGTCGACTTCTACCTGCTGAACAACAAGGGCCTGAACGGAGCCGATGCGAACACGCTGAAGCTCATCGGCATCCTCGACCCGGTCATGCCCGTCGGCGCCCGCGTCGGCCAGGCCAGCTGCCGCACCTCGGCCGGCATCAAGCTCGACCTCACCAACTGGACCGAGTTCGACGACACCTGCACGCACATGCACGTCGACGTCCCGGTGACGGATGCGCCGCTGCTGCTGAACGACACCAACCTCCTCCCCGCGGGCTGACGGCGCGCGGCCCCGCCGCCGAGCTCGGCGACGCCGAGGCGGTTCAGAAGAGGATGATCGCGCCCAGGATGCCGCCGAGCACCGCCGTGGCGACGATCACCGCGGTCACCCGGGTCAGCGCGCCCCAGGGCGACGTGGCCGGTCGCGTCCCGCCGGCATCCGCCCATTCCGTGCCTGCGCGCCCGGTGGCGACCGCGGCTCGGGCGGCCTCGTCGGCGCGCTCGCGGGCGACGGCCCGACGGCGGAGCCCGTAGAGCACGACGACCGCGGCCAGGGTGATCAGCGCGGCGGCGACGGCGCCGATCAGGAAGCCGCCCCGGAGACACGCGAAGGCGAGCAGCAGGGCGACCATCGCGGTCGACAGCGAGGTGCGCTGCCACGCGAGGGCCGTGCGTTCGGGCTGGAGCCCGGGGTCGCGGACCGGACGCGGCGGTCGGGCGCCCGGCTCCGGCGTCACAGCGACCGGCCCAGTTCGAAGAGCGCGTAGCCGGCGAGCACCAGGGCCAGCACGCCGACCCCGCCGACCAGCCAGGGCAGCGCAGCGGGAGCCGGGAGCGGCCGGTCGAGCCGCAGCGCCCGCTCGGCGCGGCGCCAGGAGAACAGGGCGGAGACGGCGAGTCCGCCGCCGGCCAGGCAGGCGATCAGGGCGATCAGCTCGATCAGCCAGGGGAGGTCGGCCAGCGCCGAGAGCGTCGTGAGGGCCACCCCGCCGGCCACCAGTGACAGCCCGGTGCGCACCCACGCGAGGGCCGTGCGTTCGTTGGCGAGGCTGAACCGCACATCCGGATCGGAGCCGACCCCGTACACCGACCGGGGCCGACGGGTGTCGGGACCGGGAGGATCCACCGGGCCGCCCGGCGTCGGATCCGGCAGCTCGGCAGGGGTGTCGGCGCCCGAGGTCATACCGGCACTCTAACGCGCGCCGAGACCCGAGCCTGAGCCTCGACCAGCCCGGGTCGAGCGGTCCGCGAGCCCGGGGGTTAGGCTGTGCGGAGCCATCCCAGGAGGAACCACCGTGACACTCGCCACCCCGCACGCCGTCGCCGCCGACCTCGCGGCGACCGGAGCCAACGGCCAGCTCGCCCTGATCATCGGGGGCATCGCGGTCGCCGTGCTCATCATCGGCGGCATCGTGCTGCTCGTCACCCGCCGCCGTCGCGGCAACTGAGCCCCGACTGACCGGCGTCGACTGCCCTGCGTCGCCCGCCTGACCGCCCGGCAGCGCACGGCGTCACGAGACCCGTAGCGGCCTCTAGCCGAAGGCCTCCACGATCGGCCTGAACTTCATCTTCGTCTCGAGGTACTCGCGCTCGGGCTCCGAATCGGCCACGATGCCGCAGCCGGCGTAAGCGGTGATGTCGTTTGCCGTATCCACCTGCGCCGAGCGCAGTGCGACGGCCCACTCGCCGTCGCCGTCGGCGCCCACCCAGCCCACCGGGCCGGCGTAGCGACCGCGGTCGAAGGGCTCCAGCTGACGGATCAGCGCGAGGGCCGAGGCCGTCGGAGTGCCGGCGACCGCCGCGGTCGGGTGCAGCGCGGCGATCAGGTCGAGCGAGGTCGACCCGTCGCTCAACGTGCCCTCGACGTCGCTGGCCAGGTGCCAGAGGTTCGGCAGCTTGAGGGTGAAGGGCAGCTCGCTCGCGATCAGGTTGCGGCTGTGCGGGGCGAGCGCCGCCACCACGCTGTTGACGGCGAAACCGTGCTCGTCGAGGTCTTTGGTGCTGGTCGCGAGGGCGACGGCGCGGTCGTGGTCGGCCTGCGCATCCGCCCCCCGTGCGGTCGTGCCGGCGAGCACGCGGGCGCTGACCGTGCCGCGGGCGACCCGGACGAGGGTCTCGGGGCTGGAGCCGATGAAGCCGTCGACCGCGTAGGTCCAGCAGTCGGGGTAGCCGAGGGCCAGGTCGGTCAGCGGGCGACGCAGGTCGGCGCCCTCGGGCAGGTGGGCGACGAGGTCGCGGGCGAGCACGACCTTCTCGAGCTCCTGCGCCGTGATGCGCTCGACGGCCGACTCGACCGAGGCGCGGAAGGCGTCGGCGCTGACCGTGCCGGGCAGCAGCGTGATCCGGTACTCCGGCCCGAGGGGGCGGGGTGCGAGCACGGGGGCGGGGAGGGTCTCGCGGGGCCGCCCGTCCGCATCCACGGCGCCGGCCGGCCACTCGGCCACGACGTGGGTGACCCAGTACTGCCCGTCGCGCTTGCCGAGCACGACCTGGGGCACGATCAGGGTGCTGACGGCCGAGGAGTCGTCGGCGAAGGCGAAGGTGCCGAAGGCGACGAGCCCGGAGCCCGGCACCGCGATCGGGTCGCTCACCGTGGCGGCCGCGACCACGTCCTTCCACACCGCGCAGGCGTCGACCATGCGCGAGGGGCCGCTGAACTCCAGGCGCAGCGCCTCGCCGACCCCGGCGATGCCCTGGCCCTTCCGGATCCAGAGCAGCGGATGACGCGGGTCGAGGAGCGGGATGAGCAGCTTCAGGTCGTCGACCCGGCTCGTCTCGACGCGCAGACGGGGGATCTGACGTGGTGTGGGACTCACCCGATCAGCCTACGCCCGCCGAACCGGCACCCAGCCGCCGGGAGGGTGTCTCCGATGCGGCGTTCAGGCGGCGATCGACTGGACAGCGGCTCCGACGCCGCTGTCAGGCAACTGAACGTAAACTGTCCAGGTGACTAAGGCTGACCTCACCAAGCGACCCGAGCAGGTCTCCGCGATGTTCGACCAGGTCGCCGCGGGCTACGACCGCACCAACAACGTGCTCTCGGTGGGCAACGCGGTGCTCTGGCGCGTGGCGACGACCC
Organism: Herbiconiux sp. 320_LB; assembly: GCF_059691755.1. Lineage (NCBI taxonomy): Bacteria > Bacillati > Actinomycetota > Actinomycetes > Micrococcales > Microbacteriaceae > Herbiconiux > Herbiconiux sp. 320_LB. The sequence continues at coordinate 374,804 of NZ_JCAWAD010000002.1, read as the reverse complement.
GCGCCGTCGACCCCCGCCCCGGCGAGAAGATCCTCGACCTGGCGGCCGGCACCGGCACCTCGAGCGCCTCGCTCGCGAAGAGCGGCGCCCACGTGGTCGCGGCCGACTTCTCGCCCGGCATGATCGAGGTCGGCAAGCGCCAGCAGGCCCACACCCCGAACATCGAGTTCGTCGTGGCCGACGGGATGGCGTTGCCCTTCGACGACGACGAGTTCGACGCCGTCACCATCTCGTTCGGGCTCCGCAACATCGTCGAGCCGCGCACCGCGCTCGCCGAGCTGTACCGCGTGACCAAGCCCGGCGGCCGCATCGTGATCTGCGAGTTCTCGACCCCGGTGAAGCCGTTGCGCTCCCTCTACTCCTGGTACCTCGAGAACGTGATGCCCACGCTCGCGAAGGCCGTCTCCTCCAACGTCGACGCCTACGACTACCTGTTCGAGTCGATCCAGTCCTGGCCCGACCAGAAGACGCTGGCCTCCTGGCTCCGCGCCGCCGGCTTCACCCGCGTCGGCTACCGCAACCTGACCGCGGGGATCGTCGCTCTCCACCGCGGAATCAAGCCGGGAAAGTAGGCTAGACCCCGTGCCCTCCAGTCTTCGCCGCGCCACCGGCCGGTCGACCCCGCTCTCGCTCGCCGACCGTCTCTTCTCGACCGGGGAGGACCGCCGTACCGCGCGCGTGATCGAGGCCGGGATCGAGGACCTCGAGGCGCGCCTTTCGCTTGAGACCACGTTCACCGGCGGGCTCGTCGACGTCGTCTCGCGCTACCTGCTCGAGGCCGGCGGCAAGCGGGTGCGCCCGGTGCTCGCCTTCCTCACCGCCCAGCTCGGCGACGGCATCACCGACGAGGTCATCACCGCCGCGACCTCGATCGAGCTCACCCACCTCGCCTCGCTCTACCACGACGACGTCATGGACGACGCGGACCAGCGCCGCGGGGTGCCGAGTGCGCAGAAGGTCTGGGGCAACTCGGTCGCCATCCTCACCGGCGACCTGCTGTTCGCGCGGGCCAGCGCCCTGCTCGCCCGCCTCGGCGAGCGGGCCATCCGGCTGCAGGCCGACACCTTCGAGCGCCTCTGCCTCGGCCAGCTCAACGAGACCATCGGCCCCGCGCCCGAGGCCGACCCGGTCGAGCACTACATCGCGGTGCTCGCCGACAAGACGGGCTCGCTGATCTCGGCGTCGGCCCAGCTCGGCGTCATCTTCTCCAACGGCGACGCGCGCTACGAGCAGCCCGTGCGGGAGTTCGGCGAGAAGGTCGGCATCGCGTTCCAGCTCGTCGACGACGTCATCGACATCGCGCCGAGCGACGAGGAGACCGGCAAGACGCCCGGCACCGACGTGCGCGCCGGCGTCGCCACCCTCCCCGTGCTCTACCTGCGCGAGCAGGCGGCGTCGGACAAGACGGCCGCGGCCCTGCTCGAGCGACTGAGTCCCGAGGCCCTCGAGGCCGACGGTGCCGCCGCGTCGGACGACGCGATCCGGCTGCTCCGCGAGAACGCGGTCACCCGCCGCACCGTCGACGAGGCCCGCCGGTACGCCCGCGAGGCCGTCGAGGCGCTCGCGCCGCTGCCCGAGGGCACCGTGAAGAAGACTCTCACCCGCTTCGCCGACACGGTCGTCGAACGCACCAGCTGACCCACAACCGAAGGAAACAACTCACCGTGACCAAGCTTCGTTTGGCCATCGTCGGAGCCGGCCCCGCCGGCATCTACGCCGCAGATCTTCTCGTGAAGGCCGAGCGTCACTTCGACGTCTCGATCGACCTGTTCGAGCAGCTCCCCGCCCCCTACGGTCTCGTGCGCTACGGCGTCGCGCCCGACCACCCGCGCATCAAGGGCATCATCACCGCGCTCCGCGAGGTGCTCGACTCGGGCGTCATCCGCTTCTTCGGCAACGTGCGCTACGGCGTCGACATCACCCTCGACGACCTGAAGAAGCACTACAACGCCGTCATCTTCTCGACCGGCGCCATCCGCGACGCCTCGCTCGACGTGCCCGGCATCGACCTCGAGGGCTCCTACGGCGCCGCCGACTTCGTCAGCTGGTTCGACGGGCACCCCGACGTGCCGCGCACCTGGCCGCTCGAAGCCGAGTCGGTCGCGGTGATCGGCAACGGCAACGTGGCGCTCGATGTCTCGCGCATCCTCGCCAAGCACGCCGACGACCTGCTCGTCACCGAGATCCCGCAGAACGTGTACGAGGGGCTCAAGGCCTCGCCGGTCACCGACGTGCACGTGTTCGGCCGTCGCGGGCCGGCGCAGGTCAAGTTCACGCCGCTCGAGCTGCGCGAGCTCGGCGAGATGAACGACGTCGACATGATCGTCTACGACGAGGACTTCGAGCTCGACGAGGCCTCGAAGCTCGCGATCGCCTCCAACAAGCAGGTCTTCGTGATCAACAAGGTGCTGAACCAGTGGCGCGAGCGCCCGGTCGGCGAGGCCTCGCGCCGCCTGCACCTGCACTTCTGGGCGAAGCCGCTCGAGATCGTCGGCGACGAGAACGGCCGGGTGGCCGCGATCCGCTACGAGCGCACGGTTCCGGATGCGGCGGGCGGCGTGGTCGGCACCGGCGAGATCCGCGAGATCCCGATCCAGGCGCTCTACCGCGCGGTCGGCTACTTCGGATCGCCGCTGGACGAGATCCCCTTCGACGAGCAGCACGGCGTCATCCCGAACCACGAGGGCCAGGTGCTGGGTGACGACAACCAGGTCATCCCCGGCGTCTACGCCACGGGCTGGATCAAGCGCGGACCGGTCGGTCTGATCGGGCACACCAAGTCCGACGCCATGGAGACCCTGTCGCACCTCGTGCGCGACCAGGGCAACTGGTGGACCCCGGCCGACCCCGCCGAGGAGTCGGTGCCCGCCCTGCTCGAGGAGCGCGGCGTGGCGTACACCGACCTCGACGGCTGGCACAAGCTCGACCAGCACGAGCTCGGGCTCGGCGAGGCCGAGGGCCGCCTGCGGGTGAAGGTCGTGCCGCGCGACGAGATGATCGACATCTCGCGCGCGTGATCAGCGCCCGACCCTTGAGCGGACTGCCAGGGCTGCGCAGGCTATTACTGCGGCGGCTCCGGCGAGGGTGAGGGGGGTGAGGGGCTCGCCGAGGAGGAGGGCCGCCCAGACGATCGAGAGCACGGGCTGCAGCAGCTGCATCTGGCTGACCGTGGCGATCGGGCCGATGCCGAGACCCCGGTACCAGGCGAAGAACCCGAGGAACATGCTGAACAGGCTCACGTAGCCGAAGGCGATCCACCCCTCGACCCCGGTGCCGCTCGCGAACGGCGGATGCTGAACCGACGAGACCCCGGTCAGCACCAGCATCAGCGGCGCGACCGCGATCAGCGCCCAGCAGATCACCTGCCACGACCCGATCTCCCGCGCCAGCAGCCCGCCCTCCGCGTACCCCACCGCGGCGGCCACGACGGCGCCGAGCAGCAGCAGGTCGGAGACGTGCACCCCGCCGAGCCCGCCCGAGCTCAGCACGGTGAAGCCCAGCACCGCGAGCGCGCCCGCCGCCGACGCCAGCCAGAACACCCGGCTCGGCCGCTCCCGCCCGCGCAGCACCGCCACCGCCGCGGTCGCCGCCGGCAGCAGGCCGATCACCACGGCTCCGTGCGAGGCCGGCGCGGTCTGCAGCGCGAACGAGGTCAGCAGCGGGAACCCCAGCACCACCCCGCCCGCCACGATCAGGATGCGCGGCCAGAACCGCCGCGCCGGCACGGGCGTGCGGGTCACCAGGAGCACGATCGCACCCAGCACCGCGGCGACGAGCGCTCGCCCCGCGCTCACGAACAGCGGATCGAGGGTGGCCACGGCGACCCGGGTGACCGGCAGCGTGAACGAGAACACCAGCACCCCGGTGAAGCCCCAGGCCAGCCCGGCGACCGGGGTCGACCCGGCCCGCCGTGGGGCGCGGCCCTGCGGTGCGCCGGGTAGCGGTACGGATTCGGAGTCGATAGCGCTATCGTTGGCCTTCATGAACCACGGTAGCAGTTCCGAACGGATCGCGGCAGTGCTGCGCGACGACATCCGCGGGCTGCCCGCCGGGACGGCGCTGCCCTCGACCCGGAGCCTGACCGTGCGCTTCGGCGCCGGCCCGGTGACCGTGCAGCAGGCCGTGCGTCTCCTGGTGCGCCAGGGGTTGGTCGAGACCCGGCCGGGCGCCGGCACCTTCGTGCGCCGCCCCGCCGCGGCACCGACTGCCGACTACACCTGGCAGACCACGGCCCTCGGGCCGCTCCGCGCGGAAGGCGCCTTCGTCGGCTCCACGATGCAGTCGCCGCCGGTCGAGGTCATCGGCCTGCACAGCGGCTACCCGGCCGACGAGCTGCTGCCGGCACGGGCCGTGCAGACCGCACTGGCCCGGGCCGCCCGGTCGCGCTCGGCGCTCGACCGGCCGCCGGCGCCGGGCCTGCCCGAGCTCCGCGCCTGGTTCGCCGACGAACTCGCCGGGGCCGGCAGCAGTACGGCCGGCAACGGCGTCGGCAGCAGTACGGCCGGCAGCAGTGCGGCCGGCAGCCCCACGGGCGCCGCGCCCTCGGCGGGCGACGTCACGATCATGCCGGGCGGGCAGAGCGCGCTCTCCTCGGTGTTCCGCGCCCTCGGGCGCCCGGGCGACGCGATCATCATGGAGTCGCCCGGCTACTGGGGTGCGATCGCCGCCGCCCGCCAGGCGGGGCTGGTGATCGTCCCGGTCCCGCGCGACGGGGCCGCGGTCGATCCGGTGGTGCTCACCGAGGCCTTCGAGCGCTCACGGGCGCGGCTGTTCTACGCCATGCCCCACTTCGCCAACCCGACCGGGGGCAGCTGGTCGCCCGCGCAGGCCGATCGCATCCTCGCCGTCGTGCGCGAGAACGGCGCCTTCCTCGTCGAGGACGACTGGGCGCACGACTTCGCGCTCGACGTGCCCGTGCGCCCGCTCGCGGCCCGGGATGCGGACGGGCACGTCGTCTACGTGCGCTCGCTCACGAAGAGCGTGTCGCCGGCGGTGCGGATCGCGGCCGTCGTCGCGCGGGGCCCGGCGCGTAGCCGCATCCAGACTGACCGGGTGGTCGACGGCCTGTACGTCAGCGGGGTGCTGCAGACCGCCGCGCTCGAGGTCGTGGGGGCCCCGGGCTGGCCGGCCCACCTGCGCCGGATGCGGGAGCAGCTGCGGCTGCGACGGGACTCCCTGGTCGCCCTGATCGACGAGCTGCTGCCGGCGGGCACCCTGACCGCCGTGCCGCAGGGCGGACTCAACCTCTGGCTGCGCCTGCCCGCGGGAGTCGAGGCCGCGGCCTTCACCGCCCGTGCGGCCGAGGCCGGCGTGCTGGTCTCGCCGGGAGACGAGTGGTTCCCGGCCGAACCCACCGGCGCCTTCGTGCGACTGAACTACTCGGGGCCGGACCCGGCCCGCTTCGGCGAGGGCGTCCGCATCCTCGCCGCCACCCTGCAGCAGCTCGCGGGCTGACGGGCCGAGCAGCCGAACAGCCGGGCAGCCGAACAGCCGAAGAACCGACCGGCCGACCGGGGAGGGCCCGAGCCACCCCCGAGGGTGAATCGACGGGTGAAAGCCCCACCCCTCCGCGGTCGCGAGCACGACACCGTCCCTAGGCTCGCACTGGCTCACCGCCTGCCTTTCCTCTCAACCCAGTCGACGGCGGCGGTGAGCCCGCACCGCATCGCTGTACGAGGGGACCCCAGCACGTGACGTTCGACCTGAAACCGACCCTTTTCGCGCCCGAAAACCGGGGCGCACGCGCGCGCCGCTGGTACCAGCGGCTCGCGCCCGTGGCCTCGGCGCTCACGGTCGCGCTCGTCGCGGCCATGCTCGCCGTGGTGCCTGCGCTCCCGGCCCAGGCCGCGAACCCGAGCTTCCTCGCCATAGCGAAGACGGTCGACGGCCAGGAGGCCGTGACGGTGAAGCCCGGCGACGAGTTCACGTACACGATCTCGGTCAGCTGCAGCGACGAGGACTGCGTCGACGCCACCCTCACCGACCCGCTGCCGACCGCCTTCGGCCTCCCGGGCCAGGGTTTCGACATCCTGTCCACCACGACCGTGCCGTCGGGTATCGCCTCGGTGAGCTTCGGCGGCTGCAGCACGACCGTCACCGACGACTGCACCCTGACCGCGGTCTACGCGCAGGATCTCGGAGACGGCAAGGTCGGCATCAACGCCGGTGAGTCCGTCGACGTGCAGGTCACCCTCCGCGCCCCGCAGAACCTCCCGGCCAGCTGGCCCTCCAACGGCGTCGCCGTGCCGAACACCGCCACGGTGAAGGCCGCCAACGCCATGAACGAGCCGAGCGACGGCGCCGAGGTCACGGTGGCCATCCCGGTCCACGTCGGCACCGACGTCACGAAGACCTGGCAGCCCGCGAGCCAGCAGTTCCAGCCCGGCGCCGCCTCGGCGATCACGCTCGGCAGCCGCAACACCTCGAACGTGGCCGCCGAGCGCCTCACCGTGCAGGAGCCCTCCTCGGCCGACGACGGCGAGGCCGGTCTGGGCGGCGACAACCCGTTCCTCGTCACCGACTTCGCCGGTTTCGGGGCCGTGACCCTCCCGGCCGGTGCCACCACGGTGCAGGTCGACGCCTACGTCCTCGACGCTGCCGGGGGCGGCTACACCTGGGTCCCCGGATCGCCGCGGGCGCCGGGCGCCATCGCCCTGCCCACCGGCGTCGCCGCATCCGCGGTCGCCGGCCTCCGCTTCACCTTCGCCGGCGACGCCGGCACGGTCGCCCTCACCCCGGGCGGTGCCGCGGGCAGCGTCGTGGTCGACGTCGCCCAGCGTGCGACCGACCGCGCCACCGGCGCCTCGCTGGTCGCGGGAGCCTCGCTCACGAACGCCGTGACCGGCACGGTCGACGTGCCCGGCCAGCCCTCCGCCACCGACACCGCCCAGGCGCCCTACTCGATCGGCAGCCTCACCGTCGCCGTCAAGGCGGCCAAGTCGATCACACCCTCCCGCGTGCCCGCCGGAGTCACCGCGAAGGCGGTCATCACCGGCCAGAACGACTCCAACGGGCCGCTCAGCGTCTTCACCCTCGACGACCTCGACTTCTTCACCGACAGCGTGCACTTCGCCGGCTTCCAGGCGCCGCTGGCCTACCCCACCGGCGCTACGGGCGCCACGGTCACCTGGCACTTCGCCTCCGCGGCACCCGTCGTCGCCCCCTTCGCCAGCGGCTCGACCCCGACGGCTCCGGCCCCCGCATCCGGCGACCACCTGACCGGGTTCTCGATCTCGTACACCGGAGCCGTCGCGCCCGGCGCGCAGGTCTCCGCCCCGTTCGGCGTGACGCCGGGGGTCGGCCTCGTGGCCGACCCCGCGGCCCCGGTCGACCTCACGAACACCCTCGTGGTCACCGGCAGCAACCCGGTGGGCAGCGCGAGCGCCGACGCCAGCGCCCCGCTCAAGGTCTTCACGCCCGACATCGCCCTCAGCATCGTGAAGACGATCCAGCCCGGCGCCCCCGTGTCGCCCGGCGCGACCGCGGTCGTGCAGCTGCCGACCTCCACCTCCACCGACTCGGCGTTCGTGAACCCCGCAAAGATCGTGGTCGAGGACCTGTTCCGCCCGGGCGTCTCCGACGACTTCTGGAACGCCTTCCAGCCGATCGCGATCGCCCCCACCCAGGTGCTCGCGGGGTCCACCCTCACGATCGAGTACACGCTCGACGGTGCGACCTGGACCACGTTCCACGTCGTCGACGCGACCGCGGGCACGCAGGTCTACTCGGGCACCCTCCCGACCGCTGCGATCCCCGGGATCGTGGGCCTCCGCTACACCTTCGAGAACCCGGCCGGCTTCGCCCAGGGCACCACGGTCAGCCCGAACGCGGTCTTCCAGGCGCTCGGCAGCACGCGCTCCAACGGCACCCCGACCTCCGTCGCGAACGGCCCCGCCTCCGCGTACACCGACATCGCCACCGCCCAGGGCGAGGGCTCGGTCGCCGGGGGCACCGTCCCGGTCGTGAGCGACGTGGTGCAGGATGACGCGGTCGCGCAGATCCGCAGCGAGAGCGGTACCGGCACCCTCGCCGGCACCAAGGCCTGGCGGACGACCGACTTCTCGGCCGATGCCAACCTCCTCAGCTCGCAGTCCGGCGCCCGCGTCGGCACCGCGCTCGGCTGGGGCGTGACCTCGACCGGGTACTCCCGCGTGGTCGTCTCCGACCCCGCCGCCGGCGAGGCGACTCCCCGGAACACGGTCTTCCAGGCCTTCGACCTGAAGTCCGTCCCGGCGATCCCGTACTCGCTCGACCCGCGCCTGCGCTGGGACACGATCACGAACGTGCAGTTCTTCTACGGCGGCGACTGGCACGACGCCACCCGGGCGCCGGCCGGCGGCTGGATGGGCCAGAACGGCTTCGTCGGCTACACCCTGACGGCCGACGAGTCGCGTGACGCGACCGGCGTGCGGTTCATCGTGACCCCGAACGACCAGGCCCGCGCCTCGAGCACCGACCCGCTGGCCCCGCCGGTGGGCTCCGGTGTCGCCACCAGCGCCTTCGGCGACACCCGGCCGCTCCGCCTGATCTGGGAGCTCCGCAACACGCTCCGCGACCCGGCCGACCCCGCGTCGCCGTGGGTCACCGCGAAACAGGCCTTCAACGACCCGGCCGCCGGCACGATCGTGAACACGATGGCCGTCACCGGAGTGCAGAACGGCACGCCCGTCGGGCCCCGCACCGCGGCCGACACGATCGCCCTGGTCGACCAGCCGCCGGCGGTCGACGTGCAGAAGAGCACCCAGAAGAGCCGGATGGTCGTGCCGAACTTCGGCGACGTGCCGGCGTCGGGCTACCCGACGAACGACTTCACGCTGACGGCGACCAACAACTCCTCGTCGCGGGCCTCGTACCTCCGGGTCACCGACCCGATGCCGTGCCAGAACGTGGCCGACTGCGCCCAGCCCGCCGACGCCTGGGGTGCGAACCCCTTCGCCCAGACGGCTTACGTCGCGGCGACCAACCCGTTCGAGCGCTTCACCCTCACGAAGATCGCCTCCACGGTCGACCCGGCGCAGATCGACGCGGCCGCCTCCACGGTCTTCCTCCAGCAGCGCGCAGCTGACGGCACCCTGTCGACCCGTACCGTGTCGCTGAGTCAGGCCGCGACGCTCACCGACCTGCAGGACGTGGTCGGCGTGAGCGTCACCTTCGCCGGTCTCGACCCGGCGATCGACGGCGGTTCGATCGCCAGCGGCAGCCAGGCGAAGCTCGTGCTCTCCACCCAGCTGCGCCAAACCCTGCGGAGCGACAGCGCCGTCCCGGTCTCGCCGTTCACGGTCGAGAACTCCGCCTTCGCCCAGAGCTACGACCCGGTCCTCTACCCCGAGGGCACTCCGGGTGCGCGTCCCTTCGACAGCGACACCAAGTCGGTCACCCTGGTGCAGGGTGCACTCGACGTGACCGCGTCGAAGCAGTTCGCGCCGGACACGATCCTCGAGAAGGATCGCGGCACGGTCGTCACGGCGACGCTCGGCGCGACGCAGGGCTCGTCGACGGTGCCCACCAACCAGGTCACGATCACCGACACAGACGCCGAGTTCTGGAACGAGTTCGCGCTCACCGGTCTCGCCGCGTCCGACGTGACGCTCCCGGCCGGTTCCGACCGGGTGCGCGTCGACGTGCAGCTGAACGGCGGCGCCGACTGGGTGGCCGGAACCGCGGCACCCACCGCCGCCTTGCCGGCCTTCCCCGCCGGGAAGACCGTGGCCGACGTCACGGGCATCCGCTTCGTCTTCTATCGCGCCGACGGCGGGCTGCTCTCGAACACCGCGATACCGGCGAACTACACGGCGACCGCGCTGCTCAAGGTGACCCTGCTCGACGTGGCGCGGAACGGCGCAGCGATCCTCTTCCCGAGCTCGGTCGACAACACCGTGCAGACGAACTCGCACCGCACCGACCAGCCGTCGGTGTACCCGGATGCGAACGCCGAGAGCACGGACACCGTCTCGCTGCTGGCCGGCACGTTCTCGATCGACGTCTCGAAGTCTCCGTTCTCGAACATCCACACGGTCACCCCGCTGACCCCGAACGAGTGGACGATGACCTTCCGCAACAGCGGAACGGGCATCCTCACCATCGGCGACCTGACCGACAGCCTGCCGGACAAGCTCGACTGGGACGGCGAGGCCCCGGTCTTCGCGACCAGTGCGGGAGGCACGCTCTCGACCGACGTCACCGTCGCCTACGACCAGACCACGAAGAAGATCGTCTTCACCTGGCCGACCGGCGGGCAGCGGATGCAGCCCGGTGAGACCTTCACCGTCACGCTCGGCATCGTGCTGGGCGTCGGTCTCTCGGCCGGCGAGCGCGCCACGAACCAGATGGTCGTGACCACCGGGCAGACCCTCCAGGCCTGCACCAACACCTCGGGCAACATGCAGGGCACCCTCGCCGGTGTCGGGCCCACGCAGTGCGGCACGACGAACTTCGTCGGCCCGCAGCCGGGCAGCGCCGTCGTCTCGACCAAGTCGGTCAAGGGCGATGTCGCGGGCGGCACCGTCAGCGGCGCCGTGAACACCACGGACCCGGCGCTGCCGTGCCTGGCCGACTCCGAGGGCTTCTACAAGTCCCCGTGCGCCGCCGAGACCGTGGTCGGCGGCACCGACACCTGGAAGCTCGTGCCCGTCAACAACGGCACGATCGCCTCGACGTCGCTGACCGTGGTCGACGCGCTGCCCTTCGCGGGCGACCGCCGCCTCGCGACCGGCGCCCCGCGCGGCTCGACCTTCAAGCCGGTGCTGGATGCGGCGACCCCGGTCACCGTCTCCGCCCCCGCGGGATCGACCAGCACGATCGAGGTGACCACCGCCGCCGCGGTCTGTGTCGGCACGGACCCGGCCTCGGCCTGGCCGACCGACCCGACCTGCTCGACGCACCCCGTCGCATCCGAGTGGACCCCGATCGCCTCGTACACGGGCGACTGGGCTGCGATCACCGGCCTCCGCGTCGCGGTCGACTTCGCCGGCGCGGCCGGCGGCGTGCTGCCTCCCGGCGGCTCGGTGACGATCCTCTACAACACGGTGAACGAGCCGGTCACCGCGGCGGATGCGGCACTCGCGCCGGTCGACGCCCCCGTCGGCCCCGAGTTCGCCTGGAACCAGATCGGCCTCGTGGCGCAGTTCGTCACGGGCGCGCCGAAGAGCGCGGCCTCGAACTACGCCGGAGTCACCCTCCAGGGCGGCCCGCTGCAGATCACCAAGGCGGTCACCGGCGCGGGCGCATCCTTCGCACCCACCTCGTTCACCGCGACCGTGACCTGCACGGTCGCCGGAGCTGCGGTTCGGTTCGCCACCGACCAGGTGGTGCTGGATGCGGCGCACGACTACACGGCGCGTCTGGACGGCATCCCGCTCGGCGCCGTCTGCTCGGTGACCGAGAACGGCACGACCGGGTCGTACGGCGAGACCACGCGCTCGGTCAGCCCGGAGTCGGTGACGATCGCGGCCCCGGCCGCGGCCACCGCCCCGGTGCCCGCCGCACAGCAGGTCGGGATCGTGAACGACTACGCGCTGGCGTCGCTGACGGTCTCGAAGACCGTGTCGACCCTCGCCACGGTCGGCTCCTTCGGGCCGTTCCAGTACACGGTGAGCTGCGTCGCGGCCGGCGGCCAGGCGGTCGCGCTCGCCCCGGCGGACGCCTCGTTCAGCCTCGCGGCGGGAGCCTCGCGGACGATCGAAGGCCTGCCGGTGCTCGCCGACTGCTCGGTCGTCGAGACCGGAACCGACGGCGCGCAGGATGCGGGCAACGCGATCCACGTCAGCACCAACGGGGGCGCCGCGACGACCGGCACCCAGGCCGTCGTGCCCATCCGCGCCACGGGCAGCACCGCCGCGTACACCAACACCTACGCCGCGGGCACGCTCACGGTCACCAAGACCCTGGCGGGCACCGGAGCCGGCGACGGCACCGGGTCGCCCTCGCCCGAGGACGGCTACGGCCAGGGGCCCTTCACGATCGCGGTGACCTGCACCTACGACGGCCAGACGCTGTTCGACGGCGACATCGTGCTCACCGGCGGGAAGTCCCGCACGCTGGGCGACGTCTTCCCGATCGGCACCCTGTGCTCGGTCGAGGAGACGGTGGACGGCGGAGCGAACGAGTCGACCCCGGCCGCCTCGGTGCGGATCGTCGGTCCCGGCGACGGCCAGACCGTGGGCTCGGTCACGGCCGACGTCACGAACCGGTTCAGCGCCGGCCGTGTCGAGGTCACCAAGGTGATCGACGGGGCGGGTGCCGAGACCTACGGTGCCGGTCCCTTCACCGCGGTCGTCACCTGCACCTGGGTGAAGGACGGTCAGACCCTGACCATCCCGCTGCCCGGCGGCGGGGTGCTCGAGCTCAGCGCGGCGAACGGCTACGCCGGTTCGATCGAGGGCCTGATCCAGGGCGCGAGCTGCACGGTCGAGGAGACGGTGGCGGGAGGAGCGACCAGCACCGTCTACGCGCCGGCCGGCGGGAAGGTCACCGTGCCGGCCGACGCGGCGGCGGAGGTCACCATCACGAACACCTTCGACACCGGATCGCTCGACATCGTGAAGGAGCGCGTCGGCGACGGCGTGGCCGCCTTCGGCTCGGGACCATTCACGATGCAGGTCGTCTGCACGTGGGAGAAGGACGGCGTGATCACCCCGATCGCGCTGGCCGACGACGGCGAGGTCGTGCTCTCGGCCGCGAACGGCTACCGGGCCTCGATCGGCGACCTGATCGCCGGTGCTGAGTGCATCGTGACGGAGACCGACCGCGGACTCGCGACCGCATCCTCGATCGATCCGGAGGAGGGGATCACGATCCTCGCCGACGGCGAGGCGGCGGGCCCGGCGACCGTGACGGTCACGAACACCTTCGACGTCGGCCGGCTCTCGCTCGAGAAGACGGTCGACAAGAAGGCGGCGACCGTGGGCGACACCCTCGTCTACACGATCACGCTGACCAACACAGGGCAGATCGACGCCACCGGCATCACGGTGACCGACGTCTTCCCCTCGGCACTGACCGTCGTCTCGACCGATCCGCCGGCGACCACGACGACGATCGACGGGGTGGGCGGCGAGCTCTCCTGGCCGGTCGACAGCCTGCCGGTCGGCGCCTCCAGGGTGTTCACCGTGACCACGGTCGTGAACTCGGCCGGTGCGATCGCCAACCTGGCGGACGTGACGAACCCCACCGGCCCCTGGGGCGAGGTCGACCACGTCGGCGACGTCTCCCCGGAGGGTATGTCGGAGGCGCAGACCCTCGTGACGGTGCCGGTGCTGCCCGGGCCCTCGGGCCTGGCGAGCACGGGCTCGGGCCTGGCCTTCGGTCTGGCCGGTGCGGCAGGGGCACTGCTTCTCGGCCTGGTGCTGGTCGGAATGCGGCGGCGGCGGTCGGTCTGACCCGCGGTGACGAGCTGAGCGTGCTCGGCACGGCGGGACGCTGACGGCGGAAGACGCTGACGGCCGAAGACGCCGACGGCGGGATCCTGTGGGGTCCCGCCGTTCCCGTCCCGCCCGATCCTCGATAACGTCTGCTCATGACGTTCACGACGGATGAGTTCGACGCCCTTGGGCGGGACGTGCGGGGGCCGGTCCTCCGCCGCGGCGACAGTGGTCTCGCGGCCGAGGCGGCGGGCCAGAACACGATGGTCGTGCACGATCCCGACCTCCTCGTCGGGGCCGCGAGCGAGGCCGACGTGCAGGCGGCCGTGCGCTTCGCGGCGGCACACGGGCTGGCGCTGCACGTGCTGGCGACCGGCCACGGGGTGTTCGCGCCGGTGCGCGACGGAGTGCTCGTCACCACGTGGCGGCTGGACGCGCTCGAGATCGACGCCGACGCCCGGGTGGCCAGGATCGGGGCAGGCAACCGCTGGAGCTCGGTGATCGAGGCCGCCGCGGTGCACGGCCTCGCGCCCGTCACCGGGGCCTCCGGCCACGTCGGCACGATCGGCTACACGCTGGGCGGCGGCCTGGGCCCGCTCGCCCGCAGCCACGGTTTCTCGTCGGACTACGCCCGCGCCTTCCGGCTCGTGACGGCGACGGGCGAGGCGATCAGCGTCCACGCAGGCGAGGGCGGGCATCCGGAGCTCTTCTGGGCTCTGCGCGGAGGCAAGGGCGGATTCGGCGTCGTGACCTCGATGGACTTCGAGCTGGTGCCGCTCACGACCTTCTACGGCGGGTCGCTGTTCTTCGACGCCGAGCACATCCCCGCGGTGCTGCGCGCCTGGGCCGCGTTCACCGACACGGCCCCGGATGAGGCGACCTCCTCGGTCGCGGTGCTGCGGTTCCCGCCGCTCCCGGTCGTACCCGAGGCGCTCCGCGGCAAGACCGTCGTCTCGCTGCGCTACGTGCACGTCGGCGAGCCGGAGGAGGCCGAGCGGGTCTTCGCGCCCCTGCGGTCGGCGGCGCCCGCGGTGTTCGGCCGGGTGGGTGAGATGCCGGCCGCCCAGATCGGGCTCGTGCACAACGATCCGGTCGATCCGGGGCCGGCGTGGGACAGGGGGATGCTCCTCGACCTGATCGACGACGACCTGATCGAGGCCTTCCTCGACGTGCTCGGGCCGGAGCGCGAGGTGCCGATCGTGGCCGCCGAGCTGCGGCACCTCGGCGGTGCGACGGCGCGGGACGTGCCGGGTGGCAGCGCGGTCGGCGGGCGATCGGCCTCCGGCACCCTGGTGCTGATCGGCGTGCCGGATCCGGCGCTGTTCGACACCGTGCTGCCCGCCGTCGCCGACGGGATCGGGCAGCGGCTCGCGCCCTGGGTGTCGGCGTCGAACTCGATCAACTTCGCCGGCGACCTCTCGGTGCCGGGATCCTTCGAGGCGTCGTGGCCGCCCGAGACCTTCGAGCGCCTGGCGCGGCTGCGGGAGGAGTGGGACCCGACGGGGTTGTTCCCCTATCCGGTGGTGGGGCGGCGCCCCGTGGCGGGGTAGGACCCCGTGGTGGGGCTCAGCGGGCGAACGGGCCGCTGAGCGCCGCCCACTGCAGCAGCATGATCGTCTTGGCGTCGATGATGTCGGCGCCGATGCGGGCGAGCGCCTCGTCGATGCCCAGCTCGACCAGCTCGATGTCCTCGCCCTCCTCGGCGAGCCCGCCCCCCGCATCCGTTCGGGTCGACGCGCCCTCGTCGGCGGTGTCGTAGCCGGCGGCGTAGAAGTAGAGCTTCTCGGTCACCGATCCCGGGCTCATGTAGACGTCGAACAGGTGCTCGACCTCGCCGATGCGGTAGCCGGTCTCCTCGTGCGCCTCGCGGCGCACGGCCTCCTCGGGGGCGTCGTCGTCGAGCAGGCCGCCCGGCACCTCGAGCAGCATGCCGTCGGGGTGCCCGTTGACGTAGGCCGGATAGCGGAACTGACGGATGAGCAGCACCGTGCGCCGCGTGACGTCGTAGAGCAGCACGGTCGCGCCGTTGCCGCGGTCGTAGGTCTCGCGCTCCTCGGTCGACCAGTGGCCGTCGCGGTGCTGGAAGGCGATCCGGGTGGTGCGGGTGACGTACCAGTTCGAGGTGAGCAGCCGCACCTCCTCGACCCGCACCCGGGGGTTGCCGGTGAGGTCGAGGCCCTCGCGGTCCAGGCCCGTGCGGCCCCGGCGGTCGGGGACGTCGATGCCGGGGGTGCCGGGGCTGTCGGTGCCCGGGCCGTCGCTGCCCGGGCCTGGCGTGCCGGACATCCCGATCAGCGGAAGTTGATGAACTGGAGCGCGACGTCGAGGTCGGCGCCCTTGAGCAGGGCCATGGTGGCCTGCAGGTCATCGCGGCTCTTCGAGCTCACGCGCAGCTCGTCGCCCTGGATCTGCGACTTGACGCTCTTGGGGGCCTCGTCGCGGATGAGCTTGTTGATCTTCTTCGCGTCGTCCTGCGCGATGCCCTCCTTCATGGAGGCCTCGAGCCGGTACTCCTTGCCGCTCGCGAACGGCTCACCCGCATCCAGGCTGCGCAGGGAGATGCCGCGCTTGATCAGCTTCGACTCGAACACCTCCAGGATCGCCTTGACGCGCTCCTCGGAGTTGGCCTTCATCAGCACCTTCTCGCCGCTCCACTCGATGGAGGCGCCGATGTTCTTGAAGTCGTAGCGCTGCGCGACCTCTTTCTGCGCCTGGTTGAGGGCGTTGTCCGCCTCCATCTTGTCGACCTTGCTGACCACGTCAAACGATGAATCTGCCATGAGGCCATTTTAGGGCGGCCGCCGCGGGACTGTCAGCCGGTGATGGTTGAGTGGGGGTCATGCAGCCACGCGTCCCGACCCGTTCCGGCCCGGGCGCCCTCGGCCTCCTGGGCGCCCTCGGTGTCGCCGGGCTCCTGCTCGCCGGATGCACGGGGAGCGGCGGCGGCGCTTCCTCCGGTGCCGAGGCGGCCGGCCCCGCGTTCCCGCCGCAGGCCCCGGCGGAGGAATCCGGTTCCGGCACCTACGACGCCGGCACGCCGACCGCAGAACTCGTCGACCCCGCCTGGCTCGACCGGGTCGCCGAGGCCACCGGCATCCCGAGGCGCGCCCTGACCGGCTACGCCGGGGCCGCGATCGCCGAGAGCGAGGTGCGGCCCGGCTGCGGCGTGGGCTGGAACACGCTGGCCGGCATCGGCTGGGTCGAGTCGCACCACGGCACGATCTTCGGCGGCAGCATCGGCGAGAACGGCGTGACCAGCGACCTGATCATCGGCGTGCCGCTCGACGGCGACGGGTTCCAGGAGATCCCCGACACGGATGCCGGGGCGGTCGACGGCGACACCGAATGGGACCGCGCGGTGGGCCCGATGCAGTTCGTGCCCGCGACCTGGGCCGCGTGGGCCACCGAGGCCAACGGCGACGGGGTGCCCGACATCCACAACATCGACGATTCCTCGCTCTCGGCGGCCGAGTACCTCTGCTACACCGGGGGTGACCTCACGACGGAGAGCGGATGGCGGACCGCCATCGCGGGCTACAACGAGTCGCCCGCCTACCTCGACGAGGTGCTCGAGTACGCGGTGCGCTACGGCGAACAGGCCGCCGCGGCGGGCTGATCGGAGGCGATTTCGCTCCAGCGCGGGTCATGGGTATCCTTGACCAGCGCCTTCGGTTGTGTTGTCGAACGTGGTCGGGTGCGCCTGGCGAGTTACCCAAGCGGCCAAAGGGATCTGACTGTAAATCAGACTGCTCAGCATTCGGGGGTTCGAATCCCTCACTCGCCACCAGATCACGGAGCGCATCCATGACTTCTTCCGCCGCCGCCGCCGCGGCCCCCTCTCCGGCTGAGCTCCTCGAACTCGCCAGGTCGATCGCGATCGATGCGGCCGAGCTCGTCGCCCGTCGCCGCGCCGAGGGTGTGACGGTCGCCGCGACCAAGTCGTCGCTCGAGGACGTCGTGACCTTCGCCGACCGCGAGTCGGAGGACTTCATCCGCGCCCGTCTCGCCGAGGCGCGGCCGGAGGACGGGTTCCTCGGCGAGGAGTCCGAGGCCACCCCGGGCAGCTCGGGCATCACCTGGGTCGTCGACCCGATCGACGGCACCGTCAACTACCTCTACGACATCCCGGCCTATGCGGTGTCGATCGCCGCGGTCACCGGCAGCACGGATCCCGCGGAGTGGACCGCCCTCGCGGGCGTCGTCGTCAACCCGGTGCTCGGCGAGGTGTTCACCGCCTCGGCGGGCGGGGGAGCGTTCCTCGACTCACCGCGCGCGGCGCACCGCCGGCTCGCGGTCAACGAGGACGTGCCGCTCGCGCAGGCGCTCGTCGGCACCGGCTTCTCGTACAACGCCGAGGTGCGGGTCAAGCAGGGTCAGGTCGTCACCGGGCTGGTCGGCCGGGTGCGCGACATCCGCCGGGCGGGCTCGGCGGCACTCGACCTGTGCTCGGTGGCGCTCGGCCGCCTCGACGCCTACGCCGAGCGCGGGCTGAACCCCTGGGACCACGCGGCCGGCGCGCTGATCTGCCGCGAGGCCGGGGCGCGCGTGGGCGGGTTCGGCGAGGCGCGGGAGAGCGGGGTCATGACCCTCGCGGCGGCTCCCGCCCTGGCGGCCGAGCTCGAGCCGCTGGTGCAGGGTCTGCACCGCGACGCCGGCCTGCCGCTCTGACCGTCCGGCGGGTCGCTCCTGGGAGCTTGCGGCGGGCGACTCCGGGTCGCTAATCACCCCCGGGCGGTCACCGCACCGGACGGGCCGGGCCTTCCCAGACGGTCTCGCCGTCGACGCTGGCGGTCGTGGGGGCGAGGCCGATCCGCTGCGCCACCCGGGCTGAGGCGGCGTGGGCGGGATGGATGGAGGCCGTCAGCCTCCCGACCCCGATCGACGCCAGCCAGGCCGCGACGGTCGAGGCGGCCTCGGCGGCCACGCCCCGGCCCTGTTCGCTCGTCGTGACCAGCCACGCGAGGTCTGCCACCCGGTCGGGATCGGCGCCGACGAGGGTCGCCTGCACGAAACCGATCGCCGTCCCGCCTTGGACGGGCCGGATGATCCAGTTCAGCCAGCCCGCGCTTCCGTCCTCGGAGTGACCCCGCGATTGCCGACGGTAGCGGGCGCGGAGTTGCTCCAGGGTGGGGGGCTCGCCTCCGGTGAATCCGTAGAGCTCCCTCGGGGCCAGCGCGGCGAGCATCTCGTCGGCGTGGTCGACGGAGAGCGGCTCCAGGAGGAAGCGGTCCGACCGGAGCAGGGGACCTCGGGGCCACGACATGACCCCAGCTTCGCAGCATCCCGGCGCCCGAGGCGTCGATGGGCGGTGCGACCGAGGGACGCGGGACGGGGGCTCGGTGGCAATTCAAATGTTGGGTGGTTAGCCTGGATCGACCTTCTCGCCCGCTCCATCGGGCGCCCCCGAATCGACCGGAGATACCCGAACAATTGGCACGGATGACTTCACGCCCGGATGACGACGCATCCAAACGCGAGGCCCCTGGTTCGACGAAGCACCAATCCTCCTCCCCTTCTTCCTCTGCTCTTCCGTCACGGCGGAGCCTGCGCGTGACGGCTCCCGCCGCATCGCCCGAGGTCACGACCGCGGCGATGAGCCGCCGGGCGGCTCGCCTCGCGGCGGCCGAGGCGGCGGCGCGCGCCGAGGCGGAGAGCGCAGGTTCTGTGCCCGCTGAGTCTGTGCCCGCTGAGTCTGTGCCCGCCGAATCAGCGCCGGTGACCGAGATCGCGGCGCCGAGCCCGTCGGTGGCGGCCAGCACGGTGACCGCCCCGCGGCCCCATGCTCAGAAGGGTGGCCGCCGCGCCGCCTCATCGTTCAGCGACTCGATCGAGAAGCCCGCCGGTGGTCGCCGCGCCCGCGTCTCGACGCCCACGACCGCCGAGGCGCCCGCGTCCGACCCCGTGGTGGTCGTCCCCGCCACCGACGCGACCTCGCCCGACTCCGCACTCGATTCGCTGGCGGTCGTTCCTACCGCTGAGACCCCGGCGCCCGAATCCGTGGCGGTCGTCGCCGACGCACCCGTCGCGGTCGTACCGAAGTCGGTCTCGCGCCGGTCTCTCCGCACGGCGTCGATCGCCCCGGATGCCGCATCCCGAACCGGCGCGGCCGCCGCATCGACCGGCGGCCCGACCGCCGCGTCGTCTTCCCCTGACACGACCGCGCAGGGTGCGAGCGGCCCTGGCACCGGCGCCCCCGCCGGCAAGGGCGGCCGTCGGAGCCGCCGCGGCGACATCGCCAAGGGCACCTTCAGTGTCGTGGCGATGCTCTTCGCCGCCGGGATCGCCGTCGCGACCACGATGCCCGCCTCGGCGTTCCACGCGGCCTCCGCGGGTGCGCCCGAGACGGTCCTCGCCGACGTCGCACCGCTCGCCGCGCGCCAGGAGCTGACGACGAGCTCCGGTTCGGCCGGCGCGAGCATCCTCCGCGACGACTACAGCGTGCGCGACGTCGCCGCGCTGAAGGCGGCCGGGCTCCGGGTCGCGGACACCTTCACGAACAACCCGACCAGCGCCGTGCAGTGGCCGTTCCCGGTCGGGGTGCCGATCAGTGACGGCTTCGGCCCGCGCGAGTCGCCCGGCGGCATCGGCAGCACCGACCACAAGGGCGTCGACTTCACCCCGGGGCAGGGCTCGGAGATCCACGTGGTGGCCGACGGCGTCGTGAGCAAGGTCGTGCGGTCCGACGGCGGGGGTCTCGGCGTCTACGTCATCGTCGACCACGTGGTCGACGGCGACGAGGTCTCGAGCGTCTACGGCCACATGCTCACCGGCTCGATCGAGGTCGAGACCGGTCAGGTGCTGAAGGTCGGCCAGGTCATCGGGCGCGTCGGCAACACCGGCACCTCGACGGGCGCGCACTTGCACCTCGAGATCAGGCTCAACGGCACGACCGCGGTCGACCCCTACGCCTGGCTCAGCGAGCGCGTCGCCTGAGAGCCGCTGCACCCTCCGTCTAACGTCCGGAATAACGAGGACCGACCCCGTATATGGCGTCGGTCCTCGTTATTTCGGACGTTACTCGTCAGGCGAGCCAGATCGTCGTGTCCGGCGGCAGCGCCGCCTCGGTCAGTGCCTCGCTCATCAGCAGGATGCCGTCCGGCGTCGTCTCGACCGGCAGTTCGACCGCGGTCTCGCCCATGTTGGCGATCACGGTGACGCCGTTGTTGCGGAACGCGATCACGTTCTCGCCGTACCCCGGCAGCCACTCGAGCGTGCCCGAGCCGAGCTCCCGCTCGGCCCGCAGCCGCAGCGCGAGCTTGTAGAGCTCGAGCGTCGATCCGGCCACGCCCTCCTGGCTCGCCCGGGCGAAGCGGTCCCAGTCGTCCGGCTGGGGCAGCCAGCTGGCCGCCGTCCCGGTCAGCCCGAAGCCGTAGCTCGGCACCTGGGGCTCCCACGGGATGGGCACCCGGCAGCCGTCGCGGCCGTACTTCTCGTGGTTCGTGCGGAACCAGGTCGGATCCTGCCGCGCCTCGTCCGGCAGGTTGATGTCCTCCGGCAGGCCGAGCTCCTCGCCCTGGTAGATGTAGGCGCTGCCCGGCAGTGCGAGCATCAGCGCGGTCGCTCCGCGGGCGCGCCGCAGGCCCACGATCGGGTCGGGCAGGCCGGGGGAGTCAGGGCCGATGCCGGCGCCCTGCAGGTTGTCGGCGCCGAGCGCGAGCCGGGAGGCATGGCGCACCACGTCGTGGTTCGACAGCACCCAGGTGCTCGGGGCGCCGACCGAGGCGAAGGCGGCGATCGAGGTGTCGATCACGACCTTGAGGTCCGGGGCCGACCATGAGGCGGAGAGGTAGGTGAAGTTGAAGGCCTGGTGCATCTCGTCCGGCCGCACCCAGCGGGCCAGCTTCGTCAGCGGCTCCACCCAGGCCTCGGCGCAGAGCACCCGGTCGCCCTCGTACTCCGCGAGCACGGCGTGCCAGTCGCGGTAGATCTCGTGCACGCCGTCCTGCGCCCAGTAGGGAGGGGTCGGCGGGTCGATCTCGACGTCGGCGAGGATGTTCGGCTCCAGCCCCACGGGGATCGCTCCGCCGCCCATGCTGCCGGCGTCGGCCGGGGGCGTGTAGTCCGGCAGGCCGGCCTCCTTGATCAGGCCGTGCGCGACATCCACCCGGAAACCGTCGACGCCCCGGTCGAGCCAGAACCGCAGGATCTCGCGGAACCGCTCGCGCACCCACGGGTTCTCCCAGTTGAGGTCGGGCTGGGACTTGTCGAAGATGTGCAGGTACCACTGGCCGGGCGTGCCGTCGGGGTTCGTCGTGCGCTCCCACATCGGGCCGCCGAAGACCGACTCCCAGTTGTTCGGCATCTCGTCGCCGTTCGGGCCCAGTCCGTCGCGGAACATGTAGCGGTCCCGCTCCGGGCTCCCGGGCGCGGCCGCGAGGGCCTCGCGGAACCACTCGTGATCCCACGAGGTGTGGTTCGGCACCAGGTCGACGATGACCCGGATGCCGAGGCCGTGCGCGGTCGCGAGCAGCCGGTCGAAGTCCTCCAGCGTGCCGAACAGCGGATCGACGTCGCAGTAGTCGGCGACGTCGTAGCCGGCGTCGTGCTGGGGCGAGGTCATGAACGGCGAGAGCCAGACCGCGTCGACGCCGAGCTCGGAGAGCGCGGTGAGGCGGGCCGTGATGCCGGGGAGGTCTCCGATGCCGTCGCCGTCCGAGTCCGAGAACGAGCGCGGGTAGATCTGGTAGATGACGGCCGACCGCCACCACTCCCCGCCCGTGCCGACCGAGGTGAGCGCGGGTTCCGCCTCGGTCGTGGTCGGGGTGGTCGCGTCGGCCTCGGTGACCGCGGCCTCCGGCAGGCCGGATTCAGGGGTGGTCTCGATAGTCATGCCGAGAACTCTAACGGGAGGATCCGGCGTGTGGAACCGTTTGCACACAGGTCGTGGATCTCGCAGACCGGATGCGGCGAAAGCGTCGCCCGCGGGATGCTATTCTCTACTGGTGCCAAAAACCGCTCGCGGTTGTGCGCGCCCCCTTAGCTCATTGGTAGAGCACTTCCTTGGTAAGGAAGAGGTAGTGGGTCCGATTCCCACAGGGGGCTCCGGCTTCCGGCCGGCTCCGGCCTCCAGGCCGCGGGCCGTCGAAGCCTCGGCGGGATAGCTCAGTTGGTTAGAGCACACGGCTCATAATCGTGGGGTCGCGGGTTCAAGTCCCGCTCCCGCTACGAAAACCCCCAAGATCTCGCCATCTTGGGGGTTTTTGCTTATCGGCCTTCGGCCCGGACCCGGGCACCGACCCGAGTGCGTCTCAGGCGCAGGGGCGCAGCGGCACCGATCGTGAGGCCGACCGCCACCGCGATCACCGCGAGCGTGACGAGCAGGGGCTCATCCGGGGAGGCGCCTGTCGCGGCGAGTGTGGCGACCGCGGGTCTCTCCGGCCCCGCCGCCGCGGGCGTCGGCACCGGTGAGGTTGTCGCGGTCGGCGTCGGCGCGGGGACGGGCGCGGGGACGGGCGCGGGCGCGAGCGACGCGAGGCCGGCGCCGACATCGACGAGTCCCGCGCCCAGGGACCGTTCCCCCGGCACCGAGACGTCCCAGGGCTGACCGACCGACAGGCGGCTCGCGTGGTCGGTGAGGACGGCCCGCACCTGATCCGGCGTCAGGGCCGGGGCGAACTGGCGCAGCAGAGCGGCCGCCGCCGCGATCGTCGGCGCGGCGGCCGAGGTCCCGCGGAACGATCCCGTGCCCTCCAGGACGGTGTCCGACACCGGCAGGTCGTCGACGCCGATCGCGGCGGGCCCGGGCACGGTGAGCGGCTCGGGCACCCCGAAGTACAGGCGGGCCGGTCCCAGGGTCGAGTAGGTCTCGAGGGTCGAGTCCGCCGCGTCCATCGCTCCGACCGCGAAGGCGGCGGGTGCCGCCTGGTGGCCGAACAGGGTGGCGCCGACCACGTCGCTCCCGGTGGAGACGAAGTACTCCTGGTCGGAGAGGACACCGAAACCGGGCGCCTGGGTCCAGGTCACCGCGACCGGCGGGGTGCCGGCTCCCGGGGTCAGGTGCCGCACGATGCTGACGACGTTCTCCGTGTCGGCGGTGCCGGCCGGGTTGCCGATCTCGGCCTGGGTCTGAGCTCGGGCGGGATCCGCCGCGGAGAACTTGTTGATCTTGCCGCCCACCTCGAGCACGTAGTCCAGCGCGGTGGTGACCGCGCCATCCGGTTCGGCCCAGTCCAGGGCGCCGCTCATCAGCGAGCGCGCGGGAAGGGTGAGGGTGAGCGTCGCATCCTCGCCCGGGCCGGGATCGAAGTCGAGACAGTCGACGGGCTCATCCGGGTAGAGCGCGGCGACGCCCGCGGGACACACGGTCGGGCGGTACCGGTCGGTGGACCAGGCGCCGATGGGGTAGCCCTCACTGGGTCGGCCCTCCGCCCCCTCGACTCCGTAGTTGCCCGCGGCCGTGACGGAGAAGACACCGGCGTCGACCGCGGACCGGATGGCGTCCGCCCCCGCGTCGGCGTGGAACTGACGTTCGCCCCCGATCGCCACGTCGTCGACGATGACGGAGACGCCGTGGTCGACCAGGTCGGCCACCGCATCCTCGAAGCTGTCGCCGCTGGCCGCGAACAGGATCTCGGCGCCGGGAGCGACCTGGTGGACCACCTGGGCCATCGCCCGGCCCTCGTCGTCGCTGCCCGCGGGCAGATCGGAGAGGACGGTCACCGGGGTGTCGTAGCCGCACGGATTCCCCGGACCGGGCAGCCAGCCCGCGGCGACATCCGCATCGACGGCGTCCTGGCCGCGCGAGGCGAAGGAGTCCGAGATGATCCCGACCCGCACGCCGGTGCCGTCCACGCCGAACGCGGAGGCCGCCGTGTCGGCTCCGAGCAGCCGGGCCGCCGGGCCGCGTGCGTTGCCGCACCCCTCGGCCGCGCTCGCGCTCGAGCTCCCGGCCGCGCCCAGCGACCCGATCGCGACCAGCAGGACGCCCCCCGCGATCCATCCCCTCATCGTGGCTGCCCTCACGACGCCCCCTCTCCTCGACACCATCATCGCCTGACGGAGCCGTGAGGGGGAGCGCCGTGCGGGGGAGCGCCGTGCGGGGGAGTGCGGTGCGCTCGGGTGGCCCCGCACCTCCCGCGGCCGTCCGGCTCGGCCTCAGCCGCGTGACACCGGCAGACGCAGACCCGGGCGACGGCGGCGGCCGAGCTGCAGCGCCGCACCCAGACCGAGCAGGCCGAGCGCGACCAGCGGCGCGAGCGGCGAGGCCTCGAGCCCGGTGGCCGCGAGGGCACCCGAGCCGGGTGCTCCGGCCACGGCGACCGGGCGCCCGCCGGAGGCCGGGGTGTCACCGGGCTTCGGTGCGCCCGCGATCGCCGCGGTGTTCAGCAGGTGCAGGGCGCCGTCGCGCAGCACGACGGCGGGCGTGTACCCCGCCGGCAGGCCGGTGACGGAGACCGACGAGAGGTCGACGGCGGACGCCGATCCCGCGAAGGTCGCGATGATCTGGTCGTCGGCGGGCACGGTGCCCGGCGCGACCGTCACGGTGAGTCCGCCGTGCAGAACGGCATCGCCCGACACCTGCAGCGCCGGGGCGTCCGACTCCACCGACAGGTCGAGCGACGCGCCCGCCGCCAGCGTGAGGTCGCCGGCCACGTCGAGGGGGGCCGCCGCGGTCTCCTCGAGGGTGCCGCCGTCCACGGTCACCGATCCGGTGCCGAGGGCCGTGGTCGAGGCGGCCACGAGCGATCCGGCGTCGACGACGGTGCCGCCGGCGTACGAGTTGGCTCCGGTCAGGGTCAGGATGCCCGTGCCCTGCTTCGTGAGCGACCCCGCGCCGTCGATGTCGTTGCGCCACGCGTCGGCCGCGCTGAACCCGCCGGCGGCGGCATCCATGTCGACGGTCACGTCGGTGCGGAACGACTCGTAGCCGTCGGCCGCGGCGACCAGGTTCAGCCTGCCCCAGCCCTCCGCGTCGTCGAGCAGTGCGTGGCCCGAGGGCAGCGCGGTGGTCTGCAGCACCCAGCGGCGCTGGTCGGCGTCGAGGTAGGGCTGCCGGCTCTCCAGCAGCACCTCGGCGCCCTTGGGCACGACGGCCGGCACGGTGGTGTCGCCCACGACGGGCAGGCCGTAGGTGAGGCGCTGCACGTAGAGGGCCTCGGCGGCTGCGTGGGCGGCCGGGTCGGCGGTGGCCTCCGCCGCGCTGATGCCGCCGGTGCCGCCGCCGCTGCCGCCGATGCCGCCGGTGCCGCCGGTCGCGGCGAACAGCGTGGCGGCGTTCTGGCGCGCCGCCTCCTTCAGCGCGGCGTTCGCCGGGTCGTTCAGGGCCGCGGCCGAGACGGCCGTCGACAGCAGACGGCCCCCGATCACGTCGCCGGGCGAGTGCATCCCGGCCACGATGCGGCTGTTGCCGATCTCGGAGGCGTTCAGGAGCAGGTCCTGGTACTGCTCCGGGGCGGCGTAGGCGAGGGCGTAGCTGGCCAGCCAGCCCGCGTTCGTGTGACCGCTCGGGTAGCCGCCGTCGGAGAGCGCGTCGGCATCCGCCTTCTTCGCGGGCACCAGGGTGGGCAGCACCGACACGTCGTCGCTCCACCGGAACGGGCGCGCGTAGTTGTAATAGGCCTTCGCGGGGTTGGTCGAGGCGGAGCTGTTGCGGAACTGGTTCACCAGGTCGACCATCGGGCCGTAGGCGGTGCCCGAGTCGGCCCAGGCGCCGTGCGAGTTGCCGCCGTCGTCGTACTTCACGGTGGTGGCGTCGGCCGGGATCGTGTCGGGGATGGTGGTTCCCGCGTTCGTGCCGCTGCGGAAGGCGTCGGCGTAGGCGCCGAGGCCGTCGATGGCGCTGTAGTTCTGGTTGCGCCGGTCGATCAGGTACGCCTGGGTGGCCTGATCGGCGGTGCGGGTCTGGGTGATGCGAGCGGCCTCGGCGATGTTGGCGTCGAGCACCGTGGCGTTCTTCACCGTGCCCACGCTGTCCGGGATGAAGGTGCCGTCGGCGGTGAAGGCGGGCGTGGCCGGCACCTCCGGGGTCCAGTAGTCGAGCATCGGCGAGAGCAGGCCGATGGCGGCGTTGGTCGCCGGGCTCGTGTTCGCCGTGGTGTTGGTGGCGTAGGAGTCGACGTAGAAGCGGCCCCACGCATCCGGATGCGGGGCGATGGCGTCGTCGGGCGCCGCGTGGGCGGGTGCGGCGAGGCCGATGGCGAAGACGGCGGTGACGGCGGTCGCGGTGGCGACACGGATGCGGCGGGCGCGGCGCGGGTGGCGCTCGGCGGGGGATGGTTTCATCGGATGGACTCCACGGCTCAGACGTCCCTGCGGGCGCACGGGACGCACCGATTGAACGTCACCGCGATTGACTGGAGGCAGCCGGCGGATGAACGGAGGACCCTGAGCGGCGTGTCGCCCGGTCGCCGTGTGGGCGCCCTCCGCCGGGGCTCTCCGGGCGGCCCCTCGTCGAAGATCTCCAGCCGCGCCGCTTCGTCGAGCCCTCCGCCCGCGGCTCTCCCTGCGGCCCTCCGTCGAGCACCTTCCACCCAGGCTTCCGGCCCGGCCGTCCTCTACCCTGACGGATGTGACCCAGGACCTGATCGCGCGAGGAGCCAGCCGCCCGGTGGGCACCCCGGCCTCCCGGCCCCCGCGGGCACGGATCGTCGGCCTCGCGATCGGCGCCGCGGTGGCCGGGGCCCTCATCGTGCTCCGCCTCGTCACGAGCGACTGGGATGCGGGCGGGCTGCCGAACCGGATGCGCGACTTCGTCACGCTCGCGACCAGCGTCGTCATCGAATCGCTCCCGTTCGTGTTCCTCGGCATCCTGATCTCGATCGTGGTGCGGTTCTGGGTGCCGGACAGGTGGCTGCACCGGATCATGCCGCGCACCCCCTGGCTCCGCCGGGTCGTGATCTCCCTGGTCGGCGTGCTGCTGCCGGTCTGC
The DNA here is from genome assembly GCF_059691755.1 of Herbiconiux sp. 320_LB. NCBI lineage: Bacteria > Bacillati > Actinomycetota > Actinomycetes > Micrococcales > Microbacteriaceae > Herbiconiux > Herbiconiux sp. 320_LB. Next base: position 347,579 of record NZ_JCAWAD010000002.1, on the reverse strand, counting down.
GAGTGCGGCAACGTGCCGCTCGCGCGCGGCTTCATCATGAAGGGCTTCAGCGTGCCGGAGGCGATGACCTTCCTGCTCGCCGCCCCCATCCTCAACCCCGTCACGATCATCACGACCTATCAGGCGTTCGGCTGGAACGACGGGATCCTCGCCGGCCGGATCGTCGGAGGCTTCGTCATCGCGAACCTGATCGGCTGGGTGTTCAGCCGTCACCCCCAGCCCGAGTCGCTGCTCACCCCCCGGTTCGAGGCGGCCCGCCGGATCGAGGACGGGCCGGACGCCCCGCGCCCGCGGCTGCGCCGCTCGGTCGTCGCCTTCGCCGAGGAGACCTCGACGATGCTGCCCGCGCTGATCGTGGGGTCGGCGATCGCCGGGGCGATCCAGGTCGGGCTCTCCCGCGACATCCTCGTGGCGCTCGGCAGCAACCCGATCTGGTCGGTGCTCGCCCTGATGCTGCTGGCGTTCGTGGTGGCGATCTGCTCGAACGTCGACGCCTTCTTCATCCTCGCCTTCGGCTCGACCTTCCTGCCGGGCGGGGTCGTCGCCTTCCTGGTCTTCGGCGCCATGGTCGACGTCAAGATGGTCACCCTGATGCGGACGACCTTCACGACCGCGGCCCTGGTGCGTCTCGTCGCGATCGTCGCCCTGGCCTCGATCGCCCTCGGATTCGGAGTGAACCTCATTGCGTGACCGTCTGCTCTCCCGCTGGCGCGGGGTCGTCCTCAGCCTGATCGGCGTCGTCGCGATCGTCTGGCTGGCCGTGACCGGTCAGCTCGGGCTCTACATCCACCCGCGCTACTACGAGTTCACGGTGATCATGGCGGTGCTGGCCGGGATCGCGGTGATCGCCGCCTTCGCGGTCGTGCCGGGCGCGCCGGACGACGACGGTCACGACCACGGCGCGGTGGACGACCACGGCGGGGTGGATGCGCATGCCGGGGTGGATGCGCACGGGCACGACCACACGCACGACCACGGCGCGGCCTCGAAGCCGGGTTCGGGATGGCGGACGACCGCGTGGGTCGCCGCCACCGCGCTCATCGTCGTCGGCACGGTCGGCGCCCTGCTCGTCGTGCCGCCCTCGACCCTCACCTCCGCCACCGTCGACCAGCGCGACCTCAACGCCTCCGCGGCCCTGACCGGCGCCGCCGCCGATGCGGCAGGGCTGTCGGCGCCGGATCTCGTCGGCAGCGACACCACCACCTTCACCGTGAAGGACTGGGCCTCGCTCCTCCGCCAGGGCGCCGGCGAGGACTACCTCGCGGGCAAGACGGCCGACGTCACCGGGTTCGTCACTCCCGACCCCGCCGACCCCGAGAACGTGTTCTATGTGGCCCGGTTCGTGGTGACCTGCTGCGCCGTCGACGCGCAGCCGGTCGGGGTGCCCGTCTACCTGCCGGGCTGGCAGGGCCAGTACCCGATCGACAGCTGGGTGCACGCGACCGGGGGCTTCGGCTCGAACCCGAGCACGTCGAGCACCCAGGCGATCGTGCTCGAGCCCTCGGCGCTCGCCTCGGTCGATCAGCCGGCGGAGCCGTATGTCTACTGAGCAGCCGACCGGGTCGCAGCCTCTGCCCGCGCAGGCATCCGCGCAGCCCGCCTCCGCGCATCCTTCACCCGCGCCGCCCGCGCCCGGGCCGCGCGGGGCCGACCGCCGCTGGCGCCGCTACCGACGCACGAGCGCGGCCACGATCGCCGTGCTCGCCCTGCTCTCCGCCGGGCTCGGCGCCGCCGCCGTGCTCCGCGGGCCGACGATCGACTCGGCCTCTATCAACCTCTCCGCGGTCATCGCCCGCGACGGGCAGAAACTCGTGCTGCACGCCGACCAGTCGCTCGGCCCGATCACGCCCGAGCAGGTCAGTGTTTCGCCGGCCGCGCCCGTCGACGTGACCGCCTCCGGTGCCGACGTGACCCTCGCGTTCTCCGGGCTGCTCGACTACGCCACGACCTACCACGTGCGGGTCGACGGGGTGGTCGGTGCCGACACGGGCCTCTCCGGTGCGCTCGACTACACCTTCGAGACCCCCGACGTGCCCGTCTACACGCTGCTCCGGCAGGGTGGGGCCGCGGCTCGGGATCCGGGCCGTCCGGAGGACCAGGTGCTGCGATCGGGCGTGGCGGGCGGGCCGGATGCGACGAGCGACGTCGTCTTCGAGGCCCCGCACATCGTGCAGTACGCCGTGACCGACGTCGCCCTGGCCGCGATCGTCGCCGACGACCAGGGCGGCACCACCCTGCAGGTGCAGCCGAACGGCGGTTCGGCGGTGACCGTGCCGACCCCGACCGGCGCGCGGCTGCAGAACCTGCACTCCTCCCCGACCTCGCGACTGTTCGGCTTCACCGTGAGCGGCGGCGCCGACGCGTCGGGCGCGCCCTATCAGGACGCGGTCTTCGTCTTCGACCCGCTCGCCGCCTCGGGGCGGGCCGATCCGGTGGCCGGTTTCCAGGGCGCCCCGCTGCCGCTGGTCGACTGGCGCTTCGTGCCTGGCACCTCCTCCTTGGTGGGTCAGGGCTCCGACCAGCAGCTCTACCTGGTCGACCCGTTGAAGGGCGGTGAGCCCACGCCGCTCGGCCGGCACGCGCAGATGCGCGGCTTCCTGCCCGGCGGGGTGCGGCTCGTGGTCGCCGACGGGGAGGGCGAGTCGACGATCGACCTCTCCAGCGGGGCAGTGACGGCTCTGCCGGTCTTCACGCCGGTGGTCGACCCGAAGTTCTACCCGAAGAAGATCGTGGTGCAGGCCGGGGGAGTGACGATCCGGCAGTACGACGACGTCGACTACTCCAGCGACAGCCCGGTCGCCGCCTCGGTGATCGCGCTCGCGGATGCGACGGGCACGCGGGAGCTGTACCGCTCCAGCTCCGAGGGCTCCCGGGTGCGTGACTTCTGCGTCTCGCCGAACGGTCAGTACCTCGCGGTCGAGGTCGTCCCGGCCGGCGCCCTCAACGACGGCTACGCGCTGCCCGGGTACTCGGGCATGTCGACCTTCTTCGTCGACATCGAGACCGGCGCGACGACCCGCGGTGTCGCCGGGTTCCTGCCCGACTGGTGCGGATGATCCACGATCGCTGACAATCCGTTGCGGTTCTCGGTGCGAGGTGCAGGCTGAGATCACCGCCACACGCGGTTCTGACGAAGGAAGAGGTGCTCATCATGGGTGTTGGAGACAAGATCGGGAACGCGGCCGAGGACCTCGGCGGCAAGGCGAAGGAAGCCTTCGGCAAGGCCACGGACGACGACTCGAAGGTCGCCGAGGGCAAGGCCGACCAGTCGAAGGCCGACCTCAAGAACGCCGGCGAGAACGTCAAGGACGCGTTCAAGCACTGACGCGCTCTCCTGCGCTGACGCGTTCCGCGTCCTGACGGTTCCGCCGTCGCCGAAGGTCCGCCCGCATCACCGTGAGGCGGGCCTTCGCCTGCCCGGGCTCCGGCGGTCTCACCGCGCGCTGCCCGGCCTCGCCGCCCGCTGCCCGGTCTCATTGCCTGCTGCCCGGCCTCACCGGCCGCTTCCCGGCGCAGCGCGCTCCCGGCCCACGCCCAGGCCGCGGCCACCCGGCCGTGACACCATCGCCTCATGGGCGAATACCTGCTGAGCCTGCTGTTCGCCGGGCTCCTCGTGGCGCTCGGCATGGTCGCCGTCGGGCGCGGCATCGTCCCGGGCCCGGTCTCGCGGGGCCCGGTGGTGCTGCTCACCCTGGTCTGGGCGGCCGGCGTGGCGTTCATGACCCTGCGTCCGGGCACCGGCCTCGGCGTGCGGCTCAACCTGGTGCCGTTGCAGTTCGACGGCCGCGGCTCCGCGGTCGACGCGGTGCTCAACGTTTTCGTGTTCGTGCCGCTCGGCCTGCTGCTCGTGCTCGCGGGCGCGCGCATCCTGACCGTCTTCGCGATCGCGCTGGCCACGACGCTCACCATCGAGGTCACGCAGTACCTGCTTGACGACGGCCGCACCGCCGACGTCAACGACCTGATCACGAACACCGCCGGGGCGCTGCTCGGAGCCGGGCTCATGCTGGGCGTCCGGGCCCTGGCCCGGCGGCGCACCCGCCCCGCCCCCGCGCCCTAGACTCTCGTTCCATGCCCGTCATCCGCGTCGAGGATCTGCGTGATCCCCGCCTCGCCGACTACGCGCACGCGACCGACGTGGCCCTGAAGAATGCGCGTCGCAGCGAGCCGGGCCGCGAGAACGGGCTCTACCTCGCCGAGTCGCTGCTCGTGATCGAGCGGGCGCTCCGGGCCGGTCACGTGCCCCGGTCAGTGCTCGCGCTCGGGCCGAGCGAGCAGGAGGCCCTCGCCGTGCTCGCGGCGGCCGGGCATCCGGACGTGCCGGTGTTCGTCGGCGACTCCGCGCTGCTCGCCGAGCTGACCGGCTACCTCCTGCACCGCGGCCTGATCGCGGCGATGACCCGGCCGCCGCTGCCCGACCCCGCCGAGCTCCTCCGCGGCGCCCGCCGGGTCGCGATCCTCGAGGACGTGGTCGACCCGACCAACGTCGGCGCGGTCTTCCGCTCGGCCGGGGCGATCGGCGCCGACGCGGTGCTGGTCTCGCCGCGCTGCTCGGATCCGTTCTACCGCCGGGCGATCCGGGTGAGCATGGGCACGGTGCTGCAGGTGCCGTGGACCAGGGTCGGCGAGTGGGACGAGCTCGGCCCGCTGCTGCACGCGCACGGCTTCCACATCGCGGCGCTGGCCCTGACCCCGGATGCGGTGAGCCTGCGCGATTTCGAGCGTCACGTCCCCGAACGGGTCGCCCTGGTGCTCGGCACCGAGGGCGCCGGCCTCACCGACGAGGCGATCGCGGCGGCCGACACGGTCGTGCAGATCCCGATGCTGCACGGCATCGATTCGCTCAACGTCGCCGCGGCGAGTGCGGTCGCGCTCTGGGCGGTCTCGAGCCCGGCTCAGACCAGTCCGGCTCAGCCCAGCCCGTCGAGGTAGCGCAGCAGGATCCCCTCGCGGAGCGCCCACGGCGAGACCTCGAGCTCCTCGACGTCGTAGAGCTTCATCGCCGAGTGCAGCACCACGGCGCCGGCCACGATCTGGAAGGTGCGGTCGGGCGTGATGCCCGGCAGCGCCTGGCGGGCCTCGGCGGGGAGGCGGCCGAGCCGCGGGATCCAGTCCTTCAACTCGGAGCGGCGCAGCGTCAACCGGTCCTCGCCGCCGGCCGAGCCGCTCGGGAACGACGAGCCGGCCAGGCGCGCGAGCGAGCGGATGGTCTTCGACGAGCCGACCACGTGCTCGAACGGCGGGAGGTGCTCGAACAGCGGCAGCGCATCCGCCCGCATGACCGCCCGCGAGTGGGCGCGCAGCTCCAGCATCCGCTCGGGCGACGGCGGGTCGTCGGGGAAGAACTGCACCGTGGTGCGGCCCGCGCCCAGCGGCAGCGAGACCGCGACCTCGGGGTACTCGTCGCTGCCGGCGGCGATCTCGAGCGAGCCGCCGCCGATGTCGAAGAGCAGGATGTTGCCGGAGGACCAGCCGTACCACCGGCGGATGGCCAGGAAGGTCAGGCGCCCCTCGTCCTCGCCCGAGAGCACCCGCAGGGCGACCCCGGTCTCGGCCTCGATCCGGGCGAGCACCTCCTCGCCGTTCGCGGCCTCGCGGAGGGCGGAGGTGGCCATCGGCAGCAGGTCCTCGATGCCCTCGCGGCGGGCGACCGCGGTCGCGGCCGAGATCGCCTCGACGATGGCCCGCACGCCCTCCTCGCTGATGGCGCCGTCGGGCTCCAGGTAGCGCATCAGCCGCAGCACCGACTTGTGCGAGGCGGCGGGCACCGGCCGGGCTCCGGGATGCGCGTCGACGACCACGAGATGGACCGTGTTGGACCCGACGTCGAGCACACCTAACCGCACGCCACCGACCCTACTGGAGCCGCGAACGTAAGATGAGAGGCGTGCCAGTGAACCAGGACCTGATCGAGCGGGAGTTCGCCAAGACGAGCCCCTACCTCGTCGGCCGCGAGAAGGTGCGCGAGTTCTCGCGGGCCGTCTTCGCCTCCGACCCCGTGAACTACAGCGCCGAGGCGGCGCAGGAGGCCGGCTTCGCTGACGTCGTCGCGCCCCCCACCTTCGCCATCGTGGTGCAGCAGCTGGGCCTCGACCAGCTCTTCGAGGTGGAGGACTCCGGCATCGAGCTCACCCACGTCGTGCACGGCTCGCAGCAGTTCTCGTACACCCGCCCGATCGTGGCCGGCGACGAACTCACGGCCCAGCTGTCGATCACGAGCATCAAGACCCTCGGCGGCAACGCCATGGTCGCCGCCGAGACCACGATCCGGGATGCGCGGGACGAGCACGTGGTCACCGCCACCTCGACCCTCGTGGTGAGAGGAGACGCCGCATGACCAGCGACGAGGTCATCGTCCACGCCTACGTCCCCGGCGACGTGGTCGCCGAGGCGAGCTACCACCTGACGCGCGAGTCGCTCGTGCGCTACGCGGGTGCCTCCGGCGACTTCAACGCCATCCACTACCGCGACGACGTCGCCGCGGAGGTCGGGCTGCCCGGCGTCCTCGCGCACGGGATGCTCACCATGGGACTCGCGGTGCAGCCGGTCGTCGAGTGGCTGCGCGACCCCGCGCGCGTGCTCGACTACCAGGTGCGGTTCACGCGGCCCGTGGTCGTGCATCCGGAGACCGGCGCCGAGGTCGCGGTCTCGGCGAAGATCGGCACGGTCGACGAGGCCGAACAGACCGCGCGCATCGACCTCACCGTCACGGTCGACGGCGGCACCGTGCTGGGCAAGGCCCAGGTGCTCGTCAGGCTGCCGTGACCGATCCGGCCGTCGTGGAGGATTCCGCCGACACCCCGCTCGCGCAGTTCACGACGCTCGAGGTGGGCGGGCCGGCGAACCGGCTGCTCACCGCCCGCACCGAGCCCGAGCTGCTCGAGCTCGCCCGGCGTGCGTGGGCCGAGGAGGACGACGACCCCGAGCGCTGGTTCGTGCTCGGCGGAGGCTCGAACGTGGTCGTCGCCGACGAGGGCTTCGACGGCACCGTGATCCGGGTCGCCACCCGCGGCATCGTCGCGCTCCCGGCCAAGTCGGGCACCGCGCGACTCCGCGTGCAGGCCGGGGAGTCGTGGGACGGGCTCGTCCGCTACGCGGTCGAGAACGGGCTGAGCGGCATCGAGGCGCTCTCCGGCATCCCCGGTTCGGTCGGTGCCGCGCCGATCCAGAACATCGGCGCCTACGGGCAGGAGGTCGAGTCGGCCATCGTCTCGCTCGACTTCCTCGACGCCGACTCGGGCGAGGTCGTGCGGCTGCCGCGCGAGGAGCTCGGCCTCGGCTACCGCACCTCGGTGTTCAAGCGAGGCCGCCGCGGGGTCGTCGTCTCGGTGACCTTCGAGCTGACGGATGCGCGGGGCGGCGACACCGTGCCCCTCAGCCGCTCGATCGCCTACGGCCAGCTCGCGACCGCGCTCGGTGTCGCCGTCGGCGACCGGATGCCGCTGACCGCGGTGCGCGAGACCGTGCTGGCGCTGCGCGCGTCGAAGGGCATGGTGCTGGACGCGGCCGACCCGGACTCGGTCAGCGCCGGCTCCTTCTTCACCAACCCGGTCGTCACCGAGGCCTTCGCCCGCACCCTCCCGTCCGACGCTCCGCGCTGGCAGATCGAACCGGATGAGCCCGACCTGGTCGTGCCGATCGGCGACGCCGGCACCGGGGTCTCGATCGCGGGCGACCGCGAGGAGCGCGTGCTGCCGGCGGAGTACCACGTGAAGCTCAGCGCGGCGTGGCTGATCGAGCGCGCCGGGGTGCGGAAGGGCTTCACCCTTCCGGGGTCGACCGCCGCGATCTCGTCGAAGCACACGCTGGCGATCGTGAACACGGCGGCGGGTTCGGGCTCTGGCTCGGGGTCGGGGTCGGGCTCTGGTTCCGGCTCGGGCTCCGGCTCCGGCTCGGCCGGTCTGGCTTCCGACGTCGCCGAGCTCGCCCGCTTCGTGCAGGGCCGCGTGCTCGCAGAGTTCGGTGTGCTGCTGCAGCCCGAACCCGTCTTCCTCGGCCACGGGATCTGATCCGGGTCTTTCGCCCAGCGCCCTCCTGCCCCTAATGTGAACGATGTCCACATTGTGACCGGCCGGTGAAGGAGAGCGGATGATCCACGCGCGAGGGCTCGCACGTACGTTCGACGGGCGCGGCCGCGGCCGGCAGAAGGAGCAGGTGAAGGCCGTCGTCGGGGTCGACATCGACGTCGAGGAGGGCGAGATCGTCGGATTCCTCGGCCCGAACGGCGCCGGCAAGACGACGACGCTCCGGATGCTCACCACACTCCTGAAGCCCACGGCCGGCTCGGCGACGGTGGCCGGCTTCGACGTCGAGACCCAGTCGCAGCAGGTGCGCCGCAGCATCGGCTACGTCTCGCAGAGCGGGTCGACCTCGCCGGAGGCGCGGGCCGGCGAGGAGATCATGGATCACGGGATGCTCTACGGCATCAGCCAGAAGCAGGCGGAGCTGCGCGGTCGCGAGCTGTTCGAGCAGCTCGACCTCGACGGGCTCTGGGAGCGGCAGCCTCGCGCGATGTCCGGCGGGCAGCGCCGTCGGCTCGACATCGCGATGGGCCTCGTGCACGACCCCACCCTGGTCTTCCTCGACGAGCCGACGACCGGGCTCGACCCACAGGCGCGGGCGAACCTCTGGACCCACATCTCCGACCTCCGGGTCAAGCGCGGCGCCACGATCTTCCTCACCACCCACTATCTCGACGAAGCCGACGCGCTCTGCGACCGCATCCTCGTCATCGACCACGGGGCGATCGTCGCGAGCGACACCCCGGATGCGCTGAAGCGGCAGGTCTCCGGCGACCTGGTGGAGCTCGTCGTCGCCGACCCGGCGCAGGCTCCGGCGGCCGCACGGCTGCTGGCCTCCCTCGCCGGCTCGGAGCCGGACGACGGGGCCGCGGGTGCCGGCCCGGCCACCGTCCGCGCCCGGGTGCGCGGAGCCGGGCACGAGGTCGCCGGCCTCATCCGCGCCCTCGACGCCGAGGGCATCGCGCTCGAGTCGATCGAGGTGCGCCGGCCCACGCTCGACGACGTCTTCCTCACCCTCACCGGCCGTTCGCTGCGAGAAGGAGCCTGATCGATGTTCTGGAGAGAGACCTACATCGTCTTCCGCCGCCAGCTCCGGCTGGCGTTGCGGAACCCCGCCTGGGTGATCATCGGGCTGGTGCAGCCGATCCTCTACCTGGTGCTCTTCGGCCCGCTGCTCGAGCCCCTCGCGGGCTCGCTCGGCGCCCAGAACGCGTACACGCTGTTCGTGCCGGGGCTGCTGGTGCAGCTGGGCCTGTTCGGAGCGCTGTTCGCCGGGTTCGGGCTGATCGCCGAGTGGCGTGCGGGGGTGATCGAGGCGGAGCGGGTGACGCCGGCCAGTCGCACCGCGTTGCTGCTCGGGCGCATCCTTCGCGACGTGCTGCAGCTGTTCGTGCAGGGCCTGGTGCTGATCGGGCTGGCGTTCCTGTTCGGGCTCACCGGGTCGATCGGCGGCATGGCGCTCGGGCTCGTGCTGACCGTGCTGCTCGGCGCGGCGTGCGCCGCGGCGTCGAACGCGCTGGCGCTCACGACCAAGAGCGAAGACGTGATGGCGCCGGTGATCAACAGCATCGCGCTGCCGGTGCTGCTGCTGTCGGGCATCCTGCTGCCGATGACGATCGGGCCGCAGTGGCTGCAGGTGGTGAGCGACTTCATGCCGACGAAGTACATCGTCAACGCGATCCGTGAGCTGTTCGCGGGGTCGTTCTTCACCGTCACCACGATGTGGGGTGTGATCTGGACCCTGGCGCTGTTCGCGGCGGGGCTGTACGTGGGGACGCGGACGTTCCGGAAGGAGAACGCGTAGAGCGGGGCTGACGGCCGGGTCGGCGGCCTGCCGACGGCTCGGGTGTCGGGGGCTCAGCTGTCCTTGCGGATCCAGCGGAAGCCGAGGCGGCAGACCACGAGCCCGACGACCAGCCAGATGCCCAGCACGATCGCGACCCCGGGCAGGTCCCAGCTCCCGCCCACCTCGGCCGACGCGAAGTCGTCGGGCAGGAACACCGACCGCATGCCCTGCGCGATCCACTTCAGCGGGAAGACGCTCGAGATCGCCTGCAGCCAGTCGGGCAGCAGCGAGAACGAGATGTAGACGCCGGAGATGAACTGCAGCACCAGCAGCGGCGGGATGATCACGGGCGAGGCGCTCTTGCCGGACTTCGGCAGCTGCGAGATCGCGATCCCGAGCACGGCCGCCGTGGCGATGCCGAGCAGGTAGACCCAGGCGAAGGTCAGCCACTTGCCCGGCTCGGTCGGCAGCTCGACGCCGAAGGCGAGACGGGCGACCAGGATGAGGATGGCGATCTGCGCGAGCGAGGTCACCAGCACCTGGCCGATCTTGCCCATGAAGTACGAGACCACCGGCAGCGGGGTGCCGGCGAGGCGCTTGAGCGTGCCGTCGCTGCGTTCGACCGCGATGTCGATGCCGAGGTTCTGCACGCCACTGAGCAGGATGCCGGCGGCGATCATCCCGGGCAGGTAGAAGGCGGCCTGCGAGACGCCGCCCTGGCCGTTCACCTCGCCCACGTTGCCGAGGCCCTGGAAGGCGACGGAGAAGATCCCGAGCAGCACGACCGGGAACAGGAAGGTGAAGAAGATCGTGTCGCCGGCGCGGAAGTAGACCGTGGTCTCGTAGATCGCCCGGGCCAGGCCCAGGCGGAGGGTGCGGAGGGGGCCGAAGCCCGCGGGGCGGGCGGCCGCGGGGGCGGGGGCGTCGGTTCGGGTGGTCATGCGGGGACCCCGGCTTCGGCTGTGGCGACCAGGTCGAGGTAGATGTCCTCGAGCCCGGGCCGGATGACCTCGAGCTCGGGCAGTTCGCCGTGGGCTGCGACCAGGGCGGCGACCCGGGCGGCGGGGGAGTCGGTGCGTTCCTCGCGGAGGCCGCCGGCATCCCGCCAGCGCACGATCGGGATGCGGGCCTCGGCCGGGCCGAGCTCGTGCACCGGGCCCATCTCGATCAGCCGGCCGCCCGCGATGACGGCGGCGCGATCGCTGAGCTGCGCGGCCTCGTCGAGGTAGTGGGTGGTGAGCACGATCGTGGTGCCCTCGCGGGAGAGGGAGCGGATCAGCTCCCAGAACTGGCGGCGCGCCTCGGGATCGAACCCGGTGGTCGGCTCGTCGAGGAAGAGCAGCTCGGGCCGACCGATGATCCCCAGGGCCACGTCGACGCGGCGGCGCTGGCCGCCGGAGAGCGACTTGATGCGGGTCTTGGCCTCCTCCTCGAGGCCGACCGCGGCGATCACCTCCTCGACGTCGCGCGGGTTCGGGTAGAGCGAGGCGAAGTGGGTGAGCTGCTCGCGCACCGAGACGTTGCCGCTCTCGCCGGTCTGCTGCAGCACGATGCCGAGCCGGGCCTTCCAGGCGAGTCCCGCGTGGCGCGGGTCGTGCCCGAGCACGCTGACCTCGCCGCCGGTGCGTTCGCGGTACCCCTCGAGGATCTCGACGGTCGTGCTCTTGCCGGCGCCGTTCGGACCGAGGAGGGCGAAGGTCTCGCCGCGCCCGATGTCGAAGCTGATGCCGTCGACGGCGTGGAACGTCCCGTAGTCCTTGCGGAGATCGCGCACGCTCACGGCGGCATCGGAAGTCATGGGTCAATGCTGTCGGCATCCTCGCGCCGGCACCACCCTGTCCGGGGGCTGGGCCGGGTGGATTCGATGATGTATCCTCAGGTATCGGCGCTCGGGCGGTCGCCTGGTCGAGTCGTCGGGTGATTTTGTCGTCGAGTTGCCGGGTTGCCGGTGGTCGAGTCGTTGAGTCGTCGAGTCGCCGCTGGTCGAGTCGTCGGTGGTCGAGCCGTCGGGTGTCGAGGGGGTTGAGGATGTTCGCGAAGACCCGTCCCGCGCCCCTGCTGAACGTCGCGGTCGACGTGGGGGAGGGCCCGGTGGTCGTGCTGCTGCACGGCATCGCGTCGTCGTCGGCGAGCTGGCGGCAGCTGGTGCCGCTGCTCTCGCCGTTGTACCGCGTGATCGCGATCGACCTGCTCGGTTTCGGCGGATCGAGGGCCCCGGTCGGGGCCGGGTTCACGGTCGACGAGCACGTCCGGGCGCTGCACCGTACGATCCGGAGCCTCCATCTCCGGCGGCCGTTCACGCTGATCGGCCACAGCCTCGGCGGCCTGCTCGCGGCCCGGTACGCCGCCGAGCACCGCCGGCAGATCGCGCAACTGGTGCTGGTGGCGCCGCCCATCTATCCGCATCCGCGGTACCTCGAGGAGTTCGGCCATCGCCTCCGCGTCGGCGGCTACCTCTGGTTCTACCGCTTCGTGCGCGACAACAAGCCGACGGTCATCAACACGGCGGGCCGATTCTCGCGCTGGATGCCGGGCGGGGCGATGAAGATCGACGAGGAGTCGTGGGCCGCCTTCTCGCTCTCGATGCAGAACTGCATCGAGACGCAGAGCTGTGCCACCGACGTCGCCCAGCTCGATGCGCCCGTCGACATCGTCTACGGCGCCCGCGACCAGGTCATCGTGCCCGAGGGCGTCGAGCGTCTCGGCGCGATGCACCACGTCACTCTCCACGAGGTCCCCCGCACCGACCACCTCATGCGCCTCCCCCTGGCCAGGGAGGTGGCCCGAGTGATCCGCTGACCCGCCGCGCCGTCCTTCCCTACCGCGGGCAGTGTGCGTCCGTGGGAGTGGCGACGGCCGGACTCAATGGTGGGTGAGGGGGGGTGTCGACGTCTCCGGTGTGGCGGTGGTGGGGCGGTCGTCCTGGGGCGAGAGGCGTTCGGGGACGAAGCGGAAGTAGGCCCAGACTCCGAGCGAGAGCGCCGTCGCGAGTGCGAGGGCGATGAGCCAGGCCGCGAGGTCGCCGCCGAGCTCCGACCAGGCCGACGGCAGCGGCAGAAGCACCACGACGAAGAGCGTCGCGGCCACCGCGTACAGCACGGCCCACACCCGCTTCGACGCGGCGAACAGCCCGTGCCCGTCGAGGAACCGCATCGGCAGCAACGACACCACCGGCCCGCTCAGCGCGCACACCGTCACCGCGGTCAGCACCTGCACCAGCAACCCCGCCCAGGCCCCGCCACTGCCAAATCCCTCCATCATCGCCGCCCCACCCACGCTGCCGGCATCGGCGCCGGCCGCGCTCGCCCCGACTCCCGGGAGGAGAGCACTCGCTGCCACCCAGGCCAGCACGCCGACGGTGAGCGAGGCCGTGGTCGCGATCACCGTGGCCCGGGCGGCCATCGGCCGCGTGAGCCTGATCCCGAACTGCAGCGCGATCACGGTGCCGAAGACGAACCCCGGTTCCAGACCCGCCGCCCGCGACCCGAGGACGGTGAGCACGGTCAGCCCGAGGGCCGTCCACCGTGCGGTCGGCACCGCGCCCGCCCCGGTGCGCCGGGCCACGAACCCGCCGGCGGCGACGAGCGGCACCGCGTTCACCACGACGAGTGCGACCAGGAAACACAGGAACGTGCGCACTCCCTCCGCGTCGAATCCGGCCCCCGGCACGACCACGACGCCGGCCCCCGCAGCAACAACGACCGCCGCCCCGGCTGCCGCGACCTGCGGCAGTCGACCGCCCAAGGCGGCGAGGGCGCGGCTGGGGTGCGAGAGCTGGGCCCCGCGGGAGGGCGAGGCGACGCGGAGCTGGGCCCCGCGGGAGGCCAAGGCGACGCGGAGCTGGGCGGCGCGGGAGCGGGACGCGACGAGGAGCTGGGCGTCGCGAGAGCGGGAGGCGAGGCGGAGGTGGGCGGCGCGGGATGGGGATTCGGGACGGGCTTGGGCGGCGCGGGCGGAGGAGGCGAGGCGGAAACGGGCGGAGAGGGCGGTGAGGTACCGGACGGGTGGGCTTCTGCGGATGCGGGGGTGGTTCTCGTGCAGCGTGGACTCGAGCAGACCACCGGGCAGCCAGACCAGCAGCGCGAGACCGCCCACGAGCAGTCCCGCGAACACGACCGATGCGGGTGGCAGTGACAGCACCGCGTTCACATCCCGGAGCGCGAAACCGAAGCGCTCCCCGGCTGCGTCGCCGGCGCCTGAGTCGGTGGCGCCGTCCCCGGCAGCCAGGGCTCCGGGGCTGTCCGACGCACCGGATCCTCCCGACCCTTCCCGGCCGGCCTTGCTCGAGCCGTCTCCGGCCGAGAAGGACCCGCCAGCCAGCCCCACGGCTCCGTCGCCGGGGCGAACGAGCCGCACCGACGAGTCTGCGGCTCCGTCGCCGACGCCAGATGCGAGCGCTGCTTCGTCGCCACCCGACGGGTCGGTCAGCAGACCGTCGCGTCCACTGCGGTCCCCACGCCCACCGCGTCCGTCGCCGCCGTCGGTGCCGCCGCGCGCTGCGGCCGATGTGGCGTCGTTCGCCGGATCGCCCGTCTCGCCGCCCGGCGCCGCCCCGGCCCCGGCCCCGCCCTCGGAACCCGGATCTGTCCCGATGACGGGAGGGATCGTGTCCGGAGCCGAGTCCGCCGGCGTGCCGACTCCCGCAGAACCCGGCGCGGGCGGCACGGGAGGCGTCGGCGGTAGGGGCGGGTCGACCGGCCCGCCCGGAATGATCGTGGTCATCGACGGCACGAACGCGACGGGGTCGCTCTCCGCCGCCGTGCCCGGAGCGAAGGGGTAGGCCTGCGACGCGACCAGAGTGAAGACATCGGCGCCGACCGGGAGGGAGCCGAGCACGCAGGCCCAGGTGCCGTCGTCGCCGACCGTGGTCGTGCATCCGCTACCGTCGCTCACGCTCAGGGTGAGCAGCGCCCCGGGAGCCCCCGTTCCCGTGATGGTCTGCGCGGGTGCCTCGGGAGTGCCCGTCGAAGGCAGTGCCCCGGGCGTCGCCGGGTCGGTGGTGATCACCGGAGGGTGCAGCAGCGCGACGTCGAGCAGCAGCTCGTCGGCGCCGGAGACGACGCGAAGGGGGCCAGGGGTGTCCGGCCCCGCGGTGACGGTGCAGCTCCAGTCGTCTCCGGCGTCGGCGACCGTGCTGCAGAGTTCGGCGTCGAGCCCACCCGGCGGGACGGTGGCACTGAGCACCACCGAACCTCCCGCGGGTGCTGCGCCCGCGACCACGAAGGCGAACGACCCGTCACCGGCGGCCACGATCACCGACCCCGCCGGGGGCGAAGCGGTGACCGTGAAGGCGAGCGGATCCGCCAGCGCACCCGAGACCGGCGTCAGCAGAGCGACCACCGCCAGCCACCCGGCCACCAGCCACGCGGCCGCCAGCCACCCGGCCGCCAACCGCCCAGCCGCAGCAAAGCGCCTGTGTACGACCGGGCCTTCAGCCGCGCCCGAGTCCCTGAGCGCACCCGAATGAGCCCGTCCTGCCGAGCCCCCGGGCGCACCCGAGTCGGAGTCCGAGCTCGAGCCCGCGACCGCACCCGAGCGTCCCCGCCGCGCCACTGCCGAGACCCCGAGCCGTGTCATGAGCAAAACTCTACTCGCAAACGACCCTTACCTGAAGATCACTCAGCAACCTTGGGATAACCCAAAACGGGGGATGACCCGATACAGGGACGTGCTCAGCCGAACAGCCGCTGCAACCGCGCCACACCTTCGAGCAGCGCCTCGTCGCCCAGAGCGTACGACAGCCGCAGGAACCCACTCGGGCCGAACGCCTCGCCGGGCACCGTCGCGACCTCGATCTGGTCGAGGATGAGGTCGGCCAGCTCCAGCGACGTCGTCGGCGTCACCCCGCCCCAGGTGCGTCCCAGGAGGCCCGTCACGTCGGCGTAGACGTAGAAGGCGCCCTCGGGCGTCGGCACGTGCATCCCGTTGATCGTGTTGAGGCCGTCGACGATGAGCGAACGGCGGCGCTGGTAGGTCTCGCGCATGACCTCGACCGTGTCCTGCGGCCCGTTGAGGGCGGCGATGGCGGCGCGCTGCGAGATGTTCGCGACGTTCGACGAGAGGTGCGACTGCAGGTTCGACGCGGCCTTGATCGCGTCCTGGGGCCCGACCATCCAGCCGACCCGCCATCCTGTCATCGCGTAGGTCTTCGCGACGCCGTTCACGAGCAGGGTTCGGTCGGCGAGGGCGGGCACCGCCTCGACGATCGAGACCGAGCGGAGGCCGTCGTAGACCAGGTTCTGGTAGATCTCGTCGCTGATCACCCAGAGGCCGTTGGCGTCGGCCCACTCACCGATCGCCTTCGTCTGCTCGGGCGAGTAGACGGCGCCGGTGGGGTTCGAGGGCGAGACGAACAGCAGCACCTTCGTGCGGGGCGTCAGCGCCGCCTCGAGCTGCTCGACGGTGACGAGGTAGTCCTGGTCGCTGCCCGCGAAGACCTCGACGGGCACGCCGCCGGCGAGGGCGATCGCCTCGGGGTACGTGGTCCAGAACGGGGTCGGCACGAGCACCTCGTCGCCCGGGTCGAGCAGGGTGGCGAACGACTGGTAGACGGCCTGCTTGCCGCCGTTGGTCACGATCACCTGCGAGGGCGCGACCTCGAGACCGCTGTCGCGAAGGGTCTTCGCGGCGATCGCCTCGCGGAGTTCCGGCAGCCCGGCGGCCGGCGTGTACCGGTAGTTCTTGGGATCGAGCACCGCCGCGGCCGCGGCTTCGACGATGTGCGCCGGGGTCGCGAAATCGGGCTCGCCCGCCGCGTAGCTGATGACCGGGCGACCGGCGGCCTGCAGGCTCTTGGCCTTCGCATCCACTTTGAGGGTCGCGGATTCGTCGATGGCGGCGATTCGTTTCGAGATGCGGGGGTGGTTCGTCACACCACCAGGCTACTTGGTGAGCACCGGGAAGGCGGTGGTGAGCGCGCCGAGGATCGACTGCACCGCGATCGAGAGCAGCAGCAGGCCGAAGATGCGGGTGACGATGCTCATCCCGGTCGGCTTCACCACCCGCGCCACCTCGGGGGCGAAGAACAGCGCCACCGCGATCACGAGCGCGACGCCGAGGTTCACCAGCACGCCGGCCAGCAGGTCGAGGGGTGTGCCGTAGTTCTCGGCGAAGGTGATGACCAGGCTGATCGCGCCGGGCCCCGCGATCAGCGGGATCGCGAGGGGGACCACCACGGGCGACTGCGTGCCCGTCGCGGTGAGCACGTTCGCCTTGGCGGTCAGCATGCCCCATCCGATGGAGGCCACCAGCAGGTTCCCCGCGATCTGGAATGAGGTCAGGTCGATGCTGAAGGCCTGGAGGATGAGCTTGCCGATCAGGAGCGACACCGTCAGCACCGCGAACACCGCGAGGCCGACCAGGATGCCGATGCGCCGCTGGCGGGCCCGTTCGAAATCCGCGGTGAGATTGAGGAAGATCGGCAGGCTGCCGATCGGGTTGGCGATGGTCAACAGCGCGATCGCGCTCGTCATCAGCGTCGGGGCGCTGATCAGGTCGTCGCTCACCGGACCGCCTGGCGCGGCACCACGACCTGCTTGACGATGATCAGGAGCGACGCCACCACGGGCACCGCGATCAGCGCGCCGAGCACCCCGAGCAGCGTTCCGCCGACGAGCGCGCCGATCACGACGAGGATGCCGGGGACGTCGACCGCCTTGTTCATCACGCGCGGGCTGAAGAAGTAGGCCTCCACCTGCATGTAGACCAGGAAGTAGATCCCGATCGCGATCGCGGTGCCCGGTGAGACGGTGAGCCCGATGAAGGTGACCAGGACCGCGCTGATCACCGTGCCGACCAGCGGGATCAGCGCGAGCAGGAACGCGACCACGGCGAGCGCGCCCGCGTAGGGCACGCCGATGATCATCATCGCGATGAACCCGAACACGCCGTTGGTGCCGGCGAGGATCACCTGACCGCTGACGTACTTCCCGATCGAGCGCACGATCTGCTCGGTGATGGAGACGACGCCCTCGCGCTTCGACATCGGCACCAGCACGTAGAGGCTGCTCTTCACGGCCTCGAGCGACCCGAGGAAGAACAGGGTCAGCACGAGCACCAGGATGCCGCCGGAGATCCCGTTGACCAGGGCGATGCCGATCTTCAGCACGCCGCCGCCGAGCGTGGCGAGGTTGTTGGGGTCGGAGAGGTAGGTCTCCAGGTCGCCCACGAGTTTCTGGGTGTCGACCGAGGAGCCGAAGACCTCGCTGAACCACTTCTCCTGGGTCACGCTCCTGACCGCCCCGGGCAGATTGGAGACCAGCTCGGTGGTCTGGTCGACGACGGCCGGGATGACGAGGAAGACGACCAGCACGGCGAACGCGATCACCATCGCGAACACCAGCAGGATCGACCAGCCGCGGGGGATCTTCCGGCGGGTGAGCCAGCGCACCAGGGGGTCGAGCCCCAGCGCCAGGAACAGCGACGCGAGGATGCAGATCACCACCGTCGAGAGCTGGACGAAGGCGAATCCGAGGGCCACGGCGATCAGCGCCCCCAGGGTGGCCACGAATCCGACGCGGAACGGGCTGGTGCGCATGGTGCTCCTCGGTCGCCTTTGCGGTCGTATCGGATGTCGCTTACACTGGCTGACGGTGGTTGAATCCGCCAAGCTTTTCTATGCCAATTTTTCAGGTCGTCCCTGAGGTGAGTGTAGCGAAGCGGCGCGATTTGTCTCCCCAAGGGCGGTGGCTCAATTGGTAGAGCAGCGGTCTCCAAAACCGCAGGTTGCAGGTTCGAGTCCTGTCCGCCCTGCACCGGCTTGTGAAAGGTACTGAAACGGTGGCACGAAAAGTAATCGACGAACCTTCCGAGGATGTCGTCGAGAATGCCAAGAAAGATCGGGCTGCCCGGCGCAACCCGTTCGCCCGGATCGCCCTGTTCATCAGGCAGGTCTTCACAGAACTGAAGAAGGTCGTCACCCCGACCCGTCGTGAGCTCGTGAACTACACGCTCGTCGTGCTGGTCTTCGTGGTCATCATGATGGCGATCGTGTTCGGTCTCGACCAGCTGTTCGGCTGGCTCGCGGTGGTCGTCTTCGGAAATCCCCCGGCCTGAGCCGGCTGAACCAAGCCGGCTGAACCAACAAGAATTGGAATACAACTTTCGTGTCTGACTCAAAGCCCGAAGAAGTCGGCGTGCCCGCCGATCTCGACGCTCTCCTCGAGGCGATCGACGAGGCGGCGGATCCCGAAGCGGATGCTGTGGTCGACGATGCGCTGAACATCGGCGACTTCGACGAGGCCGCCGCGGTGCTCGACGTGCTCGAAGACCCGGATGCCGCCGTCGCCGACCAGCCGCTCGACGAGGGCGAGGCTGCCGCCGTCGACTCGGACGCCGCCGACTCCGCCGCTGCCGTCACCGCCGAGGGCGATGAGGATGCGGCCGAGGTCGACCCCTACGACGCCTTCCGCGCCGAGCTGCGTTCGCTGCCCGGCAAGTGGTACGTCATCCACTCCTACGCCGGCTTCGAGAAGCGCGTGAAGTCGAACATCGAGAGCCGCAAGACCTCGATGGGCATGGAGGACTTCGTCTTCCAGGTCGAGGTCCCGATGGAGGACGTCGTCGAGATCAAGAACGGCCAGCGCAAGCTGGTGACTCGCGTGCGCATCCCGGGCTACGTGCTCGTGCGCATGTTCCTCAACGAGGACAGCTGGTCCGTCGTCCGTCACACCCCGGGTGTGACCGGCTTCGTCGGCAACTCGCACAACCCGACGCCCCTCCGCTTCGAGGAGGCCTTCAACATGCTGAAGAGCCTCGTCGAGGTCAAGGACGTGCCGGCCGCGAAGACCGCGGGTGGCAAGGGTGGCAAGGCCGTCGCCCGCTCGATCCCGGCCGAGGTCGACTTCGAGATCGGCGAGACGATCACGATCAAGGAGGGCTCGTTCGCCGGCCTTCCCGGTTCGATCAGCGAGATCAAGCCGGAGAGCGGCAAGCTCACGGTCCTCGTCTCCCTGTTCGAGCGCGAGACCCCCGTCGAGCTCTCGTTCGACCAGGTCACCAAGCTGTAGAGCCTCTCAGGCTTTTCGGCTAGAATCTTGCGGTTGCCCTCGCGGGCATCCGCTACACCACTGCGGGGAGAAGCCCCGTGGTGGGAGCGCCGCCTTCGCGCGGCTCGATAGAAAAGAGAAGAAATGGCACCGAAGAAGAAGGTCACAGGTCTGATCAAGCTTCAGATCCAGGCCGGCGCCGCCAACCCCGCCCCGCCCATCGGCCCGGCGCTCGGTCAGCACGGCGTCAACATCATGGAGTTCTGCAAGGCGTACAACGCGGCGACCGAGTCGCAGCGCGGCAACGTCATCCCCGTCGAGATCACGGTCTACGAAGACCGCTCCTTCACCTTCATCCTGAAGACCCCGCCCGCGGCGGAGCTCATCAAGAAGGCCGCCGGCGTCGCCAAGGGCTCGTCGACCCCGCACACCGTCAAGGTCGCGAAGCTCACCCGTGACCAGGTCCGTCAGATCGCCGAGCAGAAGCAGGTCGACCTGAACGCGAACGACATCGAAGCTGCAGAGAAGATCATCGCCGGCACCGCCCGTTCCATGGGCATCACGGTCGAGGCATAAGGAGGAGGCTGGAAATGGCACAGAAGTCAAAGGCCTACCGGGCCGCGGCCGAGAAGATCGAAGCCGGCAAGTACTACACCCCGTCCGAGGCCGTCAACCTGGCTCGCGAGACCGGTTCGTCGAAGTTCGACAGCACCGTCGAGGTCGCGCTGAAGCTCGGCGTCGACCCGCGTAAGGCCGACCAGATGGTCCGCGGCACCGTCATCCTCCCGCACGGCACCGGCAAGACCGCCCGTGTCATCGTGTTCGCGACCGGCCCTGCGGCCGAGGCCGCGATCGCTGCGGGCGCCGACGAGGTCGGTGGCGACGAGCTGATCGAGAAGGTGGCCGGCGGCTACACCTCGTTCGACTCCGCCGTCTCGACCCCGGAGCTCATGGGCAAGGTCGGTCGTCTCGGAAAGGTGCTCGGCCCGCGTGGCCTCATGCCCAACCCGAAGACCGGCACCGTGACCCCCGACGTCGCGAAGGCCGTCAACGAGATCAAGGGTGGAAAGATCGAGTTCCGCGTCGACAAGCACGCCAACGTGCACTTCGTCGTGGGCAAGGCCGGCTTCACCCCCGAGCAGCTCGACGACAACATCAAGGCCGCCCTCGAAGAGGTCGTGCGTCTCAAGCCGAGCGCCTCGAAGGGCCGTTACATCCAGAAGGGCGCTGTGTCGACCACGTTCGGCCCCGGCATCCCGCTGGACGTCAACGCGATCTAGTAGTTCGCTTTCGCCGCGCTTCGCGCGTGGCACCAGGAAGGGCTCGCCTCACGGCGGGCCCTTTCTGCGTTGGGGGGGGCGAGGTCGGCTTGGTTTGGTGCGGCGTGGGTAGGAAGTACTCATAACGGTGCGGGTCGATCGGACTGCAGGATGACAGGACCCATCCCCTGCTCCTCCTCCAGAAAGTGACCCGACGTGACTCGTTCTCTTCTTCATCGCGGTGCCGTCCTCGGCGCCGCCGTGCTCGCCGCCCTCGCGGTGGCCGGGCCCGCCGGGGCGGCTTTCGCCGTCGGCGCCGGCCCGGTGTGCCCGCAGACCACCGCCTACCAGGGCATCGATTTGGTACCGTCGAGCGCGTTGTCCGAGGTGGATGCGCGGGCCGTCGCATCCGTCTCCGCCGGCACCCTGCCCGCGGGCGTCGTGCTCTCGGGCAACACCTTCTCGGGTACGCCGAGCACCGCAGGCACCGCAACGTTCACTCTGAAGGTCGAGAAGGAGGACGTGCCGGCCGAGACCATGGTCTGCACGATGACGGTGAAGACCCCGCCGACGCCCTCGCGCATCCAGGGCACGGATCGGTACGACCAGGCCGCGAAGGTCTCGGCGTCGCAATTCACGACCGGGTCGCACCTGGTCTACCTCGCGAGCGGCGAGAAGTTCGCCGATGCGTTGAGCGCCGGTTCGGTCGCCGGGGTGCACGGGGCGCCGCTGCTGCTCACCCAGGCGGGCACGCTCCCCGCGAGCACCCGCGCCGAGCTGACCAGGCTCTCGCCGGACGACATCGTGGTCGTCGGCGGGCCGGCATCGGTGGCCGAGTCGGTCGTCACCGGGCTCACCGCCGACTTCGGTGACGCGACCGTCACGCGCATCTGGGGCGCCGATCGCTTCGCGGGGTCGCGCAAGTTGATCGCCGATCCGATGTTCGGAGTGCCGACGGCGCCCGAGGTCTACCTGGCGTCGGGCAACAACTTTCCCGACGCGCTCGCGGCCTCGCCGGCGGCGATCGGGGTGAACGGCCCTGTGCTGCTCGTCGACGGTACGAAGACCGCGCCCTCGACCGCCGAGCTCGACCTCCTCGAGTCGCTCCACACCGAGACGATCCGGATCGCGGGCGGCCCGCTCTCGGTCAGCCAGGATCTGCAGGATGCACTCGGCACCGACCTCTTCTCGGTGACCCGGGCGAGCGGTCCCGACCGGTACAGCGGAGCGGTCGCCGTGAACCAGTGGTTCACCACGGCCTCGACGTTCTACCTGGCCAGCGGCGAGGTGTTCTCGGATGCCCTCAGCGCCGCTCCGGTCGCCGGCGAGCAGGGTGCCCCGGTTTACCTGGTGCAGAAGAGCTGCGTGCCGAAGCCGGTGCTGCAGGAGATCGTGCGGCTGCAGCCGACGAAGATCGTCATCCTCGGGGGTGACGCCACGATCGACTCCCGGGTCGACATGCTGAAGCCCTGCTGACCTCGCCTGGCGACGGTGCGCTCCGCCCTCGTGATCACGCTGGTAGATCGCTCCGGGCGGAGCGCCTGGTTCGCCGCGGGCGGGAGTGCAGCGTCGAATGCGGGTCGAGCGTCGAATGCGAGCCCGGATCGGGGGTTCGGGTCTGGGCGGAGACGGTTCGGCGACGGGGCGGATCGGGGAAGTCCGGGTAGTTTGTGACACATGGTCACGAGGGTTCGCCGGGCACGTCCCGAAGATGCGAGGATCGTCGCCGCCGTCGCTGCGGAGACGTTCGAACTCGCCTGCCCTCCCGGAACCGCGCCCGAGGCGATCACGTCCTTCATCGAGTCCCACCTCTCCGAGTCGGAGTTCTCCCGCTACCTCACGAGCGAGAGCGCCGTGGTGCTGCTCGCCGACGTCGACGGCGAGATAGCAGGGTACACGCTGGTGATCGTCGGCGAGCCGACCGATCAGGGGGTGCTCGACGCCGTCCGATATCGGCCCACCGCCGAATTGAGCAAGTGCTACGTGCGGGCGAACTTCCATGGCCACGGTGTCGCCCGGGCGCTCATGGAGGCGTCGCTGCAGGCCGCGACCGAGGCCGGCGCGATGAGTGTCTGGCTCGGCGTGAACCAGCGGAACGAGCGGGCCCAGCGCTTCTACGAGAAGAGCGGCTTCGAGCGGGTCGGAGTGAAGACCTTCCTCGTCGGCGACGAGCTCCACGACGACTTCGTCTTCGAGCACCTGCTCGCGGTCAGGACCGACGCTCCTTCCTGAGGCAGCACCGGATCGGCTGGTCGGGCGGTGGCGGCGCGAACGCGTCTGGGTAGGGATTGCTCATATCACCGCTCCTTCGCCGGGCGCGACCATGGGTTCATGGACACGTCGAACCACCTCTTATGACCACCGGGCACCTCGTGGTGCGCTGCGCGCTCGCCGCCGCACTCGGATCGATGCTGCTCGGCTGGGCCGCCTTCGACACACCCGCTTCATCAGCAGCCCCAGCCCCAGCCCCAGCCCCAGCCCCAGCCCCAGCCCCAGCCCCAGCCAGGGCCTCGGCGCTCGGGGAGGCCGGTTCGGTCGCCGGGGAGCACGCGCGGCGGGGGCTTCCCGTTCCGCAACGGCTGGCGGCCGTCGACCGGTACGCGCAGGCCGCGCTCGCATCCCGTTCCCTCGGCCTGGCCCACAGCGAGCTGGTCTACGTCGCGAGCGGTGAGGCCTTCCCGGATGCGCTGACCGCCGCATCCGTCGCCGCCACCCGGGGTGCGCCCCTGCTGCTGACGATGGCGCGGAGCGTGCCGGTCAGCACCGCCACCGAGCTCAACCGGCTCGCGCCGGACGTCATCGTGGTCGTCGGCGGCGAGCGGACGGTCTCCGACGCGGTGATGGACCAGCTCTCCCGAGCCAGCACCGGATCCACGGTGGTGCGGGTGGCGGGCGCCGATCGGTACGAGGTGTCGCGGAGCCTCATCGGCGACGGCGCGGTCGGTGCGCCGGCCGGCTCGAGCATCCACATCGCCGGGGGAGCCTCCTTCCCAGACGCACTGACCGCCGCGCCCGCGGCGAGCCGAACGGGATCACCGGTCTTACTGGTCGACGGAGCCGAACCCGCCCCCACCGACGTCGAGCGGGCCCTGCTCGATGCGCGGGGCGTCGACCGGGTCACGATCGCGGGAGGTGTCTCGACCGTGAGCGCCGAATTCGAGGCCGCCCTCGGGAAGACGCGGGCGGTTCTCAGGGTGAGCGGCCCCGACCGGTACGCGACCGGGGTGCGCATCAATCAGCTGGCCTTCCCCAGGGCGACGACCGCCTACCTCGCCAGCGGTGCGTCGTTTCCGGATGCGCTGAGCGGGGGACCGCTCGCGGCGCACGACCGCGCTCCGCTCTACGTGGTGCAGCCGAACTGCGTGCCGCAGCCGGTGCTGGACGATCTGGTGCGACTGGATCCCGACCGCATCGTGATCCTCGGCGGTCCGCTGACACTCACGCCCGCAGTTGAAGCGCTGACTCCGTGCCCATGAAGACCCTGCGGGAGACGGCCGCCACGGAGGCTGCCGCGGCCGCGGCGGCGGCCGACACCGCGAGCCGCACGGCCACGAGCACTCCGTCAGAAGGGGAGTTCGCCCACCTGCAGCACGAGCTTGCCGCGCGTGTGTCCGGATTCGAGGCTCGAGTGCGCCGCCGCGATCTCGGCCAGCGGGAAGACGCGGTCGATGTGCACCCGCACGTCGCCGGAGTCGATCAGCCGGGCGACCACGGCGAGCGTCGCGGCATCCGGGGCCACCTTGAACGTCGTCGCGCGCACGCCCGCGGCGGCGGCCTCCTCGTCGAGGGTCGGCCAGCTCCCGGTGGGAGCGTTCACCATCAACCCGCCGGGCCGGAGCGTCGAGAGCGCGCGCCGCCCGGTGTCGTCGACCGTGTTGCCGACGAGATCGACCACGACGTCGACGTCCGACACCTGGTCCTCCCATCCGGTCAGGTCGTAGTCGAGCACCGTGCTCGCACCGAGCTCACGGAGCCACGCCTGGTTGCGGGCCGAGGCCGTCGCAGCGACCCGGGCGCCGAAGTAGGAGGCGAACTGGACCGCGAAGTGACCGACACCTCCCGACGCGCCGGTGATGAGCATCCGCTGCCCCTCGTGGGCCTTGGCCAGATCGACGACCAGGCCCCAGGCGGTGAGGGCGGCCAACGGCACCGCGCCGGCCTCGACGAGCGACAGGGTCTTCGGGGTGCGGGTGACCTGCAGACTCGGAACGGAGACGTACTCGGCGTACGAGCCCTCGCCGCGCGGCGTCGACATCATGCCGAACACCTCGTCGCCGACGTTGAGCGGATGCCCGGCGAACGGGATCTCGACCACCACGCCCGCGAAGTCGTAGCCGAGGATGCACGGGAGGGAGGCGACCGCGTCGGCCACGCCCTTGCCGGCCCTGGTCTTGGCGTCGATCGGATTGACTCCGGCCGCGGCGACCTTGACGAGCACCTCGGCGTTGATCCGGACGGGTGTCGGAACCTCGGCGATCGAGAACGCGTCCGGTGCGCCGAACTCGGCGAGCACTGCTGCCCGCATCGTCTTGGGGTGGGTGAGTGTCGGACTCGTCGTCCTCGACGCTCCGCTCCACTGTTCGATCATCCTCAGCCCTTCCGGTCGTCTTCGCCACACAACAGCTCTCGTCACACACCAGGGGGCTCGGGCTCCCGCTCCACTGCGTCGCCTCTTCGGCTGATCCTCACGTTATGGGGTGAATGATTCGCCGGTGTTACGGTCACGTCACTGGGGTGCAAACTCGCGCGCGACGCCGTAGCATTCAGTGATCCTCGGCCTCCACCGGCCGCCCGAGCAGGAAGCCCCGAGACCCATGAGCACGTTGCGCACAGTCGGGCTGTGGGCGGGGGCGCTCCTCGCGGCCGCGGGGCTCGTGCTCATCTGGGTCGCACGCCTCGGCGCCGATCGGTTCCTCTACGTCAGCGAGCTCGGGGCCACCGGTGAACCGACCGCCGGGGTCTTCCGCATCGCGATGACCCTCGTGGCCTCGGCGGCGATCGTGACGGCGCTGGCGGCACCCCTGCTCCGGCCCGGGATGCGCTGGCTCGCGGTGGTTCCGTCGACCATCGTGCTCGCCGTGGCGGGTCTGATGTTCGGCGTGGCCTCGCAGATCACCTGCACGAGGTACTGCCCGCTGCCGGTGGGCGCCGCGTTCACCTGGCAGGACCTGATCCACACCGTCTGCGCCGTGATCGGCTTCGCGGCCGCCGCGCTGGTGATGCTGCAGGCCGCCGCCGACCGCCGGTTCCGCCGCCTCGCTCGGTTCTCGCTCGTCGCGGCCGTCGTCGTCGCGGTGATCGCGGGCATCGGCGGCATCCTCTCCCTCCTCCAGCTCGCGACGCAGCTCGGCGGCATCCTCGAACTCGTGGCCACCACCGTCGCCCTCGCCTGGCTCGTCGGCCTCGCCGCCATCCTCGCCCTCGAGTCCACCCGCCGCCCCGCCCCGGCCCCTCTGACGAGCGCTTCTCAGGAAGCGCTGGCGGCCACACGGGTCTAGAACGGGTCCGTGCCGTCCGAGCGTCCCGGTCGGTCCGTGCCCGATCAGGTTCCACCCGTTCCTGAGTACCAATTGCTCAGGACGGGGTCAGCGGAATCAGGCGGAAACTGATGATCTCTCTACGAATGGAAGATCATGACCCTGACTCGAAACTCCCCGGCCTCTCGTCCTCAGATCGGGCTGACCGCCCTCTCCCTGCTGGCCCTCGTGGGTCTCTCCGTCGCTTCCGGCAGCGCCGGGGCCAACGCGGCCGAGACGGTCGTCACACCGGTCTGCCCTCAGCCTGCGGCCAACACCGGTCACGCCTTGGCGCCGAGCTCGGCTCGGGATGTCGCGGTCGGCTCCGTCGACCTGTTCGCCGGAGTGATGCCTCCGGGGATCGAACTGACGAACTCCACGTTCTCGGGGACGCCGAATACGACGGGCATGTACACCTTCGCGATCAGAAGCACCTATCCGCTTTCGGACGGCACGAACGGCCACGAGCTGACCACTTGTTCGATGCAGATCAAGCCGGCTCCGACCGTTAGCCGGGTGCAGGGCGCAGATCGGTACGTCACGGCCCTCGAGCTCTCCCGACAGTCGTTCGCGACAGCGAACGTCGCCTACGTGGTGAGCGGGGAGAAGTTCGCAGACGCTCTCAGCGCATCGGGAGTCGCGGGAATCAACGCTGGTCCGATCCTTCTCACTCGCTCTGATGCGCTGCCCGACGGAGTCGTGGCCGAACTCACACGACTCGGCGTCAAGGACATCGCGCTCGTGGGTGGACCCTCCTCGATTTCCGAGAACGTCCGCACCCAACTCTTGACGACCGGTGCGACGGTCAACCGCATCTCCGGAGCCGATCGATTCGCCACGTCGCGTTCGCTGCTCATGCATCCCCTTTTCGGCAACCTCAGCGCGACGGCTCCGACGCTCGCGTCGGGCCTCGACTTCCCGGACGCCCTCAGCGCCGGCCCGGCCGCCGTGAGGTTCGGGCAGTCGATGATGCTCGTGGACGGTCACAGCACGGCGCTCTCCGACGCGGAGAAGACCTTCATCGCCGAACGCGGCTACACCTCGGCGCACGTGGTCGGCGGCCCGAACTCGGTAACGCCGCAGCTCGAGCAGAGCGCGATGACGGCCTTCGGCGCACTCACGCCCCGGGTGGCCGGTGCCTCCCGTTATGACACCTCGGTCGCTGTGAACGCGGCGTTCCCCACGGCACCGCGGGTGTACCTCGCCAGTGGCACGGGGTTCGCCGATGCGCTGAGCGGCGGCGCTGCGGCAGGCTACAGCGAAAGCCCGCTGATGATCGTGCCCAGCACCTGTGTGCCGCAGGCCACGATCGACGCGATCTACCGGATCGCTCCGTCGGAGATCGTCGTCCTGGGTGGGACGTCGACGCTGTCGGCCGCGGTGGCGAACCTCACTCCGTGCGCCTGACCTAGGTCACGAACGGGCCCGCGTCGGAAGGCGTGGGCCCATTCGTCTGCCAGGGCTAGCGCCAGCCGAGCCAGGCGGCGAGGGCGGTGCGGGTGGCGTCGAGGTAGGCCTCGGGGCCGTCGTCGCGGGCCGGGAGGGGGAGGCTGGCGGCGCCGTCGAGCTCGTCCATCCAGAGCTCGGCGACCGAGACTGGATGCACGGGGTCGCGCGGGGCCCAGGCGATCGCGGTCGGCACCGCGATGTCGGCGAGGCTCTCGGTGTCGTCGAAGGCCACCGAGCGCGGGATCTCCAGGAGACGGCGGGAACGGGCGGCCGCATCCGGGCTCTGGAACTGCCCGATCAGCGCCTCCGCGGCGGTGGGGGATTCCTCGAGCGTCTCGGCGTAGATCTCGGTGTCGAGGAAGACCCGCGCACCCTCCTCCGGGCCGCGATCCGCGAGCAGCTCGCCGATGACCGGGAACATCCGGAGGTTGTGAGGCAGGGGCAGGTCGGTGAACGCGGGGCGGACGAAGACCAGGCGCTCGAGCTCGCCGAAACCCGATTCGGGCTCGACGCCCGAGACGGCCCCGAAGCGCATACCGAGCCGCAGCGCGATGGCCGCGCCCATCGACGTGCCGATCACGGTCACCGGCTCCGCCGCCTGGGCGGGCGAGAGCTCCCGGCGCCAGGCGGCGACGCGCACGGCGATGTCGTCGGCCAGCGCCGGGATCGAGAACGCCGACGACGGCAGCGCCGGATCGAGCGGCTCACGCGAACCGTGACCGCGCACGTCCGGCGCGAAGACCGGGGTTCCGGACGGGATGATCGGGCCGACCTGATCCAGGATGTCGGCCCCGGTGCCGCCCAGCCCGTGCAGCAGCACGACGCTCATGCGCGCCCCCGGTGGGTGCCGTGCCCGGCCCGCAGCACGACGCTCATGCGCGCCCCCGCTCTCCGCGCATCCACGCCAGCAGCTCGTCGGCCCGGTGCACGAGCAGCTCGATCTGCGACTCGTCGCGATCGACCCACTGGCAGCGCGGGTCGCTGGCCAGCGGCACGAAGTCGACGTGCTGCTCCCAGACCACCAGGGTGCGCTCCGCCCCCAGCACGTACTGCTGCCACCAGACCTGCCGCAGATAACTGCGCGGGATGCGCGACCACGGCTTCGAGGTCGTCTTGATCTCGGCGAGCTCGAGCGCGCCGGAGGTGGTGACCCGGATGCCGTCGGGGGTGGCGAGGTGATGCCGCGAGCGGCTCGCGTGGAACAGCGCCACGCTCGGCTCGATCGCGTGCTCCTTCAGCACCCAGGCGGCGATCTCGGGCTCGCGGGCGCGACCGTGGTCGGTGAAGGCGTTGCCGCCGAAGCCCGAGCCGTTGAACTTCTCCCAGGCGACCGCCTTCACGGCGGCGGCACTGGCCAGCCGGGCGGCATCCGTCGCGGTGACCCCGCGGCTGCGGGCCCGGAGCCACGCGACCCGGTCGGTCGACCGCGCGACGATCCGCCGCTCGTGGGGCGGGGGAGGAGCGGGCACGGCATGCTCGTCCCACGGGAAGGAGAGCATGAGATCGGACACGTCCCTATTGTCTCCCGACCCGAGGACATCCCCCGCCAGCGACAGACATCTCGATCCCAAGCCATCCGAACCGCTAGCGACCCGGCCGCCAGACATCCCCGCCACCGACATTCTCAGACACCACCCCGACGGCTCATAGACTCCTCATAGCCGATTGCCAATACTGGAACTCGTGAGCATCGAAACGACCCCCGCCAAGCAGCCCCGTCTGCGCCGAGCCGATGGTTCGCCCGTGCGCGCCCTCGTGGTCGACGACGAGAACACCCTCACCGACCTGCTCTCGATGGCCCTGCGCTACGAGGGCTGGGAGGTCAAGACCGCGAGCGAGGGCAGGCAGGCCATCACGATGGCCCGCGAGTTCCGCCCCGACGTCATCGTGCTCGACGTGATGCTGCCCGACATCGACGGGCTGCAGGTGCTCAGCCGCGTGCGCGGCGACGGGCACGAGACGCCCGTGCTCTTCCTCACCGCGAAGGATGCGCTGGACGACCGCATCGCCGGGCTCACCGCGGGCGGCGACGACTACGTCACCAAGCCGTTCAGCCTCGAAGAGCTGGTGGCGCGCCTGCGCGGGCTCATCCGTCGTTCCACCCTCGTTGTGGCCGACGCCGACGACCCGATCGTCACGGTCGGCGACCTCGAGCTCAACGAGGACAGCCACGAGGTCTTCCGCGACGGCGACCCGATCGAGCTCACCGCGACCGAGTTCGAGCTGCTCCGATACCTCATGCGCAACCCGCGGCGCGTGCTGAGCAAGGCGCAGATCCTCGACCGGGTCTGGAGCTACGACTTCGGCGGCAAGTCCAGCGTCGTCGAGATCTACATCTCCTACCTGCGCAAGAAGGTGGATGCGGGCCGCACGCCCATGATCCACACGGTGCGCGGCGCCGGCTACATGCTGAAACCCGCGCTGTGACCCTCAGGCGGACGCTGATCCTGAGCGTGCTCGGGCTGATCGCGCTCGCCGGAGTCATCATCGGCGTGGTCAGCACGGTCGCGCTCAACGGCTTCCTCCTCAACCGGCTCGACTCGCAGTTGCACGAGGCCGCCAACCGCACGATCATCTCGCTGTCCCAGAGCGCGCAGGGCGGGCCGGGCGCGCAGTCCGGGCTCACCCTCGGCCAGGCATCCGGAACCGTCGTGGCCGTGGTCTCGGACGGGATCGCGACCAGCGGGTTCGTGCTCGACCAGAACGGCGCCCTCCAGGGCCTGACCGAGAGCGAGCTCGCCTCGCTCGACGGCGTGGAGCCAGGTCGCCAGGCGACCAGCGTCTCGATCGACTCGCTGGGCGACTACCGGATCGAGTCGCAGACCGTGACCACCGCGGGCGACATCGTGGTGACCGGCCTGCCGCTCTCCGACGTCACCAGCACCCTCTCGCAGCAGATCGTCGTGATCGTCGCCGTCACGGCCGGCGCGATGCTGCTGGCCGGGATCGCGGGCTTCCTCGTGATCCGCCTCGCGCTGCGCCCGCTCGACCGCGTGACGGCGACCGCGACCCGGGTCGCCGAGCTGCCGCTGGATCGCGGCGACGTCGCGCTCGGCGAACGCGTCCCGATCGACGACGCCGACCGGCGATCCGAGGTGTGGCGCGTGGGGCTCGCCTTCAACCGGATGCTCGAGCACGTCGCCTCGGCCCTCACCTCCCGCCAGCAGAGTGAGAACAAGGTGCGGCAGTTCGTCGCGGATGCCAGTCACGAGCTCCGCACCCCGCTCGCGAGCATCCGCGGCTACGCCGAGCTCACCCGGCGCACCTCGGGCGACCTGCCCGAGGACGTCTCGCACTCGCTCGGCCGGATCGAGTCGGAGGCCACACGCATGACCTCCCTGGTCGAGGACCTCCTGCTGCTCGCCCGTCTGGACGCCAAGCCCGAGCTCGCGGTGTCACCCGTGGACCTCTCGCTGGTGCTCGTCGACGTCGTGAGCGACGCACACGCGGCCGGCCCCGACCACCAGTGGGAGCTCGACCTCCCCGAGGAGCCCGTCGAGGTCGCTGCCGACGCGGCCCGGCTGCACCAGGTCTTCGCGAACCTCCTTGCGAACGCGCGGGTGCACACCCCGGCGGGCACGACCGTGCGGGTCTCGATCGACACCGCGCCCGGAAGCGGCATCGCGGGCGGGAGCACCACCGCACCCGGCAGCATCGACACCGCGCCCGACCGGATGGCCCGCGTCACCATCGCCGACGACGGCCCGGGCATCGACCCCGCCCTGCTGCCGACGCTGTTCGAGCGCTTCGTGCGTGGCGACTCCTCCCGCTCGCGGCACGCCGGCAGCACGGGCCTCGGCCTCGCGATCGTGAAGGCGGTCGTGGATGCGCACGGCGGCTCGGTCGCGGTGCGGAGCGAACCGGGCAGTACGGTCTTCACCGTCGCCCTCCCGCTCGCCTGACGATCGGGGTACGGTCAAAATCACGGCCACGGGGCCGAGGGACGCGATCCCGCCTACGGAAGGTCTGGAATCACATGAACATCCTCGTCATCATCATCGTCGTCGTGGCGATCATCCTGCTGTTCACCGGTGGCTTCGTCTCATCGCTGCAGTTCCTTCTCTACGTCGGAATCGCCCTGCTCGTGATCGCGCTCATCGTCTTCCTGCTCCGCTTCATCACCGGCAACCGCCGCTGACCTGATCTCCGAGCGGCCCGTCACCTGCGATTTGCGTCGCAGGGGCGGGCCGCTTAGTATGTACGAGGCCAAAGACCGCCGGTCATCAGATGGTGCGCGAGCAGCATTCGATCGAAGATTCGCATGAGCGAAGACCTGCGCAGGTGTACGAAGTAAGTTTTTCAGCGTCTCGCTGGTTCTCTCGCTCCGGCCTCCTGTGCCGGAGCTTTTTTCGTGTGTGCCGACGGTCATTCCGGTCACATCAACGATTACTAGGAGCGCCATGGCGAACAAGGAAGCCTCGGTAGCCGAGCTCACGGAACTCTTCCAGAGCTCGACCGCCGTTCTGCTGACCGAGTATCGCGGTCTCACCGTTGCCCAGCTCAAGCAGCTGCGCGGCAACATCCGTGAGCACGCGTCATACGCCGTGGTAAAGAACACGCTGACCAAGATCGCGGCGAACAACGCCGGCATCTCGTCGTTCGACGACGAGCTCGCCGGTCCGTCCGCGATCGCCTTCGTCCACGGTGACCCCGTGGCCGTCGCCAAGTCGCTGCGTGACTTTGCCAAGGCAAACCCTCTGCTGGTCGTGAAGGGCGGGTACTTCGACGGTAACCCCCTGACCGCTGCCGAGGTCACCAAGCTGGCCGATCTCGAGTCCCGTGAAGTCCTGCTGGCGAAGCTCGCCGGTGCCTTCAAGGCCTCGCTGTTCGGAGCCGCCTATCTCTTCAACGCACCGCTGTCGAAGGCCGTTCGCACGGTCGATGCGCTGCGCGAGAAGCAGGAGTCCGCGTCCTGAGCTCCTGCTCGGTCACGCGGTTGAACTAACTACCAAACAAGGAGAACAACATGGCAAAGCTTTCCACCGAGGAACTGCTCGAGGCTTTCAAGGAGCTCACGCTCATCGAGCTGAGCGAGTTCGTCAAGGCGTTCGAGGAGACCTTCGAGGTCACCGCTGCCGCCCCCGTCGCCGTCGCCGGCCCCGCCGCTGCCGGTGGAGCCCCCGCTGAGGAGGTCGAGGAGCAGACCGCTTTCGACGTCATCCTCGAGTCGGCCGGCGAGAAGAAGATCCAGGTCATCAAGGAGGTGCGCGCCCTCACCAGCCTCGGCCTCGGTGAGGCGAAGGCTCTCGTTGACGGCGCCCCCAAGGCCGTGCTCGAGGGCGCGACCAAGGAGGCCGCTGACAAGGCCAAGGCACAGCTCGAAGAGGCCGGCGCGACCGTCACCCTCAAGTAGTCTCACTGCTTCGCAACGGATGCCCCGGGCCACTGGCCCGGGGCATCCGCCGTTAAGGCGTTCTCAGGAGGTTCGTCGGGGCCGGCCGGTCGACGAGCGGATGACCAGCGTCGCGGGCAGGAAGGCGTGCTCGGCCGGCGGCATCCACCCCGGCTCCTCCAGCTGGCGGATCACCCAGTCGACCGCGAGCTCGCCCTGCTGGTCGGGTCGCTGCTCGATCGAGGTGAGCCCGAACATCTCGGCCAGGGGGTGGTTGTCGATGCCGATGACCGAGAGATCCTCCGGCACCGAGAGACCGAGCTCGCGCGCCGCCAGGATGATGCCGATCGCCACCTCGTCGGCGGCCGCGAAGATCGCCGTGGGCCGGCGCCGCGGGTCGCCGAGGATCTGCTTGCCGGCACGGTAGCCGCCCGGGATGTCGAAGTGCGTGGGCACGAACGACTTCTCGTCGTACCGGATGCCCGCGGCCTCGAGCGCCTGCAGGTAGCCCTGGAGTCGCTTGCTGTGGACATGGAAGTCCATCTGCTCGTCGAGGTCGCCGCCCACGTGCATGATGTCGCGGTGCCCCAGGAGCAGCAGGTGCTCGGTCGCGAGCCGGGCGGCCTCCACGTCGTCGATGCCGAGGGTCGGGATGCCGGCGAGTGGGCCGCCGATGCCCGCGATGGGCTTGCCGAGGGCGAGGAGCTGTTCGGCCTCGTCGGGTGTGATCTCCAGGGTCACGGCGATCACCGCATCCACCCTCTTGCGTACGAGGAAGTACTCGAACACCCTCGTGCGCTCGGCGCGCGACTTGGCGAGGTTGTAGAGCATCAGGTCGTAGCCGCGATCCAGCAGCGCGCGTTCGACGCCCTCGATGATGCTGCCGAAGAACCACTGGTTGATCACCGGGATGATGACGCCGACATTGCTCGTGCGGCCGGTGACGAGACTGGATGCGCTGGAGGAGACGACGTAGCCGAGACTCTGAGCGGCCTCGGTCACCCGGGTGCGCGTCTCGCTCGAGACGTAGCCGCGGCCGCTGAGCGCCCGCGACACGGTCGCCTTGGACACGCCGGCGAGACTCGCGACGTCTTCGATGCCCGACATCACGACCTCCTCGTCATACGCCTGCAAACGCTTCCACAATCCTAGTGGGTCGGAGCGCTTCCGCGTCAGTACTGGGCTCCGGAGGGGTCTCACGTGAGTAGTCCGTGAGAGCGCTCTCTGCAACCAAATCGTTACCTTCTCGACCGCCCCTCGAAGTCGCTTGTAAATTGCTGAGACTTATGGAAAGGTTTCCCTACACCCGCTCCCTGAGGCACCTTGACGGGGGCGTTCTGTCCTAGTCCGATCGGTCGATCGGAGAGTGGGCGGGCTGATCGGTCCGTTCACGTCTACTCAATGAGGAGGAGAAATGCGGTCCATCTTGCACCGCCGTGTCACAGCACCCATCGCCCTTGCGACGGGCCTCGGGCTCGCGCTCGTCGGTTGTTCCGGCGGTGCCGGCGGAGGGTCCTCCGCCAACACCGTCGGTGAGGCCGACGGCGTCGTGACCGTGTACGGAACGATCGCCGACACCGAGGCCGAGCTGCTCGAGCAGTCCTGGGCCGACTGGGAGAAGGCGAACAACATCGACATCCAGTACGAGTCGTCCAAGGAGTTCGAGTCGCAGATCGGCATCCGGGCCCAGGGTGGCAACCCGCCCGACCTCGCGATCTTCCCGCAGCCGGGTCTGCTCGCCGACCTCGCGTCGCGCGGCTTCATCCAGAAGGCCCCCGAGGGCGTCGAGAAGAACGTCGACCAGTACTGGTCGACCGACTGGAAGGCCTACGGCACCGTCGACGACACCTTCTACGGTGCTCCGCTGATGGCCAGCGTCAAGGGCTTCATCTGGTACTCGCCGAAGCAGTTCGCGGCCAACGGCTGGGCCGTGCCGAAGACGTACCAGGAGATGGTCGACCTGACCGCCAAGATGCAGACCACCCTGGGCGCGGCCCCGTGGTGCGCCGGCTTCGGCTCGGGCGACGCCACCGGCTGGCCGGGCACCGACTGGGTCGAAGACCTCGTCCTGCGTCAGTCCGGCCCCGACGTCTACGACCAGTGGGTCAAGAACGACGTCAAGTTCACCGACCCGAAGATCTCCGACGCCTTCACCGCCGTCGGCGACATCCTCCTGAACCCGAGCTACGTCAACGCCGGCTTCGGTGACGTCAAGTCGATCAACGCCACGGCGTTCGGCGACGTGGCGAACGCCATGGCCGCGGGCACCTGCTCGCTCACCCACCAGGCCTCGTTCTTCGACGGCTTCCTCACCGACGCCGGCGCGACCGTCGGCCCCGACGCCGACATCTGGGCCTTCGTGACCCCGCCGGTGACCGAGGGCGACACGGCCGTCACCGGTGGTGGCGAGATCGTCGGTGCGTTCTCGAACGACGCCGACACCGTCAAGGTGCAGGAGTACCTCTCGAGCCCCGAGTGGGCCAACAGCCGCGTCGCCCTCGGCGGCGTGATCTCGGCGAACACGGGTCTCGACCCGAAGAGCGCGACGAGCCCGATCCTGCAGCAGGCCATCGGCATCCTGCAGGACCCGGACACCACGTTCCGCTTCGACGCCTCCGACCTGATGCCCGGTGCCGTGGGCGCCGGAACGTTCTGGAAGGGCATGGTCAGCTGGATCGACGGCACGCCGCAGTCCGACGTGCTGACCCAGATCGAAGGCGGCTGGCCGACCGAATAGGTCGTCCATCCCTCCGGTAATCGAATGGATGCAAGGAGGCCGCCCGAAGAGATTCGGGCGGCCTCCGCGCACCCCGGTGCTACGGTGTCTCAACGACGCCGGGCGTCGGGCCGATCCTGAGTTCAGAGCTGCACTCGAAAGGTTGTCATGTCGGATTTCCTCCTCTGGGTGGGGAAGCTGCCTCCGCTGGCGCAGATCCCCATCGTCGTCATCGCGTTCGGCGTCGTCGTCGCGTTGATCCTCTTCTTCGTGGAGATCGCGCCTCGTAGCGGGCGCAAGTACACGATCATCCGCCTCGCCGTGTGCGTGGCCGCGCCCTTCCTGGCGCTGGTGCTGCTCGGCTCGGTCTGGTGGGCGGCCCTCATCGCCGCGGCCCTGGGCCTTCTGTTCTTCTACCTCGACCGCCGCTCCAAGCAGGGCGCGGGGTACCTCTTCCAGCTGGTGGGCTTCCTGGCCCCCGCGATCATCCTGCTGCTGGTGGGGCTGATCTACCCGACGGTGAAGACGGCGATCGACTCGCTGTTCTCCAGCCGCGGCAACTTCGTCGGCCTCGACAACTTCGTCTGGGTGCTCACGCAGCCCCAGAACCTCCGCGTCATCCTCAACACCATCATCTGGGTGCTGGTCGTGCCCGCGGCCTCGACGATCTTCGGTCTCGCCTACGCGGTCTTCATCGACAAGAGCCGCGGCGAGAAGTTCTTCAAGATCCTCGTCTTCATGCCGATGGCGATCTCGTTCGTGGGCGCCTCGATCATCTGGCGCTTCGTCTACACCTACCGTCCCGTCGACGAGAACCAGATCGGTCTGCTCAACCAGCTCGTGGTGTGGTTCGGCGGCCAGCCCGTGCAGTGGCTGCAGGAGTCGCCCTGGAACACTTTCTTCCTGATCATCGTGCTGATCTGGATCCAGACCGGATTCGCGATGGTCGTGCTCTCCGCCGCCATCAAGGGCGTGCCCACCGAGCAGCTCGAAGCGGCCGAGCTCGACGGCACCAACGCCTGGCAGCGCTTCATCAACGTGACGGTGCCCGGCATCCGCTCGTCGCTGATCGTCGTGATCACCACGATCTCGATCGCGTCGCTGAAGGTCTTCGACATCGTGCGCACCATGACGGCGGGCGCGAACGACACCAGCGTGCTGGCGAACGAGATGTACACGCAGTTCAAGAACTTCGAATACGGGCGGTCGGCGGCCTTCGCCGTCATCCTGTTCATCCTGGTGATGCCGATCGTCATCTACAACGCCAGGCAGATCAAGAAGCAGAGGGAGATCCGATGAGCGCGGTGCAGCCGATCGACCTGCCGGTCGACGCGTCGACCAAGAACCAGCTGCGCAGCGGGGAGAAGGCGATCGAGCGGGACGAGACCGCGGTCAAGCGCACCAAGCGCCGGCTGACCAGCCGGGGTGCGACGATCGCGGCCCTGGTCATCGCGATCATCTGGACCGTGCCGACCTTCGGCCTGTTCATCTCGTCGTTCCGCGACCGCAACGCCATCCAGACCACCGGGTGGTGGACGACGCTGTTCAACCCCGGGTTCACGCTCGACAACTACTCCGAGGTGCTGCAGGCCGGCAACTCGCAGGTGACGATCGCCTCGTCGTTCGTCAACTCGATCGCGATCACGATCCCGGCGACGCTGATCCCCCTGGTGATCGCGGCGCTGGCGGCCTACGCCTTCGCGTGGATCGACTTCAAGGGCAAGGACTGGCTGTTCATCGGCGTCTTCGCCCTGCAGATCGTCCCGATCCAGATGGCCCTCGTGCCGCTGCTGTCGCTGTTCTCCCGCGGCGTCGCGGTGGGCGACGACTGGATCTTCTCGGGCATCCCCTCCAACGGCACCTTCTCGCAGGTCTGGATCGCGCACACGATCTTCGCCCTGCCGCTGGCGATCTTCCTCCTGCACAACTTCGTCTCCGAGATCCCTCGCGAGGTCATCGAGGCCGCGCGGGTCGACGGCGCGGGGCACGGGCAGATCTTCTTCCGCATCATCCTGCCGCTGACGATGCCGGCGCTGGCCTCCTTCGCGATCTTCCAGTTCCTCTGGGTCTGGAACGACCTGCTGGTGGCGCTGATCTTCGCCGACGGCGGGGTGGCGCCGATCACGAAGCTCCTGGCCGAGATCACCGGTTCGCGCGGCCAGGACTGGTACCTGCTGACCGCCGGTGCCTTCGTGGCGATCGTGGTGCCGCTGATCGTCTTCTTCGCCCTGCAGCGCTTCTTCGTGCGCGGCCTGCTGGCGGGGTCGACGAAGGGGTAGTCGCGGAGTTCTCCGAACGTCGCGGCGACCGGCGGCCCCGAGGGGTCTGGTCGCCGCGACGTTCGTCGTCGTCCGCGCGATTCCGATGTGGGAGGACGCGATTCCGCTGCGGGAGGAACGCGGCTCCGGCGTCGGAGGTGCGGCGTACGCTGTGGCCATGAGCGGTGTAGGTGGCGGCCGGATGGCGGCGGTAGCGGCGGCGGGCGGGCGGAGCCATCCCGGTGGCGGGCGTGTGTCGGGCGGAGACAAGAACGCACAGAAGGCCGCCAATGCCGACGCCCCGAAGATCCCGCATCTGCTGCGGCGCATCTCGACGCTCTTCGTGCCGTACCGCTCGGCGCTCGTGGTCACGGGCATCCTGGTGCTCGTCGGGGCCGCGCTCACCGTCATCCCGCCGCTGCTGACCCAGCAGGCCTTCGACCTGGGCCTGTTCCCGGCCGGCGGTCCGAACATCCCGGTGCTGATCGAGCTGGTCGGGCTCATGGTGTTGATCTGGGTCGTGTCGGCCGCGCTCGGCGTCTGGCAGACCTATCTCACCGCGCGGGTGGGCAACCGGGTGATGGGCGATCTGCGCATCCGCCTGTTCTCGCACCTGCAGAGCATGGAACTCGCCTTCTTCACCCGCACCAAGACGGGCGTCATCCAGTCGCGGCTGCAGAACGACGTCGGCGGTGTCGCCAACGTGCTCACCAACACCGTGTCGAGCGTGCTCGGCAACACGGTCACGGTGATTGCGGCGCTGGTGGCCATGCTGCTGCTCAGCTGGCAGCTCACGCTGGTCGCGGTCATCCTGATGCCGATCCTGGTCTGGGTGCAGCGCCGGGTCGGCCAGGTGCGCGCGCGCATCGCCTCGCAGACGCAGGAGTCGCTGTCGGAGATGACGGCGATCACGCAGGAGACGCTGAGCGTCTCGGGCATCCTGCTCGCGAAGAGCTTCAACCGGCAGAACACCGAGATCGCGCGCTACTCCGACGAGAACGACAACCAGATCGGTCTGCAGGTGCGCCAGCAGATGAGCGGTCAGTGGTTCTTCGCGATCGTGCAGATCGTGCTCTCGATCGTGCCCGCCGTGGTCTACCTCGTCTCGGGCTATCTGATCGCCGGCGGCGTCGACATCACGGCGGGCACGATCGTGGCCTTCACCACGGTGCAGGCCCGGTTGATGTGGCCGCTGCTCGGGCTGATGCGGGTCGGCCTCGACCTGCAGACCTCGGGCGCGTTGTTCGCGCGCATCTTCGAGTACCTCGATCTGCGCCCCGCGATCACGGATGCGCCCGACGCCGTCGACCTTCCGCGCTCGGGCAGAGCGGGTCGCGTCGAGTTCGACCACGTCGGCTTCGTCTACCCCGACGGTGAGCCCGAGCATCCCACCCTCGACGACGTCTCGTTCACGGTCGAGCCCGGGCAGTTCGCCGCCTTCGTCGGACCTTCCGGCGCCGGCAAGACCACGGTCTCGTACCTGGTGCCCCGGCTCTACGAGGCGAGCAAGGGCGCCGTGCTCGTCGACGGGCGCGACGTGCGCGAGCTGCGGCACCAGTCGCTGATCGATCGGCTCGGCATCGTGAGCCAGGAGACCTACCTGTTCCACGCGACGATCGCCGAGAACCTCCGGTACGCCCGACCCGACGCGACCGCTGACGAACTGGTCGACGCGGCCCGGCGGGCGAACATCCACGAGCGCATCATGAGCTTCCCCGAGGGTTACGAGACCGTGGTGGGGGAGCGCGGCTACCGCCTCTCCGGCGGCGAGAAGCAGCGCATCGCGATCGCCCGCGTGCTGCTGAAAGACCCGGCCGTGCTCATCCTCGACGAGGCGACCAGTGCGCTGGACTCGATCTCGGAGCGGGTGGTGCAGGATGCGCTGGACACGGCCGCGCGCGGCCGCACCACCATCGCGATCGCGCACCGGCTGTCGACGATCGTGAACGCCGACGTCATCTTCGTGGTCGACGCAGGACGCATCGTGGAGTCGGGGTCGCACAGCGAGCTGCTGGCGCGCGACGGCGCCTACGCGCGGTTGTACGAGCAGCAGCTCTCGACCGCGTAGACGCCCGAGCCCGGCTCAGCCGAACAGGGCCCGCAGCCGCGGCACGACCTCGCTGCCGAACACCTCCAAGAACCGCGTCTGATCCGGCCCCGGAGCGTGGAACACCAGGTGCCGGAAGCCGAGCTCGACGTAGGGCCGGATGCCCGCCACGATCTCCTCCGGGTCGTCCGAGACCACCCAGCGCGTCGCGACCCGCTCGATCGGCAGTTCGTCGGCGCGGCGCTCCATCTCCATCGGATCCTCGATGCCGGTCTTCTCCTCCGGGGTCAGCGCCAGGGCGCCCCAGAACCGGGTGTCCTCGAGCGCACGGTGCTTGTCGTGGTCGTAGGAGACCTTCATCTCGAGCATCGTGTCGACCGGCGAGGTGCGGGCGCCCTTCGCGATCCCGTCGGCCAGGGCCGGCATCAGGGTCTCGGAGTAGAGCTCGGGCGCCTTGCCCGAGGTCGTGATGAAGCCCTGGGCGATTCGCCCCGCGAGCCGGGTGGCCGCCGGGCCCGCCCCGCCGATGTAGATCGGCACCGGGGTCTCGGGCCGGTCGTAGATCGTGACGTTCTCCGTCGTGTAGTACTCGCCCTCGTGCGTCACCCTGTCCTCGCGCCAGAGCTGCTCGATCAAGGTCACGGCCTCCTTGAGGCGCGCGAACCGCTCCTTCTGGTCGGGCCAGGGCAGCCCCAGGGCGACCTCGTTGAGCGACTCGCCGGTGCCGACGCCGAGGATCACGCGCCCGGGATACATCGACCCCAGCGTGCCGAAGGCCTGCGCGATGACCGCCGGGTGGTACCGCATGGTCGGGGTGAGCACGGACGTGCCCATCAGGATGCTGTCGGTGCGGGCCCCGAGCGCGCCGAGCCACGGGATCGCCGCCGGCGCGTGCCCACCGGTGTGCCGCCAGGGCTGCAGGTGGTCGGAGATGAAGACGGAGTCGAAGCCCGCCTGCTCGGCGAGCACGCCGTAGTCCAGGAGTTCGGAGGGCGCGAACTGCTCGGCCGAGGCCTTGTAGCCGATGCGGAAGGGGGAGGTGTCGCTCACGAGGGTTCTCCGTTCGGCGGTTCCGGATGGCACCGCGTCTTCATCGTATTCCGCATCCGCCGTCCCCTCCCGGATGCGGGCCCACCTGCACGGCCCGGGCGAGTAGGATGGCTCCCGTGCTCGTGAATCTCCGCTGTTGTCGTCGCTGAGCGACGTCCCTTCTTCTCAGACGATTCGCCACCCCCCAGCCGCCGCTCTCGCAGCGCGCCGTGCACGCTCGTGCACGTAGCGGGTGCGAGGCCCAGCCTCAGCCAAGGACAGCCATGAAGTACGCAGAAAGCGTCATCGACCTCGTCGGCGACACCCCGCTCGTCAAGCTCAACAGTGTGACAGAGGGCATCGCCGCCACCGTGCTCGCGAAGGTCGAGTACCTGAACCCGGGCGGTTCGTCGAAAGACCGGATCGCGACCCGCATCATCGACGCGGCCGAGCGCGACGGGCTCCTCAAGCCCGGCGGCACGATCGTGGAACCCACCTCGGGCAACACCGGCATCGGCCTCGCGCTCGTCGCCCAGCAGCGCGGCTACCGCTGCGTCTTCGTGCTGCCGGACAAGGTCGGCGAGGACAAGCGGAACGTGCTCACCGCCTACGGGGCCGAGATCGTCGTGACCCCGACCGCGGTCGCGCCAGAGGACCCGGACTCCTATTACTCGGTGTCGGATCGACTGGCCCGCGAGATCCCCGGCGCGTTCAAGCCCAACCAGTACTCCAACCCC
The DNA here is from genome assembly GCF_059691755.1 of Herbiconiux sp. 320_LB. Lineage (NCBI taxonomy): Bacteria > Bacillati > Actinomycetota > Actinomycetes > Micrococcales > Microbacteriaceae > Herbiconiux > Herbiconiux sp. 320_LB. Next base: position 305,443 of record NZ_JCAWAD010000002.1, on the reverse strand, counting down.
AACGGCCCGCTCAGCCACTACGAGACCACCGGCCCCGAGATCTGGCGCGACACCGAGGGCCTGATCACGCACTTCGTCGCGGGTGTCGGCACCGGCGGCACGATCAGCGGTGTCGGTCGCTACCTCAAGGAGGTCTCCGACGGGCGGGTGACGGTGATCGGCGCCGACCCCGAGGGCTCGGTCTACTCCGGCGGCACCGGCCGCCCCTACCTGGTCGAGGGTGTGGGGGAGGACTTCTGGCCGGCCGCGTACGACGGCACCGTGGTCGACGAGATCATCGCTGCCTCCGACGCCGAGTCGTTCGAGCTGACCCGTCGACTGGCCCGCGAGGAGGGCCTCCTCGTCGGCGGTTCGAGCGGCCTCGCGGTCGCCGCCGCCCTCAAGGCGGCGCGCGACCTGCCGGCCGACGCGGTCGTCGTCGTGCTGCTGCCGGACGGCGGCCGCGGCTACCTCGGCAAGATCTTCAACGAGAAGTGGATGCGCTCCTACGGCTTCGCCTCCGAGACCGAGGGCTCGACCGTGCGCGACATCCTGGCGCGCAAGGAGGGCGGGCTCCCCGCGCTCGTCCACGTGCATCCCTCCGACACGGTGCACGACGCCATCGAGATCATGACCACCTACGGCGTCTCCCAGCTGCCCGTGCTGACCGCAGAGCCGCCGGTCGTCATGGGTGAGGTCGTCGGGTCGCTCGACGAACAGGCCCTGCTCGACCAGGTCTTCGGCGGGAAGGCCGCGATGACCGACAAGGTCGGCGACTTCGTCGGCACCCCGCTGCCCCTGATCGGCGCGAACGAACCGCTCTCCTCGGCCCGCGCGGCCCTCAAGGACTCCCCGGCCCTGCTGGTGAGCGACGACGGCAAGCCCGTCTCGGTCATCACCCGGCAAGACCTCCTCACCTTCCTCAGCGAAGCGTGACCGCGCCCGAGCGCGCGACGACGAAAGGACACGACATGACCTCCGAGAACACCATCCGCCCTGACGACACCGAGAAGGCGCACCGCTCGGTCGAGGACGACGACTTCGCACGCGGCGAGGCCTTCGAGACCCGCGCCATCCACGCCGGGCAGGAGTTCGACCCCACGACCGGTGCGATCATCCCCCCGGTCTACCTGACCAGCACCTTCGTGCAGGACGGCATCGGCGGGTTCCGCAACGGCTACGAGTACGCCCGCGGCGGCAACCCGACGCGCACCTCGCTCGAGACGCTGCTCGCCTCGCTCGAGGGTGCCAGGCACGGCCTCTCGTTCGCCTCGGGCCTCGCCGCCGAGGACGCGCTGCTTCGGGCCGTGCTCGAACCCGGCGACCGGATCGTGCTCGGCAACGACGTCTACGGCGGCACCCACCGCCTGATCGAGCGCATCCACGGCAAGTGGGGGGTCGAGAACGTCGTCGTCGAGATGAGCGACCTCGACGCCGTCGCCGCCGCGGTCGCCGGCGGCCGCACGAAGCTGCTCTGGCTCGAGACCCCGTCGAACCCGCTGATGAAGATCAGCGACGTCGCCGCGCTCGCCGAGATCGGCCACGCCGCCGGAGCCCTGGTCGTCGTCGACAACACCTTCGCCTCGCCCTACCTGCAGCAGCCGCTCACCCTCGGCGCCGACATCGTCGTGCACTCCACCACCAAGTACCTGGGCGGTCACTCCGACGTGCTCGGCGGCGCGGTCGTGCTGAACGACGACGAGCTCGAGGAGAAGGTGCGCTTCCTGCAGTTCGCCTCCGGCGGCATCTCCGGGCCGATGGATGCGTGGCTCACCACCCGGGGCATCAAGACCCTCGCGGTGCGGATGGACCGGCACTCCTCCAACGCCCAGACGATCGCCGAGCACCTGGTGGGTCACCCCGCGCTGGACGCGGTGTACTACCCGGGCCTGCCCACGCATCCGGGGCACGAGCTGGCCGCGCGCCAGATGAAGTCCTTCGGCGGCATGATCTCGCTCGCCCTCTCCGGCGGCCCGGCCGCCGCACGGGCGCTCGCGGAGTCGACGAAGCTCTTCCAGCTCGCGGAGTCGCTCGGCGGCGTCGAGTCGCTGATCGGCTACCCGTCGGAGATGACCCACGCCTCGGTGAAGGGGACGGTCCTCGAGGTGCCGGAGAACGTCATCCGGCTCTCCGTCGGCATCGAGTCGGTCGACGACCTGCTCGCCGATCTCGACCAGGCGCTGCCCCGCTAGACCGCGGGCTTCGTGCCCGTGTGCAGCCAGGCCGTGAAGAGCGCGTCGAGATCCTGCCCCGAGACCTGCTCCGCGTAGGCCTCGAAGTCGGCGGTCGACGCCGAGGTGCCGGCCTTCTCGCTCGCCCAGCCCTTGAGGATGGCGAAGAAGGCGGTGTCTCCGACCGCGTTCCGGAGTGCCTGCAGGGTCATCCCGCCGCGGGTGTAGACCGCGGAGTCGAAGATGCCGGCCGGACCCGGGTCGGCCACGACGGTCGCCCAGAACGCGGCGTCCGGCCCGGGCGGGTTCGCGTAGTAGGCGTCGAAGCGCTGCTGCGGGGTACGGCCGCCCTGGCCCTCCTCCCAAAGCCACTCGGCGTAGGTGGCGAAGCCCTCGTTCAACCAGATGTCCGACCAGCGCTCCATCGAGACGCTGTCGCCATACCACTGGTGCGCGAGCTCGTGCACGACGACGGAGGCGTCGGCGTCGGCCGGGAACGACCAGGCCGGGTAGATCGGGCGGGTCTGGTTCTCGAGCGCGTAGGGCAGATCGTCGCCGTTCCCGATCTCGCCGATCGCGATCCCGCCGGCCTCGCTGAACGGGTAGTCGCCGAACGACTGCTCGAGGAACGCGATCACCTGGGGTTCGGTCGCGAAGATCGCGGTCGCGACGTCGCCGACCGTGGTACCGCCGCCGTCGGCCTCGCGGCTGAACAGGGTGGGGTCGATGGCGTCGTAGTAGGTGATGCCGGTCGCCGCATCCGTGTTCGTGCCGATCCGGTAGTCGCCCATCGTCGCCGTGGCGAGGTAGGTCGCCATCGGCTTCTCCATCTCCCAGTCCCAGGTGGTCTGGCCGTTCGCGGTCTGCTGCGCGGCGAGGCGGCCGTTGCCGATCACCTGGAGACCCTCGGGCACGGTCATCCTGGTGCTGAAGGTGGCCTTGTCTGAGGGGTGGTCGTTCGAGGGGAACCAGGTCGCGGCGACGCGGGGTTGGCCGACGATCACGGCGCCGGTGGGGGTGCGGAAGACGCCGGCGGGGCCGAAGGCGTCGTCGATCTCGATCGGCACGCCGCTGTAGGCGACGGTGGTCGTGATCGTCGAGCCGGTCGGCAGACCGGCGTGCGGGATGACGGTGAGCTCGGTGCGCGGTGGCGTCGCGTTCCCGTCGGTCGAGCCGGGCGCTTGCGGCTGGCCGGAGTCGATGCTGATCTGCGTGGTCGCGAGGCTCCAGTCGGCGGTGGCTCCGTTGACCGTGACGCCGGAGACGACGATCGAGTCGGTGCCGTCGGCCTCGCGGGTGTCGAAGTCGAGGTTGAACGCCGAGAGGTTCTGGGTGGCGAGGGCGGTGATGGTCACCGTGCCCGAGAGCACACCCGTGGTGGGGGCGTAGGCGAGGTCGAGGCCGTAGTGCTGCACGTCGTAGCCGCCGTTGCCGTCGAGCGGGTAGTACGGGTCGCCGATGCCGGCCGCGCCGGGGGTGTAGTCGACCGGGTTCGTCGTCTCGGTGGGGGTCGGGGTGGGCGCCGGGGTCGCCGGGTTCTGCGTCGCCGGGTTCTGCGTCGCCGGGGCCGAGACGGTGCCGGCCGGGCACGGCTCGGCGGCCTGGGCCGGCGCGGGTGCCAGCCCGCCCGAGGCGAGCAGGGCGATCACGAGCAACGGGATGGCGGCGAGGGCGGCCAGTCCGCCCCGCTGCGCCTCACGACGTGCGCGCCGGCGGGCGAGCAGGAGCCAGACGATGCCGGCTCCGATCGCGATCACGGCGAGGGCCAGCAGGAGCGGCCCCGAGTCGAATCCTGTCGCTGCCAGCACGCATCCGGTCACGAGTCCCCGTTTCGATCGGTGGGATGAAGAGTGTGTTGGACTGTATCGCATCCCAGGGCCTTCGCGTGGCCCGGTATTCGGGTTAGGGTAACCTTGCCTGAATGCCGAGAGAAGGGTCACGCCGATGAGCGCAGACCTCGACAGCCTCCGGCTCCCGACCGCCCGAGAGCGGGCCCGGGCCGCGGCGCGCACGGGCATCGCGCGCTCGACGGCCTCGCGGTTCGCCATTCTGCTCGGCGCCCTCGTCCTCCTCGCGGTCGTCGCCATCGCGAGCCTGTTCATCGGTTCGGGGATGTTCTCCCCCGAGGTGGTCTGGACAGCGCTCACCCAGGGTGGAACGGACACCAACTCGGTGCTCGTCACCGACTACCGCGTGCCGCGCATGCTGCTCGGCATCGCCGTCGGCTCGGCGCTCGGCCTCGCCGGCGCGGTGATGCAGGCCGTGACGCGGAACCCGCTCGCCGACCCCGGCATCCTGGGCGTGAACTCGGGCGCCTATCTCGCCGTGGTGCTCGCGGTCGCGCTCGCCGGCGTGGCCGACCTCTCGAACTACGTCTGGTGGTCGTTCCTCGGTGCAGCGCTCGCGGCCGTCGCGGTCTACCTGATCGGCGCCCGCAGCGGGAGCGGCCGGGGCGGCGCCGGAGCGGGCGCGACACCCGTGCGGCTCGTGCTCGCGGGCGTCGCGCTCTCGGCGACCCTGCAGGGCGTGACCTTCGCCATCACCATCCGGAACCCGGACATCTTCGACAAGATCCGGTTCTGGCAGGCGGGCTCGCTGCAGAACCGGCAGTTCGACTCGCTCTGGGGCATCCTGCCGTTCCTGGTGGCCGGCGTGCTGCTCGCCCTCGTCGTGGCCCGGCCGCTCAACGCGGTGGCCCTGGGCGACGACCTGGCGACCTCGCTGGGCGCCCGCATCCTGCGCACCCGGCTGCTCTCCTTCGTCGCGATCACCCTGCTCTGCGGCGCGGCGACCGCGGCCGCCGGCCCGATCGCCTTCCTCGGCCTGATGGCGCCGTACGTCGCCCGCTCGATCGTGGGGCCCGACCAGCGATGGGTGCTGCCGCTCACGATGGTGTTCGCGCCGATCATCTTCCTCTCGGCCGACGTCGCCGGGCGGGTGCTCGTGCCGGGCGAGATGCCGGTGGGCGTCGTCACGGCCTTCGTCGGGGCGCCGATCCTGATCGTGCTGATCCGCCGGTCGAAGAAGCAGGGGCTGTGATGAGCCGATCCGGTGTCCAGGCGCCGCCCGCCGTCGGGGCCGCCCCGGCCGTGCCCGGCAGGATCGCCCTCCGCGTCGGGCCGTTCAGCGGCGTGCTGCACCGCCGCAGCCTCGTCGTGGTGGCCGTGACCGTGCTGGTGGTGCTCGCGCTCGGTGCGTTCGCGATCACTCAGGGGGAGTACCCCATCCCGCTCGATCAGCTGATCGCCGCCCTGGGCGGGCAGGGTTCGGACGGCGTGCTGCGGATCGTGCTCGAATGGCGGCTGCCGCGTGTGGTGATGGCCGTCGTCGGCGGGGCGGCGCTCGGGCTCGCGGGGGCCGTCTTCCAGTCGCTCACCCGCAACCCGCTCGGCAGCCCTGACATCATCGGATTCAACTCGGGCGCCTACACAGGAGCGCTGGTCGTGACGCTCCTGATCGGCGGGAACTACGCGGCGACCGTGACCGGCGCACTCGTGGGGGGCATCCTCACCGCCGTCGTGGTGTATCTGCTCGCGTACAAGCGCGGGATGCAGGGCTTCCGCCTGATCGTGATCGGCATCGCCATCAGTGCGGTGCTGAACGCGGCCAACGACTTCCTCGTGCTCCGCGCCGACCTGAACGCCGCGATCTCGGCGGCGAGCTGGGGCATGGGCTCGCTCGACAACCTCGCCTGGAGCGAGGTCGGCCCGGTCGCGATCGCGGTCGCCGTGCTCATCCCGCTGCTGGCCCTGCTCGCCCCCCGGCTCCGGATGCTCGAACTCGGCGACGAACGTGCCCGCAGCCTGGGCGTCCCCCTCGAACGCAGCAGGCTCGCCCTGGTCATCGTGGGGGTCGCGTTCGTGGCCACGATCACGGCGGTGGCCGGACCGATCGTCTTCGTCGCGCTCGCCGCCCCCCAGATCGCCCGCAGGCTGACGCGCGCGCCCGGCCTCCCGCTCGTGCCCGCCGCGGTGACCGGCGCCGCGCTGCTGCTCGCCAGCGACGTGATCGCGCAGCGGATCATCGCGCCCGCCGCGCTGCCGGTCGGCGCCGTGACCGTCACGCTCGGCGGCGTGTACCTGATCGCGCTCCTCATCTCCCAGGCAGGAAGACGGTGACCATGCCGGCATCAGAACCGCTCTCCCCCCTCGGCACCCCCGCCCGCCCCGGCCTCGCTGCCTCGCGGCTCGAGGGTGCGGGACTCCGGGTCGGCTACGACCAGCGCACGATCCTCCCCGAACTCGACGTGGTCATCCCGCCCGGGTCGTTCACCGTGATCGTCGGGCCGAACGCCTGTGGCAAGTCGACGCTGCTGCGCGCACTCGCGCGGCTGCTGAAGCCGAGCGCGGGGCGGGTGCTGCTGGACGGCGCGGACATCGCGGCGCTGCCGGCCAAGGAGGTGGCGAAGCGGATCGGGCTGCTCCCGCAGACCTCGATCGCTCCCGAGGGCATCACCGTGATCGATCTGGTCTCGCGTGGGCGCTACCCGCACCAGAGCATCCTGCGCCGCTGGTCGGACGCCGACGAGACCGCGGTGGTCGAGGCGATGGCGGCCACGAACGTGACCGACCTGGCCGACCGCACGGTCGACGAGCTCTCGGGCGGGCAGCGGCAACGGGTCTGGGTCGCGATGGCGCTCACCCAGGAGACCCCGCTCATGCTGCTCGACGAGCCGACGACCTATCTCGACATCACGCACCAGTTCGAGCTGCTCGAGCTCTTCGGCCGGCTCAACCGCGAGGGCCGCACTCTCGTGGCGGTGCTGCACGATCTGAACCAGGCCGCGCGCTACGCCACGCACCTGATCGCGATGCGCGACGGCCGCGTGGTCGCCGAGGGCGCCCCGGCGGAGATCGTGACCGCCGAGCTCGTGCACGAGGTGTTCGGGCTGCGCTGCCGCGTCATCGAGGATCCGGAGTCGCACACGCCGTTGGTGGTGCCGCTGGCCGGGGCGCACTGAGCCGACGAGCCTGAGCGGCCGGATCCGAGCCGTCCGACCGTCGCTCGTTACCCCGTCGTTATTCCGTCGTTATCTGGTCAGGGTAGCCTTACCTAATGCGACTCACCCGATCCCTCTCCGTCTCGGCCGCCCTCCTCGCCGCCTCGGCGCTCGTCCTCACCGGCTGCTCCGGCACCTCGACCGATTCGGCCACCGGTTCCCCGGCCGCCGGGGGCGACCTCGGCACCGTGCAGACCATGTTCGGCGAGGTCACCGTGCCGCAGCCCGAAGACGGCGATCTCAAGGTCGTCGCACTGGGGTGGTCGGACGCCGAGATGGCGCTCGCGCTCGGCGTCACCCCGGTCGGCGTCTACTCCTGGCAGGGCTTCACCGCCGACACGAAGGGCGTCGGCCCGTGGGCCACCGACCGGTTCGGCGACTCGACCCCGGAGATCATCGAGGCCTCCGGCGACAGCGTGAACTTCGAGCAGATCCAGGCGCTCGACCCCGATGTCATCCTCAACGTGCGCTCGGCGGGCGACGAGAAGGACTACGAGCGCCTCGCGCAGATCGCGCCGACCGTCTACTCGCCCGAGGGCACCGGCTCCTTCGCCACGGCGTGGGACGTTCAGCTGGAGCAGATCGGCGCCGCCCTCGGCAAGTCCGACGAGGCGTCCGCCCTCGTCGCCGACACCGAGACGGCGATCGCGGATGCGGCGACCGCGCATCCGGAGCTCGCCGGCCTCACGACGGTGGCGGCCAGCAAGTTCGGTGACGCCTACGGCGCGTACCTCGCCGGTGACGGCCGGTTCGACCTGCTCGCCGACCTCGGCTTCGTGCAGAACCCGCCCGTGCTGGACCTCCCGGCCAGCGGCTTCTACGCCAGCGTCTCGGCCGAGCAGGTCGCCGACTTCGACGCCCAGGTCGCGGTGGTGCTGCCGATCGGCTTCACCGCCGCCGAGGCGCTCGCCGACCCGCTGCTGCAGACCCTCTCGGTCGTCAAGGACGGCCGGGCGATCGTGCTCGACCCGGACGGCGAGCTGTCCGCGGCCTACAGTGCGGCCTCGGTGCTGAGCATCCCGGTCGTGCTCGACGGCCTGGTTCCGCAGCTCGCGGCCGCCGCCGCCAAGGTCACGGGCTAGCGTCCGCCGGCCGCCGGCGCTGACCCAGGAGTACGCCTCCGAGCACCAGGGCGGTGCCGAGGGCCTGCTGCGGACCGAACGCCTCGCCCGCGACCACCGTGCCGAGCACCACTCCCGTCACGGGGTTGAGCAGCCCGACGAGACCCACCGATCCGGCCGGCAGGTGTCGCAGCCCGGCGAACCAGGCGAGGAAGGCCAGCGCCGTCGCCACGACGGCCACGTAGACGAAGCCCAGAACGGCCGGGCCGTCCAGTGCCGGCGGCGGCCCCTCGAGCGCGACGGCGAAGGGCAGGACGACGAGGCCGCCGGCGATCAGCTGCCACGAGGTCAGCGGGAGCACCCGCCGCCCGTCCGCCCACTTCTTGGTGAGGATGAATCCGACCGAGGACATCAGCATCGCCGTGAGCGAGGCGGCGGCGCCGAGCGGATCGACCCCGCCCTGCGCGCCCTGCAGCAGCATGAGGCAGACGCCGGCGAAGCCCACCGCGGCGCCCGCGACGGCGAACGCCCCGGGGCGCTCGCCGAGCAGCGGCCAGGCCAGCAGCATCAGCGCCGCGGCGGAGGTGGCCATCACGGTCGAGGCGATGCTGGTCGGCAGCAGCTGCGACGCCGCGTAGATCAGCACGAAGAACGCGCCGACGTTGAGCACCCCGAGCACGAGCGACTTCCACCACCAGTCGCCGCGAGGCCGCTCGCGGGCGACGAGCAACAGGATGAGTCCGGCCGGCAGGGCGCGCAGCACGGCTCCCCAGAGGGGCACGTCGACCGGCAGGAACTGCCGGGTCACGAAGTAGTTCGAGCCCCAGGCGATGGGGGCGATCGCGGTGACGGCGATCCAGCGCCATGTAGCTTCCATGGAAGCGAATATAGCTTCCTGGGAAGGTAGAGTCGAGGGCATGAGCGGAATCGACGACCGGGTGGCGCGCATCCAGGCCGAGTGGGCCGCAGCCCGCCCCGACCTCGACGTCAGCCCGCAAGGGGTCATCGGTCGCCTGCACCGGCTCGCGAACGCTCTGACCGGGGAGCTCGCAACCGTCTACTCCCGGCACGGTCTGGGCGAGGGCGAGTTCGACGTGCTGGCGACGCTGCGACGGGCGGGCCCTCCGTTCGAGCGGGCGCCCAGCGAGCTCGCCGAGCACACGATGGTGACCACCGGGGCGATGACCAAGCGCCTGGACCGACTCGTCGCGGCGGGCCTGGTCACCCGGCGGCTGGCCGGCGGGGACGGTCGACGGCGGGTCGTCGCACTGACGCCGGAGGGTCTCGAGCGGATCGACGCCGCGTTCACCGACCACATGGCCAACGAGCGCCGCCTGGTGGAGGAGCTGTCGGTCGCCGACCGCATGACGCTGGAGCGCATCCTCACCGCCTGGCTGGGCCACCACGACTCGCCCGGCCCCGACTGAGGCGGCAGACCCCCCCGACCCACCCCGGCCCGCTGGCAGGATGTCGATGGAGTCTGGCATCGGCGCCATTCCGGCGCGGGTTCCGGATGATCAGACTGGGCGCATGAGTTCTGCGACGACCGCCTCCCCCCTTGCCGACGCGCGCCGCCCCAGTGTCGGACTGGCCCAGGGGTCGGCGCTGTACGTCGCCGCGGTACTCGGCACGGGCATCCTGGTGCTGCCGGCGCTCGCCGCCGCCGCGGCCGGGCCGGGATCGATCCTCGCCGTGCTCGCCCTGATCGTGCTGTCCGTGCCCCTGGCCGGCACCTTCGCCGCACTCGCCTCGCGGCATCCGGATGCCGGCGGGGTCGCGACCTTCGTGCGGCTGGCACTCGGGCCGACGGCCGCGCGGATGGCCAGCTACTGGTTCTTCTTCGGGGTGTGCGTCGGCACTCCGGTCGTCGCGCTGCTCGGCGCCGAGTACCTGGTGGCGGTGCTCGGCGCGCCCGGCTGGATCGCCTTCGTCGTCGCGCCGGTGCTGCTGGTGCCGCCCTTTCTCTCCAACCTCGCGGGCCTGCGCTTCTCGGGGCGAGCGCAGCTGGTGCTGTCCGGCCTCCTGGTCGCGGTCGTGGTCGGGGTCGTCGTCGTGGCCGCGCCCGCCGGGGAGGCGTCGAACCTCGAACCGTTCCTGCCGCACGGCTGGGCGGGCGTGGGCACCGCGGTGAGCCTGTTCGTCTGGGCCTTCGCGGGCTGGGAGGCGGTGACCCACATCGCGGGGGAGTTCCGCCGACCGCGGCGGACCATCCCGCTCGCCACCGCGATCGCGATCGTCGTGGTCGGCGCCTGCTACCTCGGGCTCCAGCTCGTCACGGTCACGGTGCTGGGCGACCGGGCGGGCGACTCGGCCGTGCCGCTCCTGGACCTCGTCGAACGCACGGCCCCCGCCTGGGGCCGGATCGCGGTCGCCTCCGTCGCCGGCATCGTGGCACTCGGCGTGCTGAACGCCTACCTCGCCGCCTTCGCGAAGCTGGGCGCCGCGCTCGGGCGCGACCGCGACCTGCCACGCTACTTCGGACGGGGTGCCGAAGAGGGGGGCGTGCCGAGGCGGGCTCTCGGGCTGGTCGCCGCGCTCGTGGCGGCGTACTACACGGCGATGGTGCTGACCGGGGGGATGCTCACCCCGTTCATCCTCATCCACACCTCGAGCATGGTCGCGGTGTACGCGCTGGGGGTGGTGGCGGCGCTCCGGCTCCTGCCGCGCTTCGGGGTCGGCTGGTGGTTGGCGGCGATCTCGGTCGTGCTCGTGGCGGGGCTGGTGGTGCTCGCGGGGGCCCATCTCGCGGTGCCGGCGGCGCTGGCCGCCGTGGCGCTCGTGGTGTCGTGGGTGCGACGGGTGCGACACGCCCGACACGGCTGATGTCGGTGGCCGAAGTTATCCTCAGACCTGAGGTACACGGCTCTCCACAGGCGAGTCGATTTCGGCGGATTTCCGGCCTTCATCCTGTGGATGGAGGGATCGGAAACGCTGTGCATAAGCCCGGTGCCCCTGTGGATAATTACACGGGTGTAACACTTCATCTAGGGGTGCTCGCCTTGACCGCCAACTATATGTAGTATTGAACTCCCGGAGCTCGAGGCCCACTGAAACAGTGCGGAAGGCCCGGAATCTCCAGATTTCATCACAGTCGTTCGTCCCGCGAGAAAGGTGCTTGTCCATGGCAATCACGGTCTACACGAAGCCCTCCTGCGTCCAGTGCACCGCTACCTATCGCGCCCTCGAGAACAAGGGTCTCGAGTTCGAGATCTTCGACCTCTCGGTCGATGAGAAGGCGCTCGAGACGGTCAAGGAGCTGGGCTACCTCCAGGCTCCGGTCGTCATGACCTCGGAGGGCGACCACTGGTCCGGCTTCCGCCCCGACAAGATCGAAGAGCTCGCGCGTCTCGCGGCGAGCTAGGCCGTGCCCGAAGCCGCCGAGATCGTCTACTTCTCGAGCGTGTCGGGCAACACCCATCGCTTCGTCGAAGGTCTGGGGCGTCCTGCGTCCCGCATCCCGATCTACGCTCGTGAAGAGAAGCTGAAGGCCACCCGGCCCTACGTGCTCGTCCTCCCCACCTACGGCGGTGGGGGGATGGGCGGGGCGGTACCCAAGCAGGTCATCCACTTCCTGAACGACGAGCACAACCGTTCACTCATCCGGGGCGTCATCGCTGCCGGCAACACCAACTTCGGCGAGGCCTACTGCCTTGCGGGCGACATCGTCGCGCGCAAGTGCACGGTCCCGCTCCTTCATCGATTCGAAGTATTCGGAACCCCGGATGACCGCGAGGCCGTCCAGAACGGATTGGACAGACTGTGGAAGCAACTCTGATCGACGCCCCCCAGGTGGCGCCTGCACTCGACTACCACTCGCTCAACGCGATGCTCAACCTCTACGACGAGAACGGGCTGATCCAGTTCGACAAGGACAAAGAGGCGGCTAAGCAGTACTTCCTGCAGCACGTCAACCAGAACACGGTCTTCTTCCACAACCTGCAGGAGCGCCTGGACTACCTGGTCGAGAAGGAGTACTACGAGAAGGCGGTGCTCGACCAGTACTCGTTCGAGTTCATCCAGCAGCTCAACGACCTCGCGTACTCGAAGAAGTTCCGCTTCGACACCTTCCTCGGCGCCTTCAAGTACTACACGAGCTACACGCTCAAGACCTTCGACGGCAAGCGGTACCTCGAGCGCTTCGAGGACCGTGTGGTCATGACCGCCCTCGGCCTCGCCCAGGGCGACGAGAAGCTGGCCACCAACCTCGTCGAGGAGATCATCGGCGGCCGCTTCCAGCCGGCCACCCCCACCTTCCTCAACACCGGCAAGGCGCAGCGCGGCGAGCTCGTCTCCTGCTTCCTCCTCCGGATCGAAGACAACATGGAGTCGATCGCCCGCGGCATCAACTCCGCCCTGCAGCTGTCCAAGCGCGGCGGCGGCGTGGCCCTGCTGCTGTCGAACATCCGTGAGGCCGGCGCCCCGATCAAGCAGATCGAGAACCAGTCCTCCGGCATCATCCCCGTGATGAAGCTGCTCGAAGACTCCTTCAGCTACGCCAACCAGCTCGGTGCGCGTCAGGGTGCGGGCGCGGTGTACCTCTCGGCCCACCACCCCGACATCATGAAGTTCCTCGACACCAAGCGCGAGAACGCCGACGAGAAGATCCGCATCAAGACGCTGTCGCTCGGCGTCGTGGTGCCCGACATCACGTTCGAGCTCGCGAAGAACGACGAGGACATGTACCTCTTCTCGCCGTACGACGTCGAGAAGGTCTACGGCCTGCCCTTCGGCGACATCTCGGTGACCGAGAAGTACCGCGAGATGGTCGACGACCCGCGCATCCGCAAGACCAAGATCAAGGCGCGCGAGTTCTTCCAGACCCTGGCCGAGATCCAGTTCGAGTCCGGCTACCCGTACATCATGTACGAAGACACCGTCAACAAGGCGAACCCGATCAAGGGCCGCATCAACATGTCGAACCTCTGCTCGGAGATCCTCCAGGTCAACACCCCGACGACCTACAACGAAGACCTCTCCTACGCCGAGATCGGCAAGGACATCTCGTGCAACCTCGGCTCGCTGAACATCGCGCTGACGATGGATTCGCCCGACTTCGGCAAGACCGTCGAGACCGCGATCCGCGGCCTCACCTCGGTGTCGAACCAGTCGCACATCACCTCGGTGCGCTCGATCGAAGACGGCAACGACAAGTCGCACGCCATCGGCCTCGGCCAGATGAACCTGCACGGCTACCTCGCCCGTGAGCGCGTCTTCTACGGCTCGGAGGAGGGTGTCGACTTCACGAACATCTACTTCTACACCGTGCTGTTCCACGCGCTGCGCGCCTCGAACGCCATCGCGATCGAGCGCGACGAGCGGTTCGACGGCTTCGAGGACTCGACGTACGCCTCGGGCGAGTTCTTCGACAAGTACACCGAGCAGGCCTGGGTGCCGGCGACGGAGCGCGTCGCGGAGCTGTTCGCCTCGTCGGAGATCCACATCCCGACGCAGGAGGACTGGTTGGAGCTGAAGGCCTCCATCCAGGAGCACGGCATCTACAACCAGAACCTGCAGGCGGTTCCGCCGACCGGGTCGATCTCGTACATCAACAACTCGACCTCGTCGATCCACCCGGTGGCCTCGAAGATCGAGATCCGCAAGGAAGGCAAGATCGGGCGGGTCTACTACCCGGCCCCGTTCCTGACGAACGACAACCTCGAGTACTACGACGACGCCTACGAGATCGGCGCCGAGAAGATCATCGACACCTACGCCGCGGCGACGCAGCACGTCGACCAGGGCCTGTCGCTCACGCTGTTCTTCAAGGACACCGCGACCACGCGCGACATCAACAAGGCTCAGATCTACGCCTGGCGCAAGGGCATCAAGACGATCTACTACATTCGTCTCCGTCAGCTGGCGCTCGAGGGCACCGAGGTCGACGGCTGCGTCAGCTGCATGCTCTAGCGGCTGCCGCCCCCACTCCTGCGTCACATATTCCGAATCGAGAATGAAACGATGACTCCCCCTCCTTCCGAGCCGCTGAAGCTCCTCAACAAGGTGCAGGCCATCAACTGGAACCGCATCCAGGACGAGAAGGACGTCGAGGTCTGGAACCGCCTCGTCAACAACTTCTGGCTGCCCGAGAAGGTGCCGCTGTCCAACGACGTGCAGTCCTGGGCCACCCTGACCCCCGCCGAGCAGCAGCTCACCATGCGGGTGTTCACCGGGCTGACCCTGCTCGACACGATCCAGGGCACGGTGGGGGCGGTCTCGCTCATCCCCGACGCGGTCACGCCGCACGAGGAGGCCGTCTACACGAACATCGCGTTCATGGAGTCGGTGCACGCGAAGTCGTACTCGTCGATCTTCTCGACCCTGTCGAACACGAAGGACATCGACGAGGCGTTCCGTTGGTCGGTCGAGAACCCGAACCTGCAGAAGAAGGCGTCGATCGTCCTCGACTACTACCATGGCGACGACCCGCTGAAGCGGAAGGTGGCCTCGACGCTGCTCGAGAGCTTCCTGTTCTACTCGGGGTTCTATCTGCCGATGTACTGGTCGTCGCGGGCGAAGCTCACGAACACGGCCGACCTCATCCGCCTCATCATCCGTGACGAGGCCGTGCACGGCTACTACATCGGCTACAAGTTCCAGCGCGGGCTGGAGACGGTCGACCAGGCCAAGCGCGACGAGATCAAGGACTACACGTTCTCGCTGCTCTACGACCTCTACGACAACGAGGCGCAGTACACGCAAGACCTGTACGACGAGGTCGGGCTGACGGAGGACGTGAAGAAGTTCCTCCACTACAACGCGAACAAGGCGCTGATGAACCTCGGCTACGAGCCGATGTTTCCCAAGTCGGTGACGGATGTGAACCCCGCCATCCTCTCGGCCCTCTCGCCGAACGCCGACGAGAACCACGATTTCTTCTCGGGGTCGGGTTCGTCGTACGTCATCGGCAAGGCCGTGAACACGGAGGACGAGGACTGGGACTTCTGATCCCGGTCGGCGGGTGACCGGCCCCGGTCGGTCAGACCGGGTTGGGGGCGGTGTCGCCGCGGAGGATCGCCAGGGCGTTCTCCACGGCCACCGCCCCCATCCGTTCGCGGGTCGCGATGCCGGCGCTGCCGATGTGCGGCGCGGTGATGACGTTGGGGAGGTCGAGGAGACCGGCCGTGACGCGCGGCTCGTGCTCGTAGACGTCGAGGGCGGCGCCGCCGATCGTGCCGTCGAGCAGGGCCGCCAGGAGCGCCTGCTCGTCGACGACCGCGCCCCGCGCTGTGTTGACCAGGAGGGCGCTCGACTTCATCGCCGCGAGCTCCGGCGCGCCGATCAGGTGGTGGGTCTCCGGGGTGAGCGGGCAGTGCAGGGTCACGACGTCGCTCGTGGCGAGGAGCTCGGGCAGGTCGACGGGCGTCACTCCCAGGGCGGCCGCCTCGGGGGTCCAGGCGCGGGATCCTGTGGCGACGATGCGCATCCCGAACGCGGCCGCGCGGCGCGCCACCGCGAAGCCGATGCGACCGAGGCCGACGATGCCCAGGGTGGCGCCGGCGCTCACGTCGAGGCCGACGAAGAAGTCGGGCTCCCAGCTCCACTCGGCGCCCGAGCGCACGAAACGGTCGGCCTCGACCACGCGGCGGGCTCCGGCGAGCAGCAGTGCGAAGGCGAGATCGGCGGTGGCCTCGTCGAGCACGCCGGGGGTGTTGGTCACGACGATGCCGCGGTCGCGCGCCGCCGGAACGTCGATGTTGTCGTAGCCGACGCCGTAGTTGGCGATCACGCGGAGGCCGGGGCCGGCCGCATCCATCACCTCGGCGTCGACCAGGTCGGAGACCGTGGCCAGGATCGCGGTGGCGCCGGGGGCGGCCTCGACCAGGGCGCGCCTCCGCTCCTCCTTGGAACCCTCGACGTCGGCGGTGCTCGACGTGGGGTGGCCGGCCGCGGCGAGGGCGGAGGCGGCCTTCGGCGGCAGGTCGAAGGTGAGGTGGATGCGGGCGGGGGCGTGATCGGAGTCGGCCATGCCACCAGTGTTCCGCGTGGACGCGGGCCGCGGAAGCCGACGCACCGGCTGCGGGCCGCTCGGGGTGGGGGTGGGGTGGGGTGGGGCAGGGCGACGGAAGGGCGAGGCGTTGACAGGCCGGCGCGGGCGTGAGGGGATGAGCGGGTGGATCGCACCGTCGTCATCGCCCCGGACTCCTTCAAAGGCACGGCCCGAGCCGCGGAGGCGGCCGAGAGCATCGCCGCGGGCTGGCGGTCGGTGCGGCCGGGCGACGACGTGCGGTGCATCCCGATGGCCGACGGCGGCGAGGGCACGCTCGAGGCGTTCGAGCGGGCCCGGCCGGATGCGCGCCGGATGCCCGTGGCGGTGTCGGGGCCGGACGACCGCCGGGTGGAGGCGCACTGGCTGCTGCTGCCCGCCGCGACCAGTGCGGCGGAGAGTGCGGTTGCAGGTGGCGAGGGCGGTGATGGAGCCAGCCTCGGTGCGGGCGGGCTCGGCCTCGAGGGCGGTGGTCGAACCGACCTGCGTGCGAACGCGCTCGGCCCCGACGGCGGTCGCCGAACCGATCCGGATGCGGTCGGTGGCGTCGGCGTCGTCGAGCTCGCGTCCACGAGCGGCATCACCCTGCTCGCGCGACTGGCGCCGCTAGAGGCCCACACGGTCGGGTTCGGCCAGGCGGTGCGGGCCGCGCTGGAGGCCGGGGTCGACCGACTGATCCTCGCCATCGGCGGCAGCGCCTCGACCGACGGCGGTGCCGGCGCCCTCAGCGCCCTGGGTGCACGGCTGGTCGACCGCGACGGCCGACCCGTGCAACCCGGCAACGCCGGCCTGGCCGACATCGCCCACCTCGACCTCGGTCCGCTCCTGCCACCGCCCGCCGGCGGCGCCATCGTGCTCGGCGACGTCACGAACCCCCTCCTCGGCCGGCACGGGGCGGTCGCGGTCTTCGGCGCGCAGAAGGGCATCGAGACCGGGCTCGAGCGTCGGGCCGAATCCGCCCTGGCCCACTTCGCCGAGCTGCTGCGGGATGCGACGGGGGCCGACCCCGAGGCGGCGGGCGCGGGTGCGGCCGGAGGGACCGGATTCGGACTGGCCGCGTGGGGCGCGACCACCGCATCCGGTGCCCGGGCCGTCGCCGACGAACTGGGGCTCGCCGCCCACGTCGCCGACGCCGACGTGGTGATCACGGGGGAGGGGCGCTACGACGCGCAGTCGGAGGCCGGCAAGGTGCCGTCGCTCGTGCGCGACCTGGCCCGGCGCGAACGCCCGGGCGTCTCGGTCGCGCTCGTCGCGGGCGTGTTCGGCGCCGCACCGGCGGGCTTCGATCAGGCCGTCGAGCTCGCGGCACTGGCGGGCGAGCCGGATGCGGCCCGGGCCGATCCGCTCCGCTGGCTCCACGAGGCCGGCCGGCGTCTGGCCGAGGACTCCTCTGAATCCTGAGCGCACCGGCTGCGCACCGGCTGTCCATGGGCCGCGCACCCGCAGACCACCGGCCGACCACCGGTCGCCCTCAGGCGGCGACGCCGTTCGGGCCGAAAGGTGTCCGGACTCCCTTTTGACAACGCCCGACTAGTCATGCGAGAGTAGTCGCGTGAATCCGATGCGACTGTTCATCCTCGGCGCGCTCGAAGCGCGCGGAGAGATGCACGGGCACCAGCTGCGACTGCAGGCCGAGGAGGAACGCATCCACCTCTGGGCCGACGTCACGGTGGGCGCCCTCTACGGCACGATCAAGCGGCTGGCGAACGACGGGCTGATCCGCGAGGTGCGCACCGAGCGCGAGGGCAACTACCCCGAGCGCCAGGTCTACGCCATCACGGAGGAGGGTCGCACCGCACTCGGCGTGCAGCGCGACGAGGGCCTGCGCTCGATCGTCTTCCGCTCCGACCCCTTCGACCTCGCCCTGACCCGGCTCGATCGCGACGCGCTCGACCGTCTGGGGCCCGCGCTCGAACTCCGCATCCTGGGACTCGAGCGGATGCTCGCCGAACAGGAGGCGATGTCGGTGCGGGCCGCACCCCACCTCAGCGTCGCCGAGACCTGGGTCATGCATCACCGCGCGGATCGGATCCGCTCGGAGATCGCCTCCCACCGCACACTCCTCTCCCTCGTCCCCGAGATCATCGACGACGAGCTGGCACGAAAGGCCGACGGACTATGACCGACACCCGAACCTCCGCCCCCACCGCCCCGGCGGTGCCACGGCGGGCCTGGCAGGCGCTGATCGTGCTGCTCGCCGGCATGTTCATCGCCCTGCTCGACACCACGATCGTGAACGTGGCGCTGCCGAGCATCCGCGACAGCATCGACGCCTCGGAGTCGACCCTCTCCTGGATCATCTCGGGCTACGCGCTGGCCTTCGGCCTCGCGCTCATCCCGGCCGGCCGCATCGGCGACCGGGTCGGCCACAAGTGGGTCTTCTTCACGGGCCTCGCGCTCTTCACCGTCGCGAGCCTGGCCTGCGGCCTGTCGCAGAACGACTTCCAGCTCGTCGCGGCCCGAATCGTGCAGGGGCTCGCGGGCGGCATCTTCGTGCCGGCCGTGACCGCGTTCATCCAGCTGCTGTTCCCGCCGCAGTCTCGCGGCAAGGCCTTCGCCATCATGGGTGCGGTCATCGGTGTCTCGAGCGCGCTCGGCCCGATCGTCGGCGGTCTGATCATCGAGGCCTTCGGTGCCGAGCAGGGCTGGCGGCTCGTCTTCGGCGTGAACCTGCCGATCGGCATCGCGACCCTGATCGCCGCGATCGTGCTGCTGCCGGGTCGTCGCGAGGCCGAGGCGGTCAGCGCCGCGGCGTTCGGCGGCGGGAAGCGACCGGCCACGGCCGGTGCGGCCCCCGCATCCAGTGCCGCCCCCGCATCCGGTGCCGCCCCCGCAGCCGGAGCCGCCCCCGCAGGGGCCCCCGCCGCCGCCCCGGCCAAGGCCGGCCTCGACTGGATCGGGCTCGTCCTGATCTCCGCCGGCCTGGTGGCCCTGCTCGTGCCCCTGATCCAGGGCGAGGACGAGGGCTGGCCGCTCTGGACCTTCCTCTCCCTCGCCGCCGGCGTGCTGCTCCTGGTCGCCTTCGGCGCCTGGGAGGTGCGCTACTCCAAGCGCGGCAACAGCCCCCTGGTGCCCCCGCGCCTGTTCAGCCACCCCGCGTTCACGGGCGGCACGATCCTCGCCCTGGTCTACTTCGGCGCCTTCACCAGCATCTTCTTCACGATCTCGCTGCTCTGGCAGGCCGGACTCGGTCACACCGCGCTGGAGTCGGGCGTCGTCTCGATCCCGTTCGCGATCGGCTCGATCATCGGTTCGTCGCAGAGCAGCCGCCTCGCGCAGCGCCTCGGCCGGCTCGTGCTGACGATCGGCACCGGGCTCGTCGTGATCGGCCTGGCCTGGGTCTGGCTCGTGCTGATGCTCACCGCGCCGGCCGACCTCACGAACTGGGAGCTGATCGCCCCGCTGTTCATCGCCGGCGTCGGCAACGGCCTGTTCATCGCCCCGAACGCCCAGTTCATCGTCGCCACCGTCGACCGGTCGGAGGCGGGGGCCGCCTCCGGTGTCATCAGCGCCATGCAGCGGGTGGGGTCGGCGGTCGGCATCGCCGTCATCGGCAGCGTGTTCTTCGGCAGCCTGGTGATCCAGGGCCAGGGTCAGGATGCCGTCGCGACCGGCTTCGTCAACAGCTCGGCGGCCGCGATGGCGGTCAGCGTCGGGTTCAGCGTGCTCGCGTTCCTGCTGGTGTTCGCGCTCCCGCGCCGCACCGGGGCGCCGGGCGGCGGGCACTGACCCGAAGCGGTCGAGCGAGTCCCGCCCACCGCGGCGGGCGCGATCCCGAGAAAAGGGTTGCGCCCGCCGAACGGATGGCGATACTGTCGGAACCCGCGACACAGCGTCGCCCGAGAGAACGAGGAGGTGAACCACATGATCGAACCGGCAAAGACCCCGGCTTCCCTCGTGATGCTTCCCCCGTTCTCCCGCCTCGCGGCCTGATCCAGAGCCGCCCGGGTCTCCTCGGGGAAGCGTCTTCATCCACGCTCATCCCAATCCTGAGGACATCATCGTGTTCACGTCATCCCTTCGCGCGTCCGACGCGCAACTCCTCCATCTGAACAACCGCGATCCGTCGCGCTGGGTCGATCCCATGCGGCTGGGCCGTGGCTTCGCCACCGGCACCTACCGCCGGGAATGGACCTGGCTCGCCTTCGTCGACGACGCCGCCACCCTCCCGGTGGCGCGCGGCGTCTGGTGGGGGCCGGTCGGGTCGGTGCACCCGGTCGAACTGCACTGCCTGCTGGTGCACGCCTCGATCCCGAACCCCGAGGTCTGGGGTGCGGCGCTGGTACGCTCGGCGCACCGGGCCTTCGCCGAGGCGGGGGCGCTCCTGGCGCCCGACGTCGTCGTCGAGGTCGCGACCGACGACCGGCACGACCCGCGTGTCGAACGCGCGCTCGACTGGCGTCGGCTCTCGGCCGCGGCGGCCGGGATGCCGGTCGTCACCGAGGCGGTCACCGGAGAGGTGACCCGCGTCTCGTTCACCGCCCGGCCGCTCACGGCGGCGCATCCGCAGCTCGCAGGCAGCCGGCGGTGAGCCTGCGGCCGGCCCGTCCGTCACCCGCCCGCGGTACCGTTCGCGATACCGTGTGGGGGTGACGGACGAGCGCGGAGCGACCAGGACCTCACCGCGCTGGGGGCTCGTCGACGCCGCCGCGGGGGTCGTGCTCTTCCTCCTGCTCTCCTCGGCCGCTCGGCTGGTGGCCGAGCTGCCGGTTTTCGCCGCACAGCCCCGCCTGGCCTACGGCATCGAACAGGTCGTCGGCGGCTGGCTCCCGCTGCTGATCGTCGTGCTCGTCGCCTCGTGGGGGCGCGGGCGCGGCAAGCTCTCCGCCGACTTCGGGCTGCGATTCCGCCCGCTCGACGTGGCGATCGGGCTGCTCGTCGGCATCCTCCTCCGCTTCGCGGCGATCGGGATCGCCGAGGTCGTCCGGCTCGCGGCCGGTGCGCCCCCCACTCCCTTCTCGGGCGGGATCGGAGGCGACCCCGTCTGGTTCGTGCTGACCGCGGTGCTGGCGGCATCCGTCGTCACGCCCATCGTCGAGGAGCTGTACTTCCGCGGCCTGGTGCTGCGGGCGGTCGAGAACGCCGTGCTCGGCTCCGGCGAGGGGCCGCGGTTGCCGGGCGCCCGAGGCCGACGCGAGGTCGTCGCCGGCGTGGTGGCCGTCGTGGCCTCGGCGGCCCTGTTCGTGCTGTTCCACGTCGACGGCGTGCCGGAGTCGGCCGCCGCCGTGTCCCGGCTGATCACCCTCTTCGTGGTTGGGCTCGTTCTCGGCTGCCTGGCGCTGCTGACGCGGCGGTTGGGCCCCTCGATCGCGGCGCACGCCGTCTTCAACGTCTCGGTCGCGGTGCTCGACGTGCTGATGGCGCCGGCCGCGCCCGGTCTCTCCTGACCCCGGCCCCAGCCGGACCGCCGGGCGCAGCCGGAGCCTCGGGCCCCGCCGGCCACCCGGCCCCAGCCGGACCACCGCGCGCAGTCGCAACACCCATCCGTTCCGCTCCGGGGGGCCAACCGATAACGTCGACCCATGAGAATTCTCCTCGTGGGCGCCGGTGGCGTCGGTGACGCCATCGCCAAGATCGCAGCTCGTCGTGACTTCTACGAGCGGATCGTGGTGACCGACTACGACCCGACCCGCGCCGAGCGCACGGTGGCCTGGGTGCGGGAGCGGCACGGTGCCGAGGTCGCGGCGCGCTTCGCAGCCGACCGCATCGACGCCTCCGACCCCGACGACGTGGCCCGGGTGGCCCGGGAGCACGGGGCCACGCACGTGATGAACGCGGTCGAGCCCAAGTTCGTGCCGACCATCTTCGCCGGGGCCCTGGCCGCCGGAGCCGACTACCTCGACATGGCGATGAGCCTCTCCGAGCCGAACCCCGTCGCCCCCTACTCCGAGACCGGCGTCAAGCTGGGCGACGACCAGTTCGCCCAGGCTCCCGACTGGGAGAAGGCAGGCCGGCTCGCGCTCGTGGGCATGGGCGTCGAGCCCGGGCTCTCGGACGTGTTCGCGCGCTACGCCGCCGACCACCTGTTCTCCGAGATCGACGAGCTGGGCACCCGCGACGGCGCGAACCTGGTGGTGCGGGACGCCGAGGGCAACGAGATCTTCGCCCCGTCGTTCTCGATCTGGACCACGATCGAGGAGTGCCTCAACCCTCCGGTGATCTGGGAGAAGGACGCGGGGTGGTTCACGACCCCGCCGTTCTCCGAGCCCGAGGTCTTCACCTTTCCCGAGGGCATCGGCGACGTCGAGTGCGTCAACGTCGAGCACGAGGAGGTGCTGCTGATGCCGCGGTGGGTCGACGCCAAGCGGGTGACCTTCAAGTACGGGCTCGGCGAGGAGTTCATCGGCATCCTGAAGACCCTGCACCAGCTCGGGCTCGACAAGACGACGCCGGTCACGGTGCGGTCGGCGAACGGCCCGGTCGAGGTGGCGCCGCGCGACGTGGTCGCGGCCGGCCTGCCCGACCCGGCCACCCTCGGCCCGTTCATGACGGGCAAGACCTGCGCGGGGCTCTGGGTCACCGGAACCGGCGTCGACGGCCGGCCGCGCGAGGTGTACCTCTATCACGTCTCCGACAACGAGTGGACGATGAAGGAGTACGAGGCCCAGTGCGTGGTCTGGCAGACGGCGCTGAACCCGGTGATCGCGCTCGAGCTGCTGTCGAAGGGCGTCTGGTCGGGAGTCGGCGTGCTCGGGCCGGAGGCCTTCGACGCGCAGCCCTACCTCGACCTGATGGCCGCCCCGGTCGACGAGGGCGGCTACGGCCAGGCCTGGGGCCTCGAAGACCGGCTCGCCTGAGACCATGAGCATCCCGCCCCTCGTGCACCGCGGCAGCGACGACGGCTCCCGGGCCGGAGCGGTGTCGCTGCCGATCGAGATCGAGGCGATCGAGCTGCACCGCATCGCGATGCCCCTGGTGCGGCCGTTCGAGACCAGCTTCGGCCGGCAGACCTCGCGCGAGGTGCTGCTCGTGCGGGTGCTCGCCGAGGAGGGTGAGGGCTGGGGCGAGTGCGTCGCCATGTCGGCGCCGGTGTACTCCAGCGAGTACCTGGCGGGATGCGTCGACGTCATCCGCGATCACCTCGCGCCCGCGCTCCTGGCCGCCCGCACGGTGCGGGCCGTCGACGTGGCGAGCCTCCTCTCGTTCGTGATCGGGCACCGGATGGCGAAGGCCGCGCTGGAATCCGCGGTCCTCGATGCGCAGACGCGCGCCGCCGGGGTCAGCTTCGGCGAGTACTTCGGAGCGGTCCGTCCTGAGGTCGACTGCGGGGTCTCGGTCGGCAT
Organism: Herbiconiux sp. 320_LB; assembly: GCF_059691755.1. NCBI lineage: Bacteria > Bacillati > Actinomycetota > Actinomycetes > Micrococcales > Microbacteriaceae > Herbiconiux > Herbiconiux sp. 320_LB. Next base: position 281,966 of record NZ_JCAWAD010000002.1, on the reverse strand, counting down.
CGCGCCCACCCTCCCCGACCTGCTCGACGAGGTGTCGGGGTACGTCGCCGAGGGCTACCGGCGCATCAAGCTCAAGATCAAGCCGGGCTGGGATCTCGAGCCGGTCGCGGCGGTGCGGTCGATGATCGGGCCGGACGCTCTGCTGCAGGTCGACGCGAACACCGCCTACACGACCGCCGACATCGACCACCTGCGCGAGCTCGACGCCTTCGGCCTGCTGCTGATCGAGCAGCCGTTCGTCGAGGAGGACATCGCCTCGCACGTGCGGCTCGCCCGTGCGATCGACACCCCCGTGTGCCTGGACGAGTCCATCGTGTCGGCCGCGGTCGCGATCGACGCCATCGACCGGGATGCGACCTCGATCGTCAACATCAAGGCCGGGCGGGTGGGCGGCTACCTCGAGGCCGTCCGCATCCACGACGTCTGCCTCGAGCGCGACGTGCCGGTCTGGTGCGGCGGGATGCTGGAGACCGGCCTCGGTCGCGCTGCGAACGTCGCGCTCGCGGCCCTGCCCGGCTTCACGCTGCCGGGGGACACCTCGGCGTCCAGCCGCTACTTCGCCGAGGATCTCACGGAGTCGTTCGTGCTCGTCGACGGCCGCCTCGCGGTTCCGACCGGCCCCGGCACCGGGGTGACGGTGCGGCGCGAGCTCGTCGAGGCCTGGCGCACCACGCCGCCCGAACTCCTCGCCCGTGTCTGATCGGCGGGAGCCGATCGTGCTCCGCGGCTTCGACGAGCACGACCCGGCGGAGCGCGAGGCGGTGCTGCGCATCTGCGTGCTCACGGGGGATGCCGGCGCCGACGCCTCCGGCACCCTCGTCGACGGGGATCGCGACCCGCTGACCGAACGGTGGGCCGCGCCGTACCTCGACCTCGAGCCGCGCTTCGCCCTGCTCGCCCAGGCCCGCGGCCGGGTGGTGGGCTATGCGCTCGGCGCCCCCGACACCCGCCGGTTCGCCGCGCGGTTCCGCGAGCGGCCGAGCACGCTCCCGGCCGAGGAGCGGCGGCAGCACGCCCAGGACATCGTCATCCCCGAGGTCGACGAGTACCCGGCGCACCTGCACGTCGACCTGCTTCCCGAGGCGCAGGGGCGCGGCGTGGGCCGCCGGCTGGTCGAGGGGGTGGTGGCGCGACTGGTCGCCGCCGGGGCTCGCGGCGTGCACCTCGTCGTCGACCCCCGCAACACCGGGGCCCTGGCCTTCTACCCGCGCGTCGGCTTCCGCGAGCTCCGCCGCGACGCGGACGGTGTGCTCTTCGTACGACGCTGATCAGGCGACGACGAGGCTCGCCGGGGACATCAGCGCGATGAGCAGCAGCGCGAGCAGCGAGACGACGCCGGCGGCCGAGAGGCGCCCCGCCCACGGCCAGCGTTCGAACCAGTACAGCAGGTCGGGCAGCTCGGCCCGCAGCTGCGCCGCGGTCATCGGATCGGGCAGGCGCCGGATCGGCACGTCGACCGCGGTCGCCACCGTCTCCATGTCGTCGTTCGACCAGAACTCCCCGCGCATCCGCAGCAGCAGCAGCCCGGCGGAGTCGAGCAGGAACAGCTGCCGGTTCGTCTCAGAGGACGCACCCCGGTACACGTCCAGGATCACCGCCGAGGCCACGCGCTTCGCCGGGATGCGGTTCTCGCGGAGGAAGAAGCCCCGCTCGAGGATCGCGTCGTGGTCGAGCCGGATGCTCACCGCCCGCAGCAGCGCCGCCCCGGTCGCGTAGAGCGCGACCACGAAGGCGAAGGCGATGATCACCCGCGGCCAGGTGCCGCGCGGGATGGCGAACCAGAGCATCGCGGCCATGATCGGCAGGATCAGGGCCGCGGCGACGAGTCGGGTCTGACTGATGATCTGCGCCCGCGGGCGCAGGATCGTGGTCGTCGTCGTGGTGCGTGGCCGGCTGCTCATCTGCGGTCACCTCTGCTGCTCGATGGTCTCTCCCAAGCTAGAGGTGGATGGCCCGGGGCGTAAGGGGCCGAACGGGGGACAGTCGACGGCCCGCCTTCAGGCGACGTTCAGCGGATGCCCGGGAAAAGGACGATGGCCGATCGTGTGCGGGGGAACACACGATCGGCCATCTGGGGTGGTGCCGGTCATCGGCTTCGGGGTGCGCGGTGGGGACTGCGCAGGCCGATCAGCCGATGTAGCCCTGCAGCGTGCCGACGAGTGAGTCCGACACGGTGTTGGGGCCACCGAGCACCACGATCTTCGCCGGGTTGAGCCGGTTCAGCTCGGTCGCCACGGACGCCGGGATGCTGTCGGAGTTGACGAGCAGCACCGGGCCTCCCGTGACGATCGCGGCGGCCGAACCCGACAGGGCGTCGGGGAACACGGCTCCGGAGGCGAGGTAGACCACGGGGACACCGGGGGTGAACGCCGAGGCCGAGACGGCCGCGGAGGTCGCGAAGCGGTCGGCTCCGGTCACCCTCGTGGTCGGCGCCACGGCTCCGAGGGCGGAGACGACGGAGTCGGCCACGGTGTTGGTGCCGCCGAGCACGACGATCTTCGCCGGCTTCAGGCGGTTCAGCTCGGTGGCCACGCTGCCCGGGACGCCGGTCTTGGTGACCAGCAGCACCGGGCCGCCGAGCTTGCCCGCCACGGCCGAGGCCGACAGCGCATCCGGGAACACCTCGCCGGAGGCGACGTAGGCCACGGGCACGTTCGGCGAGAACACCGAGGCCGAGACGGCTGCCGAACCGGAGTACCGGTCGGCCCCGGCGACCCGGGTGGTGGGCGCGGTTCCCTGGAGGGTCTGCACCACCGCATCCGAGACGGTGTTCGGGCCACCCAGCACCACGATCTTCTTCGGCGCCAGGCGAGCGAGCTCGGAGCCGATCGAGGTCGGGATGCTGTCCTTCATCACCAGCAGCACCGGGCCGCCCTGCACGCCGGCCGCGGCCGACCCGGAGAGGGCGTCGGGGAAGGTCTCGCCGGAGGCCACGTAGGCCACCGGGACACCGGCCGCGAAGGTGCTGGCCGAGACCGCGGCGGAGACCGCGTAGCGGTCGGCTCCGCCGAGCCGGACGACGGTCGCCGCAGCGGCGGTCACCGCGGCGGTGGGTGCCGAGACCGTGGAGAGCGGCTCGTACCCGGCCTTCGTGCCCGAGACGGTGAAGGTGATCGCCTTTCCGACGTCACCGGCCACCGGCGTGTAGGTCAGGGCGGTCGCACCGGGGATGGCCGTGCCGTTCGCGTTCCACTGGTAGGTGAGGGCCACCGGGTCCGGGGCCCACGGAGCCACCGTCGCCGTCAGCACCGAGCCGACCTGGGCGGTGCCGGCCACGGTCGGGGCGACCGGGCTGAGGGCCAGCAGTGGCGCGCCATTGCTGTCGTACATCCCGTAGTCGTCGGTCACCAGCTCGCCATTCGAGGTGAGGTTCAGCCCGAAGCTGATCCCGGTGATGTCGTTCGGGATGGCGGGGGTGGTGAACGACGCCTGGGTGTAGATGGTCGCCGGGTTGTAGAACGGGCTCGAGGTCCAGTAGGTCCAGGTGCCGAGTGTGTTGCGGGTGTAGATCGCGAACTGGGTCGGCGCGGTCGAGGTGTAGAACGCTCTCAAGGAATAGGTATGGCCCGGGGTGACGCTGGGCGAGCATCCCGATTCGTCGAACAGCGCGAGGAGTTTCGCATCACCGTCTACGTAGTTCGTGACCGTCACCTTCGCCGCCGTGGCGCCGGTGTGGCCGGGCGTGACCGTGGTGAACACAGGGGTGTTCGTGCCGTAGCTCGAACCCCACCAGCACTGCGGCATGTCGACGACCGTGCCGGGGGTCTCCAGGCTCGGGTTCTTCGTACCGTTCTCGCCGGGGCCGGGCGCGGGAGCCAGCGGGGGACCGGCGACGACGGGCTTCACCGCGCCGCCGATGACGTCGTTCACCGTCTTGACCGTGCCGTTGCCCGCGGCCTGCCACTGCGCGAGCCAGGTCGTGAACTGGTCGAACAGGTCGGCCGAGATCGTCGCGTTCGCCGGGGAGGTGTCGCAGGTGCTCGCGCAGATGTGGTGGAAGGTGAACTGCACCCAGCCGCCGACCGCATCCGCCTGGGTGACGCGGGACTGCAGTGCGGCGAGGTCCCAGGTGCTGTCGACCTGGTCGGCCGCCTTCGTCAGGTACGGGTCGGCGGGCGGGATGCTCTCGGAGAGATCGCAGTCGGGGCAGCCGGTTCCCGGAGGGGTCTTCAGGTCGCCCAGGCCGCGGGCGCTGTTGTAGCCGCACTCGGCCGCGACCGCCTCGACCGAGTCGTTCACCGAGGCGTAGGGGTAGGCGAAGCTGGTCATCGGGAAGCCCCAGTTGGTGAGGTTCACCCGGTCGTTGCAGATCTCGCGCTTGACGTCGTCGGTGGCCAGGGTCGTCAGATCCTGGTGGTGCACCGTGTGCCCGCCGATCTCGTTGCCGGCCGCGTACAGCGTCTGGAGGTTCGCCTGCGTGAAGTAGTCGGGCTGACCGATCGCCCCGGAGATGATGTAGAAGGTGCCCTTCAGGCCCTTCTGGTTGATGGTCGCGGCGGCGGCCAGCTGGTCGGCGTTGCCGTCGTCGAAGGTGAGGGAGACGACTGTGTTGCCGGCCGCGTGAGCGGGCGCGGTGCTACCCGGCAGCCCGGCGCCGGCGACGATGCCGAGCGTCGCCGCCACGGCGAAGACGGTGGCCGTGGCCACGGAGGCGAGCCGTCGCCGGCGCGTGACCGGTCCGGACTCATGGACGATGTTCATGGAAGACCCCCTGGATCATGGTGCTGAGACCGTGTTGCGCCGATGCAGAACACGGAGCGTGCTTGAGGGGGCAAGCTAGCAGCGGGTTCCGCACCGGGCCCAGGATGTTTCCCGCACCATTCGGCTGCGGGTTCCGCGCGGTTTCCCGCACCGGCGCATCCCGCGGGCGCGGGGGTCTCGCGGAGAGTCTGTCGCGGCGGGTCTGTCGCGGCGCTCAGTCGTGCAGTGCGGCGAGGAAGGTCAGCAGCTGCTCGTCGAACAGCGCCGGCTGTTCGATGTTGACGGCGTGGCCGGCCTTCTCGATCACGACCGACTCGCCCTTCTTCGTCAGCGCGGCGGATGCGGCGGCGTGCGCGCTCGGCGAGTACTCGCTCTCCCGGCCCGCGACGAACAGCACCGGGGTGCGGGTGCGGCCGATCACCGGCCGCCAGTCGGAGACGGCGTAGTCCTGGAGCAGGGACTGCTCGCTCGCCGAGAGGTGCTTGCCCTCGCCTCGGCCAAGCGCCTTGACCAGCCGGGCGATCCGCACCGGGCCCTTGGAGAGCAGGGTCACCCGCTCGGGATCCGGGATGCCGTGGGCGAAGTAGGTGTCCCGGTTCGACTCGTCGTAGCCGTAGAAGCCGTACGACCAGTCCTCGTCGTTCAGCATCCGCGGGGTCTGGTCGACGATGACGATGCCCCGCACCGTGTCGTCGTCGTGCGAGTCGAGGTAGGCCCAGATCGTGTCGCCGCCCATCGAGGCCCCGACGAGCACCACGTCGGAGAGCGCGAGCTCGATCAGGAACGCCGCGAGGTCGTCGCCGTGCCGCTGCATCGTGTCGCCGCCCGGAGGCTGGTCGGATGCGCCGTGACCGCGCCGGTCGAGCGAGAGCACCCGGTAGCCCGCCTCGGCGAGCGAGGCCTGCTGCGCACTCCAGCTCGCCGCCGGCGCCTTGAACCCGCCGATCAGCACCACCACGTCGCCCTGGGGGTCGCCGTGCTCCAGATAGTGCAGCCGCACCCCGTCATCCGTCGTGACGAAAGGCATCCCTGGCGCTCCTGTTCCGGGCCGAAAGGCCCTGTCTCTTTCACGGTACTCCCGCCTAGGCTGAAGTCATGACCTCCACGGGAACGGTCCCACTCACTGTCGTCGACGCCTGGTGGCGCGCAGCCAACTACCTCTCGGTCGGGCAGATCTACCTGCTCGACAACCCGCTGCTCAAGCGGCCCCTCCGCACCTCCGACATCAAACCGCGTCTGCTCGGGCACTGGGGCACCACGCCCGCGCTCAACTTCATCTGGGCGCACCTGAACAAGATCATCGTCGAACGCTCCTGCAACGTGCTCTACATCGCCGGCCCCGGCCACGGCGGCCCCGGCGTCGTGGCGAACGCCTGGCTCGACGGCACGTACTCCGAGCTGTTCCCCCAGATCACCCGCAACGGCGAGGGGATGCGCAAGCTCTTCCGTCAGTTCTCGTTCCCCGGCGGCATCCCGTCGCACGCGGCGCCCGAGACCCCGGGCTCGATCAACGAGGGCGGCGAGCTCGGCTACTCGCTGGTGCACGCCTACGGCGCCATCCTCGACAACCCGTCGCTGATCACGGCCTGCGTCGTCGGCGACGGCGAGGCCGAGACCGCCACGCTCGCGACCAGCTGGCACCTCAACAAGTTCATCAGCCCGGCGACGGACGGCGCGGTGCTGCCGATCCTCAACCTCAACGGCTACAAGATCGCCAACCCCACGGTGCTGGCCCGCATCCCGGAGCGCGAGCTCGAGGCGCTGTTCGTCGGCTACGGTTACGCACCCCGGATCGTCTCGGGCGGCTTCGACGGGGAGGACCCGGCGCTGGTGCACGAGCGGTTCGCGACGGCGCTCGCCGAGGCCGTCGACGAGATCACCGCCATCCAGGATGCGGCCCGCAACGAGGGCCGCACCGAACGACCCGCATGGCCGATGATCATCCTGAAGACGCCGAAAGGCTGGACCGGCCCGAAGTTCGTCGACGGTCTGCCGGTCGAGAACACCTGGCGGGCGCACCAGGTGCCGCTGTCGACGGTGCGCGACAACCCCGAGCACCTCGCCCAGCTCGAGGAGTGGATGACGGGCTACCGTCCCGAGGAGCTCTTCGACTCCCAGGGCCGGCCGGTGGCGCTGCTGGACGGCGACCGACCCGAGGGCGAACTGCGGATGAGCGACAACCCGAACGGCAACGGCGGACTGCTCCGCCGGGCCCTCACCCTGCCGCCCCTGGAGGCGCAGGCCGTCGACGTCTCCGGCGGGAGGGGCACGGTCGTCGAGCCGACCCGCATCCTGGGCCGGTGGCTGCGCGACCTGATCCGGGTGAACCCCGACAGCTTCCGGATCTTCGGGCCGGACGAGGTGGCGTCGAACCGCCTCGACGACGTCTACGAGGTGACCGCCAAGGAGTGGCAGGGCGAGGTGCTCGAGACCGACGAGCACCTGTCGCACGACGGCCGGGTGATCGAGATCCTCAGCGAGAACCTGGCGCAGGGCTTGCTCGAGGGCTACCTGCTCACCGGCCGTCACGGACTCTTCACCTCGTACGAGGCCTTCATCCACATCGTCGACTCGATGTTCAACCAGTTCGCGAAGTGGCTCGAGTCGGCCGCGGAGGTCGACTGGCGGCGGCCGATCTCCTCATTCACCTATCTGCTCTCCTCCCACGTCTGGCGGCAGGACCACAACGGGTTCTCGCACCAGGACCCGGGGTTCCTCGACCACGTCGTCAACAAGAAGGCCAGCGTCGTGCGGGTCTACCTCCCGCCGGACGCGAACACCCTCCTGGTCACCGCCGAGCACTGCCTGGCCACGCGCGACCACGTCAACGTGATCGTCGCCGGCAAGCAGCCGACCGCGACCCTGCTCTCGCTCGAGGAGGCCCGCACGCACGGGGCCCGCGGGCTGAGCGTGTGGGAGTGGGCCGGCACCGAGCGGGAGGGCGAGGAGCCCGAGGTCGTCGTGGCCTCGGCCGGCGACATCCCGACCGTGGAGGCCATGGCGGCGGTGCAGATCCTGCGCACCGAGATCCCGGATCTCGCGGTGCGGTTCGTCAACGTCGTCGACCTGATGCGCCTGCAGGACAGCGCCGAGCATCCGCACGGTCTGGACGGCGACGCCTTCGACGCGGTGTTCACGAGCGACAAGCCGGTCGTGTTCGCGTTCCACGGCTACCCGTCGCTGATCCACCGGCTCACCTATCGGCGTCGCAACCACAGCAACATCCACGTGCGGGGCTTCAAGGAGATGGGCACGACCACCACGCCCTTCGACATGCTGATGCTGAACGACCTCGACCGGTTCCGCCTGGTGATGGACGTCATCCGGCGGGTGCCGCGCCTCAGCACCGCGTACGCGGGTCTGTCGCAGCGGATGGACGACGAACGCGCCGCCCATCGCGCCTACACCCGGGCGCACGGTGAGGACGCGCCGGACGTGCAGGGGAGTGCGGGGCTGCCGTTCGGCGAGAACGGACGCGCGGCGGCCGTCGACACCGGGGACGACAACGCGCGCTGAATCCTGTGAGCCACTGGCGTTTCACGACGGGGAGGTTCAGAATGTGTTCACGGAACAACGAAGGGAGTCGATATGAAGGTGCACAGTTCATTGGGCTCGATTCAGAAGGTGCTGGCCTGACGCTCAGGCGCAGCATTTCCAGCTCGAATTCGAGAACGCCCCCCGCCGATCGGCGGGGGGCGTTTCCCGTTTAAGATCGGAGCATGAGCAACGCGAACCTCCTCGGCCTGCCCGAGACCCTTCTGCCCGAAGAGCCCGGCGTCGCCGACTCGCTGTCGCGCGCCATCGGCTACGACGTCGACGAGGTGCTGGAGCAGACGGTGAAGTCGTTCCCGACCTCGTCGCTGGCCTGGGCCACCCTGGCCGATCGCGCCTGGTACCGCGGCGAGCCCGTGCAGTCGTACGCCTACGCCCGCGTCGGCTACCACCGCGGCCTCGACGCGCTGCGACGCGCCGGCTGGAAGGGCCAGGGGCCCGTGCCGTGGTCGCACGAGCCGAACCGCGGCGTGCTGCTGTCGCTCTACATGCTGCGCCGCGCAGCCGAGGCCATCGGCGAGACCGGTGAGGTCGAGCGACTGACCGAGTTCCTCGACGGGGCCGACCCGCGGGCCGTCGAGGCGATCGAGTCCGGCGTGCGGTAGACACCTGTCCGTTAACCTCCGTCCGAGATCGTTCACCCTCGGACGGGGGCCAGTTCGTCTGGTGTCCAGAAGCCGGTCGACGCCCTCGCCGAGCGTGGAGGGCGTGAAACGACTTCTCTCCACCATCCCAGCCGCCGCGCTGGCGGGGTGCCTGGCGGCCGGGGCGCTCGTCGCCGCGGCTCCGGCGTCCGCCGCCCCGGTCGCGCCCGCACTCGCTCCCGCGCTCGCCGCCGCTTCTGCTGCCGTCCCTGCCGCTCCCGCCGCTGCTCCGGCCGCCGCCGATCAGGGCGAAGCCTCGCGCTTCACCCTCGCGGTGCTGCCCGACACCCAGTTCTACTCGCGCTACTCCTCCGACCAGTTCCTGCCGCGCTACGGCGACGACCCGTTCTCGGTGCAGACCGAGTGGCTGGCGAAGAACGCCGACGCGCTGCAGATCCCCTTCGTCACGCACCTCGGCGACATCGTCGACCGGGTCGGCGTCGACCGGGAGTGGGTCGCGGCCGACAACGCGATCAAGAACCTCGACGACGCGAAGCTGCCCTACTCGATCCTCGCCGGCAACCACGACGTGCGCGACAGCAACGACCACCTCTACGACGACCAGTACGACCTGCCCAACGAGCCGTTCCTGAAGTGGTTCGGCCCGAACCGCGCCGCGAACGTCAGCACCTTCGAGGGCAGCGACCCGACCGGGTTCAACCAGTTCCACATCTTCGAGGCCGACGGCCAGCAGTACATGGTGCTCGCGCTCTCCTGGCGCGCCTCGGATGCGACGCTGAAGTGGGCGTCCGACGTGATGGCCGCGCATCCGACCGTGCCCGTCATCCTCACCACCCACCAGGTCATCGACATCGACCCCGACGGGGAGTCGCCGCGCGAGACCGACTACGGGCTGCGGCTCTGGGACGGGCTGATCAAGAACCACGACCAGATCTTCCTCACCCTGAACGGGCACTTCCACGGCTCGTCGCGCCTGACGAAGACCAACGACTTCGGTCACGCGGTCACCGAGGTCGTCATCGACTACCAGATGGCCTACGAGGGCGGCGACGGCTACCTCGGTCTCTACGAGTTCGACCTGACGCACGACGTGATCAACGTCCAGACCGCGTCGCCCTGGGTCACCTGGAAGCCGCAGGACGCCCTCACCAGCTACGACCAGCCCTTCCTCGAGGGCTCGCAGCAGCAGTTCACGGTGCCGATCGACTTCTCCGAGCGCTTCAAGGGCTTCGATCCTACGTTCGCGGCCGGCCCCGCCGACTCGACCTCGCTCTCGCAGAAGGCCCGCGACATCCTGCTCGACGGGTTCGAGGGCCCCGACCCGATCACCACGGAGTTCCCGGGCGCGCCTGCCGACTACCCCGAGGTCGACGGCACGCTCGCGCACTGGCAGTTCAACGGGCTCGACGGGGTCGTCGGTACCGACGTGACGATCCCCGACGTCGCGACCTCGATCTCCGGGGCCGCGCCGGGCGCGAACGACCTGCACCGGGCCGACCCCGCGACGACGAACTCGGTGGGCACCGAGCTCGCCGACGTGACGGTCGAGTCGGACGACGTGCACGGCTACTCGGCCGACCAGGCCGGCGTCTGCTTCGCCGACTCGAGCGGCTCGCGGTACAGCTACCTGACGACGGATGCGGATGCGCCGGTCAACAACGCCGACTTCTCGAAGGGCTACACGATCGAGACCTTCGTGAAGATGTCGCCCGAGTGGGAGGCCTCGGCGAACGGCTGGTCGAAGTTCCTGGTGCACACGGGCAACCGGTCGAAGATCGACGGCTTCGCCGAGACCCAGTGGGACTGGACCGCGTCCCCCTCCGCGCTCGGCATCTCGAACCTGCGCGAGTTCCAGTGGACCGCCGTCCCCGGCGACCCGACCAAGGGCGACAAGACCAACTGGTCGGGCGAGATCATGGTCGACTCCTGGGCGCACGTGGCCGTGGTCGGCGACGCGATCGCCGGCACCATCACGATGTATGTCGACGGTGCACCCGTGCTCCGCAACGCGGTCGACGCCGCCGGGCTCGCGGCCAACCCCGACATGCCCTGGATCATCGGCGCCGACTGGGTCGACGACGCGGCCCGCAACGGCTGGAACGGCTGCGTGGGCGAGACCCGCATCATCGATCACCCGACCGGCCCGGCCGAGTGGCTCACCTCGCGTGCCGACCTCACCGGCTTCACGGTGACGGACGCCCCGTCGGGCGAGCTGGCCGCGGGTTCGAAGGTCACCACGCTCACCGGCACCGGGCTCCCCGGCGCCTCGGTGCAGATCGAGGGCGGCGCCGTGACGCTGGCGGCCGAGTCGGCCCGGACCGAGTCGAACGCGCACCTCACGGCGATGGAGACCTCGGCGGTCGTGGGGGAGGACGGAACCTGGTCGTACTCATTCCCGTCGACGCTGACCGCGGCGGGGTCGTACTCCTACTCGGCGGCCCAGGCGCTCGGTACCCGGAGCTCGGAGCCCGTGACGGTCGCGTTCTCGATCGCCGCTGCGGCGGGGGATCCGGCGCCGACCGCGACGCCGACGCCCGCTCCGACCGCGGGTCAGCCGGGGTCGGGGTCGACGACCGCGCCCGCCGGGTCGGCCTCGGCGCCTGCCGGTGCCGGCACCGGGAGCCTCGCGGCCACGGGCTTCGCGCCGATGATCGGCCTCTCGGCCGGGATGCTGGTGCTGCTGGCCGGTGGCGTGCTGCTGCTCGTGCTGCGCACCCGCGCCCGCCGCATCCGCTCGGACAACTAGCCACCCAACGCGAAAGGCCCCGGTTCCTCGAACCGGGGCCTTTTGCCGTTCTTGACACTTGTGCGGAGAATGGGGGATTCGAACCCCGGCTGGGGGCTCGTGCGCGCACCCAACACGCGTCTGGCGGAGAATGGGGGATTCGAACCCCCGAGGGCTTGCACCCAACACGCTTTCCAAGCGTGCGCCATAGGCCACTAGGCGAATTCTCCTGGAGCATCATTCCCGCGAGCGGGCGATGACCAAGAAGCATCCTACCTGGTCATCGCGCCCGATCACGATTCGGCCGTCGAGAGCCCCGATCAGAGCGCGCGCAGCGCCTCGGCGATCGGCGTCGGCCCCGAGATGGCCTCGAACTGCCGGTGCACGCCTTCGCCCGTGGTCAGGAGCTGCGTGATGATCCAGGCGACATCGGCGCGCGGGATTGATCCGCGGCCGGTCTCCTCGGCGAGCGTGACCGACCCGGTCGCGGCGTCGTCGGTCAGGCCACCGGGGCGCACGATCGTCCAGTCGAGCTCGGTGGCCCGCACCGCGGCATCCGCTTCGCTCTTGGCGCGCAGGTAGACCTGGAAGACGTCGTCGCCGTCGGGGTCGAAGGAGTCGGCCCCCATCGATGACACGAGCACGTAGCGATTGGCCCCGGCGCGCCAGGCGGCGTCGGCCAGCAGGATGGCGCCGTCGCGGTCGACGGTGAGCTTGCGCTCGGCCGAGCTCCCCGGCCCGGCGCCCGCGGCGAACACGACCGCGTCGATCTCGCGGGAGGAGAGTTCGGCGGCCAGCCCCTCCGAGTCGGACTGCTCGAGGTCGAGCACGAGGGCCTTGCCGCCCACCTCCTCGATGTCGGCGGAGTGCTTCGGGTTGCGGACGATGCCCCAGACCTCGTGGCCGGATGCGGTGAGCAGCTTGGTGGTGAGCAGGGCGATCTGCCCGTGCCCACCTGCGATGGCGATCTTCATCTCCCCAGTCAACGCCTCGCGCCCGACATCCTCAAGGCGCGAGCGCCCGATCGGAGTTGCTACACTGGTCGACGGCTCCCCGTGTGGCGCCATCCAGGCCAACTCCCCCAGGACGGAAACGTAGCAAGGGTAACCGGGCTCTGGCGGGTGCGCGGGGAGTCCTTCTCGTTAACGGGCGGTTCCAGGCCTGCTCACCGGGCCCCGGCCTAGGATTGGAGCGGACGACCGAAGAGGATTCCGTGACACCAGTCGACAACATCCCTGCCCCCGCTCCCGCACAGCCCACCGGCGTGAAGAGCATCTACATCACGAGCGCCGAAGGTCATTCGGGCAAGTCCACCATCGCCCTCGGCGTGCTGGAGATGCTCCGCCGCTCGGTGCAGCGGGTCGGCGTCTTCCGGCCCGTGGCGCGGTCGGTCAGCTCGCGCGACTACGTGCTCGAACTGCTCCTGGACCACGACGGCAGCGACCTCGACTACGAGCAGGCCATCGGCGTCACCTACGACGACGTGCACCAGGATCCGGAGCGGGCCCTGTCGCGGATCGTCGAGCGCTACAAGGCGGTGGAGCGGGAGTGCGACGCCGTCGTCATCCTCGGTTCGGACTACACCGACGTCGGCAGCCCCACCGAGCTCGGCTTCAACGCCCGCATCGCCGCCAACCTCGGCGCCCCGGTGCTGCTCGTGCTCGGCGGCCGTCGCGGCCAGGGCTCGGATGAACTGCTCGGCCACACCGAGCCGCGCTCGGCCGACGAGATGCGCCAGATCACCGAGCTCGCCTTGGTCGAGCTGCGGAACGCGCACGCGACCCTGGTCGGTATCATCGCGAACCGCTCCGACCCCGGGCACCTGGAGAAGATCCGCGACGCGATCGGGGTCGCCGCCCGCGACGCCGCCGACGGCCTGGCCGCATCCGCCGCCGGTGCCGGTGCGGGTGCCGGTGCCGGTGCCACCGACACGGCCACCGGCACCATTCCCGTGCAGCCCCGCCGCATCCCGGTCTGGGCCATCCCGGAGGACCGCGTGCTGGTCGCCCCGAGCGTGGGCAGCATCGTCGAGTCGATCGACGGCACGCTGGTGCTCGGCGACCCGCGCCTGCTCGCCCGCGAGGCGCTCGGCGTGGTCGTCGCCGCGATGTCCATGCGCAACGTGCTGCCCCGGCTCACCGAGGGGGCCGTGGTGGTGATCCCGGGAGACCGGGCCGAACTCCTGCTGGCCGTGCTGATGGCGAATGCGTCGGGGACCTTCCCGTCGCTTGCCGGCATCATCCTGAACGGCGGCTTCGAGGTGCCCGAGCCGGTGATGCGCCTGATCCAGGGCCTCGACCCCAAGATCCCGATCATCTCGACCGAGCTCGGCACCTACGAGACGGCCGTGCGCATCACCTCGACCCGCGGCCGGCTCGCCGCCGACTCGCAGGTGAAGTACGACAACGCGCTCGGCCTGTTCGAGCAGTACGTCGACGGCACGCAGCTTCTCGAGCTGCTCGACGTGTCGAAGTCCGACGTCGTCACCCCGCTGATGTTCGAGTACGGGCTGCTGGATCGCGCGCGCTCGGCCGCCCGGCACATCGTGCTGCCCGAGGGCGGCGACGACCGCATCCTCCGCGCCGCGAGCACGGTGCTGAAGCGTCAGGTCGCCCGGCTGACGATCCTGGGCGACGAGGAGGAGGTGCGCGGCCGCGCCTCCGAGCTCGGCCTCGACATCGACGGCGCCGCCGTGGTCAGCCCCTTCGACGCGGTGCTGCGGGCCCGGTTCGCCGAGGAGTACCAGAAGCTCCGCGCCCACAAGGGCATCACCTACGACATGGCCTTCGACACCGTCGCCGACGTCTCGTACTTCGGCACGATGATGGTGCAGCTCGGCCTGGCCGACGGGATGGTGTCGGGTGCGGCCCACACGACCGCCCACACCATCCGGCCCGCGTTCGAGATCATCAAGACCCGGCCCGAGGTCTCCGTGGTGTCGAGCGTGTTCCTGATGGCGCTCGCCGACCGGGTGCTGGTCTACGGCGACTGCGCGGTCGTGCCCGACCCGACGAGCGAGCAGCTGGCCGACATCGCGGTGTCCTCCTCCGAGACGGCGTCGCAGTTCGGCATCGATCCCCGGGTCGCGATGCTGTCGTACTCGACCGGGTCCTCGGGCTCCGGCGCCGACGTCGAGAAGGTGCGCGAGGCCACCGCGCTCGTGCGCACGGCTCGGCCCGACCTGCTGGTCGAGGGTCCGATCCAGTACGACGCGGCGACGGATGCGGTGGTCGCCGCCGCGAAGATGCCGGGCTCCAAGGTGGCCGGCCGCGCGACGGTCTTCATCTTCCCCGACCTCAACACGGGCAACAACACCTACAAGGCGGTCCAGCGCAGCGCCGGAGCGGTCGCCATCGGCCCCGTGCTGCAGGGGCTGCGGAAGCCGATCAACGACCTGTCCCGAGGAGCGCTCGTGCCCGACATCGTGAACACCATCGCCATCACGGCCATCCAGGCGGAGGGGCTGTCGGCATGAGCGCCATCCTCGTCGTCAACTCCGGCTCGTCGTCGTTCAAGTACCAGGTGATCGAGATGGAGGGCGAGGAGGTGCTCGCCTCGGGGCTGGTCGAACGGATCGGCGAGGAGTCCGGTCACACCCGCCACACGACGCCCGACGGCACCTGGGAGAGCACCCGCCCGATCGCCGACCACACAGCAGGGTTCGGAGCGATGCTCGACGCGTTCGCGGAGCACGGACCGTCGTTCGACGAGCATCCGCTGGTCGCCGTCGGCCACCGGGTCGTGCACGGCGGCAAGCGGTTCCACGAGGCGACGATCGTGACGCCCCTGGTGAAGATCAACATCGAAGACCTGAGCGAGCTCGCGCCGTTGCACAACCCCGCGAACCTCGCCGGGATCGACGCCGCCGAGAAGGCATTCCCGTCGGTGCCGCAGGTCGCCGTGTTCGACACGGCGTTCCACCAGACCCTGGCGCCGGCGGCCTACACCTACGCGATCGACGCGGCGCTCGCCGAGAAGCAGCGGGTGCGGCGGTACGGCTTCCACGGCACCTCGCACAAGTACGTGGCGGGCGCGACCGCGGAGTTCCTCGGCAAGCCGCTCTCCTCGCTGAAGATGATCATCCTGCACCTGGGCAACGGCGCCTCGATGTGCGCGGTCGACGGCGGGCGCTCGGTCGAGACCTCGATGGGCATGACGCCGCTCGAGGGGCTGGTGATGGGCACGCGGTCGGGCGACCTGGATCCGGCGGTGCTGTTCCACCTGCACCGGAAGACCGACATGTCGTTCGGCGACCTCGACGAGCTGCTGAACCGGCGCAGTGGGCTGCTCGGGCTCTCGGGCCACGGCGACATGCGCGACGTGCAGACGGCCGCGGCCGACGGCGACGAGGCGGCGCAGCTCGCGCTCGACGTGTACCTGCACCGCATCCGCGGCTACATCGGGCAGTACTACGCCCAGCTCGGGCACCTCGACGCCGTCGTCTTCACGGCGGGCGTGGGCGAGAACAACCCGCTCGTGCGCGCGGGTGCGGTGGCGGGGCTCGCCGAGCTCGGGATCGAGGTGGATGCGGAGCTCAACGCGTCGTCCGACCGCGGGGCGCGGGTGATCTCGCCGGCGTCGGCGCGGGTCACGGCGCTGGTGGTGCCGACGGATGAGGAGCTCGAGATCGCGCGGCAGTCGCTGGAGGCGGTGGGTCGGGGGTAGAAGGGGTCGGGCGGCTGGCTGTTACCGGGTCGGCCGGTTCGGGCGGCATTGGCGTGCGGCGGGTCGGGGTCGGGCGGTCGGGTCAGTCGGCGTCGGGGATTAGGCGCTTGCCGAAGCTCACCGCCGCGTCGCGTTCGTAGCCGAGGGCGCGGTAGAACGCCATCACGCCCTCGTTGCCCTCGCGGATCTGCAGGTTGAGCTTCGGGCAGCCCCGTCGGGTCAGCTCGGTCTCGACGACCTGCATCAGGGTGCGGGCGTGGCCTTCTCCGCGGTGGGCGGGGTCGACGGCCAGGTAGTTGACCCAGCCGCGGTGCCCGTCGTAGCCGGCCATCACGGTCGCGACGACCCGTGCATCCGGGGTCTCGCCGACGAGGAAGAGCTCGGGCTGCACCGTGAGCTTGCGGGCGATGTCTTTGCGGGGATCGTTCCACGGGCGGGTGAGTCCGGCGGCGGCCCAGAGGGCGACGACGGAGTCGTGGTCGGTGGGGCGGAGGGGGCGGATCCTCAGTCCGTCGGACGCGGAGGGCTCCGTCGGTGCCGGCGGGGTCTGGCCGGCGTCCGGGCTGGCATCCGGGCCGGCGCTGGCGGGGCCGGGGGCGGCGTCGAGGGCGCGGTGGAGCGCATCCGTCATAGCGCGGCGCTGGGCATCGGGGGAGTAGGTCTCGGGGTCGGCGGCACTCAGGGAGTTCATGCCCTCGGCCAGCGCGGTGAGCGCCACGGCCTCCTGGCGGGCCCGGGCCTCGGGCCAGGCGGGGCGGGCGGCGGTGAGGAGGCGGGTGATCCGGGCGACGAAGCGGCGGTTGCCGGTGGTGTGGCGCTCGGCGAGGGCCGGGTCGGCGAGGGATGCGGCGAGGTAGCTCACCCAGACGCGGGCCTCGTCGGCGCTCTGCGAGTCGACCGACATCGCGTTCTGCAGCACCGCGTGCAGGGCCGTCTCGGGGTCGGCGGCGGAGTGCTCGGCCGCATCCGCCCGCTCGCCCGTGCGCTTGTGGAGCAGGTCGCGGGCGTGGAGGAGGAGCGCCTCCTTCGTGGGGAAGGCGTGCATCACCAGGCCGGTCGTGCAGCCGGCGCGCTCGGCGACGGCGCGGATGGTGAGTCCGGGCAGGCCGCGCTCGGTCAGCACCGCCCAGGTCGCTTCGGAGAGCCGGCGCTGCTGCTCGGGGAGGTCGCGGGTGCGGGGCATGGGCTGAGTTCTCCTCCGGTGTCGGACGGGTGATGCGTTTGATATCGTAACAACTGTTCCTGAAAGATTCTGCGAGGAGAGCCTGCCATGACCCGATCCGTCCTGCCCGTCGTCGTCGCCCGGGAGCCGTTCGACTCGGCCGACGCATCCGCTCTTCGCGCCGCGCAGCGGGTCGAGCTGGATGCGCGGTACGGCAGCGACGACCACGAGCCGGGCGCGGTGCCGACGGCGGCGTCGGTGCCGGTGTTCCTGGTCGCGCGCACGGCCGAGGGCGAGGCGGTCGGCTGCGGCGGACTCCGGCCGCTCGAGGGCGGCGGGGCCGAGATCAAGCGGATGTACGTAGCGCCGGCCGCGCGCGGGCGCGGTGTGTCGACCGCGATCCTCCGTGCGATCGAGGACGAGGCCCGGGCCATGGGCCTCGACCGCCTCGTGCTCGAGACCGGCACCGGCCAGCCCGACGCCGTGCGCTTCTACGAGCGCGAGGGTTACACCCCCATCCCCGCCTTCGGCCCCTACGTCGGCTCCCCCCTCTCCCTCTGCTACGCGAAGGAGTTGGGCTAGCTGCCGGGACGGGCGTGCTCCGCGCGCCCGTCCCGGGTCGCGCCGGTCCCTGCCCGGCGCGACGCGGCATGTTCGCGTGCGGTCGCTTCGCGGCCGCGCGCTCACCCTGGGTCGTCGGGCGCGGCCCGCGGCCTCGCCGCGGCGTCCGCCCACCGTGGGGCCGGGGGAGCCCCTGGGCCCCGTGACCCGCTCCAAGGCCCCCGACCCGTCACTAGTTGTCGCTATCCAGGCCGTTTAGCGACGACAACTGACGGATCGCGGACAGTCGGTAGGGCGCGCACGCTGACGCCGCGAGAGACGAGGCAGCGCGAGGCAGAGCCGCAGGCCGCGCTCGTCGACCCAAGGTGAGCGCGCGGCCGCGGCAGCGACCGCACGCGAACATGCCGCGCTGCGCCGGGCAGGGACCGGCGCAGCCGCCGGGAGCCGCGCGCAGCACGGCCCCCGGCGCGAAAGGACAGCCCCGGCGCAGAGGACAGCCCCGCGCAGAGGCACAGCCCCAGTGTCGGTGGCCGCAGGTAGTCTTGGGTCCGTGGTCACCGCCCTGTATCGCCGCTATCGGCCTGAGACGTTCGCCGAGATGATCGGACAGTCGCAGGTGACCGATCCGCTCATGACGGCGCTGCGCACGAACCGGGTCAATCACGCCTATCTGTTCAGCGGCCCGCGCGGCTGCGGCAAGACGACCTCGGCCCGCATCCTGGCCCGTTGCCTCAACTGTGCCGAGGGTCCGACCGACACCCCCTGCGGCGTCTGCCCGAGCTGCGTCGAGCTGGGGCGCGACGGCCCGGGCTCGCTCGACGTGGTCGAGATCGACGCCGCGAGCCACAACGGTGTCGACGACGCCCGCGACCTGCGCGAGCGCGCCGTGTTCGCACCGGCCCGCGACCGCTTCAAGATCTTCATCCTCGACGAGGCGCACATGGTCACGCCGCAGGGCTTCAACGCCCTGCTCAAGATCGTCGAAGAGCCGCCGGAGCACATCAAGTTCATCTTCGCGACGACCGAGCCCGACAAGGTGATCGGCACCATCCGCTCGCGCACCCACCACTACCCGTTCCGCCTCATCCCGCCGGCGCAGCTGCTCGAGTACGTGCAGCACCTCTGCGAGACCGAGGGGGTCGAGGTGGCTCCCGGCGTGCTCCCGCTCGTGGTGCGGGCGGGCGGCGGTTCGGCGCGCGACACGCTGTCGCTGCTCGACCAGCTGATCGCGGGATCCGAGCACAACCGTGTCGAGTACGAGCGGGCCGTCGCGCTCCTCGGCTACACGCACGGCGCCCTGCTCTCCGAGGCCATCGACGCGCTCGGCGCGCACGACGGCGCGGCGGTCTTCGACGCGGTCGACCGCGTCATCCAGACGGGGCAGGATCCGAGGCGCTTCGTCGAAGACCTCCTCGAGCGGCTCCGCGACATCATCGTCGTCGCGGCGACCCGCGAGCAGGCGTCCTCCGTGCTGCGCGGTGTGCCCGCCGACGAGATCGAGGTCATGCGCCGCCAGGCCGCCCTGTTCGGGCACGCCGAGCTGTCGCGGGTGGCCGACATCGTCAACACGGCGCTTTCCGAGATGACGGGCGCCACCTCACCGCGACTGCACCTCGAACTGATGGTGGCGCGCGCGCTCGTTCCCGCTTCCGACGACACGCAGCGCGGGGCCCTCGCACGCGTCGAGCGCCTCGAGCGGCGCATCGGCGTCGATTCGCCGGATGCGGGGGTCGCGTCGTTCGCGGCCGTCGAGGCGGGCTCGGCCTTGGGTTCGGCTTCTTCCTCGTCTTCTGCTGGGGGCGCCTCCACCTCCGCTGGTTCATCGACCGATCGGTCCGAGTCGTCCGGAGCGACGGGCGGCCCCGGTCGTGTCGCGACCACGGCTGTCGGAACCGCAGCGACTCCCGGCTCACCGGCCGCGACCGCGCCTTCGATCTCCGCCCCGGCTGAACAGGCCGGGGGTACGTCGAGCTCGGCCACCGGCGGGGTCGGCGCAGGCGGAGCATCCGGCGACAGCGGGTCTCGTAGCGGCGGAGCCGGCGGCACTGCGCCCGCCGGCGGCACTGGGTCCGACGGTGCCAGCGCGTCCGGCGCATCCGGCATCGCCACACCCGACGTGGTGGCCGTGCCTGCATCGGCAGTGCCTGTCGCGCCGCCGCTGGGCAGCGACTCGGCACCGGCCGCCGCGGCTGCAGCCGCGGGCGAGGTGACGCTCCAGCAGTTGAAGGATGCGTGGCCCGAGATCCTCGAGGCCGTGCAGAAGGCGAAGATGACGGCGTGGCTCGTCGTCTTCACCGCCCAGGTGCGGGCGCTCGACGGCGACGTGCTGACCTTGGCGTTCCCGAGCGAGAACGACGTGGCGAGCTTCAAGGAGCGTTCGGCGCCCGGGCAGGGCGTCAGCGAATTCCTCCGCCAGGCGATCCTCGACGTGCTCGGCCTCCGGGTGAAGTACATCGCCCGGGTCGACACCACTCTGCGCCCCCACGACCCCGACACCCCGGATGCGCGCCCCGCGGCCCCCGCGCCCGGAACCGACGCCCAGACCTCAGGTGCCAACGCGCCGAGCGCACCGGCCTCGGGTGCCAACGCGCCGAGCGTATCGGCCTCGGGCGCCAGCGTGCCCGTCGCATCGACGGCAGGGGCCAGTGCGTCTGCTGCCCCGGGTGCCGCTCAGCCCGAACCCGCACCGGTCGCGCCGCGGCGCCCGCCGGTGGACGCGTCCGGTTGGGCCGTGCCCGGCCTCGCGACCGAACCCCAGACCCCGGCCGCCGGGCCGGCCGCCCCGAGCACCTCGCCCGGCCCGGATGGGGCGACTGCGCCCGCCGGAAGAGCCGCCGACCAGGGCGGAGCGGATGCGAAGAGCTCCGGGTCGTCCGCCGCTCAGGTGCAGGCTCCTCCGGTGCGACAGGAGCGAAGGAACGCCCCGGCGGGCCCGACGAACGCCCCGGCGGGCCAGACGAACGCCCCGGCGGGCCAGACGAACGCGCCGGCGAGCCCGACGAGCGCGCCGGCGAGCGCAACGGCCGCACCGGCCGCGACCCGGGCGAACGAGGCTGGTGGCACCAAGGCTCCTGGTGGCACCAAGGCTCCCGGTGCCGCCAAAGCCGCAGCGGCTCCGACGACGTCGTGGGACGTCGTGGCCATCCCCACCTCCTCGGGCGACGACGACGACGTGCCGCTGGCCGACGAACCGATGCCCAGCGACGAGCCCGACCTGCCCGCCGACCGCGCCGAGTCGTTCCCGTCGTCCAATTCGATCCCGACGACCAGTTCGAGCCGAAACGACTCCACGATCGCCGCCGACCCCACGCGGGCTCCCGAGACGACCGGCGACGGTGCGCGGGCCGGCTCTGCGGCGGGCCGCCCACCGGCCGCCGGACCCGCCGGCTCCGCCACGGGCCGCACCCCCGGCGGCGACCCCGCCGCACGCCCCGGCGCGCTCCGGTTCGAGGCTCAGCCGGAGGCCGCGGGCTCACCGGCCCCGCAGTCGGCACCCCGAACCCCCGCGGCCACGCAGGCCGGCGGCCGGCTGCGGTACGGCGAGGCAGTGGTGCGCGAGATCCTCGGCGCGAACTTCATCGAAGAGCAGCCGCTCCCGGGCCGTGACGGCTAGCGGGAGCAGGAACGTAGAGACATGTACGAAGGAATCGTCCAGGAACTGATCGACGAGCTCGGCCGCCTGCCCGGAATCGGGCCGAAGTCGGCGCAGCGCATCGCGTTCCACATCGTCCAGACCGAGTCGTTCGACGTCTCGCGCCTGGCCGAGATCCTCACCGACGTGCGCGAGAAGGTGCACTTCTGCCAGATCTGCGGCAACGTCTCCGAGCAGGAGACCTGCGGCATCTGCCGCGACCCCCGCCGTGCGCAGAACCTGATCTGCGTGGTCGAAGAGGCGAAAGACGTCGTGGCGATCGAACGCACCCGCGAGTTCCGTGGCCTGTACCACGTGCTCGGCGGAGCCATCAGCCCGATCGACGGCATCGGGCCCGACAACCTGCGCATCCGCGAGCTGATGCAGCGTCTGGCCGACGGCACCGTCACCGAGGTCATCATCGCCACCGACCCCAACCTCGAAGGCGAAGCCACCGCCACCTACCTCTCGCGGCTGCTGACCACGCTCGAGATCCGCGTCACCCGCCTCGCCTCCGGCCTCCCCGTCGGCGGCGACCTCGAGTACGCCGACGAGGTCACCCTCGGCCGCGCCTTCGAAGGCCGCCGACTCGTCGAGAGCTGACGTGCCTAACCCGCAGCCCTGCCCCGGCACCGCCGCTAGATGAATCCGTTCATCGTCGTCTCGGCGACCCCGGGCGGCGCGCTCCTCGAGCGCGTGGATGAACGGGGCGCGCCCGCGGGCGACGACGGCCCCCAGGCCTGTCGGCTTGACCAGCTGGCAGAGGCGGTCGCCCTGCTCGAACGCACCGAACGACCGCGCTGGGTCTGGGGCGACACGACCCGGTGGTACCCCGGCCTGCTCGCCGCCGGCGTGCGGATTGAACGCTGCGTCGACCTGCGCCTCGCCCACGCCATCCTCCGCTCCTCCGAGCTGACGGCCGCCTCCGAACTCGCGACGGCACCCGCCTCCGAGTGGGACGCGATGCCGGCCATCGGCAACCCGGGCGGCCCCGTGCACCCCGGCACCCCGGGCCATCCGGGAGGCGTCGGAGCCCCGGACAGCGTGCTCGACGTGGTCACGCATCGCCGCACCCACGACACCGCGCTGTTCGACGACGACCTCGTCGAGACAGCATCCGGGCCGCACGCCTCGGCCGGCCCGGCATCCGGCCCGCAATCTGGTCCGCCATCCGGCCGGCCCCGGATCACCGAGGCCGAGGAGTTTCGCCGCCAGCGCGCCGCCATCGACGGCGCCACCGACCCGAGCCGGATCGCCCTGCTGGTCGCCGCGGAGTCGGCCGGCAGCCTCGCCGCCGCCGAGATGGAGCACGTCGGCCTGCCGTGGAGCGCCGTCGAGCACGACCGCATCCTCACCGCACTGATGGGCCCCCGCCCCACCGGTCAGGAGCGCCCGGCGCGCCTGGCCGAGCTGCTCGACCGCATCCGCGACGCGCTCGGCGACCCCACCGCCAACCCCGACTCCCCGGTTGAGCTGCTCAAGTCGCTGCGTCGCGCCGGCATCGACGCCCGCAGCACCCGCTCCTGGGAGCTCAAGGAGCTCCGGCATTCCGCCATCGCCCCGCTGCTGGACTACAAGAAGCTCAGCCGCCTGCTCACGGCCAACGGCTGGAACTGGCTCGACACCTGGGTGCGCGACGGCCGCTTCCATCCGCACTACCTCCCCGGCGGGGTCGTGACCGGCCGGTGGGCGGCCGAGGGCGGCGGCGCGCTCCAGCTGCCCAAGCAGGTGCGCGGCGCCGTGCGGGCCGACCCGGGCTGGACCTTCGTGGTCGCCGACGCCGCCCAGCTCGAGCCCCGCGTGCTCGCCGCCCTGGCGGGCGACCGCGCCATGGCCGCCGCGGGCCGCGGCCGCGACCTCTACGACGGCATCGTCGCCTCCGGTGCGGTCGACACCCGGGCCCACGCCAAGCTCGGGATGCTCGGCGCCATGTACGGCGGCACTGCCGGCGAGAGCGGCCGCATGCTCCCGCGCCTGGCCCGGGCCTATCCGGCCGCCATCGCCTTCGTCGAGTCGGCGGCCCGCACCGGCGAGGCCGGCAACCTCGTGAGCACGCGTCTCGGCCGTACCTCGCCTCGGCCCGGCGACGACTGGCTCGACGTGCAGGACACCGCCCGCGCCGACGGCGCCACGGATGCGCAGCGCAGCCGGGCGCGCTCGGCCGCGCGATCCTGGGGCCGGTTCACCCGCAACTTCGTGGTGCAGGGCACCGCCGCCGAGTGGGCGCTGTGCTGGCTCGCCTCGCTGCGCACCCGGCTCTGGACCCTGGGCGCGACGACCGCACCGAACGAACCCCTCGAGCACCGCCCGCACCTGGCCTTCTTCCTCCACGACGAAGTCGTCGTCCACACCCCGATGGCGCACGCGGAGGCCGTCGCCGACGCGCTCCGCGAGGCCGCCGGCGAGGCCGGCCGTCTCATCTTCGGCGACGCCCCGGTCGAGTTCCCGATCACGGTCGCGACGGTCGACAGCTACGACCAGGCCAAATAGCGGCGGCACCCGAATCCCCGAGCCCCCCGGATGCCCGCGAGAGAGCCAGAGGCCCGCGATATAGTGGGCAGTCGGGTCGCCAGACCTCGTCCCCAGCGCCCTCCCGCGGGCGCCATCCCTCCAGGAGTGTCCACGTGAGCTTGATCGTGCAGAAGTTCGGCGGCTCCTCCGTCGCCGACGCGGAGAGCATCAAGAGGGTCGCCAAGCGCATCGTCGAGACCCGCAAGGCGGGCAACGAGGTCGTCGTCGCCGTCTCGGCGATGGGCGACACCACCGACGACCTGCTCGACCTCGCGCACGCGGTCGCCCCCATCCCGGCCCCCCGCGAGATGGACATGCTGCTCAGCGCCGGCGAGCGCATCTCGATGGCCCTGCTCGCCATGGCGATCGAGTCGCTCGGCCACGACGCCCGCTCGTTCACCGGCAGCCAGGCCGGCATGATCACGGATGCACGCCACGGCGCCGCCCGCATCGTCGACGTCACCCCGGTGCGGCTCCGCGAGGCGCTGGATGACGGGGCGATCGTGATCGTCGCCGGTTTCCAGGGCTTCAACCGCGACACGAAGGACATCACGACCCTCGGCCGCGGCGGCTCCGACACCACCGCGGTCGCCCTCGCCGCCGCGCTGGACGCGGACATCTGCGAGATCTACACCGACGTCGACGGCATCTTCACCGCCGACCCCCGGGTGGTGCCGAAGGCCTCGAAGATCGACCGCATCACGAGCGAGGAGATGCTCGAGCTCGCGGCCAGCGGGGCGAAGGTGCTCTACATCCGTGCCGTCGAGTACGCGCGCCGGCACGGTGTCACCCTGCACGTGCGCTCGAGCTTCAACAACAACGAGGGCACCATCGTCTACAACCCCAGTGAAACGGAGCCCGCAGTGGAAGAGCCCATGATCGCCGGTGTCGCCACCGACCTGAGCGAAGCGAAGATCACCGTCGTCGGCGTCCCCGACATCCCGGGCAAGGCCGCTCAGATCTTCACCATCGTGGCCAAGACCGGCGCGAACATCGACATGATCGTGCAGAACGTCTCGGCGGCGAGCACCGGGCTCACCGACATCTCGTTCACGCTGCCCAAGAGCGAGGGTCAGCTCGTGCTCACGGCGCTCCGCGCCGAGCAGGAGGAGAGCGGCTTCAAGGCGCTGCAGTACGACGACCAGATCGGCAAGCTCGCCCTGGTCGGCGCCGGGATGCGAACGAACGCCGGGGTCTCGGCGAAGCTGTTCACCGCGCTGTTCGACGCCGGCATCAACATCGAGATGATCTCGACCTCCGAGATCCGCATCTCGGTCGTCACCCGCGCCGACACCATCAACGACGCCCTCCGCGTCGTGCACACCGCCTTCGGCCTCGACGGGGACGAGGATGCCGTGGTGCACGCCGGTACGGGTCGCTGACGCGCTCGAGAAGTCACTTATCGTTCTAAAATCGCCAGGGAAGCACGGAAAGTGACTTCTCGGCGAGGAAATGGGTACACCGTGGGCAAGGCTCTCAACGTCGGCGTCGTGGGCGCCACCGGTCAGGTTGGCAAGGTCATGCGCCGCCTCCTCGAGGAGCGCGAGTTCCCGATCGCGTCGATCCGGTTCTTCGCGACCGCGCGCTCGGCCGGCACCGTGCTCCCGTTCAAGGGCGAGGACATCGTGGTCGAAGACGTCGAGACGGCCGACCCGAGCGGCCTCGACATCGCCCTGTTCTCGGCCGGCGCCACCGGCTCCCGCGCCCAGGCCCCGCGTTTCGCGGCGGCCGGCGTCACGGTGATCGACAACTCCAGCGCCTGGCGGATGGACCCGGATGTGCCGCTGGTCGTCTCCGAGGTCAACCCGCACGCCATCGCCGAGGCCCGCAAGGGGATCATCGCGAACCCCAACTGCACCACCATGGCGGCGATGCCCGTGCTCAAGGTGCTGCACCAGGAGGCCGGCCTCGAACGCCTCATCGTCAGCACCTACCAAGCGGTCTCGGGCTCCGGTCTCGCCGGCGCCGAGGAGCTCGCGAACCAGGCGATCGCGGCGACCGCCGACCCCGAGGCCCTGCTGAACCTCGTGCACGACGGCCACGCCGTCGAGTTCCCGGCTCCGGTCAAGTACGTGGCCCCGATCGCGTTCGACGTGATCCCGCTGGCCGGCTCGATCGTCGACGACGGCGACCTCGAGACCGACGAGGAGAAGAAGCTGCGCAACGAGAGCCGCAAGATCCTCGAGCTGCCCGAACTGCTGGTCGCGGGCACCTGCGTGCGCGTGCCGGTCTTCACCGGGCACTCCCTCTCGATCAACGCCGAGTTCGCCTCGGACATCACCCCCGAGCGCGCGCAGGAGCTCCTCGCGAGTGCCCCCGGCGTGCAGCTTGCCGACGTGCCCACGCCGCTCACCGCGGCGGGCACCGACCCGAGCTACGTGGGGCGCATCCGTCAAGACCAGAGCGCGCCGGGCAAGCGCGGCCTCGTGCTGTTCATCAGCAACGACAACCTGCGGAAGGGCGCCGCGCTGAACGCGGTGCAGATCGCCGAGGTCATCGCCGAGTCCGCCGAGTCCACGGAGTCCGCCGAGTCGACCTCCGAGTCCGCGGCCTGACCCAATCCGTTCCGGCCGCCGCCACGAACACGCAGCGTGCGTGACTCCCGACGACTCGTGATCCTGGCCGCCGGCTTCGTGGCGGTCGTGATGCTCGCCCTGTTCGCGGTCTCCGCCGTGTCCGGCCGCGCCGGCGGCAGCACCGGCAGCGACGACGCCGGCACAGCCAGTGCGACCTCCGGCAGCACCGCCACCGACTCCCCGAGCCCCGCCACCGGCGGCCCCCGCGTCGCCTTCTACGGCGACTCGTACACCCTCGGTACCGGAGCATCCGACCCCGCGAAACGCTGGTCGACCGTCATCTCCGCCGAGCGCGGCTGGGACGAGTTCAACCCGAGCGTCAACGGCCTCGGCTTCGTCAACAACCGCAGCAGCACCCCGCCCGACTACGGGCCGGACGACGAGGTGCCGCTGGTCATCGCCGACGACCCCGACATCCTCTTCATCACGATGGGGTTGAACGACAACTTCTCGATGCCCGAGCGCGCCGACGAGATCCAGGATGCGATCAGCACCGACCTGCGCACGCTGAAGGACGCCCTCCCCGAGACCCGCATCCTGGTCGTCGAACCGTTCTGGTACACCGACGACCGCCCCGACTCGGTCGAGACCGTCATCGGCTGGGTGCGCGCCGCCGCCGAGGAGATCGGCGCCGACTGGATCCCGGGCGCCTCGCACTGGATCGAAGGGCACCCGGAGTGGATGGCGGCGGACGGCCTGCATCCCAACGACCAGGGCTACGCCGAGATGGCGACGAGGATGGATGCCGAGCTCGATCGCCTCGGTCTCTGACCGGAGCCCCCGGGAGAGCTAAACTCCAGGCATGGAGGAGCTTCCCGCACGCCGAGAGCCTCCTGTCGCGATGCCCTGGTTCCTGATCGCCGTCGCCGTGGCGACCGTGACCGCGGGCGTGGTCGCCGGCATCGCGGATCCGCCGCCGAGCTGGCTCAGCTGCGTCGTCTTCCTGATCAGCGTGGCCGTCACCGCGGTCTACGAGCTCCCCACGGGGCGTGCGGCCGGTCTGCCCGCCCTGGGCGTCGCCAACACGCTGCTCGTGGTCGGCACACTGGGGGCCAACCCGGTGCTCGACGTGGGGCTGTGGACGCTGGCGTTCTTCGTCTCCAAGCTCCTCAGCACCCGGTCCGTCTGGCGCTCCTTCCAGTGGACGGGGGTGGCCGCCCTCGGCGCCTTCGCCTCCGTGGCCTCCTCACGCGCGCTGATCGACCTGGGCCTGTTCCCGCTCCTCGCGGTGCCGGTGGGTGTGGCCGCCTACCTGGTGGTGGCGCTCGCTCTCGACTTCGTGCTCGACCGCGGGCGCTGGAACGTCGACCACTCCGTCGGGGTGAACGGTCTGAGCCCCTGGCGGATCGGCTTCATCTTCGTGCTCGGCTCGGTCGTCGCCATGGCGCTGTACGCGGCCAGTTCCGGCCTGATGCGCATCGTGGACGGCCCGGAGGAGCAGCTCCTCCTCGCCCGCTCCACGGTTCCGCTGCTGGTGGTCGCGCTGGTGTTCTACGGTGCGGCCAAGCGCGGCCAGACCCGCAGCAGCGAGCGCCGCCTGAGCGGAGTGGTCGAGGCGGCGCGGGCCCTGCCGTGGGATGCGGCCGACGACCCCAAGCAGATCATGGTCGAGTTCGCCCGGCGCGCGGTCGACGCCACCGATTTCGAGGTGCGCCGCACCCCGCCCGGCCGCAACGAGATCGGCACCCGCTTCGCCGCGATCGACGGCACGGATCCTCAGCTCGACGCCGGCCCCCTGGCCGCCGAGGAGGACGGTGTCTCCAGCGAGCACCAGCAGGATGCGGTCGAGCCGCCGGAGTACCTCGTCGCCAGTCGCAAGAACGGCGGGGCGCCCTTCACCGCCGACGACGAACTGGCGCTGGACGCGATCGGTCACATCGCCTCCGAGAACGCCCGCGTCCGCGGCGCCTACGACACGCTGCTCGACCGGGTCGACCGCGACTCGCTGACCGGGCTGCCCAACTACAACGCCTTCCAGCGTTCGCTCGCGCGCCTGAACGAGGATCGCAGCTACGCCTCCGGCATCGCCGTGCTCTTCATCGACCTCGACCAGTTCAAGCGACTGAACGACTCCGAGGGCCACCACGTCGGCGACGAGGTTCTCTCGATCGTGGCCGGCCGGCTGCGCGCCTCGGTCAGGCCGCATGACTTCGTGGCCCGGGTCGGCGGCGACGAGTTCGTGATCATCCTGACCAAGCTGCAGTCGCTGGCGGAGTCGAAGGCGGTCGCCGACCACATCATCGCGAACGTGGGGGTGCCGGCCACCATCGGCGGGCGCGAGTACCGACCGCTGGTCAGTGTGGGCCTGGCGTACTCGGGGCACCAGGAGACCGATCCGCAGTCGATCGTGGTCGACGCCGACCACAGCATGCTCGCGATCAAGAAGTCGCGCCGGCAGGGCGGCCCGTCGTTCGAGTCGAGCATCGGCATCTCGCCGCACCGGTCGAGCCGCATCAACGAGATCGTGGCGAAGGCGATCGACGACGGCGTGCTGAACGTCGTCTACCAGCCGATCGTCAACACGGTCGAGGACAAGATCTGGGCCTTCGAATCCCTGGTGCGCTACACGCATCCCGAGCTCGGCCGCATCTCGACCTCGTCGCTGATCGAGAAGGCGAAGGGGCTGGGCCGGATGGACCTGCTCACCAAGCAGGTCATCGCCGCGTCGCTCAAGTCGGCCCGCGAGTTCCGCAAGGTCGTCCCCGGCATCACGGTGATGACGATCAACCTCGAGGTCGAGCAGATCCGTGACGAGCACGTGGGCGCCTTCCTCAAGGAGATCGTGCCCCAGTACCCCGACGTCTCGCTCTGCCTCGAGCTCAACGAGCGGTCGACGAAGGACATCGACGACGACCTCCGCGCGCAGGCCGAGCACTTCCGCCAGCTCGGCATGCTGATCGCCCTCGACGACTACGGCTCCGAGGCGTCCAGCGTCGGCGCGCTCGTGCGCATCCCGATGGACATCCTGAAGATCGACCGTTCGCTCGTCGACAACCTCGACGACACCCGTCAGCGCGAGGTCGTGCGTGCCCTGCAGGGCTTCGGCGACGCCTTCGACTACTCCACGGTCGTCGAGGGCATCGAGACGCAGGATGCGGTCGACGTGCTCGTCGGCATTGGCGTGCGTCACGCGCAGGGCTTCTTCTACGGCCGGCCCGTCCCCTTCGCGCAGACGATGTCCCGGCTGAAGGCCTACGGCGCCGCCGGGACGGTGGGGCGCCCGGCCCCGGCCCCGGCCGCGGTCTCCGCCCCGCCCGTCAGCGAATCGGCGACGGCGACGGCCACGGGATAGAGTTGGGCCACGTCCGATCGGGGAGGGCCAACCGTTGTCCAATGTGCTGCCACGCGTGGGTCTCTGGGTCGCGATCGTCGCCATCGTCGGCGTGCTGGCGACCCTCGTGATCGGTGTCGGATCGATCTTCTCGGCCGGCGGTGTTGCCTCGGACAACCCCTTCGCGAGCCGCAGACTCTTCGCCGACCCGGGCTCCAAGGCGGCGGTGGCGGCGAAGGCGGCGACCGACTCCGGAGACACCGCCGACGCGGAGACCTTCGGTCGCATCGCCGCCGTGCCGACCGCCGTCTGGCTGGTGCCGGAGGAGCACCCCACGGGTGAGGTCGGCGACTACGCGAAGGGCCTCGTGACCGAGGCCGCGAAGCTCGGCCAGGCGCCCGTGTTCACGGTGTACGGCATCCCGAACCGCGACTGCGGCGGCCAGTCCACCGGCGGCCTCTCGGCCGAGGAGTACCCGGTCTGGGTCCAGGAGATCGCGACCGCGCTCGCCGGCAGCGAAGCCGTCGTCATCCTCGAACCCGACGCCCTGGCGCTCGCGAACGAGTGCAAGAACGTGGATGAGCGCCTGAGCGAGGTGAGCGGCTCGGTCGACGCTCTCGTCGGCGCCAACCTCGTCGTCTACATCGACGCCGGGCACTCCAACTGGGGTCCGGCCGCCGAGATGGCCGATCTGCTGAACAAGGCCGGCGTCAGCCGGGCGCGCGGCTTCTCGACCAACGTCTCGAACTACAACTCCACCGATCGCGAGCAGTACTACGCGAACGAGATCTCCTCGCTCACCGGCGGCGCCCACTACGTCATCGACACCGGCCGCAACGGCAACGGGTCGACGGGGGAGTGGTGCAACCCTCCGGGCCGCGCCCTGGGGGCGACGCCGTCGCCGACGAAGTCCGGCTCGGCCCAGGACGCGAACCTGTGGATCAAGCCGCCGGGTGAGAGCGACGGCACCTGCAACGGCGGCCCGGTCGCCGGCCAATGGTGGGATGCAAATGCCCGCGAGCTGGCGGCGGACGCCGGCTTCTAGAGCGGCAGCCCGCGCGCAGGACCCTCCGGCCGGTCATTGCTCACAATGGCGAGAGTCGGGATTCCCTCCTCGGATTCACCCATCAGTTCCGTGATCCGTTGATACGATCAAGGCGATGGACGCTAATGGGGAACGACGAGTCGCGGTGATCATCGAGGATGACGCCGACATCCGCCACCTTCTGGAGACGGTGCTGACGCAGGCCGGGTTCGAGGTCATCGCCACCGGCAACGGGCTCGACGGGGTGCAGGCGGTTCGCGCCTACGACCCCACGGTCACCACCCTCGACGTCAGCATGCCCGGCATCGACGGGTTCGAGGCGGCTAAGCGCATCCGCACCTTCAGCAACACCTACCTGGTGATGCTGACGGCTCGCGACGAGGAGATCGACACCCTGCAGGGCCTGGAGGCCGGGGCCGACGACTACCTCACCAAGCCGTTCCGGCCGCGCGAGCTCCGCGCCCGCGTCGAGGCCATGATGCGCCGCCCGCGCCAAGTGCTCGCCGGCGACGGCTCCGGCCCGGTCGCTCCCGTGGCCCCGCAGCCCGTGGCCCCCGTCTACGCGGCTCCCGCGGCCGCCGCTCCCGTCTATGCCGCCCCGGCGCCCGTCGCCGCGGCCCCGGTGGCCGCCCCCGTGGCCGCCCCGATGGCCGACGCCCCCGCGCCGGTCGAGGCGCAGCCCGCCGCCGCCCAGACCGGCCCCAAGAGCTACGACCGGGAGGACGGCTGGCTCGAGCACAACGGCCTGCACGTCAACTCCGAGATGCGCCTGGCCGAGAAGGACGGAACGACCATCGACCTCACCCGCAGCGAGTTCGATCTGCTGAACGCGCTGATGGAGAGCCAGCGCCGGGTGCGCAGCAAGGCCGACCTGGCGCTGCTGCTCCGCGGCGAGAGCTATGTCACCGCGCACTTCGTGAGCGAGGCCGACAAGCGCGCCATCGAGGTGCACATGGCCAACCTGCGCCGCAAGCTCGCCGACTCGATCACCACCCCGCGCTGGATCGAGACCGTGCGCGGCGTCGGCTACCGGCTCGCCGCCTCCGACAACGACTGACCTCGTCGCGCGGAAGGACCGGCCGGTCGTCGGCCTCGGCTAGGCCCGCTCGTCGGCGAACAGGGTGACGGGATCGCCCGCGTCGGCACCCGGCCGGGTCTCCCTCCGGAGGGCCTCCAGGCGCACCAGCAGCTCGCGGCAGGTGTTCGCCCCCACCTCGTGCAGGCGGGCCAGGTGCGCGAGGCTGCCCTGCAGGTCGAAGGCCTTGACGGCCGAATGCACCATGCCGGCGATGGCCTCCAGGGGCCACGCGCCGAGCATGGTGCTGCTGCTGCGGATGCTCAGGAGCACCACGTCCGCATCTTCGAAGTCGTGGTTGCCGAGCGCTTTCATCAACCTCTGGGATCGGGTCTCCCAGAGGTTGATGAAGTCGTGCACGAACCGGCCGCGCCCTTCCTCGTCCCCGATGGTGCTGAGGAGGGAGGACATGACGCCGGGTTCGACGTAAACCGTCAAACCTTGTACCCCCGGTAGCGACGCAGGACCTTCACGAACATCCCGAGCGTCTGCAGGATCGTGATGATGCCGAGCACGGGCCAGCCGATCCAGAGGATGGTGGACTGCACGAAGGGATCGAGCTGGAACCAGACCAGCACGAGGACGGCGACGGCGAGCACGAGGATGACCAGCGGCACGAGGTAGCCGTTGCCGCGGCCGCGCTCGGCCTTCGCCTGGGCGGCCCAGTTGTCGGTCTGCTTGCGGCTGAGGAACTTGGTCCACGCCCGGAGGAAGTGACCGATCCGCACCCACATGTAGATCTCGGCGGGGAACAGCGCCAGGGCGAAGAACAGGTCTCGGCCGTTGCGGTTCTTCATCGACATCGCGGTGCGGAAGTTCAGCAGGATGGCGACGACCGGGGGGACCAGCCAGATCGGCGAGAACACGAACGCGCTGATCGACAGCGAGCCCATGAGCAGCAGCACGAACAGGATGCGGGTGACGACGTTGGTGAGCATCGAGAAGTTCTCGAGCCAGCGGAGTCGGAGGTTCGGGTGGAACGGCTGACCCTTGGTGTCGCCGCGCTGTCCGGGCCACATCAGCTCGATCGCACCGAAGTTCCACTTCACCTGCTGCGCGTCGAGGCCGCGGAGGGTGGTCATGCCGCCTACGTCGGCGCGGGACTGCGCGGAGATCTTGGTGAGGTAGCCGGCGCTCTTGATCTGCAGCGACAGCAGCGAGTCCTCGACCTCGGAGTCTTTCACCCACGGGGTGTTCTGGTGGTTCTCGACCATGATCTGGCGCAGCGCCTTGGTCGAGAAGATCGAGAACTGACCGCCGAGCACCGCCATGTTGCGGCCGCGCAGCATGTTCTGCATGTTGAACGCGGCGAACTGGAAGCGCTGGCCGGTGATCAGGAACTTCGCGATGAAGCCCTTGATCGGCTGGTCGTCGATCGAGAAGATCGCCGAGATGCCGCCGATGCGGGAGTCGGAGGTGATCTCCTCGGCGAGCCGCTCGACCGCGTCGGGGGCCGCCGTGGTGTCGCCGTCGACGCCGAGGAGGAAGTCGCAGCCCTCGACCAGCTGGTAGCCGTAGTTGAGGGCGCCGACCTTCTTGTCCTTGTTCTTGCCGATGTCGTGCACGTAGACCTCGGTGAACTGCTCGACGCCGTCGACCTCCTTGAGGTGCGGGCCGGCGTACTGCGCCGCGATCTTGACCGTGTCGTCCGTGGTGTTGTTGACGACCACGTGGATGACGTCGGGCAGGCGGGTCTGCGCGAGCAGCGACTCGAGCACCTCGCCGATCGACTCCGCCTCGTTGTACGCGGGGATGATGCAGCCGATCGTGGGCCGGTACGACGGAAGCGACTCGACCGACTCGATGAAGTCGTTCTGGAAGTCGTCGTGCTCGTCTCCGAGATCGGTGCGATCCGTGACGTACGGGTTGATGCTCTCTGCCATGCGATAAGTCTCCGTCACCGGGCCAAGGGTTCGATTGCGAATACGCCAGGGTCGCGTCAGGATCAGCTTAAGATTGGATCAGGGTCAGAAGCGAGAGGAAATCCATGCGATTCAGGGAGCATCGAACGGGCCGGAGGCTCGGCCGGACGGCTCTCGCAGCCGGTGTGGGCCTCGCGAGCGTGATCGCGCTCAGCGCCTGCGGCACCGCGCCCTGGGATCAGCCGGGCTTCAACACCGGTTCCGCCTCCCCGACTCTCCCGCCCACCGCCGCCACCCCGAGCCCCTCGGCGACGATCACGCCGATCGTCAACGAACTCGCCACGGGCTCCACGCAGCACGAACTGCAGGCCGGCGACATCTCGCTCACCGTGACCTACTACTCGACGCTGAGCATGGACCAGTGGACGGCGGAGGCCAACAAGCCGATCAGCTTCTCGATGGTCGGCACCCTCGGCAGCGACCAGGGGCAGAAGATCTATCTCTCGCGGGTCTCGGTGACCCCTGCGATCGACGGGCCCACCGGTGCCCTGCCCGCCCCCGCGGCCCTGATGGACCAGGCGTCCGTCGCGCCCGGCTACCTCATCAAGTCGCCGTACAGCTACAGCCAGACGTTCATCCTGCCCGCGGTCGACCCCGCGGCGACGTCGATGACGCTCTCGTTCACCTACGAGATCCTGCTGCAGTCGGCTCCCGACTCGAACGACTACGCCAAGCAGACCGCCGCCGACCAGCTGACGATCGCGATCGCGCAGCCCTAGGCCGCGGTCGGCCGCAGGCCGGAGGTGCGGCGCAGCCCTAGGCCGCGGTTGGGGCCTTGCCCACGACGATGCGGTTGCCGCCCTCGTCGCGCGCCGTCGCGGTCGTGTCGTCGAGCGCGCGCCGGAGCACCGGCAGGCCGTAGCCGAAGGTGTCGGTGTCGACGACCCCGAAGCTCGCCGTCGCCCGGAGCGACTGCTGCGGGTCGATCGGCTCGTCGACCAGCGCGGTCTGCAACCGGATCGCGAGATGCTCGGCGTCGTTGGTCGCCGGGGTCACCACGACGATGACGAACCGCCCGGCACCCGTGTGCCCGAGCAGCGAATCGGTCGGGGCGTGGTGCCGGATGATCTGCGCGACCGAGCGGATGGCGGTGTCGCCGAAGGTGCGCCCGAACGCGGTGTTCATCTGCGGGAGGTTGTCGACATCCATCGCGATCATCGCCAGGCGGTCGCCGTGGAAGGACGCGCGCTCGACCCAGTCGGCCCACTGCTGCATGAACGAGGCCGCCGACAGCACGCCGACCACGGAGTGCACGCCCACGGTCACGTCGCCGAGGGCCCGCGCGCCCGAGCGCTCGGCCTGCAGGATCGACATCGAGATCGTGCCGAGCAGCACCAGCAGGATGGTGAGGATCGTGGTGATCGACGACCCGAAGTACTGCTGGAAGATCGGTGCGTCCGGCCCCATGGTCACGAACACCGAGCTCCGCAGCACGTAGAAGGCGCAGACGATCCAGAGGCTGAAGCTGAGGATGCGGGCGTTGAGGTTGCGTCGCATCCTCGACCGCATCGTCTCGGCGGCGCCGAGGCCCGCGAAGACGGCGATGCCGATGAATAGCGGGGTCGACCCCGTCCAGATACCGGCCGAGGGGCCCTGGAGGAGCGTCAGGACGGCCGTGACCACGCCTGCGGCGAGCGGGACCCAGATATAGGAGGTGCGGCCATTGAAGACCCGGGCGCCGGACCAGATGGCCCCGATCGAGACCACGTAGGCGGCATTGCCGGTGACCAGGATCCACCACAGGTGCGGCGAGAAGCCCCAGACGGCGAACGAGAGGGCCGTCAGCATCCCGGCGATGAAGGAGATGCTCCAGAGCCGGCCCGAGGCGTCGTTGCGCCGCATGGCGGTGTTCAGGATGAACGAGACACCGCAGAGGATGATGACGAGCCCGGAGACGAACAGCAGCGTGGTCATGTCCAGCGTCACGCCGACCCCTCCTCCCGCACTCGCCCAGCCTCACCGGAGTTTAGCGTGAGCGGGGGATGGATGCGGTGAAACGCGTGCCCACTCCGAGGCTGCTGGCGACGGTGAGGTCGCCGCCGTGCCGCCGCACGATGTCGCGGCTGATCGTGAGACCGAGCCCGGAGCCGTGGATGGTCGACTGGCGCACGCCCTCGGCCCGGAAGTAGCGATCGAACAGCTTCGACTGCTCGAGGTCGCTGAGGCCGATGCCGGTGTCGCTGACGACGAGGTCGACGCGCTCGCCGACCGGGGTCACCTCGACGGTCACCGACCCGTTCTCGACGTTGTACTTGATGGCGTTGGTGAGCAGGTTGTCGACCACCTGCCGCAGCCGGAACCCGTCGGCCTCGATCAGCACGGGCTCGCGCGCCGCGTTCTCGATCGTGATGCCGCGCTCGCCGGCCGCCGGGGTCTGCGCCTGGATCGACTGCGCCACGATCTCGGAGAGGTCGCACTGCGAGAACGACATGACGATCTGCTGATCCTTCTCGCTCGCGGCGGTGAGGAGGTCGGCGACGAGCGCGAGGAGGCGATCCGCGTTGGAGGAGGCGACCTCGAGCATCGAGCGGGTCGACTCGTCGAGCCGTTCGTCGTCGAGCGCGAGTTCGAGGTAGCCGAGGATCGAGGTCAGCGGGGTGCGGAGCTCGTGCGACACCGAGGCGACCAGGTCATCACGGGCCTGGATGGCGTTGATCTCGGCGGTCACGTCACGCGAGACCATCACGCCGCCGTCGAGCTCGCCGTCCGGCGAGGTGAGCGGACGGGAGCTGACCGAGAGGGCGATGCGGTGCTGGCCGGGCTCGCCGAGCCAGGTCACCGTGTCGTCGAACCGCTCGCCGTTCACCGCGCGTCGGAAGGGGCGCTCCTCCTCGTCGTAGCGGGTGACCCGGTCGGGTTTGTAGAGCACGGGATGCTCCACGCTCGTCTCCGGCAGGCCGAACTCGGTCTGGTACGCGCGGTTGGCGCGGTTGACGATCGTCTGCTCGCCGTTCTTGTCGAACGCGACCACGCCGAAGGTGACCGCGTTCAGCACCTCGTCGAGGGTCTGCTCCTGCCGGCGGGCGCGGCGGAGCGCCACCTCGAGCAGGTCGGCCTGCTGGCGCAGCAGCCCCCGCTGCGCCGCGGTGCGACTGGAGGTGGCGAGGGTCGTGGTCGCGATGAACGAGAGCGTGATCGGCAGCACCAGCAGGGCCGGGATGCTGTCGATCACGAGCGGGGCTCCGGCCAGTGCCGCGGTGGTCCAGAGCAGCATGGAGCTCGTGACGACGCTGACGATCGCCCCGAGCAGCCCGAAGTAGCTCGAGAGCCAGATCACCGGGAAGACCAGGAGCAGCCCGGCCCCCAGCTGCGAGTTGCCCTCGCGGACGGCGATGATCGCGAAGATGTCGACCAGCGGCAGCAGCCCCGCCCACAGCCGGGGGAAGCGCGACCAGGGCACGAGCGCGGAGGCCGCGGTGAGCACGAAGACGACGGCGACGCCGCCGAAGAACCGGGGGTCGAGCACGGAGGTGGGCTGGAAGACGTAGGCCGCGCAGACCAGGAGGAGCAGGGCGGCCGCCAGGAGCAGCTGCGACTGGAAGACCGCGCGGTCGAAGCGGGAACGGCGCTCCGCCTCGGTAAAGTCGCTCCCCCTGCTCATGAACTGAGGGTACAGCCCCGGCGCAGGGCCGATTGGACGGGGCAATCGTGTCCCGGATATCCTCGACCAGGGGGTCTGGAGTGAGGTCGTGCTGAACGAGCGGAACCCGGTGCCTGCCACCGTGGCCATCGTCGACGACCACGAACTCATCCTCGACGGGGTCTCGAACTGGATCGTCGGCCACGCGCCCGATCTCGACGTCACCATCCGCGCCACCTCGTGGGTCGAGACGGTGCGCCACCCGGCCTTCCCGCCGGACGTCGTGCTGATGGACCTGCAGCTGAAGGAGCCGATCTCGGTCGAGGCGCGCATCCGGATCTGCCGCTCGGTCGGGGCCGCCGTCGTCGTGATGAGCGCGCTGGACGCGCCCGAGACGATCCGCCGGGTGCTCGATGCCGGCGCCGCCTGCTTCGTCTCCAAGGCCCAGCCGGCCAGCGAGCTGCTCGCCGCGGTGCGAGGCGTGCTGCGCGGGCAGTCGGCACCCGCCGTGGCGTGGGACGAACCCGACCGGAGGGGAGTCGGGGTGCCGACCTCCAGCATCCGCTTCACCGAGGAGGAGGAGGAGACGCTGCGACTGTACGTCTCCGGCCACACGCCGGTCGAGGTGGCCATGATCCTCGGCACCAACATCCAGGCCGTGAAGAACGCGCTCGAGCGCGTGCGCGAGCAGTACGCCTCGGAGGGCCGGGTCGCCGAACGCAAGCAGGACCTCGCGCTGCGGGCCGCCGAGGACGGCTACCTGGCATGACCCTGCAGATCGCCGCCGACGTCGACGGCGTCGCCACCAGCCGCGCACTCGCCCGGGCCGGCACCTGGTTCGCCGCCGTCTTCCTCGCCGCGACCTTCGTGATCGCCGCGCTGTTCATCCCGGTCACCGGGCACCTCGAGATCCTGCTCGCCCTCGCCGGGCTCGTCGTCGTCGCCGCGGGCGTGCTCGCCGCCCTCCGGGCCCGCTCCTTCGTCAGCGCCGTCGGTGCGACCCTCGTGGCCTGCGCCGGCCTCTATCTCTACGCGGTCGTCACGACGGCGGTCTCGGTGGCCGTGCCGGGCAGCACGCCCTCCAGCGACTACGTGCTGCTGTCGATGCCGGAGTTCGCGGTGCTCGTCGTCGGCATCCCCGCCCGGTCGCTCGGCAAGGCCATCTTCCTCGGCACGCTCGCCTTCGTGGCGGGGCCCGGGCTGGTGCAGGTCGCAGCCTGGCAGTCGGGCATGCCGCTCGCCGTCGACGTGCCGGTGGTCGCCTCCTTCGTCGCGCTCGCGCTGTTCGTCACCGCGCTCTGGGTGGGCCGGCGGGATGCGGCGCGCGGCACGGCCGTGATGTCGACGGCCGCGCTCGCCGAGGAGCGTGACGTGGCGCTCGCCGCCTTCTCCGAGACCGCCTCGGCCTGGGTGCAGGAGAACGTGCTCGCCGACCTGCGGGCGCTCGCGCAGAGTGCTCCCGGGCCGCTTCGCGACGACCAGTTGCAGGCGATCGACCGCGACCTGGCGAATCTCGCCGACGTCGGCCCGGTGCTGGCCGGCCCGGGCTCGGCGGGGGCGGCAGCGCGGTCGCTCTCGAAGGCGCCGCTGCTGATGGCGGTGGTGCGCGACGCCGAGCAGAAGGGCCTGCAGCTGCGGGTGACCGGCGACGTGGAGGCGATCAACGGCGTCTCCTCGGCGGTGGCGCGCGGTCTCGAGCGGGCGGTGACCGAGTGCCTCGACAACGTGCTGCGGCACTCGGGGGTGCGGGAGGCCGACATCTCGGTCATGTCGAGCCCGCCCGAGCTCAGCGTGATGGTGTCGGATGCGGGCACCGGCTTCGACGTCGAGCGCACCGGTGACGACACGGTCGGGCTCCGCATGGTCGTGGTCGAGAGCATCGTCGAGGTGGGCGGCTCGGTGCAGATCTGGTCGCGGCCGGGCGCCGGCACGGCGGTCTTCATGACCGTGGCGGGGGTCGAGGTATGAAGCCGCTGAAGCCCGCCCGGGGCACGACCGCCCTGCAGCTGGACCCGCTGGCCTCGATCAGCGCCCGGGGCTTCCTGGTGGTGGTGGCCGCCGTGTCGATCGTCTGCGCGATCGGACTGACCCTCGCGACCACCTCGCAGATCTCGTCCTGGCCGCTCGCCGTCGCCGCGATCGTGGCGGTGATCGCGGGCTTCGGCTGGTTCATCCGGAGCGCCTTCCGCTTCGACCTCGGGGTGACGAGCGACCGCTTCGCGACCTCGTTCGCGCTGGTCGCGATCGCCGCGGTGCTCAACTCGCTCAGCTGCGTCGGCACCAACGCCGCGGTGCGCGACGACTGGGGGCTGATCACGATCGGCCTGGTGCTGATGGCGGCGGCGCCGTTCCGCACCCACGTGGAGCTCGGGACCTACACCGGGATCGCGGTAGGGCTCACCGCCGTGCTCACCGTGCTGCACCTGTTCACCGGCTTCGGCGAGGTGGTGCCGGCCCCGGTCATCCTGCTCGTCGCGGTCGCCCCCTCGCTCGCCATGGGGCTGGGCGCGGTGGCCTACGCCCGGTCGCTCGTGCTCGACATCTACGCCGAGCGCCTCGACCAGGCCGAGCAGCGAGACCAGCAGCTCGAGCGGCTTCGCCAGGAGTTCGTCGACGACGACGTGATCGGCGAGGTCGGGGGCCTGCGGAGCGACGTCGTGCCGTTCCTGGCCCGACTCCGGATGACCGGCACCCTCTCGGTCGAGGACCGGGTCACCGCGGGCCGGCTCGCCACCGCGCTGCACGCCGCTCTGGTCGAGGCGGCCGAGGTGGATTCGCTCGGCGACCACGTCGACGTGCTCGTCGACGAGAGCGGGCTCTCGCCGCGGCTGCACGAGGACGACCGGGCGACCGTCCGCGCCCTGCTGGCGGCCCTGGAGGCCTCGCCGCTGACCCGCCCGGGCTCGATCGTGCTCGAGCTGATCGAGGGCGAGGAGGACCGGTTCGCCATGGTGCGCTGCGCGAGCGACGACGTGCAGCGGTTGCGCACCGACGTGCTGCCCTTCATCCGGATGATCCGGCTGATGTTCCCGACCGCCAGCGAGCAGATCGCGGGCGAGGAACTGCTCGTGCACTTCGACGTGCCGCGACTGGCCTGAGCCGGCCGAGTCGGCCGGGTCGGACTCAGGCGTGGGCGCCGTTTACTCGGGCGGTGCGGTGCGGTGCCGTGCCGGGCGCTCAGGCGGCGCTGTGGGCGCTGTCGGCCTCGTCGATGCCGTCGGCGGCCGCGGCCATCGCCACGAGGAACGTGCGTACGGTCTCTGCCTCGGACGGGTCGAGCCGGGCGGCGACCGAGATCATCCGTCGGTGCAGCGCCCCGAGCGTGGCGCGCACCTCGTCGTCGGAACCGGGAGTGGCGACGACGGCGAGGCTGCGACGGTCGGTCGGATGCGGCTGCCGGTCGAGGTGGCCAGACGTGGTCAAGCGGTCGAGCATCACGGTGACCGAGGCTGACTTCATGCCGAGGTGGTCGGCCAGCATGCCAGGGGTGACGACGCGGCCCTCGCTCTGCGCCTTGAGCAGGTAGCGCAGGGCCGTGAGGTCGTTCTCGCCCATCTTCATCGACTCGCGGGTGCGCCGCCGCATCGCGGCCTCCGCCGTGCGGTAGGCGCGCATCGCGCTCAGCACCTCCGCTGCGAGCGGAGAGGCCGTCGGGTCAGCCGCGCTCATCGAGCCGCACCGTGTGGGGGGTGACGTGGTTGTCGATCTCGTCCACCGCATCCCTCATCGAGTCGAAGAAGCCGACGATCGTCTTCGCGTCGGCCGGATCGAGCTGGTCGACGACCGCGAGCAGCTCGGGTCGCACCTCGCCCAGGGTCGCCGCGGCGAGCTCGTCGGTCGGCACGGTCGGCACGATGATCAGGGCGCGCCGGTCGAAGGGACTGGGCTCGCGGTGGATGTGGCCGTTGCGTTCCAGCCTGTCGAGCAGCACCGTGATCGAGGCGCTGGTGATGCCGAGGTACTGCGCGAGTTCTTTGGGGCCGACGGCCCGGCCCTGCTCCTGAGCGCGAAGGAGGTACCGCATCGCGATCAGGTCGTTCTCGCCCATGCCCATCGACTCCTGGGAGCGTCGACGCATCGCGGTCTCGGCGGCGCGGTAGGAACGGAGGGCCTCGAGGACCGCGATACTGCGCGCGCGATCGGCGTCGTCACCGTACCAATAGTGCGGTGACGCCTCGGTTCGATCGGAGCTCATCCCGTAATCGTAGTCCAACTGCTTACTAGAGTGGCTAGCGGTTGTCCTGAGACCCCTGCCCGGGGGGCAGATCTGGTGTTCTCCGTGCGCTGATATCGTCGAGGGACAGTGAGGTACGAGGGAGGAGGCGACCTGGTGGGACATTCTCCGGACCCCGAGGACCGCCAGACGCCTCGGTCACGGATCCGCGCCTCCGAGGTGAGGCGCCGGGTGCTCGACGTCGCACTGGAACGGGTCGAGAGCATCGGGCTGACGATCGGGTTCGAGCACATCGTGATGGACGACCTCATCCGCGAGGCCGGGGTGCCGCGGAGCTCGACCTACCGGCTCTGGGACTCGAAGGACGCCTTCATCACCGACCTGCTCAAGGAGATCGCGGCGGAGACCTCGACCAAGCTCGCCGACGACGAGACTCTCGAACTCAGCGAACGGATCCTCTACGCGAACCTCGACAAGCTCGAGAACGAGGACGACCGTCGTCGCGTGATGTACGAGGTCATCCGCGTGGCGCTCGAGCACAACTACCGGGCCGTGATCTCCTCGGTCGCCTGGCAGTCCTACGTCGGTCTCTCGGCCACGCTCCTCAGCCACCTCGAGTGGTCGGCGCGGGAGCAGATCGAACGCTCCCTACGCGAGGGCAGCGACTCCTTCATCGAACGGATGGCCGAGTTCCACGGCTGGTTCTCCTCCATCCTGGGCTATCGGCTCCGCGCGGAATGGAACGGCGACTACCGCCCCTACGCCGTCGTGATCTCGGCGGTCGTGGAGGGGCTGGGGCTGCGCCACCTCGGCAACCCCGGACTCGTCGACGACACGTACACCGGGCCGGCGACGACCACCTCGGACGACCCGGCCTGGAACCTGCCGGCCATCGCGCTCGTCGCCATCCTGGAGCGGTTCCTCGAGCCGGATCCGGCGTACGACGCGGCGGCGACGGTCGCCGCGCTCCGCGCGCGGGCGGCCGAGGCGTCAGGTGCGGTCGGCGAGCACGATCCGGCCGAGCCGGACCCGGGCATCCTGCCCCAGGGCGCCGCCGGCGGAGTCGATCAGCCGGGCGAGCAGCACCGCTGACGGCAGCGGCTCGTCGATCTCGGTGCCGCTGCGCTCCCGCGGACGGCTGAGGCCGAAGCTGACGTCCGAGTCCTCGTGCGCCCGGGCGGTGCCGGCCCGATAGGCGTCCTGCATCGCGGCGGCGAGGGCGGCTGCGGAGTCGAGGTCGACGTCGGGCAGGAGGATCGCGAACCGGTCGCCGGGCAGTCGGCCGAGCACCGCGTCGTCCGGCACGACGGCGATGATCGCCCGGGCGAGGGCGGCGAGCAGCCCGTTGGCGTGGGCGACGCCGTACGCGCCGCGGAGCTTGTCGAGGAGGTCGACGGCTGCCAGGATCACGACGGGCCGGCCCCCGGTCTCGTCCCGGCGAGCCTCGTCGAGCCGCGCCGCGGCGAGCCGGATGAACACGGCCCGCTCCTCGAAGCGCTGCCGGTTGCCGTCGGCGGTGCGCTTGGTGAACAGGCCCCTGGCCTCCTGCACGCGGATCGCGATGATCGCCGCGCCGCCGCACAGCACCAGCACCAGGTTCATCGCCGAGACGAACTCGGTGCCGAAGAACTGCCGGTACAGCGCGCTGTCGGGCCCGGCGGAGAGGAAGACCGCGCTGCGGGCGAGGATGTAGACCGTGTGCACCCCGAGCACGACGGTGAGGATGCGCGCGCCGACGAACCTGCTCAACCGCGGCCGCAGGGACTCGATCACGATGAGCACCGAGAACAACGCCAGGGCCAGCATCTTCTCT
This sequence comes from Herbiconiux sp. 320_LB, assembly GCF_059691755.1. Lineage (NCBI taxonomy): Bacteria > Bacillati > Actinomycetota > Actinomycetes > Micrococcales > Microbacteriaceae > Herbiconiux > Herbiconiux sp. 320_LB. Next base: position 238,397 of record NZ_JCAWAD010000002.1, on the reverse strand, counting down.
CCGGCGCCGGCCCAGCGCGGGCCCTCCTCGCTCGGCAGCGACGCAGTGACCGCGACCACGAGGCAGACGATCAGCACCAGCCAGATCGGGCTCCGGCGGCGGTTGAAGGCGCGGCAGCCCATCCACAGCGCACCGAGCGTGAGCACCATCATCGAGTTGCCGACGGCGACCGACCACCAGATGTCGTCGGCCCGCGAAGCCACGAAGTAGGCCACGGTGCTGAGGCTGGCCGCGATGAAGACGACCGCCCAGTAGCGGGCCGCGGACTCGCTGGGGCTCCGGAACCGCTCCACGAAGAACAGGGCGCCGAGCACGGCGACGGTCAGCACCATGGCCGGCAGGAGGATCGTGAGGTCGAGCACCCTCAGCAGTCCGCACCGAGGTCGGTGGGGGCGGCGATCACGGTGATCGTGCCGTCCTGCGCCGTGACGACGACCCCATAGGTGTCGCGCGTGTCGTCGCGCACCGTGTCGACGACGACGTCGAAGGTGCCGCCGGTGAGTCGCTCGTTGCCGGCCACGGCGGGGGCGTAGGCCGCGAAGGGGTCGCCGATCCGCGCGCCGTGGGGTGTGACGACGTCGACCACCGCTCCGGCCGGGCCGGTCACGGGGGCCGAGCGGGCGATCGCCTCGAAGTCGGCCGCGGTCGAGGCCGGATCCTGCCCGGGATAGCGGACGGCGATCGAGGGCCACGAGACGGAGGTCGAGCCCTGCTCGCACTTCGCCGGCGGCGCGTAGCTCGTGCTCGGCGGGCCGAGGAGCGCCGTCAGGGCGCCGATCGCCGGGGCCGCGGAGTCGGAGTAGCCGTAGTCGACGGATCCGGCGTCGGTCACGACCGTGAGCCCGCCCGCGCCGACGACGAGGTACGGGACGGCGGCGGTGCCGGGGCCGGGCGAGGCCGCACCCGTCGGCGGGGCGATGGTGTCACCCGGAGGGACCGTGGCTCCGAGGTCCGGGTCGCCGGAGGGCCCGGGCGCGGAGGGGGCGGACGTCGCCGGGGCCGTCGCGGAAGAGGATGACGTCGCGCCTGCGTCGTCGGTGCTGTCGTCGGAGCCGGCGGCCACGCATCCGATCAGGAGAACGGCACCGATCAGGATGCCGGCGAACGCGGCAGCCGCCCGGCGTGGGCCTCGGATCGCTTGCACGCTCTTCCCCCTGTGCGCCGTGAAGGTGGTCACACAGTAGCGTAGACGGGTGGCCGACTTCTCCGTTCTCACCGTGTGCTCCGGCAACATCTGCCGCTCGCCGCTCGCCGAGCAGATCCTGCGGGCGCGGCTGTCGGAGCTGCCCGAGATCGCGTTCTCCAGCGCCGGCACCTATGCCGGCGAGGGCGACCGGATGCCCGAGCAGGCGGCCGCGCTGTCGCTCCGGTTCGGCGGCGACCCGCACGCCCATCGCGCCCGGTACTTCACCGAGCAGATCGTCGGCGACGCCGACCTCGTGCTCGCGATGTCGCGCAGCCACCGCCGCGAGATCGTCGAGCTGGTGCCGCGCAAGGTCGGGGTGACCTTCACGCTGCGGGAGTTCGCGCGGCTGTCCGAGGGGCTGGACGACGCAACCGTCGTCGACGCCTCCGCGGTGGCGCCCACGCTCCGCTCCGGGCTCGCCGAGGTCGTGGCGCTCGTCGCGTCGCGGAAGGGCCAGGTTGGTCCTCCGGTCGCGAGCGAGGACGACGATGTGATCGACCCCTACCGCCGCAGCGACGAGACCTACGAGCGCTCGGCCGCCCAGCTCGTGCCGGCGGCCGACGAGGTCGCGCGCATCCTGCGGCTCGCGGCCTCGGCGCACTGACCCCCCGACTAGAGGGCGCGGCGGCGGAGGCGAGCGGCGGCGGCCAGCAGCAGGCCGAGGCCGAGCACTCCGGCGGCACCCGCGGCCAGCGGAGCCGGGTCGGTTCCGGTCGCGGCGAGGGTGGTTCCGCCCGTGCCGGCCGGGATGATCGGCGTCACCGGGGTGACGGGCACGATCGCGTCGTACGTGTAGGCGAGCGTCGCGGTCGCGCCGCCGGGGTTCGCGAGCAGCACGGTCACGGTCGAGCCCGCGGTGCCGGCCGGTGTGACGGCGGTCAGCGAAGTGCCGTCCGCGGCGACGACGACGTTCGTTGCCGGGACGCCGCCGAAGATGACCGGGGTGCCGGGCACGAAGCCGGTGCCGGTGATCGTGACGGTCTGGCCGCCGGCCGAGGTGCCGTGTGCCGGGGTGATCCCGGTCGCAGTGAGCGGGATCACCGGCGGCACGACGGCGGGCGTCTCGCAGATGACCGAGGCGAGCACCATGCTCGTCGCGACGGTCGCCGGCGGGATGGTCACGGTCGAGGCGTCGGCGTCGAGGAACGAGCCCTCGACCAGCACCTGGGCGGCCAGTGCGATCCCGATCGCACCGTCGGGCTCGGCGAGCGCCTCCTGAGCCACCCGCACGGTGACCTTCACGCCGCTCAGGTCGACGGTCGAGGCTCCGTTGCCGGTGCCGACAGCGGTCGGGAGGGTCGTGCTCTGCTCAGCACCCGGGGTGGTGTCGTCGAGGGTCACCGGGATCCCGAGGATGCGCAGGCCCGAGGTGTTGACGACGGCCTGCGGCGTGCCGTCGACCGGGCACTCGGCGGCGGCTTCGGCCACGTCCAGGCTCACCAGCGACACGCCGAACAGGTTCGCCGAGGTGTCGGCGACGCGCGACGCCGCGTGGGCCACGGTGTCGTTGCTCTCGACGGCGGTCGAGACCGTGCCGAGCGAGATGTCGGCGATGCCCAGGTCGAGGAGGTCCTGGTCGGTCAGGTTCGACGCGTCCTGCCCCGGGTTGGAGACGGCGACGCCTCCCACGATGTTGGACTGCTCGTAGTTGAAGAGGCTGCCGAAGTGCACCTCGAAGTCGACGGCGCCGCCGAAGGCGGTCGCATCCCCCGGATCGGCGCTCGCCGGACCCGCGACGAGGAGGCTCGTGCCCCCGACCAGCCCGGCTGCGACCAGCCCGGCGACGACTCTGTTCTTGACGCGCGTGTTCACTGTGGTTCCCCCCATAGGATCTGCTCGCGCAGCCTCTATCGGACGCGCGACAGTGCACACAATACCGCTCGTGCCGCCCCCGTGCCGATCCGGTCTCGTCATGCCTTGATGGAGGACATGCCCGAATCGCGTTCCCTTCCCTATCCGCTCGGCGTCAGCATGATCGACGGCCGCGTCAACCTCGCCATCTACTCCGAGACCGCCGACAGCGTCTTCGCCTGCACCTTCGACGACTCCGGGGCCGAGACCCGCACCCGGCTGAGCGAGCGGACCGGCCACGTCTTCCACGGTTTCGTGGACGGCGCCGGCATCGGGACCCGCTACGGCATCCGCGTCGACGGACCCTGGGATCCCGCGCAGGGGCTCCGCCACAACGTCGAGAAGCTGCTGCTGGATCCGCACGCGACCGCGATCGAGGGCGCCTACGACTGGGCCGCCGACAACCAGGCCTTCTTCGGCCACGAGCTCGACGACCCGGAGACGCGCAACGACAGCGACTCCGCCGCCGTCACGCCGCGCTGCATCATCACCGACCCCTCGTTCGACTGGGGAGACGACCGCGCACCGCGGCGCCTGCTGTCGGAGACCGTCGTCTACGAGACGCACGTCAAGGGCTTCACGATGCAGCACCCGGACGTGCCCGAGGAGATCCGCGGCACCTACGCCGGGCTCGCGCATCCGGCCGCACTCAAGCACTTCACCGACCTCGGCGTGACCGCGGTCGAGCTGCTCCCCGTGCACCAGTTCGTGCAGGACAGCCATCTCGAGGAGAAGGGCCTGCGCAACTACTGGGGCTACAACTCGATCGGCTTCTTCGCGCCGCACAACGAGTACAGCCGGGGCGGCGCCTCGGCGGCCGACGGACGCCAGGTCGTGGAGTTCAAGCAGATGGTGAAGGCCTTCCACGAGGCCGGCCTCGAGGTCATCCTCGACGTCGTCTACAACCACACCGCCGAGGGCAACGACCTCGGCCCCACCCTGAGCTTCAAGGGCATCGACAACGCGGCCTACTACCGCCTGGTCGAGGGCGACGAGCAGCACTACTTCGACACCACGGGCACCGGCAACAGCCTGAACGTGGGTCACCCCGCCGCGCTCGGACTGATCATGGACTCGCTGCGCTACTGGGTCACCGAGATGCACATCGACGGCTTCCGCTTCGACCTCGCCACCACGCTCACCCGGCAGGGCGGCGACGCCGAGCTGCACAGCGCCTTCCTCGACCTGATCGCCCAGGATCCGGTGCTCGCCCCGGTCAAGATGATCGCGGAGCCGTGGGACACCGCGGGCTACCAGGTGGGCGGGTTCCCCGCCGACTGGTCGGAGTGGAACGGCAAGTTCCGCGACGACGTGCGCGACTTCTGGAACGGCACCGACTCGGTGCTCGGGACGGTCTCGCAGCGCATCCTCGGCTCGCCCGACGTCTACGAGGCATCGCGCCGCTCGCCGCTGTCGAGCGTCAACTTCGTCACGGCCCACGACGGCTTCACCCTCGCCGACCTCACCGCCTACGACGCCAAGCACAACGCGGCCAACGGCGAGGACAACAACGACGGCGAGAGCGACAACCGCTCCTCCAACGGCGGGGCCGAGGGCCCCACGGACGACCCGGCCGTGAACGAGCGCCGTGCCCGGAAGCGACGCAACCTGCTCGCGACCGTGCTGCTCTCGGCGGGCGTGCCGATGATCCTCGGCGGCGACGAGATCGGGCGCACCCAGGGCGGCAACAACAACGCCTACTGCCAGGACAACGAGGTGTCGTGGTTCGACTGGGCGAACGCCGACGAGTCGCTGCTGGAGTTCACGAAGACGCTCATCCGGCTGCGGGCCGAGAACGTCGCGCCGCACCCGGCCTGGTTCCGCCAGGCTCCGGATGCGCCGGATGACCCGCAGGACACGGTCGAGACCCTGCGCTCGGACGGTCAGTCGTTCAGCGACGAGGACTGGGACAACCCCGACGCCCGTTCGATCACCTTCGTGCTCGCGCATCCGGGTGCCGACTCGTTCGCGCTGCTGCTGAACGCGGCCGAGAACGGCGTGGAGTTCGCGCTGCCGGCCGCCCCCGGCGCCGGGTGGGAGCTGGCGATCTCCTCCGACGAGGAGCAGAACGTCGAGGAGGGCGCCGAGACCCTGATCGTGCGGGACGGATCCTTCACCCTGCTCCGCTCACGCTCATGAGCGGGCCCGGCGGGGCCGGCGGGGCCGCGGCACGAACCTGTGTCCGACACCTGATGCGGGATGACCGCACCGGGGGGATGGTGGGGAGATGAAGCGGATCACCTACGCCGGCGAATCGGTGCTGACCTCGGATGACGTGGCGCGCGCACTGATCGAGCTCACGGCTGCCCTCACCACGAGGGGCGTCGCCGAGGTGATCGAGATCCCGATCCTCGCCGACCCTCCGGCGAACTCGGAGGCGGAGGACGGGATCTCGTCGGCGGCCTTCGTGGTCGGACAGGGCACGTCGATGCTGGCGGTTCCGGAGGCCGGTCACGGTGCCGAGCCGGACTTCTCGCGCTCGGTCGACGACCTGGTGCGGCGCCTCGGCCGGGTGAGCAGCGTGCGATCGGTGGCCGTGCCCTCGGCGCGTGCCGACCTCGAGCTGCCCTTCGAGGAGCTCGACCTCGACCTCGGCGATCCGGACGTCGACCCGGCCTGAGGGGTCGGGCGGGGCCGGGGCGGCTCGGGCCGGATTCGTTCGCGGCTCGGCGGGCCCGCGTCAGGGCGCGGCGACCAGGTAGCTCCAACTCTCCATGCGCTCGAAGCCGAAGTGGAGTCCGAGGTGCCGGGGCGAGGAGGAGGCGGTGGTCTGCAGGTACGCCCGGCGGGCCCCGCGCGCATAGCCGTCGAACAAAATTCGGGCGAGTACCGCGCGCCCGGCCCCGCGGCCGCGGTGCTCCGGGTGCGTCGAGACACCGAACACCCCGAGCGCGCCGTCTTCGAGCGCGCTGAACCCGGTGGCGACGGGTAGCTCGCCCTCCTCGCCGAGGTACGCGGTGAAGTGCTCGTCGTCGAGCACGGCCCGGGAGGTGAGGTCGCCGAACGCGGCCGGCGGCATCCCGAACCCGCGCGAGAGCGCTCCGGCCCAGGCGCGGCGGCTGCGCCCGTGCCCGCCCTGCACGGGCCGCACCCGGAACCCCGGCCGCGGGACCGGCTCGATGCCGTGGCCGTCGAGGTCGGCCAATCCCAGGAGGTCGAGGGTGCGGTCGCGCGCGAGGCCGTGGCCGCTCGCGATGCCGAGCACCAGGGGCGACGGGGCACGCCGCAGCTGGATGCTCCACGGTACGCCGAACGCGGCGGCCTCGTCGGCGAGCATCCCGACCTCGGCCGGTTCGGGGGCCGGCACCCAGCTGACCACGCCGTTCAGCGTCGGCACGGCGCTGCCGGAGCGGAGGAGGGCGAGACCGGGGGAGGGCTCGGAGAAGGATCCGTGCGGTGCGACCAGGGCCAGACGGCGCAGCGCCCGGGTCAGGTCGCGCGCCGCGGTGTCGGCGGTGGCGCTGTTCATCGTGTCTCCAGTGAAGCGCACGGTGTCGCGGGCGGAACCGCAATCCCGGCGGCGCGACCGCAAACCTCCCCGGGGGGAACCGCACGCGGATACCGGCCGAAACGACCCGGCGGCGGATGTCAAGCCCACGGGTCTCCCGGTTCGGCTTGCTACATTGAGTACAACGACGAGGGAAGAACGGTCACGGTGGGAAAGCTGATCTACGGTGGTCGCGACGGCTACGAGGTGGAGATCGACGATCGCGCCCTGGCTCACCTCAAGGTCGCGGTGTTCTCGAAGCTGCGGCGCAACGAGTCGTTCTCGTTCTCGTGGGAGTCGAGCTCGGACGGCGAGGGCGGACGCCACTCGATCTGGGTGAGCCCCGCCTCGATGATCCACTTCCACTTCTACGGCACGCGGCCGCCGGTGATGAACCGGGCCTGGCTCAAGCAGCTGATCGCCTCGGCGAACGACGGCGACCTCAGACTGATCGACGAGCCGGTCGAAGACTTCTCCGCGGGCACCGAGGCGTCTTCACGCGGACGTTGGTGACCCGCCGCTCCGGCTCCCCGCCAGACGGTCGCCGCCTTCGACGACCCACTCCTCGAGACTGAAGCCCCACGAACTCGTGCGGTCCATCGCACTGATGGCGGCGTCCCGCGTGGCGAAGACCCCGACGATGTCGCGCGACCACTCGGTGATGTCGAGGACTACCCACACAGTCACGCTCACCGTCTCCTGACCGCCGCCGTCTCACGTGCGGCTGCGTCACATCGATCTGATGTCAACCTACGCCGGGGGGATCGATTCCGCATGGGGCGATGACTCGGCGCGCCGGGTGGGTGACGGGGCGCGCCGAGTCAATGCGAGCGTATCGTCCGGGGGCCGTGCCCGGCATCCGGGCCTGACCCCCAGTTCTGGGGTGTACGTCCTTCCAGGCTCTGGGGACACAGCCAGCCCTAGGCTGACTCCGGAGCGGAGCCGCTTCGGCGATGGGGGGCGGTTCGGATGAGAGTGGTGCGCGGAGAACGGCTGTCCGAGCCGCTCATCCTGCAACTGGGCTTCCTCGTGTCGACGGCCATCGTGGTCGCCGCGGTGATCTCGCTCGACTCCGATACGCTCTCCGGTGAGATCGTGGCGGCCGGAGTCATCGCCGCCCTGGGGATGGCCGTGGTGGTCGCGGTCCCGGGCATCCCTGAGCCGGCCGTGATCGCCTTTCCGCTGGCCGACCTGGTCGCGGGGCTGCTCGTGCGCCATGCGGTCACGCAGCTGCTCCCGGCCGCCGGGATGCTGGTGCTGCTGCCCCTGCTCTGGCTCGCCTACGCCTTCCGCACGCGCGGGCTCGTGCTCGCTCTGGCGGGGTCGGTGCTCGCGGGGGCGGCGGCGCTGCGCACGTCGGGGCTGCCGACGACCGCGGCCGAGTGGGCCCGGATCGTGCTGCTGCCGGCGCTGGCGATGCCCATCCTGGTGACCGTCTCGATCGCGGCCTCCCGGTTCCGGGTGGATCGCGCGGTGCACGACGTCGAGGAGGAGATCTACGGGGTGGTGACCGACGCGATCGGGGCCGCGGTCGCGCGGATCGACCGGGACGGCCGTCCGGTCGCCCTGAACGAGGCCGCCACGGCGCTGGCCAGGAGGGCCGGGTTGTGGGGTGCGGATGCGGCGGGGGGTGACCCGCGGGCGGCGCGGTCGGGGGCGGAGTGCGGGGCGCATCCCGGGCCGGGGTCGACGGCGGGGGCGGGGTCGAGAGACGGGTCGGGGGTGCGGATCTACCGGCGGGACAAGGTCACACCGGTCGAGAGCGACCGCGAGCACATCGCGGCGATGCTCGGTTCGGGCGAGCTCGACGGCGTCGTCTACTGGGTCGGCCGCCCGGGCGACCAGCTGGCGGTCTCGGTGACCGGGCGGCGGCTCCCGGACGGCGGAACCCTGATCGTGGCCCACGAGGTCTCCGAGCTGATGTCGGCGCTGGAGAGCAAGGAGCAGATCGTGCGCACGATCGGGCACGAGCTGAAGACGCCGCTGACCTCGATCATCGGGTACGCCGATCTGATCCGCGGAGACGTGGGCGACTCGGCGGCCGGGGCCTGGCTCGAGGTGATCGACCGCAAGGCGCACGCGCTGGCCCGCGCGATCGACGACGTGCTCGACGCGGGCCGGCACCCGGTCGCGGTCTCGGCCGCCGAGGTCGACCTCGCACCCCTGGTCGCCTCGGCGCTCGAGCGGGCGGCCGCGGCGGCGGATGAACGGGGCGTGGCCCTCGACGCCGGCCCGCCCCGCCGGGCCGGGCGGGGAGCGGTGGCGGCTCGCGTCGATCCGTCGCGGTTCGCTCAGCTCGCCGACATCCTGATCGAGAACGCGGTGCTCTACAACCGGGCCGCCGGGCGGGTCGTGGTGGGGGCGTGGCGGGAAGGAGACGAGGTCGTGATCGAGGTGGCCGACACGGGGGTCGGGATGTCGCCGGCCGACCTCAGCCGGGCCGGCGAGCTGTTCCACCGCTCAGCCTATGCCGAGCAGCAGGCGATCCCGGGGATCGGGCTGGGCCTGTCGATCGCCGAGCGGATCGTGCGGGCGCACGGGGGATCGCTCGTGCTGGCGAGCGAGCCGGGGGTCGGCACGACCGCGACCGTGCGGTTGCCGACGGTCTAGGGGCGGGGCACCGGCGGGTGGCGGCTGCCTCGCGGGTGACGGCGGCGGCGGGCGGCGCTGCTAGGGGCGGGGCTCGTCGGCCTCGCGGGCGCCCTCGAGCTCGGCCCGGCGTTCGACGTCGAGCTTGCTCTTCTCGGTGCGCCAGTAGGAGTAGCCCGCCACCGCGATCGCGATGACGATGATCATGCCGATGGGGATCCAGAAGATGGGTTCCATGCTCGATTCAACCGCGACGGGCAGCGCCGCGCCAGGGTCGGTCTGCGTCTGTCGCGTCTGTCGCGCGGGGAGCGCGACGCGTTTGGTGGAAGCGCGGGGGTGGCTTCAGTCTCGGCGGTCGGGGCGGGTGCGGGAGGCGCGGGGGCGGGCTGCCCGGGGGCGGGCGGCCCGGGGGTGGGCGCTGCGGAGGAGGAGCGTGCCGGTGAGGATGCTCGCGAGCAAGAGGCCCAGGGGGAGCGGCGACGACAGCGCGGAGAGCAGGGGAGAGGTCGCCGCGACGCCGGTGTCGGCGAGGCGGGCGGATCCGGTCGGGTCTGAAGGCGAGGCCGCCGGGGCCTGAAGGGTGACGATCGCGCTGGCATACTCGCTGACGCCGCGGCGGTTCGCCGAGGCGATGTCGACCGAGTAGGTCTGCCCGTCGACGAGGCCGGCGATGGTGACCGAGGTGGCCTCGCCGGGCAGGTTGAAGCGGCGGACCGTGTGGCCGGCCGCATCCCGGACCCGCACCAGGCGGTCGGTCAGCGGCTCGGCGGCGGGGGTGGGGGCTGCGGCGGTCTCGGCCGCGGCCGGTGACGTCGTGGCGGCAGGCGCGGGGTCGGCGGTGGCCTGGGCGGTGGCGGTGAGGGCGGATGCGTCGGTCGCCCCGGCGGCGGTGGTGGTGGTGGCTTGGGCGGCGGGGGTGGGGTCGGCCCAGAGGGCGGTGACCGTGCCGCTGCCGCTGGGGGCGGCCGAGACGGTGGCGGGGGCGGCGGGTGCGGGCGCGCCGGCCTGCACGAAGATCTGGCCGGTCGCGGCGTCGTAGCTGAGGGTGCGGCCCACGAAGAACGCGTTGCCGGTGTTGAGGTGGCCGTCGGGGATCGAGCTGAAGAGCTCCATCTTGTGGATGCCCCGGGTCGCGACCCAGCTCGCGATCGACGGTGCGCCGGCGGACGCCGAGAACTTCAGGCTGTCGCCGTCGGCGATCGTGCCGATGCCGCTCTCGGCGGCCAGCCCCGTCTGGTCGGCGACGAGGTCGTCGGAGAGTCCCTCGAACTGGCTGCCGGTGAGCATCCCGGCGGGAGCGCCGCTGTCGATCGTGGTCGCCTGGCACAGCGGAGCGACGTCCTCGACGCTCCAGCACAGCGGGACCGCCTTCTGGTACACCGGGCTCTCGAGCACGTTCGGGTAGGTGCCGGAGGCGGTCGCGGCACCGAGAGTGACGACGCCGGGGGTGGTGGCCGTCACGGCGGGGGCGCCGAGGGTCAGGGTTCCGGAGGTCATCACGTTGTCCTGCTCGGTGAACCCGAGGCTGTAGCCGGCGCTCAGCGCGGAGTCGTCGAACTGGCGCAGCGGGCTGTACCACGGGTACGTCGTCTTCGGCGAGGAGGCGCTCTTCTGCTCCTGCAGCGCCTGGCCGATGCCCAGCACGCCGTCGAGCTCGTTGCCGCCGAAGGAGCAGCTGGTGCTGCAGGTGCCCGCGAGGAAGTTGACGTCGCTCGCCGTCTCGCCGCCGATCGAGAAGTCGGCGGTGGCGATGGTGCCGGTCGCCCCGTTGCCGACGTACTGCACGCTCGCGGGGGCATCCGTCGTCGTGGCGCCGGGGATGTCGTCGTGGAACATCACCAGGGCGGTCGACCCGGTGTCGAGGATGACCGTGTACGGATCGGGGTTCGTGCCGAGCAGGATCTCGACGGTGGGGTAGAACCGGCCGTCGCCGTTCTGCACGGTGACGAAGCCGATCGGGATCGACGCGGTGGCGGGGGTGTCTGCGGGTGTAGGGGTGTCTGCGGGTGCGGCGGCGGCCGGGCCGGCCAGGCCGAGGGTCAGGATGCCCAGGGCGAGCGCCGCGCCCGCGGCCAGGGGGAGGCGGAGCCCGGCTCCGGATCGCGACGTGCCCACGGTCTCGGCCATTGTTCCCCCTCGTTCCGCCGCCGACCCCCGGCGACCGCCCCGCGCATCGCGAGGACGTCTCACGATAACAACCGCCGATCCGCCGACCCAATCCTCCGCGGGGGCCTTGACGCGGCCCCGCGGCCGATGCGAGCGGCCGAGGGGATGGGGATGGGGATGGGGATGGGAGGGGATGCGAGTGGCCGAGGGGAGGGAGCGGGGATGCGAGTGGCCGGGGGGAGGGGAGGGGGATGCGAGTGGCCGAGGGGAGGGAGCGGGGATGCGAGTGGCCGGGGGGAGGGGAGGGGGATGCGAGTGGCCGCGGGGATGCCAGCGCCTGAGGGGGCGGGACGAGGGCGAGGGGATGGAGCGCGGCGACGCACGGCGGGGATGTGGGACGGCGACGCTGGGCGTCGCGTGCGGTGACACCGCCCGGCGGTGCGGGGCGGCGATGCGCTAGCGTGTGGCTGTGCCGTGGGGGAACAGGATGACGACGACGACCGGGAAGGTGTCGCTGCTGCTGGCCGGCGCGACCCTCGTGACCGTGGGGCTGCTGGCCCCGGGGCTGGTGGCTCCGCCGACGGCGGCGAATGCCGCGGGGGCCACCACCTCGACCACCTCGACCACCTCGACCACCTCGACCACCTCGACCGCCTCGACCGCCTCGACCGCCGGGGTTCCCCAGGCGCCGGGTCAGCCGAGCGGGCCGGGGGCTCCGGACGAGGGCGAGGTGTTCGCCGACGTGGTCGGGCTGTCCGACCGGCTCGAAGCGGTGGCCGACCTGCCCGAGGGCTCGGACCCCGACGACAGCGCCGCCGCGCTCGGGGTGGCCGAGGACGGCGCCGGGAGCCTGCAGGTCGAGGAGGGGCGGATCGCCGTGTCGATCCGGTACGCGACCCGACCCACCGAGGCCGACTTCGCCGCACTGGCGGCGCTCGCCGATGTGCAGTCGACCTCCGTGGAGTACGCGCGGGCGAGCGCCTTCGTCGCTCCGAGCCGGCTCGAGGCGGTCGCCGCGCTGCCCGGCGTGGCCTCGGTCGTCGAGGCCCTGCAGCCCGCGACCTCGGCGGTGCCCGCGTCCGCCGAGGGCGCTCCGGTCGGCGGCACCGCGGCGGGAGCGGGGTGCCGGAGCGTCGAGGCGGTGGCGCCCGCGCCGCTGCGGGCCGACCTCGCCTCCGCCATCCACGGGGTGGACGGCACCGGCGTGACCGTCGGCATCCTCTCCGACTCCTACGCGGGGAGCACCACGGCGCTCAGCACCCCGGCCGAGGACATCGCCGCGGGCCTGCTGCCCGGCCCCGGCAACCCCTGCGGCCACGAACAGCCCGTCACCGTGCTCAGCGACGAGACCGGCGACGAGGTGGGCGACGAGGGCCGGGCCATGGCGCAGATCATCCACAGCATCGCCCCGGGCGCGAAGCTGGCGTACGCCTCCTCCGGGATCGACGAGCTGACCTTCCACGACTCGATCCTCGCCCTGGCCGCCGCGGGCGCCACCGTGATCGTCGACGACCTCTACCTGTTCGGCGAGCCGTTCTACTACTCCGGCCCCGTCGGCGGGGCGATCGCCCAGGCCGAACGTCAGGGCGTCACCTACCTCACCAGCGCCGGCAACTACAACAACACCGGGTGGGACGGCTACCGCAGCGCCGGCCACCCGGTCAACGGCTGGGAGACCTCGGCCTACCGCCCGACGGCCTGCCCCGACGCGGTGGTCGTCGCGATGAGCACCCGTTCCGGTGCCACGCCCGGCCCCTTCGACTGCATGGACTTCGCCCAGGGCGGCCCCGCCGACCCGACCGACACGCTCGGACTCGGAGCCGCCGACACCGCCTCGACCTTCTCGATGCAGTGGTCGGAGGCCTGGGGCACCGCCAAGGGCGCGTTCCGGCTCGCGGTCACCGATCCGGCCGGGGCGACGAGCATCCTCGGTGCCGCCGCAGACGGACTCGCGATCACCGCCGGCGCCTACAAGCCTCCGTTGGACGGCACCTACGACTTCTCGATCGTGCGCGACCTCTCTCGCGGGCCGTCGGCCGCGGTCACGCCCGCCCTCGACTGGATCTGGGCCTTCCACGACCAGATCATCGCGGCGGAGTACTTCGGCGCCATCGGCGACGATCGTGTCGGGTCGACGATCAGCGGGCACGGCGGCAGCGCTCTCGTCGTCACGGTGGCCGCGACCCCGGCCGAGGCGCCGACCACGCTCGAGACCTTCAGCTCGCTGGGCCCGGTGGCCGAGTACTTCTCGGTCGACGAGAGCGTCACTCCCGTGCCGAGCCCCTTGCCGGAGCCGGTGATCCGCCCGAAGCCCGACGTCACGGGTGTCGACCGCATCCTGACGAACTATTTCAGCAGCACCCGCCCGGTCGACGGCCGGCCCGGGGTGTACTCCTTCTGGGGCACCTCGGCGGCGGCACCCTCGGTCGCGGCCGTGGTCGCCCTGGGTCGGCAGTACTCGCCGAACGCCACCCCGGCCGAGCTGCGAGCGGCGCTCACGGCCACGGCGGTGCCGATCTCCACCGGGTTCCCCGTCGTCGCCGAGCGGGATGCGACGGGCGCCGGGCGAGTGGATGCGGCCGCGTTCCTCGCCGCCCTCCCCGCGCCGAACGTCGTTCCCGCCGCTCTGCCCTCGCCTCAGCTGGCGGCGACGGGCGCGGGAGCGCGGGGCTCGGCGGCGGCGGAACCGGGCCTGGTCGTCGGGGCGCTCGCGGCGCTGCTGCTCGGCTGGGCCGTGCTGGCGTACGGCTCGCTCGGCCGGCGACGCCGGGCGCCGGGCCACCGATGACGGGCGATTCCTGGGTTCAGTACACTTTGTGATCCGCCGGCTTCGTTCATCCAGCCTGCTGTGTGATCATTTCCCTGATGAGCATTGATAACCCCGGTCTGCCCTACCGGACCAGAGAACTCCTCGAGGAGTGGGTGGACGAGTTCCGCCAGCAGGGCCACAGCATCGTCGGACACCTGGACGTCGTCCTGCAGGACGGGACGGACGGGCGCGACACCGGCCTCGTCATCGTGCGGCTGAAGAACGCTCCGGCGGACATCTTCATGCAGCCGATCGGCATCGACGACCCGCTCTGGGAGGCGACCCTCACCGCCCGCGGCAACGACACCGCGATGACGCCGTACCACCTGGCCGGTCTTGCGGCCGAGGTCGTCGTCGCGGGGAACCTCTGCACCTTCCTGCAGTTCAAGTCGCTCGACTGGGATCGCCAGACCGGGCGACGCGACGCCTGACGCGCGCCCGGCGCGCGCCCGGCGTGTGCGGCGGCCCCTACTGCTCTTCGTGCACGTCCGGGTCGCCGCCGAACAGGCGGCCGTCCGGCCGGCCGAGGGCGGTGATCGCCGTCACCTCGGCCTCGCTCAGCTCGAACCCGAACACGTCGAGGTTCTCGGCCTGGCGTGAGGGGGTCGCGCTCTTCGGGATCGGCACGCTGCCCAGCTGCACGTGCCACCGCAGGATGACCTGTGCCGGGGTGACCCCGTGGGCGGCGGCGGCCGAGGCGACCGGCTCCTCCTCGTAGGGGGCGCTGCCCTTGCCGAGCGGGCTCCACGCCTCGGTCTGGATGCCGAGCTCGGCGTTCACCGCGCGCATGGCGGTCTGTGGGAAGTACGGGTGCATCTCGATCTGGTTGACCGCCGGGGTCACGTCCGTGGCGGCGATGATCCGCCGCAGGTGCTCCTCGGTGAAGTTGCTGACGCCGATCGAGCGGACCAGGCCCTCCTGCTGGGCGGTGACCAGCGCATCCCAGGCCTCGGCGAAGCGGTCGACGCTCGGGTTCGGCCAGTGGATGAGGTAGAGGTCGAGGTGCTCGAGACCCAGCCGCCAGAGCGACTCGCGCACGGCCTGCGCCGAGAGATCGCGGCCGTGGTAGCGCCCGGGGAGCTTCGAGGTGATGAAGAGCTCGTCGCGCGGCACGCCCGCCCGGCGCACGGCCTCGCCGACGGCGCCCTCGTTCTCGTAGTTGAAGGCGGTGTCGAGCGAGCGGTACCCCACCTCGATGGCCGAGGTAATCGCATCCACGCCCTCTTGGCCGCGGAGCGGATAGGTGCCGAAACCGATCGCCGGGATGCGGTTGCCGTCGTTGAGCGGGAGGGTGGGTGCGAGTGCAGTCATGCCCTCCACGCTACGCCGACCGGCGGGGTCGTGGCTGGCCCCGATACGACTATGACAACGTGCGACACGCCCGGAACGCCCTAGGGCGGCGATCTGGGAAAGGCCGTCTGACCGGGTCGATCGCCGGCGTTCCATCCGCCGTTCATCCCGAGTTCACGCGCTCCGTGTCGTCTGCGGGTGTCCCTCGACGCGCGCGCCCTCGTGGCGCGGGTCGAGGAGGCCTGGGAACCCGTCTGATCTGGAGTACTCGTTGTCTCGCATCCTCACCGTCCGCTCGGTCGCCACCATCCGCTCGGTCGCCGTCGCGATGGCGCTCACTGCGTCGATCGCCGTCACCGGGGGCGCCGTCCCGGCCTTCGCCGCGGGTCAGAGCCCCGCTCGCCCGGCTTCGTCGAGCGCCGTGTCCGACGTCGCCGCTTCGGCCACCGACTACACGTCGCTGGTCGACCCGTTCGTCTCGACCGCGGGCGACGACGGCAACGACCTCCCCGGCGCCCAGCTGCCCAACGGCATCGCGAAGGTCAACCCGCTGACCACGCCGAACCGCAACCACACCGGGTACGACTACGGCGAGGATCAGATCGCCGGGTTCACCCAGACCAACCTCGACGGCGTGGGCGGCTCGGGCGGCGGCGGCGACATCCTCGTCGTGCCGACCGGCGTGACGTACAGCGCGCGCCCCAGCACCGGCAGCTACGCCCACGACTACTCGCACGACGACGAGACGGCGAGCCCCGGCTACTACCAGGTCGGCCTCGGCGCCATCACGGGCACCGACGGGGCGGTGACCCGCACCGGCGGCACGATCGACGCGGAGGTCACCGCGACGACCCGCACCGCGGTGCAGCGGTACGGGTTCCCGGCCGGTCAGACGCCGTCGCTCGTGCTCGATCTGGCGAACAACTTCACCAGCCGCACCGGCTCCTCGGTCGACGTCACGACGCTCGACGACGGCCGGGTCTCGTTCGGCGGCCGCATCGCGGGCTCGTTCAACGGCGCCGCCTACGAGCTGTTCTACTACGCCGAGACCACCCAGCCGGCGACGACCGTCACGACCTGGGGCGACGACAAGAAGCTCGGCACCGCGACCTCGCAGACCGGCACCGACACCGGCGCGATCGTCACCTTCGACCCGGCCCGCGCATCCGACATCGGCCTGGAGGTCACGATCTCGCCGATCAGCGCCGACCAGGCCCGCGTCGACCAGGGTCGCGAGCTCGGCACGCTCGGCTTCGACCAGGTGCGCGCCCAGGCGAACCGGGTCTGGAACGACCGCCTCGGCACCGTCGACGTCTCGGCCTCGGTCGCGAGCGACCCTGACGGCACCCTGAAGAAGCTCTTCTACACGCACCTGTACCGGATGTTCGCGATCCCGATGAACGCGACCAGCACCGACGGCACCTACCGCGGCGTCGACGGCGGCATCCACCGCGCCGAGGGCTTCACCTACTACGACGGCTGGTCGTCGTGGGACGACTTCCGGAAGTACTCGGTCTTCGCCTACGTCGACCCGGAGATGTACCGCGACATGATCCAGTCGCTGATCGTCCTCTTCGCCGACACGGCGCAGACCGGCAAGACCCTGAACCAGCTCACCCACTCGGTGCCCACCGTGCGCTGGGAGCGTTCGGCCGTGATCATCGCGGACGCCCTGTCGAAGGGCTTCACCGGTTTCGACCGTCTCGACGAGGCCTACCCCGCTCTCAAGGACTACTCCGGGTACTACACCGGCGAACAGCTGCGGCAGGGCTACATCGCCAACGACCCGGGCAACTCGGTGCAGCGCGGCTACGACCAGTGGGCCCTCGCCGTCGTGGCGGATGCGCTGGGCAAGACCGACGACGCGGCCCAGCTCCGCGCCCAGGCGGCCCTGCCGATCGCCAACCTGTACAAGGGCGGCGCGTGGACCGCGGCGGACGGCACGCCCGTCGGCCTGCTCACGCCGCGCGACGCCGCCGGGAACTTCGGCAGCGTGAACTACGAGCAGTTCGAATCCTCCGGCCTCTACCAGGGCACGCTCTGGCAGTACAACTGGTACGACGCCTACGACATGGCCGGCCTCGCCGACGCCATGGGCGGCACGGCGGCGCAGAAGCTCGCCCTCGAGCACATGTTCGGCGAGGACGACCCGCAGAACGGGCACGCGATGCTGCACTCGAACGCCAACGAGATCGACCTGCAGGCGCCGTACCTGTTCAACTACGTCGGCGAGCCGAGCCTGACCCAGAAGTGGGTGCGCGCGATCTACACCGGCGAGACCTGGAACCGCTACATCGCGACCGGCTCGACCAACGAGGCGCCCAGCGGCAGCGGCGAGTTCACCCCGCCCATCCGCACGCAGGTCTACAAGCTCGACCCGAGGGGCTTCCTGCCCACCATGGACAACGACGCGGGCACCATGTCGACGATGTTCGTCGCGGCCGCGATCGGCCTGTTCCCGGTCACCGCCGGATCGTCGGAGTACCAGATCGGCTCGCCGTTCTTCGACCGCACCACGATCCACCGCGCCTCGGGCACCGACTTCTCGGTCGCGGCGGCCGGCGTCTCGAAGGACGCGTACTACGTGCAGTCGGCGACCCTGCGCGGCACGGCCTTCGGCAACACCTGGGTCGACTACTCCGACATCCTCGCCGGGGGCGAGCTCGGCTTCACCATGGGCTCGACGCCGTCGGACTGGGGCACCTCGACCGCCCCGGCCTACTCGTTGAGCACCGCCGGCGACCAGCCCGGTGACGGCGGGGTCGGCACCACCTTCGCGGTGGCCGCCGACCACACGGCCGTCGAGGCCGCGGCCGACGGCACCGTCGACGGTTCGGTGCGCCTCACCCTCGCGGCCGGCGCGTCGTTCTCCGCCGCCGCGGGCACGGACCTCCTGACGACCGGCGCCGCGACCGTCTCCGGACTTCCCGACGGCGTGACCGCGCAGGTCGTGCAGGTGGATGCGCAGAGCGTCTCGGTGCGACTGTCGGGTTCGACCTCCGGCAACGCGAAGTTCTTCGTCGCCTTCACCGACGCGGCACTGGCGAACGGCGTCACTGCGGCCCAGCTGACCGGCGAGGGCGTCTCCGGCCTCGCGCCGCTCGCCCTCTCGGTCGCCTCGACCGACCGGGTGGCCCTGCAGCAGCTGGTCGACGAGGCCGTGCTGGTGCGCACCGGCAGTTACTCCTACGCCTCGTTCCAGACCTTCCGGTCGGCGCTCCAGCGGGCGCAGACCGTTCTCGGCGACGCGAGCGCCACGAGCGCCCGTCTGCGCAGCGCGACCGAGGGACTCCGGTCGGCCGCCGCAGCGCTCACGCTCGACGAGGGCGCCTACCGCACGCTCGAGGCCGAGGCCTCCGACGAGTGGAGCGGAGGCCCGCTCAAGCGCGAGGCGTACTACTCCAACGGCGACCTGGGCGGCGTGACCGAGGGCGCCTGGGTGCGTTACAACGGCCTGGACTTCGCCGGTGTCTCACCGGTGCGGATCGACGTGCGCTACGCGAGCTCGGCCGCCGCCACCGGCGCGCCCAGTTCGGTCGACGTCCACGCCGGCGGTGTCGACGGCCCGATCGTCGCCACGGTCGCCCTCCCGGGCACCGACGGCTGGCAGAACTACACCACCGTCTCCGCAGCGGTCGCCGATCCGGCGTCGCTGATGGCCGCTCGCCAGGTCTCGTTCGTCTTCCACGCCCCGTCGGGGCAGCAGTGGGTCGCGAACTTCGACTGGTTCCGCTTCGCCTCCTCCGCGGCGGAGCAGCCGGCCGATGGTCCGGCCTCGGTGGCCCTGCTCACCGCGCCGAACGTCACCGGCACCGGCAACGGCGAGAAGCCCCTGAACCTCGCCAACGGGCTGTTCGAGAACGTGGCGAACGGATCCTGGGCCCAGTGGAGCGGCCGTGACCTCGGCCGGGGCGCCGACAGCATCTCGGTGGTCTACGACAAGCCGAGCTCGCGCGCGGCCTCCGACTCGCACATCGAGCTCCGGCTCGGCTCGCTGACCTCCGCCACGAAGGTCGACATCCCGCTCGCCTACACCGGCTCGGGATGGGGGACGAAGGGCACCGCCACGGTCGCCCTCGACCCGGCCGTGTTCTCCGGCGTCAAGGACGTCTACGCCTCGTTCGTGTCGTCGACCCAGACCTCGGCGCAGCCGTACGTCGGCAACATCACCTCGCTCGAGTTCACCCGCTCGCCCGTCACGGACGTGCGCATCCAGGCCGCCGCCTGGGTCTCGAACAGCGGCAACGGGCTCAAGGCCGAGAAGAGCAGCTGGAACGACGGCACCTCGGTCACGAACCTCGGGGGCACGACGAACGGCTCCTGGCTCGACTACGGCGACATCGACTTCGGCTCCACGCCGCGCACCCAGGTCGCCGTGCACTACGTCAACAACTCCAGCCGGTGCGGCACCGACTCGGCCATCCAGGTCTACCTCGACGGCTTCGACGCCGCGAATCCGGGCACGCCGTACGCGACCCTCCCGCTCCCGGTGACGGGCACGGGATGGTCGAACGCCGGCACCACGACGGTCGCCCTGCCCGCCGTCAAGGGCACCCACCGGGTGCACCTGCGCCT
Source organism: Herbiconiux sp. 320_LB (assembly GCF_059691755.1). Lineage (NCBI taxonomy): Bacteria > Bacillati > Actinomycetota > Actinomycetes > Micrococcales > Microbacteriaceae > Herbiconiux > Herbiconiux sp. 320_LB. Next base: position 218,504 of record NZ_JCAWAD010000002.1, on the reverse strand, counting down.
GACCACCAAGGGCGACGCGAACCATCCCTACGTGGCGAACATCGACTCGCTGACCTTCCTCACCGCCACGGCGGGCGGGGGAACCGCCCCGGTCGACCTCACCGACCTCGAGTCGGCCGTCGCCGAGACGACCGCTCTGACGGGAGCCGGAGAGCGCTACGACACGATCGACTTCGCGGTCTTCAGCCGTGAGTACGCCGGTGGCCAGGCGCTCCTGGCGGCCGCGGCCTCGGCCGATCCCGCCACGGCGAAGGCCGTCGATCAGGATGCGGTGACCCGGCAGGCGCGCAGCCTCCGGCTCGCGGCCGGTCAGCTCATCCCGCGGGCGCGGCTGGTGCTCGAGCACGAGATCGACCTCGTGTCGGCCATCACCGACCGTCGGTACACGAGCGCCTCCTGGGCGGCGCTGCAGTCGGCGCTCGTCTCGGCCGAGGCGGTCGCGGCGGATGCGTCGGCGACGGATGACGCGCTGGCCGCGGCATCCTCGGCTCTGACCGCGGCCCGCGACGGGCTCGTGGTCGCGCCCCTGCACGTCCCCGCCGCTCCCGCGGCTGTCTCCTCGACGGCCGGGGCCACCGGGATCACGGTCGACTGGACCACCCCCGCGGACGACGGCGGTTCGCCGGTCACCGGATACATCGTGACGCTCAACGACGGGCACGAGGTGCGGATCGACGACGCGGACCAGCGCAGCGCCGTGTTCGCCTGGCTCCCGACGGGATCGCAGGTCACGGCGCACGTGCGGGCGGTGAACGCGATCGGCGCCTCGGCGGCATCGGCCGAGACGGTCGCACTGGTGATCGGGGCTGCATCGGGGACAGGGACCGGGACCGGGATCGGCGGTGAGCTGCCGGCGACGGACGACGGGAGCGGCCTCGCCTCCGCCGCGGTCGCCGCGACCGCCTCGGACTCGTGGCCGGCGACGCCGGACGGGGAGAACACGTTCGTCTGGATGCTGCGGGGCGTGAAGCAGCTCGGCCCGGGCATCCTGGCCCCGAACGAGACCCTGCCCGACGCGACCCCGGCGACGGCCGAGAACGACCGGATCGCCATCGCGATCAACAGCGCCGCCTCGGCCGCCCAGGTGGACCGCGCCGAGATCGACGCCGACACCAGCGCGACGGTCACGATGGCCGACGGGCTGGGCTCCCAGCTCGGCCCGATCTACCAGGCCGCACTGAAGTCGGGCCGGCTGCCGCTGACCGATGCTCTGTTCGGTCAGATGACGGCCGGGCTCGACGGCACCGACACCGCGAAGAACACCTTCGCCTACCAGCGGCCGTACGTGCGGATGGGGCTGGTCGGCGACGGCGGCAAGATCCGCGAGTCGAACAACGGCTCCTACGGCGGGCTGACCGGGAGCGGGTCGTTCCCGAGCGGCCACACCTACGGCGGTTACACCGCCGGAACCGTGCTGGCCACGCTGCTGCCGGAGCTCGCGCCGGGCATCCTCGCCCGCACCTCGGAGTACGGCGACAACCGGATCGTGCTCGGCTTCCACTACCCGCTCGACGTGATCAGCAGCCGGATGACGGCCCAGGCCACGATCGCGCACCGCTGGGCGGACCCGGCGTTCCGGCCGCTGATCGACGCGGCGCACCAGGAGATCGAGCAGGTGCTGCTGGCCTCCTGCGAGCAGCAGGGCTTCGGCGACACGCTGGCCGCGTGCCAGGGTTCGGCCTACCGCGGGCTCGACGAGAGTGCGGCGGTGTCGCTCTACACCGAGCGCCTCGACTACGGCTTCTCGCGGGTCGGCGACGCGGGTCAGCCGATCCGGGTGCCGGCGGAGGCGGCCGCGTTGCTGAGCTCGGCGTTCCCCGAGCTGGATGACGAGCAACGCACCGAGATCCTGGAGCAGACCGCTCTGGATTCGGGGTACCCCCTCGACCTGACCGGCGAGGGCGACGTCAGCTGGCAGCGTCTCGACCTGGCCGCGGCGATGACCGCGACCTACGTGGTCGACGCGGCGGGCACGGTCACGGTGACGAACCACGCCGACCGCACCCGCGCGAGCGTGGCGACGGCGGCCGGGATCGACGTGGCCGGGGTCGCGCTGGACGCGTTCTCGCCGTCGACCTCGGCGTACGTGCTCGACTGGCCGGCCGGACACGCGCTCCCCACGGTCTCCGCGACCGCAGCGGTCAGCGGGGCGACCGTGACGGTGACGGACGGGACCGGCCCGGTCACGGAGACGGGGGCTGCGGCGACGGGTGCTGCGGTGTCGGGTGCTGCGGCTCTCGGCGGGCGCACCGTCACGGTGACCTCGGCGAACGGCGAGTTCAGCCGGAGCTACTCGGTCGTGTTCCACGCCACCGCCGACGACCACCTGCCGGACGGGGTCGACGCGGGGCCGGTCGTGGGGGATCCGGGCTCGGGGGAGCCCGGGACTGGGCAGCCGGGGACGGGTGAGCCGGGGACCGGTCAGCCCGGATCGGGTCAGCCCGGCAGCGGCCAGCCGGGCAGCGGTCAGCCCGGCAGCGGCCAGCCGGGCGCCGGAACCGGTGCGGACGGCGACGGCATGTCGGGCGGGAGCAGCTCCGCTCCCGCGGGTTCGTCCTCGGGCGACGGGTCGCTCGCCGCGACCGGCGCGGCCGAGACGCTCGGGATGATCGGGGCGGGGCTCGTCGCGCTCCTGCTCGGCCTCGCCCTGCTCGCGACGCGTCGGCGCCGCGCGCACTGACCGACGACCACAGCTCGACGACCGTACCCGACGAGCCGTCGCACCCGCACCCGGTGGCATCCGGAGCGGAGGCGGCGGCTCGCCGGGCTTCTCCGCGCTAGGTGAGCGAGGCCTTGGCCGCCAGGACCCGGGTGGCCGCCGCATCCACCTTCGCCGCGAAGGCGGGGTCGCTCTGGGCGCGGGCGAGCACGGCCTGGTACATCTCGGGGAAGACCGAGGGATCGGCCGACACCAGCACGAGGTCGACCCCCGCGTCGATCGCGAGCGTCGCCCGGTCGGCCGGTGACCAGGCCGAGACCTGGGTGGCCGCCGACAGGTCGTCGGTCGTGACGACGCCCTGGAAGCCGACCTTGTCGCGCAGCACGCCGGTCACGACCGTGGGTGAGAACGCGGCCGGGAGCGAGGGGTCGATCTGGTCGTAGATCGCCGTCGACATCATGACCAGGGCCGGCCCGCCGGCGAGCAGCCCGCGGTAGGTGTCGACGTCGGGGCCGTCGGCGGTGACGAAGCCGTCGGTGACGCCCTGCGAGAAGTCGGTGTTGCCGCCCACGTGGCCGAGACCCGGGAAGTGTTTGAAGGTCGGCATGACCTTCGAATCCCGCATCCCCTGCGCGAACGCGCCGGCCTTCGCGACCACGGTCGCCTCGTCGTAGCCGTACTCGCGGTCGAGCTGGCCGATCGGCGGGTTGCTCTGCGCCGTCTCGGCATTCGTGACGATGTCGGCGACCGGGGCGAGGTTGAGGTTCACCCCGGCCTGGGCCAGCGACGCCGCCCAGCCGGCGGCATCCGTCTGCAGCGTGCCGTCGTCGAGGCCGCCCTGGTCGAGGGCCGAGGGGATCGTGTCGAACCCGGGCCCGCTCAGCACCTGCACGTCGCCGCCCTCCTGGTCGGTCGAGACCCAGAGCGGCGCGGGCTGGCCGGCGGATGCGGCGGCCGCGGTGAAGGTGGAGACCAGCTGGGCCGTCGCATCCACGCCGGCGGTCGAGCGGCCCTGGAGGAAGATGCTGCCGACGTGGTCGTCGGTGACCGCGGAGAGCGTGGTGGGGTTCGCGCCGTCGACGGAGGTGCCGACCATGAACAGCTGGCCGACCTTCTGCTCGAGGCTCAGGCCGGCGAGCGGATCCGGGGTCGGGGTCGGCGTGGGAGTCGGGGTGACCGTCGGGGTCGGGGTGGGTGTGGGGGTCGGGGTGGGCGACGGCGTGCTCGTGGGGCTCGGCGCGGGGGAGGCCGTGCATCCGGCGACCGTGAGGAGGGTGAGGGAGACGAGGGTCGCGCACAGGGCGCGAGCAGCCGGGCGGCGCGGGAGGAGCAAGGGCATGGGGTGAAACTACCGGCTCCGGGGCGTCGGTGTCTGGATGGTGGATGGGAGTCGCCGATGAGCGGGGCGTGTGCGGGCTGTGACCGATGCTTGCGTTGGCTGCGTTGGCTGCGCTGGGATGGCCGGGCGCAAAGAAAACAATGCAAAGAGATGTTTGCAAAGAGGTGCTTGCAAAGCTATCTTTGGATCATGACCGAGGAGTTGCCGAACCGCATCATCGACCTGACCAGCCTCAAGGGGCTGGCGCATCCGCTGCGCGTGCGCATCCTGGACACCCTCTCGGTGTACGGGGCGTTCACGGCGAGCGGGCTGGCCGAGCGACTCGGCGAGTCGAGCGGGTCGATGAGCTACCACCTCCGGCAGCTCGAGAAGCACGGTTTCGTGCGGGAGGACTCGTCGCGCGGGTCGAGCCGGGAGCGCTGGTGGGAGCGGGTGCCCCAGGGCATCGACGTCGCCGACACCTACCCGCCGCAGAGCGCCGAGCGCGCGGCGAGCGACCTGGTGCTGCGGGAGTGGCAGGTGACGCGCGACGCGCTGTTCACCGACTACCTCGCCCACGGTCGCGACCGGCTCGACCCGCGGTGGCTCGAGGCGTCTGCGGTCGACACCTCGAACATCCGGCTCACCGCGGAGCAGCTCGCGACGCTCGTCGCCGAGCTGCAGGCGGTGACCGACCGGTACGTGCAGCGCTACCGCGGGCAGCGGCAGCCGGGGTCGCGGCCGGTGCAGATCCAACTCAATGCCTTCCCCGTGATGGACGCGGAGGAGACGCCCGGAACCCCTGGAGAGGAGCAGGAGTCATGAACGCAGCAGGAACGATCGACCGCCGGGGGGTCTCGGCACTGGAGCGGGCGGCCTATGCCGTCGGGAGCAGGTTGGTGACGTGGAGTCAGCGTCGGGGGCGGGTGGCGTCGGCGTCGGCGTCGGCTTCGGTTGCGGCGTCGGCTTCTGTGGCTCGGGCTGCTTCTGTGGCGGATGCTGCTTCGGGCTCTGCTTCTGGTGTCGGTGATCGCGAGCTGCGCGAGCTGCACGACCTGCGGCGGGCGGCGGAGCGGTCGCGGGAGACGATCATGGCCGAGCGCGACCTGGGGATCCACCGCTTGTTGCGCTGATCGGGGGCCTCGGCCAGGCGCATCCGGCTCGAGGGGCGTAGGCATGATGGCACGATCAGCAACCGACGTCAGGAGACATCATGACCGACCAGCCCCCGGCCGACCGCGACGCGGAGGTCGACCCCACGGCGACGGACTCCCTGACCGACGGCGACGGCCTGCGCGACGGCACCGAACGGCAGCCCGGCACCGACGGGCCGAACCTCGGCAAGGACGGGACGATCCCGAACTCCGACACCGGCATCGCCGTCGGCCACGACCCCGACGGGTCGAACTTCAACCCCGAGGAAGACCCGGACCCGGAGGCCGAGACCGCCTGACCGGGTTCCCGGCCGGGTCGGCTCAGTTGGCCCAACCGGAGAGGTGAGCCTCGAGGTCGGGCTCTGCAGGAAGCGCTCGAAGTGGGGCCGTCGTCGTCTCGGTGAGGAAGCCGTGAGTCTGCGGTCTCCACGAGCGCCGGCGCTCGGCGCGCTGCGAGGCGACGATGATCTCGGCGGTCGGCTCGGCCGTGCTGGCGGCGATGAGGCGCGACCACCCGAGGGTGCCGTTGCCGACCACGTCGACCGCATCCTGGAGCTGGGCGGCGAAGGCGGCGCGGGATGCACGGGGAACCGTGAGCGGATGCGGGGCGAGCACGATCACGCGGGCCGCACGCAAGAGGTCGGCGGAGGCTGAGCGCGCGCTGACCCGGGGGTCGCCCGCGAGCGCGCCGGCGTGCCGATCGTCGACGACCACCCGCGCCAAGGGAAGCGCCGCCAGCAGCACGTCTGCGCAGATGACCGTGGCAGCCGCCGAGGAGCGTGCGCCGGCCGCGGCATCCGTCGGCGTCGGGTTCGACCGGGTGCCAGTCGGCGGGGGCGGGGCGCCGAGGTCGATGACCACGTCGGGGGCTGCGGATGCGAGGCCGCGGAGGCGCGTGCCGGGCACGCCGATGCGGTCGAGGAGCGACAGCGCCTCGAGGTTCTTGCGGCGCACGAGGTCGTCGCGGTCGATCGCTCGGCCGGCGAGGTCGGGGCCGTTGTGCCAGGCGATCGCGTCGGGGACGTGGGCGAAGACGGCGCCGGAGGTCCAGGCGCGGTGGGCCCACTCCCAGTCCTCGCCGCCGTAGCGGTCGAAGCGCTCGTCGAAGCCGCCCGCCTCGGCGAAGAACCACCGCGAGCAGCAGAGCACGGCGCCGATCAGGAACCGGTACGAGTGCTGGTCGGCGTCGAGGAGGTTGCGGGAGGCGGCGTAGGCGTCGCGGAGCCAGGCGGGCTCGGGGAGTTCGTGGAGCGGGCCCAGCACCTCGACCGGTGCCTCGGTCGGTGGCGCAGGGAAGTCGGCGTGGAGGCGGTGGCCGACCGTGACTGCCTCCGGCAGGAGGAGGGGGAGGCGGGTCAGGCGGGCCACGTACTCGGGCTCGGGTGCCGTGTCGGCGTCGAGGAAGCAGAGCACCTCGCCCGAGGCCCGGGCCGCACCCGCGTTGCGCGCGGCGGCGGCGCGGAAGCCGCGGTCCGGCAGCAGGATGAGCTGCACGCCATCGGGAACCGACTGCGGCGGCACGGGCGAGCCGTCGTCGACCACGATCACCTCGAGCCGCGGATAGGTCTGGCGGGCGAGCGAGCGCAGGGTGCGGGTGAGGTCGTCGGGCTGGGCGTAGTGCACGACGATCACCGACACCAGCGGCGGGTCCGCGTGCATCCGCTCGTCGCGCACCGGGTCGTCGTGCATGCCGTCGTCGCGCGTCTGGGCGTCGCGCATCCGCTCGTCGAACATGTCCCAGGCGTTGCCCGGAACCCCGGGGCCGAGAGGGGGAGGGGTCACCAGGGTACCGCGTCCCAGAAGGAGCGGTAGCGGGCGGCGGTCTCGGCGAGGGTCGGGCCGAGCGCGGCGCGGCGGCCGAGCCAGGTCGAGCCCGGGTCGTCGAGGGCCCGCTCGATCGCCTGCGGCAGCTCGCGGGCCGTCACGAGCGTGAGGGCGCCGCGGTGCAGCTCGGCCATCTCCTCCATGTACGGACTCCGCAGCACGAGCGGCCGGCGGCCGGCGCCGAGCCAGGTGGCGAGGGATCCGGATGCGGAGACGTGCTGATGCGCGATCACCGGCACGTCGGCGAGCCGGCAGCGGGCGAGAAGCTCGTCGTCGGGGAGGAACCCCGAGACCTCGAGCGCCACGGCCGAGTGGCGGGCGATGCGGCGGATCGACTCGAGGTCGCGCTCGTGCCCGTCGGATGCCCGCCCCAGCGCCTCGACCATCACCCGCGGCCACCGGTCGAGCGCGGCGACGGCGCGGATCGTGCGGTCGTGGCCCTTGCCCGGGTACACGTACCCGAGCACGCTGACGCGGGGCGACCGCCGTGGGTTCGGGTGGCGGGTGGTGGGGGGTGCGGCGGATGCGCGGGTCGGATGCTCGGGCCGGGGGCGCTGGGTGGGCGCGGGGATCCAGGTGGTCGCGGGGCCGGTGTGCGGGCCGGATGCGGGGAGGGGCTCGGCGTCGACGGGCAGCGGGATGACCGCGGGCACGATCGACGCATCGACGTACCGGCGGAGCAGGTCGGCCTCGTGCCGGCTGTTGCAGACCACGCCCGAGGCGGCCCGCACCACCCGCTCGTAGCAGCGGGCGCGGCGGGCGAGGCCGCGCATCCCGTCGCTGGGTTGGGGGAGATCGTGCAGGGTGACGGTGACCGGGCCGCGTCGCGCGATCTCCTCGATGGCGGCGGCGGCCGACTCGGGGTCGGCGCCCCAGAGGCGGTCGGTGAAGTGGAGGTGGATGCGGGGGTGGGCGTGGCTGCCTGGGGCTTGATTGGTCAAGCCCTTCGATTGCTGCGTGGGCGGGGTGGGGCTGGCAGGCGACAGCGCGGTCGGCGAGGGGCTCAGGGGCGAAGGGGCGAGCGCGTCAGCCAGGCGGCGGGCGTAGAGGGTGACGCCGTGGCGGGGGTCGCGGGTGATGTGGAGGTGGGGGAGATCGGGGGCGGGATGCGCCGGGGTTGGCGGGCGGAGCAGGTCGGTCATGCGGCTCCGTTTCCGTCGGGGAGGCTGGATGCGCCGAGGCTGAGGTCGGGGCCGTCAGGGAGGCTGGATGCGCCGAGGCTGAGGTCGGGGCCGTCGGGGAGGCCGGAGGCATCGAGGCTGGAGGCGGCGCGGCCGGAGGCGCCGCGGCGGGAGGCGGCGCGGCCGGAGGCGCCGAGGCTGGAGGCGCCGCGGCCCGCGCCGAGGCCGAGGGTGCGGAGGGTGGCTGCGTGGCGGGCGAGGCCGGCCTGTACCGCATCCGGATGCTCGGCGTACCAGCGCAGGTGGGCCTCGCGCACGGCGGCGGCGGAGAGCGGGCGGCCGTCGACGATCCACTCGTCGCGCGGCGCCTCGTCGAGCCCGAACGCCTCGATCACCGCGGCCTCGCGGGGGGCGTGCACCGATCCGAGGATCTCGCGCCCGGGGTCGCGGACCTCGGCCTCGACGCCGAGCGCGTCGAGCACCCGGCGGGCGAGCTCGTGCCAGATCGGGTTGCCGGGGTGGTTGATCGTGCGCATCAGGACGAAGCGGGGGGAGGTGAAGAGGTCGGAGGCCACGACGCCCCCGTGCCGCTGCTCGCGCTCGCGGAGCTCGCCGAGCGAGGCCTCGGCCACGGCCCGGATGGCGTGGGGGGTCAGCGGGGGCAGGGTGAGCCCGGCGGCCTCGGCCAGGATCGCGGCGTCGTGATACGCGACGAGCGGCGGCACGAGCGAGGTGTCGGAGGGTGGGCGGATGATCAGGTGCCGCGGGTACAGGCCGGCGAACCGGATCACGGGCACGATCGCGGAGCGCGTACCCGGCCGGGTCGCGGCGAGGAGCTCGCGGGTGCCGATCGGGAGTCCGCGGTAGCCGTCGCGGATCGGCTGCAGCACCACGTGGTCGGCGCGGGCCAGCCAGGCGTGCAGCGGCGCGATGTCGGCGGCGGTGAGCTCGTGCACCGGCGGGATGCGGACGGAGACGATGGGGCGGCCGGATGCGGTGGCGGTGGTCTCCGGGAGGAAGAGGCGGAGGGACTCGGCCTGGCAGTTGCCGATCGCGAGGATGACCAGCGCATCGGCGTCGGCGGTCGCCTCCGGGGGCAGGTGGAACGCGCGCAGGTGCGGCGGCACGGGCACAGGCACGGGCTCGGTCGCGGGCACGACCGGAACGGAGCGATCGCGGGCGATGGGGACGATGGGCACACGTCTACTCTGGCTCGACCCGCGCCGGTCCGCTCGCGCGCGGCGTGCATCCGGTGCCGGCTCTCAGAGCCGGATCGCGGACACGCGCCGCGCCTTCCCGATCAGGTGGCGGGCGCAGCGGCGCAGGTCACCGGAGCGACCGAAGCCCCGCCCGGATGTCGTCGACCAGGATGCCCGGCTGTTCGAGCGCCGCGAAGTGGCCGCCGCGGTCGGGCTCGTTGCAGTAGACGAGGTTCGGGTAGGCGCGTTCCACCCAACCCCGGGTCGGCCGCGGGAGATCGCGGGGGAACAGGGTCACCGCGACGGGGAGGTCGACCGTGGGGCCGCTGGCTCCGACCGTGCGGTTCTCCCAGTAGACCCGGCCCGACGACGCCGCGGTGTTGGTGAACCAGGCGAGCGAGATCTCGTCGAGCATGTCGGTGGTGCTGATCGCATCCTCGGCGCGCCCCTGGTTGTCGGTCTTGGACTGGTACTTCTCGTAGATCCACACCGCCTGGCCGGCGGGGGAGTCCGCGAGGGCGACGCCGACGGTCTCGGGCTTGGTCGCCTGCACGTGGCTGGAGCCGCCCAGCTCTCCGGCATACCGCGCGAGCCCGTCGAGCGCGGACCGTTCCTCCGGGCTCGACGGCTCGGGCAGGGGCGACGGGAACGCGTAGGCCGAGTGCACGTGGATGCCGGCCAGCCCGTCCGGCTCCATCGCACCCAACGTGAGCGTGACCATCCCGCCCCAGTCGCCGCCCTGGGCCGCCCAGCGCTCGTACCCGAGCCGCCGCATGAGCTCGACCCAGGCGCGGGCGGTGCGCTCGACCGACCACCCGGTCTCGGACGGCGCGCCCGAGAAGCCGAAGCCGGGCATCGAGGGGATGACCACGTCGAACGAGTCGGCCGCGTCTCCGCCGAACGCCTCGGGGTCGGTCAGGGGGCCGATGAGCTTCAGGTAGTCGGCGTTCGATCCGGGCCACCCGTGCGTGAGCACGAGGGGCAGCGCGCCGGGGTTCTGCGACCGCACGTGGATGACGTGGATGTCGACGCCGTCGATCTCGGTCAGGTACTGCGGATGCGCGTTCAGCTCGGCCTCGAAGCGGCGCCAGTCGTAGTCGTTCGCCCACACGTCGACCAGCGCCTTGGCGCTCGCGAGCGGCACGCCCTGCGACCAGTCCGAGACGGTCTCGGGATGCGGCCAGCGCGTTCGCGACAACCGCTCCTTCAGGTCGGCGAGATCGCGGTCGGGGACGGAAACCTGGAACGGGCGGAGGGTGCCGGAGTCAGTGGTCGTCATCGTCATGTCCTTGGGGATGCGGGGGTGGGGGATGCGCGTGGTGGGGATGCGGGTGGTGGGGATGCGGGGCGAGGTGCAGGTGGTGGGGGTGCGGGTGGTGAGGATGCGGTGCGAGTGGTGGGGGTGCGGGGCCGGAGTGCCGGACCGGATGCGGCGGCGGGAGCGCGGGGAGTTCCGGTCAGGCCGGCTCGGGCACCCGGCTGGGGCGAAGCAGCCGGAAGGCCAGGCCGACCGGCCAGAGAACGGAGATGTAGACGGCGATCCGTTCGATCATCCCCGCGGGCAGGCCGCTGTTCAAGGTCGAGAACAGCACGACGACCGCCACCAACGCGACGATCCCGAGGACGACGCAGACCCGGCCCAGGAGTCGGGTCGCGGCATCCCGGCCCCAGTGCACGCCCAGCACGATCGCCAGCGTGTTCGCTCCGAGGATCGCGAGCCCCGCACCCAGGAAGTGCAGGGCGAGGGTGCCGTCCTCCGCGGCCCGAGCGGAGCCGTGGAACAACGCGAGCAGCACGTACCCCGCGGTCGTCGCGACGGTGAGAGCGACGACCGCGGTGCGGAGTCGCCCCTGCAGCCGGCGAGACACGATCAGGAGTCCGACCGCGAACAGCAGACCCTGAACCAGGAACCCGGCGTTCATCAGTGGGTAGAGCGGCGAGTCGATCTGTCGGCCCTGGAAGGTTCCGACGGTGCTGGCGCCGAGATCGCTGACCCAGTTGTCGAGGTAGCTGTAGCTCGGGCTGACCCAGGCCGCCGCGCTCACCGTCTCGGCGACCAGATAGAAGACGGGGCCGACGAGCAGGGCGACGGCGGCGATGAGGGAGGAGCGAGACGGGCGAGGCCGCATGATCACCAGATTCTTTCGGGCGTGGATGCCAAGGGGATCTGCGGCGCAACGCCGGGTCGCAGCTTCTGAACGCCTGTAAAGTAGCACGTCGGCTTTACATGTGTAAAGCATCTTCTCGTCGACAGGATGCGAATTGTTCCGACTGGCCGCGGGGCGTTACTTTACGAGTGTGAGTGGAACAGAGCCGGAGCCGGGGCCGCAGCCGGAGCCGGGGTCACGGTCGGGGTCGCCCGGCGGCGCGTCTGAAGCGCGCGGGAGCGGGACCGGGCGGCGGGGCACTGTGCGCAGCGGAGACCTGGGCATCCGGATCGTCGCGGCGGCCGCCGAGCTGCTGGACGAGACCGGGAACGAGGCCCTGGTGACCCTGCGCTCCATCGCCCGGCGGGCGGGGGTGTCGGCGCCGGCCATCTACGGGCACTTCGCCAACACCGACTCGATCTTCTTCGCCGTGCTCGAGGAGACCTTCGCGGAGCTCGAGCAGTCGTTGCGCGCTGGGGCTGCGGGGGCCGGAAGCCGCCCCGTCGCGCGATTGACCGCGGTGTGCGACGCCTACCTCGACTTCGCGGCGCGTCTGCCGCAGCGCTACCGGATCATGTTCGGCGGTCTGTGGACGGCGACTGCGGCCCTGGAATCCTCGGCGCTCAGTCTGCAGGAGGTGCAGGCCCTCGGGCAGGGCGCGCTCGGGGTCTTCGTCACGGCCCTCGAGGACTGCGTCGCGACCGGCGCCTCGACGAGCACGGACGTCTTCGCCGACGCCGTGGCCCTGTGGCTGGGGCTCCACGGGCTGGCCAGTCAGCGGTCGGCCGCCCCCGCATTCCCGTGGCCGGACGACATCGCCCCGCGGCTGATCACCGCCGTGGCACACCTCGCAGTGCACTGACCTCCGTTTCTGGGCGGCTGGCGCGAGCGGCACCGCTTGTCGGGTCAGCGCGGCGGATCCGGTCGTCACGGCGGGCGCGGCCAGCGAGGTCAGCTCGGCGGGCGTGGGCGGCTCGGGCCAGGCGCACCCAGCGCAGCCAGGGGAGTTCGTGCGGCCAGTGCCGGGCGACGGTGTGGAAGCCGCGGCGGAATCGCCGCACCAGCGCGCGTCCGTCGGCGAAGGGGCGGGCCGAGATCCGCATCCGGATGGCGGGCTCGAACCGGATCACCCACGGGGCGCCGAGGTGGAACGACAGGTCGAGGTCGTCGTGCAGCTCGGTGTCGGTGCGGTGTACGTCGTCGCGCACCTGCAGCCACGCATCCCGTCGCAGCGCGAAGTTCGAGCCGAACAGCGGCACGTGCCCGAGCGCCGGCGCGAGCGTGCCGAAGTAGGCGAGGAGGTACAGCCGCGCGCCGATGCCGCGCAGGGCTCGCGGGCCGTCGTGGAAGCGGGCGGTGCCGGTGATGGCCGTGAGTTCCGGATGCGCGGTGAGGGTGGCGGCGATCGCGGCGACCCAGGTGGGGTCGGGCAGGCAGTCGGCGTCGAGGCGGGCGATCACGTCTCCGGTCGCGGCGTCGTAGCCGCCGGCGCTCGCCGCCGGGATGCCGGGGCGGAGTTCGCGCACGACGCGTGCCCCGGCACGGCGGGCGACCGCGGCGGAGTCGTCGCGGGATCCGTTGTCGACCACCACGATCTCGTCGGGCGCCAGGGTCTGGCGGGCGAGGGCGTCGAGGCAGCGGCGCAGGTTCTCGGCGTCGTCGAGCACGGGGATGACGACCGACACGGTGAGGCGCGTGGGGGCTGGTGCGGGGGCTGAGGTGGCGAGCGGATGCGCGGGGCGGGCGTGGCGCGGGCCGGCTCCGGGGGAGGCCCGTCGGCGGGGTGCGGCAGGTGGATCGGGGTGGGGCATGGGGTGTGTCTCCGGCGCCGGCTCGGCGGGGGTTCGGGGGCGGTGGCCGGTGTCGGCGCTGGTCTCAGCCTGCCGTGGCGTGCTGAGGACGCAGCCCCCTTGCACATCCGGACCGAACGCGCCATGACGCGCGCCCGACCGGGTGGAGGCGTGGGCCGCGGTCGGTGGCAGCGGCGGGGACCAGGGCCGGGCGGCGTGTTGGATGCGCGGCCTGCGGGAGGCGAGGGCGGCGGGAGGCGAGGGCGGGAGGTGGGCGCACCGCGGGGGCGGGGCAGGTCGCAGGACGCGGGGCGGGCCGCGGTCAGCGCGGCGGGCCGAGGTCAGCGGTAGCGGCGGGGGACGGTCCAGTGGCGGCCGAACTCGAGGTCGAAGCTCTCGGGGTCGAAGGGACTGTCGCCACCGGCGGGGTAGCTGGTCAGCTCGCCGAACACGACGCGATCCGGCAGGTGGTAGAGGTCGACGCGCACGAAGTCGGTCTCCGCGCCGAGGCGTTCGGCGATGGCGATCATCTCGTCCAGGCGCGCGGGGCGCGAGGGCTGCGGCTCGGCCCAGGCGGGGCCGCCGCTCATCGGCAGGTGGTTCCAGGCGGCGTCGAAGAAGTCCTGGGTACGCGCGCCGAAGCGGCCGGCGTCGACCTGGATGTAGCGGCAGCGACCGTGGAAGACGAAGAGCTTGTAGTCGTCGGGGATCCCGTCGCCGCCCGGCCCGGTCGCGATCGGCCCGGCCATACCCCGGCTCGCGTCGCCCTGCCCGAGCTCCGCCTGCCCGGCGGGCGCGGGGGCTCCGAGCTTCTCCTCGACGATGGTCCGCGGCGGCACCCGCCCGTACGCCCACTCGCGGTTCGGGCCCTGGCCGTAGAGCTTGCTCGACCAGAAGCGGGCGGTGGCGGCGAGGTGGTCGCGACTGACCGCATCCGGACGCACGTGCGAATACCCCCACCACGTGCCCGCCGGGGGCAGCACCGCGTCGGCCGGAGCCGCCGGCGACACCACCACGCACGCCCCGCTGCCGTGGGTGGGCTTGACGACGTAGCTCGACGGGAGGTCGAGGTCGAGCAGGCCGTCCGGATCCTCGAGCACCGCGTGCGCCCGGGGCAGCACGTGGGCTCCGACCCGGGCGGCCACGTGGTCGCGCACCGCGGCCTTGTCGGCGAAGGTGACGAGCAGGGGGCGGTGGTCGCGCAGCATCTTGTACCGCACCTTCTCGCGGAAGGTCGTCGGCCTCCTGGTGCGCCACAACCGCACCAGCCGCACCAGGCGGCTGCGTTCGCGGGGTTTGGCACGGGGGTCGCGGGCGAGGTGGATGCGCGGACTCACCCCTCCAGTCTGCCCGACGGCGCGGGAGCGGCCGCATCCTCGCCCTCGACGATCGCGGTGAGGGCCGCGAGGTGGCGGCGCAGGGCGCCCCGGCCCTCCGCCGTGACGGAGAGCCAGGTGCGCGGCCGCTTGCCGAGGTAGCCCTTGCGCACCGTCAGGTACGCGGCCTGCTCGAGGGCGGTGAGCTGCTTGCTGAGGGCCGAGTCGGAGATCTGGATGCTGTCGCGCAGGATGCGGAACTCGATCTCGTCGGCCCGGCTGAGCGCGGCCACGATGCTGAGGCGGATCGGGGCGGTGAGCAGGTCGTCGACGCGGTGGCGGGGGTGTGGGGGGCTGGGGGCGTCTTCGGCGGAGGCGGGTGCCCGGTCGGACGTCGGCGTGGACGGCGTGAGTGCCGTATCGCTCGCAGTCCGCTGGGGCGTCGGCGCGACATCGGGCGCGGGGCCCGGCGCATCGGGGTGCGGGGTGCGGGTCATGCGGCGCTCCGGTCGACGGCGCTCCGGGGGGCGGAGCTTCGGCGGGTGCCGAGGATGATGAGGGGCAGCGCGGTCGCGATCGCCAGCGGCACCCACAGCGCGAGCGACCGCTCGTCGATGAGGAACGATAGCGCCAGCGACACGAAGAACACGCCGCTCGAGATCGCGACGCCGCGCGTGTAGCGCGTGAGCCAGCCGCGGGTCACGACCTTCCGGCCCAGGTTGTAGGCGGTGACCGCGAGGACGACCCCCACGGCGTAGCCGCCCGAGATCAGCGCCGCCTCCGGCGCGGTGGCCACGGGCAGGACGTACACGCCGGCGAGAAGGAATGCGCCCAGGAGCACCGCCAGGAAGACGCTAATCGTCGGGCCGAGCCAGGCGCGGCCCGAGATGGTGTCGCCGTGGGCGGATGCGGTGTCGGCGGCCGCGAGCAGCTCCCGCGCCGCGGCGGGGCTGAGCGCGCCAGGGGGCACGGGGTTGCCGGAGGGCACGGCCTGGTGGTCGTCGCCCTGCGGAAGGTTCTGCGGTCGGTACTGGTCGATGGGGGGCATGGGAACCGCCTCTCAGGTGGGAAGTGATTCCATCTTCGCATTAACTTTCCACAATGGAAAGTAGATGCTCGACCCGCTCAGGCGACGAGCTCGATCTCGACCCTCGCCCCGAGGGGCAGTCCGGCGACCGCGACGGTCGTGCGCGCCGGGTAGGGCTCGGCGAAGACCCCGGCGTAGACGAGGTTCATCGCCGCGAAGTCGGCCATGTCGACGAGGTAGACGTTCACCTTCACGACGTCGTCGAAGCCGCGACCGGATGCGGCCAGCACCGCCTCCAGGTTGGCGAACACGCGCCGGGTCTGGGTCTCGACGTCGCCGTCGACGAGGGCTCCGGTCGCGGGATCGATCGGGGTCTGGCCCGAGAGGTGCAGCGGCCCGCCCTCCCGCCCGGCCGCGTGCGAGTAAGGGCCGACCGGGGCGGGGGCGAGCGGGGCGGAGACGGCGAGGCGAGTCATGCCTGCAGCCTAGGCGTCGGGCGGTCGTGCAGGGGAGTGGGCGGCGGCGGCGCACGCGGCTACGGCCGCACCGATCTATCGGCTACGGTGCATAGGTCCATGCCTACAGGGTGTAGGTTAACCACATGGCCACCTCCGAGAACGCACCCACGAACGCCCGCCGCGGGCTCGACCGCGCCGCCGTCATCCGTGCCGCCGGCGACCTCGCCGACCGCGACGGGTTCGACACGCTCTCGGTCTCGGCCGTGGCCCGCGACCTCAGGGTGCAACCCGCTAGCCTCTATTCGCACGTGCGCGACCGGTCCGCCGTGCTCGACGGGGTGCACGAAGCGGCGCTCGGCGAGCTCGCCGACCTCATCGCCGCCCAGACCGCCGGCCGAGCGGGGCGCGACGCGCTCGCCGGGATGGTCGGAGCGTACCGGGAGTTCGCTCGCGAGCATCCGGGTCGCTGGGCCGCGCTGCAACGGCCGGCGGCGCCGTCGACCAGCGGATCCGAGGCCGGCGCCCGCCTGGTCTCGTTCACCTGGGCCGTGCTGCGCGGCTACCGGCTGCCCGAGGCCGAGCTGGTGCACGCGACACGGTTCGTGGGCGCCACGATCAACGGATTCCTGGCGCTCGAGCGCTCCGGCTCGTTCTCGCACCGCGACCCAAGCACCGAGACCTCGTGGGCGCGGGCGGTCGACGTGCTCGACCGGGCGCTCCGCGACTGGCCCGCCGACGCTGACGCCTGACCCCACCCACCCCGGCCCACCCACCCACATCCACCCCACCCCCACCCCCGAAAGCCGAACACGACCATGACCGACCTCCGCTTCCACACCCCCTTCACGCCCGCCCTCGTGCGCGGCGCCGCCGAGCTCGAGCCGACCGAGCGCGGCGGCGTGCGCCCGCACCGCCTGCCCGCCGCCGTGCGCGAGCGCTACCCCGACCCCCAGCTGCTGCTCGTCGAGGCCCAGCCCTCGGGCGTGCGCCTGGCGTTCCGCACCGCCGCCACGCGCATCCGGCTCGTCACCCACCCCTCCCGCGTCGGCTACCTCGGCATCGACCGGCCCCGGGGCCGGCTCGACGTCTACGTCGACGACGAGCTCCGGATGCGCGACACCCTCACCGCGGGCGATCTCGTCGAGGTCGACCTGCAGACGGGCGGCTCGGCCTTCGTGCCCGGCGACGACCAGGTCACCGAGCTCGACGGCCTCGCCCCCGGCGTGAAGGACGTCGAGATCTGGCTCCCGCACAACGAGGCGATCGAGCTCGTGGCCCTGGAGGCGGACGCCGAGATCCAGCCGGCCGGCGAGTTGCGCGCCGTGACCGCGGAGCCTCGGTCTTCGACCGCCACGGGCGCCACCGGCGGGGAGGTCGACGGCACCTATGGCGAGAACGTGAGCACCAGCACCGGCGCCCGCCCGGCCCGCCGCCCCCTCTGGCTGCACCACGGCAGCTCGATCAGCCACGGCTCGAACGCGATCGCCCCGAGCGAGATCTGGCCCGCGATCGCCGCCCGCCGCGGCGGGGTCGAGCTCCGCAACCTCGGGTTCGGCGGCAGCGCGCTGGTCGACCCCTTCCTCGCGCGGATCATGCGCGACGCCCCGGCCGACCTGATCAGCGTCAAGCTCGGCATCAACGTCGTCAACATCGACGGGATGCGGCTGCGCTCGTTCGTGCCCGCGGTACACGGGTTCCTCGACACGATCCGGGAGGGGCATCCCGACACCCCGCTCGTGCTGATCTCGCCGGTGTTCTGCGGCATCCACGAACGCACCCCCGGGCCCGGCGCCATCGACCCGGCCGGCCTCGCCGCGGGCCAGGTGCGCTTCATCGCCACCGGAACCCCGGGCGACGAGGCCCAGGGGTCACTGACGCTCGAGGTCATCCGGCGCGAGCTCGCCTCGCTGGTCGAGCGCCGCGCCGACGACCCGCACCTGTACTACCTCGACGGCCTCGAGCTCTTCGGCGAGGCGGATGCGGCGACCCACCCGCTGCCCGACGCCCTGCATCCCGGCCCCGAGGCGCACGCCCTCATCGGCACCCGCTTCGCCGCCCACGCCTTCGCCCCCGCCGGCCCGTTCGCCCGGGCCTGAGCGCCGGCCGCGCGGATGCGCGGGGCGGGGCGATGCGCGGGCCTGGACGGGGCGGGTCAGGCGCGCTGCTGCTCGAGGATCCAGGTGATGTCGAGGGGCTGGGTCGGCGGGAGGTTCAGGTCGGCCGGGTCGATGCGGTACTGGTCGTCAGGCATGTCGTCTCCTTGTCGGTTGCTCTTGATGAGGAGTGTCCGGTGGGGGCGAAACGGTTCCATCGGCGGCGGTGTCGACGGCAGCGGCGGCAGCGACGGCAGCGGCGACGGCGCCGCTTAACGAGGGCACCCCTCCTGCCGTGAGGCGGGAGGGGTGCCGGGGTGGAGCGGGACGGGCTACTCGGTGGCGCGACGACGGCGGGCGCGGAGGGCGAGGAGCACCCCGGCCGCCAGGAGGGCCGCCGCGACGGCCGCGATGAGGGCCGCCGCCGAACCGGTCAGGGCCAGCGGGTCGGTCGCCGTCGAGCCGGAGCCGGTGGAGCCGGTGGAGCCGGCGGGGTCGGCGGGCGAACCGGCCGAGCCCGAGCCGTCGGAGACGCCCGTGCCGGGACCGGTCCCGGTGCCGGGACCCGTTCCCGTGCCGGGGCCGGTTCCCGTGCCCGGGTCCGTCCCGGGGTCGGTGCCCGGGTCGGTCGGCGCCTGGGTCGAGAAGGCGACCGTGGTCGCCTGGGCGACCGAGCGCGAGGGCACG
This sequence comes from Herbiconiux sp. 320_LB, assembly GCF_059691755.1. Classification (NCBI taxonomy): domain Bacteria; kingdom Bacillati; phylum Actinomycetota; class Actinomycetes; order Micrococcales; family Microbacteriaceae; genus Herbiconiux; species Herbiconiux sp. 320_LB. Next base: position 199,711 of record NZ_JCAWAD010000002.1, on the reverse strand, counting down.
GAGACCGAGACGGTGCGCGTGGCGGCGTCGTAGGTCCAGGACTCGGCCGCGACCACGGCGCCGTCGACGGTGACCGTCTTCGGCTGCTCCGCGTTCGTGAACGCCACGGTCCAGGTGCGGTCCGTGACCTGCCCCTCGAAGGCGCCCGCGACGGGGGCGATCGCGAGCGATCCACCGTCGGCGCCCTGCGTGTACGACATCGCCGTGGTCGTCGACGCGGCCGGGTCGGTGCTCACGCCGTCGTCCTCGTACAGGCTCGACGTGCCGTCGGCGCCGCCGGTCACGGTGACCGTCACATCCGTCAGCGGGCTGGTCTCGTCGTTCGCCACGTCATGGCTGCGCGTCGGCACGATGCCGCCGGAGCGCACGAACACCGGCATGGTGTCCAGCGACGTGGTGATCGACGCCGAGGTGCCGCCGGCGTAGGTGGTGCCGGTGAAGTAGTCGGTCCACGAGTCGCCCTCGGGGAACCACACCGTCTTCGCCGCCGTCGTGCCCGCGGTCGTCACGGGCGCGACCAGCACGTCCGGGCCGAACAGGTACTCGTTGCCGGCCTGCGCGTAGGCCTCTTCCTGCTCCGGGTACGCCAGGTAGAGCGGGCGCACGACCGGCGTGCCGGTCTGGGAGGCCTGGGCCGCCAGCGTGTAGGTCAGCGGCATCAGGTTCTCGCGCAGGTTCAGGAACTTCGACGCCGACGCATCCGCCTCGGCACCGTACTGCCAGGGCAGTCGGTCGCTGTGGTTGCTGTGCAGGCGGTCGATCGGCTGGAAGGTACCGAACTGCACCCAGCGGGCGTAGAGGTCATCCGCCAGCTTGGTGCTCTCGGCCTCGGCGCCCGGGGAGGTCTCGCCCCCGGTGTGGCCGCCGATGTCGTGGCTGATCGCCGAGAGGCCCGTCGAGGCGGACTCGCCCGGCGTGTAGCCGACCTGCGCCTGCAGCATCTGCCAGGTCGACGTGGTGTCGCCGGTGAAGTGCAGCGTGGTGCGCTTGTCGGCCCACGGCCCGGTCGCGACCGGCTGCGGGTTGCCGTAGCCGCCCGCGGTCAGGTCGCCGTAGGCCCGCGAGAACGCGAAGCCGCGACCGAGGCGGTCGTCGGCGCGCTCGGCGTACTGGTGGTTGATGAACGCATCCGGCGTCACGCCGCCCGCGGTGTACCGCGAGGCGTCGCTGCAGCACCAGTCGAGCCACCACGAGTCCACGCCCTCGGCCTGGGTCTCGCTGTGCAGGGCGAAGTAGGCCTCGAGCTGCGCGGGGTCGGACCAGTCGAAGAGGTACTTCGAGCCGTCCTTGATCAGCGCACCGCCGGCGGCCGCCTGCGTCTCGGCGAACTTCGGGTCCGAGTCCATGATGCTCGGGTGCACGTTGAAGGTGTTGTGGATGCCCTGCGCGTGCAGCCCGGCGAGGAAGCCCGAGAGGTCGGGGAACCGGCTCTCGTCGACCTCCCAGCCGTCCCACTTGTCCGGCGCCTTGTAGTCGGTGTCGACCGCGAGCACGTCCAGCGGCACGCCCTCGGTGCCGAAGCGGGGCACGATCGTGTCCTCGAAGTCGGCCTGGGTGCGGTCGTAGTACTCCGAGTACCAGACGCCGTACGCCCAGCGGGGCAGCAGCAGCGAGGGGCCGGTGAGGGTCGCGAGATCCTTCAGCGCCACCGTGTAGTCGGTGCCGTAGGCGAAGACGTAGCCGTCCTGGTACGGCTGGTCGCCGTGGTCGCGGGGCGTGAGGCTCTCGTCTGTGCCGTCGTAGAGGTCGGATGCGGTGTCGTCGACGAGCGACCAGCCGTCCTGGAACAGCAGGCCCGGGTTGGTCGGCACGCTGCCGTTCGCGGTGTCGAGATCACGACGGTAGCCGCCGAGGGCGGCGTGCGGAGCGAGCAGCGGGCTGCCGACGGTGACCACGGCGACCGTGTCGATGTTGAGCTGGCAGCTCGCGTCGTCCGGGCATCCGATGGTCACGTCGTTCGTGCCGGCGGCGAGGGTGACGGGCACCTCGACGGTGCGCCAGTAGTCCCAGCCGCTGGTCGGGGCGAGCGGCACCAGGGCCGCGTCGGCGCCGGGGGTCTGCACCGAGATCGTGCGGTCGGCGGGCTGGCCTGAGGCGTAGCGCACCTGGAGCGTGTAGTCGCCGGCCGCCGGGACGCCGGTGAGGTGGGTGGTCTGGCTGGCGCCCGTGCCGAGTCCGGCGACGAAGGCCTCCTCAGAGGCTCCGTTGTGGTCGGTCGCCGCGGTCGCGCCGCCGGCCAGGCCCGTGGCCTCGGCCTCGCAGACCGTGCCGAAGGCGCAGTCGGCGGGGGTGGGCGGCGTCACGCCGGGGTAGGCGGCGCCGGGGGTGGTGAGGGCCAGACTGTCGAGGTTGACGTTGCCGCTGTCGGCGTCGGTGCGCTCGATGCGCACGGTGTGCTCACCGGCCGGGAGCTGGAGGGCGGTCGTGACGAGGGCCCAGTCGTCCCAGCTCGCCGTCGGCGGCAGGGTGATCGTGCGGGCCGAGGCGCCGTCGACCGTCACCGTGAGGGTGCGGTTCGTGATCTGACCGTCGCCGGCGCGGTTGTTGGCGTACCGCAGCGAGAGGTCGTACGGGCCGGCCTGGGCCGCGGTGACGGTGAACGAGGCGGCGTTGCCGACGCGCTCGAAGCCGGCCGCGAAGCCCTTGCCGGTGGCGCCGCTGTGGTTCGTGGCGAGCCCGAGGCCCTCGAGCGAGAGGTCTTCGGCCTCGCACAGCACGCCGATGGTGCACGAGGGGAGCTCCTCGGTCTGCCAGGGCGCCGCGGCGACCTGCTGGCCGGTCGAGGTGGTCAGGGCGAGCGAGAGGTTGTCGGTGCCGAAGGCGCCCGAGCCGACCTGGTAGCGCAGGACCGCCTGGCCGGTGTCGATCGTCAGCCAGCCGTCGGCCTCGTTCGCGGTGAACGGCGTGGGCGCGAAGCCGTCACGGCCGATCGCGTTGAAGGTGGCCTCGTCGTCGAAGGCGCCGTCGCCGGCGAACTCGGTGCGGATGAGGGTGGGCGACAGCACCTCGAAGCGGGCGTCGCCCGAGACGACGGTCTGCGAGGCGGGCACGGCGCCGGTGGCGCCGGGGTCGCCCGGTGCGGCGGGTGCGGCGGCCGAGGCGGCGCCGACGGAGCCGAAGCCCAGCACCGAGGCGCCGAGTGCTGCGGTCACGAATGAGGCGAGGAGCGTTCGTCTGCGCGTGGCAGCAGCTCTCATGGATGGTCTCCCTTGACTGGTGGAACGGCCGGTCGGGGTCGCCGTCGATGGCCCCCCGACGAGGCACAACATCCCGAATGCTTCCACATCGACAGTCGAATGACAACGTAGGCCACACTGGCCTGTCCCCGGGCGGTGGTGTGGGGCACGGCGCCGCCGGGCCGGACGCGGTGCGATCATGGGGGTGTGCAGGGACGGCAGGCGATGCAGGGGCCGCGGCGGGCGGCCGTGGTGTTCAATCCGGTGAAAGGCGACCCGGCGGCCCTGCGGCGGGCCGTCGAGGACGAGGCCGCCCGGACCGGCTGGTCGACGGCGGCCTGGTTCGAGACGAGCGCCGACGACGACGGGCTCGCGGCCGCCGTGCGCGCGGTGGAGTCCGGCGCCGATCTGATCCTGGTCGCCGGGGGCGACGGCACCCTGCGCGCGGCGGCCCAGGCGGTGGACGGCACCGGGATCCCGCTCGGACTCCTCCCGGTCGGCACGGCGAACCTGTTCGCGCGCGAGCTCGGGCTCCCGATGAGCGATCTGGCCGCCTCGGTGGCGGTGGCGTTCTCGGGCGTCGACCGGACGGTGGACGTCGGTTCGGCGGTGCTTCGCCGAGAGGACGGCACGGAGTCGGTGAGCGCCTTCCTCGTCATGGCCGGGATCGGTGTGGATGCGCACATGGCCGCGCACACGAACGAGCGGCTGAAGAAGCGGATCGGCTGGCTGGCGTACTCGGACCCGATCGCCCGGAGCGTCATCGGCAACCGGCAGTTCGAGATGACCTCGGCGCTGGACGACGGCCCCGAGGTGGTGTCGCGGGCGCACACGGCCATCGTCGGCAACTCCGGCAGCCTGCCGGCGGGACTGCTGCTGCTCCCGGACGCGGTCATCGACGACGGTCTGCTCGACGCGGTCGTCTTCCGGCCGGGTCGCGGGCCGGGCTGGACCAACATCGGCTATCGGCTCACCTTCAACCGGCTGCTGCACCGCACCCGCTTCGGCCGGCTGGTCGTGCGGCTGACGCCTGTTCCGCGGGCGATCACCTGGTCGCAGGCGAAGAGGCTCCGGGTGCGCCTCGAGGTGCCCCAGGAGCTGCAGCTCGACGGCGATCCCCAGGGCGAGGTCGTCGCCGCGGAGCTGTCGGTACATCACCACGGCCTGACGGTCCGGGTCCCGGGCGCCGTGGTCACGACGAAGAAGCGCCGCGCAGCCCGGTGATCCCGGGGTGCGCGGCGCCTCTGTGCCGGCTACGGCCGATGTCCGCCTAGCGGGTCTGCATCCGGCGGCGCAGGGTCCCCACGGCCAGTGCGGCGCCGGCCAGCAGGGTGAGCAGACCCAGGCCGGCGAGGGGCCAGGGCGCGGGGGCTCCGGTCGATGCCAGGTGGCCGGTTCCTGAGCCCGAGCCGCCCGTGCCCGTGCCGGAGCCGGTGCCCGCGGGCACCGAGCCCGCCGGGGTGCCCGCACCGGGACCGGCCGGGCCGGCCGGGTCGGTCGGGGCCGGCGTGCCCGTCGCCGCATCCGTCACCACGACCGCGACCTGCACGGTCTGCGCCTCGAAGGGGTCGGGCGCGAACGCCGGCACGTCGGTCGGCGCGATCGTGACGGTGGCGGTGTGGGTTCCGGATGCGGCGAAGGTCGTCGCGCCCGAGATCGTCCACCGGCCGTCGGCCAGGGTCGCCGTCGCCGGGACCGCGGCTCCGCCGTCCCAGCTGACGGAGGCCGCGATCGGCACCTCGGGTGCACCCGGGGCCGCCGTGGCGAGGGTGCCGCCGAACTCCTGGCCCGTCACCGCGGTGAGGCCCTGCGCGCCGCTGAGCGCGATGTCGGAGACCGCGGGGTCGGAGACGCTGGGGATCCAGTCCTCCGGCGCGGTGCCCCAGGTCAGGCCCGCCGAGTCGGAGGCGAGCGAGAACTCGACGGTCGCGCCGTCCTGCAGCTCGGAGGCGTCGAGCCAGGTCTTCGTGTGCTCCTGGCCGTCGACCGTCACGCCGGAGACGTACGCCGGGGCGTCGCCCGTCGCATCCGGGGCCTGGATCGAGACCGTCGAGCCGTTGTCGAGCGCGATGGACGCCGAGGTCACCCGGGGCGCGTTCAGGGCCATGATGCCCGAGCCCGGCTGCACCGGCTCCATGCCGAGCGAGGCGAGCACGTACCATGACGACAGCGTGCCGAGGTCGTCGTTGCCGACGCCGCCGCCGGGGCTGTCCGGGAACCGGTTGAGGTTCGCCGCGAGCACGTCGTTCGTCTTGGCCGGTTCACCGACGTAGGAGTACAGCCACGCGTCGCCGAGCATGGGCTCGTTGCCGGGGTTGTAGCCGATGCCGCTGTAGTAGTCGCTGCCGCCGCTGGCCCAGTGCGCGGGGGAGACCCCGGGGTTCGCCTGGAGGGCCGGCATGTCGAAGTAGTAGTCGAGGCGGGTGAGGAACGCGTCGCGGCCGCCCATCTTCTCGGTCAGGCCGGTGACGTCCTGCGGGGCCATCCACTGGTAGTTCCAGGGCGTGCCCTCGTGGAAGCCGGATTCCTGCACGGGCGCGAGCTCGGGAGCCGAGACGAAGGCGCCCTGCGGGTCGACCGCGTTCACGATGCCGGTGAAGCCGCCGGTCAACTGCACGTCCGGGTTCCACAGGCGCTGCCAGTTGGTGCCGCGGGCGAGGAAGGTGCTCGCGTCGCCCGTGCGGCCGGTGCGCTGGGCGGCGGCGCCGATCGAGGCGTCGGCCAGGGCGAACTCCATCGTGGCCGAGCCGCCGTGGCGGTACTCCTCGTACTGCCCGCCGAGGCCCCCGCCGTTCTCGGGGTAGTAGGGCACGTGGCCGTTGGCGAGGTAGTAGTCGGCGCTGCGACGACCGACGGATGCGACGTCGGCCGGGGGCGTGGTCGTCGCGTTCTCGATCAGGTAGTCCCAGAGCTGGTCGCGGATGTCGTCGGGCACGGTGCCGAGCGCGAAGTTCTCGGAGAGCCACGGGGTGACCGGGTCGCCGGCCATCACGTTCGTCTCGATCGAGCCGAGCGACCAGCGGGGCAGCCAGCCGCCCTCGACGCGCGCCTGGTACATCGAGCGCACGATGTCGGTCGCCCGGTCGTGCTCGAAGAGGGCGTGCAGGGTGGCCTGGGTGCGGTAGGTGTCCCAGAGCGAGAAGCGCTGGTAGTAGGTCCAGCCGTCGGCGGTGTGCACCTGCTGGTCCATGCCGCGGTACCGGCCGTCGACGTCGCTGCCGATCGTGGGGGAGATCACGCTCTTGTAGAGCTGGGTGTAGAACACGCGCAGCTGCTCGGGGGTCTTCGTGGTGACGTCGAAGCGGCCGAGCTGGTCGTTCCAGGCCTGGGTGGCCCGGTCGTGGAGGGTGTCGAAGGCGGCCGTGTCCGCATCCGTCTCGGCGACGCGGTTCGCGCGGGCGCCCGCGGCGTCGACGAACGAGACGCCGACGCTGACCTCGACCGTGGTGTCGGTGGTGGTGTCGAAGGTCGCCGCGGCGCCGTTCGAGCCCTGGCTGACCGTGCTGGCGGTGGAGCCGGCGACGAAGGAGCCATCCGTTCCCCAGGTGCCGAAGCTCTGGGCGGGGCGGTCGAAGTGGGCGCTGAAGAAGAACGGCGTGGTGGAGGTGCCGCCACAGAAGCCGCCGCTGTAGACGTAGCCCTCGAGGGTCTGGGAGTCGACCCAGGTCACCGAGCTCTCGGCGGCGGTGTTGAGGGTCTCGCCGACGTTGAACGAGATGTTGCCCGGGGTGCCGGCGGGGAAGGTGTAGCGGTGCTCGCCGACGTGGGTGGTGGCCGTCAGTTCGGCGGTGACCTGGTTGTCGAGCAGGGCCGTGTAGTACCCGGCCGAGGCCTTCTCGGTGTTCTCGGGGTCGCTCAGGCCGATGAAGGCGCGAGTGGTGGCCGGCACGGCCGAGGTGGTGGGGGTGACGAGCACCTCGCCGGCGGCGGGGCAGCCGGCGCTGTTGACGTGCTGGTGGCTGAAGCCCCAGACGCGCCCGGCGTTCTTGCTGTACGAGGTCGAGGAGTAGGTGTTCGTGTTGTCGGGGCTGAGCTGCACCATGCCGAAGGGGACGGTGGCGCCGGGGTAGGCGTTGCCCTCGCTCTCGGTGCCGACGAAGGGGTTGACGAGGGAGGCGTAGTCGCCGTCGGCGACGGCTGCTTGGGCGGCTGCGGGTGCGGCCGCTTGGGTGGCTGCCGGGGCGTCCGCGGCGAGGGCCGGGGCGGCGGCGCCGAGCCCGAGGATGCCGGGGACCACGAGGGCTCCGGCGAGCAGGATGCCGGTGGTGCGGGCTCCGGAGGAGCTCCGGTCGCGGGTGGGGCCCCCGTCGCGGGATCGGCCCGGGTCGCGGGATCGGCCCGGGTCGCGGGGGGTCGGGCTGGTTCTGGCGGTCTTCATACGGTGGTGCGCTCCCTTGCGATCACCCGGCATCGGCGCGCGGGTGCAGTGTGACAACGTTGACACCCGTTGCCCAGTCGAGACTACCTGACCCCCGAAGGGGGGTGCAAACGTGAACCCCTCTGACCGCGCCTGGGGATGCGCACGCGACCCACTGCCCGCCACCCTGCGCGGCGCCGCACCTCATGGCGACGAACGGAATGAAAATGTGCCCCCTCATCGATGTATTCCACTCGAGCACTTACTTTTTCATTCCGTTCGATGCGGCCGGGTGCGCAGACATGATCGAATGGCCGCGGTGCTCGGCGACGGCCGAGCGATCCAGGACGCGCGGCGACCGAACTACATCGGACGGCTGACAGGCGTGGCGGGATGGGTGAGCGATGAGGATAGGCGAGCGATGACCGGCGTGACCATCCGCGGCGGGAGGGGCGAGCGATGAACGGTGCGACCACGATCGTGAACGCGCGGGTCTTCGACGGCGTCGCGCTTCGCGACTGGACGAGCGTGCGCTTCGCCGGTGGAGTCGTCACGGGTTGCGGACCCGAGTCGATCGCCCAGCACGGCGATCTCATCGTGGACGCCCGCGGCGGCACCCTCATCCCGGGCCTGATCGACTCGCACATCCACCTCGTCCCCGGCGCGCTGCAGGAATCGCTGAATGCCGGGGTGACAACCGTGCTCGACCTGTTCAGCCTGCCGGAGGTGGTCGCGCGGCCCAGACGACAGCTCAGCGCGGGGCTGCCCGGAGCCGATCTGCGGTCGGCGGGCATCGGGGCCACAGTGCCCGGCGGGCATCCGTCGCTGGTGTACGGCGAGTTCCCGACGGTGGGCGCGCCTGAGGAGGCAGAGGCATTCGTGGCGGCCCGGGTCGCCGAGGGGTCCGACGTGCTCAAGATCTTCTCGGCCGTCGGCGGACTCTGGCCTGCCCTCGACCGCCCGACGATCGAGGCGCTGGTGAGTGCCGCGCACGCCGCCGGGCTCCGCGTCGTCGCCCACGTCAGCTCGGTGGCCGGCGTCGAGGAGGTGGTCTCGGCCGGTGTCGACGTAATGGCCCACGTGCCGGCGGATGCGCCGCTCGCCCCCGACCTCGTCGCCCGAATAGCGGCGGCGGGCATCGCGGTCGGCCCCACCCTCGCGGCCCTCGCCGCCGCCCTCGGTGGCAGCGCCGGCGGAGATGGTGGCGCCGGCGATAGGGGAAGTGTCGCAGATGGGGGAGTCGCCGCCGGTGGCACTCGACCCTCGGTGGGGTTCGGGCCGTCGTACTCGGTCGCGGAGGAGAACGTGCGGCGGTTGGCCGACGCCGGGGTGACGTTGCTGGCCGGGACGGATGCGCCGAATCCGGGGGTCGGGTTCGGTACCGGCCTGCATCGGGAGCTCGAACTGCTCATGGGCGCCGGGGTGGCGCCCACGGCCGCGCTCGCGGCGGCCACCTCAGAGGCTGCCCGGGTGTTCGCCCTCGCGGACCGGGGGCGCATCGACGAAGGGGCGCGCGCCGACCTCGTGCTCGTGGCGGGCGACCCGCTCACCGACATCACTGCTCTCGGCAGAGTGGATCGGGTCTGGAAGCAGGGCGAGCAGATCGACCGCCGCCCGTTCGTTCCGACCGCGGCCGAGTCGGAAGAGCTCGCCGCCTTCGACGCCGGCGTCGCCCGCGCCGTCGCGGCCGTGCGCAACCGCCGCCGGCCCGGCCCCGCCCTCGGCGACCGGCGTTCCCCGAGAAACCCCTAGCCGGCACCGCGCCCTGCCTCCGTCGCGTGCGACGAGGTGTGCCCGAGGTGCCCCATCGGCTGCGGAGACTGGCGCACGAAGGGCCCCGTCAGGTGCGTCGGAGAAATGGGTTCGAGGCGGCTCGCGTCGGAGGCTCAGTCCGAAGAAGGGGCCGATCATCCGTCGGCTAAGCCCCCCTCCCATGGCGAGGCGAGGCGGGGGGCCGGGGCCAGCCCGGGCTGGGACCGCTGGGGCCGCCGACCGGGTAGGGGGACCTGGTAGCCCCACCCGACCATTGTCGACCGCAGCAGTCGGATAGAGTATTGTCGACAACCGACAGTCTTCTATCTCTGGCGCCCGACTGTGCGTCGCGTTCGCACGATCCTGTTGAGGAGCCTCCATGACCCACGCTCTCTCCCCCGTCGAGACGCCGAACGGCCTCGACGTGTCGCCGAGCGACCGGATCCTCCGGACCCACCTCCCCGACCGCGAAGCCGCACCGGGAGTCTCGGTGCGGGAGGCGGACGTCTCGCTCCGACTCGACGGCGGCGGCAATGGCCTGCTCGACACCACCCACTTCGACACCGTGCGCTTCCCCCCGCCCCCCTGGATCGACGCCGCCATGCAGACCGCCATCGCCGACGGCAGCGTCGCCTACTCGCCCTACCGCGGCACCCCCGCCGTGCTCGAGTCGCTCGCCCCGCGGATCTCCGACTTCCTCGGCTCGCCCGTCGCCTCCACCGAGCTGGCCCTGACCCCCGGCACCCAGGGCGCCCTCTTCACCACCCTCTCCTCCCTGGTCAACGAGGGCGACCTCGTGCTGCTGGCCGACCCCGACTACCTGTTCTGCGAGCGCATCCTGCAGTTCCTCGGCGCGCGCATCGAGCGCATCCCGCTGACCTTCGCCGACGGCGAGCCCGCGCTCGACCTCGAGCTGGTCGCCGAGCTGGCGGCCCAGAAGCCGGTGCTGCTGATGTTCAGCCACCCGAACAACCCCACCGGCGCGGTGTTCCCCGCGGAGGTCATCCGCCGGGTGGCCGAGCTGTCGGTCGAGCACGGCTTCCTCGTCATGGTCGACGAGCTCTACAGCCGCCTCGTCTACGGCGACACCGTCTTCCCGCATCTGCGCGCGCAGCCCGGCATGGCCGAACGCTCGATCACCCTGCTCGGACCCTCGAAGACCGAGTCGATGAGCGGCTTCCGCATCGGCGTCGTGGTCGCCCCGGCACCCGTCGTGCAGTCGATCGAGCAGTGCATCGCCATGACCTCGCTGCGCGCCCCGGCGTATTCGCAGCACCTCCTGGGCCGGTGGCTCGTCGACGACGCCGAGTTCCTGGCCGAGCGCATCACCGACCTCTACGAACTGCGCGAGCAGAGCCTCGCCGCACTACGGGCGGTGCCGGGATTGCGCGTGCAGGCGCAGAACGGCACCGCCTACCTCTTCGTCGATGTCTCGGCGTTCGGGGTCACCGACGTCGCGATCGCCGGCGCCCTGCAGCGCGAGGCCGGCGTGATCGTCTCGCCCGGGTACCAGTTCGGGCCCTCGGGCACCGGCCACTTCCGGATCTGCTTCGCCCGCGACGAAGGCGAGTGGGACCAGGCCCTCGCACGCATGGTCACCTGCCTCACCGGCTTCGCCTCCCGGGCCGGCCTTGCCGTCTGACGCACCCGCCCCACGGGCGAGCGCCGACGATCCACTGGCGAACACCGGCGACTCACGGATGAACGGGGCCGGGTTACGATGAACGTCGACGACCCGCAGATGAACGGGGCCGACTCACGGATGAACGGGGCCGGGTTACGGATGAACGACGCGACCGACGCGGGCACCGCCCCGAAGCCGGCCGGCACCTACCAGGTGGCCCGCCTCGTCGGCGACCTCGTGCTCACCGCCGGGATGACCCCGCGCGGCGACGACGGCGCTCTGCTGGCGCGCGGTCGACTCGGCCGGGAGATCTCCGACGAGGAGGGCGCCCGCCTGGCGCGAGTGGCGACCGAGCGTGCCCTCGAGGCCGCCCGCTCTGCTCTGCCCGCCGGCCGTGAGCTCGACGAGGTCGTGTCGCTGACCGTCTTCGTGGCCGCAGCCCCCGAGTACGCCGCGCACAGCCGCATCGCCGACGCGGCGAGCTCGGCGATCGTCTCGCGGCTGCCGCACGCGGCCCTGCCGGTGCGCGCCGCGGTCGGGGTCGCGTCGCTCCCCGGCGGCGCTCCGGTCGAGGTGCAGCTCACGGCCACCCACCGTCCGTCGCCCGCCGAGCAGCCGGCACAGTAGCTGCGAGCACCCGCCAGGAAGAACCAGCAGGAGCACTCACCGCGAGCACGCGCCATGCGCCGCGCCACGCGCCCTGCAAGGTGAGGCGCACCAGCCGAGCCCCTGAACTGAGACTGGGAGCTGAGGAGCACGCGGCGAGGCCCGCGAGCCTTCGCCCACGGGCCCCAGCCCTCACCGACCAGTGCGGCTCAGTAGCCCCGACCGCTGTCGTACAGGTTCTTCAGCGGCTCGCCGGCGCGGTAGCGGCGCAGGTTCTCGAGGAAGAGGGTCGTGAGCGTACGGTTCTCGCTCGCGACCGTCGAGGCGGAGTGCGGCGAGATCAGCACGTTCTCCAGCTCCCACAGCGGCGACCCGGCCGGCAGCGGCTCCTGCGCCACGACGTCGAGCGCGGCACCGAGCAGGTGCCCGGAGGTCAGCGCCTCGATCAGGGCCTCCTCGTCGACGACCTGTCCGCGGGAGATGTTCACGAGGATCGCGCCCTCGGGCAGCAGCGCGAGCTGCTCGCGGCCGATCAGGCCCTCCGTCGCCGGGGTGAGCGCCGTGCAGAGCACGAGCACGTCGGTGTCGGGCAGCACGGCGTCCAGGCCTTCGGTGTCGGCCTGCTTCACGGAGGGGGCGAGCGAGTAGGTTCCTCCCGGGCGCCCCACCGCGGTGACGTGCGCGCCGAGCGCGTCGAAGACGGCGACGACGTTGCCGCCCATCCCGCCGACGCCCACCACGGTGACGTTCAGACCCGCGAGCTGCCGCGTGGTGTACCGCTCCCACCGGTGGGCCCGCTGCGCGGCCTGCAGGTGCGGGATGCCCTTGACGAAGTGCAGCGCACCGGTGAGGGCGAACTCGGCGAGCGGCACCGCGTGCACGCCCGCGGCCGTGGTCGCGACGAGGCCGCTCTGATCCAGTCCCGTGCGCGCCATGAAACCGCCGATGCCGGCACTGGTCGCCTGCACCCACTTCAGCTGCGGAGCCGTGGTCGGCAGCGCCGCCGGATCGCGCCAGTCGAAGTCGAAGGCCACGTCGGCGCGGCCGAGCAGCTCGAGCCAGCGCGCCACCCCGGCGTCGTCGAGCTCGGGAGCGACGCCGCCGTGGTCGGCCGTATAGCGCGGCGTCGGCAGCAGCTCGGGCTCGTAGAGCACCGTGTCACCGGGCGACGCGGCGGCGATCTCGGCCACCAGCTCGGGGTCGAGGTAGGTCGAGATCAGGATGTTCAGGGGCTCGGTCACAGCGCCGCCCCCTCACCCGAGTCGGCCGACCCGCTACCGGCTGACGCGCTACCGGCCGAAGCGCTACGGGCCGACCCGCCACCGGCCGACCCGCTACCGGTCGAGGCACCCCCGAGCGCAGCGAGCAGCTCCTCGGTCAGCGCCGGTCCCGCCGAGGCGTCGACGACGGCCCGGAGCAGCTCGGCCGGACCGCTCAGCAGCGGCACCAGGCCGGGGCCGTGGCCGGGCTGCGGCGAGCCGCCGTGGCAGATCACGCCGATGGTCATCCAGCCGCCGCGGTACCCCATGTTGTGGCGCACGTCGAGGTCGGCGATCGCCCAGAGCTCGCCCAGCCGCATGTCGGCGCCGCCGAGGTCGGGCGAGTCGGCCACGAGCGCGAGGTCGACGTCCCACATCTGCGCGGGCCGGCCGATGCCGTTGCCGCACACGGCGCTCGGCAGCACGCCGGAGACCGTGACGGCCGCGGACCCGGCCGCCCCGCCAGCCGACCCAGCCACGCCACCGGCAGCTCCACCGTCCGGCTCATCGTCCGACCCGCCACCCGTTCCGCCCTCCACCCGCACCGGGAGCAGCGCGAACAGCGCCGGGTCGACGTTGAGCACCGCGATCTCGGGCGCCAGCTGCGCGGGGTGGAAGCCCTGGCCCACCGACCGCACGGTCACGCGGTCGCCCGGCAGCATCCGTTCGAGCACCTCGTCGGCGAAGGCGACGATCACGCGCCCGCTCTCGCCGCGTTTGCCGATCACCCGGCCCACTGCGCCGGTCGCCGCGCCCGAGCGCACCACGACCTCGTTGCCGAGGCACGAGAACGCGGTGAGCCCGAAGCGGGCGGCGGGGTCGGGATGCACGAGGGTCACGCCCGCGGCGACGTGGTCGCCGTCGGTGGCGAACACCGAGTCGCCGAGGTGCACGCCGAGCACGATCCCGCCGTCGCCGACCGGCACGTAGGGGTGCCCGTCCCGGTCGATGCGGTACGCGACCCAGGGGGTGAGTTCGGCGTGCTCGACGATGCCGAGCAGGTTGTTCATGACGAGGTCAGGCATGGAGGTCCTCCGGGGTGGAACGGGTCGACGGGGTCGATCGGGATGCCCCGGCGGCCAGCACCGTGCCGAGGTTGGCGGTGTCGCGCACCTCGACGCTGAACGCCGACGCCGGCCCCGACAGGAGGGTCGACGGCCCCGGCCCGTGGCCGAACAGCCGGCACTCGCCGGTCGAGATGACGCCGACGGTGACCCAGCCGGGCCGGTAGCCGCGCCCGTAGGAGTGGTCCTGGTCCTCCAGCAGCACCAGGTCGCCGATGCGGAGCGACTCGAGACCGAGCGACAGATCCTCCGACAGGCCGGGGTAGGCGCCCATCAGGTCGGTGTTGGCGAATTCCGAGAGCATGCCGCCCCCGGCTCCGGCGGCCGCGGCGGGCACGCGCACGGCGACCTCGACGTGCAGCGTACCGTCCTCCGCCGTGCGGAACGGCAGGCGGTCGACGAGGGAGGGCGCCAGGTTCTTCACCCGGATCTCCGGGTGGTCGAGGAACTCCAGCCCCTGCCCCACGGCCTCGACGCTCACCGCGTCGCCCGTGGTGATCTCGCGCAGCTCCTCGTCGGCGAAGTCGGCGAGCACGTAGGCGTGCTGCCCGAGCACCACACCCCGGGCCCCCGCGGCGGGGCCGGAGCGCACGGTCACGACGTTGCCGACGCAGGAGAGGAACTGCAGCGCCGCGTTGGCCTGCTCGTCGCGGTGCCGGATGGACAGGCCCGGCTCGAGGTGGTCGCTCGCGTACCCGGTCGCGGCCTCGCCGATGTGCGCCGCCATGCTCACCCCGCCCATGCCGGGAAGCAGGAACGGGTGGCCGTCGGGGTCGACCCGGTAGCCGTGGCGGTCGGCCAGCGGCGGCCAGACCTCCCCGGTGAGGATCTGGGTCACCAGCCGGTCGGCGTTGGTGCGCAGGGACATCAGGATCGTCCTCTCATGACGGGGGCGGTGCCGAGCGAGAAGCCGCGCACCCGGATGGCCGGGGCCGACGCCGAGCCGTTGAACACGTTCATCAGCGGCTGGCTCAGCGAGTCGCGGCCCACGCCGTCGACCCGCGCCAGCGCGTCGAGCACGCTCATCGTGAAGCGCATGGGCTCGACCGGATGCGCGATGCGGCCGTTCTTGATCAGGAAGCAGGCGTCGCGGGTGACGCCGGTGATGGTCGTCCGCACCGGGTCGACCGTCCGGGTGTACCAGAAGCGCTGCAGGTACACCCCGTCCTCGATGCCGGCGATCAGCTCCTCCTCGCCGGTGTCGGATGCGCGGAGCACGACGTTCATCGGGATGGCGTGCGGCGCCTCCTCCCGCGCGATGTGGAAGTTGCCGGTCGAGGCGACCCCGAGGGTGTGCGCGGTCTCGCGGTCGGTGACGACGCCGCGGGCATAGCCCTCGGCGATCAGCGGCACGTCGCGCTTGGTCACGCCCTGGAAGTCGAACGGGAACGGCAGCCCGATGTCCTGGGTGGCGTCGTCGTGCACCGAGACGAGCGGAGAGGCGACCTGCTCGCCGCCCCGGGTGGCGACCGCGCCGAACCCGGCGCCGAGCGCCGAGCCGGTGAAGCCGAACGCGCCGAAGAAGTCGAGCAGCTCGCCGGCCGCGAGCGGCCCGAGCACGACGTCGTACTCGCCCGGCTCGAGCTTCGCGCGACCACGGGTGCGCGACGCCTCGGAGAGCGTGCGGTCGACCGCGGCCTCCGCGCCCAGGCGGTCGGAGAACCGGGTGAGGTCCTTCCAGTGCGAGGAGCCGTCCTCGACGCGGACCGTGAGCGAGCCCTGCGCCTCGGAGGCGGCGGCGTAGCGGGAGAGCGTGGACTCCCGATCGTGGAAGGCCACCTCGGTGACGGCGCGGCCGAACATGCCGGCCGCCTCGCCCCCGAGGGCGTGCGCCTCAGCCATCGCCCGGTCGGCGAGGCGGGCGTGGTCGGCCACGGTCCAGGCCGCGGTGTCCCCGCCCCAGAGCAGGGCGGGGGCGACGGCCTCGACGCCCGGCTCGGAGCCGGGCATCGGCAGCGGCGTGCGCTCGGGCGCGGGGGCGACCCCGGCGGCGGCCTGCTCGGCGGCCGAGCGGCAGGCGCGGGCGACCGCCTCCTGCAGCCCCTCGAACGAGCTCGCCGCGGCCCGGGAGACCCGCCCGTCAACCTCGGCGCGCACCATGATCTGCACCTCCGAGATCGCCTGGCTCTGGTGCACGCGCGACCCGGCGAAGCGGGTGAAGTCACCCGAGCGCGCGGTGACGAAGGCTTCGACGCGATCGGCCGGGGCCGACGACAGCGCCGCCTCCAGGGCGGCCGTGGCCCGGTCGCCGTCCAGGGCGGGCGCGAAGGCGCCGGCCCGATTCTCGAGGGTTGAATCCGTCATCTGTCCACTCCGATCCGAACGTCGCGCACGAGCGTCGGCGACGCCCCGTGCCCGAGAAAGCCCCACTGCTTCGGCTCGCCCTTGCCGCAGGGCATGCCGAAGGCCTTGAACTCCTCAGGTCCGGCGACGGCCTCGACCGACTGCCAGAACTGGGGAGTGGTGCCGCCGTAGGAGAACCCGCGGAGCAGGCGGCCCCGACGGCCGTTCTTCACCTCGTAGGCCACCTCGGTGCCGAACTGGAAGTTGTGCCGACGCTCGTCGATCGACCAGCTGCGGTTGTCGTCGATGTAGTAGCCGTCGCCGAGGCGCTCCTCGAGCTCGGCCGTCGACCCCTCCCCGGGTTCGAGGAACACGTTGGTCGAGAAGCAGACCGGCAGGTAGCCCCAGCCGTCCGAGCGGGCGGCGCCGGTCGACTCCGCCCCGATGCGGGCGGCGGAGTCGCGCGTGGAGAGGAAGTTCTGGATGATCCCCTCCGTGATCAGCGGCTGCCGCGAGGCCGGGACCCCTTCGTCGTCGAAGCCGAACGAGCCGCGGGTGCCGGGCACGGTCGGGTCCGAGGTGATGTTGACCGCCGGGGAGCCGTACTTCATCGAGCCGGCGGCATCCGCCGTGATGAAGGAGGTGCCGGCGTAGTTCGCCTCGTCGCCGAGGATGCGGTCCAGCTCCAGGGCGTGACCGGTCGACTCGTGGATCTGCAGCGCCATCTGGGCCGGGCCGATGATGAAGTCGGCGTAGCCGCTCGGGGCGAGCGGGGCCGTGAGCAGCTCGACGGCCTCGCGGCCGATCCGGTCGGCCTCCTCGACCATCCGCAGCCCCTCGACGTACTCCCAGCCGGCCTGCGCGGTGTTGCCGTGGAACGAGTTCGGGAACGACCGGCGCTGCAGCGTGCCGTTGCCGGCCGCGTTCACGAGCGCCATCGCCCCGCTCTCGATGAAGTGCTGGTGCTGCACCGATCCCTCGGTGCTGGCGAAGTGCCGGTGCTGCCGCTTGGCGTTCAGCCCCGCCTGGGCCGTCACGATCTGCTCGGGCGCGCTCGCGGCGGCGAGCACGGCCGCGAGCAGCTCGTAGCGGGCCGAGGCGCCGACGCCGAACGGGTCGACGACGACCTCGGTCTGGTAGCGGCCGCTCGCGGCGGGCATCGGGGGCAACTCGGTGCGGTAGGCGCCGCTCACCGAGTCGGCCGCCCGCGCGTTCGTCACCGCCCGCTCGGCGGCGGTGCGGATGTCGGCGCTCGACCACAGCGGCAGCGACGCGAAGCCCCAGCTGCCGTTGTAGAGCACCCGGATGCCGATGCCGAGGTTGTTCTCGACCCGCTCGTCGACGCCGGCATCCAGGGTCGAGTAGAGCCGCAGCTCCTCGGCCTCGATCAGCCGCACGTCGGCGTACCCGACGCCGGGGACGCTCACCGCGTCGAGGGCCTCGGCGAGCAGGGCCGCCGCAGCGGCGTCGTCGGCGAGGTCGCCCCAGGAGTGGGCCGTCACGAGGCGACGGGTGCTGCGTCGAGCGACGACTCCGACTCCGCCTGGCCGGCCGGAGCCTCGAGCGGGAAGTCGCACCAGGCGCGGGTGCGGAACGACTTCTCGAAGGCGTTGATCGTCTCCTGCACCAGCGCGCCCTGCCCGAAGTCGCCCTGGTTCATCGGCTCGCCGCTCAGGATCTCGGTGGTGAAGTCCTTGACCAGGTTCGAGTAGAACAGGAACGGCCACGGCTCGGTCGAGGCGCCGCCCTCCGGGAAGTACTCCTGCGGGATCTCGATCTCGACGAACTCGACCGAGTCCTTCTTGGCGACCTTGATCGTCTGGCAGATGCCGGCCTCCTCGACCAGGCGCACGATGATGGCGCCCTCGGAGCCGTAGATGCGCGCCTCGATGCCGGGGAAGTTGCCGACCGTCACGTACGACGACTGGATGCTGCCGAGCCGGTTCTTCTCGAACTCCGCGATCCACATGTCGCCGTCGTCGATGTTCATCCGCTGCATCCGGCCGGTGTCGCGCACCATGCGCTCGGGCACGAAGTTGCGCATCGTGCCGACCACCGAGGTCATCGGGGCGTCGAGCCACCAGTGCATGATGTCGATGATCGGGGCACCGTAGCCCTCGATCGACGACACGGCGATCCGGTCGGGCGTGGCGTCGGGGTCGACCTGGCGCAGCGGGGTCTGGGGGTCGAGCCACTGGCTGTTCTGCTCGTAGCCGTTGAACATGTAGGGCTCGCCGATCCAGCCGGTGTCGATCAGGTGCTTGGCGTACTGGATGGCGGGGGCGAAGCGGAAGGTGAAGCCGAGCTTCGTCTTCAGGCCCTTCGAGGCGGCGAGCTCGGCGGCCCGGCGGGTCTCGCGGTAGTCGCTGTTCACCGGCTTCTCGCAGAGCACGTGCTTGCCGGCCTGGATCGCGGCCATCGAGATCTCGAAGTGCATCGCGTTGCCGGTGGCGACGTCGATCACGTCGATGTCGGGGTCGTCGAGCAGCTCGCGGTAGTCGGTCACGGCCCGGGCGACGCCGAACTTCTCGGCGGCGGAGCGCAGGGCGTCCTCGTCGACCTCGGCGAGGGCCACGACCTCGACCCGGGGGTCGCGCTGCCATCCGGGGATGTGCGACTGCACGGCCCAGCGGCCGGCGCCGACGACTGCCACGCGGAGTTGAGGGGTGTCCATGGTGAATCTCCTTTGAGGTGGAACGGGAACGAGGTGAGCGAGTCGGGATGCGGTGCGGGGCGCCGCGGAGGGGTGCGGCACCGCAGCGCCGCGGGCGGGTCAGGTGCTGAGCCGGACCCGCGGGTCGATGACCGAGTAGAGGAGGTCGACGATGAAGTTGACGACCACGATGAAGATCGCGGCGAACAGCACGGTTCCGACGATCATCGGGGTGTCGAGGTTCGAGATGGCGTCGAAGGCGAGGCGGCCGATGCCGTTCAGCCCGAAGACGGTCTCGACGATCACGACGCCGCCGAGGAAGTAGCCGAAGTCGAGCCCGATCATGGTCAGCAGCGGGATCGAGATGTGCCGGAAGCTGTGCCGCCAGAGGATGACGCGCTCGGGCATGCCCTTGGCCCGCGCCATCCGCACGAACGGCGAGTCGAGCGTCTCGATCATGTTGGTGCGCGTCATCCGGGCGTACCACGCCCCGCCGCCGGCGCCGAGCGTGAAGGTGGGCAGCACGAGGTACCAGAGCACCGGGTCGCCGAGGCCGTTGAGCGGGAACACGCCCCAGGTGAAGGCGAAGTAGTAGATCAGCAGCAGGCCGAGCCAGAACGGCGGGGCCGACAGGCCGATCAGCGAGATGAACGTGATCACCCGGTCGATCCAGCTGCCGCGGTGATAAGCCGCGTAGATGCCGGCCGGCACGCCCAGGATGACCTGCCAGACGATGCCGCCCACGGCCACGAGGAGGGTGGTCGGCAGCGCCGCCATGATCCGCCCGAAGACGGGTGTCTCGCGCAGCACGTACGAGGTGCCGAGGTCGCCCGAGAGCAGCCGGCCGATGAAGCCGAGGTACTGCTGCCAGAGCGGGGCGTCCAGCCCCAGCTGCTCGTGGATGGAGGCGATCGTCGCCGCGCTCGCGTTGGGACCGGCGAGGGTGCTCGCGGGGTCGGCCGGCACGGCGTAGACGAGCAGGAAGGCGAGGCTGACGACGCCGAAGAGCACGATCGCCATCTGTCCGAGTCGTCGGAGGATCCACCAGATCATGCGGTCACCGCGCCGTCGGGGTCGAGGAGTTGAGCATGTCGGACAGCCAGTCTCCGATGAGGTTGAACGCCATCACGGTCACGATCAGGCAGATGCCGGGGATGAAGAGCATCCACGGCGCGACCTGGAAGTAGGTGCTGCCGTCGGAGATCATCTGCCCCCAGGAGGCCTGCGGGATCGGCACGCCGATGCCGAGGAACGACAGCGCGCTCTCGATCAGGATCGACGAGGCGACGCCGAGGGTCGTGTAGACGATGATCGCCGGCACCAGGTGGGGCAGGATGTGCCGCCACATGATCGCCCGGTGCGAGAGCCCGAGGGTGCGCGAGGCGACCACGAACTCGCGCTCCTTGAGCGAGATGACCATGCCCCGGATGATCCGGGCGAGCGTCGTCCAGTAGATCAGCGCGATCACGATGATGACGTTGACGGTGCTGCGGGTGGTCACCGCGATCAGGGCGGTGCACAGCAGCAGGATGGGGAAGGAGATCACGACGTCGGTGATCCGCATCAGGATCGACTCGGTGACCCCGCCGAAGTACCCGGCGACGATGCCGACGAGCACGCCGAACACCGTGGCGAGACCGTTCGCGACCACGCCGATCACGAGCGAGACCTGCGCCCCGTAGATCAGGCGCGAGAGCACGTCGCGGCCGAGGGCGTCGGTGCCGAGCAGGAAGCCCGGGGTGCCCGGCGGCAGCGGCTGGCCCTGCGGCCCGAGACCGGTGTCCGGGAAGGTCTGCAGGGGGTCGTGCGGCGAGATCAGCGGTGCGAGCAGGGCGATCAGGGCGAGCAGCAGCAGCACCAGGATCGAGATCAGCGCGGCGGGGTCGTGGCGGAGGCTCCGCCAGACCTCCCGGATGCGCATCGGCTTGTCGCCGAGGGCTTCCGGATCGATGGCCGCGGCGGCGGGGATGGCTTCGGTCATGACTCGGTCACCGCCGTCGTGGGCTCGGACGACCCGGCCGACGCGGGCACCACCGTCGCGGGCTCGGCGAAGTGGCAGGCGGCGATCTGGCCGCTCGCCGTCACGCGCGCCGCGGGCGCGGTGGTGCGGCACACCTCCTGGGCCAGCGGGCACCGGGGGTGGAAGCTGCAGCCCGTCGGCGGGTTGGTCGGGCTCGGCGGCTCGCCGCTCAGCCGCACCCGGGGCAGGCGCACGGTGCGGTCGATCACGACCGGCTCGGGCACCGCGGAGAGCAGGGCGCGGGTGTATGGGTGCTGCGGCCGCTCGAAGACCTCGTCGCGCGAGCCCAGCTCGACGATCTCGCCGAGGTACATGATGCCGACCTGGTCGGCCATGAACCGCAGCGTCGAGAGGTCGTGCGAGATGAAGAGGTAGGCGAGCCCGAGCTCCTCCTGCAGATCCTTCAGCAGGTTGAGCACCTGGGCGCGCACCGAGACGTCGAGGGCCGAGACGGCCTCGTCGCAGAGGATGAGGCGCGGGTCGACGCTCAGGGCGCGCGCGATCGAGACGCGCTGCCGCTGGCCGCCCGAGAGCTCGCGCGGCCGACGATCGGCGAAGCTGCGCGAGAGCCCGACCTTGTCCAGGAGCTGGTTCACCTCGCCGCGCGGGTCGGCGACGCGGGTCTGCCGCAGCCGGACGGCCTCGAGCAGGGTGGCGCCTACGGTCATCCGCGGGTCGAGCGAGTCGTAGGGATCCTGGAAGATCATCTGCATCGTGCGCCGGTAGGCCGCGAGGGAGGAGCCGCGCCGGTTGGTGACGTCGACGCCGTCCAGCCGCATGCTGCCCTCGGCCGGCTTGCTGATGCCCATCAGGGTGCGGGCGATCGTGCTCTTGCCGGAGCCGGACTCCCCGGCGATGCCGAGGGTCTGGCCGGCCTGGAGCTCGAAGCTCACGCCGCGCACGGCACGCACGGTCTGGCTCTTGCGTCCCGGCCCACCGGAACGGCGGAAGGTCACGTGGAGGTCGTCGACCTCGAGCAGGGGAGCGCTCATGCCGCCGTCACCTCCTCGCCGCGGGCGAACGCGGCCGGGGAGGTCACGCCGCAGGCGACCTGCTGGCCCGGGGTGCCGTTCTCGGCGGGGACGAGCGCGGGGTCGATCATCGCGCAGGTCTCGACGGCGAGGGCGCAGCGCGGCGCGAACGAGCAGCCGGCCGGGCGACGTCCGGCGACGGGAGGGGTGCCCGAGATCGAGGTGAGCCGGTGCGGCACGGGCTGGTCGAGCTTGAGGATCGACTCGAGCAGGGCCTTGGTGTACGGATGCTGGGGGTCGCCGACGATCTGCTCGGCCGTGCCCTGCTCCACGATCCGCCCGGCGTACATGACCAGGATGCGGTCGCAGAAGCTCGAGATCACGCCGAGATCGTGGCTGATCAGGATGACGCCGGTGTTCGAGTCGGTCGCCATGGTGTCGAGGAGGTCGAGCACCTGGGCCTGCACGGTGACGTCGAGCGCGGTCGTGGGTTCGTCGGCGATGAGGAGCCGGGGAGAGCACGCGGTGGCGATGGCGATGCAGACCCGCTGGCGCATGCCGCCGGAGAACGCGCCGGGGAAGTCGCGGAGGCGGGCCTCCGCATCCGGGATGCCGACCTGCTGCATCAGCTCGATGGCCCGGGTGCGGCTCTCGGCCTTCGACAGCCCCAGGTGCTCCTGGAGGGTCTCGGTGATCTGGCGGCCGATGCGCATGAGCGGGTTGAGGCTCGACATCGGGTCCTGGAAGACCATCGCGGTCTGGGCGCCGCGCCAGGAGCGGAGCGTGGAGGTGGAGTACTCCAGCACCTCCTCGCCCTGGAAGCGCACCGAGCCGGAGGCGATGGTGCCGGGGGAGGGGATGAGGCGCATGATCGCCTGCGAGGTGAGCGACTTGCCCGAACCGGACTCGCCGACGATGCCGACCCGCTCGCCGGCCTGCACCGTGAACGAGACCGAGTCGACGGCGTGGAACACCTCGTCGGACGACGTCGGGAAGTCGACGACGAGGTCGGTGACCTCGAGTAGGGCGGTCATACGTTCTCCTTCGAGCGTGATCGGGTGCGGTGCTGCCGGTCGGCCGTGCGACGGCGGCACCGCACCCGGGGGCGGAGCGGCTAGCGCGAGGCGGCGCCGTCCGTCTTCCAGTAGAACGCCATGTCCCAGGCCCAGATCGGCTGCGGGTAGTAGCCGCCGACGCTCGCTCCACGGATCTCGGTCTTGGTGCCGAAGTACAGCGGCACCACCGGGTTGTCGGCGAGCATCACCTTGGTGGCGTCGGAGTACTTCTGGGCTGCGACGCTCTCGTCGGTGGCCGCGAGGGCGTCCTGCACGTCTGCATCCATCTGCTGGTTGCAGTAGTAGGCGAAGTTCTGGCCCTGGGGCACCGCGGTGGCGCAGGAGAGCAGGGCCTGCAGGAAGTCCGAGCCCTCGGGGTAGTCGGCGACCCAGAAGGTGAGGGCGAGGGGGGCCTTGCCCGAACCGGCCAGCTCGGCGAAGGTGTTCGGCGCCAGGGTCTGCAGGTCGACGGTGATGCCGATGTCCTTCAGGTCCTGCTGCATCTGCGGCGCGAGGGCCGAGAAGGGCGCGACGTTCCAGGCGTACATCTGGGTGTCGAAGCCGTTCGGGAAGCCCGCGTCGGCGAGCAGCTTCTTGGCCTTCTCGACGTCCTTGCCATGGGTGAGGTCGTCACCGGAGTGGCCGAGCACTCCCGGCGGGATGAACTCGGTCGCGGGGGTGCCCTGACCGTTGACCAGCTTGAGCAGACCGTCGCGGTCGAAGGCGTAGGAGATGGCCTCGCGCACCTTCGGGTTGTCGAAGGGAGCCGTGTCCATGTTCATCGTCAGGTAGTACGTGCTCGGCTTGTCGATCGAGATGACCTGGTCCTTGAGCTTGGGGTCGCTCGTGACCTGCAGGAACTTCGCCGGCGGGATCGGGCTGCCCATCAGGTCGATGTCGCCCTTCTGCAGCATCAGCACCTGGTTGTCCGGGTCGACGCCGAGGATCATGTGCACGTGGTCGACATAGGGTCGCGGCGCGTCCCAGTAGTCGGGGTTGCGGTCGAGCATGACCTGCTCACCGGGGGTGAAGTCGGCGAGGGTGAATGGGCCTGAGCCGATCGGGGCGGTGGCGACGGTCGAGCCGGAGCCCTCCGGGATGATCGAGCCGGCCGGCATGGCCATGATGTATTTGAACGACGAGTTCGGCGCGGTCAGCGTGACCGACAGGGTGAGGTCGTCGACCACCTTGATGCCGGAGGGGAGGCCGGTGGGGTTCGCGGCGTACTCCTCGGCGCCGGCGATGCCCTTCCAGAACTCCGCGAGCCCGGCCTTCGTGGCGGGGTCGAGCACACGGGCGTAGGAGTAGGCCACGTCGGCGGCGGTGACCGGCTTGCCGTCGGAGAAGGTCAGTCCCTCCTTGAGCTTCATCGTGTAGGTGAGGCCGTCGTCGCTGACCTGCGGGAAGTCCTCCGCGGCCTGCAGCTTGAGGTTGCTGGTGTCGCCGTCGTAGTCGTACAGCCGGTCGAAGACCATCCGCATGATGTTCCAGCAGGTGGCGCCGGTGCAGACCGCGGGGTCGAAGGTCTCGGGATCGGATGCCGCTGCGGTGGTCATCGTGCCACCGTAGAGAGCGGTCTCCGACGAGCCGGAGGAGTTGTCGGGCGAGGTGCCGGATCCACCGGCGGGCGTGCAGGCGGTGAGGGCCAGAACCATGGCCGCACCCACCAGTGCCACTCGTAGATTTCGTTTCACAGAATTCCCTGTCTGTAGGAGTCGGAATCTCCAAGAACGAGCACCGACATGGTCACGAACCGCTGAATGACGACACGCTAGCACAGGTTTGCCGACTGTCGACAATCTACTGTTCACGATCCGATTCCGCTATGGTGGCCCCATGGAAACACTCGCCCGGTCCGGCCTCTCCGGTGCCGCCGTCAACGAACTCCGCGAGGCCATCCTCGAGGGAAGGCTCGTTCAGGGGGAGCGTCTGAGCGAGGTCAGTCTCTCGAGCACGCTCGGCGTCAGCCGTGCGCCCATCCGCGAGGCGCTGCTGCATCTCGAGCAGGAGGGGCTGGTCGTCTCCCTCCCTTATAAAGGGGCCTCGGTCGTCACGCTGTCGCAGCAGGACTTCCTCGAGCTGTCGACGCTGCGCATCGCGCTGGAGAAGCTCGCCTGGACCAGGGCGATCGAGCGGTCGACGCCGGAGCACATCGAGGCGCTCCGGGGCATCATCGCCGAGATGGAGTCCGCGGTGCGGAGCAACCAGAAGGCGAAGCTCGTGCGGCTCGACCTCGACTTCCACGATCGCGTCTTCCTGATGGCCGATCACTCGCGCCTCTACACGGCGTGGACGGCGATCAAGTGGCAGGTGGCGCTGTTCCTCCTCGCCCGCCGGGTGAAGGTCGACGACTACCACAAGATCATCGTGCGGGAGCACGGGTCGCTGGTCGACGACATCCTCGTCGCGCACGACGACCACTTCGAGAGCCTGATCGAGTCGCACATCGGCTCGGGGTACGGGCGACTGCACAACGCCTGAGCGGCGGGCGTTCGGCAGAACTCCGGCCCGGCCCGGCTCGGTTCGCCTGCTCGCCGCTTCGTCTGGGCAGGCTCTTCTGCTTTTCGCGGTCGGTTCGCGGCGGGTTCACGGCTGACACCCCGCGAGCGGGTGCACTGTTCGTCTGGGCCGTCGGATGCGCATCCTGGCTCCGACCGGTACGCCCCTCGGGGTCACGAACGAGGAGACGACCACGCCCGACATCCCGACCGCGCTGTCGATCTGGCGGTTCGACCCGGTCGCCGCCCTGATCATCGTCGCCCTGGCCGCCGCCTACCTCGTCGCGGTGCGTCGGTACGACCGGAACGGGCGGGGCGCCGGAGGGGATGAGGCACGGGGCGGAGGGCCGGTCCCGGCGCGCTGGCCCCGACGCCGCACGCTCGGGTTCGTGCTGCTCGGCCTCGGGTCGTTCGCGGTCGTGGAGTTCGGGTTCCCGGGCGCCGAGAGCGCCGACCTCCGCTACGCCTTCAGCACGCGGATCGCGCTTCTGCTGTTCCTCGTGCCGGCTCTGCTGGCCACCGGCCGGCCGCTCGAGCTGGCCGCCGGCACGCTCCGCGGTCGTCCGCTCGCCCTGCTCACGGCGGTCGCTTCGTCGCGCTTCGCCCGGATCACCGGCAACGCCGTGTTCGGCACGATCCTCGCGCTCGTCGTGTTCTCCGCGTTCCTCACCCCGCTGGCGGGCGTGGCCCGCACGACGCCATGGATCTCGGAGTCCCTCGGCATCCTCGTCCCCCTTCTCGGCGCCATCGTCGTCGTGCCGCTCGCCGGTGCCGCGGCGCTGTCGAGCGGGCTGTTCATCGTGGCCGAGTTCCTGCTCGCGTTCGTCGAGCTCGTGCTCGACGCGATCCCGGGCATCGTGCTGCGGCTGAGCGACACCGTGCTCGACGGCGTCGCGCCGCTGGTCGGCGGCCCGGCCTGGTTCCCGAGCGCGCTGCGCGATCAGCAGCTCTCCGGCGACCTGCTCTGGTTCATCGCCGAGATCGCCGACATCCCCGTGCTGGTGTTCCTCTTCATCCGCTGGGCGCGGCACGACCGGCGCGAGGCGAAGAGCCTCGACGACCTCAGCGACGACGAGATGGATGCGCTCACCGCCGCGCACCTGCGGTCGGGTCGGGCGGCGGGCCGGCCCGAGGGTGCGCCGGGGCGCGAGTCGGTGCCTGAGTCTGTGCGGGAGGGGGAGTCGGCGCGGGAGTTGGCGCCGGAGGGGGAGTCGGCGCCGGAGCCTGCGCCGGAACGGGAGTCGGCGCCGGAGGGGGAGCGATGACCCTGGTGGGGTGGCGCCATCAGCCGCGCCGGTTCGGGGTCGGGCTCGCGGTCATCCTGCTGCTGTCGGCCACCCTCATGGCCTGGAACCTCGCTCGCGGCGGCGACTTCTCGTTCTACGAGGCCTCGGCGCGCTCGATGTCCGAGTCGTGGCGGGCCCTCGTCTTCGGCGCCTTCGACCCGGCGGCCACGGTGACCCTCGACAAGTTGAGCGGGTTCGCGGTGCCGCAGGCGCTGAGCATCCGGTTGTTCGGGATGTCGACGGCGTCGCTCGTGCTGCCGCAGGTGATCGAGGGGCTGGTGACCGTGTGGGCGGTCTCGCTGATCGGGCTGCGGTGGCTGGGGCCGGGCGCGGGGCTGCTGGCGGCTGCGGCCGCGGCGAGCACGCCGATCTTCGTCTCGATGTTCTCGCACCCGATGGAGGACGGGCTGCTCACCATGGCGCTGACGGTGGCGCTGCTCTGGTGGCAGCGCGCCGCGGTCACGGGGCGCGCCTGGCCGCTGCTGGTGGCGGCGGTGTTCGTGGGCATCGGGTTCCAGGCGAAGATGATGCAGGCGTGGTTCATCCTCCCGGCGCTGGCGCTGGGCACCGTGGTGCTGACGGGGCTGCCGCTCCGGCGGCGGGTGGGGCGGGCCGCCGTGGTCACGGTGGTGGCCGCGGTGGCGTCGGTGGCGTGGATGACGGTGGTGCAGCTGATCCCGGCGTCCGGCCGCCCCTACGTCGACGGCTCGACCGACGACAACCTGTTCGCGATGGTCTTCGGCTACAACGGCATCGACCGGCTGCTGCCGCACGCGGTGCCGGGGGCGGTCGGGGCGCTGGGTGCGGTGGGTGCGGCGGGGGTGCCGGGGGTGTCTGGGGTGCTGGGTGCGGTGGGTGTGCCGGGAGCGTCTGGGGTGCTGGGCGCGGTGGGTGTGCCGGGAGTCGCGGGTGTGTCGGGCGTCTGGGCGGGCGGGGGTGCGGGTGGGAGTGTGGGTGCGGTCGCCGGTGCGGGCGCGCAGCTGGCGGCGTCGGCCGTGACGAAGGTCTCGGGGTCGTCGGCGGGAACCTCCGTGGCGAAGCTGCTCGACCCCTTCTACGTGACCCAGGTCGGCTGGCTCTACCCGATTGCGCTCGCGGCCATCGTCTTCGGAGCCATCCGCTGGTGGCCCCGTCGTGGCAGGGCCCGTGATCGTGGTCGTGGCCGCCGGTCTGTCGCGCTCGTCGGTGGCGATGGAGGCGATGCGGTCGAGCGGGCGACGTTCGTCGTCGTGGTGGTGTGGCTGGTGACGGCGGCGGGCGTGCTGAGCGCGGCCCATGTGCCGCACACCGCCTACGTCGCGGCGATCGGCACGCAGCTCGCCCTGCTCGCCGCACTCGGCTGGACCCAGGTCGTGCGCCTCCTCCGCGGCACCGGCCACGGGACGGCGTCGGTCGCCGGGCTCCCACCGGAACCTGCGCCGGGTCTCGCGCCGGAGCGAGGGCCGCATCTCGCATCGCACCCCGGCGGCGACCGGGCCGCCCGCTCGACGGGCGGGCGCACCCGCCTCGGGCGGTGGGTCGCCGCGGGGGTGGTCGTGGTGCAGGTCGCGTGGGCGGTGGGGCTGGCCGTGGTGGGGCAGCTTCCGGCGGTGCTCGCCGCTCCGATGGTCGTCGTCAGCGCGCTCGCCGCGGCGGTCGTGGTGGTCGCGGCTGTACGGCCGTGGGTGCTGGGACCGGGGCGGGTGGGGCGACGGGCGGTGGCGGGAGCCGTGGCGGTGGCGGTGCTGGCGGGGACGGCGCTGTTCAGCGCGCAGGTGCTCGACGCGACCCGCGACGGCAGCGGGGGAGACGCGTACGTCGGCGTGCATCCGTCGTCGGGGGAGAACCCGACGGCCGCCAAGGCGTTCCAGCCCTCGGCCCCCGCTCTCGTCGGCGGGCACTCGTCGGTTCCGCCGCAGGTGCAGAAGCTCGTCGACGCGGCCCGCGCGGCCGGGGGCGGCGCGAACGGCAGCGCGCTGTTCGTCACCGACTCGTGGGCGCTGGCGGCCGAGGTGATCGACGACTCGGGAGCCGAGGTGCTCGCCGACGGCGGCTACTCGGGCACGGTGCCCGTGCTGACCGAGGCGCAGGTCGACTCGGCCATCCGGTCGGGGGTGCACCTCGTCGCGGTCAAGCAGTCGGCGTCGCCCACCGACCCGGTGCGCGAGGCCGCCGCCCACGGATCCTGCACCCCGCTCGGCACCTGGGCCACCGGCCCCGCCACCGACCCGGCCCCCTCGGAGGACTCCCCGACCACCTTCACGCTCTACCGCTGCGACTGACCCGCCGCCCCGCCACGCGCAGCGGATGACCCGATGGCCCGCACGCGTCGACGAATACCGAGATTGTCGATTCAGGAGGTACGCAGCCCGCTTTCAGCGATCCGGGAATAGTTTCCCAGCATGAGCCCATTCCGTCGGAGGCGACCCGCCTCATCCGCCGCCCCCGCCGTGACCCCCGCCCTCGCGCCCGCGTCGGCCGCCGCTGCCACCACCCCCAGCGCCACCACTACCGCCGGCGCCGCCACCCCCGGCACCACCCCCCTCACCGCCGCCACCCCCGGCACCTCTACTCCTGCCGCCTCCGACCCAATCCCACCCGGCCTCAAGGTCGGGGCGGGGTTCGCCTGGCGGCTGCTCGTGATCGGGGCGGCGATCGCCGTGGTGCTGCTGCTCGTCGCGCGGCTCTCCGAGATCGTCATCCCGTTCCTGATCGGGCTCATCCTCTCGGCGCTGCTCGTGCCGCTGTCGGCCTTCCTGCAGCGCCACCACTTCCCCAAGTGGGTCGCGATCATCACGGCCTGGGTGGTCGTGTTCGCGGTCATCGCGGCCCTCGCGCTCGTGGTGACCGAGCAGATCCGCACCCAGCTGCCCGCCCTCACGACCCAGACCGGTCAGGCGGTGCAGTCGGCCCAGTCGCTGCTCGCGACCCAGCCCTTCGGTCTGACGACGGATGCGGTGAACGGCTACGTCACCGACGCCATCACCTGGCTGCAGCAGCACGCCTCGGATCTCGGGGCCGGCGCCCTCAAGGTCGGCACCGGCGCGGTTCACGTGCTCGAGGGCCTGTTCATCGTGATCTTCGTGACCCTGTTCACCCTGATCGACGGCAAGCGCATCTGGCAGTGGACCACCCGCATCTTCCCCCGCCGCGCCCAGCCCCGCATCGCGGTCGCGGGCGCCGCCGGCTGGGCCACGCTCACCGCCTTCGTGCGGATCCAGCTGGTCGTCGCGGTCACGGATGCGATCGGCATCGGCATCGGCGCCGCCATCCTCGGGGTTCCGCTCGCGCTGCCCATCGCGGTCGTGGTGTTCTTCGGAGCCTTCGTGCCGGTCGTGGGCGCCATCGTCGGCGGAGCGATCGCCGTGGTGATCGCCCTCGTCTTCAACGGCTGGGTGCAGGCGCTGATCATGCTCGGCATCGTCATCCTGGTGCAGCAGCTCGAGAGCCACGTGCTGCACCCGCTGCTGACCGGGTCGGCCGTGAAGGTGCATCCGCTCGGCATCGTGCTCGGCGTCACGGCGGGCACCGCGGTCGCCGGGGTGGCGGGCGCGTTCTTCGCGGTGCCCCTGATCGCGACGGCGAACGCGATGATCACGGCCGCCAGGCGCGCTCCCGCGGATGCGACGGCTGCGACGACTGCAGCGACGGATGCGGCTGAGGAGGCGGCTCTAGACGACCGGTCTATTCGGGCGTAGACTCGTCGCATGACCCTGACCGCCAAAGCCGAACTGACCCGCGAATCGATCCTCGCCGCGGGGGAGGACCTCATCCTCGCCCAGGGCTTCACCGGGGTCGGCCTGCAGCAGATCCTCGCCGCGTGCGGGGTGCCGAAGGGCTCGTTCTACCACTACTTCGCGTCGAAGGAGGGTTTCGGCGTCGCCGTGCTCGAGCGCTACGTCGAGACCTACCTCGACGCGGTCGGCGCCCTGCTGGTCGGCGGCGCTGACGGCACGGGGACCGGCAACCCAGAAAGCACGGGCACCGGCCGCGCCCGGCTCCAGCGTCTCGGCGACGCCTGGGCCGGTCACGCCGGCCAGGCCTCGGCCGACCGCTGCCTCGTCGTCAAGCTCGCCGCCGAGGTGTCGAGCTTCTCCGAGCCGATGCGCCTGGTGCTCGCCGACGGCGTCGCCCGGCTGATCGCGCTGATGGCGGATGCGGTGACCCGCGGCCAGGAGGACGGCTCGATCACCTCGACCCGCCCCGCGGCCGAGATCGCCGAATCGCTCTACGAGCTCTGGCTCGGCGCCGCCCTGCTCGACCGCATCGCCCGCGACGGCTCGCCCTTCACCGGAGCCCTCCGCACCACGGCCCTCCTCCTCGCCTGACCCCGATCCTGACCCCGGGCCACCGCGCCCGCCCCTCCGAGCACGGCCCGCGAATCCCGGCCCCACCCATACCTGAACCACCCCACGAACCACGAACCCACGAACCACGAACAAGGAGCATCATGCGCACCCTCACCCACCCCGTCTTCGGCGAAGCCTCCGAGGTCCTCGAGGTCACCGAGCACCCGACCCCCGAGCCGGGCGCGGGCGAGGTGCGCGTGCGCACCCTCCTCTCGCCGATCCACAACCACGACCTCTGGACCATCCGCGGAACCTACGGTTTCAAGCCCGAGCTGCCCGCCGCATCCGGAACCGAGGCCGTCGGAGTCGTCGACGCGCTCGGCGAAGGCGTGACCACGCTGCAGGTCGGTCAGCGCGTCGCCAGCGGCGGCACCTTCGGCGCCTGGGGCGAGTACTTCGTCGCCAAGGCCGCTGGCCTCATCCCGGTGCCCGACGGCATCTCGGACGAGACCGCCGCCCAGCTGATCTCGATGCCGTTCAGCGCCCTGAGCCTGCTCGACTTCCTCGACGTCGCCGAGGGCGACTGGATCGTGCAGAACACCGCGAACGGCGCGGTCGGCCGCTTGGTCGCCCAGTTCGCCCGAGCCCGAGGCATGCGCGTGCTCGGCCTGGTGCGTCGCGACGCCGGCGTCGACGAGCTCGCCGCCATCGGCATCCACGACGTCGTCTCGACCGAGAACGACGGCTGGCAGGATGCCGCGGCTGCGATCCTGGGCGACGCCCACCCCGTAGCGGCGGTCGACTCGGTCGGGGGCTCCGCCGCCGCCGACCTCGTCTCGCTGCTCGGCGAGGACAGCATGCTGGTCTCGTTCGGCGCCATGGGCTCCGGCGACCTGCAGATCCCCTCCGGCGGCCTCATCTTCAAGAACGTCACCGTCAAGGGCTTCTGGGGCAGCCGGGTCAGCCGCGAGATGGAGGCCGCCAAGCGCGGCGCGCTGTTCGGCGAGCTGCTGCAGCGGGTCGGCTCGGGCGAGGTCGAGCTGCCCGTCGAGGCGGTCTTCCCGTTCGAGCAGGCACGGGATGCGGCGGCCGCCAGCGCCAAGCCGGGTCGCGCCGGCAAGGTGCTGCTGAGCTTCAGCTCCTGAGCTTCGCTTCCTGACGTTCGGTTCCTGACGTTCAGTTCCTGAACCGGGTGAGCCGGGCCCCTGCCCGAGGGGCGGGTCCGGCTCCCCACCCGTGATCACTCCGGAAGGATGACCTGCACGCCGTGCCGCTGGAGCGCGGCGGCGAGCTCGGGCGGCGGCGCCTTCTCGGTGACCAGGTAGTCGACGCTGCCCAGATCGGCCACCCGTGCGAACAACGGCGAGCCGAACTTCGACGAGTCGGCGAGGATGGCGACCCGGTTGGCCCGCGCGATCATCTCGCCCATCATGATCGCCTCGTTCACGTTGCTGGTGGAGTAGCCGCCGTCGGCCGACACCGCGCCGACCGAGATCAGGGCCAGGTCGCAGCGCAGCTCCAGGTCGCTGCTGCTGCCCGGCACCCGGAAGCTCACTGGGCCCACAGTCGACTGCCCCGCGAACCGCACCGCTCCGCCGAACAGGTACAGGTCGTTGACCGCCTTCGGCGAGACCTCCGCCGGTATGCGCAGATTGTTCGTCGCGATCGTGAGCTCGCGGTGGTCGCCCAGGTGCCTGGCGAGCGCCAGGCACGTCGTGCCGGCGTTGATCATGATGACCGACGCATCCTCGACCAGCGTGGCCGCGAGCGCGCCGATCTTCTCCTTCGCCGAGGTGTGCAGCTGGAGGCGCACGTCGAGCCGCTTCTCGGTCACGGCCATCGCCGACCGGCTGACGGCGCCGCCGTGGGTGCGAACCAGGACGCCGTCGGCGTCGAGCTGATCCAGGTCGCGCCGGATCGTGTCGGAGGAGACCCCGAACCGCGACGACAGCATCGCGACGGTCACCTGCTCCATCTCGGCGACGAACGCGGCGATCTCGGCCTTCCGGCCGGCGGGAAGCCGCGGCTGGCCTGTGCTGGACGTCGTCGTCCCCGATGATTCCTGCCCCATACAGCCATTTCTACCAGGTCTTGCACAAACGTGCACATATCGGAATCTATTCGCGCTGGTTTCGCCACATTCTTGTGGTTGACGCCGTTCAAAAGCCGATCTACTATCAGTGAACGCGCAAAAGCGCACAAAACAGCAAAAACGCTGAGAATGACGCAATCACCGAAGATTGGATCACTATGAGCAATGTCGCTCGAGGCCGCGTGGCCCAGATCGCGGGGGTGGCCCTCGCGACGACGGCCGTCCTCCTCACCAGTGCCTGCAGTGGCAGTGGCGACTCCACGAGCGCCGATGGCAAGGTCACCATCGAGTTCTCGCAGTGGTGGGGCTCCGAGCTCCCCGACGGAGACCTCCAGAAGATCGTCGACGACTTCGAGGCCGCCAACCCGAACATCACCGTCGACCTCCTCACGCAGCCCTACTCCTCGCTGCAGGACCAGACGACCACCGCCGGCGTCTCCGGCACCCTCGCCGACGTCGTCGGCCTCGACGGCGCCTGGGTCAACAACCTCGTCAAGCAGGGCGCCCTCGACAACCTCAGCAGCGAGATGTCCTCCACCGGTTTCGACGACAGCACCCTGTCGAGCCAGGTGCAGGTGGATGGATCGACCTACGCCATCCCGGTCGTCAATTTCGTCTACCCCCTCTTCACGAACGACGACCTGCTCGCCCAGGCCGGCGTGAGCACCCCGCCGGCGACCCGCGACGACTTCATGACGGCGGCGAAGGCGATCACCGAGAAGACCTCGGCGAAGGGCTGGATCCTGCCGCTGGGCACCACGAACCCGAACGGCGTGCAGAACGACGTGATGTCGTGGCTCTGGGCCTCGGGCGGCAGCATGCTGAAGGACGGCCAGCCCGACCTCACCAACCCCGACGTCGCCAGCGCGGTCGACTACGTCAAGTCGCTCTACGACGCGAACGTCGTCGCCGACGGCACCTTCACCCTCCAAGAGCCGGACAAGGTGACCCAGTTCACCAACGGCCAGGTCGGCATGATGGTCGACTCGCTCGCGCACATCTCGACCATCCGTGAGGCCAACCCGAACCTCAAGTTCAGCATCTCGGCCATTCCGGCCGAGGACGGCTTCACCGGCAAGCGCGGCATCCCCTACGCCTCCTGGGGCATCGGCGTCTCGGACAAGTCCGAGCACAAGGCCGAGGCCTGGAAGTTCGTGCAGTACCTGATGAGCAAAGACGTCAACGCGAACATCTCCAGCCTCGCGCACGGCTTCCCGGCCAACACGACCGCGACGCCGGACTTCACCGGGGCCGACCCGCTGTACGAGAAGGCGTTCGAGATCTACCAGGCCGGCTACCCGGCGAACGAGTTCGTCGGCCTGCCCACCTCGGACCAGCTGATGCGCGACTTCGACACCGAGTTCCAGAAGACGCTGAACGGCGACGAGAGCGTCACCGACATGTTGCAGACCACGCAGGACACCTGGAAGAAGGCCTTCTGATCGGCCACTGCGGGTAACGGTGCAGACCGGCCGCGCCACAGGGACGCAGGGATCCCTTCCCCTGTGGCGCGGCCTTCACCTCTCAAGAAAGTTCTGACATGACAGCTCTCCGAACAGCGCCGAAGCCGCCGCGGTTCAGCTCGGCCCGGCTGGCGAAGACCGCCACCCCCTACGGCTTCGTCGCCCCCACCGTGGTCATCCTCACGGCGCTGATGATCGTACCGATCGTGCTGGTGATCAGCTACTCGGTGCAGACGGGGTCGATCACCTCGAAGTCGGCGAGCTTCACCGGCGTCGACAACTACGTCGAACTGCTGACGAACGGCGACTTCTGGAACGCGACGCTCAACACGCTGCTGTTCACCGTCTGCAGCGTCGCCGCGCACCTCGTCATCGGCCTCGGCTTCTCGATGATGCTCAACTCGAAGCTGCTCGGGGCCGTGCCCCGCGCGATCTTCCGGGTGATCTACATCCTGCCGTGGCTGTTCACCGCCTCGATCATCGCGGTGCTCTGGCGGCTGCTGCTCGACCCGCAGGGTGTCATCAACTACCTGCTCGAGGCCGTGCACCTCACCGGCAGCCCGATCGCCTGGTTCGGCGACCCGGGCACCGCGATGTTCGCGGTGATCGTGATGAACATCTGGGCCGGCTACCCCTTCTTCATGATCAGCCTGCTGGCCGGACTGCAGGGCGTGCCGGGCGACCTCTACGAGGCGGCCCGCGTCGACGGCGCCTCGCCGTTCCAGCAGTTCCTCAACGTCACCCTTCCCCACCTCAAGCCGATCATCATCTCGATGGCCATGCTCGACGTGCTCTGGACCACCCAGCAGTTCGCCTTGATCTGGCTCACCACCGGCGGCGGCCCGATCAGCGTCACCGAGATGCTGAGCACCTTCACCTACAAGCTGGCCTTCACCGGTTTCGACTTCTCGATGGCCTCGGCCAGCGCCGTGATCGTGCTGATCTTCTCCCTCGGGGTCGCCGTCTTCTACGTCCGTTCGCAGCGATCGGAGAGCTGAGCATGACCACCACCACCGCCACAGTCCGCCGCCGGCCCCCGCGCAAGACCGGGCTGCGCATCGCGCTCCTGGTCGGCCTCGTCCTGGGCGCCGTCTTCGCCGGCTTCCCCGTGTTCTGGATGCTCGTCAGCTCGTTCAAGACGAACACCGAGATCTTCGAGTACCCGCCGCGCATCATCACCGAGGGCTTCAGCTTCGACGCCTACGCCGCGGTGCTGAGCGACCCGGAGCAGATCCGCTTCTTCATCAACAGCTACGTCGTCGCCCTCGCCGTCACGGCGCTGACCGTGCTGCTGGCGATCCTCGCGGCCTACGCCTTCAGCCGGTACGAGTTCCGCGGCAAGAAGGTGCTGAACGTCGTGATCATCGGCACGCAGGCCGTGCCGCCGATCGCGCTGATCATCCCGTTCTTCGGGCTGATGGTGGCGTTCGGGCTGTACAACACCTACGCCGGCCTCATCCTGACCTACATCGTGTTCACGCTGCCCTACGCGATCATCATGATGACCGCGTACTTCAACACCCTGCCGAAGGAGCTCGACGAGGCCGTCAAGGTCGACGGGGCGGGTGCGTGGACGGCGCTGTGGCGCATCCTGGTGCCGATCTCGGTGCCCGGCATCGTGTCGGTCGCGGTCTACACCTTCATGATCTCGTGGAACGAGTACCTGTTCGCGCTGACCCTCACCCGCACCAACGACCTGCGCACGGTGCCCGTCGGCATCCAACTGCTGATCGGCCAGAACAGCTACCACTGGAACGAGATGATGGCGATCTCGATCCTCGGCAGCGTGCCCGTCCTCATCCTCTTCCTCATCTTCCAGCGGTATTTCATCGGGGGCCTCACGGCCGGCTCCGTCAAGAGCTGATCCCGCGCGCCCCACCCACCCCGACCACCAACAAAGGAGAACACCAGCAATGCTGATGAACGGTAACGACCTGCTCGCCGTCGCGAACGAGAACAACTTCGCCGTCCCGGCGTTCAACGTGAGCGACTACGCGATGATGAACGGCCTCTTCGAGATCAGCGAGGAGAAGAACGCGCCGATGATCATCGCGATCCACCCGGACGAGGTCAGCCACCTCGGGGCCGAGGCGGTGCTCGCCATCCGCGAGCGCGCCCACAAGTCCAGCGTGCCGGTGGCGATCCACTGGGATCACGGCGGATCGTACGAGCAGATGCTCACCGCGATCCAGGCCGGCTTCACCTCGGTGATGATCGACATGTCGATGCGCCCGTTCGAGGAGAACGTCGCCGTCACCAAGCGCGTGGTCGACACCGCGCACCAGGTGGGGCTCTCGGTCGAGGGCGAGCTCGGCACGATCGGCAAGCTCGACGAGGAGGCCGAGGAGGGCGGCGAGATCATCTACACCGTGCCCTCCGAGGCGCTCGAGTTCGTGGAGCAGACCGGGGTCGACAGCCTCGCCATCGCGATCGGCACCAGCCACGGCCTGTACCCGAAGGATCTCGACCCGAAGCTGCGGATCGACCTGCTGAAGGAGATCAAGGCGCTCCTGCCGATCCCGCTGGTGCTGCACGGCGGATCGAACAACCCCGACAGCGAGATCGCCGAGGCGGTCAAGGGCGGCATCAACAAGATCAACATCTCGAGCGACATCAAGGCCGCCTATCATGACGCGATGCGCAAGGAACTCGAGAACAAGGGCCTGCGGGAGCCGAACACGATCCAGCCCCCGGCGATCGCCGCGATGAAGGCCGTCGCCGCGCACAAGATCGACCTGTTCGGCGCGGCGGACAAGGCCAGGCTCTACTGATGGCGGCGGGCTCCGAGATCGTCCTGGGCCTGGGGGGAACCGTCGACTTCGAGATCGACTGGGACTCGGCGGTGCTCGAAGACCTCGCGGTGACGTACGAGGTGGACGTCTCGGAGCTCGGCACCGACCGGCCGATCCGGAGCGAGCGCGATCTGCTCCTCGCGGTGCTCGGCTTCGTGCGGAGCGGGACGGGCGGGGAGCGGTTCGTCGGGTCGTCCGGGATCGTCGAGGCCTTCGCCGAGCGGTTCCGGCGCCGCGTGACCCTGGGCGGAACCGGGGTGCGAGCGGCGATCGCGATGGATGTGCTGGGCATCCCGAGCACGCTGCACCTGGTCAGCATCGACGACACGGTGCGGCGGCTGCTGCCGGCGAGCAGTGCCTACGTCAGCAGCGCGGAGCGCGACACGCTCGACCCGCACCTGATCATCCAGTACCCGGTGGGGGCGAGCGTGCGGATCGGCGGCACGACGCTGGCGGCGACGCATCCGAACCGGCTGATCTTCTCGAACGACCCGCCGAACCAGACCCTGTACCTGAGCGACGAGCTGCCGGAGGCGCTGCGGCCGGCGCGGGTGTTCCTCATCTCGGGCTTCAACTCGATGCAGGACGAGGCGGCGT
The DNA here is from genome assembly GCF_059691755.1 of Herbiconiux sp. 320_LB. Classification (NCBI taxonomy): domain Bacteria; kingdom Bacillati; phylum Actinomycetota; class Actinomycetes; order Micrococcales; family Microbacteriaceae; genus Herbiconiux; species Herbiconiux sp. 320_LB. The sequence goes on along the minus strand of NZ_JCAWAD010000002.1, from coordinate 161,895 downwards.
TGCGACTGAGACTGCTCGAGCTGCGGGAGGCGATGGTCTCGCTGCCGCCGTCGGCGACCGTGTTCTACGAGGACTCGGGGTTCCACCGGCCCGAACTCAGCCGGCACGTGCGCGAGGCGCTGCTCGACCGGATCGACGTGTACTCGATGAACGAGGACGAGCTCGAGACGCACCTCGGCCGCCCGGTCGATCTGCTCGACCCGGCCGCCGTGGCGGAGGCTCTCGCGGCGATCGCCTCGGTTGTTCCCGCGCGGACGCTCGTGATCCACACCAAGTACTGGTCGGTGGCGCGGGGCGAGCAGGCCCAGGAGCTGGGGGAGGCGCTGCTCGGCGGGGTGCTGATGGCGAGCACGCGCTACCGCTTCGGCGACGGCTTCACGCCGGCCGACTACGAGGGGATGGCGGAGGAGCGGCACAATCCGGCCGGGGTCGCGATGGCGCAGGCGCTGCGGGAGCTCGACCCCGCGGCGGTGTGCGTGCCGGCCTTCCTGCTCGACGACCCGTCGCCGACCACGATCGGGCTCGGGGATTCGTTCGTGGGCGGGTTCATCGCGGCGCTCACGCGGGGGCGGGCGGTCTGAGCTCGTGGCTCGTTCCTCTCGTGGCTCCTCACCTCCTGGCCGACACTCCCCGACGACACCGGCCTGCACCCCGCGCCCTGATCGGCGCGTTTCGTCCTAGGCTCGACGGCACGAGCGGTTCAGGGGTTGGGAACGACGGGGGATTCGATGAGCACCGACACACACGACTCGACCACCGAGGCATCTCGGCTGCGCCTGGACGACCGGATCGCGAGCCTCGAGAGGATCGCCGTCGTCCTGCCGGTGGTCGCGGCGGGGGCACTGCTCATCCTCTCGCTGTTCCTCCCGTTCGTGACCGTGACGTCCTCCCAGCGCGACGACGAACTCGTGTCCCTCTCGCAGCTCGGCCTGCTGTTCTTCGGGGCGGGCCCCAGCACCTCGTCCGGCGACAGCGGAGACATCGACGCGGCCGGAGTGCTCTTCGGAGTCGCGTTCCTCGGGCTGTTCCTGGTCATGCTCGGCACCCTCGTCGGGATGCTGATCGTCGCCCGCGGGCGCGTCTCCGTCGGTGCCGCCCGGGTGATCACCACCTTCGGGGTGCTGCTCGTGATCGGCACGGCGGGCGCGTGGCTGGTCATCGCGCTCGGCGCGGCGAGCGAGTCGCCCTGGTTGCCCGAGGCCGGGTCGCTCACGTTGGTGGCGTCGGCGCTCCTGGTCGGGACGGTGACCTTCCTGCCCGCGTTCCGGGGGATCTGGATGCGTCGCTGAGGTCGCCGCGATCTCCCCGGTCTCTGCGGTTCGGCGCTCTCCTCGCTCGAGCGCCCTCGGGTCGAGGGGAGGCGGTGTCGGGGCTTCGGGCTAGGGTCGGAGCATGCAGCAGCGAATCCTGGGCCGTACCGGCCGCCCCGTCAGCATCATCGGTCTCGGCACCTGGCAGCTCGGCGCCGACTGGGGCGACGTCGACGAGAGCGCCGCGCTCGACGTGCTCGCCGCATCCGTCGACGCCGGTGTCACCTTCTTCGACACGGCCGACGTCTACGGCGACGGCCGCAGCGAGACGTTGATCGGCACCTTCCGCCGCGAGAATCCGGATGCGGAGGTGTTCGTCGCCACCAAGATGGGTCGCCGGGCCCCGCAAGACCCGGCCGAGTTCACGCTCGACCACTTCCGGGAGTGGACAGACCGCTCGCGCACGAACCTCGGTGTCGACACCCTCGACCTGGTGCAGCTGCACTGCCCGCCCACGCCCGTGTTCTCGAACGACGCCGTCTACGACGCGCTCGACACACTGGTGGCGGAGGGTGCGATCGCGAACTACGGCGTGAGCGTCGAGACGGCCGACGAGGCGCTGGCGGCGATCGCGCGGCCCGGCACGGCCTCGGTGCAGATCATCTTCAACGCCTTCCGGCTGAAGCCGCTCGACGCGGTGCTCCCGGCCGCCCGTGAGGCCGGTGTGGGCATCATCGCCCGGGTGCCGCTGGCGTCGGGGCTGCTGAGCGGCAAGTACACCCGCGACACCACCTTCGCGGCGAACGACCACCGCACCTACAACCGCGACGGCAGCGCCTTCGACGTGGGCGAGACCTTCTCGGGCGTCGACTTCGGCACCGGGGTCGAGGCCGCGCAGGCCTTCGCCGCTGCGCTGCCCGAGGGTGTGGAGCCGGCCGCTGCCGCTCTGGCGTGGGTGGCGGCTCAGGATGGCGTGACCAGCGTCATCCCCGGTGCCCGCAACCGCGCCCAGGCCGAGTCGAATGCGGCCGCGGGTCTGCTCGAGCTGCCCGAGGGTCTCGACGCCACGGTGCACGAGATCTACGACCGCTCCTTCCGGGCGGCCGTGCACGACCGCTGGTGACCTGAGCTCCCGCCCGTCGGCGGGGCTCCTGCTGGCGGTCTGGTCGCCCGGTGGTGATCCGGTCAATCGGCGGTGATGCCGGCGGCCGCGGTCGTCGAACGGGGGAAGCGACCCGCGGCGGGGCGGGCGCGGTTGTCACTGGCGCGCGGGTGGACCAGGCTGACTGCATGCGCCGCACGCCGAGGTCCTCCCGCCCGTTCGCCCTGGTCGCACTCGCGGCGGCGGCGACTGTTTCCTTGGCGCTCGCCGGGTGCACCACGTCGTCCGGGTCCGACGGCGGGTCGGACGCGGGGGCCGGGTCGACCGCGCCCCCGTCCGCCTCCGCTTCCCCATCACCAGGGTCGCCAGCCGGGTCGACGCGCCCGCTTGAGTCCCGCATCCTCACCGTGGATCAGCTGCCGGGCGAGGGGTGGGCCGTGGTGCCGGCCGCGACCTCCGCTGCTCCGTCCGAGGGCGCGGGCTCGGGCTCGGGCTCGGCGACGGTCTGTCAGGGCGACTTCCGGTCGCTGCTCGGGATCTCCGGGGACCCGCTCACCGCGGCATTCGAACGCGGCGGCCACGGGTTCACCGAGCAGCTGATCCCGAGCGCCGACCCGCAGGCGGTGGTCGACGGGCTCCGCGCGGCAGTCACGGCATGCTTCGGGGTCGACACCCCGTTGCCCGGCCAGGACGCGGGCATGACGGTGACCTACGAGCCCTTGCCCGGTTCGGATGCGGCCGCCGACGGCTCGACCTTCGGTGCGGCCACGACGGTCTCGGCGAGTTCCGGTCCGATCAGCGTTCCCTTCCTGGTTGCGACCGCAGGAGACGCGGTCGTCTTCACGCAGGCCACCGCACCGCAGGGTCAAATCGTGGACGCCGCCGAGTTCGTGACGCTCTCCCGGACGGCGATCGACGCCGCTCGAAGCTGACGGCGAACCGTCCGGCCGCAGCGGGCCACGCGGAGCATACGGCTACGGGGCTAGGAGGGGTCGTCCGCATAGCGGGTCACCCGTAGCTCTCGAGACCGTGCACCGGAGTGGCGAGTCGCGGCCGCTACCGCTGCCGAGAAGATCGGAGTCAGAAGCCCGGGCCTGCGCCTGAGCCGCTTCGGTCGGAGTGTCGGGTGGCTGAGGCCAGGCCGTCGCTGGAGTGTCCGCCCAGCTGGTCGCGGGCGTCGAGTGACGGGCGGTAGTCGTCGGCCCGGTGTCGGCGCACGCCGATCACGACGCCGAGCGCCACGACGATCACGGCGACGACGATGAGGGCGATCACGATGGGGTCCATGGTGTGTCCTTCCGCTTCGGTGAACTCCCGCCAGTCTCCCAACACCCGCCGCCCCGCTCGCGGGTTCACACGTCCCGCTCAGGGTCGCGGGTCAGAGGATGGCGGAGGCGTTCGCGAGGCCGACGATCAGGCCGCCGAGGGCCACGACCAGCGCCACGACGGCGCCGACGCGGAACCCGGTGCTGTCGATGATCCGCTCGCGCCGGCTGTAGAGCTCGGGGCGGTAGAAGCGGCCTTTCGGGTGGTGCTTGGCGGCGGCATCCGGTTCGACGAACTGCCCCGGGCGCACGCTCTCGAGATTGATGCGGAAGGCCTCGTCGCTGTCCACCGTCACACCCACCGTTCCCGTTCAACCCCCGAACGGGGGTACTCGCCACTCTATCCCGACTCCCGCCCTGCGCACCGCCGGCCCCGGCCCGTAGGTAGTACCTAGGTAGCGGGGGTCGGGGCGTGGGTCTCCTCACCCGACCCTGCGTCGAGAGCCCGATGGCCGTGCCGTCGAACCGGTCCCGATGAGGCCCCCTGCCTCGGGCGCCCCGACCGCGGGCGTGCCTCACCGGTCGAGCGGTCGGCGGCCCAGCGATGTCTGGAATCGGATGAGGTAGCCGTCGGGATCGGCGACGAGGAACTGCTCGACGCCCGCTTCGGTTCGTTCGTCGATGCGGTACCACTTCGTCTCGGGCTCCATGAAGAGCGGATGCCCCGCCTCGCGCAACGCGGCGAGGATCGGTGGCAGAGCCGGGACGCTGATCTGGAAGTTGACGCCACGCCCGAGCGGTGGCTCGAGTGGCCCGGTCACCCAGTTGCGGCCGATCCCGCGCTGCTCGAGCATGATCTGGGCCGAGCCGAGTGAGATGAAGGCGAAGCCCTCCTCGGGACGCTCGTAGTCGACCCGAAACCGCACAGCCCGCACCAGAACGCGAGGCTCGCCGGCGCATCGGTGACGAGGAGCTCGGGGACGAGTGCGGGGTCCGGCAGGGTCGCAGGCGGGGTCGGGTTCATCCGTTCATCGTGTCAGACCGCCGCGTTCGCGGGCGCGTCTACGCGGAGGCGACCGCGCTTGCCGGGCCGCGCGGGTCGTCCGGGTCGGCGGGATCGGCGGGGCTGCCCGGGCCGGCCAGGGTCTGGAGCAGGCGCAGCAGCGTGGCCCGCTCGGGCTCGTCGAGCGGCGCGAAGAGCTCGGCGAGCACCCCGCCCGCGATCGCGTGCCCGTCGGCGAGCACCTGCCGGCCCTCGTCGGTGAGCTCATGCTCGATGCGGCGGCCGCGGCCCGCCGTCCGCGCGACCAGCCCGCGGTCGACGAGCCGGGTCGCCAGGGTGCCGAACGCCTGGTCGCTCTGGAACGTCGTCACCGCGAGATCGTGACCGGATGCGCCGGGCATCCGCTCGATCGCCCGCAGCGCGTCCCACTGCACGAGCGAGATGCCGAGCTCGCGCAGTGCGGCATCCATCGTGCGGTGGTTGCGGTACTGCGCGCGCTTGATCGCCTGTCCGAGGGGTTCGAGATGCGTCGTCATCGTGCTACCGTATCAACGTTCTTATATAAACATATTTAGATAGGCGGAAGACCATGGATCACGCTCCTTCCCGCGACCGCGTCGCCCTCGTGCTGCACGGCGGAGGCGGTCCGCAGACCGTCGCGCCGGTCGTCGCCCACCTGGCGTCGTCGTTCACCGTGCTCGCCCCTACGCATCCGGGGTGGCAGGGCACGCCGCGCCCCGACGACATCGACTCGGTCGCGGCGCTCGCGGCCCTGTACCTCGACCGGCTCGCCGCCGACGGGGTGCGCGACGTGACCGTCGTCGGCTCGTCGATCGGCGGCTGGATCGCCCTCGAGATGGCGACGCAGGCGGCGGCCTCGGCTCGGGATGCGGCGGCCCCCGTGTCGGCCGGCGCCTTCGCGACCGTGCCCGCATCCGCATCCGCATCCGCATCCGGATCCGCGCCCGCGCCCGCAGCTGCATCCGGATCCGCGCCCGCATCCGCGTCCGCACCCGACCGGTACGCCGGCCTCATCGGCGCCGTGATCGACATCGACGGCGTCGGCGCGCTCATCGAGGGCGAGCCGATCGTCGACTTCTTCGCCCTCGACGCCCGCGGGCTCGCCGAGGTCGCCTGGCACGACCCCGAGCGCGGGTACCTCGACCCGGCCGGCTTCACGGCCGAGCAGCGGGCCATCCAGCAGTCGAACGGGCAGACCATGGCGGCCGTCGCCGGGCGCGGGATGAACGACCCGAGCCTGGTGGGCCGCCTCGCGACGATCGCCGTCCCGACCCTGGTCGTCTACGGCGAGAGCGACCGGGTGGTGACTCCCGCCTATGGCCGCGCGGTCGCCGCGGCGATCCCGGGCGCTCGGTTCGCCGAGGTCCCCGCAGCGGGCCATCTCCCTCACCTCGAGAACCCCGAGGCGACCTGGGCGGTGCTCGACCCCTTCCTGGCGAGCCTCCGCTGACCCGACGCCCACCGCCTAAACGGCACCGGCACCGGCCCCGGACGCTCATGGAGGGCTCATAGGGATGGCATAGCAGGCGCAATTCTCGGTTGCCGACACTGGAGCGAACCCCCCAGCCGCACCCGAAAGGACGTCACGCCATGAGCAGGATCCCCGAACCCGACTCCACCCCCCGAGGCCCCTCCTACGAAGGCCGCCTGCTCGATCGGGCCGACGACGAGGTCGTCGACCAGGGGGTCGCCTTCGACATCCGCACGCTGATCAGCCGGCGCGCCGTGCTCGGTGTCGTCGGCCTCGGCGCGGGGGCCATGGCGCTGGCCGCGTGCACCCCCACCGGCGGCAGCACAGGTGCCGCAGCCGGGGCGGCGACGTCGACGGCGAATCCGTCACCGACCTCGACCGGAGGTAGCTCCGCATCCGGGACAGCCACAGGCCTCCCGGCCGGCGAGATCCCCGACGAGACCGCCGGCCCGTACCCCGGCGACGGCTCGAACGGGGCCGACGTGCTCGCCGAGTCGGGTGTGGTGCGCAGCGACATCCGCTCGAGCATCGGTGGCGGAACCACCGCGGCCGGCGTTCCGATGGCCCTGACGCTGACCATCCTCGACACCGCGAACGGCGACGTGCCCTTTGCGAACGCGGCCGTCTACGTCTGGCACTGCGACGCGGCCGGTGGCTACTCGATGTACTCCAGCGGCATCGAGAACGAGACCTACCTCCGCGGCGTGCAGGTCGCCGATGCGAGCGGTGTCGTGTCGTACACCTCGATCGTCCCGGCCTGTTACACCGGGCGCTGGCCGCACATCCACTTCGAGGTCTATCGCAGCGTCGACGACATCGGCGACTCGGCCAACGCGATCGCCACCTCGCAGGTGGCCCTGCCTCAGGATGCGGCGGAGACCGTGTACGCCCGCTCGGAGTATGCGGGGTCGAGCCAGAACCTCGCGCAGGTGAGCCTCGACTCCGACAACGTGTTCGGCGACGACGGGGGAGCGCTGCAGCTGGCGACCGTGAGTGGGGATGCGGCTGCGGGCTACCGCGTCTCGCTGACGGCCCGCGTCGACACGGGCACCACCCCCACGGCCGGCTCAGCGCCCTCGGGCGGGAGCGGCCCGGGCGGGGCCGGCGGCCCGGGCGGCGCCGGTGGCGCGGGCGGCGCCGGTGGCACGCCCCCGTCCGGTAGTGGCGCGGGCGGTATGTCGAACTCCTGACCCAGCTCGTCTTCCTCCATCCACCCCCACTCAGAAAGCAGATCTCGTCATGGGTTTCCTCCAGAATCTCACCGGATGGCACGCGCTCATCCTCCTCGCCGTCGTGCTCCTCTTCTTCGGCGCCGCCAAGCTCCCCGCCCTGGCGAGGAGTCTCGGGCAGTCGGCCCGCATCCTGAAGTCCGAGGTCGCCGAGCCGACCGAGACCGCGGCGCCATCGACCGCCCGCGCCGGGGCTGCCGCACCGTCGACCGACCCGGCCGTGCCGTCGACCGAGTCAACAGTGCCTGCGACCGAGTCGGCCGAAACCGCCGCACCCGCTCCAAGGCCATGACGGTGTTCTCCGCGCCGGTGCGGGCAGCGAGAGCGGCGGCGAAGGCGGCAACCGCGACCGCGACTGCGCCCGCGGCGCCCTCCGGCCTCCGCCGAGAGCCCGCGAGGAGGAGCGGATGTTCGGGCTGACGTTCGAGAAACTCCTGGTCATCGGCGTGCTGGCCGCGTTCCTGATCGGTCCGCAGCGGCTCCCGGTCTATGCGGAGAAGCTCGCCACGATGGTCCGGGCGCTGCGGGGCTTCACCGACACGGCCCGCGTTCGCCTGGCCGACGAGCTCGGCGCCGACTTCGACCCGGCCGACTGGAAAGACCTCGACCCCCGCCAGTACGACCCCCGCCGCATCGTGCGCGACGCCCTGGTGGCCGACCCCGACCCCGCGCCCGCCGACCCGCGGCCCGACGGTCTCGCGCCCGCAGACCCGTCGGTCGATCTCCGGTCGGCCGATCCCTCGCCTGCAGCTCTCCCGTCGGCCGACCGGCAGCTCGCCGATGACCCGTCCGCCGAGGCTCAATTCGCGGGCCGTCCGTCCGTACCAGTTCTGAAGCCGGCGTCCCGGGTCGCCCCGGGCGGGTGGCAGGCAGCGATGCTCGCCCGGGTCCCCGCGGCTGCTCCGCTGCCGCGACCGCGTCGCTGATCGCTGCGGGTCAGACACCGGGGGCCGCGGGTCAGGCGCCGGGGGCCGCGGGTCAGGCGCCGGGGTGAGACGAGTTCCGGATCATCCCGAAGCCCTCGTCGGCCGGGTGGCACGCGCGCCGGCGACGAGCAGACCCGAAGCGAGCAGCAGGCCGGCGAGGGCCAGTGCCTCGACGGGGGTGCCCCCGGTCGCAGCGAGCCGGGCCCCGCCCGTGCCTGCCGGAGACCCGCCAGAAGCCGCAGCTCCCGGTGCCCCACTCCCAGGAGCCGCACCCTCGGGCCCAGAACCTCCTGGCCCCGTGCTCCCGGGCCCGCCCCCCGCCCCAGGCGGCGCCACGACCGGCGCCGGCAGCGCGAACACTCCCAGTCCCGTGTCGGCGAACGCGCTGAACCCGGTCGTGCCCTCGATCCCCTCGATGCTCAGCCGATACCCCGAGCCCGGCACGAGTCCGTCGAACACGAAGCGCCCGTCCGCATCCGTCATGGTCGTCGCCAGGGGTGTCGAGCTGGACGGCGGCAGCACGCTGACCTCGATGTCCGGCACCGGCACCCCCCTCGACGAGACGACCGTGCCGTCGACGGACACGGCGTTCGGCGTGGGTACCTCCAGTTCCAGCGGCGTGACCGGTTCGCCCGCGGCCGGCGCGGTGAAGTGGATGGGGTTCTCGGCGTCGTCTCCCACGATCGCGACGTACTCCGCCGAGGGGATGAGCCCGTCGGCGGTGAACGCGCCGTTCTCATCCGTCACGACCGACGCATCCGGGCCGGTGGGCTGCGCGCCCGACGGCACCCCGGCAACCGTTGGGACGGGGATGATGTCGACGGTCTGGCCGGCGGCCGGCGTCCCGTCCGGACCCAGGATGGTGCCGGTCACCTCGACCGTCACCGGCTCGGGGGGCAGCATGCGGTTGCCGAGTCCGGCGGGCGCGACGAACTCGGTCGAGTTGCCGGTGGGGACGTCGACGAGCGCGTAGTTCTTCGCAGGATCCAGCCCCGCGAACGTGTACCGGCCGTCGGCGTCGGTGACCTCCGTGTCGGAGGGCTCGGTCGCTCCCTCGGCGATGATGCTCAGTTCGCGCCCGGCCGCCGGCTGCCCGTCCGAATCGGTGATCACGCCGGAAGCCGTCGTGGTGGCCGGGGCGCCGGCGGAGGTGGTGAAGACGACGTCGAGCCCCGCCCGGTCGCCGTCCTGCAGCGAGAAGCCGAGCGGGTCCGCCGGCTCGGCCCCCGCCGGCGGCGCGACCGCGACCCGGTACCCGGGTGCCGCGACCAGCGCGGGCACCGAATACGTGCCGTCGGCCCTCGTCTCGGTCACGGCGACGACCCGGCCGGCCGCGTCGGTGACCGTCACGGCCGCACCCGCGTAGGGCACCGCATCCGTACCCTCGCCGATGGTGGCCGTGCCGCTCGCCGAGACCGTCCTCGTCGCGAACCAGGTCTGGTAGATCGGGAATCCGCTGCGCTGCTGGAACGAGATCGTCAGCGAACCCAGGGGCACGGAGGGGCTGAACCAACCGGCGGCGCCCTCGGTGTCGGCGGCCGCCGCATTGCCGGTGAGGGTGCCGGTCGCTGCATCCCATCGCGGCACGTCGCCGATCGCGGCCGAGTCGCAGGAGGGGCCGCCGGCCTGGCGGCAGTAGTTGTACCCGCCCTGGAAGCCCAGGGCCTCGGCCGGGACGAGTGCCCCGTCGGGGTCGGTCGCGGTGATCGTCACCTGGTCGGCATCGATGTCGCCGAGCACGAACGACCAGCCGGCCGTGGGTGTCGGGCTCGCGAACAGGTAAGTGGTGACGGCGGCGCCCGCCGGGTTCGGGGTGTCCTGCGCCGGACGCTGGTTGAGGTAGGCGCTGCCCTTGCTGCTGCCATACAGCGCGCCCGGGGGAGTGGCCGGCGCCTGCCAGGTGCTCGACCCGCTCGGCACGGAGGTCTGCCGCGAGGTGGAGGTGAACGTCGTCGCGGGGAAGCCGCCGCCGAGTGTCATCGTGCCCGAGTAGGCGCGGGCCGAGCCCGACACCTCGAACGACCCCCACGACCCGGACTCGGCGGCGGATGCGCCGGTCGCGCCCGCGAGGGCCAGTGCGGTGGCGACAATTCCGGTGGTCGCGGCGGCCGCGAGACGACGGGACCAGGGGCGGGTGGCCCTGGTGCGCGCGACCCGGGTGCGGGTGGCCCGGGTGCCGGCGGCCCAGGTGCGGGTGGTCGGTACGGTGCTCATGCGTCGTCCTCACTCGTCGGGCCCCCATCGGCCGCTGAGTATCGAGGGTATGCATTGCCCGACGATTTGTCACCCGTTCAGGGGCTTCGCGCACCAGGCGGCGCTGCGCGTCTGACGGCGATGGTCGCCGGATGCTCGGTTCGGCCCACGCCGCGATGCCCAGGCCGCGACGCTTAGCCCGCAACACCGGTCACGCAACGCGGCCGAGGCCGCGACGCCGAGGCCGGACGCCGCGACGCCTAGGCCGCGACGCGGGCGTGGGCCTCCGCGAGCAGCGCGACCGAGCGCAGGCGCGCCTCGGTCGCCTGCGACGCGTGCGCCACGATGACCTCGTCGACGTCGGCGGTGCGCGCGAACTCCTCGACGTAGTCGGAGACCTCGGGGCCGGTGCCGATCCCGGTGTAGGTGGTCATGGCCTGCACGTGCGCGCCGGCCGGCGTGGTGAGCAGGTAGTCGAGCTCGTCGTCGCCGAAGGTGCGGTCGAGCGAGACGCGGCCGCTCTGGCGCAGCAGCATCATCAGCCGGGCGCGCTTCACCTGGGCGAGCTGCCGCACCGCATCCTCGGTGTCGTCGGCGGCGATCGCGTTCACGCCGGCGATGACGTACGGCTGATCGAGCTGCGCCGAGGGCGTGAACTCGCGTCGGTAGGTGGCGACCGCGTCGTGCAGCGCATCCGGAGCGAAGTGCGAGGCGAAGGCGTAGGGCAGCCCGAAGGCGGCGGCGAGCCGCGCGCCGAACAGCGACGAGCCGAGGATGTACAGGGGCACCCGCGAACCCGACCCGGGAGTCGCGTTCACGCCGGCCAGCCGGGACTCGCCCGCGAGGAACCCCTGCAGCTCGAGCACGTCGTCCGGGAACCGCTCCGACGACGCCGGGTCGCGGCGCAGCGCGCGGAAGGTCGCCTGGTCGCTGCCGGGTGCACGACCCAGCCCCAGGTCGATGCGGCCGGGGTGCAGGGCCTCGAGGGTTCCGAACTGCTCGGCGATCGTCAGCGGCGAGTGGTTCGGCAGCATCACACCGCCGGCGCCGAGCCGGATGGTGGAGGTCTGGGAGGCCACATGGGCGATCAGCACCGCGGTCGCGCTCGACGCGATCGAGGGCATGTTGTGGTGCTCGGCGTACCAGACCCGCCGGTAGCCGTTCGCCTCCGCCGTCTGAGCGAGCGCGACCGAGGCGGCGAAGCTGTCGCGGGCGGTCTCGCCGGGTGCGATCGGGGCGAGGTCGAGAATCGAGAGGGGAACGGTCATCTTCTTCTCAACGCCGATGCCCCGCTCCATGTTCCCGACCCCGCTCGCGCTAGCTGAGCCCCGAGGTGATCACCACCCGGGTCACCTCCGGATCCCTCAGTAGCTCGTACCCCGCCTCCACCCCGTCGAGGGCGATCTCGCGCGACATCAGGTCGTCGAGGTTGAACCGGCCCTGCAGGTAGAGGTCGGCGTACAGCGGGATGTCGTGCTTCGGCGTCGTCGAGCCCATGTAGACGCCCTGGATGCGCTTCTGCGTGCCGATCAGACCGATGGTCAGCAGCGGCAGCGTCGCCGACGGGTCGATGATGCCGATCAGGTAGAGGCCGCCGCCCGGGCGGATCATCTCGAGACCGGAGGCGGTCACCGCGGGGATCCCGACGAAGTCGAACGCCGCATCCGCACCCCGGCCGGTGATCGCCATCACCTCGGCGACCGCGTCGACCTTCGTCGAGTTGATGATGTGGGTGGCGCCGAAGCGCTTCGCCTTCTCGAGCTTGTCGTCGGCGACGTCGACGGCGATGATCCGGGTGGCTCCGGCGACGAGCGCCCCGTTGATCGCGTTCAGCCCGACGCCGCCCGCTCCGATGATCACGACGGCATCGCCGGCCTGGGTGTTCGAGGTGGTGATGACCGCGCCGGCACCGGTGACCACGCCGCAGCCGAGCAGGGCCGCCTGCGCGAACGGGATGGCGTCGCTCACCGCGACCAGCTGGTTCTCGTGGATGAGGGCGCGCTGGGCGAAGCCGCCGAGTCCGAAGACCTGCTCCACCCGGTGACCGTGGGCGTCGACGACGCGCGCCGGCTGGTCTCCCGCGCGCAAGGTGGCTTCAGGATGCTCGCACTGGAACGTGCGACCGGTCAGACAGGCCTCGCATCGGCCGCACGACTGCACCAGGCAGCCGACGACGTGGTCGCCGACGGAGAGCTCGGTGACGTCGGGGCCGACGGCGGCCACGACGCCGGCGACCTCGTGGCCGAGCAGCATCGGCAGCGGGCTGCCTAGATCGTTGCGGGAGTAGGTCAGGTCGGTGTGGCAGAGCCCGGAGGCCTTGACGTCGACGAGCACCTCCCGGCCGATCGGTTCGGCGAGCTCGACGTCTTCGGTGACGAATCCGGCGCCGATCTCGCGGACGAGGGTGGCTTTCATGGGTGTTCCTTTCTCGGGGTGAGGCTCGTGGCCTCCGTGGGGTCGGTGGTGAAGTCGGTGGCGGGGATGGCGGCGCCTGGGGCGGTGGCGGTGGTGGTGGTCGCGGTCGCGGTCGGCGGCGGGCTCGGCGGCCGGTGGCGGGCTCGACGGCCGGTTCGGTGGCGGATGTCAGCCCACGCCGCTGAACCAGCTCGGCAGCAGGCTGGTCAGGTGGTCGGCCAGCGCCTCCTCGTCGAGCGCGATCTCGCCGGCGATCCAGGCGTCGAGCAGCCCGTAGGCGGCCCCGGCGATGTAGCGCGCGGTGGCGGCGGGATCGAGGCCGGGCGGGCGGCCGGGATGCGTCAGCAGGGCCGCCTCGATCACCGCGGCCATCGCGCGCACGGCCGCGAGGTACGCATCCTTGCTGACCGGGAGCGCGCCGAGCGCGGAGTAGAGGGCGCGGTTGTCGGCGAAGTGCGCGACCAGGCGTTCCTGGGAGGCGTGCATCGCGTCGGCGCGGTGGTCGTGCTGGTAGAGGTCGGCGATCTGGGCGAACGCGTCGCGGCGCAGGCTGTCGGCCAGCTCGTGGAGGCTCGCGTAGTGGGCGTAGAAGCTGGCCCGGCTGATGCCGGCGGTGCGCGCGATCGCGGCGACACTGATCTCCTCGCCCGAGGCCGAGAGCTGGTGCACCGCGTCGGCCAGGCGGGCGCGGGTGCGGGAGGGCCGGGGATCGAGCGACTCCTGGAGGCCGCGGCGGAGCTCGTCGTTGGATCCGGCGGCAGCGCTCATGCTGCGACCCTACGCCACTTCTGGACAGGTGTACAGAAAAGGATGGTGGGCGGGGCGGCCCGGACCCGATCCGGCCGGCGCGATCGCGCCGAGCTCACCTCAGGGCGACGCTCTCCGCCGCCCGGCGGCCCCCCAGCCACTCCTCGAACCGCGTCGGGAAGCGGAACGCGTCGGGGCCGGGGAGCAGTTCGTCCGGCGCGAGGGTGGTGCCGAAGTACCGGGCCAGCGGGTCGGTCTCGATCGCGACCTCGCGCGGATCCTGCCGGGCCCGCAGCTCCAGCCGCACGAGGTCGCGCAGCGCGAAGACCTCGGGCCCGGCGTACTCGCGGGTCGTGCCGGTCGGTTCCCCGAGCGCCGTGGTCGTCACCGCATCCGCCACGTCGTCGCCCGCGATCGGCTGCACCGATGCCTCGGCGAGCCGCACCTGCCCGTGCTGCGTGGAGGCGTCGGCGATGCTCCGCACGAACTCGAAGAACTGGGTCGCGTGCACGAGCGAGTACGGCATCGACGACCGCCGGATCAGGGTCTCCTGCGCATCCTTCGCGAAGAAGTAGCCGCGTTCGGTCTGCGCCAGGCGATCGGTGCCGACGACCGAGAGCGCCACGTGATGGCCGACGCCCGCGGCCCGGCCGTAGGTGAGGAGGTTGAGCGTGGAGGCGTAGAAGAACTCGAGCGCCCCGGCCTGGTCGGTGTACGACGAGTTCGAGAGGTCGACCACCGTCTCGGCTCCGTCGAGCGCCTCGGCGAGGCCCTCTCCCGTGTACGAGTTCACGCCGGTGCGGCGAGCGGCCGCGGTCACCTCGTGCCCCGCATCCTGCAGCCGGGCCACCACCTTCGACCCGATCAGTCCGGTTCCTCCGACGACGACGATTCTCATGGCGGCCCTTCCGTCTCGCGCGGCCCGACGGGCTGCGTCACGACAGCTACGACCGGGTGGGGCGCGGATCCGTGACATCCGGTCACAGATCGGCCGGGCATCCGGTCAGAGCTGTCGAGCGGTCGCAGGCGGCGACCTCGGCGAGAAGGAGACCCATGTCGCACGGTGCCCGGGACACGGATGCCCGACCAGGCCTACGGTGGAGCCACGCTGCCGGCGCCGGCAGCGCCGTCGACCCCGGCCACCCCGACGGCCCCGCCGACGCCGGCCACACCGGCCAGCGCGCCCGGCCGGACCGCCCCCACCGCGGCAACCCTGCCCGGCTAGACCACTGCCACCCCGACCACCCCGACGCGAAGGAGCACCCCGCAATCGACGAGCGACCCCCGGCCGACGACCTCGCCGAGGCCACCGAGCTCTTCTCCGCGGTGCGCCGCCGCCTCTTCGGCATCGCGTACCGGATGCTCGGCACCGTCTCCGAGGCCGAGGACATCGTGCAGGACGTCTGGCTCCGCTGGCAGACCTGCGACCGCAGCGTCGTGCTCGACCCGCCCGCGTTCCTCGCGACCGCGACCACGCGCCTGGCCATCAACGTGCTGCAGTCGGCCCGCTCCCGCCGGGAGACCTACATCGGCCCCTGGCTGCCCGAGCCGGTCAACACCGATGACGACCCCGCGCTCGGCGCCGAACGCGGCGAGGCCCTGAATTTCGCGATGCTGCTGCTGCTCGAGAAGCTCACCCCCACCGAGCGCGCCGCCTACGTGCTGCGCGAGGCCTTCGACTACCCCTACCCGCAGATCGCGCAGATCGTGCAGCTGAAGGAGCCGGCCACCCGCCAGCTGGTCAGCCGCGCCCGCAAGCACCTGGCCGGTGAGAAGCGCGCCGCGGTCGAGTCGGCCGAGCAGCGTCGGCTGCTGGCGGCGTTCCTGCAGGCGGCGCAGGAGGGGGACATCGCGGCGCTCGAGGAACTGTTCGTGACGGATGTCGTCAGCTACTCCGACGGCAACGGCGTGAAGCTCGCGGCCCGCGTCCCGATCCTCGGCCGCCACCGGGTCGCCCAGTTCATCGCCGCGTTCTCGGGCCATTTCTGGCGCGGCAAGTCGATCGCCTGGGCCGAGCTGAACGGCCAGCCCGCGGTACTCCTCGAGGAGGACGGCGTCGTCACGACCGCCCTCACCGTCACGGCCGGCGGCGACGGCATCCGGCAGGTGCTGTGGATGATGAGCCCCGCAAAGCTCACCCGCACGGCTCCGGCTCCCGCGTGACGCGGCACCGCGACCTGGTGCGGGCGTTGCAGCGGGCCTTCGAGGCGGGCGACCCGGCGGCGATCGAGGCGCTCCTCGACCCCGCGATCACCCTCGTCCTCGACGCCGGCCACCCCGCCGCTCCCTCCGCCCCCGGCGGGCCCGCCGCTTCCTCCGCCGTCCCACCCGGGATCGCTGCTGAGGCTACTGCCCATGGCATCGAGGACACCTCCGCGCTCCTCCTCCGCCTCTTCGCTGGTCCGACCGCCGGCGCCCCGGCCCTCACCTTCGTCGAGCACTCGGTGAACGGATGCGCGGGCCTGGTCGCGCGCGAGGGCGACCGCGCGATCGCCGTCATCGCGGTCGACACCACCACCGCCCACACCGCCACCGAACCCGCCGGCGCCATCACGGCCCTCTGGGTAGTCGCCTCACCCGCCAAGATCCGCCACTGGAACACCCCCTGACCCGAGCGCCCCGGTCGCCGACGGCGGGTTAGTGGTCGTAAGGCTCTGGTGCAGAGCGGCCGATGGTCATCGGGTTCGCACCGTCCGACTCGTGCAGAAAAAGCGGCCCTGGTAAAGTCGAGGCGTGCTGACTGACGAGATCGACAAAGCGTAGTCCCGGTCACCGGAGGCTGATCCAGCCCCCGCGCGGCCGAACGCTGTTCATCGTCCGCTTCTCTCGTCGAGGTTCTCGCATGTCCACCGGCACATCCGCCATCGTCCTTTCGCACGTCTCCTTCTCCTGGCCCGACGGCACGACCGTCCTGTCCGATGTCTCCGGAGGCTTCTCTCCGGGCCGCACCGGCCTCGTCGGCGACAACGGCGCCGGCAAGTCCACCCTGCTGCGCCTCGTCGCGCGCGACCTGCTCCCCGCATCCGGCACCGTCACGACCACGGGCGACGTCGGCTACCTCCGCCAGTCGATCACCTGGGACGACTCGGCGACCGTGACCGACCTCCTCGGCATCCGAGGGGTGCGGGATGCGCTCCGCGCCCTCGAGGGCGGCGACGTCTCCGAAGCCCTCTTCGACACGATCGGCGACGACTGGGACATCGAGTCGCGGGCCGAGATCGCCCTCGACGCGATCGGCTTCTCGGCCGCCGACCTCGACCGCCCGGCGAGCGCGCTCTCGGGCGGCGAGGCCATGTTGATCACGATCACGGGTCTGCGCGTGCGCGAGCACCCGATCACGCTGCTCGACGAACCCACGAACAACCTCGACCGCGCCACCCGTGACCGCCTGGCCCGGCTGCTCGACGACTGGCCGGGCACCCTCGTCGTGGTCAGTCACGACCTCGACCTGCTCGAGCGCATGGACCAGACGACCGAGCTCTACCGCGGCCGACTCACCACCTTCGGCGGCCCGTACAGCGAGTGGCGGGCCGCTCTCGACCGGCAGCAGGCCGATGCGGTTCAGGATGCCGCGGCTGCCCAGCACGCGGTCAAGTCCGAGCAGCGGCAGCGCGCCGAGGCGGAGTCGCGGCTGGCCCGGCGCGCGAAGAACGCGAAGACGGCGAACGAGAACAAGAGGGGCTCGAAGATCCTGATGAACGGGCTCGCGTCGCGCGCGGAGGTGTCGGCCGGCAAGCTCCGCACCGGACTCGACGACCGGATGAGCGCGGCTCAGGCGGCGCGCGAGGAGGCGAACGCGCGCATCCGCCCCGACCAGCGGATCACGCTCGAGCTCCCGGATCCCGACGTGCCGGTGGGCCGCCGCATCGCCGAGCTGCATGGCACCGACCGCACCCACCTCATCCAGGGCCCCGAGCGCATCGCGATCGTCGGCGCGAACGGCGTGGGCAAGACGACGCTGCTCGAGGCTCTCGTCGCGAGCGGTGACGCGGGTCCCGGCCCAGCTGCCGGCGACCCGGGGCGCGCCGAGCCCGCCCGAGCCGGGGGAGTGCTGCACACCGACCGGGTCGGCTACCTCGCCCAACGACTCTCCGGGATCGACGAGACCGCGGGTGCCCTGGAGAACGTGCGGGCGGTGGCGCCGAACGTCGCCGACTCGATCATCCGCAATCGTCTGGGTCGGCTGCTGATCAAGGGCGACGCGGTCGACCGCCCGGTCGCGACCCTGAGCGGCGGTGAGCGGTTCCGCGTTCTGCTCGCCCGTCAGCTGCTCGCCGACCCGCCGGTGCAGCTGCTGATCCTCGACGAGCCGACGAACAACCTCGACGTCACGAGTGTCGACCAGCTGGTCGACGCGCTGACCGCCTACCGGGGTGCGCTGATCGTGGTCAGCCACGACGACCGTTTCCTCGCGCGTCTCGGCCTGACGCTGACGCTCGAGCTCACCCCGGAGGGAGCGCTCCGCGAGCGCTGAGGCCTGAGGCACACGGCGTCAGCTGTACGGGTAGACGGAGAAGGCGTACTGTCCGCGTCATGGGATGGCTCATCGGCATCGGGGCTCTGGTCGCGATCGTTGTCGGGATCGCCGGTGGCCGCGACGAGATCCGTGCCCTCCGTTCAACGAAGAACGGAGCCAAATTGATGCTCCCGGGCACACCCAAGAGACGCGTCAAGACCGATCTCGATTCTGATGACGACACTGGAGGGCCCGGCCGGTAGGGATCCGCCCACGGCCGGCGACCGGCCGCGCGCCGAAGCGTCGAGGCACCCGATGCCGAGGGCTGACCTCGCCACCGGACACGACTTCATTCGGCACACGCCAAACGCTGGCCGCCAGCCGCGAGACGACGAACCCCCTACCGCCCCACCGGCACCGGGTTCGCCCGCAGCCACTCCTCGAAGCTCAGCGTCGACAGCGTCGCGTCGGCCCCCGGCACCAACGTGTCGGCACCCGGGTGCCCACCGAAGTACGGCGCCTCGGGATCCGTCACCACCGAGCGCTTGTCCCCCCGGAACGTCATCCCCGTGCGCACGAACTCGTCGAGCCCGAACCTCTCCGGCCCGCCGATCTCGACGATGCGGTTCAGGGGTTCGCCCGCGGTGGTGCGCGCGACCGCGGTCGCGACATCCTCGGCCGCCATCGGCTGCACCGGCGCGTTGGGCAGCCGCACCTCGCCGTCGATGGTCGCGCTGTCGGCGATGCCCCGGGCGAACTCGTAGAACTGGGTGGCCCGCACGATCGACCACGGCAGCGTCGACTCGCGGATCAGCTTCTCCTGCGCGACCTTCGCCCGCAGGTAGCCGCTGTCGGGCATCCGCTCGGCACCGACCACCGAGAGGGCGACGTAGTGCCCGACCCCGGCGGCCTCGGCGGCGGCGAGGATGTTGGTGGTCGCGGTGGTGAAGAACCGCATCACGTCGTCGTCGGCGAACGACGGCGAGTTCGAGACGTCGAGCACGGTGTCGGCGCCGGCGAGCACCTCGGCGAGACCCTTGCCGGTGAGGGTGTTCACGCCGGTGTTCGGTGACGCGGCGATCGCCTCGTGCCCGTGCTCGGTGAGCTTCGCGACGACCTTGGAGCCGATGAGGCCCGTGCCTCCGATGACGACGATCCTGGACATGGTCAACCTTCCGTTGGGTGCGGCCGCGGTGCGTTCCGCGCCCGTCCCCAACTACGACCGGATGCGCGGCCCCGCTGTGACGCCCTCGTCATTTGTAGACCAATGGTCTTGCCGCCTTGGAACATCCTGTTAGATTCGATCTAGTTAGCACTGGTCAACAGATCGGTGTCTCGGGTCGGGGTGTCGTGTGTGCAGTACGACATTCCTTCGATGCAGAAGGAATCTTGTGAACACACGTTTCTCATGGCGGAAATTGCTGGCTGTGCCGGCGATCGCCGCGCTCGCACTCGGCGGCCTCATGGTCTCCGCCACCGCCGCCAACGCGGCTGAGGCCGGCCTCACGGTCACGGCACCGGGCGAGGGGACGACCGTCGCCTCCCGCACCGTCACGGTGACGGGATCCGTCTTCGGCGGAGCGACCGTCATCGTCTATGCGGCCGACGGCACCACCGTGCTCTCGCGCGTCAACCCGGGCGGCACCTTCGGGCAGCCGACCCCCTACTCGCTCACCCTCCCCGAGTACGCGGAGGACGCGTCGGTCGCTCAGACCATCGTGGTCGGTGGCATCTACGGCGGCAGCGGCATCCCGCAGCGCACCGTCAACTTCTCCCTCCCCGCGTCGTACAACTTCACGGTGACGAGCCCGACCGACGGTCAGACCGTCGACTCCCGCACGGTGATGTTCACCGGTACCGGCACGGATGGTTCGACCGTCAATGTGCTCACCCCCGCGGGTGACCGCGTTCCCGGCACCACCGCCGCCGTTGTCGAAGACGGTAAGTGGATGACCACGGGCACCTACGCCGACGACGCTGCGATCAGCCAGACCGTGAACGTCAACCAGGTCACCGGTGGCGCCGGCCGTGGCGAGCAGTCCGTCACCTTCAGCCTCCCCGCCGTCGTTCCGTCGAACAACTTCTCGGTGACGAGCCCGACCAATGGTCAGACCGTCGACTCCCGCACGGTGATCTTCACCGGTACCGGAACCGACGGTTCGACCGTCAACGTGCTCACCCCCGCGGGTGACCGCGTTCCCGGCACCACCGCCGCCGTTGTCGAAGACGGTAAGTGGATGACCACGGGCACCTACG